>NZ_CP024307.1:1282500-2482500 GCF_002944405.1 Sinorhizobium fredii | reverse complement strand
TGGTGCTCTACGGCCTCGACACGACCGTCGGCGTAACCCTCGACATGATGATTGCTCATGGCCAGGCGGTGATGCGCGGCTCGGAGCGGGCCTGCATCGTCGTCGACCTGCCCTTCGGCTCCTATCAGGAATCGAAGGAGCAGGCCTTCCGCAGCGCCGCGCGGGTGCTCAAGGAAACGGGCTGCAGCGCCGTGAAGCTCGAGGGCGGCGCGGAAATGGCCGAGACGGTCGATTTCCTCGTCAGCCGCGGCATTCCGGTGCTCGGCCATGTGGGACTGATGCCTCAGCTGGTTAACACCACCGGCGGCTACCGCTCGGTGGGGCGGAACGAGAAGGAAGTGGCGAAGATCCGCCGCGACGCCAAGGCGATCGACGACGCCGGCGCCTTTGCCATCGTCGTCGAAGGCACGGTCGAGCCGGTCGCGCGCGAGATTACCGCGACATTGCGCTCGCCGACCATCGGCATTGGCGCGTCCCCGGCTTGCGACGGCCAGATCCTCGTCTCGGACGACATGCTCGGCATCTTCAACGATTTCAAGCCGCGCTTCGTCAAGCATTTCGCCGAGCTCGCCCCGGCGATCTCCAAGGCAGCGGAAGACTATGCCAATGAGGTGAAGGCGCGCTCCTTCCCGGGGATCGAGCATACGTTCCAGGCGAAGCGTTAAGCGCCACGGCAATCGCAATCTCTGCCCCTCGGCCCGCAAACGGGGAAAGGGGACTTAAGAGAGCACGGCTTTAGCCTTCTCCCCGCCAGAAGCCGGGAGAAGGTCGCGGCAGCGGGATGAGGGGGCAGAATCGCGTGACAGGACGATCCGTCCCTAAGGGCGGGCGCCCTTCACTGCCGGAAACCAGCAGGGGCCTCCTGACCAATCATCATAAAATTCAATCTGTGCATCAGTGTAATTGAATTGTAGCGGCTTCCCCGAGGGCCTATCTGTCCCGCACGAAGAGCTTGCGAGTGCCGCTCGCGCCGGGCTCCGACCGGAGGAAATCCATGGACAGAGACGAGTTCCGCGAGGGGCTGCGCGGCGGCTTCCCGATCATGATGGCGGCATCGCCTTTCGGCGCCTTGTTCGGGGCGCTCGCCGTCGACAACGGCTTTACGATCGCCGATGCGGTGTTCATGAGCGCCATGGTCTATGCCGGTGCCAGCCAGATGGTCGGCATCGAGCTGTTCGGCAACAATGTCCAGCCTTGGCTGGTGGTGCTGTCGGTCTTCGCCGTCAACTTCCGGCACGTGCTCTATTCGGCCTCGATCGCCAGGCACATCCGCCACTTCACGCTGGTTCAGAAGTTCTTCGCCTTCTTCCTGCTGATCGATCCCCAATATGCGGAAAGCGAGAGGCGGGCCGAGTGCGGGCTTCCGGTCAGCTTTTCCTGGTATCTCGGCTTCGGCCTGATCATCTATTTCCCCTGGCTCATCACCACGGCAATGGGCGCTGTTTTCGGACAGTTGATCGGCGATCCCAGGGTCATCGGCATCGACGTGCTCTTGCCGATCTATTTCCTGGGGCTGGTTCTCGGTTTCCGCAAGCGCGACCGCTTCCTGCCCGTTGTCGCGGCGAGCGCGGTCGCCTCGGTTGCGGCCATGCACTTCGTCGGTTCGCCCTGGCATGTGAGCATCGGCGCGCTTGTCGGCGTAGTGCTTGCCGCGTGCTTGCCGCAGGATCGGCAGCCAAGGGAAATGGCTGCAATCGAAAGGGAGGCCTGAGCCGTGGATGCCCAGCACCTCAACCTGCTCTACCTGATCATCGCCGCGGCGGTCGCCACGTTTGCCACGCGGGTCGGCGGCTATGTGTTGATCACGCAGTTGAAGCACATCCCCCCACGCCTCGAGGCGGCGCTGAACGCTGTTCCGGCGGCCGTGCTGACGACGCTCGTGGCACCCGCTTTCGTCTATGGCGGCTTCGACGTGGCCGCTTCGATGTTCGTCGCCTTCGCCGCGGGGCTCCGCTTCTCGACGCTGCGGATGCTGCTCGTCGGCTGGGTCGTGGTGATGGCGATCCGCCACGTGATCCTGTAGTCGTGGGCTCGCAGCATCCTTTTGGTTGCGCGACGGTGCATTGGCGCCGGCACCGTCATGGATTATCATTCATCCAATGCCGGAGAGGCATGAGCCCTCCGGCCGTGGAGGAGCGACAATGATTACCAGGATCACGTTTGCCCTTATGCTGGCCCTCGCGCCTATGGCCGCCTTCGCCAACCAGTGCCCTTCAATGATGGCCGCAATCGACGCCGCCATTCCGAACGCCTCGCTTTCCGAGGCTGACATGGCCAAGGTCAAGGAGCTGCGCGCGCAGGGCGAGCAATTGCACCAGTCCGGCGATCATGCCGGTTCGGAAGCAGCCCTCGGCGAAGCAAAGAAAATGCTCGGGATCTGAGGGAGAAGCCGGTCTGGTTCCGGCTTTTCAGCTTCCGCCCCAGGCTTGCCGAGGCGGAAAATTCGGAGATTTGCCGGCAATCCAGTAAAATTCTCGGGTTACACGCGAGCGCCGGGGTGCATATAACGGCGTTGTTGGTTGAGACATCAAACCTCCCAACGGAGGCCCGGCTGCCCCCTGTAGCCCCAGCCCACGCCGCCGGGCCTCCCTACCGACCTCTCACCTACACAGCTGACTCAACGTGAAACGGCTTCCGTTGCGGCCTTCAGCCACTGGCGCGTTTCCTCGCCGGCAATGAGCGGCATCAGCTTCTCCCGCGTCTCCGCATGATAATCGTTCAGCCAGGCAAGTTCCTCGTCGCTCAAGAGGGCCGGCAGCACGAGCCGCCGATCGATCGGGCAATAGGTCAGCGTGTCGAAGCCGAGCATCGGCAGATCGCCGCCTGCGATCTGCGCGGCTTCACGCACGACGACAAGATTTTCGATGCGAATGCCAAAGGCGCCGGGGCGGTAGTAGCCGGGCTCGTTGGAAAGGATCATGCCGGGCAGGAGTTCCTGGGTGGCAAGCCGGGCGATCCGCTGCGGGCCCTCGTGAACCGAGAGGTAGGAGCCGACTCCATGGCCGGTGCCGTGCGCATAGTCGGCACCCGCCTTCCAGAGCGCGATGCGGGCGAGGGGGTCGAGATCGACACCGCGGGACCCCTTGGGAAACCGCGCCGTGCTGATTGCGATCATGCCTTTCAGCACCAGGGTGAAGAAGCGCTTCTGCTCCTCCGGCACGCTGCCGATCGCGACGGTGCGGGTGATGTCGGTCGTGCCGTTTATATATTGCGCACCCGAGTCGATCAGGAACATGGTTCCTGCCTCGATCGGCCGGTCGGTGTCGGTGGTGACGCGGTAGTGCATGATCGCGGCGTGCGAGCCGGCGCCGGCAATCGTATCGAAGGAAATGTCCTTTAGCGGGTTCTGCATGCGCTCGCCGACAGCGGCCCGAACCGCCTCCAATTTCTTGGTCGCGCCGATTTCCGTAAGGCTGCCGGGCTCCGTTCCGGCGAGCCAGGCGAGGAATTCGACCATCGCCGCTCCGTCCTGCAGGTGCGCGCGCAGCGATCCGGCGATCTCTGCAGCGTTCTTGCGGGCGCGGGGCAGGCGGGCGGGATCGATGGCCTCGACGATGACACCGCCCCTCGAACGGATCAGTTCGCCAATGGCGAAGGGAGCGAGATCCGGATCGATCATGATCGCGGCGCCGCTCGCGGCGAGCGATGCAAGCCGATCGCCAAAATCGCCGGGCGGCAGCATATCCGCAAGCTGGGTCAGATAGGCTTCCTGTTCGATCCCCGTCTTCCGCTTGTCGAGAAAGAGCTCGGCGCGACCGTTCGCATGAATGACGGCGCGGGCCAGCGGATGCGGCGTGTGCGGTACGTCGCTGCCGCGGATGTTGAACGTCCAGGCGACGGAGGAGGGGTCGGTCAATACCACCGCGGCTGCCTCGGCTTTTTCCACCGTCGCGGCGATCGCGGCGATCTTGTCCTTGGCCAATTGGCCCGCATGCTCGATCGGCTGGATCGTCACGCCGCCGAGGGGAGCCGCGGGCCTGTCGGTCCAGAGCCGGTCGAGCGGATTGTGGTCGAGGAAGACGAGCGCGCCGCCGATTGCCGCAAGCGCCTTTTCGAGCCGGCGGACCTCCGCCGCGGTATGCAGCCAGGGATCGATGCCGAGACGGAACCCCTTCGGCGCATGCACGTCCAGCCAGATATGCGGCGGCTCTCCAACGAGGTCGCCGCCGGTAAAGACGCTGCCGTCGACCTGCTCCTTTAGTTGGGTCACGTAACGTCCGTCGACGAAAACGACTGCCTCCCGCTGCGTGACAAGGGCGACGCCTGCCGATCCGGTAAAGCCGGTCAGCCAGGACAGCCGCTCGGATGAGACCGGCACATATTCGCCCTGAAATTCGTCGGCACGCGGCACGAGGAAGCCGTCAATGCCGAGCGGCGCGAAAGCGGCACGCAGCGCGGTGGCCCGCTCCTTGCCGAACTGGGGCGTGGAGGTGACGTCGAAGGACTGAAACATGACAATTTCCAATTGGGTTTGGCGGAGAGCCGCAGGGAAGGTGGTGCCATGTTAGCGGAAAGGGCGCTTCGGGGGAAAGAGGCGACATTCTGCCATGCGCGACGACCGCGCACCGCCTCACTCCATTTGTCATACATATGCGCTGCCCGCATGGCTCCCATGCGCCAGTGTATCTTTCTCTATTGAAATAATGGGGTATAAGAGCGCCAACGAACACGGACGAAGGTCCGGCAGTTCAAAAGACTGCAGTTCCGAGATAATTGGTCATCTGTTCTCCTCCTCCCTCAAGGTGGCCAATTTCGGAACGGTAGAGCCCGCTTGAGCGCTCCTCCTCCTCAAGCTCGCGGGCATGGTCGGTCAAAAGCCGGCCAGCGGGCGATGCTCCGGCATCGCCTTTGTTTCGAAAAGGCCGCCCTCCATGAAGGATTGGGCGGCCTTTTCATTTTGGGCTGCCGAGCGGCAGGAAAGATGAGGCGCCGCCCGGAGCGGCGCTTTGCACGGCCAAACCTATTTCGTCAGGTGGATCGTCACCCAGCCGTTTCTCCAGATCGTCCGAACATGCCTGAGCCGCTGGCCATTATAGGCGGCGAGCACCTTCCAGCGCTGTTCGGCAAGAATGCCGGAAAGGATGACCGAGCCGCCGGGGGCAAGATTCGCGACGAGCTCGGGTGCCATCTTCATCAGCGGCCGCGCCAGGATATTGGCAATGATGAGATCGAAGGGGGCATGGGCGCCGAAGGCGGTCGAATGAAATCCGGGCGCGGTCGCGAAGGTCAGGCCGGCGACGACGCCGTTGCGGCGGGCATTCTCGGTTGCGACGCGGGTAGCAATCGGATCGATATCGGTTGCGAGCCCCGGTACATGCAGGAGCTTCCAGGCGGCAATCGCCAGCACGCCGCTTCCGGTGCCGAGGTCGAGGACGTTGCGAATGCAACGTGAGTGGGCCACGGAGGCGAGCATTTCCAGGCAGCCAGCGGTCGTCCCGTGATGGCCCGTACCGAAGGCCTGCCCGGCATCGATCTCGATGGCGATCTCGCCGGTCTTCACCTTGTCGCGATCATGCGAGCCGTGGACGACGAAACGGCCGGCGCGCACCGGTGCGAGGCCTTCCAGCGACTTGGCGATCCAGTCGATCTCCGGCAGCACCTCGCGCTCGATCGGAAGATGAGAGAATTCGGCGGCGAGCGCATCGGCAAGGCGCGATCCGACGCTCTCCTCTTCGTGCGCCATCATGTAGACGGAGGCTTCCCAGACGTCGCGCTTCTCGTCGATTTCCATCGTCGCAACGGCGTAACCCTCGTCTTCGAAGATCATGCTGATGACGTCGAGAACGGCTGCCGCCTGCTTCTCGGTGGTGGTGACGAAAAGACGTATCTCGCTCAAGGTTTTTCCCTTCGGCTGCCCCAACGGCCTTTGCGCGCTTCGATCGGGCGCGCGGGCCGCCGCTAACATGATTGGCGCATAAACGCAAAGCGCCGGATGACCGGCGCTTTCGAGGCTATGCAACTGCCCTCAACCCCTTACGAGGTTTTCGAGCTTCTTGACCGCGGTTTCGGGGTTTTCGCCATAGGAGATCGTGCCGCTGAACTTTCCGTCGGCATCGATCAGGAAGACCGAAGCGGTGTGGTCCATGGTGTAGTCGCCATCAGGCTTCGCTTCGTCAACCGGCACCTTCTTGAAGTAGACCCGATAGCCTTTGGCCATTTCGAGCACCTTGTCCGGCGGGCCGGAGATGCCGGTGATGCGCTTCGACACGTTGGAGACGTACTGGCCGAGGATCTCCGGCGTATCGCGTTCCGGATCGACCGTGATGAAATAGGCCTGCAGCCTCTTGCCTTCCGGATCGACCTTTTCAAGCCAGCCATTCAATTCGAACAGTGTGGTCGGGCAGACTTCCGGGCAATGCGTGAAGCCGAAGAAGAGGGCGGTCGGCTTGCCGGCGAACGCCTTCTCGGTGATCGGCTGGCCGTTCTGGGCCACCAGCGTGAAGGGCACGCCGAAGGGGCCGGCCGACGCCTGTTGTTTCGGCTGGGTCATGTCGTAAGTGAGCCAGCCCAGGAGGGCCACCATGACGAGGATGGCTGCCCAAAGGGCGATGCGGATTGACTTCATCATTGCCACCGGCCTGTTGCGGCCGATTGCCGGCCGTCGATGAACATGGAGGCTTTGATAGCGCTTCGTCGCAACCGGCGCAAAGGCCCAATTGCCGCAGGCGTTTCGCTCCCGTTTTGAGGGCTTACTTGCTCCGCTTGCGCTTTCCTAGAAGCACCAGGAAACGCCCGTTTCGGCGAGCGCGAGGAAAATATCCGCGCCATGGGCGAGCCAGCCCTGGAATGCGAAGAGGCAGACTAGCGCGAACCCCCCGGTGAGAAGGGTCAGCACGAGGGGAGAAAGGGATCTGTTCGTATCCGTGCGCATGAGACGATCATAGCATCACAAAACGGCAAGAAAAGAGGCCGTCCCATCCGGCTTCTTCGAGGCAGTGGGAACGGTGTATTAGCGATTGTTTAAGGTCTCTTTGACACTATCGGCTGACGCGGAGGAGTGCCACCA
The DNA here is from genome assembly GCF_002944405.1 of Sinorhizobium fredii. NCBI lineage: Bacteria > Pseudomonadati > Pseudomonadota > Alphaproteobacteria > Hyphomicrobiales > Rhizobiaceae > Ensifer > Ensifer fredii. The sequence goes on along the minus strand of NZ_CP024307.1, from coordinate 2,475,494 downwards.
CTTCGACATGACATGAGGTCATCCGGTTGATCGAGCCCGGCTATCCGCATCGATCGCAACGGAGGACCGCGCTCGCGTCGGGCAGGTCCATTGCCACGGACTGCCAGTCAAATGACCACGTCTCCTTCCGAAACCCGCACCCTCTCTGTCAGCCAGCGGCTGGCGACGCTCGCAGCAGCGGCCTTTCTCGGTTTCGGCTGCGTGCTTGGGGTCGGCTTTTACCAAAACAGTCGCTCTGAAGCCGCGCTCGAGAAGGCGATCATCGCTGAGAAAGGCATGAAAACCGCCGAGGATATGCGGTTTGCCAGTATCGAACTGGTACTCATTGCGATGGATACGATCATCGACCGCGAGGAGGGCAGGATCCAGCCGGAGCGGGCGACGCAGATCAAGGAGTCGCTCGCCCTGCTCGACGCGAAGATGCCCGATCTCGAAGCCTTGGCGCGGCTGCTTGGCAAATCCGGGCAGCTCGCGGGTTTCGGATCCGACCTCGCCGCACTCCGCCAGGCGATTGAAGTAGATTTGAAGAGGCTGGTGGAGGACGGCGCGCCGGCGGAGGAATTCGGCCGCCTGGACGATGCGATCGACGGCGGCGGCGAACGCATGAATGCCCTCCTGACTGAAATCACCGACGCTGCGGCCCATCTTGCCACGGCGCGTACCGAGGAAGCGCGCGTCGCTTCGAGCGACGCGCTCCTATTGCAATCCTTTGTGGGCATCCTAGCCATGGCCGGCATGCTGGGGTTGATCTGGTTCCACGGGAACGCGCTTCGCCGGGGTATCCTCGGGCTACGAGACAGCATGCAGCGCATCCACTCCGGCGATCTGACGTCGGCCGTCGCCGCCCTGGACCGCAGCGACGAAATCGGCGAGATGGCCCGCTCGGTCGATCTGTTCCGGACCGCAGCAATGGAAAAGCGCTCGCTCGAACAGCATGCCGCCGCAAGCCGCAACGAGATGGAAAGGGACCGCGAAAACCAGGCTGCCGAGCGCGAGCAGGTGGTCGGCCGCATCAAGGCGGCGGTGGACGCTCTCGGCCGGGCGCTCAATCAACTTGCCGAAGGCAATCTCGCAGTATCGATCCGCGAGCCGTTCGAGGAGGGACTCGACACGCTCCGGCGTGACTTCAACAACACGGTCGACCGGCTGAGCCATGTTCTTGGCAATGTGAAGGAGAACGTGATCTCGATCGACGCCAACGGCCGGCAGATGCGCAGTGCCGCCGACGATCTGGCGCGGCGGACGGAAAGGCAGGCGGCATCGCTCGAGCAGACATCGGCGGCTCTCGAAGAGATCACGGTCACCGTCAAGACGGCGACCGACCGCGCCGAAGAGGCAAGCCGCATGGTCGGCGAGACGCGCGTCAATGCCGAGGAATCGGGTCGCATCGTCGGCGAGGCGATCTCCGCCATGGCCCGGATCGAGGGCGCATCCAACGAGATCGGCAAGATCATCAACGTCATCGACGAGATCGCCTTCCAGACGAACCTCTTGGCGCTTAATGCCGGCGTCGAGGCAGCGCGGGCCGGCGACGCCGGCAAGGGCTTTGCGGTCGTGGCTCAGGAGGTCCGCGAGCTCGCGCAACGGGCGGCGGGTGCTGCGAAGGACATCAAGGCGCTGGTCACGCGCTCGGGTACCGAGGTCGAAACCGGCGTCAAGCTGGTTCAGGCGACCGGCGATGCCCTTGGCCGCATCGGTACAAATGTCGCACGCATCAACGAACACATGAGCTCCATCGTACAGGCGGCGCGCGAGCAGTCGACCGGACTCCACGAGATAAATACCGCGGTCGGCCAGCTCGATCAGATGACGCAGCAGAATGCCGCGATGGTCGAACAGACCAATGCGGCGAGCCACACGCTCGCCCAGGATGCCGAGAAGCTCAGCGAGCTCCTGAGCCAGTTCCGCAACGGGCAGGTCAGCGAAACGACGATGCGGGCCGCTGCTCCGGCGGCGGCGCCGTCCATCAAGACTAGCGCGGCAGGCTCGAGCATGCAGGCCGGTGCACGCAAGGCAGTGGCCGCCAAACCCGTTGCTCTCCATCAGCCGGCAGCTGCCCAGGCATCCACCCGTCCGGCTCCATCTCCCGCCAAGGCCCTGATGGGCAAGCTGGCGGGCGCTTTCGGCAACACATCGGCCGCCGTACCCTCCGTCACGGCCTCCGGTGACAATTGGGAAGAATTCTGATCATGAGCAACGCAATCAAGCAGTCCGGCGCCTATCTCGAAATCGTCTCCTTCCACCTCGGGGACCAGGAATTCTGCATCGACATCATGGCGATCCGCGAGATTCGCGGCTGGGCACCGGTGACACCGATGCCGCATACGCCGCCCTACGTGCTCGGCCTCATCAACCTGCGCGGCGCGGTGATCCCCGTCATCGACATGGCATGCCGGCTCGGCATGAGGATGACCGAGCCCTCGGAGCGCTCGGCGATCATCGTCACCGATATCAACGGCAAGCTCGTCGGCCTCCTGGTCGAGCAGGTTTCGGACATGATGACGATCCGCAGCGAAGACCTGCAGCCGGCGCCGGAAATCATTCCGGAGGCCCAGCGTGCCTTCTGCCGCGGCATCGTCGCGCTCGAGAAATCGATGGTGTGCTTCCTCAACCTCGATACGGTCATTGCCGACGAGCTGGCCCAGGCCGCATAGGCCCGGATGCTCGTAGAGACACATGCAGGGGCCCGCGAGAGCGGGCCTTTTGCGTTACGGCGGGGCGTCGGTAGATCCGGCGAGGGGCAAAGGTGCAGCTAGCTGGTCGGGAGGCAGTGACGCTCGCGTGCAGGAACACCTGCACGGCATCCGAGTTATGAAGGTGCAGCGTCGGTGAGGAGATCTTATACTGTTAGTCGCAGCGTCCGTTGAAGTCGGATGCTGAAACGGACAAGGAGCAATGCCATGAGAGTTTCTCCAAGAGCTTCATTCGCCGCATTTGTCCTCTCGTTCGCGCTTGCCGGAGCCGCCGCACCGTCCTTTGCGAACGGCTTCTACCAGGGCATCGACCCGCATCATCCGCCGGGAACGCAGAACAGAGGGTCGGTATACGTCCCGATGGTGGAGAGCCCGTATTACGTCGATCGCGGCGTCTATGTTGATCCAGCGCCGACCGGCAGCATCTACGTCGACCCCGCACCCCTGTATGTCGAGCCGGTGCCGATGGGCATCTACGGCGGATCGCCCTCTCAAGTCCGCGAGCGCTACGAGAACGAGTACCAGGGCGGCGGTCAGGGCGACTACTACCAGGGTATCATCCCACCGGCTCCTGTTCCCTGAGCGACAGGAGCCCGGCAAGCCCGCCGGCCGGCCGAGCGAGGTGAGCGCCGGCGCGGCTTTTCCGGCCGTGGACAGGATCTCGCGCCATCGAGGCCCGCCACTGCGTCAAGTTAAAGTTGCTTCATCTCCATCACGGTTGCAGGAGCAATCGTGACGAAACATTGACTGTGCGGAGGAAGCCAAGGCAGCGAAAGGTGTTATGCTGGTAACAGCAGCATTCGTTAGGAGGCCGTATGCTGCCATGTTGCATCCGTCAGGAGGCGAGGATGCTGAATGGAGATAGGAGCTAAGGTCATGAGATTTTCTCTAAAAACATCATTCGCCGCATTCGTCCTCTCGTCCGCGCTTGCCGGTGTTGCCGCACCAGCCTTCGCGGATAGCTATTACCAGGGCATAGACCCGCATAACCCTCCGGGGACGCAGAACAATACGCGCGTGCTGATGCCGCGTAGCACCACGCCGTCGAACGTCGACGTCATGCCCACGGGCAGCATCGACGGACAGCGCGTTACGCCCATCGGTGGCACCACCTACAGGGAAAGATACGAGTCGGGTGAGGGCCAATACTATCGCGGCATCTTTCCGCCGACGCCCTGATGTCCTGAGCAATCGGGCCCAGAAGGGGCCAGCTTGCATACTGCCGCCGCAATTGCGGCGGCAGTGCTTATTGGGGACGGCCCTTTTCCCAAGTGACGGTCTGGCCGAAGAGCGGAACGGTGGTGATCGACATCTTGGCCGACCCGTCGGTCAATTGGCGCGAATGGGCGAGATAGATCAAAGTGTCGTTCGCCTTGTCGTAGATGCGGGTCACGAGCAGATCCTTCCAGATAAGCGACAGGCCGGACCGGAAGACTTCCTCTCCCTCGTTCGACAGATCGATATCGCCGATGCTGATCGGACCTGTCTGGCGGCAGGCGATCGAGTTGTTCGAGGGATCCTCGAACCAGTTGCCGTTCTTCAGGCGGTCGATGACGCTGCGATCGAAATAGGTGACGTGGCAGGTGACGCCGTTGACCTTCGGATCGCGAACGGCATCGATCTTGATATCGTTGCCGAGCCAGTCGACGCCGACTTTGCCCACTGTCTCGGCGCGAGCAGGGGGCGCGGCCGTGGCGGTCAATGCCAGAGCGGCGAGGAGCAGGGTGCGGGTGCGGCGAGACATGGGATCCTCCAACGAGCAGCACCGTTCACATAGGTGGCGGCGCGGGCGATGCAAGATGTCGCGTAGCCGCTGCTGCGCTCATGCGCTGTGGCGCATATGATCCTGGTGAGGGACGTCGGCCTGTCGCAGCTGCGCCGCGGCGGCTGCAAGCACCCGGGCGCTGGCATCGATATGGCGAGGCCTGGCGATCGAGCAGCGATCACGGCCATCGGCCTTGGAATCGTAAAGTGCCAGATCCGCGCGGATCATGACGTCCATGATCGTGTCGCCGGCTGCCGCTGCGGCGATGCCGATGCTGACCGTCAGGCGGATGCGCTGATGCGCCCGACCAACCGGCGTGTCGCGCACGGCGCGGCAGATCGCTTCGGCGACTGCTGCAGCCTGCTCTTCCGAATGGTCCGGCAGCACGATGCCGAATTCCTCGCCACCAATCCGCCCGAAGATACCGCGCCCGTCGAGGAAAGCGGACACGGTCTTGACGAAATGGGCGAGCGCCATGTCGCCGCAGGCGTGACCGTATTGGTCGTTGATCTGCTTGAAATAGTCGAGGTCGAGCTGGAGGAAGGCCGCCGGACGATGATCGGCAAGACAATGGGCGATCGTTTTCTCGCCGTCTTCGATGAGCGCCCTGCGCGACAGTGCGCCCGTCAGGGGGTCACGTGCGAGCATCGTCTTGAGACCAACGATGACGCGATTCTCGATCGTCAGGATAACCGCGACGAAAAGAGTGGGGAGGAAGAGTATCTGCAGAAAGGCAAGGGAGAATTCGAAGACTACCGATGAAGGGGAGGCCGAGAGTTCAGGGGAGGTCTCGGGCGCGGATCGGACAGCGTGAACGAGCCCGGCAAAGGCGACCGTCAGAAGGCCGGGGACGCCGGCGCGCAAAGCCGGCTTGTCGTTCGCCCATTCATCAACGGCCGGGAGGCCGATGACGACAAGCAGAGCCGCGCCGCAGCCGGCGATAACGATCATGCGCGCGCCGAAGCTGTCCTCGCTGCCCGCATCGACGAGAAGGCCCGCCGCCGCAGCAACAAATGCCATCGTAGCACAGAAGCCGATTGAGGCGGATTGGTCGTCGAGTCGGCGAAAACCGAGAAAGAGCGCGAAAAGGGCAAAGATCAGCACCGCATGGCCGGGCATTGCGGCGAGCGGAAACCCGAACGACGTCGCCGCCATCAGCAGCGCCGTTGCAATCGCCGATAGTGAGCAGGCGATCGCGAATTCCCGGACGCCGGCCTTTTCGGAGCTTCGCAGTCGTAGAAGGGCGGGCAGTAGGGCAAAAAGCGAAATGACCGATATGGCAGGGAAAATGCTCATTTCGAAACGGCCTGTCGTGCTAAAATGAAGCGGATGGCTTTCGGGGCAGCGGTATGCGTGAACAAATTCGTAGCGGCGCCGTGTTAACGAAGGCCGGCCAAATTCGCTGCAATTTGAGCGTTTGGTCTTTCTCGCACTGGTTGCGACAAGAATCTTCACCCGCGCCATCCAGTCGGATACGGGAGCACACGGTTCTCGGACGATTCATCCAACCTAAGGGGCCGATACCTCTCATGATATGCATCGGTTCAACCTGTCAGACGATGCTCCGGAGCGTGCTCCATGTCGGATGAGAGACCTTGCTTCGCAGACCGGATCGACGCGGGGCGAAGGCTCGCTGCTGCCATCGCAAGCGAGGGCATTGCCGAGCCCCTGGTGATGGCGCTGCCACGCGGCGGCGTGCCGGTTGCCTTCGAGGTGGCGACGGTCCTCGGTGCTCCGCTCGAACTGCTGATCGTACGGAAGATCGGCGCTCCCGGACAGGCCGAGTTCGGCCTCGGCGCGCTCGTCGATGGCGACGAACCGCAACTGGTGCTCAACGCCGAGGTCATGCGCCTGGTCAAACCCTCACAGGAATATATCGATGCCGAGGTGTCGCGTCAGCGCCTGGAACTGGAGCGCCGCCGCGAACTTTACCTCGGCGACCGGCCGCGCATTTCTCCGGCAAGGCGCAAGGTCATCCTCGTCGACGACGGGATTGCCACCGGCGGCACGGTGAGGGCCGCCGTCCAGGCGCTCCGGAAGGCGGGCGCTGCGGCACTTGTCGTGGCCGTCCCGGTGGCTCCGCCGAGTGCAATCGCCGGCCTTCGCCGTCAAGTGGACCGGGTCGTCTGCCTCGCAACGCCTCATCCCTTTCATGCGGTCAGCATCTATTACGACGATTTCGAGCAAACCACCGACGCCGAGGTGATCGCGCTGATGCGGCGCGCGAAAGGAGAAAGCGCAGCAAGGGCCCCTTCGGATGAAAATCAGTGATCGACGGCATGCGGCTGCCAGATAGACCTTGCCGAAATCAAGGGTTATGCTGGCGCCCCCGCAACGGCCTTTCCGGTGGGTTCGACGATGAGTGAAAACCTTTCCATCCGCCCGGTCGTCCGGGGCGACTACGACCAGTGGCTGCTGCTCTGGGAGGGCTACAACGCCTTTTACGGACGTTCGGGCGAAGCCGCACTCGCTCCCGACATCACCCATATGACCTGGTCGCGCTTCTTCGATGCCTATGAACCGATGCATGCCCTGGTTGCCGAGAACAAGGGCCGGTTGGTCGGGCTCACCCACTTCATCTTTCACCGCACCACCACGGCAATCCAGCCGAACTGCTATCTCCAGGACCTCTTCATCAACGAGGCAGCCCGCGGCAGAGGGGTCGGCGAGGCGCTGATCAACGGGGTCTTCGAAGCAGCGCGACGCGCCGGCACCTCGCGGGTCTACTGGCTGACCCACGAGACCAACCTCAAGGCGATGCGGCTCTACGACAAGGTGGCGGAGAAGTCGGGCTTCGTGATGTATCGGATGGTGATCTGAGGGGGCGCGTCACACTCTTTCCACAAACCCCTCCAGCACGCGCTTCTGTCCGGCGCGGTCGAAATCGATCGTCAGCTTGTTGCCTTCGACCGCGGCAATGTTGCCGTTGCCGAATTTCAGATGGAAGACGCGGTCGCCGACGCTGAAGCGGGACGGTTCCGCAGTCGTCGACTTGGCGACGAGCTCGCCCTCGATGGTGCGGGTGCGGGGACCTGACTCGCCGTAGCCGATGCGTTCGACGGCATGGCCGGAGCGGCTGCCCCAATTGTCGCGGGTGGCGTCCGAGCGGTGCTGCTGGGCGCGCTTCCAGCCGGGCGTCTGGTAGCTGTTCTCGAAGGGATCGGCCTTGTCGAAGCGGGATTGGCCATAGCCGCCGCGATTGTAGCCGCCATAGGAGACGTCCTGCTCGGCGACCTCGACATGGTCGACCGGCAGTTCGTCGAGGAAGCGCGACGGCATCGTCGACTGCCAGAGGCCGTGAATGCGGCGGTTCGAGACGAACCAGATGTGACAGCGGCGCTTGGCGCGGGTGATCCCGACATAGGCGAGGCGGCGTTCCTCTTCGAGCCCGGCGCGGCCGCCCTCGTCGAGTGCCCGCTGATGCGGAAAGAGACCTTCCTCCCAGCCCGGCAGGAAGACGGTGTCGAATTCCAGGCCCTTGGCCGAGTGCAGCGTCATGATCGACACGGCATCCATGTCCTCGTTCTGCTCGGCATCCATGACGAGCGCGACATGCTCCAGGAAGCCGCGCATTGATTCGAAGGCCTCCATCGAGCGGATGAGTTCCTTGAGGTTTTCAAGCCGCCCCGGCGCTTCGGCCGACTTGTCCGCCTGCCACATCGCCGTATAGCCACTCTCATCCAAGATCTGTTCGGCAAGCTCCGTGTGCGGCGTCGTTTCGAGCAAGGTCTGCCAGCGGCGGAAATCGGTGACGACGTCGAACAGCGCCTTGCGCGCCTTCGGCTTCAACTCGTCGGTCTCGATGATCTCGGTTGCGGCGGCGAGCATCGGAATGTCGCGGGCGCGGGCATAGTCGTGCAGGGTTCGAACGGTGGTGTCGCCGAGGCCTCGTTTCGGCGTGTTGACGATGCGCTCGAAGGCGAGATCGTCGGCCGGCTGGCAGACGAGGCGGAAATATGCCATGGCGTCGCGGATTTCGAGCCGCTCGTAGAAGCGCGGGCCGCCGATGACGCGATAATTGAGGCCGAGGGTGACGAAGCGGTCTTCGAACTCGCGCATCTGGAAGGAGGCGCGCACCAGGATCGCAATGTCGTTCAGATTGTGCTTCTGGCGCTGGAGCTGTTCGATCTCCTCGCCGACGGCGCGGGCTTCCTCTTCGGAATCCCAGGCGGCGTGCACATGCACCTTCTCGTCGTCCGGGTGGCTGCGTTCGGTGAAGAGTGTCTTGCCGAGCCGGCCCTCATTGTGGGCGATCAGATGCGCGGCGGTGCCGAGGATATGCTCGGTCGAGCGGTAGTTGCGCTCGAGCTTGATGACCTTGGCGCCCGGGAAGTCCTTCTCAAAACGGAGGATATTGTCGACCTCGGCGCCGCGCCAGCCGTATATCGACTGGTCGTCGTCGCCGACGCAGCAGATGTTTATCTGCTGCTGTTTGTTTGCGCTCACGCTGTCGCCGCCTGCGCGGCTGCGCTCCGCGGGGGCGGACGAAACGTCGTCCGGCCAGCCTTGGCTGGCTCGGGCTTCGCCCGCAGGCGTTTCTCTCACGACGGCCTTGCCGCTCTGCGGCCGCTGCGCCAAGAGCCGCAGCCACATATATTGCGCCGTGTTGGTATCCTGGTACTCGTCGACGAGGATATAGCGGAACTTGTCGTGATAATCCTTGAGCACGTCCGGATTGGCGCGGAACATGCGGATCGGGTGCAGCAGCAGGTCGCCGAAGTCGCAGGCGTTTAGCGTCACCAGGCGGTTCTGGTAGGCGGCGTAGAGCTCGCGGCCCTTGCCGTTCGCGAAGGCGCGGGCGTCGCCCTCGGGGATATGCGCCGGATCGAGGCCCTTGTTCTTCCAGGTGTCGATCATGGCGGCGAATTGCTTGGCCGGCCAACGCTTGTCGTCCAGCCCTTCGGCCTGGATAAGCTGCTTGATCAGCCGCACGACGTCGTCGGTGTCGAGGATGGTGAAATCGGATCTCAGCCCCACGAGTTCGGCATGGCGGCGCAAGAGCTTGACACCGATCGAGTGGAAGGTGCCGAGCCAGGGCATGCCTTCGACCGCATGGCCGACGAGCACGCCGATGCGCTCCTTCATCTCGCGCGCCGCCTTGTTGGTGAAGGTCACGGCGAGGATCTGCGAGGGATAGGCGCGGCCGGTCGACAGGATATGGGCGATGCGGGTGGTCAGCACGCGCGTCTTGCCGGTGCCGGCGCCGGCAAGCACGAGCACCGGGCCCTCCAGCGTTTCGACGGCTTCGCGCTGTTCCGAGTTGAGACCGGAGAGATAGTCCGGCCGTTGCGCCTTGTCGCGGGCAGCCATGGCGCGCGCCGCGATGCCGCCGGCGGCAGGGGCGGGTTTGCGCGGCGCCGGCTCCTCGTCGAAGAAGGGGATGTCGTCGAAACCTTTGCTCATGCGGCCCAATGTAGTGATTCGGGACCGAAAGGCCAGAAAGGATGTTCTTCTTTTATTCCGGAGTCTCGTCGGATTTCTGCAAACCTGTGGAAAGACAGGCGTTTTCAGCGCTGGTGTTTCGATGTCGCTATCGTTCGGCCGTGGCGTCGAAGGCCGGATCGACCGGGACCTGCAGCGCGGTCGCCAGCTGGTTGGTCTTGGCGGCAAGCGAAATGACGCGCAGCAGATCGGCATGCTCGGCTTCGCTCATCCCCTTTGCCTTGGCGGCGGCGGTGTGCGAGTGAATGCAATAGCCGCAGCCATTGCTGACGGAAACTGCGATGTACAGCATCTCCTTGACCAGCGGATCGAGCGCCGAGGGCGTCGCCATCACCGCCTTGACCTCCGCCCAGGTGCGTTCCAGCAGGTCCGGATCGAAGGCGAGCCACAGCCACATATTGTTGATGAAGTCCGATTTCCGCGTGGCGCGGATGTCGTCGAAAACCGCCTTGACGCGCAGGTTCGATTCGGGGTCGGACGGCGGCGCAACGGTGCTCATGATGCTTCCTTCCGAGGTTCTAAACGAGGGCGAAAACGCGCGCCGGCCCGCCGGTGCCGCCGCGGTGCTTCGGCGCGCCGAGGACGAGCGTTGCGCCCTTGGCCGGTAGCTTGTCGAGATTGGCGGCGGCTTCCAGCCCCCAGCGACCCTCCGGCAGCCAGGCGCGGTGGGTGGCGAAGTCAGGAGATATGCCGTGATCGAGCGAGAGCGTGTCGACGGCAATGCCGGCAGCCTTCGTTTCCTGGAGCAGAAACTTGGCTGCGTCGACATGGAAGCCGGGGAAGTGCAGCTTGCCCTCGGCGTCGGCGTTGCGGAACTTCTCCGTGCCGAGATGGGCCGCCCAACCGGAAAGCATGGCGACGCAGGCATTCTCCGGAACATCGCCATTGGCGGCGATCCACGCCTTGATGTCCTCGGGTGTGACCTGCGCGTCCGGGTCGGCTGCCGCCCTCTCGCGAATGTCGACGATGCAGAGCGGCACGAGGAGTTTTTCGACCGGCAGTTCCGCGACCGAGAGGCCGTCGGCGGAGAAATGCAGCGGCGCATCGACATGGGTGCCGGTATGTTCGTTCACCCGGAGCTCGAACAGGTTGAACGTATGTTCGGCAAAGTTGAACTTCTGCTCGCGGAAGAACTGCTGCTGGCCGAAGAAGGTCGGAAACTCCTCATGGAGTTCATGGGTGAGGTCGGTGACGCTCGTATGGCCGGTGGCAAGCGCCGGCGGCGCGACCCCCATGCCGGCGGCCGCGGCGCCCGCCGATGCGACAGCGGCGGCGCGGAAGAAGCTGCGCCGCGACAACATTTGCTGCTTTACCGATTCGATCACGCATGCATCGCACATGTGCTTTCTCCCCCCTTTTTCAACGTCCGGTTTCATGAGGCAGAATAGCCGAGCCGCGGCGGCTGTAAACAGCGATCGACGAGCGCCGGCATGCGGGGGCGCCATGATGCGGACAACAAATTCTGCTTTCATTACAAATGCGTAATGATGGCGTTCCGAGATTGCCCGAAGGCGCGCAAACAATGATACTTGCGGCAACTCGGAACGTTCCGCCGGTACGCGCCGCGCTGGAGCGCGTATCTTATTCGGAGACATGCATGCGCTTTTTGAAGCAACTGGCGGTCAGCCTCCTCGTACTCGTCGTCGGGGGAGCCGCCTGGGTGCGCTTTGCCCCCGGAGCGGGTGAAACGCTGGGGGCGATTGGTGTTTCGCATCCGCTGATCGATGCGCTCTCCGGATCTGCGGGCGGCGAGGGAGCCGGTGGCCCCCGCAACGGCGGGCGCGGAGAAGGTGGGCGCGGCTTCTCGGACGCGGCGCTCGTGGTCGTCAGGCCGGCTGAGAGCGCGATCGTCAACAATAGGCTGAACGCCATCGGCAATGGCGAAGCAATCCGCTCGGTGACCGTGACGCCCGCTTCCACGGGTAATCTGACGGAAATCCTGGTAAAATCCGGCGACAGGATCGAGGAGGGCCAGGTGATCGCGCGGCTCGACAGCGACGAGCAGATGATTGCCGCCGAGCAGGCCCGGCTGACGCGCGACAGCGCCCGGGAAAAGGTCGAGCGCTATCGCAATCTCGGAACGGCCCGCGCGGTTACCGCGGTCGAGATCCGCGACGCCGAGATCGCCATGCAGGCCGCCGAACTGGCGCTGAGGACGGCTGAGCTCGATCTCAAGCGGCGCGACGTCGTGGCGCCTTCGAAGGGCATCGTCGGCATCATCACCGTCAATGTCGGCGACTACGTCACCACGTCGACGCCGATCGCCGTCGTCGATGACCGGTCGCAGATCCTGGTCGATTTCTGGGTGCCGGAACGCTTCGCCAGCAAGATTTCCGTGGGGCAGCCGGTCACCGCGAATGCGGTGGCGCAACCCGGCCGCCAGCTCACCGGCGCCATTCATGCGATCGACAACCGCCTCGATCAGGCAAGCCGCACGCTCCGGGTGCGGGCGCGGATCGAAAATCCGGACGACATGCTGCGTGCCGGCATGTCCTTCTCGGTCACGATGGCCTTTGACGGCGATCGCTATCCGACCGTCGACCCGCTGTCTATCCAGTGGAGCTCGGAAGGCTCCTATATCTGGCGCGTCAGCGGCGACAAGAGCCAGCGCGTGCCGATCAAGATCATCCAGCGCAATCCCGACAAGGTGCTGGTCGAGGCGCAGATCGCCGAGGGTGACCGCATCGTCACCGAGGGTGTGCAGCGGCTTCGCGACGGCGGCGCGGTGCGCATAGCCGGCGAGGCAAGCCCCGAACGCGAGCAGAAGGTGGCGGGGGACGCGCAATGAACATCGGCATTGGCGGTCACCCCGGCGGGCAGGGCGGCAAGACCGGCTTCACCGCGCTCTTTATCCGCCGGCCGATTTTCGCACTCGTCGTCAACATGCTGATCGTGGTCGCGGGGCTTGCCGCCTGGAACGGCATCGAGATCCGCGAGCTGCCGCAGGTCGACCAGCCGGTCATATCGGTGACGACTGAGTTCGAGGGCGCCTCGCCCGAGACCATCGATCGCGAGGTGACATCGGTCATCGAAGGGGCGGTGTCGCGCGTCCAGGGCATCAAGGGCATTTCCTCGTCGTCGTCCTTCGGCCGCAGCCGCGTGACGCTTGAATTTTCCGACACGACCGACATCGGCCAGGCGGCGAACGACATTCGCGATGCGCTCGGCCGGATCAGCGGCCAGCTGCCGGACGACGTGGAAGAGCCGCGCATCGTCAAGGCCGATTCCGACAGCCAGCCGATCATGCGCCTGGCGCTGACCTCCGACACCATGTCGATGGAGGACATGACGCTGCTGGTCGAGAACGAGATTAGCGACCGGCTGGCGGCCGTCGAGGGCGTTGCCGATGTCACCGTCTATGGCGACCAGGAGAAGATCTTCCGCATCGACCTCAACCAGGCGAAGCTCGCCGGGCGCGGCGTCACCGTCGCCAATTTGCGCGAGGCGCTGGCGAATGCTTCCTACGACGTCCCGGCCGGCTCGCTGACGAGCGCCAGCCAGGAGATCTCGGTCCGGGCGACTGCGGACCTGCAGACGCCCGAGCAGTTCGAGAACCTGATCCTCGGCAGCAATGTCCGGCTGCGCGACGTGGCGACGGTGACGCTCGGCCCGGACACCGGGAGTTCGGCGTTGCGCTCCAATGGCCGCCAGGGCATCGGTCTCGGCATCATCCGCCAGGCGCAGTCGAACACCGTCGATATTTCCGAAGGCGTGCGCAAGGTGGTCGATACGATCTCCTCGGACATCCTGCCGGCGGGCACCGAGCTCAAGATCACCAGCGACGATGCGGTGTTCATCAATGGCGCAATCCATGAGGTGGAGATCGCGCTGGTCGTCGCCGTCTTCATCGTCACGCTCGTCATCTATCTATTCCTGCTCGACTGGCGCGCGACGCTGATCCCGACGATCAGCATGCCGATTGCGCTTGTCGGAACGGTGGCGGCGATCTATCTCGCCGGCTTCTCGATCAACATCCTGACGCTGCTTGCGATCGTGCTGGCGACCGGGCTTGTCGTCGACGACGCGATCGTGGTGCTGGAGAACATCGTGCGCCGCCGAGCGGAAGGCCTGGGTCCACGCGCGGCCGCCGTGCATGGAACGCTCGAGGTCTTCTTCGCCGTCCTGGCGACCACTGCGACGCTGGCGGCCGTCTTCGTGCCGCTCTCGTTCCTGCCGGGGCAGACAGGCGGGCTTTTCCGCGAATTCGGCTTCGTGCTCGCTTTCTCGATCCTGCTGTCCTCCTTCGTTTCGCTGACGCTTTGCCCGATGCTCGCCTCGCGCATGCTGACCAGCGAGGCGCATGCGCATCAAGGCCCGATGGCGCGCTTCGGCCAGCGTGCCGCCGGCTTCTACCGCGTGACGCTCCGCGCCTGCCTCAATGCGCCGCTCGTCGTCTTCACGGTCGCCGCCTTCTTCACAGTTGCCGGGGCGGCGGCGTTCATGACGCTGAAATCGGAGCTGACGCCGAACGAGGACCGGTCGCAGGTGATGCTCCGGATCAACGCGCCGCAAGGCGTCTCGCTCGAATATACGCAGGCCCAGATGCGCCGGATCGAGGAGGGGCTGCAGCCGCTCGTCAAATCCGGCGAAGTCACCAATGTGTTTTCGATTTCCGGCCAGGGCGGTTCGGCGAATAGCGGCTTCATGGTGCTGACGCTCGCCTCCTGGGAGCAGCGTGAGCGGTCCCAGCAGCAGATCGTCGCGGATATCAACAAGGTGACCGCCAAGGTTCCCTCGGTCCGCGCCTTCGCCATACAGCCCAACAGCCTCGGTATTCGGGGAGCCGGCAGCGGCCTCCAGGTGGCGCTGGTCGGCAACGACTATACGAAGCTCGGCGATGCTGCGGCGAAACTGGTGCGGGCCATGGAAGATACCGGCCGCTTCGAGAACGTGCGGCTGAACTACGAGGCGAATCAGGCGCAATTGTCTGTGACCATCGACCGCGAGCGCGCCTCCGACCTCGGCGTCGACATCAGTGCGCTTTCCTGGGCGATGCAGGCAATGCTCGACGGCAGCAGCGTCGTCGACATCTTTGTCGAGGGAGAGGCCTATCCGGTCAAGCTGCTCTCCTCCACCACGCCGCTCAACGATCCCACCGACCTGCAGAACATCTTCGTCAAGGCCGGCGACGGCCGGATCGTGCCGATGTCGTCGATCGCGACGATCGAGGAGAAGGCCGTGGCGCCCCAGCTTGCACGCGAATCGCAGCTCCGCGCCGTCTCGCTGTCGGCCGGCCTGAAATCCGACCTCGCACTCGGCGAGGCACTGACGATGGTGGAAGACATGGCCGAGCCGCTGCTGCCGCCGGGGTCGCGTGTCATGCCGCTCGCTGAAGCCGCGACGCTCGACGAGAACGCCAGCGGCCTCTTCATCACCTTCGGCTTCGCGATCGTCATTATCTTCCTGGTGTTGGCGGCGCAGTTCGAAAGCTTCGTCAGCGGCATCATCATCATGTCGACGGTGCCGCTCGGCCTCGCCTGCGCCGTCTTCGCGATGATCATGACCGGCAATACTCTGAACATCTACAGCCAGATCGGTCTCGTCATGCTGGTCGGCATCATGGCGAAGAACGGCATCCTGATCGTCGAGTTCGCCAACCAGCTGCGTGACCGCGGCCAGGACGTGCGCAGCGCCATCGAGAACGCCGCCAATATCCGTCTGAGGCCGGTGATGATGACGATGATCGCCACGATCGTCGGCGCCGTGCCCCTGGTGCTCGCGAGCGGGGCAGGGGCTGAAGCGCGCATCGCACTCGGCTGGGTGCTCGTCGGCGGCCTTGGACTTGCGGTGATCGTGACCTTGTATCTGACCCCGGTCGCCTATCTCGTCATCGCCCGCTTCACCAGTCCGCACGCGGACGAGGAGCGCAAGCTGCACGAGGAAATGGATGCGGCGGCGGCGTTCAAAGGGTGAGGGGCCGGTCTACTGCATGTCTCCTTAAATCGACCTCGATTTAAGGACAACGACATGCAGCAACTCAAAGTGCTACAGCGACCTTTGCGCGTCTGATAAGACGCGCGGCGCTGTAGGAGATCTCAGCGGAGGATGTCGGCGAGATGTTCCGGTTTCCGGCCGGTGCGCTTGAGCTCGAGGCCGGACAGCAGATCGTGTAGATGGTCTTTCATCAGTTGCGCGGCCCTATCTGAATCACGTGCCTCGATGGCGTCGACCAGCGCATGATGCGCGTGGCTCTCGCAGGTTGTATCCCGACGCTTCCAATAAAGCGCGATGATCAGTGAGGAGTGCGACACAAGATCGCGCACGAAGCCGGTCAGGACGGCTTGATCGGCGATCTCGGCAACGCCGACATGGAACATGGCGGACAGCATGATGGCATCGCTGTCGCGCCCGGCGTCAAGCGCCTCGTGCTCTCTTTCGAGATGGCCACGCAGCAAGGTTACGTCCTCGGCCCTTGCGACCTGTGCGGCGAGCGCGGCTACGCGGGGCTCGATCAGTGCGCGGGCCTCGAATACTTCGCGTGCCTCCTTTGGCGAAGGTTGCGCGACGAAGGCACCCCTATTTGGCTCCAGCCGCACCAGCCAGTCATGGGCGAGGGCCTGAAGTGCGGCGCGGATGACGGTTCGGCTTACTGAATAGATCGAGGCGAGTTCATCCTCCGGCAGTTTTGTGCCCGGCGTCAGCCGATGGCTGACGATTGCATCCCTCAGACCATGATAGATCGGTGACCAGCGCGCCGCCGGTTTCTTGCGATCTTTTTCGGGCCTGAGGGTCGTCAACATTTCATCGTCTCTGGCGAGCTTGCGTCATGCGGTGCGCGCTGACCAATACGTCCGCGCTTCGACTCGAAGCTCATGAATTCTCATAGGGCGTGCTCATCGGTCAATCCAACCAATCGGACAGCCCCGGAGGACGTCGCGCTTTGGAGCGCCGGTCGAGTTCCTGCCTGCTGCGTGATTCCCTAACATCGGAATCGATTTAAGGACAAAATCGTGCAGCAATCTCAAAATGCTACAGCGACCTTTTGCGCGTCTAACTAGACTTGCTGCGCTGTAGTGGCGGAGACCACGGCGCGTAACGCCCCGAGAATCGTTTCGCGCGCGGTTCGGCGTAGCCGCCGATCTTCGACGTCCTGAGACCAAGAGCCGAGACTGTTTCTGCGAGCCGGACCGCGCAGGCGACCCCGTCGAGCACCGGCACACCGTGCTCGATCGAGAGAGCGTGAGCGAGATCCGCCATCCCCGCGCAACCAAGCACGATTGCTTCGGCCTTGTCCTCGGCGACGGCACGCGCAATTTCGGCGGAAATCTTGTGGCGCGCGTCCGAGCCCGGTAGCTCGAGATCGAGCACCGCCACATCCGAGGCGCGGACCTTGGCGCAGCGGGACGAGAGACCGTATTTCAGCAGATTGTGTTCGATCGCCGGCACCGAACGTGCAAGCGTGGTCACGACGCTGAACTTGCCGGCAATGAGGGTGGCGAGGTGGAAGGCCGCTTCGCCGATCCCGATGACGGGTGCTTCGGTGGCGCAGCGTGCCGCGTCGAGCCCCGTGTCATCGAAACAGGCGATCACATAGGCATCCATCGTACCTGCCTTCGCCATTTCCGCGATGATGCCTGGCACCGAGAAGACCTCGTCGAAGTAGCCCTCGATGCTCGGCGGGCCGTCCTTGGGATTGACAGCAACGACCTCCGTTGCCGGCGACGCCGCAGCTTGTGCCGCCTTGCCGATCTTGTCGGTCATCGACGTGGTCGTATTGGGGTTTATCACGAGTATGCGCATGATTGAGCTGCCTAGAATTCACCGCCGAGATAGAGATGCTTGACCCGTTCGTCGGTTAGCAATTCAGGGGAATTGCCGCTGAGCGCGACCTGGCCGGTCGTCAATGCATAGGCGCGCTGCGAGATCCTCAGCGCCATGCGCGAGTTCTGCTCGACCAGCAGCACACTGACCTTTTCGTCGCGATTGATCGCCACGATTGACCGGGCAATGTCCTGCACCAGCTTCGGAGCGACACCGAGCGACGGCTCGTCGAGCAGGAGCAGACGCGGCCGGGCCATTAGCGCTCGGCCGATGACCAGCATCTGCTGCTCGCCGCCGCTCATCGTCCCGGCCTGCTGCGAATATCGCTCCTTGAGACGCGGGAAACGCGTCAGCACCATATCGATGCTCTGCTGAATCTCGGCCTTGTCGCTGCGGGTGAAGGCGCCCATCAGCAGATTGTCGCGCACGGTCATGAAAGGAAAGACGCGGCGCGCCTCGGGCACCATCGAGATGCCCATCCGGACGATCTCGTCCGGTGCGACACCGTCGATGCGCTTCCCGTGATAGCGGATCTCGCCCTTGCGGATTTTCCGCAAGCCGGTGATGGCGCGCAGGATGGACGACTTGCCTGCGCCATTGGCTCCGATCAGCGCAACGGTCTCGCCCTCTTGAACCTCAATGGTGACGCCTTTCAGCGCATAGACGTGGTCGTAGTAGAGTTCGACGTCATCGAATTTGAGCAGCGGCTCCATGGACTACATTCCGATCGATTCGTCTTCGGCACCGAGATAAGCCTCGATGACCTTGGGGTTCTGCTGGATTTCGGCCGGGGTGCCCTCGGCGATTTTCTGGCCGAAGTTGAGCACGACAATACGGTCGGAAATATTCATGACGGCCGGCATGTCGTGCTCGACGAGGAGCACCGTAACGCCGCGTTCACGCAGCTTGCGGACGATTTCGACAGCGCGGCGGGTCTCGTCGTGGTTCATGCCGGCGAAAGGTTCATCGAGGAGCATGATGGCGGGGTCGGTGGCAAGCGCGATCGCAATGCCGAGTGCACGCAGATGACCGTGCGGCAGGGTGCTGGCAATCTCGCTGCGCATCGCGTCCAGTCCGAGGAACACAAGGATTTCGTCCGCCGAGGCACCGAAGGCCTCGAGATCGCGCCGCGCCGCAGCGCTCCCGAAGTAGAAACCGGCAAGACTGGCGCGCGAACGCAGATGATGGGCGGTCACGACGTTGTCGCGGACCGTCATGTCCTTGAATATCGTCGTTTCCTGGAACGTCCGCACGACGCCCTTGCGGGCAGTGATGTGCGGCGCGAGACCGGAGATGCGCTCGCGATTGAAGCGGACTTCGCCGTGCGTCGGTCGGAGGAAGGATGATATCAGCTTGAACAGTGTCGACTTGCCGGCGCCGTTCGGCCCGATCACCGAGAGGATCTCGCGCTCACGGACGGTGAAGGATACGTCGTTGACCGCGACGAGGCCGCCGAAACGTTTGGTAAGCCCGACAACTTCCAGGATGTCCGGCATCGCTAGAGGCTCCTTTTGCGCGGGAGTGCCAGGCTGAGGAGGCCGTTGGGGAGGACCAGCATCAGCACGATCAGCACTGCGGAGAAGATCAGGAGCTGGAATTCGCCGGTCTGGAACAGCAGATCCCAGCCGAAATAGAGCACGAACGTACCGAGCATCGGCCCGAGCACGTAGCCGAGCCCGCCGAGGAAGCAGTTCAGCATGAAGTTGACCGAGTCGGCGACGGTGAAGCTCGACGGATAGATCGATTGGGAGATCGAGGCGAACATCGCTCCGCCGACCCCGCCGAGGAAGGAGGAAAGCGCATAGGCGATGACGCGGAGATAGGCGATGTTGACGCCGATCGACGAAGCGAGTTCCTCGTTCTGCTGCAGTGACTGGCAGAGTTGTCCGATGCGGGAATGAGCGAGCCGGTAGAGGCCGAGAAAGCAGAGCGCCATCAAAAGCACCGCAACGATATAGAAGGCCAGACGGGGATTGGCCAGTGTGGCAAAATCCGGAACGAGCGTTAGGCCGAAAAAGCTAATGCCGGTCGGCAGCGGAATGCTGACGATGCCACTGGCACCATTGGTAATCGGCAGAGCAAGGGCGAGAAGGCGGGCAACCTCGGTCAATACCAGCGACACCATCGCGAAATAGACGCCGCGCAGCCGCAGGATGGGCAGGCCGATCAGCACGCTCGCGACGGCGCAGAAGAGACCCGCCAATGGCAGTGTCAGCCAGAAGGACATGCCATAATTCATCACCAGGATGGCGGAGACATAGCCGCCCATCAACGCATATGCGCCCTGGCCGATATTGATGCGGCCAATATAGAAGGTGATCCACACGCCCGCGCTGATGATGCTGAGCAGCGCCACCGATGTCAGCGTATAGTAGAGGTCGCTTCGTCCCGTGGCGTTGATCAGCAGCGGCACTGCGACAAGCAGGACGAGCAGGAAAAGGACTGCCGAGGCGATCTTGAAGGTGGGAGCCGAAGCCTTGCGCATGCGATCAACCCCACGGTTTTCCCATCAGCCCGTGCGGACGGATGCTTAGGAAGATCATCAGCAGAGCAAAGATGACGAGGTAGGTGATGTCGCCATATTCGCGCAGCACGGTCAGGCCCACCGATTCCATCATGCCAAGGATGAAGCCGCCCGCAATCGCGCCGCCGACGACCCCGGCGCCGCCGATCATCACCATAAGGAAGGCTTTGATGGAGATCGGCCCGCCTATACCGGAATTCACTCCGGTGATGCTGACGAGCAATCCCCCGACGACGCCCGCAAGCATCGCCCCGAGCGCGAAGCCGATCATTGAGTAGCGCTCGACCTTGACGCCCATCAACTGTGCCGCAACGCGGTCCTGCGCCAGCGCCCGCATGGCGCGGCCGGGCTTGCTGTATTGCATGAAGAGCATGAAGGCGGCGATCATCAGGATGGCGATCACGCCGACGGCAATGCGGTCGTAGGGCAGGATTACCCTGTCGGAGACGAAGACGCCGCTGATGATCTTCGGCACGCCTCGCTGCTTCTCGCCGAACAGGAGCAGCATGACGGCATCAAGAAAGAATGCCGTCGCCGCGGCCAGCAGCATCGTGCTCTCCTCGCGCTTGCTGCGGCGGACCACCGGCCGGAAGAGGAACTTTTCCATGAGTGCGCCGATGATCGCCAGCGTCACGCCCGAGCAGATCAGCGCCACGACGAATGGCAGCTTGAGCTGGCCATAGATCGTGTAGGTCACGAAGCCGCCCAGCACATACATCTGCCCGTGCGCGAAATTGAGCACGTTCATCAGGGCGAAGATCAGCGTCAGCCCCAACGCGATCAGCGCATACTGGGCGCCGAGATAGAGTCCGTTGGCAATTACCTGTTCCATGCGGCGAATCGGCCCCTGTCGAGCTTGGCGGTGCGAAGCGCTTTGAGTTTGCCGGGGGGCGCGAGCCGCGCCCCCCGGCCTATCGGTCTGCGAGCGTCAGTCCACTTCGCCGACGAACAGGGTCTGGAATTGGCCGTCCTTGAACTCGGTCACCACCATCGGAACGGAGAGCTGTCGTTTCTGGCCGAAGGAGGTAGCGCCGACATATTTCAGTGTGCTGTCCTTGGCGTAGGGATTGGGCGCCGAGAAGGTGTCCATGGTCTTCTTGAACTCTTCGACGTCATCGATCGCCTTGGGGTTCGCCTTCAGCGTCTCGATAATGTACTCGAGCGCGTAGACCTTGGTGTTCGACTCGTCATTGTACTCGCCGAACTTCTTGGTGTAGCGATCGATGAACTCCTCCATCACCGGCGTGCGGATTTCCGGCGTCGACGCGCCACCGACGGAAATGAAACCATTGGCAAGTTCGCCAGCGCCCTCTTGCAGGACGGTGGCGTCCTGCGCAGTTTCCGCCGAGATCAGGCCCTCGTAACCGAGTTCGCGGGCCGCGCGGATCAGGAGCGGCGCATTTGCCGGTGCGACACCCGAGAGCACGAGGAGGTCAGGCTTCAGTTGCACGATCGGTGTCAGCACGGGCGTGAAGTCGCGGGTGTCGTTCTGGTAGGTGTCTTTCTCCGCGACCACCTCGAGCCCGAGTTCCTTGGCCGCGGCAACGCCGCTGTCGCGCTGGCTGAGCGGATCGGATTCGTTGGCCGCGATAAAGGCAACCTTCTTCACGCCCTTGTTTTCTTTCAGATATTTGTAGATGGCCGGTCCCGACTGATAGTTGGCGACCATTCCGAGCACGGCATTCGAAGCCGGAGGCGTATAGAGGGCTTTCGGGAAGGCATAGGGGAAATAGATGATCCCCTTGGATTCCGCCACCGGGCGGACGGCGGCAGCGCCGTCATCTACATTCGGCCCGACCACATAGTGGATACCTTCCTGGGCCATTTTTTCCATGCCGGCGATGGCCCGCTTCGGGTCCTTCTGGTCGTCGAAGGTGACGATGTTGATGTTGTAGGTATCTTCGCCGATCTTCACGCCACCCGTTTCGTTGAGCCAGTCGGCCCGCGTCTGCATCGAGCGGACGTTCGATGTGCCCCAAGCTGCGGCGGGACCGCTGGTCACACCGACGAAACCGATTTTGAGCTCCTTGTTCTCGGCCTGCGCGGAAAACGCTCCTCCCGCCACGATAGCCAGAAATGAAACGGCGCCAAGCGCCAGCGATTTCAATGTCGAGCGTCTGTTGATCATCTCACTCCCCATTTTTCATCCGGCGCGATGTGGCTGCGGATGTGTTAGGGAAAGCCTAAAGTACATTATTGTCAACATTGCTATGCGATTTTGTATACAAAACTCGAGATCCCACAGGAGATGACAGCCGGCAGCGGGTTACATTTTGTGTCGAAGTAGGGGCGCCTCGCCCGGCCGGTTGCAGCCGAGATCGCCAAGCTCGATCAAGGTGTTAGCAGAAATCGTCTAGCTCACATCCGGTCAGCGGCTGCAGCAAGATAGATTGCCGTTGCAACCGCGCCGAGAGCGCTGCGACCGGCATGGAATTTGCCCCAGCGCATGATGAGCTCGCGCGTCTCCTCGCTCGCCTGGTCCGGGGGCGTCGTCTCCAGACGGTTGTTGATCGGCATGATCAGCATCAGCGTATAGGGCCAGTTCAGGATAATGACGGCGGCGCCGAGGCCCCAAAGGGGGTTGCCGCTCTGCCACCAGGCGGCAGCGCCGAGGAGACCGGATATGATCGCCAGAGAGGCCTGCATCTCGAAGCCGCGGCGATAGGCTGGACCCCACTCTGCCAGTGCGGCGCGGTGGTCGAGGCGAAGCCGGGCCGGCTGTTCTGCAATGTTGATGTAAATGGCGGCGCCGAAGAAGACGGATGACGTAATCAAAGCGAGCAGGCCGAACATCAGACGCTCTCCCGTTTTCAGACATGATACCCGAAGGGCTCGCAAACAAAAGCTGCATTATAGGCTGATGGCCGTCCTCCATTGCGCGCTTCCGCGAGGCGTGCGAGGTTTGTGACAAGCCGGTATCAGCGGCGGTGATTTGGGATGCGCGCGCCGCAAGGGATCGCGTAACTTCTGGACAAACCGATTCCGATTTGCACAGTAGCGCCTTGAAATGAAAGCGCTTCGCCATCGACGTTCTGCCTTGGCCCGTTGGAGGTCAATCGAGCGTCCTTGGCGGACGGTCAGGGCAAAGCGGTCACCGAACGGCTGGAGCGCAGCGCGATCCGATGCGAAGCGGACTGCCCGGCGGCTTTCCGCAGTTGGTGACTGTATAACTTCTTAATTCGGCGTCGAATTGAGGATAGATTGTGCGGGCGTTAAAGAACGTTGCGGCGGCTGCCTTTCGGCATGTACGTCGCAGGAGGGAAGATGTCGTGGCGTTGAAGGCGATCAGGGCGGGGTCGAGGAACGAAAGCGGCATCGCCGCAGCCAAGACGCTCCTCGGCGGACGGTTCGGTGATCGGTTTCAGACGGGAGAGGCCATCCGGTCCCAGCACGCCAACACGACGACCTACATCCCGGCACAGCTTCCGGACGCGGTCGTTTTTCCCGAAAGTGCATCCGAAGTTCGCGAGATCGTCGAGATCGCATCGGCGCATTGCGTGCCGCTCATTGCCTTCGGCGCCGGCTCTTCACTCGAGGGCCATGTGAATGCGCCGCATGGCGGCATATCGGTCGACATGATGCGGATGAACCGCATCCTTGCCGTCAATGCCGAGGACCTCGACTGCACGGTCGAGCCGGGCGTGACGCGCGAGGAATTGAACGCCTATCTGCGCGATACAGGCCTCTTCTTCCCGATCGACCCGGGCGCGAATGCCTCGATCGGTGGCATGACCTCGACGCGGGCGTCCGGCACCAATGCGGTGCGCTACGGCACCATGAGAGAGAACGTGCTTGCGGTCACCGCGGTCGTCGCCGGGGGACGAGAGGTCAGAACCGCACACCGGGCCCGCAAGTCCTCGGCCGGCTATGATCTGACGCGGCTTTTCGTCGGGGCGGAAGGGACCCTCGGCATCCTCACCTCGATCACGCTGCGCCTGCAGGGCATCCCGGAGGTGATATCGGGCGGCGTCTGCGCGTTCCCGACGATTGCCGACGCCTGCAACGCTGTCATCCTGACAATTCAGTCGGGCATTCCCGTAGCCCGCATCGAACTCCTCGACGCCGTGCAGATGCGGGCCTGCAACGCCTATTCCGGTCTGGACTATGGGGAAATGCCGACACTCTTCGTCGAATTTCACGGCAGCACCGAGAGCGTCGAGCTGCAATCGCGCCAGTTCGCCGAAATAGCGTCGGAATTTGGTTCTACAGGATTTGTCTGGACCACCAACCCGGAAGAGCGGGCGCGCCTGTGGCGGGCGCGGCACAATGCCTACTGGGCGCAGAAGAGCCTGAAGCCCGGCGCCGCCATCCTGGCGACCGATGTCTGCGTACCGATTTCGCGGCTTGCCGATTGCGTCGCCGCGACACATGAGGATATCGCCGCACATGGGCTGATCGCCCCGATCGTCGGCCATGCGGGCGACGGCAATTTCCACGTCGGTGTGCTGTTCGACGACAAGGACCCAGCCGACGTGGCGCGGGTCGAGGCTTTCGTCGAACGGCTGAATAGCCGTGCACTGTCGATGGATGGTACTTGTACGGGAGAGCATGGCATCGGTCAGGGCAAGATGCCGTTCCTGGAAGCGGAGCTCGGCGGAACGATCGATCTGATGCGGCAGATCAAGTGTTCGCTCGATCCGGACAACATCTTCAACCCGGGCAAGATCTTCACGTGATCCCGGCGGATCGGATGAAACTCGCAAAGTGGGGCGCGAACGGAACAGATGGGAATGTGACACGGTGCTGGCGCGAATTTTCGTAATCACTGGCGGCCTGTTGGTTGTCGCGCTTTTTGCGGCGCTGATCGCACCGTTGTTCGTAAACTGGACCGATTTCCGCACCGATTTCGAGCGCGAGGCGAGCCGTCTCATGGGCAAGCCGGTCGTCGTGCACGGCAGCGTCGATGCGCGGCTCATCCCCTTCCCGACGGTGACCCTCAACGACGTGCGCGTCGGCGCTGAAGGCGGCGGGGAGCCGCTGATCCAGGTCGCCCAGTTCTCGATGAGCGCCGAGCTCGCACCCTTCTTAAGCGGCGAGGCGCTGATCTTCGACATGCGCCTCGACCGGCCGCGGGCAAAACTGCGGCTGCAGCCGGACGGGACGCTCGATTGGGCGCGCGGCCCGCGCGCGGCGATCCCGGCGAACACCGTCGTGCTGGAAAACGTCGAGATCGTGGACGGCGAGATCGAATTCGTCGACGAGCAGACCGGGCGTACGCGCCGAGTGAGCGATCTTTCCGCCGACGTGTCGGCCCGTTCGCTGGCCGGTCCCTGGAAAGTCGAGGGCCGTGCCGCGCTCGATGGCGAAGCGGGCAGCTTCTCCTTCGTGAGCAATGCGGTGGACGAGGAAGGAGCGCTCAGCCTTCGCGCCCGGCTGACGCCGGACGCGCGCCCCTTCGGCGTCGAGCTCGACGGCGAGCTCAAAGTCGTCGATTTCAGGCCGGTCTATGCGGGCCGCTTCACGCTGACGGAGAATCGGCCGGCCGAGGAGGGAAGAACCGGCCGGGCGCTGCGCATCAATGGCGAGTTCCAGCTCACCAATGAGAGCATCCGCGTGCCGGAATATCATTTCGAGGTCGGTCCGCCGGACGATCCTTATGTCGTCACCGGCGAGGCAACGCTCGATACCGGCAAGGATCAGAAGTTCCTGTTGATCGCCGACGGGCAGCAGATCGACGTCAGTCGGATCGGCAATTCCGGCCGGGGCGGCAAGACCGGTCGCGACCCGGCAGTTTCCCTGCGACAGCGGGTCGAAACGATGATGGCGATTGCCGCCAACATCCCCATCCCGCAGGTGCCGGGCCGTGCGAGCCTGAAGCTTCCGGCGATCGTCATCGGCGATACCACCGTGCGCGACATACGTCTCGACGTCAGACCTGACGGCGCCGGCTGGATCGTCGACAACGCGGTGGCGCTGTTGCCCGGCCGCACGCAGCTGGAGGCCAAGGGACGGCTGAACCTCATGGGGCAGCGCGCCTTTCGCGGCGACATCGTCGTCGCCTCCAATCAACCGTCGGGGCTCGCCAATTGGCTCGCCGGATCGGTCGATCCCGCCATTCGCAAGCTTAAGACGGCGGGTTTTGCCGCGACCGTCAACCTCACCGACACGCTGCAGCAATTCGAGAAGCTCGAAGTGGCGGCCGGCCCAGCGACCCTCAAGGGAAGGCTGGAGCGCCAGTCCTTTGCCGAGCAGCAGCCGACGCTGTCGCTGCAGCTCAAGGGAAACCGCATCGACCTCGAGGCGCTGCAGGCGCTGGCCGGCCTCGTTGCCGGAGATGCTTCGACCGCAACCCTGCTCAATCACGCCATCGCTGCCGAACTGTCCGCCGAGACGTTTTCCGCTTTCGGCGAGGAGGCGCGCGACGTGCAGGCCGTCCTAACGCTCAAGAATGGCCAGTTGCAGGCCGAGCGGGTGGCAATCGGCAACCTTTCCGGCGCCCAACTCGCCTTTTCCGGCCGCGTGAGCGGCGGTTTCGAGAAGCCGGTGATTTCGGCGAAGATGAAGCTTGCCGCCGAAGAGCTGACGCCGTTTTTGGAACTTGTCGGGCGGCACACGATCACCCACCCGGCCCTGGCGCGGCTGATCCGGGCCGGACCCTATTATTCCGCCGCTGCCCTCGACATGACCTTGACGGCGGGCAGCAAGGAGGGCAACGCGCCCTTCACCTTTGGGGTGATCGGCACCGCCAATGGCGGCAAGATTGCCGCCAGCTATCAGGCGCCGGACGTTGCCCAGGCCCTTGCCGGAAAAGGCATATTGCTGGAGGCGACGCTCGAGAACCCGCAGACCCCGGTTCTTCTCGGCCAGGCCGGGCTCGATCCGCTGCCGTTCGATGCGGACGCCAACGGCATTCTCGCAGTCAAGCTGCAGAGCACGGAGGGTTCTGAGGCGAACGGCTCGCTGACCTTCACGACCGAGAAGACGCAGATCGCCGCCAAGGGGACGGTCGACCTTTCGAGGGATCACTATCTCGAGGGTCAGGGCAAGCTGACGCTGCAGACGGAGGATTTCGAGCCCTATCTGCTGCTGCAGGGCATTGCCTTGCCGCAGATGGGCAGCGGGCTGCCCGTGAAGCTGACCGCCGACATCGCAGTCGACCCTGAGAAGGTCGCGCTTTCAGCCATCGAAGGCAGCGCCGACCGGAACGGGTTTGCCGGTAGTCTGACGCTCGACCGCAAGGCGCCCGGCACGGCGCGCGGCGAACTGGCGCTCGATACGATCGACCTTGCCTGGCTCGGCGAAGGGATTCTTGGACAGGTCCACGACCCATCGGCCGGTGGATTGTCGGTGGCGCCCCTCGCGCAGCCCGCCTGGACGGGGCTCGACGTCGCTCTCGACCTCACGGCAAAGCGCTTTTGGCCGGGTGTCTATGGGGAGATTACCAGCTTCCGCGGCAAGCTTGAATGGAAAGGCGATGAACTTGCCTTGAGCGAGGCGGCGGGCGACTGGTTGGGAGGTAAGCTCGTGGGACGGCTGCAAGTCGGCAACGCAAACGGCTCGGGTTTCCTGCGCTCGCGGTTCGACCTGACGGGCGGCGATCTCGCTGCGGCGGGATGGGCGCGGCAGAACGGTCCCGTTGCGACCGGCCGGTTCGACCTTTCCGTCGCGATGGAAGCGTCCGGTGCGACGCCGAAGGCGATGGCAAGTTCGGTCAGCGGCTCGGGCTCGGCGACGTTCAATGGCGTTACGCTCAACGGCATCAACACGGCGGCGCTGCCGCAACTGATGGCGGCGGCCGATGCGATGAAGACCGAGATTTCGCCGGACGCCGTGCGCAAAGCCGCTGAAGAGGTGCTCTTCAATGGCCAATCGGTCGTCGGTACCGTCAAGGCGCCCTTCAGCATCGCCGGCGGAACCGTCAGGGCACAGAACGTCACGGCCGCGGACGGCAATGCTGCCTTCTCCGGCGAAGTCTCCTTCGATCTCCCGGCCGAACGGATAAGCGGTGCGGTCGATCTCACCTTCCGGCCGGGTGAAGAGGCGCTTGCCGGCGCTGAGCCGCGCGTGCGCTTCGGCTATGCGGGACTGCTTGCGGCCCCCGGCGTCAGCGTCGACGTTACCGACCTTGCCAATTTCCTGTCGCTTCGCGCTTACGAAAAGGAGCGTCGGCGGGTGGAAACGCTGCAGGCGAACGTTCTTGAAAAACAGCGCCTGCGCCGAGAGGTGGCGCTTTACAGGGCGCGGGCCGCCGAGCGCGAAGTCCAGCGGCGGCGGGCGATCATCGAGGAGCGCCGGCGCCAGGCGGCCGCGGCCGAAGCGGCGCGGATGAAGGCCGAGGCGATGGCGCGGGCAGCCGAAGCTCGTCGGGCGGCCGAAGAGGAGCGCCAGCGCTTGCGCCAACTTCCGCGGCCGCCAGCGCAGCCTCAAGGCGCTCCGGTCCAGGACGTTCAGCGGAATGCGCCGCCGCCCGCCGGCGAGAACGCCGGCCCGCCGGCGGGGCAGGGGCTGAACTTCGACATGCTGCCCGACATCACCGTGCGGTAGATCAAGAAGTCAGGAAAATGAGGTTGAGCGGCTCAAAGAGGTTCCGCGGCCTTTGCCTGGGCTTTTATCCAGGCAAGCACGTATAGCCGCAGCGCCGAGGAGAGGTTTACTTCCCGATTGCGCCCGTCGTCGATCTCCGCGATCAAACGCGCGAGCGGCATGTCGCGGCTCTTGGCGATCGACTTCAGCTCCTGCCAGAAGGGATCCTCAAGCGTGAAACTGGTGCGGTGTCCGTGCAGCGTCGCCGAATGCTTTGCGATCATCCCTGGCCTCACAAGTCGATTCAACGGGTTGGCAATCCGATTCCGGAATCGTTTCCAAGTCCTTGTGGGGGAATCGTTTTTTTAGAGGGCGGCTCAGGCCTCGTCCCCATCGGCAACGGGCCGATCTGGCGATGCCGAGCCTTCCAGTCGGCCCTGATCGAGCGTCTTGGTCGCCTTTTCGTTCAGGGCCGTCGTGAGGGATTTTTCCGTTTTCGTTCGGCCGAAAGAGATTCGATTCTGTTCGGCCTGCTTCTCCCGCCCGGCGCGGGCCTGTCGCTTGCGGAACTGACGCAGGTTGACGACCTCGCCGCTCATGCCACGCTCCGGCGGTCAGTTCTTCTTGCGGAAAGAATCGAGCGAGACGACCGAACCGCCGCCGCCCTTCGGGCCGTCGCCCGCCGGGCTCTTCTGCTCAGCGTCATCGGCCTCGTTGACCGGGTAAGCGGTAATCTCCGCCGATTCCGACTCGTCCTCCTCGCCGGCCGCGACATCGAACTCGAGTTCGAAATTCACCGACGGATCGTAGAAACCGCGAACAGCATTGAAGGGGATGACCAGCTTTTCCGGCGTATCGGAGAAGGAGAGGCCGATTTCAAAGCCGGTCTCGGAAACTTTCAGGTCCCAGAATTGATGTTGGACGACGATCGTCATCTGTTCCGGGTACTTCGCCTTGAGATGTTGCGAGATGCGTACGCCGGGAGCCCCCGTCAGGAAAGTGATGAAAAAATGGTGGTCACCGGGGAGATGGCCGGTAGCGGCGACTTCGGCCAGCACCTTGCGGATGACGCCGCGAAGCGCGTCCTGCGCCAGAATGTCGTAGCGGATGTGGTCCTGGCCCATATGATCCCCGTCTTTCTTCAAATTCACTTTACCGCATGATGGCTCGGATCGAAATCGCGTTTCATACAGCAATTCAATGCCCTATTCGGGGCGGTCGGCGTCAGGCCGTTCGTGCCTGGCCATGTTTCGTCTCATTGCCCGTCCAAATCGGACGAGTCAATTAACAAGGCATCTATAGCCGATTTCAGCACGGGGGAGAAG
Organism: Sinorhizobium fredii; assembly: GCF_002944405.1. Classification (NCBI taxonomy): domain Bacteria; kingdom Pseudomonadati; phylum Pseudomonadota; class Alphaproteobacteria; order Hyphomicrobiales; family Rhizobiaceae; genus Ensifer; species Ensifer fredii. The sequence goes on along the minus strand of NZ_CP024307.1, from coordinate 2,445,521 downwards.
GTGAAGGCTTCTGTTGCCAGGTGCCTTCGGACCCCGCCTTACGGTGCTACCCGGAAGGACTTGATTTGAAGTGCCGCACCGCCGTTAGGCAGCGAGACGTGCTTCAGCATAGTTGTCGTTTGCAACTATAAGTTTAGCCCGATAACGGTGGTACAATGCCGAGCAAAAAGTCGATCTTTACGCCCTTGTCGATCCTATTTCGCCCCCATCAAAAGCCGGTCCAGCGACCGGTTTTTGGTGGAGGCGCCGGGTACCGCCCCCGGGTCCAATGGGTTTATTGCATCGCCCGTTTATTGCCATAGCCGCCCGAAGACGGCTCCTGTCATATAGGTCTTTCAAGCAGCCAAGAAAAGGGGTGAGGAAAGGAAATCAGACGGATAAGTCTCGGGCCTGCGCCTGCCTCCAAACGCTTGATATGCTCGAATAGCGTGCAAAACTTTCCTTGCTGCACGCAGTTCGCGAAGAGTGCGCATTCAGCCAACAAACGTCAGGTGGCGGGAAGCATGAACGACTATCTCGCAGACGTACAGAAATACGACAGCAGTGCCGATGAGGCCGTCGCGAACAAAATCGTGCGTCGCCTCGGGATCGCACTTCGAAATCGTGATTCGGCGCTCGTCTCGGCCTCCGATCCCGACGAACTGGAGTGGGTCAAAGAGAGGTGGTGCGAGAAGAAGCTCGGCGTCGGCGGGTCGGAGGCAGATGCGGCGATCGCCGCGGCTGCAAAGGCCATGGCCGAGGACCGTTCCAAGTCCCGCTTCACCTTCTACTACCTCGTCGCGAAGGAACTCGGCAAACTGCAGACGCTCTGATCGGAGAGGCAGGGGATGGCGGATCCGTCACCATCCCCTTACCTCGGTCGACGCCTTCGGCTCTCCCCCATCCATCTCCATCCTTCCCCAGGCATCGTCGTCCAGCGCTCTCGTCCAGACGTTGCGGGCTTGGCCTGCAATCGTCCTCCATTCTCGGAACATTCGCTGCCGGGCCCGGTTAAGACATCAGGCCGGCGATGCCCGCTGGCGCGGCAAGATCGGCAGGAAGGGAAGGGCACCCCGATGACAACCTCCAAACAACCGAGAACACAACGACCGAGCGACAAGGACCTCAAGCGGGATCCCGGCATCGGTCAGTCCAAGGGCATTCGCGGACCGTCGGACCACGAAAGCCTCAAGCGAGACAACACGATCGAAGGCGATGTGGCGAATGACCCGACGCCGCAAGGCGGTGCCAATCCGGGCCATCGCGGCCGAACGAACAAATGAGCCATCAGGAGATCCGATCATGGTCGGCAGGAAGACGCACGAACAGCAGCAACGGATAATTCAGGGCCGCGAGAAAACATCGAATGCCGGCAAGGACTTTGATGCCGAAGCGGAGCTCAACCGATCGGATGCTCTGCGCAGGGCGGAGCGGAAGGGGCAGAAGCTCGACACGGCGCATGCGGATGCGCGCGAGGAGAACGATCGCAGCATTCTGAGAGGCGAGAACCAGGAAAGCCGGCACCACAAGGACACCGGGCGGTAGATCGCCTCATTTCGGCAATTCTATAGCCTCGCGAAAGCTGAGCGGCAAAGGAGATGGCAATGGCCAACGCCAGTCGTAAGAACATCGGAAAGCCAGACAAGGGAAAGGGCTCCGGCAGCGGTGCCCGCACCACTATGAAAGACGGAATGGTCGGCGAGAGCGACGTATTGTCCAACCGCGACAAGGCACAGCACTCTCAAGCGAGGGGGCTTGACCAGAACGCGACGAAGACAGAGCAATACCAGGACCACGCCGGAAATCGGCGACCTGCGAAATAGAAGGTTAGGGCACTACATTCCGCGGCGCCAGGGCGGCACGAAGCGCCTGTCTTCATAGGATCGCAGATATCCGGTGTGGACGGGCGCGGCGAGAAACCTTGCCTTGAAGTAGGCGAAAGCCTCGCAACGGCAGCCGTGCCGCCTCGGCACCACGCGAATACGCCGCCGGAAATTGCCGGGCTTGCCGATCGACTCCATGCGGTCGAGTCGTAAGAGCGGGGTCAATCGCATAGAGTTCGCCGCTGACACGCAAGCCGCTGCCGGGCTCATGGAACATCATCGGCGCGAACCACGGTCCAGCGACAAGCATCGGATAGTTCGCTGCGGTGCGATAGGGCCCGAGATAGGCGGCATGCGCCAGGCCGCGCCGATGCAGCGGAAAGCCTTTCTTCAAGGTGCCGAAAATGAAAACGAACTGAGGTCTTTCCATCAAGCGATGGCTCCGATACGGTGCCCCCTCCAACGTTCAAGATCACCGGCTGTTCCGGGCTCCGCGCGTTCCGCATGCGATAGAAGCGCCAAATCGCGGGAAAACGTCGCCGCGCCAGTGGTTCCCCCATGGCTTACACCTTGGCTTCGTCCTATTTTCAAGGCACGAACGAATCGGCGGTGCGAAGGACCATGCGGCAGTATCTAGAGCTTCTCGACCACGTGATGAGCAACGGAACCGACCGGGGCGACCGGACAGGCACCGGCACGCGTTCCGTCTTCGGCTATCAGATGCGCTTCGATCTCGCCGAAGGCTTTCCGGTGCTGACCACCAAGAAGCTGCATCTGCGTTCGATCATCCACGAGCTCCTGTGGTTCCTGAAGGGCGAGACGAATATCGCCTACCTCAAGGAAAACGGCGTCAGCATCTGGGACGAATGGGCCGATGAAAGCGGCGAACTCGGGCCTGTCTATGGCTACCAGTGGCGGTCCTGGCCGGCGCCCGCCGGCGGCCACATCGACCAGATCGCCGGGCTGATCGAGGGCCTGAAGACCAATCCGAATTCGCGCCGGCACATCGTCTCGGCCTGGAACCCGGCGCTCGTCGACGCAATGGCGCTGCCGCCGTGCCATTGCCTCTTCCAGTTCTACGTCTCGGACGGCAAGCTCTCGTGCCAGCTTTATCAGCGTTCCGCCGACATCTTCCTGGGCGTGCCGTTCAACATCGCGTCCTATGCGCTGCTGACGATGATGGTGGCGCAGGTGACCGGGCTGAAGCCGGGCGACTTCGTGCACACCCTCGGCGACGCGCATATCTACCATAACCACTTCGAGCAGGCGCGGCTGCAACTGACGCGGACGCCGAAGGCGCTGCCGAGGATGGAGATCAATCCGGCGGTCAAGGACATTTTCTCCTTCAAGTTCGAGGACTTTACGCTCTTCGGCTACGAAGCCTATTCACATATAAAGGCGCCCGTCGCGGTCTGAACGCGAATGTACTGGAGTATCGGGCGGCCAGTCACCCGGTGACGCCCAAAAATGCCGGCGAGGACGGGAGGTTCTGATGCTGACATTGATCCATGCACCCTTGTCGCGCTCGTCGCGGATCATCTGGCTGCTCGAGGAGCTCGGCGCCGAATACGAGATTCGCTACGTCAATATTCGCCGCTGGGATGGGTCCGGCGGCCCGGACGAGAACAATCCGCATCCGCACAAGCAGGTGCCGGCGCTGCTGCACGACGGAACGCTCGTCTGGGAGTCGGCCGCCGTCGTGCAATATCTGACCGATCTCTATCCCGACTCAAGCCTCGGTCGGCCGCCCGGCCACCCGGACCGCGGCGCCTATCTTTCCTGGCTTGCCTATTATGCCGGGGTGATCGAGCCGACGGCGCTTGCCCATATTTCCGGCGTGACAGTCAGCAACCCGATGCTGGCGCGCCTCTACACCGAGATGTGCGCGCATGTCATCGGTGTCTTGACGCGCCAGCCCTATCTCATAGGCGACAGGATGAGTGCGGCCGACCTGCTGCTCGCAAGCGCGCTCCAATGGATGCGCAAGATCCTGCCGGAAAGCGACGTGATCGACCGTTACATCCACGCCGTGACCGACCGGCCGGCGCTGCTGCGCGCCCGCGAAATCGACAGCAAACCGAGTGGCTTCCATGACTGATGCAAGACCGGAGCCGAAAATCGTCATCGTCGTCGCGGTTGCGACCAACGGTGTGATCGGGCGCGAGGGCGACCTGCCGTGGCGGCTTTCGACGGACCTCAAGCGGTTCAAGGCGCTGACGATCGGCAAGCCGGTTATCATGGGGCGAAAGACCTGGGCGTCGCTCGGCCGCCCGCTGCCAAGCCGGCCGAACATCGTCATCAGCCGCGACCTGAACTTTACGGCCCCGGGAGCCGAGGTCGCCTCTTCGCTCCAGGAGGCGCTCGACAAGGCGCGAGCGCATGCGGCGGAGCTCGGTGCCGACGAGATCTGCATCATCGGCGGCGGGGAGATCTACCGGCAGTCGATCGACCTTGCCGACGTGCTGCACGTGACCGAAGTGCAGGCCGAGGTGGAGGGCGATACGCGCTTTCCGCCGATCGACCCCCAAATTTTCGAGAAGGTCTTCGAGGAGGATCTGCCGCGCGGTGAGAAGGACAGCCATGCGATGCATTTTGTCACGTGGCGTCGCCGCGAAACGCTGCCAAAATAGTCGAAGCCGACCGGTGGCGAATACTCGCTTCGTTCCTTTCCGATCGCGTCGAGAGGCCGTCAACTATTTTTAGCACTTTACGGTGAACTCGCCCGTATCGCGTTGAAAGCAATGCACATGATACCTATAACGGGATCACGTCGTGACCGGCCGCATGTCTGCGGGGCGTCCAGCGAGAGAATTTTCTTTGAAGAGAGGTTTTGATGCCCTGGAGCAATCAGAATGGCGGCGGCGGCCCATGGGGCGGCGGCGGCAATCAAGGGCCATGGGGTCAGGGAAACAGACCGCGCGGAGGCCGGGGCGGCCCGCCGGATCTGGAAGAGATCATCCGTCGCGGCCAGGATCAGCTGAAGAACGTCGTTCCGGGCGGCTTCAACGGTGGCATCTTCGTCATCGTCGGCCTGCTGATCGTCGGCTTCCTGCTGCTGAATTCGATCTACACCGTCCAGCCGGATGAACGCGGCGTCGAGATGCGCTTCGGAAAGCCGAAGGAAGAAATCTCCATGCCCGGCCTGCATTACCATTTCTGGCCGCTCGAAACCGTCGAGATCGTCAAGGTGACGGAGCAGCAGCTGAATATCGGCAGCCGTGTTGGCGCCCAGTCGAGCGCCGGGCTGATGCTGTCCGGCGATCAGAATATCGTCAACGTGCAATTCTCGGTACTGTTCTCGGTCACCGATCCGAAGTCCTATCTCTTCAACGTCGAAAACCCGGCCGACACGCTGCAGCAGGTGGCCGAGAGCGCCATGCGCGAGGTCGTCGGCCGGCGCCCGGCCCAGGACATCTTCCGCGACAACCGTCAGGCGATCGCCGCCGACGTCAAGAACACCATCCAGGCCACCATGGACACCTATGGCGCCGGCATTTCGGTGAACACGGTCGCGATCGAGGATGCGGCGCCGCCGCGCGAAGTGGCCGACGCCTTCGACGAGGTGCAGCGCGCCGAGCAGGATGAGGACCGTTTCGTCGAGGAAGCCAACCAATATGCCAACCAGGTGCTCGGCAAGGCGCGCGGCCAGGGAGCCCAGATCCGGGAAGAGGCGGCCGCCTACAAGGACCGCGTCGTCAAGGAGGCCCAGGGTGAGGCGCAGCGCTTCATTTCGGTCTATGACGCCTATTCCAAGGCGCCGGAGGTCACCCGCAGACGGCTTTACCTCGAAACCATGCAGGATGTTCTCGGCAAGTCGAAAAAGGTCATTCTCGACGAGAAGAACGGCCAGGGCGTGCTGCCCTATCTGCCGCTCAACGAAATCGGCAGGCCCGCGCAGTCGGGAGGTACCCAATGATAAACAATCGCAGTTCCATCATCCTCATCGTCCTCGCGGCGCTGCTGGTCGTCGTCTACTCGTCGGTGTTCGTCGTCAATGAGCGCCAGCAGGCGATCGTCGTTCGCTTCGGTGAAATCCGCGACGTGAAGACCGAGCCCGGGCTTTATTTCAAGCTGCCTTTCGCCTTCATGGATGCCGACCGTGTACAATATGTCGAGGACCAGGCGCTCCGCTTCGACCTCGACAATATCCGCGTGCAGGTTTCCGGCGGCAAGTTCTACGAGGTGGACGCCTTCGTGGTCTACAGGATCGCCGATCCCCGCCGCTTCCGTGAAACGGTGTCCGGCGACCGCGAATCTGCAGAAGCGCGTCTTCGCACGCGTCTCGACGCGTCGCTGCGCCGCGTCTACGGCCTGAGGGGCTTCGAGGCGGCGCTTTCGGACGAGCGCGCGTCGATGATGCGCGAGGTTCGCGCCGATCTGCGGGGAGACGCGGAATCGCTCGGACTCAACATCGAGGACGTCCGCATCCGCCGGACGGACCTGACGCAGGAAGTCTCGCAGCAGACCTTCGACCGCATGAAGGCGGAGCGCCTAGCCGAGGCCGAACTGATCCGCGCCCGCGGCAACGAAGAGGGCCAGCGCCGTCGCGCTATTGCCGATCGCCAGGTGGTCGAGATCGTCGCCGAAGCCCAGCGCGATTCGGAAATCCTTCGAGGCGAGGGCGAAGCCGAGCGGACGGGCATCTTCGCAGACGCTTTCCAACGCGACCCCGGTTTCTTCGAATTCTATCGCTCGATGGCGGCCTATACCCAGTCGATCGGAAATCCGGACACAACCGTCGTGCTGTCGCCGCACTCCGAATTCTTCCGTTATTTCAACAGCGCGGACGGGGCGGCGGCGCCGCTTTCGCCGACCGTACCGGCAGCGCCTGCGACCGGAGATTGAGCGGACGATGTCCGATCTTTTGACCGGGTTTGCATTTTTCCTGATCATCGAGGGGCTGGTGTACGCACTGGCCCCTTTGGTTCTTGTGGAATTGGCGAAGCGTTTGCCGTATGTCCCGGAGCATCAGCTGCGCCTCGCCGGGCTCACATCGGTGGCGGTTGGCGTCGGACTTGTTTGGTTGCTTCGAGGGTAGTGCGAAATGCCACATACACTGCTGATCCGGTTGGTCGATGCCGAATATGCAATTACCCGCCTGACTATCGGGTCCGCTATTCCGGAGTGGCTGCCCGGGCCAGGGTTTTGGACCGTTTCGAGTTCGCGCGAGGAGATGACGCTCGTCTGCCGTGCCGCCCGTGTCCCTTCGAGCGTCCAGAGCTCGCTTGGCTGGCGCTGCCTCCGCATCGAACAGCATTTCAGCTTCGACGTGCCGGGGGTCCTGTCTTCCGTGCTCCGCCCGCTTTCGGCGGCCGGTGTCGGCGTCTTCGCCAATTCGACCTTCAGCACCGACTATGTCTTCGTTGCCGGTTCCGATCTCGAAAAGGCGGTACAGGCGCTGAAGGAGCACGGCCACGAAATCACCAGCTGATCCGCCGAAGATCAGGAAATCGTGTCTGGACGCTCCGGAAAACCGCCGTATCTTCAACAGAAGATCGTTTGCTGCGCGAAGCAGCCGCGGCAACGCCTTGCGGCAGTGGTATAATTCGCCGAAACGAATGGGAAGGGATCACGTGGTGACCGCGGACGAGCGGAGTCCGTGGACCGTGTGGCGCAACGGAATACAGGAGCACAGCGACTTGTCGAAACGACCCAAGATCTTCCGCGGCCTGGTGTTGGCGGCTGCGACGGCACTGCTCTTTTCCAATACGGCTCTTGCCGAAACGGCGCTGCCGCGGCCGGCGGCCGGGCCGCCCTCGGTCGCCGATCTCGCCGAAAGCCTGCTCGATGCCGTGGTCAACATCTCCATCTCGCAGAACGTCAAGGCCGACGATGACAATGCGCCGATGCCGCAGGTGCCGGAGGGTTCGCCGCATCAGGAATTCTTCGACGAATTCTTCAAAGGGCAGGGCGGCGAGGGCGGGCGCCCGCGTACGGTCAACTCGCTTGGCTCCGGCTTCATCATCGATCCGTCCGGCTATATCGTCACCAACAATCACGTCATCCAAGATGCCGACGATATCGAGATCAATCTCTCCGACGGCACGCGGCTGAAGGCGAAGCTGGTCGGCAACGATACCAAGACCGATCTGGCGGTGCTGAAAGTCGAGCCGAAGAAGCCGCTAAAGGCGGTGTCCTTCGGCGATTCACGAAAGATCAGGATCGGCGATTGGGTCATGGTCGTCGGCAACCCCTTCGGCCTCGGCGTGTCCGTCTCCGTCGGCGTGGTTTCGGCGCGCGGCCGCAATATCAATGCCGGACCCTATGATAGCTTCATCCAGACCGATGCCGCCATCAACCGCGGCAATTCCGGCGGGCCGCTGTTCAACATGCAGGGCGAGGTGATCGGCATCAACACCGCGATCCTGTCGCAGACCGGCATGTCGGTCGGCATCGGCTTTGCGGTGCCGACCGAGCTTGCGATGAACGTCGTCAACCAGCTCAAGGAGTTCGGCGAGACGCGGCGCGGCTGGCTCGGCGTGCGCATTCAGCCGGTCACCGACGATATCGCCGAGAGCCTGAAGATGGACGCGCCGCAAGGAGCGCTGGTTTCCGGCATCATCGAGGGAGGCCCGATTACCAAGGGCGAGATCAAGGCGGGCGACATCATCATCCGCTTCGACGGAACGGCGATCGGCGAAATGCGCGATCTCATGCGTGCCGTCGGCGAAAGCCCGGTCGGCAAGGCCGTCGAGGTCGTAATCATCCGGGACGGCAAGGAGCAGACGGTGCGCGTGACGCTTGGTCGACTCGAGGATGGCGAACACCTGGCGGCCGCCGGAGCTGGCGGGGAACTGAAAAAAGAGAGCGCCAAGCCGAGCGAGCCGCCGGCCGCCACGTTGCCGGCGACGGACGTCGTCCTTGGCATGAAGCTCGCGGTGCTCGACGCCGATCGCCGCAAGAGCTTTGGCATCGCCGAGAATGTCAGCGGCGTCGTCGTGACCGAGGTCCAGCCGAACTCGCCCGCCGCCGAGCGCCGCGTCGAGGCGGGAGACGTCATTGTCGAGGTCGGTCAGGAGGCAATGGACTCGCCGGAAGACGTCACCTCCCGCGTCGGCGAACTGAAGGCCGACGGCCGCCGCAACGCATTGCTGATGATCGCCAGCAAGACCGGCGAGCTGCGTTTCGTGACGGTGCGGATGGAGTAGCGAGGCCCAGTCTTCGAGCTTGCCGGAGAGGGCGCGGGAAATCAGTTCGGTGTCTTTGCGCCCAGCCTCCATTCGTCCGCTGTGATCGTGTAAAGCACGTGGCGCTTCAGAGGCTGATGCGTGTGGGGCACGCCCGGATGATCGAAGTCGCGAGATGGGTCCGGCCGCATGCCGATGCGCCTCATCACGGCGATCGACCGGGCATTCGTCGCCACCGCGAAGGAGACGATCTCGCCGAGATCCCTTTCACCGAAACCGAGGTCTACAAGCGCCAGCGCTGCCTCGGTGACGTAGCCTTTGCGCCAATAGGAAACGGCAAGGCGCCAGCCGATTTCGACTGTGCCGTCGGGCAGATGCGGCTCAAGATGGGTGCGGGCCAGCCCGCAGAAGCCGATCGGCACGTCGCCGTCGCGCAGCGCAAGCGCGAAGAAGCCGAAGCCCGTCTCGGCGATGGTGCCGGCATTGCGGTCGAACAGCGCATCGGCCGCCGCCCGGTCACGTCGAAACGGAAAAAATTCCATCACCTTCGGATCGCTGTTGATCTCGGCGAAGAGATCGCGATCGCCCTCGCGCCAGTTGCGGATGATGAGGCGCTCGGTCTTGCCGATGATCACGTCACAAAATCCGTCTTGCGATAGCCCTGGAGATAGAGGAGGGCGGAGAGATCGCCATGATCGATCCGGATCTTCGCCTGTTCGGCAACGACCGGCTTGGCGTGCAGCGCCACGCCGCTGCCTGCAAGCTGCAGCATGCCGAGATCGTTGGCGCCGTCGCCGACGGCGATCGCGTCCGCCGTCGAGATGCCGAGCCGTTCCGTGATGTCGATCAGCGCGTCGACCTTGGCTTGCTTGCCGAGGATCGGCCGGGCGACCTCGCCGGTCAGTGCTCCGTTCTCTTCCAGAAGCTCGTTGGCACGGTTTTCATCGAAGCCGAGCTTTTCGGCGATCGGACCGGTAAAAACGGTGAAGCCGCCGGAAACGAGCGCCGTATAGTGGCCCTTTGCCTTCATGGTGGCGATCAGCTCGCGTCCGCCGGGCGTCAGTGTGATGCGCTTGGCGATCACTTCGGCAATGACCGTGGCCGGCAAGCCTTTCAGGAGCGCCACGCGTTCGATCAGCGCCGGTTCGAAGGCGATCTCGCCGTTCATGGCGCGGGCAGTTATCGCGGCAACCTTTTCCTTCAGCCCGACTTCCGCGGCGAGTTCGTCGATGCATTCCTGGCCAATCATGGTTGAATCCATGTCGGCGATGAGAAATTTCTTTCGGCGCGTCTCGGCATCCTGCACGGCGACGTCGACGGCGGCTCCATCCATCGTGTCCCGCAGCCGCGCTTCGGCTTCAATTGGATCCGTGCCGTCCTTTAGCGCAAGGTCGCAGGCAACGCCATCGGCCAGCCAGTAAAGCCCTGATGCCTCAACGGCTGCGGCCGCCGCCTCAGCCAGCGCGGGGGTGAGAACGGGATTTGACGGATTGGCGATAAGCGTGGCAACGAGAGCCATGATGAAAAACCTTGAACGAGATCTGGACGCGATCCTGATAACCGGGCCGACCGCCAGCGGCAAGTCCGCGCTTGCGGTGGCGCTGGCGAAGCGGCACGGCGGCGTGGTGGTCAATGCCGACAGCATGCAGGTCTACGATACCTTGAAGGTGCTGACCGCGCGTCCCGACGAGCCCGAGATAGGCGGCATCGCGCATTTTCTCTACGGCCATGTGCCGGCCGGGCGTCTCTACTCCACCGGCGCCTGGCTGCGGGACGCCGAGGTCTTGGTCGAGAGACTGCGCGGCGAGGGCAGGTTGCCCGTTTTCGTCGGCGGCACGGGCCTCTATTTCAAGGCGCTGACCGGTGGGCTGGCGGACATGCCCGACATTCCGCCGGCGATCCGGCAGCGGCTGCGACAGCGGCTGACGGTCGAAGGGGCTGCCGCACTCCACGCCGAGCTCGAGCGCAGCGACAGGCAGGCGGCGGCACAATTGCGGCCTGAAGACGGCCAACGGATCGTCCGCGCACTCGAGGTCGTCGAGGCGACCGGCAAGCCGATTCGTCACTATCAGCAGATGCGCGGCCCGGTGATTGTCGATCCGGACCGAGCCCGGAAAATCGTCGTACTGCCCGAACGGTCGCTTCTTCACAGCCGGATCGATCGGCGCTTCGAGGCGATGCTCGCTAGCGGCGCGGTCGAGGAGGTGCAGGCGCTCCTGGCGCTGAAGCTTTCGCCGGACATGCCGGTGATGAAAGCAATCGGCGTGCAGCAGATCGCCGCGATGCTGAGGGGCGAGATGAGGGAGGCGGAGGTGATCTCCACGGGCGCGGCGGCGACCCGGCAATATGCCAAGCGCCAGATGACCTGGTTCCGCAACCAGCTCGATGACAGCTGGCAGCGGATCGCGCAGCCAGACGAAGTTCTCTAGGCGCGTTTCGCTCAGCCGATGCCGTGTTCCCGGAGCACGGCCTCTTCGTCGCCGCTCACCCAGCCGAAGATCTTCGGCTCTCCATTGCGCAGCTGGACAAGATAGTGGACCTCGAAATCGATGACTACATCGGGTCGCCCATCGGCCTCATAGACGGACCGCCAGTCGACGCGGACGAGCGAATGCAGCGGGTCGATCGGCGTTGTCTTGAGGTCGCGGATCTTCAGCTCCTTCGTGCCGATTTCCCTGTAGCGGGCGTAACCCTTTTCCATCGACGCTTTGAGGCTCTGGTCGTTCTTCCCCGCCATGACGCCCGCCGGTGAGGCGGCGATGAAATCGGATGCGAAGGCGAAGGTCGTCTCGGCTACGTCCATTTCCCTGGCGAGCACGCGGTTTGCCATGCTCTCGTAGCGATTGAAAAAGCTACGAAGGATTTCATCCATTGCGTTCTCCTGTCGCGGCGCCGTGCCCGGTTGGTTTGCCGAGGGATCGATCGGCGTCTGCTGGTGCTGAACCAGCCGCCACGCCTTCCCGGTTCGTGCATAGGTCGAGGTGCAATAGGCCGCATAGGGGGCATCGGAGTCGCGTCGGGCGTCGACCCTGTAGGCCAATACGAGGACGCTGTCATTCGGCCGAGCGCTCCTCCGCTCCGTCATCTCCACGTCCAGCCAGCGCGGCGCGCCATCGAGAGCCCGGATGATTTCCACCCCGCCGAGGATGCCCACCGGAGCAAAGGCCATCAGGCATTCGTCGTCGAGCAGTTGCTGGTACGCGCCGGCACCTTCGAGCCACAGTCCGCGTTCCCGTTGCCAGGCCTCTCGCTCGTCCATTGCAGCCTCCCGTCCTGTTGCTGCGCGTTCTATGGCAACAACGTCGGAGGTCGCGATCCGATCCCTGCTATTTGCGGATGATGCTTCCGAGAGGGCGCTTCAGCAGGCTCTCGCGCAGCGATCCCGAGGTTGCGGAGGCCGAGAAGCCGCGCTCCGGCACTGCCGGCGTGTTCAGCATTCGCGCGGCGTCTTTTTCCGCCTGCCCGGAGAGGATCTGGTCGCGGATCTGGTTGAAGCGTTCAAGCTGCGGATTGGTCGGCTCGGACCCGCGCGGCAACATTTCGGGCCGATAGGATTCAAGCGCGGACGTGGAGAAATCGTCGCGCAGATCCATCGGCTCGACTTCGTCGGGCGCATCGCCGGTACGATCCTCATAGGGAACCGCCAGGTTGCTTTGGGCGGCAAGATAGCTTTGCTGAAAGCTCGAAATGTCCGGCCCGTTCATGGCGCGCATGCGGCTGACGATCGAACGAAGGTCGACGACCGGCGGCTGATCCTCGTCGACCTTGTCGATGATGCCGTGGGCGCGGGGAAGCCTCGCCTCTTCGACCCGGCCGAAGCGCATGCGCATCGGCACTGCCACGGCCTCGCCGAATGCGATCGCCTCACCGTTGCCGATCGAGGAAATGAAGCTGGTGGTCGACATCGACGAATTGGAAATCGCCGAGCGGATGATTTCCTGGTCGCGGTCGTTGGCGAGCCGCATGGCAAAGACCGTCGAGCATTGCGACAGAATCGTCGGATCGAGCTCGCCCGGGCGCTGCGTGATGATGCCGAGCGACACGCCGTATTTGCGGCCCTCCTTGGCAATCCGGGCGATCGCCTGGCGCGTCGGCAGGAAGCCGAGCGTCGGATCGGCGGGCACGTAGCGGTGCGCCTCTTCGCAGACCACCAGCATATGGATGCCGCCATTGCTCCAGAGGCCGATTTCGAACGCCATGCGGCAGAGCACCGAGGCGACCGAATTGACGACCTCGGACGGAATGCCGGCGAGTTCGAAGGTGGCGATCGGCTTGCCTTCGCCCGGTATACGGAAGATCTTGGCGATCGTGTCCTGGATCGTGTCGGTGATCGTGTTCGACGAGAACATGAAGTGATAGCGCGGATCGTTGATCGCCGAGACGATCTTCACCTTCAGCGAGCGCAAATGCGGCTTGTCGTTGCGGCCCTCGAGCCGGCCGATGCGCTCGTCGATCATCGCCAGCAGATCGGCGATGCGGTAGGGGACCGGCGTGTCCGCGGTGATCGAGCTTTTTTCGGTCTGACGGCGCATTAGGCCGGACTCGCCGCCCTTGAAGGCCTTCTTGGCATCCGGGATCACATCGCGCAGGATATCGAGCTCTTCGGGCACGGGCGGCCGACCGCGAAAGAGGACTTCCGCGAATTCCTCGAGGCGGAAGAGCCAGAACGGCAGGTCGAGCGTATCGGTCTCGATGACCACCGCACTCTCCGGAAAGGCGGCCGCGAACTCGTTGTGAGGATCGAGAATCAGGACGCGTAGCTTCGGATCGGCGGCAATCGCCTTGTTGAGCAGCAGTGTGACGGCCGTAGACTTGCCGACGCCGGTCGTGCCGACGATGGCGAAATGCTTGGCCAGCATCGAGGGCACATGGATGGTGGCATCGAGGCTTTCGTCCTGCGTCAGCTTGCCGATGACGCAACTGTCCGCCTGCCGGGAATCATAGATCCGCGCAAGATCGGCTGCACGGATCCGGTGCGCGATGGCGCCGAGATAGGGATAGCGGCTGATGCCGGCTGAGAACTCTTCCTGTCCGTCGGGGCGCTTGAAGACTTCGCCCATCAATTCGACCTCGATGCGGAAGGTGTTGTTGGTCTCCTCGCTCCATTCTTCGGCCGCGGTCTGCATGGAGCAGACCAGAGCGACGATCCGGTTTGTGCCGACTGAGATCGAAATCAGCCGACCGACCGACCAGAGTTCGGTGAGGGAGGTCTCGCCCCCCTCGGCCACGGCTGCGATGGTTGCGCGCGAGCCGTTGCACGCGACGACCCGCCCGAGGAAACGGTTCCCCGGCTTCATGCCGTCGCGGCGGTCCTGTTCTCCGGCGCTGATCGGAGCTTGAGTTTCACTGTTGAGCAAGACACACCTCGGCTAACAGCGTTCCAGAATAACGAAACGATTTTAATAAGTGGTTGCGCACTATGGGGCGCCCTTCAGGTTCAAACGGCTCACAATGAACTTCGCTCGCATCCCTAAGCATTGAGGGATGTAGCCACGAATGGCTCGTGTTATCCACGGAATGGACCGCGCAGCCATTCATTTCTCCGCGTCGACGAGGGGGAAGCCATGCCGAGCTTGAGCAATGGGAGCGAGTTGACCGTCTGGGAGGACCTCGACAATCAAAGCCCTGATGCGGTCCTCTTCACGATAACGGCATCGAATGGGGATGTTCTCGGCCCCGTCGGCGCACGCGCGGATTACCCTTTCGGTTCGATTGAAGTGGCTTCGATCGACGTGTTCGACGGGTTCTTCACGATCACGACTTTCACCCATGACGGCAGGACCGAGGTCGCAACGACGATAGAGACCCTCGTCTTCGACAACGAGGGCAATTACATTCGCAGCTTGTCTGATCAGGCCGCTTATCTTTCGGCCCAGATCGTGTCAGTGACCGCGGAGAGTCCCGACGACATCACGGTGACCTGGATCGGCGCAAATCAATACTTTGGCGGCGAAAACACGCAATACGGCCAACACCAGATCATCCTGCGGGATGGCGCGCTGCACCTGGACAGCTTCGTCAACCATGTCCCCGTAGCGACCGATATGAACTTCACGCTTCTCCCTGGCCAGTCCCTCGACGACGTGGCCTTTAGTGCGGCGGACGCCGATTTCGATCTGCTGGCCTTCATCGTCGTGGAGGGGCCGGCCCATGGCACGCTGGAACAGGAGACGCGCTACGAAAGCGGCTACTATCCATTCCCCCAGGGTGAATACGGGGGCAGCCTTCACTTTCATCAGGATTTCCTCAGTGGAAACCTGTTCGACTACACTCCCCAGGCGGGTTTTCTCGGGACCGACAGGTTCACCATCTACGTCACCGATGGTCAGGGAAACAGCAATCTGGCGACCATCACCATAACGGTCACTCCGCCCGCGCAATCGATCATACTGACAGATGCCGCCGAGAAGATCAGCTATCAGGCATATGATCACCCTGTGCTGGTCGTCGCCGCGGGCGGCAACGACCGGATCGCGGGTAGCCGGTTCGACGATACACTCGAGGGCATGGCGGGCAATGACAGGCTGAATGGCGGCGCGGGCAACGACATCCTCAGCGGCGGCGTCGGTCGCGACAAGCTGATCGGGGGGGAGGGAGCCGATACCTTCCTGTTCGACGTTGCCCCGGACACGGCAAGCTGCGACCGCGTCCTCGACTTCTGCGCGGCCGATGACCTGTTCAGGCTGGACGCTGCTGTATTTGCGGCGCTCTCGGTAGGCACGCTGGACAGTGAGACCTTGGCTTTTGGCAAGGCTGCGTCCCACGAGGACGACCGGATCGTATATGACCAAGCTCGTGGGGAGCTATTTTACGATGCGGATGGCACCGGGGGCGCAGATGCCGTTCGGTTCGCCATCGTGAGCCGTGGCACTTCGCTCGCCGCAGAGGATTTCCTTGTGTTCTAAGGGTCCGGTCCGGGAAGGACGTCCGTTAAATCGGCGTTGACGGGTCACGGTTTTCTGTTTATCAAATCGACCCATGAAAAATTTCGCGGTTATTCTTGTGGTGGGACGGCGCATGGGCAGGATGGTGTAACCATCCGGCGGTAGCCACCCATGCGCTGAACGAGGCTCCTGATGGGGCCTTTTTTTATGTCCTCAAACAAGCTAATCACCCCAAGCCTTACAAAAGGGACGGAAGCAGGCCAATGAGCGGAACTGAAAACCAGATGACAGGGGCGGAGATCGTTCTCCAGGCCCTGAAGGACAATGGTGTCGAACACATCTTCGGCTACCCGGGCGGCGCCGTGCTTCCGATCTACGACGAAATTTTCCAGCAGGAAGAGATCCAGCACATTCTCGTCCGCCATGAGCAGGGCGCCGGCCACATGGCCGAGGGCTATGCCCGCTCCACCGGCAAGGTCGGCGTCATGCTGGTCACCTCCGGTCCCGGCGCCACCAATGCGGTCACGCCGCTCCAGGACGCGCTGATGGATTCGATCCCGCTCGTCTGCATCTCCGGCCAGGTTCCGACCCCGTTGATCGGCTCGGATGCCTTCCAGGAATGCGACACGGTCGGCATCACGAGGCCCTGCACCAAGCACAACTGGCTGGTCAAGGACGTCAACGATCTTGCCCGCATCATCCATGAGGCGTTCCGCATCGCCCAGTCCGGTCGTCCGGGTCCGGTCGTCGTCGACATCCCGAAGGACATCCAGTTCGCGACCGGCACCTACACGCCGCCTTCCGCCGTGCCGACGCAGAAGAGCTACCAGCCGAAGACCCAAGGGGACCTCAAGAAGATCGAGGAAGCGGTCGCGCTGATGAAGTCGGCGCGCCAACCGGTCATCTATTCCGGCGGCGGCGTCATCAACTCCGGGTTGGAGGCGGCGCATTTCCTGCGCGAGCTCGTCGACCTCACCGGCTTTCCGATCACCTCGACGCTGATGGGCCTCGGCGCCTATCCGGCCTCCGGCAAGAACTGGCTCGGCATGCTCGGCATGCACGGCACCTACGAGGCCAACATGGCGATGCATGACTGCGACGTCATGATCTGCATCGGCGCCCGATTCGACGACCGCATCACCGGCCGCCTCAACGCCTTTTCGCCGAACTCCAAGAAGATCCATATCGATATCGATCCGTCCTCGATCAACAAGAACGTCCGGGTCGACGTTCCGATCGTCGGCGATGTCGGCAACGTCCTCGAAGACATGGTCCGGCTGTGGCACGCGGCGGCAAAGACGGTCGACAAGGCACGGCTGAACGATTGGTGGGGGTCGATCGCCAAGTGGCGGGCGCGCAATTCGCTTGCATATACGCCGAGCGACGATGTCATCATGCCGCAATATGCGATCCAGCGGCTCTATGAGCTCACCAAGGACCGCGACACCTATATCACCACCGAGGTCGGCCAGCACCAGATGTGGGCGGCGCAGTTCTTCGGCTTCGAGCAGCCGAACCGCTGGATGACGTCGGGCGGCCTCGGCACCATGGGCTACGGCTTCCCGGCCGCTGTCGGCGTCCAGGTGGCGCATCCGCAAAGCCTCGTCATCGACATCGCCGGCGATGCATCCATCCAGATGTGCATCCAGGAAATGTCCTGCGCGGTCCAGTACGGGCTGCCGGTCAAGATCTTCATCCTCAACAACCAGTACATGGGCATGGTCCGCCAATGGCAGCAACTGCTGCACGGCAACCGGCTGTCGCATTCCTATACGGAAGCGATGCCCGACTTCGTCAAGCTGGCCGAAGCCTATGGCGGCGTCGGCATCCGTTGCGAGAAGCCCGGCGAACTGGACGACGCGATCCGCCGCATGATCGACACGCCGGTGCCGGTGATCTTCGACTGCCGCGTCGCCAACCTCGCCAACTGCTTCCCGATGATCCCGTCCGGCAAGGCGCATAACGAAATGCTGCTTCCCGACGAGGCGACGGACGAGGCGGTTGCCAATGCCATCGATGCCAAGGGCCGCCAGCTCGTCTGAGGATAAGGATTAGGAACAAGAGAATGAGCGCACATCTTCAACCGACGGGCTCCGCCTATTTCATCGCCAAGGAGACGGAGCTTGCGGAGACGCACACGCTCTCCGTCCTCGTCGACAACGAGCCGGGCGTGCTGGCCCGCGTCATCGGCCTCTTTTCCGGCCGCGGCTACAACATCGAAAGCCTGACGGTCTCCGAGACCGAGCACGAGGCGCATCTGTCGCGCATCACCATCGTCACGCGCGGCACGCCGCACGTGCTGGAGCAGATCAAGAACCAGCTCGAGCGGCTCGTGCCGGTGCACCGCGTCGTCGACCTCACCGTGCGCGCCGCAGGGCTTGGCCACGACCGGCCGGTCGAGCGCGAGCTGGCGCTCGTCAAGGTGCACGGTTCGGGCGAGCACCGGGTGGAGGCGCTGAGACTTGCCGATGCCTTCCGCGCTTCGGTCATCGACGCCAATATCGATCACTTCGTCTTCGAGATCACCGGCAAGCCTTCGAAGATCGAGCAATTCATCGCAATCATGAAGCCGCTCGGTCTGATCGAGGTCTGCCGCACGGGCATTGCCGCAATGAACCGCGGCCCGCAGGGGATGTGAGGGATTGCGCACCTTTGGTGCGCGCCCCGCCCCAACCCCTCCCCACAGGTGGGAGGGGCTTGGCGCCCGCGGCGCGCTCCTGCAATTTCAGTCGCTTTGTGCTCGCTGCAAAGGCCAGGAATTAATTACCGCAGAGGGCGCGGCAGGTTAAGCCCCTCCCACCTGTGGGGAGGGGCATTCTTCCTTTTGGGCAGGGCTATCTTCCTGTGTTCTCAAATCACCTCCAGCCGCATCTTCCGTCTTGGCGGCGGGAAGATGCGATCGAGTTCGGCGAGGTTTTCCGCCGTCAGGTGAATATCCATGGCGTCGCGGTTTTCGCGGGCGCGCTCGGCAGAGCCGGTCTTCGGTATGGAGATCACGCCGGCGCGGGTCTTTAGGAAGGCGAGAGCGACCTGAGCGGGGGTCGCCTGGTGCGCCTTGGCGATATGAACGAGGTCCGCATCGTGGAGCAGGCGCCCTTCGTCGAGCGGCGAATAGGCCATGATCGGCACGCTGCGGTCGCGGCACCAGGGCAGGAGGTCGTATTCGATGCCGCGGCGGCCAAGGTTATAGAGCACCTGGTTTGCCGCGACGCTGCCGCCGCCCGGGACCGATATCAATTCCTCCATGTCGTCGACATCGAAGTTCGAAACGCCCCAGGCGACGATCTTGCCGTCCCGCTTCAACTCCTCGAAAGCGGCGAGGGTTTCGGCGAGCGGATAGCCGCCGCGCCAATGCAGCAGATAGAGATCGACGCGGTCGGTGCCGAGATGGCGGAGGCTACGCTCGCAGGCGGCAATGGTGCCCGAGCGGCTGGCATTGGAGGGCAGCACCTTGCTGACGATGAAGGCTTCGTCGCGACGGCCGCGGACCGCCTCGCCCACAATCCGCTCGGAGCCGCCGTTCCCGTACATTTCGGCCGTGTCGATAAGCGTCATGCCGAGATCAAGCCCAATCTGGAGGCTGCGGATTTCGTCGGCAGCCGTGGTGCGGTTCTCGCCCATCCGCCAGGTTCCCTGACCGAGGACCGGAACCTTGCGCCCATCCGGGAACGTGGTGGTCGGGATAGGATCGTGCATGACATGCGCCCTCGCTCGCTTCTGACAATGACAAAATGGCACCCGGGCGGAAAAAGTCCATGATCTGCGGGCGACAGGAGACCTGATTGAAAATTTCGTCCAATGCCTTGCGAAGACCACATTGTCTCACGACAGGCGGCTCATCGATGTTGATCGGCGACGTTCTTTATTGCGCCAAGGCACGATGTCGCTGGGTCCTCCCGAGTTTGGTTGCCTTTCGGAGGCGCAAGGCGGGCCATTTCGGTGCGGGACATTCGTTCAACAGATGTCATCTCCCTGCCTTTGACCACGGATGTACCGGCATCGGCAGGTCGAGATGATGAGGAAGGTCGGGTTTTCACCCGGCCTTTTTTGTTGCCTCCTACCGACGTATCGGGCGATTCATCGCTTCCGGTTTTGTAACCATGACAAGATTTGACTGGTCTTTGGATTTAGGTCAGCTAGGCTGACCTAAATTTCCAAAATGCGGAACGTCGCTGCCGACGACCGTCTCGAACAATGCCTTGGGAGAAATGCATGCAAGCCGATACGCTTCTGGCGTTGTTCCTGTTCGCCTTCACGACATCGATCACGCCCGGCCCGAACAATATGATGCTGTTTGCCTCGGGCGTGAATTTCGGCTTCGCCCGTACGATCCCGCATATGCTCGGGATCGGTAGCGGCTTCTTCCTGCTGTTGATTGCGGTTGGCCTGGGCCTTGGCGCGCTGCTTCACTCCGTGCCGCTTCTCTACACCGGGCTGAAGTTCGCCGGTGGCGCCTATCTCGTCTGGATTGCATGGAAGATCGGATCCTCGCGCTCGCTTGGCGAGGGCAAGTCAGGGGCTGCGCCTTTGACTTTTCTCCAGGCTGCCGCCTTTCAATGGGTCAATCCGAAAGCCTGGGTGATGGCTGTCTCGGCCATGGCCACTTATACCAGTGGCGAACGCTATCTCGCGAGCGTGCTCGTCGTCGGCCTCGTCTTCGCGCTCGTTAACGTGCCGAGCGTCTCGACCTGGGCAGGCTTCGGCTCGGCGCTGAGGCAATGGCTCTCCGAGCCGGCGCGGCTCAAATGGTTCAACATCACCATGGCCGTGCTGCTCGTCGTCAGCCTCTGGCCGATGCTAAAGTAGAGTAACTCTTGAAATATCGATTCCGATTCCCGCCCTGATGCATTAGAGATGGCCGGGTTTCCGGCGGAGGAGGCACGGAATGTCCGAGCATCATCGTGGCCAGGACGGCGATCACGGCCATCACCATCACGACAATCATTTCACCGATGTGGAAGCGCGGGTGAAGGCGCTGGAAACGGTGCTGACGGAGAAGGGACTGATCGACCCGGCGGCAATCGATGCGATCGTCGACACCTACGAGACGAAGGTCGGTCCGAGGAACGGTGCGCGCGTCGTTGCCAGGGCCTGGAGCGATGCGGAGTTTGCGGACTGGCTGAAGCGCGATGCAACGGCGGCGATCGCGAGTCTCGGCTTCACCGGCCGGCAGGGCGAACACATGCGCGCCGTCTTCAACACGCCCGATACCCACAATCTCATCGTCTGCACGCTCTGCTCCTGCTATCCCTGGGCCGTGCTCGGCCTGCCGCCCGTCTGGTACAAGGCGCCACCCTATCGCTCGCGCGCCGTCATCGATCCGCGCGGCGTGCTCGCCGAATTCGGGCTGGAGCTGCCGATCGACAAGAAGATCCGCGTCTGGGATTCGACCGCGGAGCTGCGTTATCTCGTGGTGCCGGAGCGGCCCGACGGCACCGAAGACTTCAGCGAGGAGGCGCTCGCCGATCTCGTCACGCGCGATTCGATGATCGGCACCGGGCTCGCCCTTTCACCGCAGGCCAAGCCATGAACGGGCCTCACGACCTTGGCGGCCAGCATGGCCTTGGGCCGATCGCGCCGGAAAAGGACGAGCCCTATTTCCATGCGGAATGGGAAAAGCGCGCACTCGGGATCACGCTCTCCTGCGGAGCCTTCGGCGCCTGGACGATCGACGAGAGCCGGCATGCGCGCGAAAGCCTGCCCCCCGCCACTTATCTCGCGGCAAGCTATTACGAGATCTGGACCCGTGCGCTGGAAACGCTCCTGAAGCGCCACGGCTTCGTGACCCAAGCGGAGCTCGATGCCGGCCATATGCACGAGAAGGGGCGGGAGCCGAAGCGGGTGCTCAAGGCCGATATGGTGGCGGGCGTGCTCGCCAGAGGCGGGCCTTGCGACCGGCCGGTCGCTACGCCGCCGCGTTTCGGCGTCGGCGACCGTGTCCGTACGAAGAACTTCCATCCGGAAACCCACACGCGCCTGCCGCGCTACGCCCGTGCCAAAGTCGGCGTGGTGGAAGCGGTGCAGGGCAGTTTTGTCTTTCCGGACGACAACGCCCACGGCAAGGGCGAGAACCCGCAATGGGTCTACACGGTCGTCTTTGATGGCGGGGAGATCTGGGGTGAGGGCGGCGATCCGTCATTGACCGTCTCAATCGATGCCTGGGAGAGCTATCTTGAGTCCGTGTAGCACCACCTCTCCACTTGTCGCCTCTGCCGAACTGCCGAAATCGGCGGACGGCGATCCAGTCTTTGCCGAGCCCTGGCAGGCTGCCGCCTTCGCCATGACCGTCCGGCTCCATGAACAGGGCGTGTTTTCCTGGAGCGAGTGGGCCGAGGCGCTTTCGGCCGAGCTCCACAAGCCCGGCCGGAAGCCGGACGGCAGCGATTACTATGATTGCTGGGTGGCGGCCCTCAGCCACCTGGTCGAGAAGCTTTCCATCACCTCTGGGCCGGAGCTGGAGGCGCTCGTCCGAAGCTGGCAGCGTGCTGCCGAAGGGACGCCGCATGGCAAGCCTATCGTCCTGGAGAACGATCCGCTGCGACGAGGATGAGCCCGCGTGCTATGAGCCCTCCGACCCCTCGAACTGGCGGTAACACGCGTCGGCGACCCGCTGCAGGAGGCTGCGCGGCACCTCGCCGGTAACCGCGTAGCCGATCTCGCCGTCAATCCAGTAGAAAGTTTCGAGATCGCCCTGGCTCGCGATGCGGAAGCTCGTCTCGCGATTGTCGCTGTTGCGGCCGAGAAGTACGGTGAGCCGCTGGCGGGAGCCGTCCTCATACATCAGCAGGGCGCCCGCCGTGCCGTTGACGGGGATCAGCCGGCCGCCTACGAGCGAAAATCCGAAAGCCGACAGATCCGGAATCTTCAACCCGTAATCGAGCCGCTTGCCGAGCCAGGTGGCGAGATGCGCCTCCTGGTCGGCGCCGACCTCGACCGGATGGCGCACCTCGCTCGCATAGACGAGAAAAGCGGATTGCGCCTGGCGCGGAAGGCTGTCGGTGCTCTCGGCCGCCGCGGGCAACCGATCCCCGGAGACGATCGCAGGGGCGTAGAACCCGGTCAGGGCACCGGCCGCGAAGATCAGGAGACCGGCGGCGATCCGTAGGAGGACGGGCGCAGGGGCCGAGGCAACGCCGTGCCCCCGGCCTCGACGGGCCGAGACCAGCGCCCGATCGCCTTCATGATCACGGGCATAGGATGCGAAATGGTGTTGGAGCGCAGCCGCCTGGGCCTGCCATTCGCGGACTTCCTGAGCGCGATCCGGGTGCCTTTCGAGCCAGGCTTCGATGCGCCTGCGCTCCGGCTCGCTCAGCTGGCCATCGACATAGGCATGCAGTTCGTCTTCGGAGACGGTGTTGAATTCGTCCGTCATTTCGGTCTCCGCAGGGCGATCACGTTGTCGTCCTTCATCGCTTCGGCGAGCTGGCGGCGCGCGCGCGACAGGCGCGACATCACCGTGCCGATCGGGATAGCCATCATCTCCGCCACATCCTGATAGCGGTAGCCTTCGATCACCACGAGCATCAGCACGGAGCGGTTGTCGACCGACAGCCGCTCCAGCGCGCGCTCGAGCCGCCGGCTTTGCAGGGGGTCGGCATTCTGGTCTTCGGCGACGAGGCCAAGAGCCTCCTCATATTCGACCTCGGGATGCAAGGCGCGATGGCGGTGACGGTTGCGGTAGAGGTTCGTCATGATGGTGAAGGCCCAGGCGCGCAGGTTCACGCCTCGCCATTGCTGCCGGCGCGCCAGCACCTTTTCGACGCAGTCCTGGAGAAGGTCCTCGCCGTCCGTGTCGGATCGGGCGAGGCTACGTGAATAGCGCCTGAGCGCCGGCATGAGGGTGAGGACGTCTTCCTCGAAAGCGTCGGGTGCGGAAGCATCCGCACCTGCTTCCGAATCGTCACGGCCGTGCGACATCCCATTCGCCCTTCACACCGTCACCGGTAATATCGCCCATTTTCTTGTCCTTTACCCAGAAGTAGAGCGGCATGCCGTCCTTTGCCCATTGCTTGCTGCCGTCCTTGCGTTCGACGATCGAATAGGCGCCTTCTGCCATCGCGTCGCCTTCCACCATGAAGGGCGGCCAGTTCTTTGCGCATTGATCATAGCAGGTGGAGACGCCCTTCTGATCATCCTTGTAGGTGTAGAGCGTCATGCCGTTTGCCGCGGCAAGCACCGGACCTTTTTCGCTCTCAACCGTTTTGACGGGCGGTGCCGCGAAAGCGGAAGCGCTGGTGACGAGGCAAATGGTGATGGTCAAGGGGATCGTTCTCATTGCGGGGCTCCTTCCTAGAACCGTTCCAAGCGGGTTCATGGATGAGACACGGCGGGCCAAGAATTTATTCCCTAGGCGCTCGTGCTGGTTGCAAATGACGGGAAGGTGCTTCGCGTTCGCGTTGGGGTGCCGTGACGGCGTCAGGCCCGGTCGGCGACGAAGCGGGCAAGAGCCGGGCCGATCAGCGTGATGATCAGCAGGCGGGCCGTCTGCAGCGCCATGACAAAGGGAAGGTCGACATCGCTCGAGGCGGCGATCACGGCAATGGAATCGAGGCCACCGGGACTGGTGGCGAGATAGGCTGTCAACGGATCGATGCCGACCGCCTTGGTGAGGAGCAGTGCGAGCAAACCGGAAGAGGCCATCAGCACGAGGATGGAGACGACCGTCGGCACGAAGGCCCGACGCGCATGCGCGATGATGCTGCGGGTAAAGCCCAGCCCGATGTTCCAGCCGAGCAGCGCGAAGGAGAGCGCCAGCAGCCATTGCGGCAATTCGATCGTCAGCATGCCGGAGACATTGAGAGCCGAGCCGATCGCGAAGGGGACGAGGAAAGCGCCGGCCGGGACGCGCAGCAGCTTGCCGAGGAAGCCGCCGACGATGCCGACGGCGAGCGTCGCAAGGAAGGGCAGGGCAGCGACCGGCGCAAACCAATGGGTTGCCGTCTCGGCCTCCGTGCCGCTGACCCAGAGATGCGCGACCATCGTCGCGGCGCCGGCGACGCAGACGACCCGCAAATATTGCATGAAGGCGACGAGGCGGGCATCGGCGCCATAGGCGTCGGCCATCAGCAGCATGGTCGAGGCCGCACCGGCCGAGGACCCCCAGATCGCCGTCGTTCCAGGCAGGATGCGCATCCGCGTGATCGTCCAGCCGCACAGCGTGCTGACGCCGATCACCGACAGGATGACGGCGAGGAAGAGCGGCCAATTGCTGGAGAAGGTGGCGAACAGATCGGGCCGCATCGAGCCGGCGATCATCATCGCCAGGACGAACTGGACGCAGAAAATGAACTGGCGGGGCAGGCGGATCGTGCCGCCATTCATGCCGACAAGCGCGCCGGCCACCATGGGGCCCATGAGAAGCCCGGCCGGAATGCCCGCCATTTCGAAGAGAGCAGCAAGCAGCAGGGAAAGCACGCCCAGCAGGCACCATTGCCAGATGCGCGGCAAGCGACCAAGCCGGCTGCTTTCGGGGGTCATCGGCGTTGCGGGCTGTTCCGGCTTCAACGGCATTCTCCGGCGAGGACGGCCGCTCGTGCACACAGTATGCAGCCACCCTGTTGTTAGCAGCATCGCGCGCGCCGTTTCAAGTGCCGTGGCAAGAAACTGCCACAGGCGATCTTGATCCAGACAGGGCTTCGGCGCGCAGCGCATGAAAGTGATTGACGGTGCTCCCGCCGCAGAAGATTTCGCGCTGAAGCCGCTCGACGGCATTGTGACCGCCGAAGCATCCACACCGACGCCAGACAGAAATCCGGGCTTGCGCCTGGCCACCGAATCCTGACACTGCAGGTCATGCAATTCGCTCCGCAACAGGACGAGGCCCTGAAGGCCGTTTCGCGTTGGCTGAAGGAAGGCCGCTCGCCGCTCTTCCGGCTGTTCGGCTATGCCGGCACCGGCAAGACGACGCTGGCACGGCATTTCGCGGAGCACGTCGACGGCGAGGTGCTCTTTGCGGCCTTCACCGGCAAGGCCGCGCAGGTGCTGCGTTCCAAGGGCGCCAGCAATGCCAAGACCATTCATTCGCTGATCTACCGGCCTCGTGGCGAGGAGGAGGTCGCGGACGAGGAGACCGGCAAGACCTCGATCGCGCCGATGTTCGCCATCAACCGCCAGAGCCCGGTCGCCAAGGCGGCGCTGATCATCATCGACGAATGCTCGATGGTCGACGAGGCGCTCGGCAAGGACCTGATGAGCTTCGGCACGCCAATCCTGGTGCTCGGCGATCCGGGTCAGTTGCCGCCCGTGTCGGGCGGCGGCTATTTCACCAATCACGAGCCGGACTATCTGCTGACCGATATCCACCGCCAGGCGCGCGACAACCCGATCATCCAGCTCGCCATGCATGTTCGCGAGGGCAAGGAGATCATGCAGGGCGACTACGGCACGGCACAGATCATCTCCAAGAGCGAGGTCACCCAGCCGCTGGTGCTGGAAGCCGACCAGGTGCTTGTCGGCACCAACCGGACGCGGCGGCGCTACAACCAACGTCTGCGCGAGCTGAAGGGTTTTTCGAGCGAGTATCCTCAATCGGGCGACAAGCTCGTCTGCCTGAGGAACGATCCTGCCAAAGGCCTGCTCAACGGTTCTCTCTGGCAGGTGATGAGCTCGTCGAAAGAGACGGTGAAGCCGGGGATCAACCTGATGATCCGTCCCGAAGAGGATGACATGGACCGCGGCGCGGCGAAGATCAAGCTCTTGAAAGCGGCCTTCGAAGAGGTCGAGGGCGAGATTCCCTGGTCCACCCGCAAACGCTACGACGAGTTCGACTATGGCTATGCGCTGACCGTGCACAAGGCACAGGGTTCGCAATGGGACAATGTCGTGCTCTTCGACGAGAGCTGGGCCTTCCGCGATACGCGCGAACGCTGGCTCTACACGGCAATCACCCGCGCGGCGGAGCGGCTGACGATCGTCAGGTAATCGTTCTGCGAAGAGTTGCCTCCAAAGGAGCCGCTAATGCCGTCGACCGGTTTGCTGATCACCTTTCTCGTCACCACCGCCGTATTCGCCTATGTGCCGGGACCGGCCATGCTCTACGCGGCCGCCCAGACGATGGCGCGCGGCCGCTGGTCCGGTGTGATGGCGACGCTCGGCATTCACATCGGCGGCTATGTGCATGTCGCTGCGGCTGCTGCAGGGCTTTCGGCCCTCTTTCATGCCGTGCCCACACTTTATCTGACCGTCAAGCTGGCCGGTGCCGCCTATCTGATCTGGATGGGTGTTTCGCTCTTCCGTGCCAAGGCTCAAGGCGATGTGGTATTGCCGGGGGTGCAGGCGAAATCGGGCCGGCGTGCCCTTTTCGAGAGCGTCACAATCGAGGTTCTCAATCCGAAGACCGCGATCTTCTTCGTTTCCTTCCTGCCGCAGTTCATCGACACGTCAGCCACACTTCCCGTATGGGTGCAATTCGTCGTCCTCGGGTCGATCGTCAACCTGATGTTCTCGTCGGCGGACATCCTCTGCGTCATGCTCGCCAGCGTGCTCGTATCGAGGCTCAGGCATTCAAGTCGCACCCAGCGTCTGGTTCAGCGCGTTGGCGGCGCCACGCTCATCGGATTGGGCGCCCATCTCGCCCTGCAGAAGAGCTGACAGAATGGCCGCTTTCGTCATACGGCCGCGATCGCTTTTGATCTCAACATGCCATCGTGCGGGCTCAAATAGAGAGATCGGATCGTTGCAACTCTGCGCCGATTGACATAGACCGGTTTCGGTGAGCAGCCTTGGCTACGCCAAGTGGGGAGCGTGACGCATGGTCTGCAGCACGCCTATCAAGCCAGATATTTCAGAAATTGCAAGAACCAGCTTATTTGTCTTGAACATGCGCGTATAGTCTTCGGGGGCGCGCTGCCGAACGCGGGGTGGTGGTGCATGCTGCGCGAAAACCGGACCAATACACCACGAAAAGGAGTCAGTCGCACCGCGCGCGCCGGCGGTTCGTCGGCACACGGCAGCGAGCGCCATATCGTTACCGCCCTTTGCTACGACCTCGTAGGGTCGACCGATCTCCTGCATGTCATGGACATCGAGGATTATCAGGATCTGATGTCCGCCTTCCAGCGGTCGAGCAGGCAGTCGATCGCCGCGCATTCCGGAGTGATGCAGCACGAGGCGGGCGATGGCGGCGTGGCGCTGTTTCCGATCGATCTCGATGCCAAGGACGCGGCTTCGCTCGCCATCCGGGCGGGGCTCGACATCGTCGACGCCTGCAAGCGCGTCGGCCGAGAGTGGGGACGGGATGATCTTCGCGTCCGCGTCGGCATCGCCACGTCCGCGGCGCTCATCCGCGACATGGAGCGCGAGAGCTGGCTGCAGGAGCCCGTCACCGGAGCGGCACTCGCCATGGCCGCTCGTCTGCAAGTCATCGCCGAGCCCAACAGCGTCCTGGTCTCGGAGGAGACACGAAACCTGGCAGGGCGATCGCACGCCTTCGTTTTTCAGGGCAGTAAGCCGCTCAAGGGCTTTTCAACGCCCGAGAAAGTGTGGCGGGCGCTCGGACACAAGATGGAGGTCGATCGCTTCCATGCGTACGGGCGACTGGGCGGTCCGTTCATCAACCGCGAGAGCGAGCTTAATACGATCGCTCGTACCTGGGACGGCGTTCTTGCCGGCCGGGGCGCAAGCCTGCTCATCGAGGGCGATGCCGGCATCGGCAAGTCCCGCCTTTTGCGGGAGATCCGCAGGAGAACGCGGGATCGGCGCTCGAAGCTGTTTTTCTTCCAGTGCCTCCCCGGGGGATTGCGCTCGACGCTGCATCCCCTGCTGCACAGCTTTCCCGGGTCGACGACGAGAAACGGCCAGATGGGCGTCACGGCATCCGATGTGGCGACATTGTTCGAGCGCAACGGCATCGAGGACAAGGAGGCGATCGAGGTCTTCGCCTATCTGCTCGGAGCAGAGGGACGAAACCAGCTTCTGGCGAATGACAACCCCAAGGCGATCCGTGAAAAGGCGCACCGGGCGCTTTTGCGGACGCTGGAAGCTGTCTCGCGAAGCGGCCCTGTGGTCGTCGCCGTTGAGGACATCCATTGGATAGACCCGACTTCGCGCGATCTGCTCGGCGAAGCAGCCCGGCTCATCGGTCAATTCCCGATCTTTCTCATCTTGACGTCGCGCCGCGGTGCACCGGTCGAGTGGCTGGATACGGCAACCCCGCTGCGGCTGTCGTTGCGGCCGCTCGACAGCGACGAAACGCGGCTGGCGATCAGGGCGAAGTGGCCTGAGCATCGGCTGGCGAGGCTGCCGGAGCTCTTCGAAGTGGCGGAACGGATATCCGGCGGCGTCCCGCTTTTCATCGAGGAAATCTGCCAATGGGCATCCCAAAGTGCCGAAGCGGATGAGGCGAGCCTGTCGGAGACCATGAAGCCGGTCCATCTATCCGCATTCGAATCCATACTCGACGCACGGCTGCAGCATCTGGGGCCGGCCCGGGAAGTGGCGCGTGCGGCGGCCGCCGCCGGCACGCAGGTGACCCTGCCCCTGCTGCGCGTGCTTCTGCCCGATTTCAGCAAGAAGGCGATCGCAAGTGCGGCCGATATGCTGTGCGAGACCGGCTTCCTGACGCGTGTACGCGCGCCAGGAAGCATTGCATACGGCTTTCGCCACGTGCTGATCCAGGAGACGATCTACAACGCGCTGCTGCGCAAACAGCGGCAGGTGCTGCACCGGCGGCTCTTCGGCGCCGTCAACCAGAACCGCGGCATGGCCGCCTGGATCGACACCGGCGCACTGGCCGAACATGCCGAACGGGCCGGGCTCATCGAGAATGCGGTCGAACTGCTGATTGCCGCCGGCAAGGAGAGCTCGAGCCGCTCGGCAATGATCGAGGCGCGGCAATATCTGGAACATGCGCTGGCGCTCTGCAGCGAATTGGGTGAGGAGAGCGCCGTCGAGACTTTGCAGCTGGCGGCGTTGACGGCACTGGGGCCGATTCTCACGGGGCTGGTGGGGCTGAACTCGCCTCCCGCGCGCAAGCTCTACGAAGACGGCGTGGAAATCGCCCGCCGGCAGCCGATGGAGGAGCAGTCCAAGTGGTTCCCGATCTACTGGGGCTGGTGGTTCACCGGGTCGGACTTCCGCATCATGCACGACCGGGCGCTCGAAGTGCAGTCCATGCTGGCGAAGGTGGACGACCCCGAGATCCAACTGCAGGTGAACCACTGCATCTGGGCGATCGACTTCAACCTCGGCCGGCACCGCGAAACCCAGGAGGCGATCAAGGCCGGCCTGGCGCTCTATGACGAGCGAACGGCGAGGAAGAGCCGGACGGAATTCGGTGGGCACGACGCGAAGGTCTGCGGGCTTGGGCAAATGGCGCTTTCCCTGTGGCTGACCGGGCAAACCAAGGCATCGGATGCGGCGCTCTCCAGGATGATCGCTTTTGTCGACCGCATAGCCCATGCGCCGAGCAAGGCGCATTCGCTCGATACGGAAGCCGTATCGGCGTTTTACCGGGACGATTTCGATCGCCTCATCGAGGTTTCGGCGCGGATGGCGGACTTTGCCAGGAAGCACGACATGCAGTCGCTGTCCGGCCTGTCGCAACTCTTCAGGGGCTGGGCCGAGGCTCATCGGGGAAATCTTGCGAGTGGTCACAGCGTCTTCCGGGAGGGCCTGTCGCTTCTCAGGACGTTGGGGGCGGTCGCCGACCTGCCGATCTATCTCTATATGCATGCCACCTTGGTGGGGCTCGCCGGCAGGCTCGGGGACGCGATCGACATCGTGAACGAGGCGATCCAAAAGGCCGAGGAAACCGGTCACGCCTATTGGCTGGCGGAGCTTCACCGCTGCCGCACGGTACTCGGCGCACAGGCTGGAGTGCCTCGCGATGCGCTCGCGGCAGACCTTCGATCGGCCGTTGAAATTGCCGAAAGTCAGGGGGCGACAACGCTTGTCAGGCGCGCCCGACGATCGATGCAGGAGCTGGGTCTTGTCGCGGGGCGCTGATCGAGCCAGCCTGAATGGGGATCTGGCCGATTTTTATGCCTCGTTAGTTTCATGCCCGCGCGCCGCCCTTTCCGTTCACTCCACTCCTGACGAAACCAAACGACGGTTCCAGGCACTTCTGCCGCTTTGCAGGAGAGCTCGAATAACGCGGATCGGCGACCTGACGGGGCTGGACCGGCTGGGGCTCCCCGTGGTGCAAGCCGTTCGTCCGGCGGCTCTATCGGAAGTCACCTCTCTGGGGCGAGGCTTCACGACAACTGAAGCGTCGGTGGGAGCAATCATGGAATCGCTGGAGCGCTATTATGCCGAAGCCATTCCGCCCGAACGCATCTTTCTCGCAACGGCCGAGGAACTCGAAATTGCCAACGGCCTGTTTGATACTCTTGTCGTGGCCGGCTCGGAAGATTGGCGGAGCAGGACCATAGCTTGGACGATGGGCGTCGATGTCGCCACGGGGCACGCGCTGCCCGTTCCTTTAGAGCTGGTCCACACCTGTTACACGGAACCGCCGCCGGTCCACGACGGCTGGTTCGTGCGCACGACAACGGGTCTGGCCTGCCATGTGGACGCCCACAGTGCCTATCTGCATGGCTTGTTCGAATGTATCGAGCGCGACGCCATGGCCCGCGCTTTCGCCACACACGGGTTTTTCGACCGGATGCGCATCGCCACGACGGGGCTCGGCGCTGGGGTCGATCGGGTCTGTTCCGTTGCAGGATCCTGCGGCATAGCCGTCGC
This sequence comes from Sinorhizobium fredii, assembly GCF_002944405.1. Lineage (NCBI taxonomy): Bacteria > Pseudomonadati > Pseudomonadota > Alphaproteobacteria > Hyphomicrobiales > Rhizobiaceae > Ensifer > Ensifer fredii. The sequence goes on along the minus strand of NZ_CP024307.1, from coordinate 2,414,027 downwards.
CCTGTGGCAGGCCCCTTCTCCGACGGGCCTTGCGGTCATCTGGTGCCAGACGATCGAGACGGGTTCTGGCGAGCCGATTCTCGCCCTGCCGACGGAAGGCTATGCCGCAGGTCCGAGCGTCGAAGCAGCCGGCGTAAGCGCCATGCTCGAAGCGCTGGCGGCGAGGGCAGGGGCGATCTCCGGTGCTCGCGATGATCAGACGAGAGCACACTACAAGCGGAGCACCGAGGAGGTCGTAGCGAGAGCCCGCCAGCTGATTCTCGCCGAGGTTTCGGCAGGGCCGATGCAGGGGGCGTCTTCGTCGACGGCGGCTGATGCTGGCTCCCTGCTGAGCAGCGTTCTCGCGGCCGGCCTCGGCCCAGTCGTCGCCGTTCCGGTCGGGCATGATCGCGAAGCGGGTGTCCAGTGCGTGAGGACGGTCCTTGCCCGCGCCCATCCCTTCTCTGTTGTCAGGTGAGCAGATGCCAGATGCGGGATGCGACGGTCCAATTCTGGTGTTTCTCGGTCCGACCCTGCGGCTTGACGAGGCCCGTGCGGTGCTCGATGCCATCTATCTGCAGCCCGCCGCCCAAGGTGATATTCTACTGGCCGCCCATGCTTTCAGGCCCCGTGCCATGGTCTTGATCGACGGCCGGTTCGAAGACCGGCCCGCCGTCAGGCACAAGGAAATCCTCTGGGCGATGGCCCAGGGAATTGTCATGGTCGGAGGCGCCAGCATGGGGGCGCTCAGAGCAGCGGAACTCGGCGATTTCGGCATGATCGGCGTCGGCCTGATCTACAGGTGGTATCGGCGATGGGCTCTTTCTTCCCGAATGGAGGGTTGCGTCTCGCCCCCCGCCCTGGCCCCGGACGACGCCGTGGCGGTGCATTCGGGGCCGGCTGAGCTCGGCTTCCTGCAACTGACCGACGCGCTCGTCGATCTGCAGCGCACCTTTTCCACGCTGATGCGCCGCAGGGTCATCAGTGCCGCCGAACGGGCGCAGCTCACAACAATGGCGCGAAACATGAACTTTCGCGACCGGACGCTAGCGGCGGTTTTGGGTGCCGCGGGATGGACGGACAGCCGCATTCAAGAGGTACGGCAGAAAGCGGTGCGTCAGAAGAGAGAAGACGCTTTGCTGGCACTTCACAGGGCGCCGCGCCTTGTGCGAGAGGCACGGATGGCAGATGGCCAGAATGCTTGGGCCGCGACGAACACCTTCATTCGGGACCTGGAAGCTGGCGGCATTGACTCCAAATTAGTGAACACTTATAAATTGAATCCCTGATTGCCGGTTTTCACCGATCGAGGGGGCAATTGTGCGATGCATCCGCTTCGGAACGAGGCCCTCGAGTCTGGCGAGGCGCGTCTAGGTACGCGCTTCTGGATCTTCCCCCAGCCTCCTTTCCTCCCGGGTTACGAGCAACCGGATCGAGTTTGGCTGCCGATTTTGAGGGACGAGATCGGAGCGGGGCCAAGTGACGCGACGATGTATGTCATCGATCCGCTCTCCGAAAAGCAACCCTACGGCTTCGATCGCCTGCCGCCCTTCGACGGGCCGCGGCGCGCAGCACCGAAGCCGGGGCCGGACCGTCATTTTGACAATGTATCGCCGAGCTCACGTGAATTCCTGGCCGTGCACGCCTATGCCTGTGTGCACTTCGTTCTCGACATATGGCAGAGCTATCTCGGCCGGCCGGTTCGATGGTTCTTCGAGCAGACCTTTCCGCGTCTCGAGATCGTTGCCTTTGTGAATTGGGACAACGCACAGGCGGGTTACGGCTTCCTGGAATTGGGGTGCTCGGATACCGACGGAGTGCGACGGCCGTATGCGTTGAATTTCGATACGATCGCCCACGAAGTCGGACATCTGATCCTTCTGTCCGAAACCGGCGTGCCGACGATAGTCTCGCCCGAAGCTGACTTCTTTCCCTTTTCGGAGGCGTTTTCCGACGCTGTCTCGCTGATCTCGTTCCTCCATTTCGGCTCTGCCATTGACCGGCTGTTGCGACGAACGAGGGGCAATCTTCTCTTATACAACGAGCTCAACCGCTTTGCGGAAACCAGTCCCGAGACCCAGGTGCGGCTCGCCACCAATTTTCGCCGCATGTCGGAGGTGACCCGGGAAGTCCACGACCGCGCGCTCCCCTTCGTCGGCGCCATTTTCGATACGATCGTCGAGCTATATCACCGCGAACTGGTTGCCCGGGATTGCGCCGACAGCAGGCTTCTCGACCTCGACCTTCGCGCGTTGAGTCAGCGGGATTTCGATGCGTTCCGCGCAGCAACGGCCGAAGCCTTTCGGGTGAAGCCGTTGATCTTCGAGCTCGCTTTGGCCGCCGCGCGTGACACGGTCGGACAGGCGCTCGCCTCTTCATTGCGGACGCTCGATCCCACGACGATGCGTCTGGATCAGGCGGCAACAGCCGTCATTGCCGCTGCCCCTGGAGCGGCCGCGGAGGTGTTGGAAGCAAATTTCGCATGGCGCGAGATTATCGGTCGAAGGTGAGGCCAGGAAAAGGAGAGGAACATGAGCGATTGTTGCAATCATCCCGGCGTCGGCAACCAGGCGAAAGGCCTCGAGGCTCCACAATATGACGCTTACAATCCGAGCGAAGTGCGTCTTTATGGCCGCCCGGCTGTCTCTCTATCGATATTTACGCCCGAGGAAATCGGAAATATCGACCTCACTCTCGAAGAGGAACTGAGAGGTCGTGAGATAAATAGCGAAGATAAGAAACTTATCTCCGGCATCATCAGGCGTGTTGCCCAAAAGAAACTCATTGACCTGTTTCAGCAGCAGATAGTTTTGGCTTTAGTTGATGAGAACCAGGCGGAAGTCCTAAAGCTTACCGTCGAGATAAACATCCCGTCGCGAAATTTTCGCGGAGACGACAGTAAATACATAAAGAGCATTGGCGTGATTTATGGCTACGCCTATGAGGGACATTGCTACAAGCTGCCGAAGCCGCAGATCATGTATCTGCCCGCGGAGCCGAGAGAAATCATCGGTGGCGATTGTGGATGCGACTGCGGATATGTCCCGGAACTTGGCTACGCCGTTTGGCAGATTGACAAGCTCGAACGTGTCATTGCTCTCGACGTTCGCTCCGATGATGTAAAGACGCTGGTTCTCGACGAGAACATGCCTGGCAGCCGTTCGCCAATGGCCTATGCACAAACCATGGCGCTGGCGCCGGCCCGACACCGCGATTGAGGCATAGGACGGTACGTCCGCGGTCCATGGGAGCTGTCAGGCGGCGTTCGAGCCGCTATTCCAGGTTGCCGTCGCCGCTGCGGTCGGCTGCCTGGAAATCGGCCATGACCCTGTTCAGGAATTCGGTCTGGCTCACCCTGCCGTCGCCGTTCTTGTCGGTGGCGGCAAATTGCTGGGCGGTGAGTGCCTGCGCCACCTCGTCGGAGCGCAGGCTGCCGTCCTTGTTCTTGTCCAGGCTTGCGAAGGCCATCGTCATGAACGCCTGGTATTCGGAGCGGTCAACCGCTCCGTTTCGGTCACGGTCGAGGCGATCCATCTGACCCTGGTTCATTGCCGCCGACTGAGCCTGTGCGGGCGACACGAGCTGGCAAAGCGCGAGCGCCGTGGAAAGAGCGAGTCTTGGCAGCATGGCGACCTTCCGCTTCAGCATCTTGCGGCACGGCGGAATCGCCTGACGTCGCACAAATGCGGCAAAAACAAACAATAGAACTGGCGCCGGGAATGTAAGCGAGCGCATTCCGCTTTAATAGGCGCAGGTCAGGGCGTTGCCTGCCGCGCTGCCGAGCGTGGCACCGCCGCCGACGGCCCAGAGCTGGCCGGTGCCCGAACCGATGGTCGCGCCGACCACGCCGCCGACGATCGCGCCGCCGACGGTCCCGGCAATACAGCCGAATTCGCCGACGCCTCCCCTCTGGGATGTCGCAGCGGACTGGCACCCGGATAAGGCGAGGGCGCCAAAGACAATCAAAGTTACAGTAGGCTTGCTCATCTTCTCCTCCAAAATATTCGTCCGAATGCAATACGAATCGGCGGAGGCGCCAAACTTGGCGTCGGATGCAAATAAGCTTCTGAGTATGTCTCCCGAACTACGAGAGGCTCTTGTGTTCGATCAGAAGCAGCTCATTGACGAAACATGCAGTCTGTCGACGCAGCCGTCCGGAACTGCGCGCAAATACTACCGCCACGGACGGATGATGACAACTCTTTGTGGACTGCGGCCTTTCGGAGGGCGGGTCCTGGTGGAGCGGAATCGTGCCGACGGTGCTATTCCGACGCGATCATGCCGGCGAGCACGGCCTTCGCGATCGCCTGGAAGCGATTTTGCGCATCGAATTTGCGGATAATTCCGGACTCGAGCGCGAGAGCCGCGGTGATTTCCATCTCCATCAGTTGCGCGATGCGGGCGGCGGCGTGCCCCTCCGCCATCAGGCCGAGGCATTCGCTCTCGATCGGCGACAGGTGGACGCCCCCGGATGCCGGATCAGCGGACCCGCCGGAGCCGTTTTCGAGCAGCTCGGCGATGCGTTGCATCTGCCGGCGCAGGATCGATTGCTGGGCCGCAAGCTCGCGCCGGCGCGAGCGAAGCGCCGTCTCGAAGATTTGGTTGGCCTCGGACTGGCTTCCGGCCGCGTCCAGCGCCGCCATCAGGTCCTGGATCCCGGCAACCGGCATGTCGATCTCCCGGCATGCGTTGATCACGGCCATGCGGCGGATATGGCTCTCGCCATAGACCCGCATCGGGCCCAGGCGTGCGGCGTTCAGCAGTCCCTTCTCTTCGTAGAAGTGCAAGGTGCGGTGCGTCACGCCGAAAGCCTCTGCCATTTCGGCAATGGTAAGCCGATCGTTCGAGCCTCTATAGGGGATAGGCAGCTTCGGCAGAAAGCCGCCGGTGCGAGGCGCCATGCCGGCCTCGGCATTCTTCCAAGAATCCTGTGGCATTTTCGCGCCCCCCGTTTCCGCGCCGTGACGAATGCGATCCGCCAATCGCACTGGCCACTACCGGCTGCCTCTCGGGGCACATCGTGCGCGCGGCACGACTTACTACAGACCAATGTGCTTGCCCTTCACCGGCCCGGCGCTTTGGAGGCGCGGGGGCCGCAGTGGTGGGCGGGAGCTTCTTCGCGCGCTCCTCGAACGCGCAATGCCCCAACGAGCAACCAGGCATTTATTTTCTAATGCACGAATTCACGGTAGGCGCGAATCGTCGAAATGAACAGCCCCAATGTTGCGGGTAAAATCTTGGCGTGGTTGCGGGCAATTATAGTCCGATCGAGCTGCTCAGTGGCTGAAAAGCTCATTCTGTTTCTTCGAGGAGAGGATGAAGAGCGGTTCATCGCCTTTGAGCGGGGCAAGTTCCTGCTGGCATGTCCAGGCCTCCTGAAAGGCCTCGCGCGTCAGGAGCTTCTTGTAGCGCGCCGTCGTCACCATGCATCGCATCAATGTACTCTGCAGCCCCTCGGTGGCGGCGTGGGCGTAGATCTCGCCATTGAGAGCGAAAAACTGCGCTGCGAGCGAGGTGGTCTTGTAGAGGATGTCCGATTCATTGGCGAGCTGTTGCGCGCCGATGAACTCCTGGCGGAGCGGCACGCGCTCGCCATTGTGCGAAAGCGTGAGCCGAAGGCCGGGCTCGGGACTGTCGTGCCAGTCGACCTTGACGGAGAAGGCGAGCGCCGAATCCATGGAAACGGCCGGATGTGAAGTGCCCGCAACCTCTGCCGCGGCAAGGGTCCTGTGACGCAGCGCGGCTGCGCGCAACAGCGCGGCGAAATGTTCTGCGGTGCCATGCTCCCCGTCGATGACGAAACTTACCGACGGAAGTCCCCGGACGGCGGCCATCGGGCCGTTTGCGAGCTTGGCTTCTGCACCGAAGTCGAGCGCGACCTTCGGTGACGGCAGCGGCGTGAACAAAAGAAGCGGAAGCACCGTCAGCACAGCCCAGGGGGAGGAGAAGGGCGAGGGCTGCCATGCGGGGCGGCGCCTGGAAAGGCGATCTCGGGCATTCGTGGCCGGCTCCCCAAGGCGTTCCGCCGCAGGTTCACGCAGCCGGCGGTACTCCGGCACGTAGGTTCCCTTCGGAATGCTGATCTGCCATTCCTCGCCGGCCCCTTCGGCGTCATAGAAGCCTTTCAGCAATTTGCGCAGCTTTCCGGCGTGAACGCGCACGAGCGGATCGCTATCGGCATCGAAAGCCTGGCTGCGTCCGAAGACGTCGACCGCGATCGAATAGCCTTTCAATTGCCCGGCCTCGCCGGCGATCTCCTTCTCGACGACATAGGTGAGGAAGGCACGCAGCCGCTCGGAGCGCTGAAAGCTCTTGCTGTCGAGAATCCGGCCGAGCGCGGAGCGGATCGCCGCGTCGCAGGGCCTTTCGGCTGGCGTCATCAATTGCTCCGGAAGAAGCCGTGTCGAATGAAAATCGGGCAACAATACCCTGATTCGGAATTTAAACCGAAAGAACGATGGTTGTCAGGTTTAGTAATACGAAATTGAGGCTTTTCTGAACGGCCGAGGCCGCGCACCTCTCGCGAAGGCGCGAGCGGCGCGGCCGGATGTCCGGATTAAATCGGTCCGCCGTATGCTACTGCATGTATCCTTAAATCGAACTCGATTTAAGGACACAGACATGCAGCAACTCAAAGTGCTACAGCGACCTTTGCGCGTCTGATAAGACGCGCGGCGCTGCAGAGTGTGCAAGTTAACCGCGCTCAGCGCCGCGATATTCAAGCTTCGGATACCAATCGGCGCCGCGGCCTTCGGGCGTCGTGTCGAGCAGGTGCCACAACGGATCGGGGTCGGGTGCATCGCGCGGGTCCTGGCCAGGATCGGCCATTTCGCCGCTCATCTCGCCGCTCCAGAAATGCCGGATCGTACCGTCCCGGCGGGTGAAGACCGTGTAGCCGGGGACGTCCGCGTCCTCGGCGCTGACATAATCGCGGGTAAAGCTCCCCTCGCTATCGGAATAGACCTTCAGCTGGGTCCAGCCGCGCGCCTTCTTGGCCTCGAGGAGCCGCTCGATCGGTGATCGGGCGACCATCGCCAGAGCGATGCGTTGTTCGATGTCCGGCACTTTTCCCTCCCAGGCGGCCATGAGTGAGGTGCACATGGGGCAGGGCTTTTCGCGCTTCGGGCCGAACATGTAGCTGTAGATGATGAGCGTGTCCTTGTCCCCGAAGAGGTCGTCGAGCGTCACAGGACCGTTCTCACTTTCGAAAACGTAGGTCCGTGGCACTTCGCCACCCGGCGGCAGTTGCCGGCGTTGCGCGGCGACGCGTTCGATATGGCGGCGGAGTTCGATTTCCTCGGCGAGCAAAGCGTTGCGTGCCCGACGATACTCCGCACTCTCGTTCGGGAAGCGGGCGCGGTTCCTTGCGGCGAGTTCCGTTGCCGGGACGAGTGGGGCCTGCGTCGTCATGGTGCTCTCCTCCTTGAATGCTGCGGTTGATAACGTTGATCTCAACATATTTACGCGGTGTCAAAACTTCGCGACGAAGCCGTGCAAAGGCCGTTTCCGGTCTTGCAAAATCTGCGGTAGAACTGCGACGATCGGTTTGGTCGCCGACACCCGCCTTCCAGCTGTCGCTTTGAAAGTTTCAATATGCCCGCAAAGCTCTCCGTGAATCTCAATGCCATCGCCATGCTGCGCAACCGGCGCGATCTTCCATGGCCCTCCGTGACCGGGCTCGGCCGGATCGCGCTTCAGGCGGGGGCGAGCGGACTGACCGTGCATCCGCGTCCCGACCAGCGGCACATCCGCTTTTCCGACCTGCAGCCGATCCGCGACCTGATCGACGACGAATTCGCGGGCGCGGAGTTCAACATGGAAGGCTATCCCAACGAGGAGTTCCTGCAACTCGTCGAGCGAAACGAACCGGAACAGGTGACGCTGGTGCCTGATGATCCGGCGCAGGCGACTTCCGACCACGGCTGGGACTTTCGCGAGAACCAGGCTCTGCTCGGCAAGGTCGTCGGGCGTCTCAAGAAGAAGGGCTTCCGCGTGTCGCTGTTTGCCGATGGGGATCCGGACGCCGAAGCGCTGAAAATCGCCAAGGAGACCGGGGCGGACCGCATCGAACTCTATACAGGGCCCTACGGCGGCTGCCACGACGATCCGGAGAAGGCCGAGCGGATCGCCGGCGAGCTCGGCCGCACGGCCGCGATCGCAATCGATCTCGGCCTCGCCGTCAATGCGGGGCACGACCTGACCGTCGCCAACCTGCCGCGGCTCGCCAAGCATATCCCGGCGCTTGCCGAGGTCTCGATCGGCCACGGCCTGACGGCCGACGCGCTGCAATACGGCATGGCCGAGACCGTGCGCCGCTTCCGCCGCGCCTGCGGGGAAGCCCTGTAAGCGGTCCACCGCATCGTAACGAGTTCGAGGCCCGCGGATTTATCCGCTTGGGTGCCGGTAACCGCGTGCTTGCCCAACAAGCGCTTCCATGCAATATCCATACATTACGACGGAGGTTTGCATGGGTGGAAACCGCGAGGGCCTTTCATGGGTGCCGGTGCTCGGCAAGGCCCGGGGGCCGCTCTACCTCGACATCGCCGACCAGATCGCTGCCGACAGCGCGGCGGGGCGGCTGGCGGCCGGGACACGCTTGCCGCCGCAGCGGGCGCTCGCGGCCGCCCTTGGCATCGATTTCACGACGGTGAGCCGCGCCTATAACGAGGCAAGGCGTCGCGGTTTGATCGAAGGCCGCGTGGGGCAAGGGACCTATGTGCGGGCGCGGCCGAGAGGCACGGGCCGTTCGTCTCCGGGCGGACTCGTCGACATGAGCATGAACCTGCCGCCGCTTTTCGATGGTCCGGCGCTTGCGGAACGAATGTGGCGCGATATCGCCGACGTGCAGCACGAGCAGGGTGTCGCTCTGCTGATGCGCTATCAACCCGTCGGTGGTGCCCGGGAAGACCGGGCGGCGGGGACGGCTTGGCTGAAGCCGCGGCTCGGCGAGGTGTCGCCGGAGCGGGTGCTGGTTTGCCCCGGGGCGCAAGGCGCGCTGCTTGCCGTCCTTGGCCTACTGGTGGCGAAGGGCGACATGATCTGTGCCGAGGCGCTCACCTATCCAGGTCTTCGTTCCGTGGCGGCCTATCTCGGCATCGAGGTTCTGGGCGTTGACATGGACGAAGAGGGCCTCGTACCGGAGGCCTTCGAGGCCGTGTGCCGCGAGCAGCGGCCCAAGGCTCTCTATTGCAATCCGACACTGCACAATCCAACAACCGCTACGCTGCCGTTGAAAAGGCGCGAGGCGATCGTCGCCATTGCGCGCAGACACGGCGTCGCCATCGTCGAGGACGACGCCTATGGGGCATTGCCCGCAACGCCGGTGCCGCCGCTTGCGGCGCTCGCACCCGACCTCGTCTATCATGTGGCGGGGCTTGCCAAATGTCTCTCGCCGGCCCTGCGGATCGCCTATCTGGTCGTGCCGAATCCGATAGCGGCCGGTCGCCTGGAGAGCGCCATCCGGGCGACGGCCGGAATGGCCTCGCCGCTTTCTGCGGCGGTTGCTACGCGTTGGATCGAGGAGGGGACGGCGAAAGCGGTGCTGTCCGCCATACGAAGCGAGGCGGGGCGGCGCCAGAAGATGGTTTCCGTCAGCCTGCCGGGCGCCGATGTTCTCAACGACCGCGAGGGCTTTCATCTGTGGCTGAGATTGCCGCCCCATTGGAGCCGCGGCGAGTTTGCCGCCCGGCTCAGGGCGGCGGGTATCGGTATCGTTGCGAGCGATGCCTTCGCGCTTTTGGAGCCGCCGGAGGCGGTGCGTCTCGGCCTTGGCGCGCCGGAGACGCAGGCTGATCTGCAGCGAAGCCTTGACGTCATTTCCGAACTTCTCGCACAATCGCCCGCGGCGCTCAATCTCGTTGTCTGAGGACGCACTGCGTTTTTCTCGTGGCGTGCCTTTCGTCGTAAGCGGGCCGAATTGTCGCAGATGCGGATGCATACAATACCAGGAGTGTATGCTATGTATGCTCATGAGGGAGGCCTGTGGCAGTGCTGTGGAACGTCGGTCTCCATTCGCGGTTTGCCCACGCGCCCGAAGAGAATCTTGGAAAGGAAGAATGATGTCTTCAACCAATGAGTGGCCGCCCCTGTCGCCGCTCCATACGGGCCTCCGTGGCCGCTGCCCGCGCTGCGGGCAGGGGCATCTGTTCCAGGGATTTTTGAAGCTCCGGCCAGAATGCGAGGTCTGCGGCCTCGACTATTCCTTCGCCGACCCTGCCGACGGCCCCGCCTTCTTCGTCATTTGCTTTGCCTGCGTGCCGAGCGTGTTTCTCGGCGTCTGGCTGGAAGTGCAATACAGTGCGCCGCTTTGGGTGCATCTGCTCGTCACCGGGCCCTTCATGCTGTTGACCTGTATTCCGCCGCTAAGGCCGCTGAAAGGCTGGCTGGTCGCCAGCCAGTTCTTCTACAAGGCCGAAGAGGGCAAGCTGGTGCGCAAGCCAATTGCAACGCCCGCTGATGCGAAGGAAGGGCAGCGGGCGGCTTAAGCGTTCACCCCGGATTCCCCTGGTCCAGATTGTGCTGCCATTCGATGGCGTCTTCCAGCCGATCGTGACCCCAAAACAGCTCGCCATCCGCCACGAAGGAGGGCGTACCGAAGATGCCGATCTCCTACGCCTCCTGAGTGGCGGCGTCTAGCGCCTCGGCGGCCGCCCGTGTGCTCGCCTCCTCCAGCACGCGAGCAGGGTCTTGCCCCGCTTCCTTGATGCTCGCCGAGAGGTTTGGCTCGCTCCCGGCCGGCTCGCGGTCGACGAACCAGCGCCGGTAGGCGGCGATGGCATAGGCGGGGCACCAGCCAGGGTGGCGGATGCGGGCTTCGAGCAAAGACTGACGACGGGCTGGGCATGGAGGGCCCGGGTCGGGACGCCGGGCCGATCGCCATCGCGGCGATTGCTACTGAACGAGCGCAGGCTTGTTTGCTGCGAGGAAGGCCGGCAGCCCGACCGGGGTTCTGCCGGTCAAGATGGCGACGTCATCGGTCACCAGGTCGAAATGACCTTCGCGCGTATTGGTGTCGAAGGAGACGAGGATCGGCACGAAGAAGTCCGGCAGCCCGGCTCCCTTGAGCCCGCCCGCCAGAGCCTCGTCGGAAATCTGGACGACCTCGAGCGGCTTGCCGGTGGCTTCGGCGACGAGGCCGGCGATCTCTGCGGTCGTCATCGCCTCTGTTCCGGTTAGCGTATAAATGCGGCTTTCCGTCGAAGCTGCTTCCAGCGCGGCGGCAGCGGCCTTGGCGAGATCGTCGCGCGCCACATGCGAGATCCGGCCTTCACCCGCCGACGAGAACCATTGGCCCGTCTGAAGCGCATGCGGCAGCGCCAGGAACAGGTTTTCCATGTACCAGGCATTGCGCAGGATCGTATAGGGAATGCCGCTTGCCTTGATGGCGTTTTCGGTGCCGAGATGGTCGGCGGCAAATGGAATGACCGAGGTTTCAGGGTTGGGCATGGACGTGTAGAGGATGTGCTTGACGCCCGCCTTCCTGGCGGCTTCGACGGCGGCGAGATGCTGCTTCAGCCGCTTGCCCGGCTCGTCAAGCGTGTCGGTCGAGATGATGAGGATCCGGTCGGCGCCGGCAAAGGCCTTTTCGAGTGAGGCCGGATCGTCGAAATTGGCGGCGCGGGTCTCTACGCCCTTGGCGGCGTAATCGGCGAGCTTGGCGGTATCGCGGCTGGTGGCGATGATGTCGGCAGGCTTCGTCTTGCCGGAGGCGAGAAGCGCATCGAGGACGAGTTTGCCGAGCTGACCTGCAGCGCCGGTTACGAGCAATCTCTGGGACATGATCTTCCTTTCACTTTGCTTTCCAGCTCCGCAATGCCTCGACCGGCCGATGTCGAATGCTGGTCTCTTTTTGAGAGTTGCTCTTATCCCGTAATCTGCTAAGAGCTGTAAAGGAGGCAGTTTTTTCTGCGAAGGTTACGGAAAGGGTACCGCCATGAACAAGGCGACCGGCAAGGTGAAGGGGAAGCGCGTCGCCCTAGTCGGCGGCGTGCCGCTCGACATCGACGACTGCCCGGTGCGGGATGTGATGGACAATATCGGCGGCAAATGGAATTCGCTGATGATCCTGTCGCTCGCCGACGGCCCGCTGCGCTTTTCGCAACTGCGCCGGCTGATCCCGGACATTTCCCAGCGGATGCTGACGCAGACGCTGCGCGATCTACAGCGTGACGGCTATTTGAGCCGCACCGTCTATCCGACACAGCCGCCGAGCGTGGAATACGGCCTCACCGATCTCGGCCGATCGTTTCTGACGATTTTGAGGCCGTTCGTCGACTGGTCACTCGAAAATCACGAGGCGATCCGCAACGCGCGGGCGGAGTATGACGCCGCCATCTAGGCGGCACCGAGGCTCAGGCGGCGCGGCTCACATTCCGCGAGTTCAGCGAGAACTCGACGGCGGCTGCGGCGTGGATGGCTGTGGAATCGAAGCCGGGCAAGGGCAGGTTTGCCGGATCAAGGATCAGGCAGATCTCGGTGCAGCCGAGGATGACGGCGTCGGCGCCATCCGCCTTTGCCTTCTCGATCAGCGCCACCAGCGCTTGACGCGACGTGTCCAGCACCTTGCCAGCGCAGAGTTCGTCGAAAATCACTCCGTGGGTCAGCGTACGTCCGTCTGCATCCGGCACGACCACGTCGATGCCGTGCGCCTTCATCCGCTCGGCATAGAAGCCGTGCTCCATCGTGTAGCGGGTGGCGAGCAGCAGCGGCCGGCGACTCCCGGCGGCCTTGAGACGAAGTGCGGTCTCGTCGATGATGTTGATCAGCGGGATCTCGACGGAAGCGGCAACCGCGTCGGCGATCAGGTGCATGGTGTTGGTGCAGATCAGCACGCAGTCGGCTCCGCCGGATTGAAGTGCGCGCGCGACCTCGGACAGGCGCCGGGCGGCCTCGTCCCAGCGGCCGGCCTTCTGCAGGTCGACGATTTTCTGGAAGTCGACGGAATGGAGCAGCACCTCGGCCGAATGCAACGCGCCCAGCCGCTCGCGAACCGCCTCGTTGACCATCCGGTAATAGACCGCCGAACTTTCGAAGCTCATGCCGCCGATGAGGCCGATCTTGCGCATTTCCATCAACTCGCTCCCTTTTTGCATCCAATTGCTGGAACTGAAGCCGAAAGGGCGCGTTGCCACTTTCCTATCTCGATCCAGCCGTAAGATTATGGCGCGACTCGGGTTGGATTTGTTTGCTTTGAGGGCTATCTAAAAGAGAATCATCAATAGGTTTTTGCGTCATTTCTTCAGTTCATGCAAGATTCAGGCGTCGTTGTGGCATAGAGTGAGGAGTAAGGGGCGTGCTGGATGAGAGGGACCGAAAGCTGCTCACGCTTCTGCAGGAAGATGCGAGCGTTGCGATGGGCGATCTCGCCGAGCGGGTAAACCTTTCCTTGTCCGCTTGCTCGCGCCGCATTCAGCGGCTGGAAGAGGCCGGCTATGTGTCCAGGCGCATCGTCGTTCTCGATCGCGAGAAGATGGGCGTGCCCACGACGGTCTTCGCGCTCATCAAGACTGCGCATCACTCCGATGAGTGGATTGAGACGTTCCGGCGCGCAATCAGCGACATTCCCGAAATCGTCGAGGCGCACCGGTTGACCGGCAACTACGATTACATCGTCAAGGTTGTCCTGCCGCGGGTCGAGCAATATGACATGGTCTACAAGCAGATCGTCCGAAAGGTGGAGCTTTTCGACGTTACCGCCTCGATCTCCATGGAAGTGCTGAAAAGCGGCACGGCGGTTCCGGTCCGTTACGCTGAGTAGGATGCTGCGGCGCGGGCATGGCGTGTCGGAAGCGCCGGTGTAATTTTGGATTTATCCAGCGAACGAGGCAGCGACGATGCAGGAAAGACATCACGTGGTGGTCGTGGGCGGCGGCTTCGGCGGGTTGCAACTGGTGCATGACCTCAAGGGCGCGCCGGTCCGCATCACGCTCATCGATCGGCGCAACCACCATCTCTTTCAGCCGCTGCTCTACCAGGTCGCGACCACCATTCTTGCGACCTCCGAGATTGCCTGGCCGATCCGTCATCTCTACCGCGATCGACCGGAGGTTACGACCCTGCTCGGCGAGGTGCAGGGCATCGACAGGGCGGAAAGGGCCGTGCGGCTGTCGAGCGGCCAGGCCATCCACTACGACACGCTGGTGCTCGCGACCGGCGCGACCCACGCCTATTTCGGCCATGACGAATGGGCCGCGGTCGCACCCGGGCTGAAGACGCTCGAGGATGCGACGACCATTCGCCGACGCGTGCTGCTCGCATTCGAGCAGGCGGAAGTCGAGGACGACCCTGCGAGGCGCGATGCACTGTTGACCTTCACGATCATCGGTGCCGGTCCGACAGGCGTGGAACTTGCCGGTATCATTGCCGAAATGGCGCACCGAACCTTGCCGGACGAGTTCCGCCGCATCGATACGCGTCAGGCCCGCGTGGTCCTCGTCGAGGCGGGGCCGCGCATCCTGCCGGCCTTCGCGGAAGAGCTTTCCGCCTATGCTATGGCCGCACTCGCGAAGCTCGGCGTCGAGGTGCGCACCGGAACGCCGGTGACGGACTGTACGGCGGACGGGGTCAAGATCGGCGACAGTTTCGTGCCAAGCTGCACGCTCGTCTGGGCGGCGGGCGTTCAGGCGTCTCCAGCCGCCCAGTGGCTCGGGATCGAGGCGGATCGTGCGGGCCGGGCGATGGTTGATCCTGACCTCACCGCACCGGGCAACGCGGACGCCTTCGTGATCGGCGACACCGCCGCGGTCAAGCAGGAGAATGGTATGCCGGTGCCGGGCATTGCGCCCGCTGCCAAGCAGCAGGGCGCCTATGTGGCCCGGGTGATCCGCGCCCGTCTCACCGGCCGGCCTTCTCCGGGCCCTTTCCGCTACCGCCACCAGGGAAGCCTAGCCACGATCGGCAAGCGGGCCGCAATCATCGACTTCGGCAGGATAAAGCTCAAAGGCGGCCTTGCCTGGTGGATCTGGGGCATCGCTCACATCTACTTCCTGATCGGCACCCGCAGCCGTTTCGCCGTGGCCTGGAGCTGGTTGTGGATCTATCTGAGCGGTCAGCACAGCGCGCGCCTGATTACGCAAAAGGAAACGATGCGCGGGGAGGGATAGCCTTGGGTTGCAAAACGATCGCTGCCAATGCAACCTGACTGCCCGACGTAACAACGAGTGCCGATGGTCAACGCCTCCGAAAGCATCGAAATCGACAGCTCCCTTGTCAGGCGGCTGATCGCGGCTCAGTTTCCGCAGTGGGCGGACCTGCCGGTGCGACCGGTCCGGCATGGCGGCTGGGACAACCGGACCTTTCATCTTGGCGATGATCTCTCCGTTCGTCTGCCGAGTGCCGCGTCCTATGCGCTGCAGGTCGAGAAGGAACAGCGCTGGCTGCCGCAGCTGGCAGCGCACCTGCCGCTGCCGATTCCGGCGCCCGTCGCGATGGGGCGGCCGGGCGAAGGTTATCCCTGGCCTTGGTCCGTCTATCGATGGCGCTATGGCGAGATCGCCACGCATGCTCCGATCGCCGATCTGCCGGCCTTCGCGGCGACGCTCGGCGAATTTCTCGCCGCCCTGCAGCGGATCGACGCCGATGGAGGGCCGTCACCGGGGCAGCACAATTTCTTCCGGGGCGGTCCGCTGACCGTCTACGACCACGAAACGCGCTGGGCTCTCGATGCACTTGAAGGTCAAATCGACACAAATGCGACGCGCTCTGTCTGGGAGGCGGCGCTTGCCGCCAGCTGGACGGGAAACCCGGTCTGGTTCCATGGCGATGTCAGTTCCGGCAACCTGCTCGTCGAAGGCGGCTGTCTCACCGCCGTCATCGATTTCGGCACGTCCGGCGTCGGCGATCCCGCCTGCGATCTCTCGATTGCCTGGACGATGTTCAGCGGCGATAGCCGCGAGGCGTTTCGTGCGGCACTTCCTCTCGACCGGGGAACCTGGGCGCGCGGCCGCGGCTGGACCCTGTGGAAGGCCATGATCGTTGCAGCCGAGATGCCGGGCACCGATCGTCTCGAAGTCGAAAAGTCGCGGCGCGTGATTGCCGAAGTGCTCGCCGATCACCTGCGGTACGGTTGATGGGTTTAGCCGGAGGCGCGCGGAGCCTGGCCGCACCAGCTTGCCGGCCGGCTGGTGCGCTTTCTCACCAGCCCCTCGGAAAGGAGGAGGTCTCCCAGCGACCTGCCGCCTCTCATGACGACGCGGGGCTTGCCCGCCTCCTCGTCGGCGAATCCGCCCGATGAAGCGACCAGTGTGAATTCCCCGGCGTTCAGTACTTCACGCAGTCGTGCCTTGGCATAGGAACCGCGCGACCGCTCCGCGTCGCACTTCGCGAGCTTCGTCTCGGGCGCGTCGATATCGGCGATAAGAATTCTTTCTCCGTTGAAGAGGAAAGTGTCGCCGTCGATCACGCAGTTATCGTGGCGAATGCCGCAGAAGAAAAAAGTGTTGCTTCCCGTTTGAACGGAGGCGAGTTGCGCCGGCGGCTGCTGCATCGGCCTGCCGACCGGTGCCGGTGGGACCAATGCCGATTTTGTCGCGACGGTGCCCGCATGCTCCTTCGGACGCGGGGCGATAACGGTCGTCTTTGATCTCTTCTCGGGCGCCTTCTCCGACTTGGAGAGGAACGCGGTCATTTCGCTTTGGTCCAGCCAGTCCCGGAGTTGTTCGCGGTTATCATAGCCAATAATGCCCCCGACAAGAACCGTAGCGGCGAGATACCAGGGCATCATACCGCCCCGGCTGCCTTTCGAGCGTGTGCTGCGTTTCCGTCGCGGGGATTTTGCCTTGGCCATCCGATTCGGTCCTTGATTGCGCGGGCATTATCCTGGCGAGGAGTTGCTGAAAGGTTTCGCGGAGGTCGGGCGGCCTTCGTTTCTGACTTTCCTCAGCAACAAGGGGCGGGCTCCGCCGGAACCCGCCCCTTGTCGATCGTATGTCTCGGTAGCTGCGCTCTATCGGAGGCGAGCGTTGCACGACTTTGATGCGATCGCGCATTAACCGCAATGCGTTAGCGGGTGACGTCGCTTTTACCGGAATTGCCCGGGGTCCCGTCGCCACCGCCGTTCCCATTTCCATTGTTGCCGCCGCCACCGGAGCCACCGCTGCCGCCGCCGCCGGAGCCGCCACCGCCGCTGGAGCCACCGCTGCCGCCAGAGCCGCCACCGCCGCCGCCGGAGCCGCCACCGCCACCGGAGCCACCGCCACCGCCGGAACCGCCGCCACCGCCACTGGAGCCACCGCCGCCGGAGCCGCCGCTACCACCGGACCCGCCACCGCCGCCGGAGCCGCCACCGCCGCCGGAGCCGCCACCGCCAGAGCCGCCACCACCGCCGGAGCCGCCGCTACCACCGGAGCCACCGCCACCGCCGGAGCCGCCGCTGCCGCCAGATCCGCCACCGCCGCCACCGCCGCCGGAGCCACCGCCATCACCGGAGCCACCACCACCGCCGGAGCCACCGCTGCCGCCGGAGCCACCGCTACCGCCGGAGCCACCGCCAGAGCCGCCGCCACCACCGGAGCTACCGCCACCACCGCCGGAGCCGCCACCGCCGGAACCACCGCCACCGCCGGAGCCCCCGCTACCGGAGCCACTACCGCCGGAGCCGGAGCCACCGGAGCCTCCGCTGCCGCTGCCGCGGCTGGCGGTGTCGCTGCGATCATCTCGGCGCGTGTTCTTGCCAATGGTCGCGGTTGACAGAGGCGGGCACATTTTGATTTGCGCAGGAGTAAGAATTTTCGAGCGATTTATCGCAACGCAACACGCTGCAAAGTTGTCTTCTGTCAAAGGGCTGCATTGCGCAGTAGTCATACGTCGACGCTCTACTGCATTCGCATCCGTCGTAACGACGACGGATGCTATCGCGGCCGTAGAGAGAAGGAAGAACGTATGGAAAATCGATCTATGAATTCTTTTCATTACTTAACTCCACGCAAAATATAACTATGAAAATAAATCCAATGATTTACTTAAAGATGTTTGGGGTCAATTTACGAATTATTAGTATGTCGCCATAACATCGCCCTATTCCGGGCTAATCAACCCCGGATTAACCCGTCTGATTTAATCTCTACGTCGGACGCGGGGGACGTTACGCCTGCCGTTGGAGAACACTTCATGAATCGCTTCATCGCGAAGACCGCATTCCTTTTGCTTTTTTTTGCCCCGGCGATCGCTGATGCGGGGACGATCATGAAAACGGCCGGCAAGGCGTTTGCACCGCCGGCCTTCGCTTCGTTCTGCTCGCGCGAACCGCAGTTGTGCAGGACCGATGGTGGGCAAAAGGCTGTTGTCCTTCGCTCAGACAAGGCCAGTGAACTTCAGCAGGTCAACAGCGCCGTCAACGCTCGTATTAAAGAACGCAGCGACCGCGCGAATGTCGGCAGAGACGACGACTGGCGCGTGCCGACGACCTACGGAGATTGCGAGGATTTTGCGATTTTGAAGAAGCGCGAGCTCCTCAAGCGCGGCTGGCCGGCTTCCGCATTGTTGCTGACAGTCGCCCGTTATCACGGCGATGGCCATACGGTGCTGACTGTCCGCACCAGTGAAGGCGATCTTGTGCTCGACAATCTGACCAACTCTGTCAGGGACTGGTCGCGCACGCCCTACGATTATTTCGCCCGCCAGTCGCAATCAAACGGTAGCCGCTGGGAGCGGATCGCCGGAGCACAGCAGATCTGACGGGCACCGTCCGGTGCAGTGACACGCTCTTCAATCGGCACTCAGCGCCACGGCGGGCTGCAGGCGTGAGGCATTGCGGGCCGGCAGGAAACCGAAAAGCAGGCCCGTCAAAAAGGCGCAGGCAAAGGCCAGCGCCACCGGACCGGCGGTGAAGCTGACGGGCATGCCGAAGGTGCGGGCGACGTAAGCGGTGCCGAGGCCGGCAACGATGCCGATCGCGCCGCCGATGGCGGAGACGACCAGCGCCTCGACGATGAATTGGACGAGTATGTCTCGCTGGCGGGCGCCGGTCGCCATGCGCACGCCGATTTCGCGGGTTCGCTCGCTGACGCTGACCAGCATGATGTTCATCACCCCGATGCCGCCCACGAGAAGCGATATCGCTGCAACGGAGCCGAGGAAGAGCTTCATCGTGTTCGAGGTCTCGGTGAAGGCCTCGCGCACGGAGGACATGTTGGTGATCTGCGTGTCTTCCTTCTTGTGGCGCTCGTTGAGCAGGGCCTGGATGCGTTCCTGAGTCAGGTCGATGGCCGCGGCGTCCTTCACCTTGACGGTGATGGTGCGGATGTTGCGCTGGCCGAATATGCGCATGCTGCCGGTGGTGAGCGGCACGAGGACGACGTCGTCCTGATCGTTGCCGCCGGCGCTGGCGCCCATTTCGCTCATCACGCCGATCACCTGGAAGGGGATCTTGTTGACGAGCACAAATTGACCGATCGGATCGGAGCCGTCGGGGAAGAGCGTCCTCACCACCGTTTGGCCGAGGACCGTGACTGGCGCATAGCCCTCCATGTCGTCGCGGTTGATGAACTCCCCGCGTCCGATCGGCCAGGATTTCGCTGCCGTGAACTGCGGCACGGTTCCGTTGGCGGTCGTCTGATAGTCGATATTGCCGCGCCTGAGCGTCACGGTACTCGTCATCTCCGGAACGGCGAAGGCGACATTCGGCAGTTCGAGGATGGCGTCGGCATCCGCCGGTACGAGCGTGACGTTGCTGCCGCCGGCGCTGCCGCGGAAATTGGCCATGCTGGGGCGCACCAGCAAGAGGTCGGAGCCCATGGAGGAAATGCGGCTCAGCACCGAATCCTGCGCGCCGGTGCCGATCGCCAGCATGGCGACGACGGAGCCGACACCGATGACGATGCCGAGCAGTGTCAGGATCGTGCGGAACAGGTTTGCCCGCAGCGCCCGCATCGCCATCTTGACCGCTTCCGAGACGTCGGCGAGCGCGGCAAGGCCCTCGCGCGTGCGCTGCGCAAGGCCGAAAGCCGCTTCCGGATTGCTCCGGCCCTTCTTGGCGCGATCGGAGATAATGCGGCCGTCGCGGATCTCGATCAGCCGGTCGGCCTGTTCCGCCACCTCGCGCGAATGGGTGATGACGACGATCGTGTGGCCCTTGTCGTTCATCTCGCGCAGGAGCGCCATCACGTCGCGACCGCTCTGGCTGTCGAGCGCACCGGTGGGTTCGTCGGCAAGGATGACGCGGCCGCCGTTCATCAGGGCGCGGGCGATCGAGACGCGCTGCTGCTGCCCGCCGGAAAGCTGGCTTGGCCGGTGGTCGAGCCGCTCACCGAGGTTGAGCGATCTCAACAGCGCCTCGGCACGCTCGCGCCGGCCATGGGCCGGCACACCGGCATAGACGGCGGGCACCTCGACATTCTCCTGGGCGCTCGCGGTCGGGATCAGGTTGTAGGCCTGGAAGACGAAGCCGAAGGTGCGCCGGCGCAACGCTGCGAGCTCGTCGCCGTTGAAGCCGGAGATCCTTTCGCCTTCGATCAGGTATTCGCCCGCGGTCGGCTGGTCGAGGCAGCCGAGAATATTCATCAAGGTCGATTTGCCGGAGCCGGACTGACCAATGATCGCCACGAACTCGCCCGCCTCGATGTCGAGCGAGATATCATGGAGGACCTCGACGGCGAGGTCGCCGTTGAAATAGGTCTTGCTGACGTTCCGGAGCGAGATGAGGGGCTGCATCGGCGTTTTCAGAACATCGGCGGCATGCGCATGCCGCGCGTTCGCGTGCTGCGCTGGCTGCTGCCGGACGAACCTGAATCCGAGTCGACGACGACGCTCTCCCCCTCCTTCAGGCCGCTGACGATCTCCGCGCTGACGCGATTGCGGATGCCGACTTCGACCGGGCGGGTTTCGGTGGCGCCCGACCGGGTAAGCACGGTCACTTCGGTCCCCGGTTTGCCTCCACCATCGCCGCGCGCCGTGCGGATGGCGGCGCTGGGCACGACAAGAACGTCCTTGGCGGCAGCCTCGACGAAGAAGACCTGGGCGCTCATCGACATCATCAGTTCGCCGGTCGGATTGGGAACGTCGAAGAGCGCGTAATAGAGGACGACGTTGTTTTCCGTGTCCGGCATCGGCTGGATCTGCCGCAGCTTGCCGGTGAAGCGCTTGCCCGGCTGGCCGAGCAGGGTGAAATAGGCGTCCATGCCGATTTTCAGCTTGCCGACGTCGGCTTCCGACACCTGGGCCTTGACGGTCATCGTCGAGAGATCGGCGATCGTGACGATCGTCGGCGTCGTCTGGTTGGCATTGAGGGTCTGGCCTTCCTTGGCCGGATTGGCGACGATCGTGCCGGCCATCGGCGCGTAGATCTTGGTGTAGCCGAGATCGACCTTGTCGCCGGCGAGCGTTGCCTTCTGCTTGCGGATCTGCGCCTCGATCGCCTTTACGTCGGCTTGAGCGGCGGTGTGATCCGCGATTGCCTGGTCGAGCGTCGATTGGGAAACGCTCTTCGTCGCGACGAGACTGCGCTGCCGCTCGATATTCGCTTCCTTCAGCACGAGTTGGGCCTTCGTCGAGACAAGCTGAGCTTCCAGGTTGGCAAGCTCCGCCTGGTCGATCTCGATCCTGTTTTCGATCGAGGCGGGATCGATTTCGGCGACGAGCTGGTTGGCCTCGACCTTGTCGCCAATCTCGACATGCAGCGACTTCAGCTGGCCGGAGACCTGCGCACCGGCATCGACAGATTTGATCGCATCGAGCGTGCCGACGGCGGTGACGCTGTCTTCAATGTCGCCGCGGGTCACGGCTTGCGTGATCATCGCGGTCTCGGGCTGCGCGCCGTATTGGCTCCAGGCATAATAGCCGGCGCCGAGCACAGCGATTAGAACCGGCACGGCGAATACCAGGCGCCAGCGTCGCTTGCGGCGGACGGGTAGGGCCGGGCTCGGCATCAGGGTGACGTTCGGCGCCGCAGCCGGCGCTTCCTGTCTGATCGTCTTCGCTGTCTTGCTCATCGGCACAATGGCTTTCCGCCGGCGGATTTTCTCCTTTCAAAATAAAGGCGAACGGGGCGAGGGAACAGCGTCGGGATCATTATATTTTCGTAATCATTTACCGCTGCCGGGGCAGGTCGATGCTGCAATCCGACAATGTTGATAGCAGGAGCCTGTTTCGCATCGGCAGAATTGGGCTTGACGGCCAGCGACCATCTCACTAAAACGGCGAACCGTACCGTACGGTACTGATGGAGCGGCAGCGAAGTGCAAGGCGTCGAAACGATCAAGCGGAGCAGTAGCGGAAGCGGCCTGACGGAGCGTCAGGGTGCCGTGCTCGAACAGGCGCTGCGTCTGCTTGTCGATGGCGGCGAGCGAGCGCTGACCACCGCCGGCGTTGCGCGCGCGGCGAACTGCTCCAAGGAGAGCCTCTACAAGTGGTTCGGCGACCGCGACGGGCTGCTTTCGGCGATGATCGCCTTCCAGGCAAGCAAAGTCAGGACGCTCGACGTTTCTGGCGGGGTGCTGGACGCGGCAAGCCTCAAGGCGCATCTTGTCGCCTTTGCCAAGGACCTGCTCGACGTGTTGGCAGGCGACGTGTCGCTGGCGCTCAACCGGCTGGCGATCGGCCAGGCAAGCCGCGAGGGCTCCAAGCTCGGCCGTCTGCTCGAGGAGCGCGGGCGCCGGCAGATCGGCCGCAGGGCCGGGGCACTGCTCGAGGCGGGCCGCAAGGCGGGTTTTCTTGCCTTCGGCGATGCGGAGGAGGCCTATGGCGCCCTCTATGGGCTGGTCGTCTCCGACTGGCATTTGCGCATGCTGCTCGGCGAGGATCCGGGCGGCCTGAAGAAGAATTTCGGCCTGAGGGCGGAGCGGGCGGTCGACGCCTTTCTCACCCTTTACGGCAGAAAGGTGTAACGGCGGCCGAACTGCGGACCGTCAAAGGGAAACGGACAAGCAAAGGGAAGGAAAGTTCAATGCGCGTCTATTACGATCGTGATGCCGATCTCAACCTCATCAAGTCGAAGAAGGTCGCCATCATCGGCTACGGCTCGCAGGGCCGCGCCCATGCGCTGAACCTCAAAGATTCCGGCGCACAGAATGTCGCCATCGCGCTGAAGGCCGGCTCCGCCACGGCAAAGAAGGCCGAAGCCGACGGGTTCAAGGTCATGACGGTTGCCGAGGCTGCCGCCTGGGCCGACCTGATGATGATGGCGACCCCGGACGAGCTCCAGGCCGACATCTACAAGGCCGAAATCGCCGGCAACATCCGCGACGGCGCGGCGATCGCCTTCGCCCACGGCCTCAATGTTCACTTCGGCCTGATCGAGCCGAAGGCTTCCGTCGACGTCGTCATGATCGCGCCGAAGGGCCCGGGCCACACGGTTCGCGGCGAATACCAGAAGGGCGGCGGCGTACCCTGCCTTGTCGCCGTTCACCAGAACGCTTCCGGCAATGCACTTGACCTCGCGCTCTCCTACGCCTGCGGCGTCGGCGGCGGCCGCTCCGGCATCATCGAAACCAACTTCAAGGAAGAGTGCGAAACCGACCTCTTCGGCGAGCAGGTCGTTCTCTGCGGTGGTCTGGTCGAGCTCATCCGCGCCGGTTTCGAAACGCTGGTCGAGGCCGGCTACGCACCGGAAATGGCCTATTTCGAGTGCCTGCACGAAGTGAAGCTGATCGTCGACCTGATCTATGAAGGCGGCATCGCCAACATGAACTACTCGATCTCCAACACGGCCGAGTGGGGCGAATACGTCACCGGCCCGCGCATCATCACGGAAGAGACCAAGGCCGAGATGAAGCGCGTGCTTAAGGACATCCAGACCGGCAAGTTCACCTCGGAATGGATGCAGGAATATCGTTCGGGTGCTGCCCGCTTCAAGGGTATCCGCCGCGTCAACGACGCCCACCAGATCGAGGAAGTCGGCGCCAAGCTGCGCGGCATGATGCCCTGGATCGGCAAGAACAAGCTGGTCGACAAGGCGAAGAACTAAAGCATTTGCAGTCAGGTGGAATCACCTGACGTCGCACAAATGCGGCAAAAACGATAGAGCGGGGGCGCGAACGAATGTGAGCGCATCTCGCTCTAAAGCCTTACCTCCCAAGGCTGGAGAAGCCGGGGCATCGTGCCTCGGCTTTCTCATTTGCGGTGACGGAACGCGACTGATGGTGCGGCACGAGGCGGCGCAGAATCACATCGGATCTTTGCCCTTCATGGCGTTGGCCATATGGGTTTTGCACTTCTCCTGGTCATTAGCCGCCAAAGCTTCCTTGGCCATGGTCAGCTCTTTCTGCGCCATCTCCTTACGTCCAGAGTCGGTGATCTGACCCACGTCCGTTTCGAGCTTCGTCATGCCCGCCTGATCGCAGACGAGATCGGCCTGGGCGAGAGCCGGGGACACGCAAGCCGCCGAGATCGCGGCTGCAACCAACAGTTTCTTGAACATATGTAACCTCCAATGCCATCGCTTCATGCGATACACGCGGGCCAAACCGCCGTTGGGCGGTTCCGTTCCCAAGGAGGCTGTCAGTCGCGGTAGAAATTGCGGGACCATCGGTGCGACCGCAGCTTCTCGCGCTGTGCTTGCGACAGGCCGCGTCCGTCGCCGATCACGCAGTTGCGCTCGACATTGCGGACCGAGCGCATGCCGGGAATGACTGTCGACACGGCGGGGTGGCTGAGGACGAAGCGGAGTGCTGTTTCTGCGAGCGCGTCGGGTGCGATCTCCAGGTCCTCGACGATCTTTCGGACGCGCTCCTCGACGTCGCGCTTGCGCTCGCCGCGGAAGTAGTTCTGGCGAAAATCGCCTTCCGGGAAAACCGTAGCGGCACGGATCTGGCCGGTCAGGCCGCCCTCGTCGAGCGCGACGCGGACAATAACGCCGACTTTGTGGCGCTCACAGGCTGGGAACAGCTGCTCTTCGGGCGCCTGCTCGAAGATGTTGTAGATCACCTGAACAGTGTCGACCACGCCGCTATCGATCAGCTTCAGGGCATTGTGCGGTTCGTAGTCGTTGATCGAGACGCCGAAAAAGCGGATCTTGCCGTCGCGCTTCAGCCGCTCGACCGCCGCCAGCCAGTCGCCGCGGCCGACCCACTCGTCCGACCAGACATGGAACTGCTGCACGTCGATCGTCTCGATGCCGAGATTGCGCAGGCTCGTCTCGGTCGAGGCGATGACGTGATCGGCCGGAAAGCCGTCCTCGACCGGCGTGCCCGCGCGAGCCGGCCATATCCGGTTCTTCGGCGGGATCTTTGTCGCGACGTGGATGGTCTCCGACCGTGCGCGCAGCAGCTTGCCGACCAGTCTCTCGCTGTGGCCGTCGCCGTAGCCGAGCGCGGTGTCGATGAAGTTCAGACCTAGGTCGATCGCGCGGTTGAGGGCTCGCGCCGACTCCTCGTCCTTGGCGCCCTGCCAGCCGCTATTGCCGATGCCCCAGGCGCCGTAGCCGATTTCGGAGATGCGCAGGCCGGTGCGGCCAAGTGTTCGGTAGTGCATGGCGTTCTCGCTGGGTGTTGGATCGAGATGAGGAGGAACGCCGTTACCTAGGCCTCGACCTTGCGAAGTCAAATCTCCGGCTTCTCGGCCGCAACATGCAGCCAGCGTGTCGGCTTGCCGTCATAGCCGCCGCCGTCGGCTTCGGTGATTTCGACCGCCCTCCAGCCCGTCTCTTCGAACTGCCGCAGAAGCCACTCGTGCGAGGGATAGTTGTAGTAGCGGCCGAAGTCATCGCGACCCGGCCACCGCCGGCCTTGAAGCTTGCATGCAGCACGCCACCGAACTTGAGAGCCCGGAGGAGGCGGGTGAGCACGTCCGGAAGGGCCGTACGCGGCACATGCAGCAGGCAGGCCTCCGCCCAGATGCCATCGAACCGCTCCCGCCAGGAAAGCTCTTCGAAGCGGACCACGCCGACGGGCCGACCGAGCAGGCGTTCGGCCTCGGCCGCCAGTTCGGGCGAGCCATCCGTCGGTGTGACGTCGAAGCCGCGGGCGATCATATAGGCGCTGACCACCGCCGCAGCCGATCTCCAGCACGGCGGCGCCGGGGTTCAGCCGCGCCAGGAACTTATCGAGCCGCCTCGCGGGCGTCCGGCGGGCACGGCGCGCATAGGCGGCGGCGCTGTCGCGGTAAAACCGGGCGGTGCCGTCATCGATGGTCGTCATATCGTCCTCCTGCGGGCCGGGCCTTCAGCATCGTTCCGGGCATGTCGGAGGATAATGCCACGCGTTGGCGCCTTTGCGCATCCGGTGTCCTGCGGAGTCGCCGGAACAGCCTGCACTCTGTATGCTGGAGGCGAGCTGGATTCGAGTGGCGAATCGTGCAACGGGTCTACAATCTACGGGTTGTGCCTTGGCGCTGTGACCGAGCGAGGATCAAGGGCCATGTCCGAAACGCGTCGCAAGCTGACAACCATCTTCTGTGCCGACGTCCAGGACTATTCGCGCCTGATGGGGGCGGATGAAGAGGGGACGCTGGCCACCCTCAAGCAATACCGCGATGCCATGGCGCGTCTTATCGCCTCGCATGGGGGCCGGGTCGTCAACACCTGGGGCGACGGGCTTATTGCCGAGTTCCCGAGCGTGGTGGAGGCGGTGAGGTCGGCCGTCGATGTCCAGAGCGAACTGGCCGGGCTGAACGCCGGGCTGCCAAGCGCGGCGCGGATGTTCTTTCGCATCGGCATCAACCTCGGCGACGTGATTGCCGAAGGCAACGACATCTACGGCGACGGCGTCAACATCGCCGCCCGGCTTCAGGCATCCGCACCCGCCGGTGGAGTCGTCATTTCCAACACCGTCTATGATCAGGTGCGCAACAAGGTAGCGGTCGGATTCGACTTTCTCGGGCAGCTCGAGGTCAAGAACATCGAGGGCGGCGTTCCGAGCTATGCGGTTCGGATCGGCGCCGGGGAAGATCGGGCCGCGCCGACGGCCGACCCCGTCTTCGGGCGGCAGGCGCAGCCGCTGCAGCCGGCCGCGGCTGCACCCATCCGCCGACATTCTCGGGCTTATATGGTGCTCGCCATGGTTGCCGCCGGTGTCGTCGCCATAAACCTTCTTTCGTGGCGAGGCGAATTCTGGGCGGTATGGCCGCTCTTCGGGATCGGGCTCGCCGCAGCATTGCTCTGGATCAGGACCTCACGGGTGGACCGCGGATTTGCCACGCTCGCCGTGGCCGGGCTCGCCATCGTCACGATCAACCTTCTTAGCTGGAGCGGAGAATTTTGGGCGCGCTGGCCGCTGCTCGGCCTGGCGATCGCCGCCGCCATTCGATGGGTCATGCGCGGACGAGGCAGCGTCGGTCGTTGACCGATGCCAGATCGCTTTCGCGAAGCGCCGATTGGGCCCGCCGGAACACAACCTCACCTTGGTCCAGCTGGCATTTCGCGCTTCTCCGGATTTCGTATTTAAGCTACCCTTGAAACATCCTGGCCAAGTGCCGCAGGAGCGGCTCTTCTCGTGGAACGCAAGCTCGCAGTGATCCTTGCCGCTGACGTGGCCGGCTACAGCCGGCTCGTCGCTGCGAACGAGGAAGGCGTCCTCGAGCAGCTGCGGACTTATGGGTCCATCGTCGCCGACCTTGTGGGCGAGCACGGCGGGCGCATATTCGCATCCGCCGGCGACAGCGTCGTGGCAGAGTTCCAGAGCGCCGTGCAAGGGGCGCGCGCCGCCGTTGCGATCCAGCGGATATTGAGGCGCCGCAATGCCGATCTTGCGCCGGATCGGCGAATGGAGTTCCGCATCGGCCTCCATCTCGGCGACGTCGTCGTGGAAGGCACCAATCTGCTCGGCGACGGCGTCAACGTTGCGGCGCGGCTGCAGGAGGTTGCACAGCCCGGCGGTATCTGCGTTTCGGGCGCATTGCGCGATCAGATCGAGGGCAAGCTCGGCTCTCCAATGGTCCGGCTGGGCGACCGCAAGCTCAAGAACATCCCCCGGCCGATGGCGGTCTTCGGACTCGATTGGCGTCCGGAGGACTCGGCCGAGGCGGCCGTACTGGGCGGCCCGCTTACGCTACCGGACAAGCCGTCGATTGCGGTACTTCCCTTCGTCAACATGTCGGGCGACCCGGAGCAGGAATATTTCGCCGACGGTCTGACAGAAGACATCATCACGGCGCTTTCACTTTATCGCTGGTTCTTCGTGGTCGCTCGAAACTCCTCGTTCGCCTATAAGGGGCGCGCCATCGACGCAAAGCAGATCGGTCGTGAGCTCGGCGTGCGCTACATTGTGGAGGGGAGCGTGCGCAAAGCGGGTACCCGCTTGCGCGTCTCCGGCCAACTTGTCGAGACGAACACCGGCGTACACCTCTGGGCACAGCGCTATGACCGCGAGATCGGCGACATTTTTGCCATTCAGGACGAGCTCGCCCAGAGCATCGTCGGCGCCATCGAGCCCGAAATCCTAATTGGCGAAAGCCGCCGCGCGCTGTCGTGCGGAACGGACAATCTCGACGCCTACGAATGCCACATGCGCGGCACGTGGCTGCATAACGCGCAGGACACCGCCGAGCACTTCAAGGAAGCGATCGCCTGGCATCGTCGGGCGATTGCTCTCGATCCAGACTTCGGTCGAGCGCACATGATGCTTGCCCGCGCGCTATATGCACAATGTTTCCATGGTTTCAGCGCCGCCGTCGATCGCGATGGTGCCGAGCTCCGAGCCGCGGCCGAGCGCGCTGTCGCCCTGGATGATCGCGATCCCTATTCCCACTATGCAATGTGTCTTGCCCATTTTGTCGGGCAGCGGGCACACGCGGCGGTCGCCGAGGCGCAGCGCGCGGTCGACCTCAATCCGAATCTCGCGCTCGCTCATTTGGGCTTGGGATGGGCCCGGATCTACACTGGTCAATGCGCAGAAGCGCTCGATTCCCTTCACACGGCACTAAGGCTCAGCCCGCACGATCCGCTGACGTATCTGTTTCTCGATCGGCTCGCGCTCGCGCATTACCATCTCGCCAATTACGACGAGGCGTTGCGGTCTTCGGAACGAGGGGTTTCGCTCCGCCGGGGATACTTTAGCCGGGTCGTGCTGCTGGCCATCCTAGGCCAGCTTGGCCGCAACCAGGAAGCACGTGCCCTGATTCCGGACATCATGGCGAACGTGACGACCAACCTCGCACACTACTGGCGGATGCTGACTCCGTATGCAGAACCAGCCCAGTACGAGCACTTCCTCGATGGATTGCATAAGGCAGGGCTGGCCGTCGTTCGTTGAGCCAGCGGGCGGAGGTGCGGTTTTTCGCGGTCCGCGCAGGTTTGGTAAGACTGGGTGCAATGGTGCCCGAACCGTGGAGGGCGCGGCGATGAAATGGGAGTGGAGAGCGAGAAACCTGGTGGCGCCGGCTGCGGCGCTCGCGGTCCTGACATGCGCGGCAGTGGCTTCCGCAGGCTCGATGGACGAACTGGTTACCGCCGCCAGGGAGGAAGGACAGCTCAACGTCATTGCCTTGCCCCGCGACTGGTGCGGCTACGGCGGCATCATCGATGGTTTCAAGGCGAAATACGGTTTGGCGGTCAACGAACTGAAGCCTCAGGCGGGATCGGAAGAACAGATCGAGGCGATTAAGGCGGGGATCGGGGCCGGCCGAGAGAGACCGGATGTGATCGATGTCGGCATCTCCTTCGGCCCACCCGCAAAAAAAGACGGCTTGCTGCAGCCCTACAAGGTTTCCACCTGGGACACGATCCCGGACGCCGTCAAGGATGCGGACGGTCATTGGTATGGCGACTACTACGGGGCGCTCGTTTTCGAGATCAATGCGGACCGGGTCTCGACGATGCCGCGGGATTGGGCCGATCTCGCTTCGCCTGACTACAGGAACGCAGTCGCGCTTGCCGGCGACCTCGCTTCGAACCAGGCCATCCTCGGTGTTTACGCCGCGGGCCTCTCCATAACGGACCGAAACGTCGAAGAAGCTGCGAGGCTGGGGCTGAGGTTCTTCGCCGATCTCAACAGCAAAGGCAACTTCGTTCCGCTCGTCGGTAGCACCGACACACTCGTAGACGGCCGCACACCGATCCTCATCCGCTGGGAGTATCTCGCGCTCGGTGATCGCGACCGCCTCAAGGGGAAAACCAGGATCGAGGTCGTCAGACCCAAGACGGGCAACATTGCCGGTGTCTATGTCCAGGCGATCAGTGCCTCTGCTCCGCATCCGAACGCCGCCCGGCTGTGGATGGAGCACCTCTACTCCGACGAGGCGCAACTTGCCTGGCTGGCGGGCCATTGTGAGCCGATCCGCCGCGCGGACCTGATGCGCAAAGGTGCGATACCTGTTGATTGGCGCGAGAGGCTGCGGCAAATCGAGCGTGATCGCGGCGCCTCGGACCCGGCCTTTCCGAGCATCCAGGAACAGGAAAGGGCGCGAGACGTCATCATAAAAGGATGGGACGACATCGTCGGCGTGAAGATTGAGTGTGAGCCTCCGCAGCCTGATCCCGGCCCGATCGCCTTGAATACCAACCGAACCTGCCAGGCTCCCGTTCCGCAATAGTCGCCATGCCGCGGCGGCGATTTGCCCTCTTCCTCACGACGGCGGGGATCGCAATATAGGTCAGCAATATTGACATAAATCGCGCGCTGTGATCATCTCCGGCCCACGCCAAGAGGAGGGCCGCATGTTCAATTGGGAAAGTATTTTCGCAACGCGCTCCAGCCGGATGAAGGCTTCGGAAATACGCGAGCTCTTGAAACTGCTCGACCGTCCGGACATCATCTCCTTCGCCGGCGGCATTCCCGATCCCGAGCTCTTTCCGCAAGCGGAGTTCGCCCAGGCCTATGCGGAGATCTTCGGCGGGCCGGCGGTCAGTGCCGCCCTGCAATATTCCGTCAGCGAGGGATACCGGCCGCTGCGCGAATGGCTTGCCAAGCAGATGACGGCGCTCGGCATTCCCGCGACCGTCGATAACATCTTCATCACCTCCGGCTCGCAGCAGGGGCTCGACTATCTCGGCAAGCTGTTTCTCTCGCCCAAGGATACGGCGCTCGTCACCTGGCCGACCTATCTTGGCGCGCTGCAGGCCTTCAACGCCTATGAGCCGAACTACGACCAGCTGAACCCCGGCGGCAACCGCACGCCGCAAGCCTATATCCAGGCGGCAGCCGAGGCGGGCGGCCGGGTGAAGTTCGCCTATCTCTCGGCCGATTTCGCCAATCCGACCGGCGAAACGGTCGACCGCGCCGGCCGTGAGCGGGTGCTGGACCTTGCCGAGGAGCTCGATATCCCGGTGATCGAGGATGCCGCCTACCAGTCGCTGCGCTATGACAGCGAGGCGATCCCGCCGATCCTGGCGCTGGAGATCGCCCGCAGGGGCGACATCAACAATGCCCGGACGATCTATTGCGGCAGCTTTTCGAAGACGCTGGCGCCGGGGCTGCGCGTCGGCTGGGTCTGCGCGGCAGAGCCGGTGATCCGCAAGCTGGTGCTCCTGAAGCAGGCGGCCGACCTTCATTCCTCGACCATCAACCAGATGGCGATCTGCACCGTCGCCGAACGCGGCTTCGACGAGCAGGTGGCGAAGGTCCACAAGGTCTACAAGCACCGCCGCGACACGATGCTCGCGGCGCTCGAAAGATACATGCCGGCCGGCGTCACCTGGACCAAGCCGGAGGGTGGCATGTTCGTCTGGGTCACGCTGCCGAACGGCACGGACGGCGCCGAACTCCTGGCCAAGTCGATCCAGAGCGCGAAAGTGGCCTTCGTTCCCGGCCGCGCCTTCTTCGCCGACGGCTCCGGTGTGAACACTCTGCGCCTGAGCTTCTCCTGCGCCAACGACAGCATGATCGACGAAGGCATCCGCCGGCTGGGCGAGTTGATTCGCGGCGGGATGGCGAAAGCCGCCTGATCGGCAGTTTTCAACAAATCATGAAGGCCTTGGCCGGGCGTGCCACTCGTTTAGCTGCTACTTCAGTCGAGGGTTTCAGCTGAAGTCCTTGCCGAAACTCGATATTCTATGAGCGTGGCGGCCCTTGCGGCCTTCGGAATCGAAGCGCCGCGTCGCCTCTCCGAGGCCCCGCGTCAGCCGTTGCGCGAGCCTTTCAACCGCCGGCCCCTTATTGAGGCCATATTCTGAACCAGTATCTCGCCCCGTTCCGCCGCGCTGCAGCAAGATTGTTGCGGCGCATCAGGGAGCTTTGTTTTCCGGTTTGCTGATACCCTTCGGCCGGCCGGAACCGGAGCGGGATGCGTTTGCGACGCCGCTCCATCTGTTCATTGCCGCATTTGCGCGACGTCGGGTGACATGACCCGACTGCAAGTGCTCTAGGACGGGGCGTTGTGCGTATGAGTACACCAGCGACTTCAGGAAATTTTCGTCCGGATATCGAAGGCCTGCGCGCCTTGGCAGTTTCGGGTGTCATCGCCTTCCACTTCGGAATGACCAGCTTGCCGGGCGGATTCGTCGGCGTCGACATCTTCTTCGTCATTTCCGGCTTTCTGATCACCAGGCACCTGCAACAGGAGATTGCGAGAAGCGGCACTGTCGATCTCTGGCGCTTCTACGCCCGCCGCGCCCGCCGGCTGCTTCCGGCCTCGCTCTTCGCCATCCTGACCACGCTGCTCGTCGGTTATTTCATCCTCGCGCCGTCCGAGCAGCAGTTCTATTCCAAGGGATCGCTGTTCGCCTCGGCCTATATGATCAACCTCTGGCTGATTAGGTGGACGGTCGACTACTTTGCCTCGGACGCCTCGAACAATCCCTTCATCCACTTCTGGTCGCTCTCGGTCGAGGAACAGTTCTATCTCGTCTGGCCCGCGCTGCTGCTGATCCTCGCGCGGCTGCGGCCGGGGAAGGGCGGTCTTTTCTTTCTTCTCGCCCTAGTCGCCGCCGTCTCCTTCGCACTCTGCTGGCACATGACGGCCGTGTCGCAGCCTTGGGCCTTCTATTTCTCGCCCCTGCGCGCCTGGGAATTTGCCTGCGGGGGGCTTGCTTCGATGGCGCTGCCGCAGCAATGGGCGCGGCGCTCTCGCTTTGCGCCTGCCCTCGGCTGGCTCGGGCTCTTTCTGATCGTCACCGCCTATCTGGCCGTGACGGAGGAAATACCTTTTCCGGGCTCGATCGCGCTCGTGCCGGTTCTCGGCACGGTGCTTCTGCTCCTGAGCGGCGCCCATGAGGGAGCGGCAGGCCCGAAGTCCGTCCTCGCGCTTAGGCCGCTGCAGGAGATCGGAAAGCTCTCCTATTCGCTCTATCTTTGGCACTGGCCGGTCATCGTCTATGCGGGCATCATCGAACCGGAGCTTTCGCTCGTCGACCGGCTTCTGTGCCTGGCGGTTACGCTCGCCCTGTCGCTCTTCAGCTATCACTTCATCGAAAATCCGATCCGCCACAACGGCTGGCTGGCAGCGAGGACCGGACGCTCGCTGGGGCTCGCCGCGTTGCTTACAGGGGCGGGCACGACGCTCGCCTATGGCAGCGCCGCCCTGGCCGGCTACAGCCTCGATGGGGAGCAGCGACAGATCCAGCAAAGCGCCGAACGCAAATCGGCGGCGCGTGAATTCGATTCGGCCTGCGTGCTCGAAAGGGAAGCGGTGCAGCCGAAGTCATGCGAATTCGGCGCCGCCAAGCCGAAGAAGACCGTCGTCCTCCTCGGCGACTCCCATGCCGACCATTGGTCGACGCCGCTGAAGAAGATCGCCGAAAGGAACGGCTGGCGGCTCGTCACCTATCTGAAGTCGTCCTGCCCGGCGGCGGATGTGCCGACCTGGAACGGCGTGCTCATGCGGAACTATGACGAATGCGACGCCTGGAAGCGCCGGGCGTTCGGCGAGATCGCGGCGCTGAAGCCGGATGTGGTGATCCTTTCGCAATATTCGTCGAGTTATGTGAAGAACGACATCAACTTCGTATCCAGCCACCAGATGGATGTGCGGGATTGGGAGAAAGGCATCAGGCGCTCGGTCGAGACGCTAGAACGCGCCGGCAGCGACGTCGTGCTCCTGCGCGACGTGCCGGTGCACAAATCCTATCTCGACAAATGCGTGGCGCGCGCCCTGTGGCAGCAGAAGAGCCCGACCGTCTGCGACACGCCGCGCCGCGAGGCGGTGGAGGAAACCATCCCCGCCGCGGAAAGAAAGGCCGCCGTGGAGACGCATGCGTCTTATGTCGATGTGGTTGATCTGTTCTGCAACAGGACAACATGCCCCGCGGTCGTCGACGGCAAGCTCACCTTCCGCGACCGCCACCATATCGCGACGCCCTACGCTGAGTCGCTCGCGCCTCGCCTGGAGCGAGCGGTGTTCGGGGGACGCTGACAATATGGCTCGGAGGCGCACCCCCCTCTGCCCTGCCGGGCATCTCCCCCACAAGGGGGGAGATCGGCCAGAAGCGAAGACCTGCCCGAGAGTGAGCGCAATGATGCTAGGTCGGCGAATGCACCGTCAGAATTTCAGCTCTGAAAGTTGAGCGACACATTGCCGCTTGCCGATCTCCCCCTAGTGGGGGAGATGCCCGGCAGGGCAGAGGGGGGTAATCCAACACTGCTGCAGTCGAGAAGCAATCACCGCTCCCCCTCAAACATGCGGCCCGAGCAGCGACAGATCGGCGGCGCCGAGCCGGTCCTTGGCGGTCCAGAGCTGGTGCCAATAGGGATAGATGACCGGCGGCAGGCTGACGGCGTCGAGCAGTTCGCGTTCCTCGTCGGTGAGCTTGAGGCTGGCGGCGGCGAGATTGTCGCGGAACTGCGCCTCGGTGCGGCCGCCGATGATGACCGAGGTGACCGCCTTGCGGCCGATCAGCCAGGCGAGCGCCACCTGCGCAGGCGAGACGTTGCGCTCGGCGGCGATCGCCACCAGCATGTCGACGATCTTCCAGAGCCGTTCCTCGTCGCGGATCGGCGGCTCGTTCCAGCCGGCAAACTGGCGGGTGCCTTCCGGTGACTGGCCGCGGCGGTGCTTTCCGGAAAGGAGGCCGCCGGCGAGCGGGCTCCAGACGAGGATGCCGAGGCCCTGGTCGATCGAGATTGGAACCAGCTCGTATTCGGCCTCGCGGGCCTCCAGCGTATAGTGGATCTGCTGGCTGACGAAGCGCTGGCGGTGTTCCAGCGCGCTGATGCCGAGCGCCTTCATGATGTGCCAGCCGGAATAGTTGGAGCAGCCGATGTAGCGCACCTTGCCCTGGCGCACGAGCGTGTCGAGCGCTTCCATCGTTTCCTCGAGCGGCGTCTGGCCATCCCATTCGTGGACCTGGTAAAGGTCGATGACGTCGGTCTTCAGCCGCTTGAGGCTTGCCTCGCAGGCGCTGATCAGGTGCTGGCGCGACAGGCCGCCGTCATTCGGACCCGGGCCCATGGAGAAGCGCGCCTTGGTGGCGAGAAGCACGCCGTTCTTGCGCTTGCCGCCCAGTACCTCGCCTAGGATTTCCTCGCAGGTGCCGGTCGAATAGATATCGGCGGTGTCGATCAGGTTGACGCCGGCATCGAGGCAGAGGTCGACATAGCGGCGCGCCTCCTCGACCCCGACACTGCCGACCTGTGCGAATTTGCCGCCGCCGCCGATGGTCATCGTTCCCATCGTGACGGTCGAGACTTTCAGACCGGAGCGGCCGAGCAGACGATATTCCATTGTCTCGCTCCCTTGCGTGGTTGTCGCCGGAGAGGGTAGCGGGCATGGCCGCGAACGCAAGCGGCGTCCCGCCGAAAGGGTCAAAGAAAGCGTGCCGGCATCGCGTCCTTGTAGGGGAACATGTGGAAATAGGGTCTCGCCTCGGCGAGCGTGCGCTTAAAGGAGGGGCGCTCGAGCAGCCGCTCGAAATAGGCCGAAAGGTTCGGATGGGTGTCGCCGAAGGGCTGCACGATGCCAGCATAGAAGAGCGCGGGGGCGGCGGCGCAATCGGCGATGGTGAAGGCCTCCCCAATGGCGAAGCGCCGGTCCTTGAGTTGGCGCTCGGCCAGATCATAGGCGGTTGCGAGCGACCCGCGGGCGTCGGCGACACCGCGGCGGTCGTTCTCGCCGGAAGCGCGTAGCGTGTCGGTGACGATCTTCTGCATCGGCACGTGGATGTAGAGATCGAAGAAGCGGTCCCACAGCCGTGCCTCGAGCGCCAGCGCATCGTCGCGCGGGATCAGGGGTTCTTGGCCGGCATAGTGGCGATCGAGATATTCGATGATGACCGAGGTTTCCGGCACGATCCGGTTCTCAGCGCCATCGTGCAGCACCGGGATCTTGCCGACCGGCCAGACCTCGAGGTAGCGGGCATTCTCCTGCGGGTCCATGAGATCGACGATCCGCGCCTCGAAGGGCGTTCCGGCCTCATAGAGCGCGATCAGCACCTTGTGGCAGAAGGAGGCGAGCGGGTGGAGATAGAGAGTGAGAGCCATGGGCGTGCCTATAATGATTGGTTGCGTTTCGCAATCAGTATAGCGCGCCAGCGCGAAGAGAAAAGGGGAGTCTTCGCGATTCATCCGCCGTGAAGGCCATCGTCAGCTCAATGCGTTTCCCGCCCCACCGTGAAAGCCGCGACGAAGTGCTCGAGGCTTTGCTTGACGAAATCGGTGACCGGCATGCGCGGATCGAAGCTCCACCAGAGGAGCGCGCCCTGCCATTGGGCGGCCATCATCAGGCCGATGCCGGTGGGGGCGGCCGGAACACGCGCGAAACGCTCGTCGAGCGCCGCGGAGAGCACGTCGCGCCAAGCCGCGCCGCGGGCGCGCAGCAGCGGGTCGCGCAGGTCCTCGCGGAGAATCAGGAGATCGTCCGCGTAGCTTTCGATGCCGCCGTAGTCGCCGGAGAGCCCAATGAGCAGGGCGACGGCGCCCGCCGGGGTCTTCGGCGCGGCGGCTACCAGCTCCGCCGTCAGCCGGTCAAGCCGGTCCCAGGCCTGCAGCAAGGCCGCCTGGATGAGGCCCGATTTGGTTACGAAACGCTGCACCAGGGTCGAGGGGGAAAGGCCGCAGGCGGCCGAGAGGGCCGCGAAGGTGAGGGCATCCGGCCCCTCCTTGCGCATGAGGTTGAGGGCCGCGTCGAGCACCTCTTCGTTTGGCAGAGTTTTGGGGCGTGGCATTTTTGACCTTTATTTATAACCGAATAAGCGTTTATATATGTGTGTGCCGATCAAGGCCAGAGGGATTTCTCAGGGAGGATGCCATGACGCTTGAAGGCAAGGTGGCGCTGGTCGCGGGCGCAACGCGCGGTGCCGGCCGCGGCATTGCGGTGGAACTCGGCGCCGCGGGCGCGACGGTCTATGTCACGGGGCGGACGACGCGGGCGCAGCCGTCGGAATACCAGCGACCCGAGACGATCGAGGAAACGGCGGAGCTCGCGACGGCCGCGGGCGGCAAGGGGATCGCCGTCCAGGTGGACCACCTGCAGCCGACGGCGGTGCAGGCGCTCGTCGATCGCATCCGTCGCAAGGAGGGAAGGCTCGACATCCTCGTCAACGACATCTGGGGCGGCGAGAAGCTCTTCGAATGGAATAAGCCGGTCTGGGATCACAATCTCGAGAACGGCCTGAGGATCCTGCGGCTGGCGATCGACACGCATCTGATCACCGCCCATTACGCGCTGCCGCTCCTGATCGAGCGACCGGGCGGGCTGCTGGTCGAGGTGACCGACGGCACGGCGCAATACAATGCCGATCACTACCGGCTCTCGCCCTTCTACGACCTCGCCAAGATCTCGGCGAACCGCATGGCCTGGGCGCATGCCAAGGACCTCGAGCCCCACGGCGCCACGGCGGTCTCGGTCACCCCCGGCTGGCTGCGCTCGGAAATGATGCTCGAGGCCTTCAAGGTGACGGAGGAGAACTGGCACGACGCCACGGCCTATCAGCCGCATTTCGTCATTTCCGAAAGCCCGCGCTTCGTCGGCCGGGCTGTCGCGGCGCTTGCCGCCGATCCGGAGAAGTCCCGCTTCAACGGCCAGTCGCTATCAAGCGGCGGGCTCGCCCAGATCTACGGCTTCACCGACCTCGACGGCTCCCGGCCGGATTGCTGGCGCTACATGGACGAGGTGATGGAGGCCGGCAAGCCGGCCGATCCGACGGGGTATCGGTGAGGCAGCTTCCTCCTGACGCGGGGTGAGGCAATCTGTCGGACGATCGCAAGTGCTCGCAAGAGGCGGTAATCATGTTGCTATTCACCGTCTCGTTCGCACCGCTTCGGAAATGCGGCGCAAGGTTGTATCTTGCTCTTGCGAAAGCGGCGTCATCGGAGGGCGCCACTCACCGACGCGGGAGGGGAGCATGGCGGAAGCGGACAAGGTCTTTGCGGGAGCGATACCCGAGCTTTACGAGCGGCTAATGGTGCCGCTGATCTTCGAGCCCTATGCGAAAGACTTGGCCGAGCGGGTAGCGCAGCTCAAGCCCCTTGATGTACTTGAAATCGCCGCCGGCACCGGCGTTGTGACCCGGATGCTGGCGCCCAAGCTCGATGTCGAAGCGCAGTTCGTCGTGACCGATCTCAACCAGCCGATGCTGGATGTCGCGCATGCCAGGCTGGGCGATGACGAACGGATCGTCTGGCAGCAGGCGGACGCCATGGCGCTGCCCTTCGACGACGAAAGCTTCGATGTCGTGCTCTGCCAGTTCGGCGTGATGTTCTTCCCGGACCGGGTGAAAGCCTACCGAGAGGCGCGGCGCGTGCTGAAACCCGGCGGGCGCTTCCTCTTCAACGTCTGGGACAGGGTGGAGGCAAACGAGCTTGCGCATGCGGCCGTGGAGGCGCTGGCAGCGCAGTTCCAGGAGAACCCGCCGAGCTTCATGCGCCGCGTGCCGCACGGCTATGCGGACCCGAAAATCATCCGCGCCGATCTGGTGGCCGCCGGCTTTCACGACATCACGCTCGAAACGCTCGAGAAGAGGAACGGCCCCATATCCGCTTCCGATGCCGCGACCGGCTTCTGCCAGGGCACGCCCGTCCGCAGCGAGATCGAGGAACGCGACGCTTCGGCGCTGGCCGCGGTCACGGAGGAGGTGGCGGAGGCGCTGAGGAAGCGCTTCGGGAGCGGGATGATCGAACGGCGCATCCAGGCTCATGTGGTGGGCGCCGTCCGTTGAGTTGCTGCTGCAAGTTTCCTTCGTATAGGGAATGAAAACATGCAGCAATTCAAAGTGTTATTGCGGCCCCTGCGCGTCTGACTACGGTGCACGACAGCAGCCTAATGGGCTGGTCGGTTACCTTGCAAAAAGTCCATCTGCAGTCCTCATTTCCTGTGACAAGCGCAGGGATGACGGCGAGAAGCATCCAACAAGGCCCACTGGCGCTACTGTCGTGTACTATGGCGCCTGACAAGACCCGCGGCACTGTGGGGCGAAGGCGCTGTTCGACTTCGAAAGACCGTCGAGGAAGCTGTAGCCGGTGACGCTGGTGACGTCCTGCACGCCCTCGGTGCTGCTGAGGAAGGTCTCGACCTGGCGGAGCGCCGCGTCCGTGCGGTTATAGGAGGCGCCCTCCGGCAGGCGGACCTCGGTGAAGAACATGCCCTGGTCTTCGCTCGGCAGGAAGCCGGTCGGCACGACGCGGAACAGCCAGCCGCTGGCGCCGATCGCGACGACGAGCAGGACGAGGCCCATGACGGCGCGCCGGGCGATTTCTCGGCCACATAGACATAGCCGTCACGGCCATTGTCGATGCGGCGCGACAGCCAGCCGAGAATGCCGCGCTTCTCGCCGTGATGCGGCTTGAGGAGGACGGCGCAGAGGGCCGGACTGAGCGTCAGCGCATTGATCGCGGAGATCACCATCGACACGGAGACGGCGACCGCGAATTGCTGGAACAGTTGCCCGCTCAGGCCCGGGATGAAGGCGACCGGCACGAAGACCGAGAGCAGCACCAGGGTGCGAGACGCGGTTCTGCACGTCGACCGTGGCGATGTCCGGATCGGTGCCCACGGCAAAGGTCACCGTCAGCGTATAGGAGCCGTCGGCGCCGCTTGTCGACTTCATGTAGAGCATGTCGTCGACGCCGACGATCTGGCTTTCAATCGGCTGGGCGACGGTCGCCTCGACCACCTCGGCGCCGGCACCCGGGTAGCTTGCCGTGACGCTCACCTGCGTCTGCACGATATCCGGGAACTGGGCGAAGGGCAGCGCGGTGAGCGCGATCAGCCCGGTGTCAGGACGATGGAAATGACCGCGGCGAAGCGGGGCCGATCGATGAAGATCTCGGAGATCATGGCTCAGCCGCCCGCTGCCGGTGCGGCATCGACCGTCATGCCGGGACGCACCCTGCCGACGCCGTCGGTGATCACCTGCTCGCCCTCTTTCAGCCCCTTGGTGACCGCCTGGCCGCGGGTGGAGCGCTGGACGTCGACGCGGCGAAGCTCGACCTTCGAGCCCGCCCCGACCACCATCACGAAGGCGCCCTGCTGGTCGCGCTGGATCGCCTGCTGCGGCACCGCCAGAACCTCGTGCTTGTCGGTCTGCTCGAGCGTAACCCGAACAAGCGTGCCGTCGAGCAGGAGATAGTCGGGGTTTTCGAACTCGGCCCGGACGGTGATCGTGTCGGTGCGTGCCGAGACGTCGCTGGAGACGAAATTGATGGTCCCCTTCTTCGGATAGGTCGTGCCGTCCGGCAGCAGCAGCTCCACATTGGCGTCGCGGCCGATTTCGCCGCGCAGCGCCCGCTGGCGATATTCGAGGAAGAGCGCGGTCGAGACCGGGAAGGGCCGCAAAATTGGAGTGCTGACCTGAGGGACGCTCGGCGATGATATTTCACGGCTGGCATTGGAAATAGTCGAAGAGATGGCTGCTTCCGGCCGATACTGTTGAAAAACTCGTCGTTGCAGGCACTTGGGACGCGTGATTCAATCCTCTGAGTGATTTGGCAGGGGATCAGGCGATGATGGGAACGCAGGCGGCTCCGGCGCAGCTCTTTTACGATTTCAGTCTCGATGAGCACGTGCCAGCCGACCATCTTCTGCGCCGGATCGATCAACATCTGGACCTCGATGGCGTCCGCGCGCAGTTGAAGCCCTATTATAGCAGTACGGGTCGACCCTCGATCGATCCGGAGCTGATGATGCGCATGCTGATCATTGGCTACAGCATGGGCATCCGGTCGGAGCGCCGGCTGTGCGAGGAGGTTCATCTCAATCTCGCTTACCGTTTGTTTTGCCGGCTTGGACTGGATGGCAAGGTGCCGGACCATTCCAGCTTCTCGAAGAACCGCCATGGACGTTTCCGCCAGAGCGATATCCTGCGGCATCTCTTCGAGACGGTGGTTGAGCGCTGCCTGGCACAGGGTCTTGTCGGTGCTGAAGGCTTTGCCGTCGACGCCAGCTTGATTTCCGCGGATGCCAACAAGCAGCGCTCGGTATCTGGCGCAGAATGGAGCGCGCAAGCGGCGAAGGAGAATGCAGGCCGCTCCGTTCAGGAATATCTGGCGGTGCTTGATGACGCTGCTTTTGGTGCGGCTTCGCCGGTAACGCCGAAGTTTGTTTCCCCGTCAGACCCGGCAGCCCAGTGGACGGGTGCCCATAAAGGCCATGCCTTCTTCGCTTACGCCACCAACTATCTGATCGACACCGATCATGGCGTCATTCTTGACGTGGAAGCGACCCGTGCCATTCGACAGGCGGAAGTTGGCGCTTCACGCACCATGATCGACAGAACAGAGAACCGCTTTGGCCTGAAGCCGGGTTATCTGGTCGCCGACAGTGCCTACGGCTCCGCTGACAATCTGGCCTGGCTTGTGAAGGAAAAGGAGATCGCTCCGCACATTCCTGTGTTCGACAAGTCCAATCGGACAGACGGGACTTTCTCGCGTGCCGACTTCCATTGGGATGGCGAGGGAGATCGCTACATCTGCCCGGCGGGCAAGGAATTGGTTCAGTTCCGCCGCACCTACGCGACGCCCCGATCGGGCATCACCAGTGAAGGCACCCGGCTTTATCGGGCCAGCAAGAAGGACTGTGATGTGTGCGATCTGAAGCAGCGCTGCTGCCCGAATGCAGTTGCTCGCAAAGTCCCTCGTGATCTCAATGAGGATGCCCGTGACGTCGCCAGAGCCATTGCCGGCACGCCCGATTACGAGCGTTCACGGCATCGTCGCAAGAAGGTCGAGATGCTCTTCGCTCACCTCAAGCGCATCCTGCGGATGGCCAGGTTGAGACTGCGCGGTCCCTGTGGTGCACGCGATGAATTCCTGCTCGCAGCAACGGCACAAAACCTCAGAAGGCTGGCAAAGCTTAGGCCTTCACGCCTCCCATCCGCCGCCATCGCCGCATAATGGTCGGTTGCCTGGCGCCATCCCACCGCATCAGAGCGGGAGACACCTTGCCGACCCTTTGAAAAACCGCGTGCAGAGCGTCGCGG
Source organism: Sinorhizobium fredii (assembly GCF_002944405.1). Classification (NCBI taxonomy): domain Bacteria; kingdom Pseudomonadati; phylum Pseudomonadota; class Alphaproteobacteria; order Hyphomicrobiales; family Rhizobiaceae; genus Ensifer; species Ensifer fredii. The sequence continues at coordinate 2,371,900 of NZ_CP024307.1, read as the reverse complement.
TTGCTCAAACTGCGAGTTTTTCAACGATATCGGCGCAAAGCTGACCCACGCTCGTCTACCCACTCCCCTGTCACACCCCTGTAAAACACTCGCTCTATCCCTCGGCGCCATCTTTCTCCCACCGAGGGCAATTCCCTATGAAAACGCTTGTCTCCGCCGTTGCCGCCACGCTTCTTGCCGGCCTTTTTTCTACCGCGGCCTATGCCGAAAACCTTATCCTCTACACCAGCCAGCCGAACGAGGATGCGCAGGCGACGGTGGATGCGTTCAAGGCGGTAAATCCCGGCGTCGAGGTCGAGTGGGTGCGTGAGGGGACGACGAAGATCATGGCCAAGCTGATGGCCGAGATCGAGGCGGGCAATCCGGTGGCGGACGTGCTTTTGATCGCCGATACGGTGACGATGCAGCGGCTGAAGGAGGGGGGGCATCTGCTGCCGCATAAGTCGCCGGAGGCGGCGGGCTACAATGCGGCGCTCTATGATGCGGACGGCGCCTATTATTCGACCAAGATGATCACCACCGGTATCGTCTACAACAGCTCGGCCGGGATGAAGCCGGAAGGTTGGCAGGATCTGACCAAGCCTGAAGCGAAGGGCCTCGTCACCATGCCGAGCCCGCTCACCTCTGGCGCGGCGCTGATCCATGCCGAGACGCTCGCCGCCATTCCCGGCCTCGGCTGGGACTATTACAAGGCGCTGGCCGAAAACGGCGCGACGGCCGCCGGCGGCAATGGCAGCGTGTTGAAGGCGGTCGCGACGGGCGAGAAGGCCTATGGCATGCTCGTCGATTTCATGGCGATCCGCGAGAAGGCCAAGGGGGCGCCGGTGGAATTCGTCTTCCCGGTCGAGGGCGTTTCCGCCGTCACCGAGCCGGTCGGTATTTTGAAGACCGCGAAAAACGTCGAAGCCGCGAGGAAATTCGTCGACTTCCTACTTTCCGAGGAAGGTCAGAAGGTGGCGGCGAAGATGGGCTATATCCCGGCCCGCAACGGCGCGGCGCTGCCGGAAGGCTATCCGGCCCGCGAGACGATCAAGGTGCTGCCGCTCGATGCCGCCGCGGCGGTCAAGAATTCCGAAGCGGACCTCAAAACCTTCTCCGGCATTTTCGGGACGAACTGATCGCCCGATGACGCGAGCGGACGAGACCGCCCGCGGCCGGAGCGCGCGCGCTCCGGCCGCAGCGCCGGACGCGGAAAGAGGCTCCGGGTCCAACACGCCGGATCCGTCGCGTCTTCTGTCGAAGGCGCGGCGCTTCGGCCGGTTGCGGTTTCTCTTTGGCGGCAAGGAGGCGGCGGAAAGCCGGCCTCCCCAGATGACGTCCGGCAAACTGCCGGCCGCTCTGACGCGGACCTTGCGCGGCGTCGAACTGCCCCCGATGCCTCACGCTACGGAAGACGGCATCCTCAAGGCGCGGCCGCCGCGCGGCCGGGAAGGGCTCGGCTTCCGCCCGCGAAAGCGGCGGGCGCCGTCTGGCGAGCCGGCCTGGCTGCTGCCTTTCATACTTGGTGCGGTGCTCTTGCTTTCCGTGCTGCCGCTCGCCCGCCTGGCCGGGGCGGGGGTGAGCGGACTTGTCGACGGCGAGGCGGCGCGGCTGGTCTTCGAGGCGGCGACCTTTGCGGCACTCCGCAACACGCTTCTCACCGCCGCCGGCGGCATGGTCGTCTCGCTCCTCTTCGGTTCGCTCTTCGCCTTCGCGCTGGCGCTCACCGACATTCGCGGCAAGCTGGCGTTAAGCTTCGCTTTCATGCTGCCGATGATGATCCCGCCGCAGGTGACGGCGCTCGCCTGGGTGGAGATGTCGGGGCCGGCGAGCCCGCTCCTGAAGACGCTCGGGCTGGCGCCGCCGCTCGGCAGCCCGCAGCCGCTCTATTCGCTTTCCGGCATCGCGCTGCTCTTGGGTGTTCAGCATGCGCCGCTCGTCTTCCTGGCGCTGAAGGCCGGGCTTGCGGCGAGCCCGCGCGACGGCATCGAGGCAGCGCGCCTTTCAGGTGCCGGGCCGTTCCGGGTGTTTCGCGATATCGTGGTGCCGCTAAGCGCTCCAGGGCTGATCGCCGGCGGTGCGATCGCCTTCGTCTCCGGCATCGGCAATTTCGGCATTCCGGCGATCCTCGGCATACCTGCCGGCATCGAGACCTTGCCGACGCTGATCTTCAGCCGCTTGGCGAGTTTCGGCGCCGCCACCTTCGGCGAGATCGCGCTGATCTCGACCTTAATCGCGGCGATCTCCGCCGCCGGGCTTCTCGTACAGCAGCGGGCGCTCGCCGGCCGCGACTATCGCCTGATCGGCCATTCCGGCGCCCGCGCCGCCTTTTCGCTGGGGCGCTTCCGCATCGCTGTCGAGGCGCTGCTCCTCATTGTGCTGGCGCTGGTGCTGGTCGCGCCGCTGCTGGCGCTCGTCGCAAGTTCGCTGGTGCCGGCCTATGGCGTGCCGCTCAGTTTCAACACCATGTCGCTCAGCGCCTATGCGGAAATCCTCTTCCGCCAGTCGATCACGCTGACGGCGCTCAAGAATTCGCTGTTCCTCGCCTCTGCCGCCGCCCTCGGGCTACTCCTCGTCACCGTCCCGGCCGCCTATCTCTTGACGCGGCGGAAGGGGGCGCTCGCCAATCTCGTCGCCATCCTGATCGAGATCCCTTACGCGCTGCCCGGCATCGTGCTTGCCGTCGCCTTCATCCTTACCTTCGCCGCCCCGCTGCCGGTCGTCGGCGTCTCGCTCTACGGCACGATCTGGATCATTCTCGCCGCCTATTTCTCCTCCTTCCTCGCCGTCAGCCTGAAGCCGGTCATGAGCGCGTTTGCGCAGATGGACCCGGCGCTTGAGGAGGCGGCACGGCTTGCAGGCGCCGGCTTCTTCCGCCGCATGCGCGACGTGCTGCTGCCGCTGATCGCCCCGGCCGCCGGCGCCTCGGTGATCCTCGTCTTCCTGATCGCGGCGAACGAGCTCACCGTTTCGGCGCTGCTCTGGTCGGCGGGCACGCAGACGCTCGGCGTCGCGATCTTCAATCTCGACGACAGCGGCTCCTCCGACCTCGCCTCGGCGCTCTCGGTGCTCATCGTGCTCTTGGTAATCGCGCTGATGGCGGCGCTCGAGTTTTTCGCAAAATACCTGCCGGAGGGCGTGCTGCCGTGGCGCAACTGATCCTCAACCACTTGAGCAAGGATTTCGGCAGCGGCAAGTCTCCTGGGAATGACAGGCCGGCGGTCGCCGATGTCTCGCTGACGCTGCGCCGGCAGGCCTTCCTGGCGCTCCTCGGTCCGTCGGGCTGCGGCAAGACGACGGTGCTGCGGATGATCGCCGGCTTCGAGCAGCCGAGCGACGGCTCGATCTCCTATGGCGAGCGGCGGCTTTCGGACGCCGGGGGCGCGCTGCCGCCGGAAAAGCGCAACATGGCGATGGTGTTCCAGTCCTATGCCCTCTGGCCCCATATGACGGTCGCGCAGAATGTCGGCTATCCCTTGAAGGTGCGCGGCATTTCCGGGGTTCAATGGCAGAAGCGGGTCGGCGAGGCGCTGTCGCTGGTGAAACTCACCGAGCTTGCCGAGCGGCGGCCGGCAGCACTTTCCGGCGGCCAGCGCCAGCGGGTGGCGCTCGCCCGCTGCCTCGTCACCCAGCCGGATGTCGTGCTGCTCGACGAGCCGCTCGCCAATCTCGACCAGCATCTGAGGAAGGCGATGGAGGAGACCTTCCGCACCTTTCACAAGCGCTCCGGCGCCACCATGGTCTATGTCACCCACGACCAGGCTGAGGCGATGGCGCTCGCGACCGACGTCGCGGTGATGTCGGAAGGCCGGCTTTTGCAGGTGGCGCCGCCGGCAGAGATCTATGCCCGGCCGGAGGGCCGGGTGGTCGGCGGGCTGATCGGCCGCGGCAGCATCCTGCGGCTGCCGATGGCGGAAAACGGCGAAAGGCAGCTCGGCTGGCCGGTGCTGCGGGCGGCGCTCGGGTCGCGGGATGGCGTCGCGGACGGGCCGCTTGCCGACGTGCTGGTACGGCCGGAGCATGTCCACCGCGGCACCGACGGCGTGCTGATGCGGGTGCTTTCGTCCGTCTTCGAAGGCGAGCGCTTCGCCCTCGATTTGGCGCTTCCCGACGGCCAGCGGCTGAAGGCCTTCAGCAGCGCGGCGATTGCGGAGGGTACGCTCGCGGCCTTTGTCATCGGCAGTGGCTGGCGGCTTTGAGTTGGGGTCGGATACCGCCGCGGCTTTGCCGCGCATCGGCTGCCTCGAATACCCTCATCCCTGTGCTCGTCACAGGGATCCAGCCAGGGCGCGTCGGCGCCGTGAATGACATCGCGATTGCCGCGAAACAAAGTGTCGCCGCTCTGCCTGTGGCTCACAGTATGTAGTCATCGTTTCACACGCACTAAGAGTTTCTCGCGCCGCAGACGCGGCGCTACTGGATTCCTGTGACGAGCACAGGAATGAGGGCGGGTGGTGCGGCGGCCTTACGACGCGTTGGCGCGGCTGGGGCGTGATGCGTTCCGCTAACCGACGACGTTTCGGGACGCACGGCCTCCGTCCGCTACTCGTCATCCTCGGCCTTGACCCGAGGATCCATCAATAAGCGAGTTTTTCGAAGCGTTTTGAACGGCTTTGCGCTTGGACCCTCGGGTCAAGCCCGAGGATGACGAAAGGGTGGGTGGGCCACCGAAACTTGACCGGCATGACGGAGGTCGCGGCCGGCGTTGATGAAATCAGCCCACGATGTTGGATGCGTTCCAAGAACCGGATCAATAGTATGACTGGTTGCAACATGCAATCAACTGCCTCATACTACCTCCTTGACCATACCAGGGAGACGACGATGAAACTCTATCAGGGCATAGGGCCGAACTCCTATCGGGTGCGCATCTTCCTCAAGGAGAAGCGCATCGAGGTCCCAATGGTGGAGATCGACTTTGCCAAGGGCGACCACAGGGCGCCGGAATTCCTGACACTCAATTCGCTTGGGCAGATCCCGGTGCTTGAGCTCGACGATGGCACGATCATCACCGAAAGCGTCGCGATCTGCCGCTATTTCGAGGAAGTCCACCCGGAGCCGCCGCTCTTCGGATCGGATGCCGTCAGCCGCGCCAAGGTGGAGATGTGGAATCGGCGGGCGGAATTGGTGATTTTCGCCACCATCGGCAATGTGGCCCTCCATTCCGATGCCTTGTTCAAGGATCGCCTCACCCAGTTTCCGGCCTTCGCGGAAACCGAGCGGCGGGCCGTGCCGAAGAAATGGGCCTGGCTCGACCGCGAGCTTGCGGATGGCCGGCCGTTCCTCGCCGGCGAGGCGTTCTCGGTCGCCGATATCACCGCCGGCGTCTGCGGCTGGCTTGCGGACGTCTTCTGCATGGAGATACCTCCAGAGCTCAAGAACGTGCAGCGCTGGAACGAGCGGGTGAGGAGCCGGCCGAGCTGGAATGCTTGAGGCCGGACTACGCTCCGCCGCGGGTGACATCGCAGACCTCGTGCCGCGCGCCGCGGGAACCAGCGCCGTGCCCGCACGTTCCCTGTCGGGACGGCAATCGGCGAGGCACACGGCAAGAGAGGCGGCGCGCATGTATTTCATGGCCCTTGCGACGGACTATGATGGCACATTGGCCGAGGATGGCATGGTTCGGGCGGAAACGCTGGAAGCGCTCAAGCGGCTGAAAGAGACGGGCCGCAAGCTGTTGCTCGTCACCGGGCGCGAGTTGCCGGACCTGAAGCGGGTCTTTCCCAACATGGATCTGTTCGACAAGGTGGTCGTCGAGAACGGCGCCTTGCTCTACACGCCCGAGACCGAAGAGGAAAAGCCGATCGCACCGGCGCCGCCGCCGGAATTCGTCGAACGGCTGCGGCAGAAGGGCGTCGACAATATCTCGGTGGGGCGCTCGATCGTCGCCACCTGGGAGCCGCATCAGACCGCCGCGCTCGAAGCCATCAATGAGCTCGGCCTCGAGCTCGAGATCATCTTCAATAAGGGCGCGGTGATGATCCTTCCGACCGGCGTCAACAAGGCGACGGGCCTGAAGGCGGCGCTGAAGGAGATGCAGCTTTCATTCCTGAATGTCGTGGCCGTCGGCGATGCGGAGAACGACCACGCGCTCTTGAGGATGTGCGGCTGCGGCGCGGCGGTTTCGAATGCTCTGCCGGCGCTGAAGGAGACTGCCGATCTTGCGCTCGAAGGCGCCCGCGGCGAAGGCGTCGAGGAGTTGATCGCCGAGATCGTCGAGCGCGACTATGCCTTCTGCACCAATCAGCGCCACCAGGTGCCGCTCGGCGAGGGCGACGACGGTCCGGTCGACATCGGGCCGCTCGACGTGCTGCTGATCGCCGGAAGTTCCGGCATCGGCAAGTCGACGCTGGCAACGGCGCTTTCCGAGGGTATGCGCGAGCGGCGCTTCCAGTTCTGCGTGTTCGATCCGGAAGGCGACTATGAGGACCTCGAGGGCGCCGTCAGCGTGGGCAACGGTTCGACCACGCCGACCGAGAGCCAGGTGCTCGAAATCCTCGCCAACCCAGACGACAATGTGGTCGTGAGCGCGCTCGGCTTCGAGCTCAAGGAGCGGCCTTCCTTCTTCGCCAAGCTGATGCCGGGCCTGTCGGCGCTTCGCGCCCGGACGGGCAGGCCGCATTGGCTGATCATCGACGAGGCTCATCACCTGATGCCGGCGGCCCGCGACAGTGCGTCGCTGGCGCTCTCGGACGACATCTCTGGAACGATCATGATCACCGTGCATCCGGACGCGGTCTCGCCAAGGGCGCTTTCGGCGGTGACGGCAGTGGTCGCCCTCGGCCCGAGCGCCCGCGAAGTGATCGAGACCTTCTGCACGGCCGTCGGCGAGGCGCCGCCCGCCGGCCTCGATCAACTCCATCAAGAGGACGAGGTGCTTTTCTGGCGACGCGCGACCGGCGCGCCGGTGCAGCGTATCCGGGCCGAAAAGCCGAAGCAGGTGCGCAAGCGGCACACCCGCAAATATGCCGAGGGACATCTCGGCGAGGACGCGAGCTTCTATTTCCGCGGTCCTGAGAACAAGATGAACCTGCGCGCCCACAATCTGATCATCTTCCTGCAGATTGCCGAAGGGATCGACGACGAGACCTGGGAACATCATCTGAGGGCCGGCGACTACTCGAAATGGTTCGGCGAGCGCATCGGCGATGCCGATTTGGCGCAGGAGGCGGCCGGTATCGAAGAGGACCGTTCCCTCTCACCTGCCGAGAGCCGGAAGAGGCTCGCGGAGGCCGTGCGCCGGCGCTACACCGCACCGGCGTCGGGGAAGGACTGAGGCGGCGACGGCGCTCTACCGTTTCGGCTTCTGCTTCGTCCCGGCACTTTTGCCGTCGGAGCTTTTGGAACGCTCTTCGAAGCGATCGGCGCCCTTGGCGAGATCGGATCCCTTTTGCGCTTCCACCTTCTTCTCTTCTTTCGCGGCGCTCTTGTGCAGGCCGCTTGCGGCTTTCTTGCCCTTTGCCGTCGGGGCTTGTTCGACACCCATTGCAGACACTCCTGCGCTGATCGGAACGTCATCCTCAACGTCCGGGAAAGTTTCCTGTTCCCTGGAAGACTCGTTCGGCAGGTTTGCCGCAGCCGAGGGAAGGGAGCTACAACTTCTGCTGTCACTCTGGATAATGGTTCGCCCGAGTTACACGTAACTGTGGACTCGCCTTGATTTCGCCCCTCTTGCCTTCTCCCTGGCCTTTTTGAATTCCTAGAATGAAGACGCGTGATTCGCGCCGCACCGCATTCGATCGCGTTTCCCGGGCACGGGCAGCTTTCGACGGCCGGGGAACTGCCCAAGGAGAAGAGCCATGACAGAGTACAAGAAGCCGATCATCACGGAGATGCGCCCGAAAATCACTGTCATCGGCGTCGGTGGCGGCGGCGGCAACGCGATCAACAACATGATCGCCGAAGACCTGCAGGGCGTCGACTTCATTGCCGCCAATACGGATGCGCAGGCGCTTGCGATGTCGAAGGCGGCGCGGCGGATCCAGCTCGGCGCGGCCATTACCGAGGGCCTTGGCGCCGGCTCGCTGCCGGATATCGGCAATGCGGCGGCGCAGGAATCGATCGACGAGATCATGGACCATCTCGGCGGCACGCATATGTGCTTCGTCACCGCCGGCATGGGCGGCGGCACCGGCACCGGCGCAGCGCCGGTGATCGCCGAGGCGGCGCGGCGCGCCGGCATCCTGACGGTCGCGGTCGTCACCAAGCCCTTCAGCTTCGAAGGCAAGCGGCGCATGCAGACGGCGGAATTCGGAATCGAGCGGCTGCGCGAGAGCGCCGACACGGTGATCGTCATCCCCAACCAGAACCTCTTCCGCATCGCCGATGCCAAGACTACCTTTGCCGACGCCTTCATGATCGCCGACCGGGTGCTCTATTCCGGCGTCAGCTGCATTACCGACCTCATCGTCAAGGAAGGCCTGATGAATCTCGACTTTGCCGACGTGAAGACGGTGATGAAGGGCATGGGCCGGGCGATGATGGGCACCGGCGAGGCGGCCGGCGAGGGCAGGGCGATGATGGCGGCGGAGGCGGCGATCGCCAATCCGCTGCTCGACGAGGTCTCGATGCGCGGCGCCAAGGGCGTGCTGGTGTCGATCTCCGGCGGCATGGACATGACGCTTTTCGAGGTGGACGAGGCGGCGACCCGCATCCGCGAGGAGGTCTATGACGAGGCCGACATCGTTGTAGGCGCGATCTTCGACCGCAGCCTCGACGGCACCTTCCGCGTCTCGGTCGTCGCCACCGGCCTCGACAGTGCCGCCCGCAGCGCCGATGCAGCGGCGCCAGAGGCGATGAACGGCCAGGCGGCGGCCGCACCGATTCGCACGCTGCAGTAGTTGGTTAGGGGATCGCCCCTCACCTGGGGCTTAACCCGAAGGACTAGCCCTCCCCGCATGCGGGGAGAGGGGAAGTGAACGGTGCCGCGAGTCTCCTTCGCCCCGCTTGCGGGGAGAAGGTGGCCGGCAGGCCGGATGAGGGGCGTGGCTGCGCGAAGCTAAGCCGGTAAGCCCGCCCGCCGCAGTTCTTCGACAAAACGCTCGATGAAATCCTCCGACATCGCCGGCACGCTGCCGAAATAGAATTCGGCCCGCGCCTTGTCGACGGTCATGTCCGGTCGGCGGCAGAGGAGGGCGGCGACCGCTTCGCTCGCTTCCCGGCTCCGTCCTTCGGCGCCGAGGGCAGCCGCGAGCACCATGGCCGGCCAGAAGGTGACGTTTTCCTGGCGCAGCGAGGCGCGGGCAGCGGCCGCCGATTCCGCCAGCCGGCCCGCCTGGTAGTGGGCGATCGCCAGCATGTTATAGAAAGTCCAGAGATGCGGGTCGCGCGGGCTCAATCGGAAGGCCTCGCTGATCGCGGCGATGCCTTCCTCCGGGAGATCGACATAGCAAAGCGCCTGGCCGAGCGCGAAGTGGCCCTGGGCGAAGCTCGCGTCGAGCCGGAGGGCATTGCGCAGATGGTCGATGCCGCGCTCCGGCTGGCCTCCGAGGGCCAGCGCACGGCCGAGCGCCAGGTGCGCGGCCGGCTCGCGGCTGTCGAGGGCGATCGCCCGCTCGGCGAGCCGGGTGGCATCGGCGATCCGCTCGGCCCGTTCGTCGAGCGGACCGTACCAGCCGAGCTGGATATGGACATAGGCAAGCCGCGCATGGGCCTGGGCGAAACTGGGCTCGAGTTCTACGGCCCTCTCGAAGAGCTGCTTGGCGATCTTCAGGTCGTCGAGGTTAAACTTGTAAAGGTGCCAGAGGCCCTTCAGATAGATGTTCCAGGCATCCATGTCAGCGGCGGTATGACCGCGCAGTGCCGCGAATTCGATCATCCCGAGTTCCGGCTCGATGGTGCCGGTGATCTGGCCGGCGATCTCGTCCTGGAGCACGAAGATGTCGTCGAGCGTGCGGTCGTAGCGCTCCGCCCAGAGCAGCATGCCGCTTTCCCCGCTCAGCAATTGGGCGGTTATGCGGATGCGGTCGCCGGAACGGCGAACGCTGCCCTCGATGACGTATTTGACGCCGAGATCCTCGGCCACCTTCCTGACGTCGACGGACTTGCCCTTGTAGCTGAACGATGAGTTGCGGGCGACGACCCTCAGCCAGCGGCAGCGGGCGAGCGTGGCGATCAGCTCTTCGGTGAAGCCATCGGAAAAATGCTCCTGCTCGCCGACGCTGGAGAGATTGACGAAGGGCAGGACGGCGATCGACGGGCGCTGGCGCCCTGGTACCGGCTGTTCGTCCGGCGGCGGTGCGGCGGGGGACTGTTCGGGCGCTCCGCCCGGTTGCCACCGCCAGATGCGAATGGGACCATGTGCGTCGCTGAGCTTTCGCTTGCCGCAATCGACGGCCGGGAAGTCAAGCTTAGATGCGACCTGATCATGAACCTGCCGCGAAACGCAGATGCCCCCGGGCGGAGCAATTTCCTGGAGACGCGTTGCGACGGTGACGCCATCGCCGTGAATGTCGTCGTCCTCGACAATGACATCGCCAAGATGAATGCCGATACGCAGCTCCAGACGCCGGCCATCGATCTCCTCCTTGTGCTGCAGCATCATCTCCTGGATCGCCATTGCGCAGCCGACGGCATCGACGACGCTCGCGAACTCCGCCAGCAATCCGTCGCCCGTCTGCTTCACGATCCGGCCTCTATGCGCGGCAATCGTCGGAAGGATCAGCGAACTGCGGCAGGTCTTCAGCGCCTTGAAGGTTCCGGCCTCGTCGAGCCCCATCAAACGGCTATAGCCGACGACGTCGGCGTCCAGGATCGCCGCCAGCCGCCTCATGCGGCAACCTCCCGGATGTGCTGCGGTGATGGGCCTTGACCAATCCAACTCATGGGTACGATCGATCCCGATTGGGCGGCGGGAATGGCGAACACTGCAGTCCTTATCCCGCTGGCAAAGCCTAGCAATCGCAGGTGCGGCTGTGAAGTGATATCGCAACGCTCTGAGCAGGTGTCACTTCCCGCGGCGGCTCACCCGCCAGATGACGTTGCCGACGTCGTCGGCAACGAGCAGGGCGCCCTTCCTGTCGATAACGACGCCGACGGGCCGACCCATGGCCTTGTTGTCGCGGCCGATGAAGCCGGTGAGGACGTCCCTCGGCGGACCGTTCGGCTTGCCGTTGCGGAACGGGACGAAGACGACCTTGCAACCGCTGTAGACGCTTCGATTCCAGGAACCGTGCTGGCCGACGAAAGCGCCGTTGCGGTAGCTCGGACCCAGCGAGGCGCCTTTGGAGAATGTCAGTCCGAGCGACGCCGTATGTGAACCAAGCGCGTAATCGGGCTTGATCGCCCTGGCGACAAGGTCCGGGCGCTGCGGCTTGACCCGATGATCGACGTTCTGGCCGAAATAGCTGTAGGGCCAGCCGTAAAAGCCGCCGGCGCGGACTGAGGTCATGTAGTCCGGGACGAGATCGTCGCCAATCTCGTCCCGCTCGTTGACGGCGACCCAGAGATCGCCGCTTTCGGGATTCCAGGAGAGCCCGTTCGGGTTGCGCAGCCCCGAGGCGAATACGCGGGTGCTGCGGCTCGTCCGGTCGACCTCGAGGACGGCGGCACGGTTCTTCTCCACTGCCATGCCGTTCTCCCCGACATTGCTGTTGGAGCCGACCGTGACGTAGAGCTTGCGACCGTCGGGGCTCGCAATCACATCCTTCGTCCAATGGTGGTTCAGATCGCCCGCGGGCAGGTCGACGACTTTCTCCGGCCTCGCGGTTATCCGCGTCCGGCCGCTCCTATAGGGGAAGGCGACCAGCGCGTCGGTGTTGGCGACGTAAAGCCTGCCGTTCGAGAGCGTCATGCCGAAGGGCGAATTGAGCCCCTCGAGGAAGGGCCGGCGCAGATCGGCGACACCGTCGCCGTCCGTGTCGCGCAGCAGCGTGATGCGATTGGCGCTTTTCGTCGCGGCACCGGCGCGCTTCATCGCGGCTCCCATGACCAGCTTGCGCAGGCTGAAGCCGCTGTTCTTCTTTTCCGGGGCGTTGCTTTCGGCGACCAGCACATCGCCGTTCGGCAGCACATGCAGCCAGCGCGGGTGGTCGAGGCCGGTCGCAAAGGCGTTCACCCTCAGCCCCTTCGCCGGCGTCGGCATCGTACCGCTCTGCCAGCCTTTCGCCTCGGCAATCCTGATCGTCGGGATCAGCGTCGGTCTCGGCTTCGGCAGAGTCGGGTTCGGGCCGTAGCCGATGCTGCCGGCGATTGCGCCGGTTCGCTGCGCGGAGACGCTGGTGCAGCCCGCGATGAGGCTGCCCAAGAGGATGATGATGAGTAAGTCGAGCGGGAGGCGGGTCTTCATCGCGATGTCCTCGGAACGCATGTGCCGCTTCGTCGTTAGACGCGCGGCCGCTTCGCAATATTCCTTGTCGGGGCATCAAACAGCATCGTTCCCGACTTGTTCCTGCAATCTTTGCGTGGGGCCGCATTCGGGAGTATTCTCGGAAACAGCTCGAAAATGACGGGGGCGCAACGCCTCGCAGTGGGCGTGCAGCCTCTTAGAACTTTGATTAGCCTGCGGAAAACTGTTCCCAACAAGCGCAGGCTCTGGGAGGAAGACATGAAGCAAGGAACCCGGACTCGGGGGAAAACGTCGCGCCGCCAATTCCTGAGCGGCGCTGCCATGGCCGGCGCAGCGGCAGTCGCGGCGCCCAGCGTCGTCAAGGCGCAAGGGCCGGTGAACATGCGCTGGCAAAGCACCTGGCCCTCAAAGGATATCTTTCACGAGTTCGCAATCGATTTCGCCAAGAAGGTCAACGACATGACCGGCGGCGACCTGAAGATCGAGGTGCTGCCGGCAGGCGCCGTCGTGCCGGCCTTCGGCCTGCTCGACGCGGTATCGCAAGGGACGCTTGACGGCGGCCATGGCGTCGTCGCCTACCACTACGGCAAGCAATCGGCGCTGGCGCTCTGGGGCTCCGGGCCGGGCTTTGCCATGGACGCCAACATGCTGCTCGCCTGGCACAAATATGGCGGCGGCAAGGACCTGCTCGCCAAGCTCTATGAATCGATCGGCGCCAACGTCGTTTCGTTCCTCTACGGACCGATGCCGACGCAGCCGCTCGGCTGGTTCAAGAAGCCGGTCGCCAAGGCCGAAGATATCCAGGGCCTCAAATTCCGTACCGTCGGCATTTCGATCGACGTCTTCACCGGGCTCGGCGCGGCGGTCAACGCCTTGCCGGGCGGCGAGATCGTCGCCGCGCTCGATCGCGGCCTGCTCGACGCGGCGGAGTTCAACAATGCCTCGTCCGACCGGGTGCTCGGTTTCCCGGACGTATCGAAGATCTGCATGCTGCAGAGCTATCACCAGAATGCCGAGCAGTTCGAAGTCCTGTTCAACAAGGCCCGTTACGATCAGTTGCCGGAACAGGTAAAGGCGATCATCACCAATGCGGCGGAAGCCGCTTCGCAGGACATGCACTGGAAAGCGATCGACCGCTATTCGCGCGACTATGTGGCGATGCAGACCACCGATCAGGTCAAGTTCTACAAGACACCGGAAGCGATCCTGAAGAGACAGCTCGAAGTTTATGACGAGGTGGTGAAGAAGAAGTCAGCGGAAAACCCGCTGTTCAAGGAGGTCATCCAGTCCCAGATCGCCTTTGCCGAGCGCGCGACGCGATGGGAACAGGACACCGTCGTCGGCCGGCGGCTGGCATTCGACCATTATTTCGGAAAGGACGGGGTGGCAAAGTCGCTCTGATCTTTTCACCCTTCACGCGTCCCCGGGCAGATGCCGGAGACGCGTGATCGGAGCAGGGGGCATTGGGGGAGCGCGTGGACGTCCAGCGTTTTCTGATCAGGATCGACGAGATCAGCGTGTGGGTCGGCAAGGCTGCCGCGTGGCTGATCATCGGGCTGATGGCGCTTGTCTGCGTCGAGGTGTTCAAGCGCTACATCCTGAACGCGCCGACCGCTTGGATCTTCGATGCGAGCAACATGCTCTACGGCAGCCTGTTCATGCTGGCGGGTGCCTATGCGCTGGCGCAGAACGCCCATGTGCGCGGTGACTTCATCTACAGTTCGCTGAAACCCCGCACGCAGGCCGCGCTGGATCTCGCGCTCTACATCCTGTTCTTTCTGCCGGGCGTCGCCGCCCTCGTCTATGCCGGATACGATTACGCCGCCCTTTCCTGGCGGATCCGCGAACACTCGACCGTGACGGCGGAAGGGCCGCCGATCTACTATTTTAAAACGGTCATTCCGGTGGCCGGCGCCCTCGTGATGCTGCAGGGGTTCGCCGAGATCGTGCGCTGCATCGCCTGTTTGAGGACCGGCGAATGGCCGCGCAGGATGGAGGACGTCGAGGAGATGGACGTGGTCGCCGAGCAGCTTGCCCATAGCGACCATGTCGACCTTGAGGCGCGCGAGGCGGCGATCGAGCGGGCGCAGGACATCGACAGAGCGGCGCGGCAGCGCGGCCTCAAGGGAGAGGAGGAGCCGTGAGCGATCCGTTTCTCGGATTGACCATGCTGATGCTGATCGTCGTCGTGATCCTGATGGGGTTTCCGACGGCGTTCACGCTGATGGGGCTCGGAATGGTCTTCGGCTTCTATGCCTTCTACAATCCCGCCGAGCACTGGATCGACAATCGCGTGTTCGATCTCATGGTCCAGCGCACCTATGGCGCGATGACCAACGACGTGCTGATCTGCATCCCGCTCTTTGTGCTGATGGGATACGTGATGGAGCGCGGCGCCCTCGTCGACAAGATGTTCTACAGCGTCCAGCTTTCCTTCCGGCGCGTGCCGGCCTCGCTCGCTGTGACGACGCTGATCATCTGCACATTCTGGGGCATCGCCAGCGGCCTGGTGGGTGCGGTGGTCGTGCTGATGGGCGTGATCGCCATGAACCCAATGCTGCGCGCCGGATACGACGTGAAACTCGCTTCCGGCGTCATCACCGCGGGCGGCACGCTCGGCATCCTAATCCCGCCGTCGGTGATGATCATCGTCTATGCGGCGGTTGCCGGGCAGTCGGTGGTCAAGCTCTATGCCGCGACGATGTTCCCCGGCTTCTTCCTGGCTCTTCTCTATCTTGCCTATGTTCTTGGCTGGGCGGCGCTCAATCCGAAGATCGCGCCGGCCCTGCCGGAAGAAGAAACACGTGTCCCCGTGCCGGTCTGGATGAGGCGTTTCGAGGCGCTCTATTCGCGCAACATGCTGGCCGGGCTTTTCACCGCCCTCGTCTCGCCGCGGCGGGCATTGGCGATCGAGACGGAGGAAGGGCGATTTACCTATTGGAAGCTCTTCAAGAATGCCTTTGCAGCGCTCGTCCCCTTTCTGTTGACTGCGGCCACGCTGGCGCTTGTGTGGTGGTACGTGGTTATTCATCCGCAGGCGGTCGAAACCGAAGCGCCGGAGGGGCTGGAGGAACTCGGAGCACCTGCGGCCGATGCCGGGCCGGCCGCCGCCGACGGACCGGCCACGAGCTTCTACCTGTGGTTCGGCTTGGCGGCAGCGGTGGCGCTGATCCTCATCGTCCGCTATTACCGCAACATGACCGCGGAGCGGCTACAGGTGGTGAAACTCCTGGTCTCCTCGGTCATGCCGCTCGCCATCCTCACCATCGTCGTGCTCGCCGTCATCCTCTTCGGCATCACGACAGCGACGGAGTCCGCTGCGGTCGGGGCGGCCGGGGCGTTTCTGCTCGCCTTGCAGGCAGGAACGCTCAATTGGAAGCGAACCAAGGAGGCGGTGTTCCTGACGGCGAAAACGACGGCGATGGTCTGCTGGCTCTTCGTCGGTTCGGCGCTGTTCTCCGCAGTCTTCGCGATCCTCGGCGGCCAGGCGCTGGTCGAGCAATGGGTGCTTGCGCTCGATCTCACGCCGCTGCAATTCATGATCCTGTCGCAGGCGATCATCTTCATTCTGGGGTGGCCGCTGGAATGGACGGAGATCATCATCATCTTCGTGCCGATCTTCCTGCCGATGCTCCGGCACTTCGACATTGATCCGATCGTCTGGGGCGTTCTCGTCTTCGTCAATCTCCAGGCGGCCTTCCTGTCGCCGCCGGTCGCCATGTCCGCCTACTATCTCAAAGGCGTGTCCCCGCCGCATGTTACGCTCAGGCAGATCTTCGCGGGCATGATGCCCTACATGCTGATAGTCATCCTCTGCATGATCATCATGTATGTCTGGCCTGGCATGACGCTGTGGTTGCCGAACTACCTCTACGGTTGAGGGAAGTCGCAAGCGCTGTTTACCGATGCCTTGAAGAAGGGAAGGGCCCGCCGTCAGCAAGCGAGCCCTTCAAGAATGCGGTGAAATGTCCCACCTATGGCGCAGTTGTTTTGGCGGCAATGTCGCGCCCGCCCGTGAGTGCGTGGGCTACCGATCAGCACGTTTCCCCGAGAGCCGCCGCGAGCTCAACCGGTTCCCTTCTCCAATCAGAGCTCGCTTTCCCAGCGAGCTCTGATCTAAATTGCTACTGAAATCAATTCCCTGATTTGCAGGTTCATATTCGCCAGATCAGGAGATTCGGTCCAGTAACTTTTCAGGGCGAATTGTAACGATGCACGATCGAATCTTGCGCAACCTGGTGCATATATTGGCGGTGGCCATGCTATCGAAACGAGCGAGATCTGATGGTTGCGGCGCGTTGTTGCAATCACCGAAGAGCCCACCAGTTCAGCTGGCCACCACGCCCCTGTCAGAACCGATGTTCCAGCCCGACAGCCAGATAGTAGCTCTGCGTGCTCTCTGTCCCGAGCTTGCCTGACCGGTAGATCGGCATGTCCGCGAGGAAACTCGTGCCGGCTTCGAACTTCAAGGAGAAGCTTTCGCGTGACGATAGGATTATTGCGGCGCTGGCGTCGGCGAGGAAAGTACCGCCGCGCCGTCCTTGCTCGCTTGAAGAAAACGTGATGTCGGCTTCCGGGAAGATTGCCGTGGCGCGATTGTCGAGGCGAGCCCGGTAATGCGCGGCGCCGCCGCTGACATTGATCCGAAGCAGGAGGTTTTCGGTCACGGGCGTTTCTGCGCTGAAACCGGCGAGGACGCCGTAATAGTCGGCGGAGACGTTGACCCTCTCCTGATAGCCGATTGCCGGAATTGAGGCGCCCGACATGATGCTCTCGGCGATGTCGACTTCCGTTCGAAAGGTGGTGTCCTGCCTTGTCGACCGGTAGGTGGGGCCGAGCCTCGGCGTGACCGTCCAGCCGTTTCCAAGTTCAAGGGCAGCTCCGAGCCAGAGCGTCTGATCGAAATGGCGCGCCCGTTGCTCGACCGTCGATTTCACGACAGTTCCGTCGAGGTCGCCGAGCGCTTGGAAGAACAGACCTCGATCATCCGCAAAGGCTGCGTAAGCGGCGGCCGACGATGTATCGCCGCTGGTGACCAGAGCCAGGAAGGCGGCGCCCGTTTGTGTGCCGCTGGTGGCATATTGCGTGATGGCATTGTCGCCGGCCGGCGAATGGGCGAAGGCCATGATCCGGGCGGGGTCGCCCGAACTATCCTTGAAATGGATCGTGCCGGCCGCGGTCGCGCCCCCGATATCGCCAACAGTCGCCAGAGAGATGATCCCACCGGCTGGTTCGCCGGCGGCGAGGTCGAAGCCGCTGCCCGTCGGCTGCACGACCCTGCTGGAGGAGCCGCTTGCACGAGAGAGCGCTGCATCCCATTCGAGGAAAAAGGGGCCCATCCCCGCATCCTGCAGCGGCAGCCGGAATGAGAGGTTCGTTCTGAGGCCGATGGTATCGGGGGGCTCGAGTTGCCCGGACGTGCCCGGAAAGATGACATTTGAGAATAGGTCCGGCGTGTCGACGTCTTCCCACCTGGCGCCAAAATCCCAGGAGAAAGTCGGGGCGTGTCCCGAGGTTAGCATCGCTGTTGTCGACTCGTCTGCCCGCACGCCGGTTGACTGCTGCCAACAGACGACGATGACCAAGACACCGGCGAAGCGGCCCGGCAATCGAGCAAGGAATGGGGTGATATTGCCGTGCGACTCCTCGTTCGAGGGATGCCGCTCCAGATCGTCGGCGTTCAGAACGTTTCCCCTTAGCAACTGATACTCGGTACTGCTCAGTCGTGCCGCTTGGATTTTCCGCGGTTGGCGGATCCATCTCGAGGCGAACAAGGCGTTCGTCGGCAGTATTTCAGCAATTGGTAAAGAAAGAGTGGCGTTGCTTGACTTCGTCCAGCCTGAGAAGGCGCGGCCGAAGACGGCCGGGCCAAGCCTAATCCAGATTGCAAATCTCAAAGTCGATTAACGTGGTAGTTGATGAGTTGCTATGATGCCTATGGTATTGTTTCACTATATATCTGCATGATTGAGCATATTCTTCTGTTATGAAACCCGTAATGCCTGCTGGAAGTGTATCCTCCTTCTAGTCTTATGTTCATGAGTACTAAGAAGCCCAATTCTGCGACCGTTTCCTCACGCCATGATGGCGTCCATGTGGGAGACAGGTCATGCTCAAGGCACTCGCAATATCCGCACTTCTCGCATTCTCCACCGTTTCCTCGGCTTATGCCGGGAACAACGTATCGGTCACGAGCCAATCGGGCTTCGGCAATATGTCCGCTACCGGCCAGTCGGGCTGGGGCAACTTCTCCGGCACCGGACAAGTCGGCAAGGGTAACCAGTCCGTGTCGGTCCAGAAGGGCACCGGCAACATTTCCGGAACGGCGCAGTTTGGAAAGCACCACAAGTCGATCACCTTGCAGAAGGGCAAGTACAACGCCTCCGGCACGTTCCAGTTCGGCTGGGGCAACAAGTCGCTGACCCATCAAGACGGCGAGGGGAACCTCTCCATAACGGTGCAGGACTGATCGATTTTCGATCGACCGGCCGCCTACTGCATGTCTCCTTAGATCGACCTCGCTTTAAGGACAACGACAGGCAGCCTTTCAAAGGGCTACAGCGACCTTTGCGCGCCTAACGGGACGCGCGGCGCTGTAGCGCGGCCGGTCCTCCATCGTGAAATCAACGCGCGGGAGACGAGGCCATGATCAGCCTGGATACAGTTGCTTATGCCCCGATCGAATGTGTCATAGAACATTCCAGAACCAATACTCTGACCTCCTTGGTTGCGACGCTGCACAGCGACTGGACGGAGACCGGGACCTACCACTTCAAGGTAACGACGGGATCGTCCACGAATGTGCAAGCGGGCGCGTTCGCGAGCGAACAGGCGGGACGGCAGGAGCTATCGACGATCCTGGTCAGTACCGCGCCCGACGTATGGACGGCCCGCCTGTCCGTCTATGCCGCCGACGGGACGCTGCTGTGCGAAAGTTCGGTTCCGTGATGCCAGGTCCACTCCTCGGAGCGCACCGTGCCGTCACTTGGTGAAAAACGAGAGAACGGCGAGCGAACTCAGGAGCTGTGCCTGCCGGCGCACGCCGAGCCGTCCCATCGCCGAAGCGAGCTGATTATGGACGGTGTTCTTGGAAACGCCCCGGCGCTTCGCGATGTCGGACGGCGCGTCGCCGTTGGCAAGCGAGTGGACCAGGGCAGCTTCGGTCGGCGTGAGCCCGAACACCGTCTTGATGTCGTCGGGAGTGAGCAAGGTGTTCCGGCTCAATTCCCGGATCGTCAGCAGAAAGCTCGGCTCATTGCTCGAGAAAACATTGCCGAACCGGTAGGTGTCACTGCCGAACGACAGGAAATCGACGCTGACAATCCAGCTCACGCCGGTTCGCTTGCTCTTCGCCCAGCGCAGGTGGTGATCGTGCTTGTTGACGCGCGCCTGTTCGATCAGATCCTCGACCTCCGACTGAAGCTCCTCGTCCTGGAACTCGAGCACCTCGTCCCGGAACTCGATGAAGGAGCCGGAGGCATCGACGAAGCGGCCGAAGCGGCGATTGGCGAATTTGACGCGAAGATCAGCGGTGACGATGGCCGACGAGGTGGCGCAGCTTCTGAGCGCCCGTTCGGTGCGGGTCGACCTTTCCCGTTCGTTGACCATCGCTTTCTGCAAAGCGAATGCCGTCTGGAAATGCGGGAGAACCTTCATCAGCGTTTCGGCGGCGATCGCCAGATGATTGTCGGCAGCGTGCGGGAAAAAACAGGCGACGACAATTCGCCGGCTTCCTTCCTTCGACACGAGCAGAACGATGATTTTGCCATCCTCGCCGAAGCAGCGCCGCAAGGCGGATGACCAAGGCGCTCTGTTCGCCAGCGTTACCGGCAATGTCGCAATCGCTCCCAAGCCCATCGCGAGCGTCGCTTCGTCCAGCGCCGAGAGCGTATCGACGTCGAGCAGAGCCGATCTCTGCACGCCCTTGACGGCGAGGCTGATTTTCCTGTTGTCGAGCCCCTCGAAACCGAGGATGGCGCCCGATTCTGCCCGTGCCAGTTTCGTCAGATCCGCGACAATTCGATCCCAGGCGGAAGGCAGTAACACCGTTTCGTAAATTGCTTGAATGAGGCTAAGCAGTAACTTGTCTTGGTACGCATCCGACATCGTCCAGTACTCCGGTTACAAAACGCCCCTTTCAATGTCGACACACGCAATAGAAATTTGGTTCTCAATTTGTTCGAGATAAATCAGTGATGCAGCAATCGGCCTTTTATAGAAAAATGTCTGCTTTCGCAGGGCGTTAAAGAAGACTCAGAAATGTCATTCTTGCAGAATATGAGTATGCTGGCCCGAAGGCGTGAATCCGGGCTTGGTGCAGCAGATATTAGTCTTATCTCTTCGTTCAATCCGCGGGGATTTTCCCCCTCCCGGGACGATCTAGCTCGAAAGATACATGTATTTTAGCAATTCCTCCAGAATAATCTTGAAATTCCGACGGAGGAGTTGCCTTGCACTGCATCAAATGGACTCCACGGCGCCGAGGATCCTTCCTGGACTGGCGAGCAATATCAGTCAATTACCGAATGCTGCAATGCAATGCGGTCGGATATGAGATTGAAGGACTTTTTTCGGCACGAAGGCCGACTATTGGAGGCCTGCCCGTTGCAATGCTTCTATGATGCGCTGACGCGGCGCCGATGCCATTCGCCCGATCAGATTGTCGAGATTGGCGATTGACAGGTTCGGCATCAGCGCTTTTGCCTCGGCCACGGCTGCCCGTGCCTCGTCGGTCCGACCGCTCGCGACGAGTGCTGCGGCGAGCCCAAGGCGCGACCAGCTTTCGCGCGCCTGGCGACCGATCGCAGCTCGGGCTGCGGCCTCCGCACCAGTCATGTCGCCCATCAGAAAAAGACAGACCGAACGCACGGTCATGAACATGCTGAGAAGGGGATCGCGCGGACTGAAACGGATGGCGCGATCGATGTGGGGAAGGGCCTCGGCCGGCTGACCCGACCAGATATGCACCTGCGCCACCGCGTAATGGGCGTGGGCGTAGCTCGGGTTAAGCTCTGTCGCGATGCGAAGGTGGTCATGCGCAAGGCCGAGTTCGCCCCGGCAGGTGAGAAGCCTCCCCAGCATGACGTGCGGGTAGGGGTGGGCGCCATCGAGGGCTACGGCATGACGGGCATGCACGAGGCCGGACTCAAGCGTGGCGGGGATGTCGTCCGACATTTGCCAGACAACGCGAACGACCGCTGCCTGCGCCAAGCCGGCATGTCCGAGAGCAAAACGCGGATTGAGCTCTGTCGCGCGCCTGAAGTAGTGCTCCGCCGCCTCGATTTGGTCCATGGAGAAATTGTAGACATGCCAGAGGCCGCGGTGGAAAAATTCCCAAGCATCCATGGTCTCGGGCAGTTTGCGCAGAGCCCGCTCGCGCTCCGACGAACGCACTTCTGCGTCGACGGCGGTGATGATGAGGCCGACGATTTCATCCTGAACCGCGAATAGCTCTTCGAGCTTGCGTGCATAGCGTTCGGCCCAGACGGTACGGTGGGTAGCAGTGTCGATGAGCTGGACGCCGAGGCTCAGATCATCTCCCCGACGCCTAAGATTTCCGGTAAGCACATAACGAACATCAAGAGCTTGGGCGGCGTGCTCCGCAAGCCGCGGGCCGGCGCCGAAGGCGAAGGTCGATTGGCGGGCAATGACGAGGAAATCCTTGTGACGCGAAAGCTCGTTGATCAGATCCTCTGCGAGCCCTTCCGCGAGGAACGACTGATCGGCATCCTCCACCGGACGAAGAAATGGCAGGACGGCGATGGAAATGCGGAAATCGGTATCCGCACCGCGTGCTGCTTTCTGCTGGATGGGGGAGGGCGCGACCTCCAGGCGTCTGGCTTCCCGCGTGGGCGTTGCGTCCAACGATAGTTCATGGGCCAGAGCGACGGTCTGCGGCGAGGGCGCGGTTCCGAGCTCGTCGGCAAGCAGTTGGCGACAGGTCTGGAATTGCGCTGCGGCAAGCGAACGCTCCCCTTGGCGTGCATAGAGGCGCATCAGCAATCGATGGCTCTTTTCTCGAAAGGGGTCGAGTGCGACCAGTTGCTGGGCGAGCGCCACGGCTGCCGCTTCGTCGCCGTGCTCGGCAAGCTGTTCCGCAGTCTTGGAAAGCAATGCTTCCGATAGATTGCGGCATCGCGTCCGCTCGAACTCGAGCCATTCCGTCAGCTCTTCCCCCGAGACCGTCAGGCCTTCCAAAAGCTCAGCGGCCAAGCGTCGCGCCGTCTCGGCTTCCGCGGTGGCCGAGGTTCGGCCCATGAGCGACTTGAGTTCATCGACGTCGGTGCATAGGAAATTCGGGTCGAGCATGACCGCCTCGCGGTTCGCGATCAGAATGTGATCCCCCAGGACGGCGCGGATCGCCGCCAGCGCATTGCGCAGGCTTGCCCGCGCCTGCTCAGCGCCCCGGTCCTCCCAGAAAAGCGCGCACAACTTGGAGCGAGCCTGATACTGGCCCGCCGACAAAGCCAGATAGGCGGCGAGAAGCCGAGTCTTGGCGGTCGGCAGGATCAGTGCCTCACCGGTGGGGGAGCGCACAGCGAATCCTCCCAGCAGTTTGAACTCGATCTGCAACCCACGGAAGTTCTCTGAAAACCGCGGTACCTCGTTCATTTCACGCTCTTTTCACGAATGGCTGTTGTTCAATTTTCAATTGGGATGCGCACCAGTGAGACAAGCGGCCTCGAAGCGCGCGACGCCCTCGGCGCCTAGCGGTGAAATATGCATGCGGCAGCGCGGAGCAGGTTTCGGAAGGAATGTTGGGAACTGCCATTGTCGCGTCAGAGTAAAGTACAACGTGCATCACAAACGGGAAAGAAGCTCAAGTCTTTCAGCATGATCCGCTCACTCCATAGGCGGTATTTCTGACGATTGAAGTAAAGTCTTCGCCTATCGCCGGCTGTATCCATGGGAACACCGCGATAGTTTTTTCTGAACAATATGGCGGACATGGACGTAAGGCGTCCGGATTCGAGGAGAAAGATTAGCGATGAGCAAAATCCGCTAGCCAGCACATTCCAACCGCATGCCGCCATTTCCCAGCTGCGGCAGCAATTTCAAAAAGTTCAATTCGCTTCGACGCCGCACGCTGCCGGCGAACGGAGTTTCTATGTCAGAAATCCTCAGGAGATACTAATGGCAACAAATATAATGGGTACGGACGGCGCCGATACGCTGAACGGCAATTTCGGCGCTGACCAGATTATCGGCCTCGGAGGCAATGATACTCTCAGCGGCTCGTTCCAGGACGATTTTATCTTGGGCGATACGGGCAAGGACACGCTGAACGGCAACAGCGGCAATGATTTTCTCGACGGCGGCGACGAAAGCGATACCGTCAATGGCGGCTCCGGTCAGGACACGATCATGGCCGACGTGCCGCTTTCCGGCGCCGGCGACATCGCTGACGGCGGTTCGGGCACTGATCGTCTCATGGTCGATTATTCCGACCTTACCGCTGGCGTGAACATCGCGATCAAGGATTGGATCGCCCCGCAGACGCTGGTCGGCAATATCAAGACCACCAATGTCGAAGCCTTCAGCATCACCGGGACCGATTTCGCCGATACGATCACCGGCGGCAACTATAGCGACATGTTCACCGGCGGGGCCGGCGACGACAAGCTGACCGGCGGTCGCGGCGCAGACCTGCTGATGGGCGGGCTCGGCAAGGACACGCTCAAGGGTGGCTATGGCACGGATTTCATCAACGGCGATGACGATGACGATATTCTCACCGGCGACCAGGGAATGGACTTTCTTTCCGGCGACGCCGGCAATGACGATGTCCGCGGCGGCACAGGCGACGATTCCGTAGCTGGCGGTATCGGCAATGACAGCCTCTTCGGTGACGTCGGCAACGACTCGCTGGATGGCGGCGCCGGCGACGACAAGGTCGAGGGCGGGGCAGGCAACGACACGATCACCTACCGCTATGGCGAGGGCAAGGACACGATCACCGACGCCGGCGGCAATGATCGCCTCGTGCTGACGAACTTTACGGGCAATTTCACCGCGAAAGCGGCGAATGTCGTCAACACGATTGCCGGCGGAACGACCTTCATCGGCATCGAAAACTACACCATCACCGCGGCTGGAAGTGGCGCCAACACGATCACCACCAGCACCGGTGCCGATATCATCGACAGCGCGGCGGGCGACGACATCGTCAACGCCGGTGCCGGTGACGATCATGTCAAGAGCGGTCTCGGCAAGGACAGCGTCGTTGCCGGCGACGGCAGCGACCGGGTGGAACTGGGCGATGGCGGGGCAGACAAGGGCGACGGCGGTCTCGGGACAGACCACGTGACCGTCGACCGTCGCACGGCTACGGCGGATCTGAGCTTCTCTGCAACGGGTGCCAGCGCCACGCTGTCGGAGAGCACATCGATCAAGAATTTCGAGCGCTACCAGGTGCTCTTCGGCTCCGGCAATGACGTCGTCAAGTCGGTCGGCACTGCCCAAAGCGTCAATTTCTCCGGCTATGCCGGCAACGACACGCTGATCGGCACCGCCGGCTCCGACGTGCTTGATGGCGGCACCGGAAACGACAATCTTTCTTCAGGTGCTGGCCATGACCGCCTCATCGACTTTGGCGGCACCAACGTCATCAAGGCCGGCGACGGCGACGACACGGTCAGCGTCGGCGACAGCGGCAGCGTGATTGGTCACAACACGATCGATCTCGGCACCGGCAACGACTCGTTCGCGCGGAGCGCATCGACCGGCAAGCTGACGCTCGAAGGCGGCACCGGTACGGATTTCGCGTCGATCGATTTCTCCAAGTACACCGCCGGGATCACCTTCAAGCTCGCCCCCTCGGTCACCGTCAGCAATGCGCCGGTGACGGTCAAGAACATCGAGCGTGTGAAACTCGTCGGCGGCAGCGGCAACGACGTCTTTGTCGGCGGCGCGCTGAATGACGCGCTGCACGGCGGCATCGGCCACGACAGCCTGACCGGCGGCGCCGGCGACGACGTGCTTGCCGGCAATCTCGGCAACGACACGCTGACCGGCGGTCTCGGCAACGACACGCTCTCCGGCGACGGCGTCGGTTTCTACGGCGGCCGCGACAAGATCTCCGGCGAAGACGGCAACGACCGCGTCTATGCCGGGATCGGCGACACGGCCGATGGCGGTGCCGGTACCGACACGCTCGACCTTGATGCAAGCAACCAGACGAAGGACATCGCCTTCAGCTTCGCAACCGGCAGCGCCACCGTCGATGCGACCACCTCCTTCAAGGCCTTCGAGGTGCTGAACTATCTCGGCAGCGCCGGCAAGGACACGATCACCGGCGGCAAGCTCGGCGACCGGCTCGAGGGCAATGGCGGCAACGACACGCTGCGCGGCGGCGACGGCAATGACGTGCTCACCGACGGCGCCGGCAGCGACAGCCTGTTCGGCGACGCCGGCAATGACACGCTGACGCGCACCGTCTTCACCGGAACCGATGTCTTCGACGGCGGCATCGGCACCGACACGCTCTCGTTCAAGGACACCAGCGACATCTCGGTCGTGCTTGACCTTCAGAGCCAGGCCTCGAACAGGGGCATGGCGCAGGGCCTGACGGTGAAAAATTTCGAGATCATCAACGGCAGCGCCAATGACGATGTCATCCGCGGCGATGCCCTTGCGAATACCTTCAACGGCGGCGGGGCCGACGACGTTCTCGACGGTCGCGCTGGTGTCGACCGACTGAACGGCGGCGCCGGCGACGACTGGCTGACCGGCGGTGCCGGCAACGACCTGTTCGTCTTCGACCGCTCCGGCCGGGACGGCGAGGGCGACGTCATCACCGACTTCACCCGCGGCCAGGACAAGCTGGTGATCGACAAAAGCGACTACGGCATTGCCGCCGCCGACGCGACCGTCACGCTCGTCGTCGGCGCCGATCCGGTGGCGACGAGCAGCAAGGGTACCTTCCTGTTCGAAAGCGACAACGGCCGGCTGTGGTTCGACGCCGACGGCAAGGGCACCGAGGCGGACCTCGAACTGGTGGCGATCC
This sequence comes from Sinorhizobium fredii, assembly GCF_002944405.1. Lineage (NCBI taxonomy): Bacteria > Pseudomonadati > Pseudomonadota > Alphaproteobacteria > Hyphomicrobiales > Rhizobiaceae > Ensifer > Ensifer fredii. The sequence continues at coordinate 2,345,630 of NZ_CP024307.1, read as the reverse complement.
TCAAGGGTGTCACGACGCTTTCGACCAGCGACTTCTCGCTGTTCTAAGCGGCTTCGCTTACCCGGGCTGATCACGAAAGGGGCGGGATGGATGCATCCCGCCCCTCATTCGTCGTGTCGCAAGCGAATGAGCTTGGCATTTGCTGAGACGCAATGGCGGCGCTCATTTCAGCGCCGGCCGCGCGCAACGCCGGTGGCCCCGGGCAATTGCACGTGCACAAAATCCCGGTGCTTCGCGATGAGGACGCGCCATTTTTGGGGCAATCCCGCGATTCGGATAAAGAAATGCGCGCCTCTCGCATCTTGGGCGCGATCTCTGCCACAATTTCGCTGCACCTCACCGGCAAAGTCCTGCCCGCTGACCAACGGCTGGCAGGGGAATTTCATCTCTCGTTGAGCGACCGCCATCAGGTTGGGGCACGGCCATTGCAGTTCGCAGGCCGGCTGCAACTTCAAGCTGGAACCGGCAACCGGGCTTCCGGCGACAGAAGACGTGCAGCCTCAAAGCGCTAGAGAGTCTTTCGTACGTCGTAGCGAAGGCGTGGTGTAGTTTGCGTGGTTGCTGCTGCATGTCTCCTTAAATCGACTCGATAGGGACAAAGACATGCAGGAATTCAAAGTGCTACGGCGACCTTTGCGCGTCTGACAAGACGCGGCGCCGTAGTGCGGTACCGCTCTCGGGCGGAGCCATGCAAAGTTTCGACCTCCCAGGCTTGGCCGGGGTTTGTCGCGCGCCTCGATTAAGGACGCTCTAGCCCTTTGATACCGGAGCTTTCGTTCGCGCGCCAGGGACGCTTCCCGAGCGCGGGTGGCTCTTTGCGCGCAGAAATTTGCGTGCCGGAGGAAGGCGAACCCGGTGCGATGGTCGGAGACGCAGAGCGGCGCAAGCCGGCATGAGGCCGGTCCGCGCACAAAGGAGACCCGAATCATGAAGGTTGTGGCGTTTCTGACTGCGGCATTTGTCGCGCTTACATCACCGGAGACCGCGTCCGCAGGCATGCTGGCCCAGGCCCAGCAATATGCAGGACTGCACGAGGTCAAGAACAACAAGCGGCTGCGTGCCGCCCTCGGCATCAATCCGGCACGCACGCCCTGGTGCGGACACTTCATGGGCATGATCGCCCGGAAAGCCGGTCGTCAACCACCGCAGAGCTATAGTTTTGCGCGGTCGTGGCTGAGGTTCGGTGCACCGATCAAACTTTCCTATGCCCGCCCGGGCGACGTCATCGTGGTCAGAACCGGCCGGAACTACCATGTCGGTATCCTGTCCGCGCTGTCGAAATCGACGGCCCGGGTGATCGGCGGCAATCAATCGGGGAGGGTGCAACTGTCCTATTTCAGCCGCGGCCAGGTGGTCGCCGTGAGACGTTAGGACGGACGTCGGTTGATATCGGACGCCGATGGGCGGGTTGCCTTCTTGCTCATCCCGCATGAGGAGCGGGATGCGCTTGCACGTTCGCTGCCGCTCTATCTGTTTGTTTTTGCCGCATTTGTGCGACGTCAGGTGTTTCCACCTGACTGCAAAATGCTCTAATCTCCGCGGCGTCTCCAACTGCGGATGGCCCGATGTCGCTTCGCCTCGCCACGTTCAATATCGAGAACCTTCTGAGCCGGTTCGACTTTTCCGGCTTCCGCAACCAACTCAAGCAGGACCGGGTGCTGAGGCTTTTCGATGTGCGGAGCGAGGCGGAGTATCAGCGGCTGGAGGAGGCGCGCACGATCGCCCACACCGACGACACGCGACAGATGTCGGCGCTTGCCATCGCCGACTGCGATGCCGACATTCTCTGCCTGCAGGAGGCGGACAACATGGCGGCCTTGCAGGCCTTCGAATATGGCTACCTCTTCCGCATGGTCGGCAACGGATACCGGCAGAAGCATCTGATCGAGGGCAACGATTCGCGCGGCATCGACGTGGCGGTTCTGATGCGCGAGGAGACGCGCGACGGGCAGAAAATCGAATGCCTCGAGGTCAAGAGCCATGCGGCGCTGACCTATGAGGATGTCGGCCTCTTCAACGACGAACTGGCTTTGACCAACCGCCCGCGCGATCGCATCTTCAAGCGCGACTGCCTGGAAGTGGATCTGAGGATCGGCGGCCGGCCGTTGACGCTCTATGTGGTGCATTTCAAATCGATGGGACCGGCGCGCGACGGCCTCGACGGCCGACGGGCAACCATGGCCATTCGCGAAGCCGAGGCGAAGGCGGTGCGCCATATCATCGAAAGCCGCTTCGGCCGCGGCCATGCGGCGGACAAGATGTTCGCCATTTGTGGGGACATGAATGATTATCAGGAGAAGGTCGTCATCCTCGGCGACCGCCGCAACGGCTACGAATTCGTGCCGAGCCAGGAAGAGGCGAGCGCCCTCGATATTCTCAGCCGTGACGGCTTCGTCGAGAATCCCATGTCGAGACGACCGGTGCTCGACCGCTGGACACTCTTCCACAGCCGCGGTCCGGAGGAACGGCACCTCTGCCAGCTCGACTATATCTGGCTGTCGCCGGCGCTTGCGCGGCGCAATGCCGGCCGTATTCCGGAGATCGTCCGCGCCGGCCAGCCTTTCCGGACGATCTTTCCCGCGGGGCAGGAGGTGAAGCGTTATCCGCGCACCGGCTGGGACCGGCCGAAGGCCTCCGACCATTGCCCGGTCGTCATGACGCTGGACATCTGACGATGACCCTTCTCGAGAGCAATCGGACCGGCTGGCCCCCGGAAGGTAAGGTTTTCCCGGTGTCGGAGATCGACATAGAGGTTTCCGCCGAACCGCACCCGTTCCACCTTGCCGAGTCGGAGCGCGCGCGGGAGAGCTGGCAGCGCGAGATCGCCGCCAATCCGCACCTGTTCGACGGCAGGATGGTACTGCAGCGGTCGATCCGCATCGCCGAAGGGCGCATCGCCGCACGGGCGCATATCGTTCCGTACTCGACCTTTCTCTGGTGGCGAAAGACGCGGGGACCGGGGGCCTACCACATCTTCGGCATGCCGATGCTGCTTTCCTCGGACGGTGCCCTGATCGCCATCCGCATGGGCGCCCACACGGCCAATGCCGGCCGAGTCTACAGCCCCGGCGGCTCGCTGGAACCGGAAGACGTCGTCGACGGGCGTTGCGACGTCGCCGGCAATATTGCCCGCGAAGTGAAGGAGGAAACGGGCATTTCACTCTCCGAGGCCTCCGCCGAACCGGGCTGGCACGCCATTCACATGGCCGGCACGATCACCGTGTTTCGCGTTTTCCGGCTCCCCGCTACAGCGGACGAGGTCATCGCGCGGGTGGCGGTGCATATCGCAGCCGATCCGCATCCGGAGGTCGACGAGGCGCTGGCGATCCGTGGGCCCGAACCGCATGCGCACAACTATCCGGAGTTTATCCCGCCGATCCTCGATTGGCTCTTTGCGCGGCGAGAAATCAAGTAGCCTTTGTCAATGCGCCCCCCGCGCGGCTTCTCTATCGAAGCGGGATTGTCGCACTCATGCTCTGTCCCGCCGGGGGAGCCGGGAGCTGACCGGAACCAGCCCCAAAATAGTCAAGAGAGTGAAGGCAGCACCGGCGACGAAGGTTGCCTGCGGCCCGGCGATGTCCCAGAGAGCGCCGGCGGTGATGCTGGCAAGCAGCAGGGCGATGCCGGTCACCAAGTTGAACATGCCGAAGGCGGTGCCACGCAGTTCCGCCGGCGCCGCGTCGGCGATCAAGGTCGCCAGCAATCCTTGCGTGAGGCCCATATGCAGCCCCCAAAGCGCGACGCCAATGCCGAGCGTTACGATACCCGTCGTGAAGGCGAGGACCAGGTCGGCCAAGACCAGGAGGACAAGGCCGAGCACGAGAAGGGGCAAGCGGTTCAGACGGTCGGAGAGCACGCCGGCAGGATAGGCCGAGAGCGCGTAGGCGAAGCTCATGATCACGAGGACGACCGGCGCCAGCGCCGGAGACAGGCCGATCGACTGGGCGCGCAGGATGAGGAAGGCCTCGCTGAAGCGGGCCAGCGTGAAGACCGCGGCGACGGCCACGACCCACCAATAGGCCGATCCGAGCCGACTGAGTTCATCACGGCGCAGCGGCATGCGCACCCGGCGCAATTCCTTCGGTCGCTCTGGCTCTTTAACCCAAACGACAAGGACGCCAACGGAAAGAAAGGCGGGAATCACCGCGAACCAGAACACGGCCTGAAAGTGATCCGCCGTCAGCCACATCAGGCCGATGGCGAGGAGGGGGCCGGTGAATGCGCCGACCGTATCGAGCGACTGGCGCAGGCCGAAGCTGGCGCCACGCAGGTGCGGTGGGGCGAGGTCGGCGACGAGCGCGTCGCGCGGCGCCCCGCGGATGCCTTTGCCGACGCGATCGATGAAACGCGCCCCCACCAGCCATTCCACGGAGGTGGCGAGCGGAAAGATCGGTTTGGTGAGCGCCGCCAGGCCATAGCCGAGAACGGCCAGGAACTTGCGCTTTCCCAGCCAATCGCTGAGTGCGCCTGAGAAAACCTTGGTGATCGAGGCCGTCGCCTCGGCTATGCCCTCGATAAGTCCGACCACGAGCGTCGATGTGCCGAGCACGGTGACCATGTAGAGGGGCAACAGCGCGTGGATCATCTCCGAGGAGATGTCCATGAACATCGAGACGAAGCCGAGGGCCCACACGCCGGCCGGAATAGTTCTGCGTGACATAACTTCGCTTGTCATGTTCCCGCCGCGTCCTTTCCTGCCAGCATCCGTGTATGCCGCTTCTGGCGTTCCCGTTCGGGAGGGCTTGCAGCAACGTCTCATAACGGTTGTCGTGAACGGCAGAAAGGTCGTCCTCGCGACAAAGGGTGTTTAAATTTCCAGGTGCTATCGAGTTGATGATTTCCGATCGACGACGTGTCCGCAAAGCGGCCGCATCTCGCGTCGGAAAGTCATGGCCATCCGAGGAAATTTCGCCTTGCCGCGCGGACGAGGGCGTTGCAAGCTTCCTGCCAGTCCGGATCTCGGACTAAGGGCATCGGGTAACGTGCCGGCGACGGGGGGATGCATGGGACGACGCTACGCGATCTACGACGTTTTCACCGAGAAGCGTCTCGAGGGCAATCCGCTTGCGGTGGTGTTCGATGCCGAAGACCTGAGCGACGCGGCGATGCAGTCGATCGCCCAGGAATTCAATCTTTCGGAGACGGTGTTCATTCAGCGGCGGGGGAGCGCAACGCATGCGGTGCAGCTCAGGATCTACACGCCCTGGCACGAACTGCCCTTCGCCGGCCATCCGACCGTCGGCGCGGCCGTGGCAATAGCAGAGGCGCTCTACGGCGATACTGAGAAGCCGCTCGATCTCATGCAGATATTGGAACAGAAGGTCGGGCCGGTGCGGACGGCGGTGCGGCTGCGGCCCGGAGCCGCGACCTTCGCCGAGTTCGACCTGCCGCGCAAGCCGAGCCGGCTGGACGCGCGCTTCGACAAGCAGGCGATTGCCGATGCGCTGAGCCTCAAGGCGACGCAGATCGGCTTCGAGAACCATGTCATTTCCTTCTGGAGTGCCGGCGTTCCCTTCGTCATGGTGCCGTTGCACGATATCGCTGCCGTGGCGGCTGTGGAGTTCGACCCGCAGCGCTGGGAGCGACTGGCACCGCTGGCGGAAGGGCGGCTCGCCGCCGCCTATCTCTACTGCCGCGGCGGGATCAACCACATGGCCCGCTTCCACGCCCGCATGTTTGCCCCGGAGATGGGAATCGCCGAAGACCCGGCAACCGGCGCGGCCGTGGCGGCGCTATCCGGCGCGATTCACCTCTTCGACGAACTCGTCGACGGGCATCACGCCATCCTGGTGGAGCAAGGGGTCGAGATGGCGCGCCCTTCCTTCATCCACCTGCACCTCGACATTGCCGGCGGCAAGATTGCAACCGCCCGCATCGGCGGCCACGCGGTGAAGATGGCCGAGGGCGACCTGACGGTTTAGGCGGATTGGGGGCTTTTTGCGTCAGCAGGAAGCGGGAAGCGTTCCTTTCGCTTCGAGCAGGGACCGGCTCGCCTCGTTCAATGTCGCAGACAACCCGATTGCCGCTCTTCAATCGATGATGTGGTAGCCGCCGTCGACGTAGAGCACCTGACCCGTAATGAGCCGCGCGGCGTCGTGCGCAAGAAAGGCCGTCGCGACGCCGACGTCGTCGATGTCGACCAGTTCGCGCGTCGGCGATTTCACTTTCGTCTTCTCCAGAAGCGTATCGAACTCGGGAATGCCGGAGGCGGCACGGGTGGCAAGGGCGCCGGGAGAGATCGCGTGCACGCGGATGCCTTTGGGGCCGAGCTCCGCAGCAATGTACCGCACGGCGCTTTCGAGTGCGGCCTTGGCGACGCCCATGATGTTGTAGTTCTCCACCACCACCTGCGAGCCGTGATAGGTCATGGTGAAGAGCGTTCCGCCGCGCTTCATCAGCGGTTCGGCCAGATGCGCCATGCGGATGAAGGACCAGCAGGAGATCTCCATTGTCGTCAGGAAGCCCTCGCGGGGGACGTCGGTCACCCGCCCGCCGAGCGCATCCTTCGGCGAAAAGGCGATCGAGTGGACGAGGAAGTCGAGCTCTCCCCAGGTCTCCGCGATGCGCTCGAAGACAGCCTCGATCTGGCCGGGCACGGCGACGTCCAGCGGCAGAAAGAGCGGCGCGTCGAGCTCGCGCGCCAGGGGCTCCACATGGGGCCTGGCTTTGTCGTTAAGATAGGTCACCGCGACTTCCGCCCCGAACGCATGGAATGCGCGCGCACAGCCCCAGGCAATCGAGCGGTCGTTGGCGATGCCGACGATGAGGCCCTTGCGGCCTTCGAGAAGCTTGGCCTTTACGGCGGGAATGGACATCTCGGCTTTCCTCCGGGATCAGGCGTTGGGGGCACTGATCAGCGCGAGCGTGTGGCGTGCGATCATCAGTTCCTCGTCGGTCGGAATGACATGAAGCGCGACGCGGCTCGCAGCAGTCGATATCAGCGCGGCGCCCCCCTCGTTTGCGGCTGGCTCGAGTTCGGCGCCAAGCCAGGCGAGGCGCTCGGCGATCCGTGCGCGGATCGGCGCCGAGTTCTCCCCGACACCCGCTGTGAAGACGAAAGCATCGACACCGCCGAGCGCCGCGGCGAGCATGCCGGCGCTGAGGCTGCAGCGGTGCACGAAATGGTCGATCGCGAAGGAGGCGCGCTTGTCGTCGCTCTCCAGAAGTTCGCGCATGTCGTTCGAAATGCCGGAAAGACCTTTTAGGCCGGCATCGTGATAGAGGAGGTCAGACACGGCCTCGGCACTCATGCCCTTTTGCGAGATGAGGTAGAGCACGACGCCCGGGTCGAGTTGGCCTGGACGTGTTCCCATCGGCAATCCGTCGAGGGCAGTGAAGCCCATCGTACTCTCGATGCTGTGGCCGTCGCGTAGCGCGCACATCGAAGCGCCGCTGCCGAGATGCGCGACGATGACTTTGCCGCGCGCTGCGTCCGGCGCGATTTCGCGCATCCGCTCGGCGACGTATTCGTAGGAAAGGCCATGGAAGCCGTAACGCCGCACGCCCTGGTCGTAAAACGCCCGTGGCAACGCGTAACAATCGGCATCCTTTGGGTGCCCGCGGTGGAAGGCCGTATCGAAACAGGCGACCTGTGGCACGTCCGGGTTAATCTCCATGGCAAGCCGAATGGGCGCGAGATTGTTGGGCTGGTGCAGCGGCGCCAAATTCTGATAGCTGGCAAGGCGGTCGAGCACTGTCGCGTCGATCAGTACGGGCTGCGCGTAGTCGGGGCCGCCATGGACGACGCGATGGCCGATTGCGCAAAGTTCGACACCCTCAAGCGTCAGCAGCCATTCGCGTGCGGACGCGATGGCGGCCGGAAGGTCGCGAACGGCCTCCGCGGGGTAGTTCTGATCGATCAGGATTGCCCCATCGGCGCCTTTGGCATAGAGGCGCGGTCGCGAGCCGATGCCGCCGATCTGGCCGCGCACCTGCCGCGTCAGGCTCGCCCCGCCGACGCTGAAGACCTGGAACTTCAGGCTCGATGAACCGGCATTGACGACGAGGATCGCGTCCATGGCGCTAGACCGCCGCGACTTGTGCTGCACGCCGCCGGGCCGCGAAAAGCGCGGCGACGGCGCAGGAAGCGAGGCGGGTTCTGATCGAATCCGCCCGCGACGTCAGCACGATCGGCACGCGGGCGCCGAGGACGATGCCGGCTGCATCCGCATGGGAAAGGAAGGTCAGGTTCTTTGCGAGCATGTTGCCGGCCTCCAGATCCGGCACGACGATGATCTGGGCGTGGCCGGCAACCGGCGACCTGATGCCCTTGATGCGGGCCGCTTCGGGATCGATTGCGTTGTCGAAGGCGAGCGGCCCGTCGAGCAGGCCGCCGGTGATCTGGCCGCGCTCGGCCATCTTGCAGAGCGCCGCCGCTTCGATCGTCGATGGGATCTTGGCGGTGACCGTCTCCACCGCCGAAACGATCGCGACCCGCGGCTCGCCGAGGCCGATCGTCACCCAGAGATCGATCGCGTTCTGAACGATGTCGCGCTTGGCTTCGAGGTCCGGGAAGATATTGATCGCTGCGTCGGTGATGAACAGCGTCTCTGGATGACCGGGGACGTCCATGACGAAGACGTGACTGATCCGCCGATCGGTCCTGAGGCCGGTGGCGGAGGCGGCGACCTCATGCATCAGCTCGTCGGTATGCAGGCTGCCCTTCATCAGAAGTTCGCCCTTGCCCTCGCGAACGAGCGCAACCGACTTGGCGGCGGCGGCATGGCTGTGCGGCGCATCGACGATTTCCCAGCCGCCGATTTCGAGCCCATGCTCGGCCGCCACAGAACGGATCTTCACTTCCGGCCCCACGAGAACAGGTTTGATGAGCCCCGTTTCCGCCGCTTGAAGCGCACCGCGCAGCGAAGTCTCGTCGCAGGGATGAACGACAATCGTCACCGCCGACGTTTCGGCCTGTGCGGCTGCGATCAGGCGGTCGTACTTGGACGGCTCGGCCGTCAGTGCAGTGACCTCGGACACTTCGAAACCTCCAAATGGTCGATCAGGACGTCTTACGCTCGCGTGCGCTCTTGCGCGCCGCGAACGGCACCGTTTCGCTGCCGAGGCCAAAAAGCCTCTCGACGCGTTCCATACGCTCTGCGGCTGCCCCGGCAATGGCTCCGGATGCCTCCAGCACCTCACGCAGGACATTGAAGGCGGAGTGGCGTTCATCGAGGTCTTCCGGGAGCAATTTGGGGATCGCTGCGAGTGCCGCTTCCTCGTCGATCAGCAAGATGAAGTACTGCTTGCGCAACAGCGCCTTGAACTGCGGAAGCGTCAACTGGCTTGCTGTCGGGTGGGCGCGGCGCAACCGGCGGATTGCCTCGAAGCCGCGCTCGTCGGCGCCGTCGCGCGCTTTCCCGACGAACAGCAGGGCCCTGGCAAGGGCCTCGCGCAGCCCGCCCTCGGCGATCTCGGCTCTGAGCGAAGCGATCCGGGTTTTGACAAGTTCCTGGTGCAGAGGGCTCTTCGCCGGCCTGCGCGGGCGATCGGATGTGCTGTCGATGCCGAGCGCGGTCTGCAGGACCGGGGAGCCGTAGATGGCGCGGAAGGTCTCCTCCGAAAGTTGCTCTACCGTCCTTCGCCAAGCCTCAAGACCACTGACGATCTGTTGCGACATGTTTTCCTGCAGGGCGAGGAACGGGTTCTCGGCGACCGCCGGCTTGCGGTTTTCGCGGGCATGCTCCGCGGCCGCCTGGATCCAGGCCATGAAGGGATTGCTCGGCCCGAAGAGCTCGTATTGCAGGCGTAGCGGATGCGTGCGGCGCATCGCCTCGGCAAAGGTCGGCGTGACCATGGCTCGGACCGCGGGCTGCAGGAAGGTGCGGTAGAGGGCGAGATTGACCTCCGAGAGCTTCGCCGCCGCGGCAAAGCGATGTTCGTCTTCGATGTCATTTCCACCGAGGGCACGGATATCGTCCAGCGTTCGCGCTTCGCAACGCATCACCCATTCTCCGGCAACCAAGGCCCGGCCCTCGGCGACCTCGCTCGCCGGCTCAAGGACTGCCTCGTAGAGGCCGGGCGGCAGCACGTCGATCAGATCGATGTTGGACGCGAACTCGTCGTGTTCCTTCCGGGCGACCCCGGCCGAGACAAAGATGCCGAGGTGGCCGATCTTGTCGTGCACGGCGTAGACGATTGTCTGGCCGTAGGCACGGATCTCGTCGACGCTGTCGTAAAGATCGAGGACCCAATCGAGCGCCTGCTGTGGCGGCGTGATGTTGTCGCCTTTCGAGCAGAAGACGACGATGGGCGAGCGGATGTTGCGCAAGTCGATGGCGGTGCCGTCGGAGGTGCGGATTTCGCCCGCGGCGAGCTTGTTGCCGACGAAGAGTTCATCGACGATGAACTGCATCTCCTCGGCATTCAGCGTCACATGGCCACCCCACCAACGCTCGAAGCCGAGGTAGCGCTCGGGCTCCGTGTCTATTTTCGAGTAGAGATTGTACTGCTTGCTCCAGAGGGTATTGGCGGGATTCTGGTTCTCGAAATTCTGGACGAGCCAGGCGCCGTCGAACAGGCCGCCGCCGAGATCGCCGGTGAGCGCCGTCAGCCAACTGCCGCCAAGCAGTCCACCCGAATAGCGCATCGGATACTGCCCCCTGACACCGGCCCAATAGGAAAGCGGCGTACCCGCAATGATGATCGGACCGAACAGTTCCGGGCGCAGGGATGCGAGGATCATCACCGCCCAGCCGGCCTGGCAGTTGCCGATCACGCAAGGCTTGCCGTCGGCGTTCGGATGGCGGGCAATGACCGTCTCGAGGAAAACCGCTTCGGCGCGGGCGATGTCCTCGATCGTCTGGCCGGGGACCGGTTCGGGAAGGAAGCCGATGAAATAGCAGGGGTGGCCGGCCTTCATCGCCACGCCGATCTCGCTGTCGGCCTTGAACCCGCCGATGCCGGGCCCGTGGCCGGCGCGCGGGTCGACGACGACGAACGGTCGTTTCAGTGTGTCGACAACGATGCCTTCGGGCGGGACTATCCGGACGAGCGCGTAGTTGACCGGCCTATCAAGCGTCCGTCCGTCGACGACAAGTTCCGCGTCGTAGTTCAGCACGTGCGGAGCGGTTTGCGCAGCATGTTCCTCGTACTGTTCACCACGCTGGCGCATGACGTCGAGAAACAGGATGGAACGCTGCCAGGCATCGAACGAATAGGCGAATGCGTCTGCAAATGACGGGATGGTCGGCTGAGCCATTCGGTCTACTCCTCGGCTTGAACGGAGGGCGGTCCCAGTCTCTGAACGCACATACAGCAACACTGCCTTTCGAGCATTGATCTCCGTCAAATCCAGGCGGACCGGTGCGCTTCCGGGGCGCCGAGCGCGATGAACTGCACTGCGGCATCATACTATGCGATCCCGCTGCGACGCTGTCGGGAAGCGCCCGCAATGCGGCAATATGACGGAATCGGCACGGCGAGAGCGTCCCGATTCGCCGGAGCCGAGGTCGTTATTGATTGCGGTCAATGCCGGCCCGTCTTTTTTGGCCTATCGTTCCTTTCGAGCGGCATCTTTCCGCGGTAGTTCGCTTCATGCCGGATTTGTCGAATGGGAGCGCAGGAACGGAGGGAGTCGGGTTCAGGCGGGGAATGACGGAAGTGATTCTTACCGGAGTTGGATCGATATGCTTGTCAAGGATGTGATGACGACAAAGGTCGTCAAACTGTCGCCAGACAACAGTGTCAGACAGGCAGCCAAGCTGATGTTCGAGCATCACGTTAGCGGCATTCCCGTCGTTGACGACGAAGGGCACTTGCTCGGCGTCATCAGCGAAGGCGACCTGATCCGCCGGACGGAACTCTGCAGTGAAGCATCCGCCTTGATGGCCGACATGAGCCTTGCCCCCGATGACAGAGCCAACGCCTTTATGAGGCGGTGCTCGTGGAGAGTCGGCGACGTCATGACAGCCGATCCCGTGACCATCAACGAAGATGCGCCCCTTGCGCGTGTCGCAAGGCTCATGCAGGAACGCGCCATCAAGCGCATCCCCGTCATGCGGAATGGAGAACTGGTCGGCATCGTCAGCCGCGCCGACCTGTTGGAGGCGATTTTTGCGGCAAAGCAGGACGAAACAGCAGCCGGCGATGACGCCATTCGACGCAGCATCCTTGTTCGCCTCGGCGAGAACACCGGCCTGGAAGGATTGGATGTGACGGTCACGGTGACCGAGGGGATCGTGCACTTTTGGGGCGAGGTCGAGCCAGCCGCTTGCCGGAAGGCCGCGCACGTCCTGGCTGAGAGCGTTCACGGCGTTCGGGGCGTGGTGGAGCATTTCCCAGATCCTTATACTCAATAGCTTGCCCGCCTGATCATGCCGACCCCGCGAAGCGTCTCTGTACTCATGCGAGATGAAGGGGAATGGAAATGGCACAGATGATGAAGGCGGCTGTCGTTCGGCAGTTCCGCACCCCGCTCACGATCGAGGACGTGGAGGTCCCAGCTCCTCGATCGGGGCAGATACTCGTGAAATATGAAGCAACCGGCGTGTGTCACACCGACCTGCACGCGGCGAACGGCGATTGGCCGGTAAAGCCAAGCCCGCCCTTCATTCCGGGGCATGAGGGTGTCGGCTTCGTCGCTGCTGCGGGCGCCGGCGTGAAAAGAGTAAAGGAGGGTGACCGGGTTGGCGTGCCCTGGCTCCACACCGCCTGCGGCTATTGCCCCTATTGCCGGACCGGTTGGGAAACCTTGTGCGCGTCGCAGTCGAACACCGGGTACTCGGTGAATGGCACATTCGCGGAATTCGGGCTGGCGGACCCCGACTTCGTCGGCAGCCTTCCGGATGGGTTGGAATTCGGAGCCGCTGCCCCCGTGCTCTGTGCGGGGGTGACAGTTTACAAGGGGCTGAAGGAAACGGAAGTCCGTCCGGGTGAATGGGTGGCCATTTCGGGTGTCGGCGGTCTGGGCCACATGGCGGTGCAATATGCCAAGGCGATGGGCATGCACGTCGTAGCCGCCGACATATTCGAGGACAAACTGGCCCTGGCGAGGCAACTCGGCGCCGACATCACGGTCAACGGCAAGGCAGCCGATGCCATTGAGCAGGTAGCAAAGGCCACCAACGGCGGCGTTCATGGAGCGCTCGTGACCGCGGTCTCGCCCGCCGCGATGGAACAGGCCTTCGGATTCATGCGCTCGAAGGGCACGATGGTCCTTGTCGGCCTTCCGCCCGGGATGGTTTCCCTGCCTGTGTTCGAAACAGTCCTGAAGCGCATAACCGTGCGCGGATCGATCGTCGGCACCCGCCAGGACCTGGAAGAATCGCTCCTCTTCGCGGCGGAGGGCAAGGTGACGCCGCATTACTCCTGGGAAAACCTGGAGAACATCAACGACATCTTCCATCGCATGGAAGCAGGCAAGATCGACGGCCGCATAGTCATGAGACTGCAATAGCCTTGCATGACGGATTTGGATGGGGAGGCTCAGATGGCTGAAACGGCAGTGATGAACGAAACAGCATCAGGCAAGTCACAGGCAGCGACCGCGCTGTCATCGGAGGAGCTTCGCCTGATGGACGCCTACTGGCGGGCTTCGAACTACCTCTCGGTCGGCCAGATCTACCTGCTCGACAACCCCCTGCTGCGAGAGCCGTTGAAACGCGAGCACGTAAAGCCACGTCTGCTCGGCCATTGGGGAACGTCGCCGGGCCTGAACATGCTCTACGTGCACCTCAACCGGATCATCAAGCGCGACGATCTCAACATGATCTACGTCATCGGTCCGGGGCATGGTGGGCCGTCGCTGGTGGCGCATGCCTATCTGGAGGGGACATACAGCGAATTTTATCCGGACATCGGCCAAACCACCGAGGGAATGCAGCGGCTCTTCAAGCAGTTCAGCTTTCCCGGCGGCATTCCCAGCCATGTCGCCCCGGAAACTCCCGGCAGCATTCACGAGGGCGGCGAACTCGGATATGCGCTCAGCCACGCCTACGGCGCGGCATTCGACAACCCTGACCTCATCGTCGCCTGTGTCGTTGGCGATGGCGAGGCCGAGACAGGACCTCTCGCGACCGGTTGGCAAGGCAACAAGTTCCTGAATCCCGCGCGCGACGGCTGTGTGCTGCCGATCCTGCACTTGAACGGATACAAGATCGCCAATCCGTGTTTTCTCGCCCGGATACCGCATGATGAATTGCGGAAATTCTTCGAGGGCATGGGTTACAAGCCCTATTTCGTCGAGGGGCATGAGCCGGGTAACGTTCACCAGCAATTGGCAGGCGTGCTCGATACCGCCGTCGCCGACATTCGCGAAATCTGGGACGGCGCCCGGACCAGAGGCAATCTGAAACGCCCGGCATGGCCGATGATCGTCTTTCGCACGCCGAAAGGCTGGACCTGCCCCTCAGAGATCGACGGCAAGAAGTGCGAGGACTATTGGCGATCGCACCAGGTGCCGATGGGCGAGATGGACAAGCCGGAGCATATCCTCATCCTCGAGCAATGGATGAAAAGCTACCGTCCAGAGGAGCTTTTCAATGACGAGGGGCGGCTGAAGCCGGAGTTGGCCGCGCTGGCGCCGAGCGGACGTCGTCGAATGAGCGACAACCCGCACGCCAATGGTGGGCTGCTGCTGCGCGACCTCAAGATGCCGGCTTTTCGGGACTATGCGGTCGATGTTCCGCGTCCCGGAGCGACGACCGTGGAAGCCGCCCGTCTCATGGGCAAGTTCTTGCGGGACGTGATGAAGCTCAACATGGACAGCCGGAACTTCCGCCTGTTCAGCCCGGACGAAAACAACTCCAACCGATGGCAGGACGTGCTCGAGGTCACCGATCGTTGCTACATGGCCGAGATCCTTCCGGAGGACGACCACCTGTCGCCGGATGGCCGCATCATGGAGGTCCTGAGCGAGCACCAGTGCCAGGGCTGGCTGGAAGGCTATCTGCTAACGGGCCGCCATGGGTTCTTCTCCTGCTATGAAGCCTTCATCCACATCATAGATTCAATGTTCAATCAGCACGCCAAATGGCTGAAGGTGTGCAACGAGATCCCGTGGCGCAGGCCGGTCGCCTCCCTGAACTATTTCCTCAGTTCCCATGTCTGGCGGCAGGATCACAACGGGTTCAGCCATCAGGATCCCGGGTTCATCGACCACGTCGTCAACAAGAAGGCTGACGTCATTCGCGTCTACCTGCCGCCGGACGCCAATACGCTTCTTTCCGTGACCGACCATTGCCTGCGCAGCCGCAACTACATCAACGTCGTCGTCGCCGGCAAGCAGCCCGCTCCGCAATGGCTGACCATGGAGCAAGCCGTGCGGCATTGCAGCATGGGTCTCAGCATATGGGACTGGGCGAGCAACGACAGAGACGGCGAACCCGATGTCGTCATGGCCTGTTGCGGCGACGTCCCCACTCTTGAGACCTTGGCTGCGGTCCAGTTGCTGCGCGAGCACCTGCCGGAGGTGAAGGTGCGGGTCATCAATGTCGTCAACCTGATGAAGCTGCAGCCGGCGGAGGAGCACCCGCACGGGCTGTCTGACCGGGATTTCGATGGCCTTTTCACCAGGGACAAGCCGATCATCTTCGCCTTCCACGGCTATCCGTGGCTCATCCACCGGCTGACCTATCGCCGGACGAACCATGGAAATCTTCACGTGCGCGGCTACAAGGAAGAGGGCACGACGACGACGCCATTCGATATGGTTGTCCTCAACGAGCTCGATCGCTTCCATCTCGTCAGCGACGTCATCGATCGGCTGCCGCAGCTCGGTGCACGCGCTGCCTATTTCAAGCAAGCCATTCAGGCAAAGCTGATCGAGCACCGGGAATATATCGAGAAGTATGGCGACGACATGCCGTCCATCAGCGGATGGCAATGGGGCGTCAAGGGCATGGAGCAAGTGCGGGGAGCGACATCCACGGAAGGCGACAATGCCTAGCTGCGACAGGAGCTCTGCCCGCATCGATTGAGGGATCGGTCTGATGGCCCAGTCGGTTGACAGGAAAGAAGACGTCGCTGCGGCGCATCCGGTGGGGTCGCGCCCCGACACGGCCTTGCTTTCGAACGGCCGATACAGCCTGCTCCTTACGGAGTCCGGTGCCGGATTTGCATCCTGGTGCGGCCACGATGTCACCCGTTGGCGGGAGGATGGCACGCGAGATTGCTGGGGCCAGTTCTGCTACATCCGTGATCTTGAGGACGGGAAGGTGTGGACAATCGGCCGGCAGCCGATCTGTCGGGCGGATGCCATTTACGAGCGCAGCTTTCGCGGCGACCGCGCGGAGTTTCGCTGTTCGGCCGGGGACATCGACATTTGGTGGGAGGTCTGCGTCGCAACGGATTGCGATGCCGAGGTGCGTCTGCTCCGGCTGTTCAACAGGGGCACGACGGCGAAAGAACTTGACCTGACGAGCTGTGCTGAAGTCTGCCTGAATGGCCGACGCGCCGACAGTGCGCATCCGGCCTTTGCCAAGCTCTTCGTCGAAACGTGGTTCGACGAACAAACTTCCGCATTGTTCGCCCGGCGCCGGCCACGCAGCGCATCGGAGAAGCCGATCTGGGCGGTGCACGTTTCCGCAGCGAGCGCGGATGACCAGCCTGCGGTCGAGTACGAGACGGACCGCCGCAGGTTTCTTGGCCGCGGACGGACGCCATCGAACCCCAGCGCACTCGGACGTGGAAAGAGCCTGTCAGCCACGACGGGTCCCGTGCTCGACCCAATCTTCAGCCTACGCAGGAGAGTTCTTCTGAAACCCTCTGAAACGCAGCGTATCGCCTTCGCGACGGGCGCGGCTGACAGCGAGGCGGCGGTTGCAGCCATCGCAAAGCGGTTTGCAGACGTCAATGCCGCTGGCCGGGCGCTGTCAGATGCGTTTGAAACCTATGCCACGGAACTCGCGTCCTCTAAGCTCTCCCCGGAAAAGGTGGACGTCTGCAATCAACTCGCAGGAAGCCTGGCATTCTTTGATTCCGATCTTCGAGATAGCGGCGCTCTGAGACAAGAGCCGCTGAGCACTGGGAACCTGTGGTCGGTGGGGATATCCGGCGATCTCCCTATAATGCTGCTGCGCATCGACAAGACGGATGCAAACGCGCTCGTCGAGGAGGTTATCGACGCTCACGCCTTCATCACCAACCGTGGGCTTTCCTTCGACCTGGTCCTGCTCGACGAGAGCGGCGCGATCGAGGAAATGCAGTTGAGCGACAAGGCGAAGGGCCAAATGGAGAGGGCGCCTGGCGGCCCCGGAGGCGTTCACGTCCTGTCCGCGTCCGCTATTTCGAGTGCCGCAGCGGATGCCATCGCCGCCGCGGCGCGCGTTCTCCTTTGTTGCAGACGAGGATCGCTTGCCGATCAGCTCGAGCCGAAGTCGACGGCCAAGCTCTCCGCTTCGAAGCACACCGAGACGAACTTCCGTGACGCTCCCGTAAGACAAGGCGGCGCAGCCCGGACCGACTTGCTTTTTTGGAACGGTCGCGGGGGATTCACCCGGGATGGGCGCGAATATGTGATCGCGATGGGCGACGGCGCAGAGACGCCGACGCCCTGGTGCAACGTCATAGCCAATCACGCATGTGGCTGCATGACCAGCGAGAGCGGCCTTGGCTACAGCTGGGCGGGCAACAGCCAATTGAACAGGCTCACGCCCTGGTCGAACGATCCGGTGTCGGATCCCCCGAGTGAGATCATCTACCTGCGCGATGAGCGAACCGGAGAGCTCTGGACGCCGACGCACTTGCCTCTTGGGCATACTTCGACGAGCACCGTTAGACATGGGCAGGGTTACAGCCTCTACGAGAGCGCCGACAGGCTGCTACACCAGGAAATGACGGTGCATGTCCCGGTGTCGGAACCGATCAAGATCGTCCGCCTCGCTATACGCAACGAGGGAGCGGAAACGCGCACGCTTACCGCCACCTATTTCATCGAATGGGTTCTCGGTACGCTGCGTGAGAACGCTTCCGGTCGGGTGGCATGTGAGTTCGACACCCATACCGGTGCCGTTATTGCGCGGAACGTCTGGGAAAGTGATTTCTCCGGAAAACTGGCATTCGTTGCCTCGAGCGCGCCGCTGCGGTCGTTTACCTGCGACCGGCGTGAGTTTCTCGGCAGCAACGGCTCCGCATTTCTGCCGGCGGGACTGGAGGGTCCCAATCTCAGCGGCAGCGTCGGATCCCCCATAGACCCCTGCGCTGCGCTGATGGTCGAGGCGTCGGTTCCACCCGGCGAAAGCGTCGAACTGGTTTTCGTGCTCGGGCAAGCAGATAGCCTCGATGATGTCCGCCGGCTGGTTCGCGAATATGCCGCGCCAGAGAGTGCCCGAAACTCTCTGGCGATCGTCACTCGCCAATGGGACGGGCTGCTGAGCTCCGTTACGGTTCGAACGCCCGACACCGCCTTTGACCTCATGATGAACCGCTGGCTGATTTATCAGGTGTTGTGTTGCCGCGTCTGGGCTCGAACGGGCTTCTATCAGTCAGGCGGCGCATACGGTTTTCGCGATCAACTCCAGGATGTGGCGGCCCTGGTGCATTCCGCGCCCCATGAAGCGCGCGCCCACATCCTTCGAGCCGCTGCGCGTCAGTTCACCGAGGGGGACGTTCAACACTGGTGGCATCCTCCGTCGGGCGTCGGGGTGCGGACGCGCATGACCGATGACCTCTATTTCCTGCCCTACGTCGTCCAGCACTACGTATCGGTCACAGGGGACCACGGGCTTCTGGGCGAGCGGGTTCCTTTCATCACCTCGCCGCTGCTAGCCGACGATCAGGAGGAGAGCTTCGGCGTTCCGCAGGTGAGCGAGGAAAGCGGGACCATATATGAGCACTGCTGCCGCGCGCTGGATTGGGGTTTCCGGCTCGGCAGCCATGGGCTTCCGCTTATGGGAACGGGCGACTGGAACGACGGCATGAACAAGGTGGGCGCCGAAGGCAAGGGCGAGAGCGTCTGGAACGGCTGGTTCTTCCTGACTGTGCTCAACTCTTTTGACGCCATCGCGTCGGCAATGGGAGACGAAGAACGCGCCGCGTGGTGCCGCGAGTCCGCCGAGGCGTTGCGCACTGCCCTGGAGGCCGAGGCCTGGGACGGCGACTGGTATCGGCGTGCCTATTTCGACGACGGTACTCCCCTTGGCTCACACCTGAATGACGAGTGCCAGATCGACGCCATCCCTCAGGCATGGGCGGTGATCTCCGGTGCCGCTGATGCCGAGCGGGCTTCCAGGGCAATGCGGGCAGTCTGGGAGCGGCTCGTTCGTTCCGACGACAAGCTGATCCAGCTTTTCGATCCGCCCTTCGACAAGGGGGCGCTGCAGCCGGGTTACATAAGAGGCTATGTGCCGGGAATTCGAGAAAATGGCGGGCAATATACCCATGCGGCCGCCTGGGTTGTGTGGGCGACTGCATTGCTGGGGGATGGAGATCGGGCGTTTGAACTCTGGAGCCTGCTCAATCCCATCAACCATGCCCTTTCTCCCGAGGAAACCGAGCATTACATGGTCGAACCCTATGTGGTCAGCGCCGACGTCTATGGTGCGTTTCCGCATACGGGCCGCGGGGGCTGGACCTGGTATACGGGATCGGCCGGCTGGCTCTACCGCGTCGGCCTTGAAGCTATTCTCGGCATCCGTCGGGAGGGAGCTCGTCTTTTCGTCGAGCCGTGCATTCCGGCGCGATGGCCCGGGTACGAGGTGGACCTTCGGTATGGGGCAGCCACCTATCGGATACGGGTCAACCGCGAAGCCGAAGCTGGCGGAAGGCCGCGCCCGCTGACCCTTGACGGCAAGGACCTCGCTGAACGGTATGTTCCGCTCGTGGACGACGGACGAAACCATGACGTCCACCTGGTGGTCGGCTAGCCATGTCGCAATTGCTGTCGACCGATCCCGACCTGAACCGCATGCCGACCGATCAGGATCTCGCTCGGCTGCAGTTCACGACGCTCCTCTACTATCTGCACTGCACCAACCCGGACAACGGGCTCGTTCGTGACAAGACGCAGGCCGAGGCTCCGGCAAGCATTGCCGCGATCGGCATGGCCCTTGCCACAATCCCCGTGCTCGTGGAGCGGAGGATTATCATCCGCAAGTTCGCCTCGAAGATAGCGCGCCGAAGGCTTAGATGTCTCCTGGAGTGCCCCCAGGGACCTGATCCCGACGCGTCCGGCTACAAAGGCTTCTTCTATCATTTCCTTGATATCGAAACCGGCAGACGTGTGTGGGAGTGCGAACTGTCCACGATCGATTCAGCCTTCCTGTTCGCAGGTGCACTGACAGTCGCCGCCTATTTTGACGGAGACGCGGATGAAGAAATCGAAATTCGCCGCCTGGCAAACGCGCTCTACGAACGCGCCGACTGGAACTGGGCCTGCGATCACGGCCTGACGCTGACCCACGGCTGGAGGCCGGAGGACGGGTTCATTCCCTATCGGTGGCGCGGCTACGACGAGGGCTTGCTCCTCTACATCCTTGGCCTCGGTTCACCCACTCATCCGCTGCCGCCGGAATCCTATGCCGCCTACACCGAGAGCTACGAGTGGCGGAACCTTTATGGCCGGGACCTGCTCTATTCGGGACCGCTGTTCACCCACCAGCTCTCGCACATGTGGATCGACTTCCGCGGCATCCGCGACGAATTCATGCGGGAGCACAACAGCGACTATTTCCAGAACAGCCGGCATGCGACCTTTGTCCAGCAGGAATACGCCCTCCGCAATCCCCTGAACTTTGTCGGCTATGGCGAGCACTGCTGGGGGTTCACGGCCAGCGACGGGCCTGGCTGGACCAAGAGAAACATCGACGGCGTCGACAGGGAGTTCTTCGACTACATCGCCCGCGGCGCGCCATACGGACCGGACGACGGGACCGTATCCCCGTGGGCAGTCGTCGCTTCGCTGCCATTTGCGCCAGAGATCGTCATCCCGACCGTTTGGAACTGTGCGCGCATGAATCTCGGCATGACGCGGCTTTACGGATTCAAACCCTCGTTCAACCAGACCTATGCGGTGGAAGACAGCGAAACCGGGTGGTGGGTCAGCCCCTATCATTTCGGCATCGATCAAGGTCCCGTCGTTCTGATGATCGAAAACTACAGAACCGGATTGCTGTGGAACATCATGCGTCGCTGCGAGCCGCTGGTCGTGGGACTGAGGCGAGCCGGGTTCTCCGGCGGCTGGCTATGAGGTCGATGCAACTCAATGGGCGGAAAGGAATAGCCATGAACAAGGGCTTGCTCTTCGATCAGCATGAAGGGATTTCCAGAAGAGATCTCCTCGTGATGGCGGGAACTGCCGCCGCTACGCTCGCGAGCTATCGCCCTAGCGCCAGAGCGGCGCTTGGCGAAGGTGCTTTTGCAATTGAGGAGGTCAAGCAGGGCGAGGACGTCTTTGGCTATATCGGCAGGATTAAAGGCGGGTTTGACCAGACGGCTTACCAGCAGGTGATAGGCGCCGCGAATGCCTTCAAGGAAGGAGATGAGGCTATTGAAGTGGGGGCCGAAGATGAGACGACGCGACGGAATGCGCGCGCCCTTCTGGCAAACACGAAAATCAATGACCTCCACCAGCGCCCGCTGTTTGAGGATGATCTGCATAAATTGATCTGGCAGACGACGGACCGGGCCCAGTACGAAAAGGTCAAGGACTGGACCATGGGACAACTCAAGGAATTTCTTCTGGCCGAACCAGAGGAGAACATCAAAGGCATCATGAATGGCCTGACCAGCGACACGATCGGCTTTGTCCCGAAACTGATGAGCAACGAGGAACTGGTCTCGCTCAGCCAGAAGATCTTCAACGTAATGCCTGGCACCAGGATGGGAGCCAAAGGGTACATGGGCGCCCGGATCCAGCCCAATTCTCCGACAGACCACCCCGATGACATCGTCTGGCAGGTTTTCGATGCCTTCTCCTATGCAACCGGGGACATCGTCATCGGTACCAACCCGGTGGACAGCACGGTCGCGAGCGTCGTCGCCGTTCAACGCGCGCTCAAGGATATCGTCGATACCTTCGGGCTTGGCGAAGTGATCCCTTGGTGCGTGCTCGCACATATCGATGTCCAGGCCGAAGTCAGCGACAGTTTCCCGGGAACAGTCTCCACGATGTTCCAAAGCCTTGCTGGGACGGATGACTGCAACAAGATTTTCGACATCACGAATGAGAAAATCCTGAAATATGCGCGCGCAAAGGAGGGAGAAAGATACGGCCTCTACTTCGAAACCGGGCAGGGCTCGGAATTTACCAATGGCGCAGCAAACGGCGTCGACATGATGGTGCTCGAGTCGCGAAAATACGGCTTCAGCAGAGCGGTCGGCCTCGAACTCGCAAAGGTACAGCCGAGCGGCGCATGGCTGCATGTCAACGATGTTGCCGGTTTCATTGGACCGGAGGTCTTCAAGAGCCGCGAACAACTGGTGAGATGCTGCCTCGAAGACATGGTCATGGGCAAGCTCCATGGGCTTACTATCGGTCTGGATATCTGTACGACCCTGCACATGACGGTCAGCCTCGAAGACCTGGATTGGTGCCAGGACCAGATCATGCCGGCCAATCCCGCCTACCTGATTGCGCTGCCCACCAAGAACGACCCGATGCTGAGCTATCTCACCACGTCGTTCCAGGATCACGTCCGGATCAGGGAAAGATTTGGCTTCAAGGTCAACGATGCGATGTGGGACTTCTACAAACGGATCGGGATCGTTGGCGAAGACAACAGCTACACAGCGAATTATGGAGATCCCCTTTGGGTGTATTACCAGTATCGCCTCGCCAAAGGGGATGGGCGTTCCAAGGATGCTATTTACGTCGAGGGCGGCCGGAAGATGCGGGAAGTTGAAGCAAGAGGTGTCGACCTGGCCACGGGGCACGGGGAGAAAATCTGGGACCTCAATCCAACGCTCGCGGCCAAGGTGAAGGCCCTCTACGACGACGCCAAGCAGTCTCTGTGGGCCGAGCTCACGCCGGAATTTATCGCCGCCGTACCCGACGTCGTGCCCGTCCGCACCCTGTCCAAGGACCGCAACGATTACATTGCCCACCCGAACACAGGTGAAACGCTCGGTCCCGAAGCAGTCGCGGAGATCGAAAGAATAAGAGATGCGTGGGGAGACGGCATGCCCAAGGGCCAGATCGTCATCTCGGACGGTCTGAACGCCAAAGCCATCATGGACGAAGGACATCTCGCGCCTTACCTCGAGGAAATGCGCCGGTTGCTCGCCGAGGCGGGTGTCACGATGGGCGACAAGAACATCATGGTCACCAGCGGAAGGGTGCGGGCCGGCTACCGGATTGGTGAAGTGCTTTTCGAAAATGCGGATCCCAACAGCTTCAGGGGGATTCTTCACATCATCGGTGAGCGGCCCGGAACCATGCACCACGCCTACTCGGTCTACATCACCGTCGCCAAGGGCAAGCAATGGTCCGAGAAGAAGATCGACCATGACATGACGAAGCTGGTGAGCAATGTCGCAGACACGGCCTTGGCACCAAAAGAAGCCGCCAGGGAAACCCTGACCATTATCCGTGAGATCGTCGGCAAGGACGTGAATGGCAGCCGTCGTTATGGGTAATGCCAAATCGCGCTAACGTCGATGCGAAAGCCAGCTCGGCGGCAAGGCGTTCGTCGATACGCATTCGGCGTGCCAGAGATGCAGATTTCGGGCCTCGCCAAATGCGAGCATTAGCCAGGAATATTCCGGCTATGATTTCTGTAAAGCTCTGGTTTCTTAGAAGTTTTTGGTGGGTGATCACGGGCTCGAACCGTGGACCCGCTGATTAAGAGTCAGCTGCTCTACCAACTGAGCTAATCACCCGTCCAAGACCGCGTCGCAGCGATCTGGTGGGGCGTATAATGGCGTTGGCCCGGCTTGTCCAGCACCCTCTGCAAAATTCTTGGCAAAAAATTCTTCGCCCTTCGGGACCAACGGCCCCGCAAGCGCGCTCCGCGAATTTTTCGGTGGTCGGCGTCAATGCTCCAGTTGGCGGTGCTCTCCCGCTGAAGCGGACGGTACGCTCCAAAAAAACGCCGACATTTTTGACTAGAACACGCGCCGGCTGGGGAGGCTGCACGGCGAATCGAATGGAGAATTATGCGCGGCTATCTACTTTTGACCGAGGCGAGAAGCGGCTCCAACTGGCTCGGCTCACTCATCAATGGTTCGGGGAACATGGGGCGGTCGAGCGAATGGCTGTCGCCGAAAATCCATCGTCTGGATGCCGGTTCATTGTCGTGGGAGGTGTTCTTCGACCAAATTATCAGAAAGAGTTCCAGCGATAATGGAAATTTCGGGCTGAAGATCTTCCCCAATCATCTTTTCGTCACGCGTGAAAAATACGGCATGGACTTCATTCAATATTGCCTGTCCGTGCATGACGTGGCGCTCATCTTCTTGCGGCGCAAGGATACGCTGCGCCAAGCAATCTCCTATGCCCGGGCAAGACAAACGCGCAGTTTCGCTGCTCATATCGAAAGCAAGGCCGAGCCCCAATACGATTTCGAAGAAATCGCGAAATGCTTCTTCTATATCCGCGACAGCAATAGCTTCTGGCAGAGCTATCTCGAACTCACGGGCGCGAAATTCACCGAGTTCGTCTATGAGGAGCTTGTCGCGGACCCAACTCCGTTCGTCACTTGCGTTGCGGAACATCTGAGAGTGCCTCCTCCGATTGAGCTTCAAACATCGATGGCGGTTCAGCGTGACGACCTGACCGACGAATGGGTAGCCCGGTTCAACAAGGACCGCAGATCTGCACACCTGCTGGACGCCTATGATCGCCGCGAACACATCCCCGGCAAGATCAAGAACTTCTTCAAGCTGGCGACGCGGAGTCTCGAGCCGCGCTATCCTTTCGCGTTTTGACGGGAGAGGTTCGCAATCTGGAAGCGGCGAGCGGGCAGGGTGCCGCTACGCTCCTATTCCCGTGGAGTTGAATTATCGACGCGATGCCGATAAACGCTCGCATCGTGGCAGCCGACTGGAGCGCATGGTGGGCGATCTTCATTATCCTTTTCGTCTTTCCGGCACCGGGCGGAGCCAAAGGAGCCTTCTGGACCGGTTGCTGACCCGTTACGAGACCCACAAGCTGACGGCTCGGGTGCGCAAGAGAAAACGGGCGATCGAGATCGTCTGCCTTCGGGAAGGTGGTCATCGGCCCCTCGCGAAGAATGATATTCCGCTCGTTTTCAATACGCACAACGACATAAAGCTGATGCCGTCCTTCCTGGCGCATTACAGGAAGCTTGGCGTTTCGCGCTTCATCTGTGTCGATGACGTTTCATCGGACGGGACACGCGAATACCTGCTTTCTCAAGCCGATGTCGATGTGTGGCGGTCACCCCTGCGTTACCGCGACGCTCGACGCGGCCGCGAGTGGCGCGAAGCCCTGTTCGATCGCTACGGCGGCGATCGTTGGTATCTCAATGTTGATTCCGATGAATTCCTGATCTATCAGGATTGTGAGCATCAACGTCTCGACAGGCTCATACAGGTTCTCGAACGGCGGGGCGAAAAGCGCCTCGCTGCTCCCATGATCGACATGTATCCGATCGAACCGCTGGGCTCGGCCACGTTTGGCACCGATGACCAGCGCATGCCGTGGGAAATCGCCGATCATTTCGATGGCGACGGATATGAAATCGGCTACACCAAGCGGGCGATAAGCATCACGGGCGGCCCGCGCAAACGCAAGTTCGCGCATATATTGGAGCTCATCAAATACCCGCTGATCTTCTGGGACAGGAATTGCAGCCTTAGCGTCAGCATCCACCAGCCGCTGCCGTGCGAGCGAAACTTCCTGGAAATTTGCGGGGTGCTGCTGCATTTCAAGTTCTTTTCCGACTACCGAGAGAAGATCGAGCAGGCGGTCAGCGACGGGCAATATTTCGATGGGGCCGCGATCTACCGCAAGATGCTGGATGACCTGGAGAAAGCCGGCGAATTCGATTTTGCGCATGAGCATTCCGTCCGGTTCTCCGGGTCAAGGCAGCTGCTTGAACTCGGTTTCATAGCGCCTATCCCATTTGAGCGAGACGCAGCGCGGGAAGCAGCGCGGCAGATGAGGTAACGCTACAGCGCTGGGCGCTTTAGCGTTGCACCCGCGACCGCCTATAATTCGCACGAAGCTCTTAAACTCCCGCACCGCAAGCTCTATATGCCCCTTGCGTGGCCGCCTCGCGGTCGGGATTTGTAACGGGAAGCAGAAGAATGCAGCGTATTCTGTCGATAATGGCGGTTGCCCTTGTGGTCATGGTGACGGCGGTGGACTTCGCCGAGGCACGGCGGGCGGGCGGCGGCTTTGGCTCACGCGGTAGCCGGACGTTCTCGACCGCGCCGGTGACGCGCACGGCGCCCACTCCGGCGGCGCCGATCGAGCGGACCATGACGCCGCGGCAGAATGCGCCGGCCGCGACCAGCCCGACAACCCAGAATCCGGCGGCAAACCGTCCCGGCTTCTTCAACAGCTTCGGAGGATCGATGCTGGGCGGTCTGCTCATGGGCGGACTGTTCGGCATGCTGCTCGGGCACGGGTTTGGAGGCGGCATCGGTTTCCTCGGATTGCTGCTGCAACTTGGCCTGATCGTCCTCGTCGTGTCCTTCGCGATGCGGCTCTTTGGCCGCGGGCAGAGGCCGGCCTATTCGGCACCCTCGGCTTCAGCGTCCTCCTCACAGTCCCCTGCATCCGCTGCGGCGCCCGGATCCTTCCGCATTCCGCGGATTGGGGAGGGGCTCGGCGGCCTTGGCGCGAGCGCCGCCCCAGCTTCCGCAACGGCGTCTGCGGCCGCCATGAACGGGAAGACGGATGAGATCGGAATCGCTCAGAACGACCTCGACCGGTTCGAAGCCATGCTGAAGGAGTTGCAGGCGGCCTATGCTGCGGAAGACTACGCAGCCTTGCGCCGGCTAACGACGCCGGAAGCCATGTCCTATCTCGCCGAAGAGCTTAGCGAAAACGCGACGAAGGGGCTCAAGAACGACGTGCGCGACGTTCATCTTGTCCAGGGCGATGTCGCCGAGGCTTGGCGCGAAGGCAGCAGCGACTATGCGACGGTCGCCATGCGCTACGAGAGCATCGACGTGATGCGCGACCGGGCGACCGGTCGCGTCGTCAGCGGCGACGCCGAACGCCCGACCGAAGCCGTGGAACTGTGGACCTTCCTGCGCAAGCCGGCTGGCGACTGGCAGATTTCCGCGATTCAGGCGGTCGAGGAATAGGCGAGGGCCAGGCAGACGCTGGCGGTCGTGTCGCATTTTCTTTCGCAAGAATGGCGGCGTTCGGGATATCCGGAGCAGCGGCGGACTTTCGTCGGCGCGTGTTGGGTAATAAAATAGCATTCCTCTCAAGGAGCGGACTATATGGTCTTGTGGGCGGCGACATCGGCCGAGCATGCGATGACTTCACGCGAGGCCGTCAAACAGCGCGGCCTCATTGCATGCCTTGTCGTTTTTGCGGTGTCGGGCTTTGCCAGCGGTGCGGCGGCTGCGGATTGCAAGAGCCTGCCGGGACCGGGGGTGGACTGGCGGCAATGCAACAAGCGGCAGCTGATGCTCGGTGGGAGCAACCTCCAAGGCAGCAATCTGGTCGATACGGATTTTGCCGCCACGGATCTGAACGGCGCCGATCTTACGGCGGCGAATCTGGAAAAGGCCACATTGGTGCGTGCCTCGCTTGCCGGCGCCAGGGCCGATAAGGCGAATTTCTCCAGAGTGGAGGCCTATCGCGGTGACTTCTCCGGCATTTCTGCCGAGGGTGCGCTGTTCGTCAGTTCCGAGCTGCAGCGTGCCGATTTCACCGGCGCAAAGCTGAAGGGGGCCGACTTCGAGAAGGCTGAACTTGGCCGTGCAAACTTCGACAAGGCCGTTCTGACCGGCACGCGCTTCTCCGTTGCGAATCTCTCGCGGGCCAATTTGAGCGGAGCTCTTTTCGAGGGGCCGATCGATTTCGACCGCGCCTTCATGTTCCTGACCAGGATCGAGGGACTGGACCTGGCGGCCGCGAAGGGGCTTAGCCAGGAGCAGGTCGATCTCGCTTGCGGTGACGCCGCAACGAAGCTGCCCACTGGCCTGACTGCCCCCGCCAAATGGCCGTGCCCTCCCGATGACGACTGATGATGTTTGGTCAATCAGGCGACTGAGAAGACGCGAGCCGCGGAAGAATTCAGTTGATGCGTTTGCCGAAGGAACGCTCGGGGAACAGGCAAAACATCGGCTTGCAGCGAAGCGCGATCGCCGATCTCGCGCGTGAGGCCAGCCACCGCCGCACGGCGTCCTCGGCAGTTTCGTCGCTCGCCACCTCGATCGATCGGCCCATGAGGTCGAGGCGGCGGCCGGCATAGCCGGCATCCGCGGGATGCCTGCCGAAACGCGACGGACCGAGGTCGCTGCACCAGCGTTTTCGGTGCGGAAATGGCTTTGCGGGACCGGCCTCGAAGAATGCCCAGACGTCGAAGTCCTTGATGCCGTTCGCGCCATCGAGGTAGTGGAGCGCGCTTCCCTGTGCGAGAGCCACCAGGATCAGACGGTGGCGGTGGAGGCCGGCGACCGCTGCACGATCAAAAATAGCGCAAAGTTCCCGCATGGCGGCCGAGGCGAGCATGCTCAGATCGGCCGAGGTCAGCGGTTCGTAGGACCTTTCGGTGACGTCTCCAATCACGTCTGCTCCTGCCGGTTCCCTGGACATCGCGCAACTATATCTGAATTCCTATTCCACGAGTGCGTTGGGCACGAGCCTCAGGCCACCGTTGGCTGACGGACGGCTTCCCTTTAGACCCTCCGCGGATATGTCGCCTGGAACGACCGCGGTCACCTCATATCCCAACGCCGTGGCGACCTTCTTCAGCATTTCGCGCGCCCGGAACTCGTGGCGGGCGGCAGATTCCTCTTCCGTGACGAAATAGGCGGCGCTCACGGCTTCGATGAGGTTCAAGGCAGCGAGATTGACGACGGCATATGTCTCGGCGTGCATTACAACGAGCCCCCGAATTGCTGGCGATGATTGTGTGTTCCGTGTGATTTCTGCGGTTGATCGTCTCGCCCAGCTGAAAACTGATCCTCGAGATTTCTTTCGAAGTAAGCCTCGTCGGCGATCTCTGCCGCAGGGACGGCCTCGCGCTGAAAAACGTGGCCGTCGGCGCCAAGGTGCCAGGTCAGCGAGGCGAGGCTTGAATAGGTGCAGGAGAGAAATGTCTTTAACGCCCTCTGATTTTCCGCGTCGCTCGAGCGCAGCAGATCGGCGGAGAAGAGTTCTTCCACATGGTCGTGGAGATTGGATCTTATTACGGGAATGGACATCCGGCGCTCCTGTTGTCTCAGCCGGCAGGACCCCCGCCGCAGCCGAGATGTTGTGTCGAACACAGCATTCCGCACAACACGACTGATGTCAACATTATGCATGTTGTTTTTGTGTTGCAGCGCGGGCAGTTGTGACAGCCTGGGCAGGATTGGACGTCCGCTTCTTGCGATATGCTGGCGTTCAGTGACGCAGGCAGGCAACGAACTTCAGGCGTTTCCGGCGAGGGCGATGTAGTGGACAGAGTGCACTGTGTGAGCCTCAAAGCGCAGTTCTTTTTGCGGGTTGAACTGCTCGAGCACCAGCTCGGAACTATTGTGCCGGACGAATTTCTTCACATAGGCGAGCAGGGCGCCGCCCTCTTCCAGGCGGATCTGGGCGATCACATAGTCGCCCTTCCTGACGCGGCGCTCGGGGTCGACGAAGCAAACTTCGCCGTCTTCGTAACGGGGAGACATGGAATCGCCGGATACCGAGACAGCATAGGCTCCTGAGATGTCTGAAAGAATAGGCGGCGCCATGACTTCGTACAACATGGTACCGTTCATCAGAAACTCACCATCTACACCGCCGACGGCTTGCCCGAAGACAGGGATTTTCTTGCCCTGTCCGACCACCTTCGCGCCCACCTCGGCGTTCGGTGGGTCGATCACTCGTGTCGAGGGGATGGAGATCGGGTCCCCGGCCTTGCCACGCATCAACCAATAGGGATCGACGTTGAACTTGCGGGCGTAAATCTCGGCCTCGGCAAGCTCGAACTCATTCTGACCGTTCTCATGGGCGCGATAGGTCGAGGCGACGATGCCAAGGGCGTTCGCCGCATCGGAGGCGAAGCGGTAGCCCGCCCTGATGCGCGCCTGCCGTAGTCGTTCGGCTTTTTCAGTCATGACATGGGACATAGCAACATGCATAACACAAATCATGTTGACATTGCAACATGCGCGATGTCATTGATAGTCGAGTCAGAGAAAGGAGCCGAGCGCCTATGAACAACCCATATCCGATCTCTAAAGGGGAGGACGCGATTGCCCAGCGTGCCATCGAGCATCGTGGGTATCCGATCCGGAGCGACCGACCTTCGGGCTGCGGCATTTGCTTGCTGCGCGTGGTTTCGATGCGGGCTTCTTCTTGAGCGGTCGAACGGGCAGCGCCGCAAGGCGCTGCGGACGCTAAAGCGCGCTGCGTTCTGACGACTTCACGCGGCGCGCTTTAGGTCTTTGTTTTTGTGCATGTCGTCATCCGAAGACCCTGCACACCTTTGGTCGACATTGTATTAGAGGAGAAACGCATGACGAACTCGCAACTCGCAAGACAACACCGGCATTATCTCGCGGTGCGCGAGCGACTGGCCGGCTCTACCGCAGCACCAAGCCGATCGGCGGCAATAGCCGAACTCGAAATGCAGGTGGTCGAACTCGCCACCGAAAGTGCAGCAAAAACACGCCGGATCGCTGCGCTCGAGGAGGATTTGGCCGATGCGGAAGCGCGACTGCTCGCGCAGGCTCAAATGCTGCTTTCCGGCAGGCTTGCGGATGACAGCGACGGCGAAGCGAATGACGAGCAATCCTCGATCGAAGAGATCGTTGCCGCCGTCCTTGCGGATTTCCCAGGGGTGACATGGGCGGACATTATCAGCGTGCGGCGCGATCGCCGGCTGGTGAAGCCACGGCACGCCTGCATGCGGGCGGTATATGAGAAGCGCAAGGATTTGTCGCTGCCGCGGATCGGCCGCATCTTTCATCGCGACCACACGACGGTGCTCGCGGCAGTGAAAGGCGTGGCTCCCTAATCCACCTCACTTGGCACAATTTCGATCTACGACCCGTGGCCGAGGCTGACACGCTGTCGGTCCGCGCCGAGGCCGTCCTCAAGGACGGAAATCGACTGCCATTTTTCTCGTTCCGATATCGAAAGGATAAAACATGATGAGCAAGGCTCAGAAGCTCCGTGCCAAGCGAAAAGCGCAACTTGGACGTCCGCGCAAAGCAAACGCCGAGCGCTTCGCCTGCGGCAAGATCAAGCCCGGTTGGTCCAAGCGGGAGAGCGAGAAGGAGGCGATGGCGGTGGCGCTTGCGGCGCGCAAGCGCATGCACGGGCTCGAAACAAGCAGCAGCTTTGCCGGCTACACGCTGGGACGCCTGTTCCTCGACGGGCGGATCACCGAGGCGCAACGGGAGGCGGGAGATGACTATGCGAAGGGGATGGCGCGATACTATCACCTGACCGGTATCCCCTTTCCAAGCGTCCGCGCCCAAGCGATCGACCGGGTGCGGGGACATGCCCCCGAAACGAACGAGGAGCGCCATCGTCAGATCAAGCGGGCGTCCGATAAAGTGATGCGGCTCGAAGGCGTGTTGCTCGGATGCGACGAGGGGCGACAGGTCAAGACGACCGTCTTCAACGTGTGCGTGATGGACTATGAAGGCTTGCGGATGATGCCGGAGGCGCAATTGTTGTGGCTGAAGCGTGGCTTGAACGCCCTTGTCTTCGAAAAGGGCTTGCGCGACTACGGCGAGAGAGTATCCATTTAACTAATGATAGGAAAATAAACCTACTGATGGATTTCGAGAATCGGCCGGCCGGAAACTGAGCTGTAACCAGTCCGGCCACGCCAGGCTGGTCGAGACCGATCAACACTTCGTGATCGGTCTCTAAGTGCTGGCACAAAAACAGAATTCGGCCATTCTCTCTTTCGAAGGGATTAATATCCTACGAAAGGTGTAGGCAATGAAAAGGCTAGCAATCATTGCCCT
This sequence comes from Sinorhizobium fredii, assembly GCF_002944405.1. Classification (NCBI taxonomy): domain Bacteria; kingdom Pseudomonadati; phylum Pseudomonadota; class Alphaproteobacteria; order Hyphomicrobiales; family Rhizobiaceae; genus Ensifer; species Ensifer fredii. The sequence goes on along the minus strand of NZ_CP024307.1, from coordinate 2,313,650 downwards.
GTCGCTGGCGACGGCGATGAGCAGCGTTCCTCCTCCCGCAGAGGCGTTTCCAACAATGCCCACGATAAGGGCTGAGACCGCCGATGTTCAGCGGGTGCAGTTTTCCTACGAACGGGGCGAACAGTTCAAAGGGCGGGGATGCCGATATCCGTGTTTTCGCGGGCGCGATTATCGGCGCGGGCACTACAGCAACCGCCACTATCGGAACGGATACCGTCGCCATCACTATCGCCATTACGATGACGACGATGACGATATAGGCGCGCTGTTCGGCGGTCTGGCGGCCGGCGCACTGATCGGCGGGCTGCTCGCGCAGCCGCGATACTATGCTCCTGCGCCACGATATTACGCCGGCGGCAATGGCCATACCCAATGGTGCTATGCACGCTATCGGTCCTATCGGGCATACGACAATACGTTCCAGCCCTACTACGGTCCGCGGCGACAGTGTGTTTCACCTTATATGTAAGGTGAGACCTGCTTAGCCCGAACTCCATGATCGCCGCCCGTCTCGTGAATTTCGAGGCGGGCTGGCTTCGGTTCGATGTTTTCCGGCCCCTAAAGGCACGCCAGGAAATGAGGGGAAGTGCGGCTGACAATCTGCTAATATCGAAGCCCGATCAAGGCTGCGCCTGGGGCGATCTCCGGCGTAGGGGCATTTCTGCGAGACTGACGGCTAGGCCTGTGAAAACATCATCAATCATCTCCCTGGCGATGTTGAGTGCGCTGGCAGTTGCTGCCCCGGTGGAGGGGCAAACATGCATCGGCATTTGCGGGGGACCTTCCAAGCATGAACTCTTTGTCGAGCGGCAATACAGGGACTTTGTCCTGCCCCGCTACCCAAGCTATGGCATGCGCTATCAAGGGCAAAGACCGGATATCAGCATCGGGCCGGGGGCGACGGTCGGCGGGCCTTTGCCCGGGGCCGCCGGGACGCGGATGCGCCCCCGCCGCGAAATCCGCCTCGACTTGAACGCCCATCTGCGCTGGTGCCTCGAGCGCTATGCCTCATACCGCTTCGACGACAACAGCTATCAGCCCTTCCGTGGCCGTCGCCGCCAGTGCAATTCGCCCTACGACTGACACGCGAAGCGAGCCGAAAAGGCGCTCGTCAGCCGCGCCTCTCAAGCAATTTCATTGCGGCCTCTGCCGCCGCTTGCGCCTGAAGCTCGCTGCCAAATTGGCCCTGGGCAGGGTAGGTCACCCCGCGATAGGTGAGCACGAAGGCCCAGCGGCCGTTCATGCGCTTTTCGACCCGGATCGTCGCAGCGGGTTTCTTGTCAGAATTCAAGGCGGACTCCCTCGCTTCCACTGCATGTTTTCTTCAATCGGAGCCGTGAAGGAAACATGCAGTATTTCCAATTGCTTCAAGCGACTTTGCTCGTCCGAAAGGACGCGCGGCGCTTTAGTGCCGGCAGGTTGCGAGTACCTTGCGCATCCTTCTCAGAAACGCAAGAGCGCTGGAGGACGAGGGAACCGTGGAGTCGTTACTCTACCGCTGTGGCAGGGCCGAAGCGCTCCATGACGAACGAGGTCTGGATGGTGGGCGCATGCAGACGGCTGGTTTTTTCGAGCTTCAGGGTGACCTCCTGGACCGGCGGCGTGCGCTGCCAGGCAGTCGAGAGAAACAACGCAGCGCCGGCGATAAATCCGATGGCGACATAGATCCAATGGTTGCGCATGTGGACAACTCCTTCTCCCGCGAGGCAATGCGTTGAGGGCCTTTCTGGTTCCCGGCGCGACCGGGACGCGGGCAAAATGTTTAGCTTCTAAAAATAACCGCGGTTGGCACCGCGTCTTGGCAGTCAGTTTAAATAGCGCCGTCAGCTTCCGTGGGGGTGCTGACGGCATTCAAATGATAGTATGGCTCGCCCGGAGTGGGCATCAGTCCAGCGTCCGCAAATCGGTGCGATGCCGGGGTATTCGTTAGCGTCATGCGGTTTGAAGCATTCCTCAAGAGACCTAGGCCCAAGCCCTTTTGCATCAACCCTTCGAGGATTGAAACAGAGCCCAATGTATTATGCAAGCAGATTGTAATATACGCCTGTATAACAGCATTGGCTGAGGATAATCGGCGAGCATCACCCCGGAGAAGGCAGGGAAAAGGCGCATGCCGCGCTTCATGACTTGGCGGTGCAGGCTGCTCGCACAATTCTGTGGCTAACCGGAAAACCGAACCGAAAGCCGCGGCGCGCGGCTTGCGCGTTCAGGGTTCTCGGAGTATTCCTTAAGTCAAGGATAGGAATTTTGTCCTCCTCCTGCAGCAACAGCAGTTGATGCCGGCACTTCGACCCGGGATAGGTTGTCAGTCCAGCACTGCGTAGTTTTCTACTAATCAAAGCTTACGGCGGCCAGCGCGTCTCTAGACGCCGCGGTGCCGTATGCGGCCGGCGATGCGTCTTCGCGTCGATCCGAATCCGCATGGCGGTTCGGAAGTATTACGGTGCGTGGCTCGCTCGATGCCTGCTCTTCCAGAGAGCGGCACGCGAGCTGGCGGCATCGCCGGCCGCGATGTCGACGCCATCGTTTTGGCGCCGCGAAAGGGATGACGAAGACAAGCGGGGTCGCAATGGTGGGTCATGAAACGCAGCCGGCTACAGAAACGGCTGACGATCTGGCGGTCGCGGAGGGACTTGCTTCGAAACAGGCTGCTGGTGGACGTGGCCGACTTGGCGGTGCATTCCTGGATGCTGTTCAGGCGGACTTCGCTGCGCACGGCGCTGGTGTGATCGCTCGCATTCGGGAGGAGAAGCCGGAGACTTACTTGAAGCTCGTTGCTGCGGTCACGCCGAAGGATTTGAGTGCAAGCACGAACGCCATGGACGAGCTTTCGAACGAACAGCTAATCGAACGGATTCGCGCGCTGGACACGGTGATACGGCCGTTGCTCGAAAAGAAGGCGCGCGCCCGGCGAAAGCCGACCTCCAAGCCCTGATCGCCAGTGCGTGAGAGGCAGCGACTAGGCGCCGCTGGGTGCGGCGCCATTATCCGTCGTGGAGCACTGATCAGCGTGCTGGAGATGCCGCAACCGCGACAGGCTCGTTGCTCGAAAAGATGATCACGGCGAACAGGAGAACTCCGGCAAAGGCGATGAGCGACGAGACGGCGACAATCGGCTCCATCGCGCTATTGCCGGAGAGCAACAGATAGAGCGACGGGATCAAGACGGCCACGCCGAATGTGTAGACGGCGTATTGAATCGTCGCCAGACGTCTTGCCGCCTTCTGCGGATTGAGCGCGTGATAGCCGCCGAAGATCGCCATCGTGACCCAGCCGAGCAGGTTGGCATGCGCGTGGGCGCCAGTGGCGGCGTGATTCCCCGAAATCGACATATGGAGCCCGATCGAGATGCCCAAGATCAAGAAGACGATGGCGGTTCTGAAATAAAGATTTGCAATAGGTGGCATTTGGATTCCTCCCCCGTGTAGCCAAGAGAACATTAGCACGCTCTCAAAATGCTGAGAATGAGCCCATAGGAGCGCCTTTTCAGCTTCTCGGCTGTTCCCGACGGTACAATTCGGACGATCCGATGTCGTTGGGCGCGTTCGATGCTCACCGCCGCGCCGCGCTCTCATGAAGGTGCGGGCTTTCCCGTACGGAACTAACAGAGACCCTTCGGCATTCCGTAAGCGTGAAACACTGGTTGCAGCGCGCCGTCCTCTTTCAGGACGCGACAAAATCGCTGCAGTAACTTGGAATGCTGCATGAAATTTTCGCCAAAATCGCGAAACGTGCAGCGGAGGATCGCGATATGCTTGGAACCGTCCTTCTTATTATTCTGGTACTGCTCCTGATCGGTGCCATTCCGGCCTGGCCCTATTCGGCCAACTGGGGGTATGGCCCTTCCGGGCTGCTCGGAGTGGTGGTCGTCATACTCCTGATCCTGTTGCTGATGGGCAGGATATGATGTGCGGCGGGTCCGATCAGGACCCGCCGGCTTTCACCAAGCCGCGCCGTCGATAAGGCGGTGCGGGATATCTTCCCAGACCGAGCGATCGAACATCCGCAGGTTCACGCCCATCTTCGTCGCGCTGCGACCGATCGGCGACCAGTGGGTGATGCAGCCGCAGATGCTGCAATGGAACATGGTAAGCGTCTTGTCGCCCTGGACATAGCCGACGAGGCGCTTCTCCTCATCGCTGACCGTAACGTCGCTCGGGGCGTAATAGCCCCAGAGCCCGCCAACCCTGCTGCAGAGCGAACAATTGCAATCACCGAGCGTTTCAGGGCGGACCGGCACGGTGATGCGAACCGACCTGCAATGGCAATGGCCTTCGATCATTTTCGAGTCTCCCCATCGGCGCCCCGTGAGCGGGCAGTCGTCGATTGAGGCATTATCGACCTTATCCGACCGCAGTCCAGCGGCGCCACCTCGGCCGACATTCCTCTGCTGACGAACGACACGCGCGCGGACCTCTATCCAGACAGGGCATCGCCACCGATGACACCCTCCAGCACATCCGCCGCGGGCGCGCCCGAGATTTCGGCGATGCTGAAAGAGCAGGCCATGCTCATGGCGGAGCTCGACCGGCGTCGAAGGACCGATATTCTGGCGCGGTACCGGCCGTACTCCAAGCAGAGGGACTTTCATTCGGCCGGAGCCAGCTATCGCGAGCGGCTGTTCATGGCGGGCAACCAGCTCGGCAAGACGCTGGCGGGAGCGGCCGAAGCGGCGATGCATCTGACGGGGCGTTACCCGGACTGGTGGCAGGGGAGGCGCTTCGAGAAGCCGATCGTCATGCTCGCCGGCTCGGAATCCTACGAGCTGACGCGCGACGGCGTGCAGCGGCTGCTCGTCGGGCCGCCGTTGACCGAGGAGGACTGGGGCATGGGCTTCATTCCGAAGGCGGCGATCCATGCGACAACCCGGCGCTCCGGCGCGTCCGGGGCACTCGACAGCGTAACGGTGCGGCATGTCTCAGGCGGCGTCTCGACGCTGCTTTTCAAGGCCTATGAGCAGGGGCGCGGCAAGTGGCAGGCGAACACGGTGGACTATGTCTGGTTCGACGAGGAGCCGCCGGAGGACGTCTATTTCGAGGGCATCACCCGCACCAATGCGACGCGCGGCTCGGTTGCCGTAACCTTCACGCCGCTCAAGGGCCTGAGCGGCGTCGTGGCGCGATATCTCATGGAAAAGTCGCCGGATCGCCAAGTGATCACCATGACGATCGATGAGGCCGAGCACTATACGGCCGAAGAACGCCAAAGGATCATCGACAGCTACCCTGCCCATGAGCGCGAAGCGCGCACCAAGGGGGTACCGGCTCTCGGCTCCGGCCGCATCTTTCCCGTGACGGAGGAGGCGATCCGCGTCGAGCCCTTCGATGTGCCGAAACATTGGGTGCAGATCGGCGGCATCGACTTCGGCTGGGACCACCCCTTCGCCGCCGCCGGCTGTGCCTGGGACCGCGACGCCGACGTCTTCTATGTGACCAAACTCTATCGCGAGCGGGAGGCGACGCCGATCATCCATGCGGCGGCGCTGAAGCCCTGGGGAGCCTGGCTGCCTTTCGCCTGGCCGCATGACGGGCTGCAGCACGACAAGGGCAGCGGCGAGCAGCTTGCCGCCCAATATCGCGCACAGGGACTGGCGCTGCTTTCCGAGCGGGCGACCTTCGACGACGGCACCAACGGTGTCGAGGCCGGGCTTTCCGACATGCTGCAAAGGATGCAGACCGGGCGCTGGAAGGTGTTTTCCACCTGTACGGAATGGTTCGAGGAATTCCGTCTCTACCACCGAAAGAATGGCAGGATTGTCAAGGAGCGCGACGACCTGATCTCCGCCTCGCGCTACGCGCTGATGATGAAGCGCTATGCGAGAGCGAACAACGGCAACGCAAACTGGAATTTCACCGCCCGAAAGGTTCTCTGATGGCCGCGATGACCGATGAACGCCTGTGCGCCCTTGTGAGCGAGCTCGTCAAGGACTGCGAAAACTATCGCGATGAGCTTGCGATCGATCGCATCAAGGCGATGGAATATTACGACGGCACGATGAAGGACGTGCCGGCCGATGCCAACCGCTCGAAAGTCGTCTCTCGCGACGTGCGCGCGGCGATCAAGAAGGTGCTGCCGTCGCTGATCCGCACCATTCTCGGCAACGACAAGGTGGTGGAATACTTCCCCGTCAACGAGGGCGACGAGGCGGCGGCAGAACAGGCGACCGACTACATCAACTATGTCGTCTTTCCCGAAAGCAATGGTTACGACGCCGTGCAGGACGCGGCGCATGATGCGCTGAAGCTCCGGAACGGCGTGATCCGCTGGTGGTATGAGAAGGAGGCCACGGTTCAGGTCTCGACCCATACGGGGCTCGACGAGGCGGCGCTGATCCAGCTTGTCGGCGACGACGCGGTGGAGGTGCTGGAGCAATCGAAAACGGTCGAAGTGCTGGAAACGCTACAGGGTCCGGTCGAGCAGCCGCTCTACAATGTGAAGATCCGCCGCCGGAGCGAGCAGGGCACGCCGCGGCTGGCCGGGGTGCCTTTGGAAGAATTCCTGATCCATCCGGATGCGATTTCGATCGAGGATAGCCCGATCACCGGCATTGCCACGCGCATGCGCCGCACGGACCTGATTGCGATGGGACACGACCGGGATCTCATCGAGAGCCTGCCGGCTTCGACCCGCGACGGCGGCCGCGACGACGAGGAATTCACCCGCCGGCGCGGTGCCTTCGAGGCCAAGGATGCCGTGCCGAAGGCGCTCGAGGAGGTGGACTATTACGAGCTCTACGTGAAGGTGGATGCCGACGACGACGGCATCGCGGAGCTTCGCCGCATCGTGCTCGCCGGCGGCACGGGCGAGGAGAACCTCATCTCCAACGACGAGTGGGACGAGGTGCCCTTCGCCGACCTGATCGTCGAGCGGCGCCCGCACCAGCGTGAGGGCGGCTCGGTGACCGACGATCTGGCGGAAATCCAGCGCGTGAAGACCGTGCTGATGCGCCAGACGCTCGACAATCTCTACTGGCAGAACAACCAGCAGCCGATCGTCCAGGAGGGCGCGATCGCCAATCCGGAAAGCGTGCTCAACCCGAAATTCGGCCAGCCGATCCGCGTCAGCCAGGGCATCGATGCGCGCGCCGCACTCGGCTACACCATGGTGCCCTTCGTCGCGAAGGAATCCTTCGCCATGCTCTCCTATCTCGACCAGGAGGCGACCGACCGCACCGGCATTTCGGACGCTTCGAGCGGGCTTGCCCCGGACGCGCTCACGAACATGACGGCGCGGGCAACGGCGCTGATCGAGCAGGCGGGGATCGGCCAGACGGAGCTGATGGTGCGCACCTTCGCACAGGGCCTGCGGCGCGTGTTCAAGGGCCTGCTTCGGCTCGTCATCAAGCACCAGGACCGGCCGCGCATGGTGAGGCTGCGCGGCCAATGGGTGAGCTTCGACCCGCGCCACTGGAACGCCGGGATGGACGCGACGGTGAATGTGGGGCTCGGCGCCGGGACCCGCGAGCGCGACATGATGATGGTGCAGATGGTCCAGCAGCTTCAGGAAAAACTGCTGATGACACTCGGGCCGGACAACCCCTATGTCTCGCCGGACAACCTTTATAACGGCATCGCCAAATCGGTGGAGGCCGCGGGGCTGAAATCGCCCGACCTCTATTTTTCGAAGCCCTCGCCGGAGGAGATCCAGCGGCGGATGCAGGCGAGCGCCAACCAGCCGAACCCGGAAATGCAGAAGCTTGAGATGCGGGCACACGTGGACGCCGAGAAGGCGCGGCTTTCAGCCGAAAACAACCGGCGGAAGCTGGAGATCGAGCGCGAGCTGAAGCTTGCCGAACTCCAGCAGAACGGCGCCCTGAAGCGCTACCAGATCGACGCCGAACTGAACCTGAAGCGACAACAGAGCCTGGCGGAGGCAGTGAGCGGCGAGCCGGTAACGTCGGTCCATATCGGAGGACGAACGGGATGAAAGTTGGGGGGTTGAAACCCGCTACGCCTCAGAATATGCCTACTGCATGAAAAATGTTCGCTACCTTTGCTTGTTCTTTGCAACGATCCCTTTCATCCTTGCATCTTGCAGCGAATCGACTGTGACCGCGGTGCCCGCACGTGCAGCGGTCAAGGCCCAAGCGCTGGCAACCAAACCGGCGGGCAAGCCGAGTCCCCGACAATGCTCGACACCGGCCCAAGTCTGCCCCTATGGCACCGGTTCCGCCGGTGAGCCATGCTCCTGTTGGGCAACCGACGGCACGCCGGATGTAGGCGTTACGACGCTAGGCGCGAAGGTTTCCCCCGAGACGCGTGACTAAAAGCTGATCGGAGGCACCTTTCGTCGGGGTGCCCGCTCGTCTTTGGGAAAATCGACGACGGCTCTTTTTGGCTCGCATCCTCGCGCAGCCGAGGGTGTCTGCACCACTCCTTTCCGAGCAACTGGTAGAGAATCAACATACTGCCGTGTGCCCGCTCGGTTGGTCCGTCGGGCTGCTCGCAAGAAAGAGCACTGGATATGAAGGCAGAAGAAAAAAAGGCGGCTGCGCGAGCGCTTCTCGACAATCCGCTGTTCGAGCGCTTGATGGAGGAGTTGGAGGCGGCGGCCATCAACGGCTGCATCAACGCGAATCTCACGGACCACGAAGCGCGCGCCGCCTTCGCGGCAGAAGCTCGGGCAGTCCGCAACTTCCGCGCAAGGCTGAAGTTCTTCGCGGAGCAAGCCAAATCCGAAGGCATGAACGCCCCGGTGTGAAGGTGTGCACTGCGCGGCAGGCCTGCCTTCCTGAAGCGCCTCATTGTCAAACTGATTCAAGAAATCGGGGCGGCATCTGAAATCTCCCCAAATTTCTCGGTGCGGGAGTGCGCGAAAGCGGCACCTCCGCTCCGAATCTCTCTCAAGAGGTCTTTCCATGATGAACGATAGTGCCAACCCGCCTTCCGGCGGGAGCAAAGCCGTTGTCGACTCGCATGAGCTCCCAAGTATCGACAACCTCGACTTCTGGGAGCCGCACAAGGCGAACCCGCACGACGAGGAAGAGCGGCACGGCGAGGGGGCCGTAGACGACGAGCGAGACGAGGCCCACGTCGAAGGCGAAGAGCCAACCCTTCCTGATGAGGAGGAGGCAACGAATGAAGCCGAGAACATGATCGTCACGCTCAAGGGCGGGGAAGAGGTTCCGCTCAAGGAATTGAAGCTCGGCTACATGCGGGACCGCGACTATCGCCATAAGACCCAGGATCTCGCCAAGCGGGGGCGGGCCTTGGAAAGCATGAGCAGCAGGGTCGCCGCAACTGCCAGTGCCGTTGCGGAACTGGTTGCGGCCCAAATCCCCTTGGAGCCGCCGGAGGAACTGCGGGTCCACAATCCGGATGCCTATCAGCGACAGTGGGCGCTACACCAGGCCGGGCGGGAACAGCTTGCGCGGGTGATGGCCCTGGGCGAAGAACCGACGGACGTTGCGGCGGAGCTTCAGGCCGCGGCGAGCGAGGAGAGGCTGGAGGCAGAAAATGCCAAACTCCTCGAGGCTTTCCCGCAGACCGGGCATGACGAGGGTCGGCAGGCCTTCTTCGCCGAAGCCTTCGAGGCGGCGAAGGACCTCGGCTTTTCCGACGAGGAGGTGCGCGAGGTCGTCGATCATCGGCTGTTCAAGCTCGCGCATTACGCTCGCCTCGGCCTGCTTGCGGAACGGTCGCGGGCAAGGGCCTTGCAGAAGGTGGCCGCGGCGCCTGCCGCCGCGCCGCGCATGAAAGCAAAGAACCAGGCGCAGCGGCAGCAGCGCGAAAGCCGCGAGGCAATGCAGCGACTTGCAAGAACGGGATCGATCCGCGACGCGATGGCGGTCGATTTCGAGTAATTCGACAAGCGTTGGCCGAGCGGCAAGCGTTCACGAAGCGCTGCTCAGCGATCGCTCGCATGCACCTTCATTCGACACAGTGACCGCCTTCCATGTGCCTGTCCGGGCGCGTGGCGACGGATCACGTCACCACATAAGGACCATCAAATGGCAGTTCTCACCAATACCTTTCAGACAACGCAGGCCGTCGGCAACCGCGAGGAGCTTTCCGACGTGGTGTCGCGGATCACTCCAGAAGATACCCCCATCTATTCACTGATCGAAAAGGGCAAGTGCACGACCTATCACCCGGAATGGGAGACGGACGAACTTGCCGCGCCCGGCGCAAATATCCGTGAAGAAGGCGAGGAATACGCCTTCGGCGCGATCACTCCGCCGATGCGGCTTGGTAACTACACCCAGATCATGCGCAAGGACTGGATTATCTCCGCGACGCAGGAGGTGACGGCTGAGGCTGGTAACGTGCAGAAGCGGAAATACCAGAAGCTGAAGAAGGGCGTCGAAATTCGCAAGGACGTGGAGTTCGCGATCGTCGATACTAACGCAACGGTCGCCGGCAGTACCCGTGAATTCGGGTCGCTCAGCACTTGGACAATTAGCAACGTCTCTCGCGGGGCCGGTGGCGCAAATGGCGGCTTTAACGTTGGCACCGGTCTGACCGTGGCGCCAACCGAAGGGACGCAGCGTCCCTTTACCAAGGCCATCCTCGATGCTGTGATGCAGCAGGGCTATCAGAACGGCGCCAATTTCCGTCACGTCTCCGTCTCTCCGTATGTGAAATCCGTCTTCGTCACCTTCATGTCCGACAGCAACGTAGCGCCTTTCCGGTATGCGGTGTCGCAAAGCGGTGAGCGCAACACCATTGTCGCGACGGCGGACTACTACGAAGGGCCATTCGGGACGGTGATGATTCACCCGAACCGGGTGCAGGCGGTGAACGCCGGAGTTGCCCGCAACGCCTTTTTCATCGACTCCGACATGCTCTCCTTTCTGTGGCTCCGCCAGATCCAGGAAGACCGCGACGTCGCCAAGACGGGCGATGCGGACAAGGGCGTCATCATCGGTGAGGGCACGCTGAAGGTGCACAACGAGAGGGGCCTGGGCGTTGCCGCTGACCTCTTCGGACTGAGTTCCGCCAGCTAGTTCCAGGTTCCCAATTTCGACGCAAGCGCACCAACTGCGCGTCGGTCCCTGTCTCGGGAGAAATGAATGACAGACACAAAGACCACCACGGTACCCGTTAAACTTCTCTATGATACCTGGGCGATTGACGAACAACGCATTCCAGCCGGCACCGTACTCGACTTGCCAGTCAAGGCGGCGAAAATCCTGATCGCCCAGGGCAAAGCCGAACGCAACGATCCTCTTCCAGGTGAAGAGGGATGATTGTACGCGACGGCGACTGGAAACTCTTCGACTATGATTTTCACACCGGCCGCTCCGTCTGGGTGATGGACGATGGCGACAGGACCCATTGGCGGACGGATTACCCGGTCGAAAACCTCGTCCGCCAGAACCAGTTCACGCGTCATGCGACCGCCGGCAACGCCTTCGGCGAGTGGACCAAGGTCGCCTCGATGCCGCTGAACCTGGCGCATTCCGAAAACCTCGTCCGGGCGCATTCCGAAGGCGACGACCGCTATGTGAAGCGGTGGCTCAACAACGGCGACAACCGCGCCTGGCGCAGTTTCGAGGGACATCTATGACCATATTCGATTATGCGTCGCTCCTCGTCGACGCCGGCGACTACTCCGGCCGCGATGACGTCGCGCATTTTTTCCCGCGCTTCCTCGCGCTTGCCGAGCTCAAGCTCAACCGCGTGATGCGCGTTGCCGACATGGAGAAGACGGTGGCGGTGCCGCTGACGGAAGGCGAAGGCAGCCTGCCGGCGGATTTCCTGGAGGCGCGGCAGGTGCTTGCCGCTAGCGGCCGGGCGCTTCGGGCGCTGCCGCTGCAGGAACTCAGCAATCACGTGACCTCCGACGGCGCTCCGATCGGCTACGCGATCGTCGGCAGCGCCATCCAGGTGCGGCCGAAGCGCGGCGAGAACATCCAACTGACCTATTACGGGAAAATCCCGCCGCTGACGGCCGGTGCGCCAGGGAGCTGGCTGATCGAAAGGGCGCCGGACGTCTATCTCTACGCGCTCGTCGAGGAGATAGCCATCTGGGAGCGGGACGCAGCCAAGGCGGGTGCGGCTGAGGCGCTGAAGCGACAGGCGATGGCCGGGCTCGGGCTTGCCGACGAGCGGCTGCGCTTCGGTAATGCCGCAATCGTCATCGGAGGGCTGACGCCATGACGCTTCTGACCGTGATCAACGAGGTCGCGGACATCGTTTCGCTCGACCGCTTCGACAGCGTTTACGGCACGAACGATCCGAATGCGCAGACGATGGTGGCGCTGGCCGAGGAGGCGGGTGCGGAGATTGCGCGGCGCGCCGACTGGAAGAGGATGCTGACGACGCATGCCGTCTCCGCTTCGCCGGAGCTCCTGCCTGCCGACTATCAGCGGCTGGCGCCCGGCGGGGCGGTGCGGGCGGCTGACGGCCACTTCTTCCGACCTATCGCCAACGGCGCGCAATGGGCGGTGATCGTCGGCATCGCCTCGGCAGAGCCCTACTGCCACCTCCGCGGCAGGGAGATGCATTTTTCGCCGGCCGCTTTCGCCGCCGGTGCGACGATCGAATACGTCTCGAAAAATTGGGTACTCGGCGATCCTTACGAGGAGCGGGATACCTTCCGGGCCGACGACGACACGACGCTCTTTCCCGAGTGGCTGCTGAAGAAGGGGCTGATCTGGCGCTGGAAGCGCCAGAAGGGCCTCTCCTTCGAAGACAACCTCGCAGAGTTCGAGGCGGATCTCCTGCAGGAGATCAACGCGGACAGGGGAACATCATGATGACAGTTCGCACGAATACAGTCCGGCCGGGCCGCCTAGCGCAGACCAACCGGGGGCAGGCGAGAATCGGCCGGCCGCAGGCCTCGCAATCGGTCACATTCCCGGCTCCGAAAGAGGGGCTCGTCACGACCGCTGACATGGCATCGCAGACCCCGGGCTCGGCCACGGTGCTCACGAACTTCCTGCCGACGCTTGCCGGCTGCAGGATCCGTGGCGGTTCGCGCAAGGTCGGGCTTGCGGCCGACGGCGGCGCCATCCGCAGCGCCTTCAAATACAAGTTCGGCAGCAACGAAAAGCTGTTCATGGCGACGGAGAGCGCGATCTACGATATGACCGCGCCGGCCGCTCCGCCGGCAACGACTGCGGCGGCGGTGGGCGGGCTTTCCGGCGGCGACTGGTGCGCCTTCCAACACACGACCGCCGGCGGCTCGTTTCTCGTCTGCCTCAATGGCGCCGACACGCGCCGCATCTATGACGGCACCACCTGGACGACGACGCCGACGATCACATTTTCCGACTCGACCACCATGGCGCAGCTCAACTACGGCTGGCTGTTCAAGAACCGCGAATTCTTCCTGAAGAACGCGACGCTCGACGCCTACTATTTGCCGGTGAACGCGATCGGCGGCGCGGCGGCCGTGTTTCCGCTTGGCGGGGTGATGAAGAAGGGCGGGTCGCTCATCACCGGCTTTTCCTGGTCGCTCGAAAGCGGCGACGGGCTTTCCGATCTCTGCGTCTTCGTCTCGACGGAAGGGGAGATCGCCGTCTATGCAGGCTCTGACCCCTCCAGCGCCAGCGACTTCGCGTTGAAGGGCGTCTACCAGATCGGCAAGCCGCTTGGAAAGAACGCCTGGATCCGCGTTGGGGGTGACGTGCTGATTGCGACTTCGGACGGGCTGACGCCGATGTCGCAGGTGTTTCAGCGCGACCGGCAGGCTCTGATCCAGGTCTCGGTCTCGCGGTCGATCGAGGACGACTGGCGGCGGGCGGCGAACGCCACCGGCTCCGGCTGGACACTGGAACCGTGGGCCGAACAGAACCTGGTCTTCATCGCCTTTCCCGAGAACAGCGTCGTGAGCGACAAGACCTTTGTCCTGAATGTGCTCAGCGGGCGCTGGGCGACGATCAGCAACTGGCGGGCCAACTGCTTCGAGACGCTGCAGGGCGGACTCTTCTTCGGCTCGCGCGAGGGCTATTGCTGGCAGGGCGACACCGGCGGCACCGACGACGGGCTGACCTTCGCGGCCACCTATCTCTCGCAGTTCGCGCCGGTCGGACAGTTCGGTCAGCGGACGGCGGCGACGATGGCACATATGTATTTCCGCGCCAAGACGAAGCCAAAGGTGCAGCTCTTCGCCCGCGCCGACTTCGACCGGAGGGTGCCGCCCTTCGCCCGGGTGACGGAGGGGGATGCGGGTTCGCCGGAATGGGATGTCGGCCTCTGGGATGTGGCGCGCTGGGACGGCGTGTCGGAGGCGCTGCGCTACGATTTTCGCCAGAATGTGCGGGCGAGCGGCGACATGCTGGCCGTCGGTTGCGTGATCACCTCAGGCGGCGCGGTGAAACTCGACATCGAAGTGGACCTCGCGACGTTGCAAGTAGCAGCGGGGGAGGCGAGCGCTTGAACATCATTTGGGGCGGGGCGGGCGACCCTGCAACCAATCAGGGGATCGCCGCTTTTGTTGCCGACCGGATCGACGGCTGCGAGAGGGGCTTTGCCGACTTTACGGCGCTCGGCGTGACGGAGGAGGGCAGGCTCCTCGCCGGCGTCGTCTTTCACAACTATTCGCCCGAAGCGGGCGTCATCGAGCTTTCGGCCGCGGCCACCAGCAAACGCTGGCTGACGCGGCCGGTGCTGAAGGCCATGTTCGGCTATCCATTCGACGAGATCGGCTGCCAGATGGCGGTGCTGCGCGTCTCGGAAGAGAACCGCGGCATGGTCTCGATCGCCCGCCGCTTCGGGTTCACGAGCTACCGCATCCCCCGCCTTCGCGGGCGGGAAGAGGCGGAAATCATCTTCACTCTGACAGACAACGACTGGCGGGCACATCCCGTCAATCGAAGGTAGGTGTGCTATCGGAAAGTCAAAAGCTCCCACGCCCCCCGATCCGAAGGCGACGGCGGCGGCACAGACCGCCACCAATATCGGCACTGCCGTTGCCAACGGATATATGGGCAATGTCAACCAGGTGACGCCGGACGGCAGCCTCAGCTACAGCTACACGACGCAGAAATGGACCGATCCACTGAGCGGCAACGTCTATGATCTGCCCGTGGCGACGGCGACGCAGAAGCTTTCGGAGATGCAGCAGAAGATCAAGGATCAGAACGATGTGGCGAGCCTCAACTTAGCGACGCTCGCCACATCGCAATCGAGCCGGCTGAACGATCTGCTCGGCAAGCCGATGGACATATCGAAAGCTCCGGTCGCCGGTGACCCTTCGAAGCTGAGGTTGCCGCAATACCAGCAGTTTGCTGCTGGGCCCAGGCTTCAGACCTCCATCGGCAATGCCGGCGACATCATGCGAAGCTACGAGACGGATTTCGATACTTCGACATACGAGAACGCGCTGATGGCCCGGCTCAATCCGCAGCTCGAGCGCGACCGCGCGGCGCTGGAGACGCGGCTTGCCAATCAGGGCCTGCAGCCGGGGTCTGAGGCCTATAACCGGGCGATCGACGAGGCGAACCGGACGTCGAACGACGCCCGCATCGCCGCCGTGCTCAATGCCGGCCAGGAGCAGACGCGGCTTGCCAACGTCGCGAACCAGAAGGCGAGCTTCGAGAATGCGGCGCAGGCGCAGGCCTACGGACAGGCATTGCAGAACGCCGATTTCGGCAACAACGCAAACCAGCAGATGTACCAGAACGGCCAATCGGCGACGGCGGCCAACAATGCGCTCCAGGACCAGAGCTTCAACGCTCAGCAGGCGCAGATCAATGCCCAGAACACCGCCCGCTCGAACTATCTCAACGAGCAATATGCGAGCCGCAACCAGCCGATCAACGAGATCGCGGCGCTGCTTTCAGGCGCACAGGTGACGAGCCCGAATTTCGTGCAGACGCAGGGGCAGTCGATCCAGCCGGTCGATTATGCCGGGTTGGTGCAGCAGAACTACCAGAACCAGATGGCGGCCTATAACGCCCGGCAGCAGGCGGGCGGCAATTTGCTCGACTCCCTGCTGGGCTTTCTTCCGAAGTCCGACCGCCGCGCCAAGAAGAACATCGAGAAGGTCGGCAGGCTCAAGGGCCACAACCTCTATGAGTTCCAATACAAGGGCGAACCCACCTCCGGGCCGAAGCATATCGGCGTGATGGCGCAGGAGGTGGAAAAGACCCGGCCAGAGGCGGTGCTGCGCGGGGCTGACGGTATGCGCCGGGTGGATTATGGCCAGCTTTTCGCGGCGGGGAGGGGGCGGAAGTAAAGGCAGCCGCGGCAAGGTGCGGAGGTGGCGGGCGCCATTCCAATCCATGTTCCATTCGTTTCGCGGGCCTCCCATCGGGGGTCATTTTTCATGGAGGCTATCTTGCCAAGGACAGGCGGAGTCTATTCCCCACCGGCCGGCACCAAGGGGGTGCCGAACACCACGATCCAAAGCGTCCCCTACAATGCGCTGATCGACGACCTGACGGCCGACGCCAATGCGGCGCGGCCGATCACCGCGGGCGGAACGGGCGCCACAAGCGCCAGCGCCGCCCGCGCAGCTCTCGGCGCGCAGGCTGCGAGCGCGGCGCTCGCCTCGATTGCCGGACTTGCAACGGGCGCGGACAAAATGATCTACACGACCGCGGCGGACGCCTATACGACGACCGCTTTGACGCCGTTTGCGCGCACACTTCTGGACGATGCGACTGCCGGAGCCGCCCTTACGACGTTGGGCGTCTCAGCTTTTGCGCAGACCGTGCTCGACGATGCGGACGCTGCCGCGGCGCGGGCAACGCTCGGTGCCAATAACGCATCGAATCTCACGGCGGGCACGGTACCCTCAGCTCGACTCGATGGCGCCTATGTCGACTTCATACAGATTGCCGTAACCACGGATGGCGAAGCGGTCAAACTCGTGGGCTCGGCGACGGGCGACCCGTATGTCGGATTCTGGAAGGCGACCGCGCGCCAGGGCTACATTCAGCATCGCGACGGCACGGCGAATGGCGACGGTCTTCGCGCAGCCAACGACGTGACCGGCGACTATTTGTACCTTTCGAATGTGAACAGCACCGATGCGTTGAAATTCTACGACAGCTCCGTTGCGGCGCATAACACCGTCTGGCATTCGGGCAACCTCGCTGCTGCAGACGTCAACGCGCTCTATGGCTACACGCCTGCAAGCAATGCGGTACAGGTGATCGCCGGCAGCGGGCTTACCGGCGGCGGCGCGATTTCGGCAAACCGCACGCTGACGCTGGGCACGCCATCCGACATCACCAACTCAACCACAAATTCCGTTAGCGGGACGAGCCATACGCATGCGCTGGGGTTCGTCGCGGCGGAAGTTTATACTGGAAGCTCATCTACCAATACCAGCTTCCCGATTGGGACAGTGCTCACGATGGCGCAGAATGGATCCAACCCTGCGCGGCAAGCTTCAGTTATCCCCTGTTTGTACAGTACCAACGCCTACGTTCAAAGCGGCTATTCCGGGGCAGGCGCAGCGCTTTCAGGTACTTGGCGGGTGCGGGGGATTGTCGCTACGGCTGATTGGCTTGTCGTTCAAAGGACTGCGTAACATGACTAGTACCATGCACGGTAGAATGGAGCTCAACCTGGTCCATGCGGTCGTTGCGACGGAGGAGCCGGACGCTTACGAGCTGTCGATCAATCTTACCGACGTGAGCGGTCAAACCTACGACTGCGAATATCTGTCGAGACCCGATGATAGCTTCGGTTTGAACCCCATCATTCGAAAATGGCTCGCCGACAATCCAAATTTTCCAATCCAGCCTCACACACCGCCGGGGGTAGAGCAGATACGCGCTTCCATGCCCTCACTTTCGGCGCGACAATTGCGTCTTGGACTCATCCACGCCGGGATTTCTCACACCCAAGTAATAGCTGCCATTGACACAATGCCGCTTGGCCATGAAAAGGATCTGGCGCTGATTGAGTGGGAATATGCTACCTCGTTTAGCCGACTAAATCCGCTGATAGCAGTCGTAGGTCCGGCACTCGGCTTAACCGACATACAAATCGATGCGATGTGGACTGTCGCGCGCGATCTTTAACACGCTCTTGCAATGTTCCGTCAGTAATTCGGCACCGTCAACTTTTTTAGTCTGCGCACCAGTACGGCACCGCACGCCCGGCGATGACGTTCTCTAAAGGCAATCAATGACACTCCTGTGGTCAGGTGATGCCTAATTAAAAAAACCAGAAAATCTTGTAACGCGTTTTTCTCCTTGCGTCGTTCCAGCACATCCGAAAGAACTTTAATCTTGTGATGAAGCCAGCTTTCGGAAGCTTCTTAGTTAACTTGTAGCATCCGAAAGTGTATCTCAACCGCTGCCTGAGTCGTTCGCGGAGGCTCTTTGCTCCGTAGCGTTGCTCTGATCCCGATCCCTCGGTGAAATCGTATGTTGGTCCGGGAACGTACACCACCAAATCGCGGACGACAAACTCTGATATAACATAGGATGCTAGACACCACGGGTTTCCCAATTCGAACCAGCGTGCCATTAGTAAGTCTTTCGCGCTGGCCCTGTAGAGGCCGTAAATCCATTCTGCCGGAAACGTTAGATTTCTTGGTACGCGCCCAGACAAATATGCTGGGGTGAAATCGAAGATAGATTTATCTGGAGATTTGATTCGATGTCCGTTCGGTCCAACTAGTTTTGTCGAGCAGGCCGCAAGCAATTTCATAGGCTCTCGATCAAGTGCTTCGACCAAACATGCTAGGAAATCTAGAGAAGAGTAGTCATCGCACGCACGCAGACAAAAATATTCGCCTTTCGCTGCGCCAATTTGGATTGCGCGAGCGAAGTTTTCCGGTGCGCTCACATGCTGCTCGTTTCTGACCACGGTGAAGCGACGATCGGTTCTGCAGAACTGCTCAGCCACGCGAAGTGTGTCGTCTGTTGATTTATTATCAAGAATAACCCCGTGAAAATCTCTAAATGTCTGATCAGCAATGCATTGCAGACTCATCTCCAAGGTCCTAGCCCCGTTGAAAACGGGGAATACGACGACGACTTTCGATTTGGGCATAAGGTCCTCGGAGTTTGCAACGGCGCGACCTTCTCTGTTCTGATCGTTCGGAAGAGTCAATGAATTCGTAGCGCGCAGAACGCGCAGTTCGTCGTCGGCATTACTGAAAATTCAAGGACGGCGCGTTCGCGTCGCGTCGGTCCTTTCCAGCAACAAAGGTAACAATGATGACCCACATCATGCCTGCCGGTCGGCCACCGCAGGATCTACACCACGTTCAGGAGTGCGATTTTGGCGCACGTCCGAACTCGGAGGGGTCAGCGCTTGTCAACCTACTCAGCTGCAACTAAGGATGGATAAAATTTCTAAGGGGTGGAAATGGGTATTCGCGAGTTAAAAAGGCGCATCCGCTTTCTTGTGAATGGAGAGGAGTCCCTTCCGGGCTACCAGGCAGACGGATTTCGCGTGACGAACAAGAATATAGAGTTCATGAACGAGCCAAAATTTGCTTCGGCCTGGAGGTTTTCAGAAGCGGGCAACAGGGAAGCTTGGGCGAAGCGCAAGCGAGTGCCGGACGTCCGATGGCGAGCTCACACTTGCTGCTTCGCCGCACAGCGCGCGATGAAGATCGACGGCGATTTCGTGGAGTTCGGGGTGAATGCCGGCCTGCTTTCGATGACTGTGTGCGAGTATCTCAATTTCGGCGCTCTTGATCGAAAGTTCTGGCTTTTCGACACCTTCGCTGGAATTCCAGAAGGAGAGATGACTGCTCAGGAAGCAGTCCTGGCCAAGCGGCGCAACGCGGGCATCTATTTCGATGTCTACGATATAGCCAAGCGCAATTTCGCGAAGTTTCAGAACGCGGTGCTCGTGAAGGGTTTTCTGCCGCAGACGCTTGATGGAATTCCGATCAGCAAAATCGCCTATCTCTCGATCGATCTTAATGTCGCACGATACGAGAAGGAATGCATCGATCGGGTTTGGGATAAGGTCGTCCCAGGAGCCAGCATTGTGCTTGACGATTATGCCTTTGTCGGGTGCGAAGAGCAGAACGCTATGTGGAACGAGTTTGCCGCTGTCCACGGTCAATCAATCTTGACCCTTCCCACCGGACAAGGACTGATGATTAAGCAATAGGGAACGTTCGGCCTCCGTTCATCATTGATGCTCTAGCATCACGCGTGATGAAAAGAGGAGACCTGAAAATGAAAGGTTTACCGTTCCGGCTTTTTCTCGCCGCTGTTGCAGCCGCTACCCTGACTGCACCGGAGGTGACCTTTTCGCAAGACTTCGACGTCTATATCGGCCGCGGTGGCCCTCGCTACTACGAAGAATACCGACCACGCCGATACTATCGCGAGGAGCCAGAAGCCTATCAATGCACAACGCGCCAGGCGCTCTATATAGCTCGACGCTACCTACGCAACCCTAGGATTGGTCGTACATCGAACGATGTCATCGAGGTGAAGGGCATCGGCCGGCGAGGAGAACGCAATCGCATCATTTTCGGAGCTGAGCCGGGCTGCCCCAGGATTGGCTGATCTTTGAATGCTGTAAGCCCCGCGGCGGGACGGGGCTTTTCTCTGTGTCGCGTTACGCCTTGCAGTCTTGCCTGATCCGCTTCGGCCGATTTTAACAGCATGGACAAAACGGTGCGGGGCGATCCTGCTGAGATTCGAGGCGTGCGTTATCCCGATTGCCCGCAACCTAAAACTGTTTTATGGCTTGCCTCCACAGGGTATTGGGGGCACAAATGGCAAACATTTCAGTGGCGTCGAATTACTCGCTCAACATGAGCGATTTCGATTTCAGCACGATCTATTACGGGACGTCCTACGTCCAGACAGGAACGCTCTTTCGGGTATATTATTCGAACGGTGTCATTGAAGATTTCCGCGGCACTGGCCTCACTTACAACGCCTATGGTGAGCCAATAACCGGCACGATCACAAGCTATGCGGCCTGGTACAGCGGGCAGCAGCTCTTCAACGTGCAGGGGTCGGTCGCTGCTACCAAGATTGTCGCAGCCGCGCAGACCGTCGGTACCAGTGATGATCTTGGTGTCATTATCGAAGTTTTGAAAGGCAATGACACCATTTCGGGTGGCAATCTTGCCGATGTCCTTTACGCCTTCGACGGGAATGATGTCGTTAACGGCAATGGCGGCAACGACTTCCTTTATGGCTATGCTGGCAACGACACCATCATTGGCGGAACAGGCAGTGACAGGATCGATGGTGGGGCCGGCAGTGACACCGCCTCCTATGCCACCGCTTCGGTCGGGATTACGGCGAGCCTGATTGCACCTGCGAGCAACACGAACGATGCCAAGGGTGACACCTACTATTTTATCGAGAACCTCCTTGGCTCGCGCTTCAACGACCTGCTTGTCGGCAACTCAGGGATCAACATCCTCACTGGTGGAGACGGCAACGACGCCCTGATCGGCGGCGCCGGCGGCGACAAGCTCTATGGGGGTAATGGATCCGACACCGCCTCTTATGCCAACGCAGCGGCCGGGATCATCGCTAACCTCGGCATGACGAGCTCCAACACCGGAGACGCGAAAGGGGATAGCTATTCGTCAATCGAGCACCTGATCGGCTCCAAGTACGCCGACGAACTCTATGGCACGGCCGGCGCCAACAGCATCTCCGGCGGCGCCGGCAACGACATCATCGGCGCAGGCTGGGGCAATGACCTGGTCTATGGGGGAGCCGGGGCCGATCGGCTGGTCGGCGGCACGGGCGCTGACAGGTTCGTGTTCAAGGCACTTTCGGAGTCTGCAGGATCGACGTTCGATTCGATCTTCGACTTCATGACCAGCGAGCAGGACAGGCTTGACCTTTCCTCGATCGATGCGAGCACCCTGGCCGCCGGCAATCAGGCATTCGCGTTTATCGGCACTGCCACTTTCACGGGCACGGCCGGGCAGGTTCGATACGTGAAGCAAGCCTCCGACACCTACATCTACGGGGACGTGAACGGCGACAAAATTGCTGACCTCAAGATCCACCTGGATGACGCCGTGACGCTGACGAAGGACTATTTCATCCTCTGATCGCGCTCACCGCAACTGCACAGGGAACCCCGCTCCGGCGGGGTTTTTTATTGCCTATGGGTAGACACTTCCTCTCACAAAAGATGGTGATGCATGGCTCGGGAAACTCTTCCCGTCGCCCTCGAACTCATGTTCGGGGATGAGGGCGGCTATTCGAATCGCAGCTCGGATCGCGGCAACTGGCTGCATGGTGCGCTCGTCGGCACGAAATACGGCGTCACGGGCGCCACGCTTGCGGCGCACCGTGGCGTGAAATCGGTCACTGCGGACCAGGTCAGGGCAATGAGCCGCGAAGAGGCTGTCGACATTTACCGGCGATCGTTCTGGCCGCAGTGCGGCGGCGATCTCCTTCCGCCGGGGCTTGACTATGCCGTGTTCAATAGCGGTGGGATGTCCGGTCCTTCGAGAGCCGTGAAGATCCTGCAGAGCGTCCTCGGCGTGCGCGAGGACGGGCATGTAGGCGAGCAGACGCTCGGGGCTGTGCGCAAGTATCCAGGCGGCGTAAGCACGTTGGTCCATGCCTATTGCGACGCCTACATGCGTTTCCTGCGATCGCTCACGAATGCCAAGACTGGCTTTCCGGTCAACGGTCGCGGCTGGACCATTCGCATCACCGGCAAGGACCCGAAGGGTGAATGGGCTGATCAGCTGGGTGTGGTTGGAAATGCCGCGAGCCTGGCGGCTGACGCCGGCGGCCAGACCGTGGAGAAGCCGCAAACGCCGCCGGAGGCTGCCGCCAAGGCCGATAGCCGCGATACGGGCCTCCGCGAGATCCTGAAGAAGCCTGAGGCATGGGGGCCGATCGGCAGCATTCTCACTGCCGGAGGTGCGATCATCGCTGGCAACGGTCCAGTGCAGTGGGCGCTAGCCGCGATCATGGTTGCCAGTGCCGGCCTCGGGCTCTGGTATTTCGTGCGGCGTGTGCGGGAGGCGGGGTAATGCTCTCGAGTGCGCGCATGGTCGCGGCTGCGGCCACGCTGGCTGTCGTCGCCGGTGTTCTTGTCTGGATCTACCGGCAGGGCGGCGACGGCGTCAGAAACTCCGTCGAAAGGCAAAACAATGAAGCGGCGAATAGCGCTGATACAAAGCGCCTTGACTATGATGCCTGCTCTCATTCTGGCGGGTTGTGGAACTTCGGCGCCGGCAAATGTGAGCGGCCTGCGCGGCGTGGTCGGCACTGACCTCGTCGGCGCTCGCGGCGCGACGGCGGCAGACCAGCGCAGGATTGACAGGACGGTGGTCGGCCTTTGTGCCGCTTCGGTCTGGGTAAAGAGCGAATGCACGAGACACGGGGAGCTCCGCGATGGTTGACGCCACGGTCCACCAACAGCTTGGGACATTGATTGCCGAGGTGAAAAACCTGCGGGAGGATTTCCGCCGTGCGGAGGACAGGTCCGACGCCGGGCGAAACTCCATGGATCGGCGCATGGACGAACTCGTCGAACGGGTTGGAACGCTCGAGACGTCGATGACGCTCGTCAAGGACGACATCGTCGAGATTAAGCCGGTGACCGAGGACGTCCGCAAATGGAAGCTGATAGGCATGGGGGCGCTTGGCGTCATCGGCATCGGTGGCGCGGCACTCGGCGTCACCTTCGCGGATGCGGCCCGGCGGGCGATCATGCTGATCAGGGCAGCGTAGCTTATGTGCGGTGCGCAAACCCCCGGCGCCTTCGAGAAGCTGGCCCTCGTCGCCCGGTTCGAACGGCTCTTTCGCGTCAGTCGTCGTCGAAAAGCAGGAAATCCCGATAACGCCGGCTGACAAGCCGGAGCGACCGATCCGGCTCGATCACATAGGTCTCGTAAACGCGACGACCGAACGGACCAATGAACTGGTGCGGCACGATGCTGCCGACCGGCGCCTTGGTGAGTTTCGTGCGCGGCTGGCCACCGTAGGTGATGCTGCCGGGAATGGGCTCAAGGCCGTACGAATAGCCGACCGAGGATGTCGTCATCTCGCAGCCGGCAAGCAAGAGGGCCGTGCAGAGCGTGGGAAGTGTGTGTTTCATGGCAATCTCCGAATTGCAGAGTTCCTGCCGAGTCAGTCGAAGATATCGTAGTCGATGCGCCGGCTCGTCAGCCGCAGCGAGCGATCCGGTTCAATTATATAGGTTTCCGAGACGCGGCGCCCAAAATCGTCGAAGAAGCGGTGCGGCACGGTGCTGCCGACCGGCGCCTTGGTGAGCTTTGTGCGCGGCTGGCCGCCATAGGTGATGCTGCCGGGGATCGGCTCCAGATTGGGCCCATAGCCGACGGTCTGTGTCGAACTGCAAGCGCCGAGCATCAAAGCTGCGAAAATCGCGGAAAGGGCACTCCGCATGGCGATGTTCTCCGCTCGGGCGCGACGCCGCTGCAAGGCCGGCATCTGCAGGAGCTTCCTGCACGTTTAACTGGTGCATCATTGTATTCCCGAAGCCGCAACGATCAAAGAGCGGAACGCGTTTCTGCGGATTTCTGGTGAAACACAATATTTCAGTTCAAATTCTCGAACATTTCGGTTGCGCAGAACGGGAGGATTGAATGATTTAGGGCAGCCGGATACGCAATCAGCGACGTCCCGGGGGGAGCGTGGACCTTTTCAGGCGATGACGCGTTGCCGCCCTGCGGGCGTCCTTGTTGGCATGTCGCGACCAGTCCGCCGCAGGTGTTTTGCATGACTGTCGAGCAGTCTCTTTCGTTTCTCGTCATTGGCACGATGATGGTCTTCTTCATCTGGGACCGCTTCCGCTATGACGTCGTAGCCTGTTCGGCGCTGATGCTCGCGGTCGCCGTCGGCATCGTACCCTACGACCACGCCTTCGACGGCTTCAGCGACGATATCGTGATCATCGTCGGCAGCGCGCTGATCGTCAGCGCCGGCGTCGCGCGATCCGGCATCGTCGATGCGGCGATCCAGCGCTTCCTTCCGGACCTCAATTCGGTGAGGGCACAGCTCGCGCTGCTGGTGGTAACCGTTACGGTCCTTTCGTCCTTCATCAAGAACATCGGCGCGCTTGCCATCATGATGCCGGTCGCCTTCCAATTCGCCCGGCGCTCGAACGTGCAGCCTTCGGTCTTCCTGATGCCCATGGCCTTCGGCGCGCTGATCGGCGGGCTCATGACGCAGGTGGGCACCTCACCGAACGTTGTCGTATCGCGCATGCGGCAGGAACTGACCGGCGAAAGCTTCAGCATGTTCGATTTCACGCCTGTCGGCGCCTCGCTGGCGTTGGTCGGGGCGATTTTTCTGCTCTTTGCCTATCGGCTCGTTCCGGAGCGAAAAAGCCAGCAGGTCTCGGTGCAGCACGCGATCGAAATCACCGATTATACGTCCGAGGCTATGGCGGCCCCCGGTTCCCCGGCGATCGGAAAGTCGCTCAGCAACCTCGTGAAGCTCGGCGACGGCGGCGCCGTCGTCATCGCCATCTTCCGTCGCGGCACCCACCTGGCGCCGCTCCCCGACGTGGTCATCGAGGCCGATGACATTCTGCTGCTTGAAGGCGGCCCTGCTGCGCTGGACCGCATCGTTTCCCAGGCGAAACTGAAAATCTCCGGCGATCGATCGCCAACGTCCACCGAGACGGCGAGGGCGGAGATTGAGGCGATCGAAGCGGTGATTGCCAGCGGCTCGCCGCTGGTCGGAATGTCTGCGGAGCGGCTCGCCCTGTTTCACAATCACAATATCAACCTGCTTGCCGTGAGCCGCCAAGGCGAACGGCTGAAGCAGCGCCTCGGTAGCATAAGGCTGCGGGCCGGCGACATCGTCGTCTTGCAGGGCCGGCGTGCGGAACTGCCGGCGTTCCTTCAGGATTTCAGTTGCTTGCCGCTCGCCCAGCGGGACATCCTGCTCGGGACCACCCGACGTGCCCCCGTGCCGCTGATCGTGTTGGCGACGGCCATGGGCGCGACGGCGGTCGGCATTCTGCCGGTGCAGGTTGCTTTCTTTGCCGCAGCGCTTGCCATGGTGGTCTTTCGCGTCATTCCGCTGCGGGAGGTTTATCGGGCCGTCGACGGGCCGATCCTCGTCATGCTAGCGGCGCTGATCCCGGTCAGCGACACGTTGCGCACGACCGGCGGCTCAGACCTGATAGCGGGCTGGTTGAGCGGCATAGCGGTCAACCTGCCTCCGGCCGGCGCGCTCATGCTCATCCTCGTGGCGGCCATGGCTGTGACTCCGTTTCTCAACAATGCCGCCACGGTGCTCGTCATGGCGCCGATCGCCGCGAGCTTCGCATCGGCGCTGGACTACAGGCCTGATGCCTTCCTGATGGCGGTGGCGATCGGCGCCGGTTCCGACTTCCTGACGCCGATCGGCCACCAGTGCAACACGCTGGTGATGGGGCCAGGCGGCTATCGCTTCGGCGACTATCCGCGGCTCGGCCTGCCGCTCTCCATCGTCATCATCCTCGTCGCCGTGCCGATGCTGATGTGGGTCTGGCCGCTTAGATAAGGAAAGATCCTCGCTGATCTTGTTGCCTCTGTCCGGCGACCGCTCGCCTTCGGGCCTGTTGGAGGTCCGCTAGCAGAGGCGGCGCTGAAGAGTGAATGGGCGGCATTGAAGATCGACGGTGGAAACCGCAAGATCGGCTCCTATCTGAAGAGCGAGTCACGAGAGGCGGTCACATGAACGATGGGGCGGAAATTTGCACGCCGGAAGAGGTGCTGGAGTTCTGGTTCACGGAGCTTTCCTATGACCACTGGTTCACGCCGAGCACCGAACTCGATCGTCAGTGCGTGCAGCGCTTTCAGGCATCGCATCTGGCACTTTCACGGAAGCTCGACGATGGCTGGCGCCAGACGCCGGGCAATCGGCTCGCCGCGATCATCCTGTTCGATCAGTTGCCGCGCAACATGTATCGAGGCTCGCCACTCGCCTATGCGACCGACTGCCTCGCGTTGCGCGAGGCAAAGCTCGCCATAGGGGCCAGTGCCGATATTGCGGTGCCGGCGGAATGGCGTCCGTTTTTCTACATGCCGTTCGAACACTCCGAGAACCTCACCGATCAGACGATGTCGGTGAAGCTGTTTACCGCGCTCGGCGACCCCGGCTATCTCGACTATGCCATTCGCCACCGGGAGGTGATCGAACGGTTCGGGCGCTTTCCGCATCGCAACGCGATCTTGGGGCGCACTTCGACGCCGGCCGAAGAGGAGTATCTCGCGCAGCCGGGGGCGGGCTTCTAGACCAATCGTGCTAATACAGGTCAACTGCGCCGCTTGTGGTCTCAACAGACGCAAGGACAGCGGACATCACGCAAGGGAGAAACGCCATGAGCATGAAAAGGCTGCCGTGGGAGGGCGGGTGCCGCTGCGGACGGGTGCGCATCGAGGTCAGCGCTCCGCCGCTTGTCACCATGGCCTGCCATTGCACGGGGTGCCAGCGCATGACGGCGAGCGCTTACTCATTAAGCGTCGCGGTCCCGAGCGAGGGCTTCGCGGTAACCAAGGGAGACCCGGTGATCGGCGGACTGCACGGCGCGACGCGCCACTATTTTTGCCCGCACTGCATGAGCTGGATGTTCACCCGCCCCGAAGGGATGGATTGGTTCGTGAACCTTCGTGCGACGATGCTCGACGACGCCAGCTGGTTCGCGCCTTTCATCGAGACCTGGACAAGCGAGAAATTGCCATGGGCGACCACGCCCGCCGTCCATAGTTACGAAACGATCCCGGCGATGGAGGAGTATGAGGACCTGTTGCAAGGATATGCGGAATGGGCCGGGAAGCCCGACTCGTAGAACGTCGCGTTGTCTGCGGAAGAACGCCTCGTCTCGGACTTGGGTGCCGTGAAACAATTGTGAATTAGCGCCGATTCACGTAGAAATTCATCGCTCCGGGGCGGCTTTTGCATCTTTTTGCCGTCTTGCCTATGCACAGGAGACGAGCTGATCGCTCAGGCGATTTCGTCTGTGTGGCTCCCGGATTTCGAAGGATACCGAATTGCATCCCGCTGCGAAATTGACCGTTCTCTCGATTGCCATTTCGTTCGTCGTCCTGACGCTCGCCGGGGGCGGCACGGCGACGGCCCAGCAGGCGGCGCAACCGCAACAGGTCGCGCCTTCGACGCCGACGCCTGCGCAGCCGCCCCAACCGAGTCCGGAAGCGCAGTCCGCGCCACCCGCTCCGGCGGCCCAACGCGAAGCCGACGAGGCCCCGGCAAATGCTTCACCCTTGCTGCAGCAGGCGGAAGACCAGCTCGACCAGGCTGACCGAGAGCTCAAGCGGCTGGCCGATCGTGTCGGCGCCGCCGCCGATGACGATACGTTGCTTGCCGAACTCAAGGTCCAGGTCGACGAGCTGTCGAAGCAGATCATCTCGGCATCGGTGGCGACGCGGTCGCGTCTCGACGAAATCAAGGCGCGGCTTGCCGAGTTAGGCGATCCGCCGGGCGAGGGCCAGCCGCCCGAGGCGGCAATCGTCACCGAGGAGCGAAAGCGCCTGCTGGCCGAGCGCGGCGCCATCAACGCTCTGACCGGGAGAGCGGAAAATCTTTCCGTTGAGGCCAGGAAGCTCGCCAACGGCATCACTGCCACCCGCCGCGCGCTGTTCTCCAACACCCTGCTGAAGCGCACCGAGGTTTCCGTGGCGATGTTGAGCGAGGCGATCACGACCACGGCTGACGAGAGCAGGGCATTGTGGCGCAGCGTCAGCAGCTGGCTGACGTTTGCGTGGAACTACAAGCGCATTCCCTTCTTGACCGCGATCTTTCTTTCGCTCTGCGGGGCGATGATTTTTCTCGTCGGGGGCTATAGGTTTTTCTCGCCGTTCATTTTGCAGCACGAGGAGCAGGACGAGCCCACTTATTTCCGGCAGCTTTCGCTGGCCTTCTGGTCCACGCTTATTCCGACCATGGCGCTCATCGCCTTCGCAACCTCGAGCTATTTCTTCCTGAGCAGCTTCAATGTCTTGCGGCCGGACATAGCACCGATCATTGCGGTTACGCTTGGCATGGGTGTTGCCGTCTTCTTCGTCACCAGGCTGGCGAGTGCCGTGCTGTCGCCAGCGCGCTCGAGCTGGCGTCTCGTGCGCGTTTCGGATCGCGGTGCGCGCATGCTGATGGCGCCGATCTTTGCCATGGCGCTGGTCAACGGCCTCGACTACTTGCTCGGAAGCATCAGCGATTCCCTTGGTTCGCCGGTCCTGCTGACCGTCGCCAAGAGCTTTCTCGCATCGATCATCATCGGGCTGATATTGATGTCGATGGCATGGATCCGCCCGACGCTCAGGCAGGACGAGCCGTTTGACGCACCCGGTCGTCCGTGGCCGCGGTTCATTTCCGTGTCGCTGCTGTTGTTGGGAGCAGGGCTGATTGCAATAGCCCTTGCCGGGTATGTCGGCCTGGCGCGGTTCATTGCCACGCAGATCATCGTTACCGGCGCCATCCTGGTGACGATGTATATCGGCATTCTCACCGGTCGATCGGTCTCCAAACAGGGCGCCTTCGCGGAAACGGTCGGGGGACGCTATCTCGAACGTCGCTTCAAACTGGAACAGGTGGGGCTCGACCAGATCGGCCTTGTCGCCGGCCTCGGCATATATGCGCTCGTCGCGCTGTTTTTCATCCCGCTGATCCTGCTGCAATGGGGCTTCCAAATCGCGGATATCGAATCCTGGGTCTATCGGTTCGTTACCGAGATCCGGATCGGAACGATTACGATCTCGCTGGTCGGCCTTCTTGCGGGCGTGCTCTTCTTCGCGATCGGCTTTGTCGTCACCCGTTGGGTGCAGCGCTGGATCGACGGCAACGTCATGGCGCGTAGCCGTGTCGATGCCGGCGTGCGCAATTCCATCCGCACCGGCATCGGCTATATCGGCGTCGGCCTTGCCGGCCTCATCGGCCTGTCGGCGGCGGGCATCGATCTTTCAAGCCTCGCTCTCGTCGCCGGTGCTCTCTCGCTCGGCGTCGGTTTCGGCCTGCAGAACATCGTCTCGAATTTCGTCTCGGGCTTGATCCTGCTCGTCGAGCGGCCCTTCAAGGTCGGCGACTGGATCGTCAGCGGCACGACCGAGGGCTTCGTCCGGCGCATTTCCGTCCGCGCGACCGAGATCGAAACCTTCCAGCACCAGTCGATCATGATGCCGAACTCGCTGCTCATCAACGCATCGGTCGGCAACTGGACGCACCGAAACAAGCTTGGTCGCTCCGAAATTACCATCACGCTCAGCTATGCCAGCGATCCGCGCCGGGTCATCGAGCTGCTGCACGAAATCGCCGCCGCCCATCCGATGGTCCTCAAGAATCCGGCGCCGAATGTCGGCTTCACGGCCTTCGGCGACGAGCGCATGACTTTCGAATTGCGCATCTATGTCGCCGACGTGCTGACGGCGGGCAACGTCCGCAACGACATCCGTGTCTCGATTTACGAGCGTTTCCGCGACGAGGAGATCGGCGCCCCATTCCCTGTGAGGGTAGAGGACACGACGCCGGAGGAGGCGACGCCATCCGACATCGAGCTACCAGCGGCTGAGGAAGACAAAACCGAGATTCAGGCGGAGGAGAGCGAGACGCGCCGCCGGTCCTTCGGTGCGCGCAGCAGCAGCCGCTAACGCGAATGAATTTCGAAGCTTCGGTAGCAATTCGAAGTGCTACAGCGCCCCGCAGTAAACGACGGTGGCAC
The DNA here is from genome assembly GCF_002944405.1 of Sinorhizobium fredii. Lineage (NCBI taxonomy): Bacteria > Pseudomonadati > Pseudomonadota > Alphaproteobacteria > Hyphomicrobiales > Rhizobiaceae > Ensifer > Ensifer fredii. The sequence continues at coordinate 2,283,150 of NZ_CP024307.1, read as the reverse complement.
GCCCTCATGTGCTTGTCACAGCGACGGCGCGTCGGCAGCGCAGAAGATTTTTCAGCCCAAGGACTTGGACTGCTGGATTCCTGTGACAAGCACAGGAATGAGGGAGAAGAGCAGTGCGTACGGTAGACGACAAGGCGTATTCATGCTGCTGTCGTGCACTGTGGCGTCTGAGGATGCACGGCGCCGTGTAGGCGACTTGCAGATGCTCTTCGGCGCCGCAAGGTTATCGCCGCAGTGCCGGAACCGGCGCGTCCACGCGCCGGTTCCGGAACATGCTGTCAGAGCCCGGCCATGGCCTGGGCGACCGGCGCGACGTGTGGCCATACCTCCAAGGCGCCGCGATAGATCATATCGAGAGCGACGTAGAGAATGATCGCCAGGCCGACATAGGCGATCCAATGGTAGCGGGCGAGCAGCTTGGCAATGAAGGTTGCCGCAACGCCCATCAAGGCGATGGAGAGCATGAGCCCGAAGACGAGGACGGTCGGATGCTCGCGTGCGGCGCCTGCGACCGCAAGCACGTTGTCGAGCGACATCGACACGTCTGCCACGACGATCTGGGTCGCGGCCTGCCTGAATGTCTTCTTCGGTGCGTTGGCGTCGTCCAATCCAAGCTCTTCATGGCCGCCTGAACGAATCTCCCGCCACATTTTCCAGCAGACCCAAAGCAGGAGAATGCCGCCGGCGAGGAGAAGCCCGATGATAGCCAGAAGCTGAACCGTGAAGGCCGCGAGCACGATACGAAGTACGGTCGCCGCAATAATGCCGACGAGAATGGCCTTCTTGCGTTGCTCTATCGGCAGGCCCGCTGCCGCGAGGCCGATCACGACGGCGTTGTCCCCGGCAAGCACGAGGTCGATGACGATAACTTGCATAAGCGCCAATAGTCCGGCGGACGTGAAAATCTCCATAAGCGGTAATCCTTGTATACCCTGATCCCCGAAAACGCCGGGCCGGCGTCGCAAACGCATAGACCGTCAACAATCGCCGGATCAAGGGGCAGGGGAGATCTCGTCCAAAGATATTGCGGAGATCGGCAAATTGCCGCCGCGTCCGGCTCCGGTCCCCGTGTCGAAGAACACGATACAAGCTGCCGGCCTTCGTCCTTCTGAACGACAGCTCAACGCGCCATTCAGCGCCTATTCAGCAGTTCTCTCATAAAAAGCATGCAATTCAACCGGCCATTGTCTAGGTTGGCGTGGGCTGAAGGGGGCCGGTAGTTTTTGCCACGGGGCGAAAGGGTGACCGGCCAAAGGGGGCGGCGCGCGGGTAGCGCGCCGATGGCGATGAAGACAGTTGTTGCTGCCTCGCTTTGCGGCATGTTTGCCGCTGGCGTCGCGAATGCTGCAATGGTGACCAACAAGGATGGCGAATCCGCCATATTGGTGATCGTCGAGGGAGAAAGCCGGATAGAGGTGGTCGTCGATTCCGGCGCTACGGAAATGATCTGCCCGAGCGGCTGCTTCGTGACCGCGCCGAGTGGCGACCATATTGGCCTTCAAGGCGACGAGACCATCGAAATCGTCAACGGCTCCGTTGTGGTGAAGTAACTGAACAGCCGGTCGCGTGAAGGCGGCGGGACCGTGGTGCCCCGCCGCTCCTTAATGCTGGACAATTGTGTCCAATGGCTCAGGCGTGGTGAGCGCTGACTGCCTTGACCAATTCGCCTGCCAATTGCTGGCTGGTGCAGTGGGAAATGTCGCCCAGCGACAGCATGCCGACCATGCGCTTGTCATCGTTGATCACCGGCAGCCGCCGGATCTTCTTCGACTCCATCAGGCGAATGGCGTCTTCGACGGATTCATTGGTGCGGCAATAGACGATCTCCCTGGTCATAACGTCGCGAGCCGTCAGCGAGGAGACGTCGCGGCCGTTCGCCAATGCACGCAGAGTGAGATCGCGATCGGTTACCATTCCGATCAAGCGATCGTTCTCGCCGACCGGCAGCGCGCCGATGTCTTCCTCCTTCATGATCCGCGCGATGGTTCGCAGATCCGCTTCCGGGCCGATCCAACGAACACCGGAATGCATCGCTTCTTCGGTTCTCATCATATCCTCCCTTGCTATACTCAGCCGCATTACACGCCTGAAACATGGCCAATCGTTGGAAACCGGTGTTTCGATGCGAATTCGGCACGAACTTTACACGTTCGTGGAAAAGATGCGGTCCACAGTCGCGAAATCGCTCACGTCAATTTTCGTCGCCGTTCGAGTTCCGCTTCGGATGGCTGATCGAATTCGAATGAACCGGTGACGACCGGTCCTCCGCGGATATATTTGTTGACCGTGACGCCGGTTCCGGAGACCTTCGAACTTACCAGTTTCAACGCCATCGGTGCTGCGCCTTCGCCGAACAGCCTCTTCCCCTTTCCGAGAATGATGGGAAAGTACGAGATATACATCTCGTCCACCAGGTCATGGCGGAAAAGGGTCTGGAGGAAATCGGTCGAGCCCTGCGTCAGCAGGTCCGGTCCTTGCTCAGCTTTCAGTTCTTGCAGTGTAGCAAGCACGTCGTTGCCCAATGTCTGACTGTTCTTCCAGTCGAGCTTCAGGTCCGGATTGCGCGTCGCGACGTATTTGGTGATGCGGTCGAACAATGAGCCGATCGGGTCGTCCGCGCCGGCACAGGGCCAATGCGCCGCGAAGATCTCATAGGTCTTCCGGCCAAGCAGGAGGTCAAACGGCTTGGCGAACATCTCGTCCACCGCTTGTCCCATGGCCTCGTCGAAATAGGGGAAGGCCCAGCCGCCATATTTGAAGCCGCCGACGGGATCTTCGTGCGGTCCCCCCGGCGCCTGCATGATTCCGTCCAGACTTACGAATGCGCCAACGATGATCTTTCTCATTATCGCTCTCCTTAGTCGCCTCCTGATATCGACTAAGACGGATGGCGGGGGCTGATTCCGACCGCCGCCAGCGACAATTTCGGCCTAACTTCCAAAATCGATCAGGTCAGTCCTCATGATAAAAATAGCGGCGCCATTCTCCTTCGCCACCACGGCGTCCCTCGCGATAGGTCCGGCGCCAGACGCGGCGTTCGCAATAGCCGTCCTCGCAGTAGGTGTCGACGATCCGCTCGTTGACGACTCCGTTGTTGGATGAACTGTTCGAGCTCGTGTTCGACGATTGACTGCCGGCCTCGGCCTTTCCGGTTGTCATCGCTGCGGCGACAAATAGAAACGGCAGGATACGTATGGCTTCCTCCTTCACTCCCGCCAGAGTGGGCCTCCGAGCCTGAACGTCCACTGAACGATGGACTCCAGGAGTGCGGCACCTTTCTCAGTCGCGGCCTCACGGAATAGCGAAGATGCTGATCTCGGTGGCAATGCCGCGCAGCGTGACATTGTGTGACATCGGGCTCAGACCCCGATCCGAAAGCAGGTTGGAGGCTCGCGGGTCTTCGAGCACAGAGCCGGTAGCAAAGATCTCGCGCGACGTGGCCAGGTGCTGGACGCGCGAGGCGATGTTGACGGTCTGGCCGAAATAGTCTTGCCGCTCGTTCAAATTGACGGCGATGCACGGTCCTTCGTGGATACCGATTTTCAGGAGCAGGTCCTCGCTGCCGCGTTCGTCATTGAGCTTGCGCATGGCGTCGCGCATCCGCATGGCCGCGGCGACCGCCCGGTCCGGTGTCGGAAAGGTCGCCATCACGGCGTCGCCGATCGTCTTGACGACGGCGCCGGCCTCGGCCGCAACGATCTCGTTCAGGACCCGGAAATGCGCCCGCACCAGATCGAATGCGGCCAGGTCGCCGACGCGCTCGTAGAGCTCGGTCGAACCGCGCAGGTCGGTAAAAAGGAAGGTCAGGCTAGTGATCTTCAGCCGTTGGTCGACGTCGAGCATGTCCGTGCGGTAAATGTCGCGGAAGGTCTGGTTGGAGAGCAGCCGCTTGGCGGTGAGGAACGGCCGCCGGCGGCCGAGCATGCCGTGCAGCGTCTCGTTGGCCATGCAGACCGAGGGGAGGGTGCGGACCTCCGCATGGTTTTCCACCTGAATGCGAAGCGGGCCGGGCTGCATCTTCAGCGTTTCGGCATGCCGGTGCGCGCGGTCGAAGACGAGCGAAAGATTGCGTCGTTCCCTGGTCGGCTCGCCGCTGACATCCAGGAACTGCGCCGCATGCGTCACCGGTTCGAAGACGATGACGAATTCCGCGGGCAGCTGCAGCGAGATGACCGCCTTTTCGCCCGGCGGCAGTTCCAGCGTCTCGATAATGAACTGGTCGAATTTCTCCTCGTAGTCGTCCTCGGGCAGATCGATGCCGGAGCCCCAATACATCTGGCGGAAATATTCGATCGGCGGCAACTCGTGCGGATTGTGTGCCTCGATGTGGCGCATCCGCGGGCTCACCGTGAAGGTCACCTCGACCATCTCGTCGAGGGTCGGCTCGTAGCCTGCAGCACAGAGGGCACAGGTATATTCGGTGCTCTGCACCGACTTCAACGACGTATTGGCATCGAGCACGCCGCCGCAGCCGGGGCAGAGGACATTCCAGGAAAGCTCGAAAATGCCGAGCCGGGAGGCGTGCAGGAAGCCCGCGATCGTTTCTTCCTCGTCGAGCCCCTCGGCGCTAGCAAAGCCGAGCGCATTGATGCGGCAGAGCTTGCGGTCGGGCGCATCGCGAACCAGCCGCTCGAAGGCATTAGCGACCTTCGGCTTCACAGACTGGCGCAGCACTTCGAATAGCGTCTGAGCTTCACCCATGCCGGCATTCTATACGGAAACTGACGCGTGGTCAGGCGATTTGTCTTGTCTAACGAAGGCGAGCGGCCGCTTAGAGAAAGAGGGGCGCTCCTGCTTTCGCCGGCCAGGATGAGGGTAATCCATTCGCAAGCTTTACTGCGGCGCTTCACCCCGCGATTCCTCCCATTAACACCCGATAAAGTCTCTTCCCCTACGATGCTTTCGGGGACACTCTTTCACATAGGCGATCAATGTCATTCTTCGGCGTTTCCGGAATGTATTATTCCGGCGAATCCCTTGGCGAGCACCGCATTGTGCTTGCCGAGGACTCCAACCTGTTCTCATCGATGGTTTCGAAACGACTGAAGGAGTTGTTCGATATCGACGTGATCGTCTGCCGCGACTACGAGGATTTGCAGTTTGCCGTGGAGAATGCGTCCTTTCCGGCCTCGCTTGCCATTTCGAACATCAACCTGCCGGGTGCGGAGAACGGCGAGGCGCTCAACTATCTGATCGACATGAGCGTGCCGACGGTCGTCTTCACCGGTTCCTTTCAGGAGAAGACGCGTGAGGCGATTCTCGCCAAGGACATCGTCGACTATGTGATCAAGGACAGCGTCTTTGCTGTCGACATGCTGGCGGAATCGGTCTGCCGGTTCCTCACCAACCAGAAGCATCACGTGCTGATCGTCGACGACAGCCCGACCGCGCGGGCGCTGCTGACAACGCAGCTGAAGCGCTACAATTTTCGCACCAGCTCGGCCGAAAGCGGTGCGGCGGCGCTGAAGATCCTGAAGAACAATCCGGATATTGCGCTGGTCATCACCGATTACAACATGCCGGATATCGACGGCTTCGAGCTGACGCGCCGGATCCGCTCGGCCCACGGACCGCATCAGTTGCGCATCATCGGCGTCTCATCGTCGACCAACCGCTTGCTTTCCGCGCGCTTCCTCAAGGCCGGCGGCAATGATTTCGTCGTGCGTCCCTTCGTCAACGAGGAGTTCTATTGCCGCGTCAACCAGAACCTCGACACTTTGACGAAAATCAAGACTTTGAGCGAAAGGGTGAAAATTCCCGCCTGACGCTCGCGAATTTTCAAGCAAGCAGTTGAAATTCCATGCTGGTGGTTGCTGCGTTAACGAAATTGCAACCGGCAGCCCGTTCAATCGCAGCAGATGAACTGGGGATTCCCAGATAGGCGCATCTCACCGAGGGGCTTCGGTGACGATGCGAATCGGCGCAATTGCATATTGGGTCACGTGGCTCCGCCGCACGGATCGGATCGCGCAGAGGCAAAAGCCTTGGCGTCGCTGCGACCGGGGACGAGCTGCCGCAGGGGATAGGGTTGCAGGGGTCGTGAGATTGCGCCGCGCGTCGGGACGGGCGAACCATATTCAGAAGCACCGCGACAAGCGTCTGCTGCTCGTCGAGGATTCACGGATGTTCGCGGCCGCTCTCAAACACGGGCTGGAGCTTACGCACGGAATAAATGTCGCCCATTGCGCCTCGCTCGCCGCGGTGAAGGCCGAGGTTGCTGCGGCGGAGGAGTGGGTGTTTTCGCTCGCGGTCCTCGATCTCAACCTGCCCGACGCCCCGAATTGCGAGGCCTTGGACTTCATTCTGGCGAACAATGTCCCGGCAATCGTCTTCACCGCCGCCTTCAACGACAGCACCCGCGATCAGATCCTCAACCGGGGCGTTGCCGATTGCATCGTCAAGAACGAGCCAGAGTCGATCGAGCGGCTGATCGCGGCGGTCGACCGGGTCCTCACCAAGGGGCGAACCAATGTGCTGCTGGTGGATTCCTGTGCGGCCTCGCGGGAGCAGATGGCAGGCGTCCTGCGGCGGGGGCTATTTGCGGTGATCGAGACGTCGGAAGCGTGGGAAGCATTGCAGGTCCTGGACCAGGGCGGGGCAGTCGACGTGGTCGTCACCGATACAGGTCTTGCCGACCTTGCCGGTCTCGCCCTGCTCGAAGAAGTGCGCAAGCGCCAGGGCGAGGATGCCGTACCGATCATCGGTCTCTCGGAACAGGGCGATGCACGACTCGCTGCGCGCTTCTTCGAGGCCGGCGGCGCGGATTTCATCCGCAAGCCTTTCCTCGAGGCTGAGTTCAGCGGCCGCGTTCGGCACGCCGCCATGCTTCAGAAGCGCATTCAGGCCCTGAAACTCGCAGCGGCCAGCGACTACCTGACGGGAATCTTCAACCGCCGCCATTTCTTCATGACCGGCCCGCGCCTGGTTGATCAATATTTACGACGCGGCGAAGGGACCTCGATCGCCGTCCTCGACATCGACCATTTCAAACGCTTGAACGACACCTACGGCCACGAGATCGGCGATCTCGTATTGAAGCATGTCGCCCGGCAATTAAAGACTCTCGTTGGAGAGGAGCATCTCCTGGCGCGGCTCGGCGGCGAGGAGTTCGGTATCCTGTTCGATGGCCACGGCGTGCGCGACGCATTCGCCTTTTGTGAAAAACTGCGGGCGGAACTGGCGAAGACGAAGATCGTCGCCGACGATGAGGAGCTGGCGATCACCGTCTCGATCGGTCTTGCGACGATCGAGGCGCCGGAAGCCTTCGAGAACTACCTGCACGCCGCCGACCAGTTTCTCTATATGGCGAAACACGCCGGGCGAAACCGCGTCATTTCCGAGCTGACGCTGCTCGATGCGCTGGCGTCGTGAGGGTTGACGGGCCGGCTCGCGGTCCGCCTGCGATGCCTTGCTTCAGCCGGCCTCAGCGCGCCATCTGCAGCGTCAGCTTGCGCTCGGCGCGCTCCTGTTGCGGCGAGCGGTTGTAAAGTTCGCGATAACACTTGGAGAAGTGCGAGGCGGACACGAAACCGCAGGCGACGGCCACCTCGACCACCGGCATCGACGACTGGATCAGCAGATGCCGTGCGCGGTCAAGGCGAATCTCCAGGTAATAGCGCGCCGGCGAGCGGCCCATCTCCTGTCGGAACAGCCGCTCGATCTGGCGGCGCGACAGGTCGGCGCTTTCGGCGATTTCGAGGAGCGAGAGCGGCTCTGAGAGGTTCGCTTCCATCAGTTCGATGATCGAGAGGACCTTGGCGTTCTGGACCCCCAGGCGGGCGCGCAGTGGAAGCCGCTGGCGGTCATGCGGACCGCGCACGCGATCGGTCAAGGCCTGCTCGCAGACCCGGTTGACGAGGCTTTCGCCAAAATCCTGGTCGATCAGGTTCAGCATCATGTCAAGCGAAGCGGTGCCGCCCGCGCAGGTGTAGATGTTGCTGTCGATCTCGTACAGGTCGGCATATACCTCCGCCTGCGGGAAGCTCTCGGAAAAGCCGGGCAAATTTTCCCAGTGGATGGCGCAGCGCTTGCCCGTGAGCAGGCCCGCGGAGGCCAGCACATGGGCGCCCGTACAGAGGCTTCCAACGGCGATGCCGCGATTGTAGACCTCGCGCAGCCAGGCATTGACCGATTTGTTCTGGAACTCCTCGACATAGACGCCCGAACAGACAAGCACCATGGAGGGGCGGTTTTCGCCTGCCAGGAACTTGCGCTCGTCCGCAAGCGAGGTGTTGACCTCGAGGGCAATGCCGGCCGAGGAAAAGACCTTCTGACCGTCGGTTGAGGCGAGGCGCCAGGTGTAAGCCTCGTAGCCGAGCATGCGGTTGGCGATGCGAAGCGTTTCTATCGCCGCGGAGAAGGGCAGCATTGAAAAGTTCGGCACCAGAAAGAAGACGAGCGAGCGCTTTTTGGTCAGAGGCTTGTTCATGAGGCTTCCCATGCTGGACGAGGGTGTCTATTCGTCGCTTGTAATATGTCATCCGGCTTGTCTGTTTACGACATTGGCATGGAAAGCCGCGACCGGGAAGAAATTTCGCATTGCGACATCGAGCCGCGGGCTCTTCTCAGGCGGGAGGAGTTTGCTGATTGCACGAAAGCGACAGACGTCTTGGCTGAAGTGACGCATTTCGACAAGAAACGCCGCCAAGCGTCCGATGTGTACCGCTCATGACGTTGGTTGCACATTTTGTAAATTACGACTTTCTCGGGGAGGGGGAGACGATGTCGGTATCTGACAAGAGCCGAGCCGGGGCTGCCTTAGCGAGGGTCATGTGCGGGACCACACCTCCGATCCAGCATGATCGGATTGCCTCGGAAGGTGGCGCAACGCAAGAAGGGCACTCCGGTCGGGAATGCCCTTCTTCATTTCATCAGCCCCTGCCAGGCGCGGGGCTTTCGACAGGTCGTGTCGCTGTTCATTGTTCCGTCTTGTGCACCGCGTCGTCGACGGAAGGGAAGCCGATATCCTTCAGCGTGTCGTAGGAGAGGTTCTCCAAGATGCGCTCGTTACGGTGCCGCTTCCAGGCGGCCCAGGCGCGGGCGCGCAGGCTGAAAAGACCGGGCAAAGCCGCAAGGCTCTGGCTCGACGATGAAGAATGTTGGTTCATAGACATTGCTGGTTCCTTCTGAGCTTCTCAAAAGGTCGCGACCATGTCTTGGTTATGGCGCAACCTGATTGATCAATCAAACGAATATGTTTGATGTTTTCCATCAAACATGGTGATCTCTTACTGCTGCACGTAACAGCTTGTATCAGGGCTCCTGATCACCTTCTGTTCCGCTTGTAACAGGTCATTTCTGACCCTTGCCGGCAGTTTCGCCAATTGGCGCCGGGTTTCCACTCGGTTTCTGGCGAGCTTGGTCGCGCGCCTTCTCTCCGCGATCCGCTCGATGAAGACCTGGGCTCGCGACAGCATTGCGAGAACGAGATCGCCGTCGTCGCCTGCATGCCGGACGACGTGATTGTGTTGCGGCGCAGATCCGCCGATCGGGTCCTTCCCGAATGAAGGAGTGCCACTGATCCGTCGTGCGGTTGCGGCGACGTTGTCGATCGCCAAAGATAGGGCGGTCATGACCTTGCTCCTTTGTGTTTTGCGGGTGCTTCCCCGCTTCCTTGCGAGCTTGACTATCGCCCCGATGTAATATTCAATCAAACGAAATGGAGTTAAGCTATCTTTCAGTTTTTCTGAATGAGGAGGCCGCCATGAACATGATCCTGCGCCACGCGCTTCCGCTTCTCGAAATGGATGTGTTGAAGACCTTCGTCGCCATTGCCGAAACCGGCAATTTCACGACTGCGGCCGAAGCCGTGTACCGCACACCCTCCGCGGTCTCGATGCAGATCAAGAAGCTCGAAGAGACGCTGGGCTGCACGCTTTTCCTGCGCGACGCGCGGTCTGTCTCATTGACGCCGAAGGGCGAGTTGCTGCTCGGCTTCGCCCGCCGGCTCCTGTCGCTCAACAACGAGACCGTGTCTCGCTTCCTGCTGCCCGACATGAACGGCGTCGTCCGCGTCGGCGCGCCGGAAGATGTGGGCGAGCGCATCCTTCCGGATGTGCTGAAGCGTTTTGCCGAGACCTACCCGAATGTCACGGTCGACGTGTCGATCGGGATGAGCAACGCCATGCGCAAGCGGGTCGACGAGCACCGGCTCGACATTGCCATTTATAACAGCCTTTCCGACGAGGCGTCCAAGGACGGCGAAATCCTGATGCAGGAAAAGCTGGTTTGGGCCGGGGCCAAGTGCGGCAACGCGCATCTGCGCGATCCCCTGCCGGTGTCGATGTGGGAGGACGGATGCGTATGGCGCGCCGATGCGGTCGAGAAGCTGTCGCGGGCCGGGCGCAAATTCCGCGTGGCGTTCCTGAGCGCCTATACGACGGGACAACGTGCTGCGGTGCGCGCCGGCCTCGCGATCGCGCCGCTGCCGCGCTATCTAGTCCAAGGGGAGATGGTGCAGCTCGGCGAGCGAGACGGGCTGCCCGATCTCGGCCATTACGATATCGGGCTGAAGGTGGTTGAGGATGCACCGGCACCGGTACTGGCGGTTGCCGAACACGTCCGTGAGGCTTTCGCCGAACTCCAACTGCATACGGGCAGGATGGCCGAGGCCGTTTAGCCGAGGCTCTTGCGGCCTGCGACGAGGCCTCGTCCTGGCTTGACGGACATAAGTAGCAGCTTATAATAAGCCATGACTTATGAAGCTAGAGTCTTTGCTGCGCTGGCCGATCCGACACGAAGGGCGATTTTCGAGCGCCTTGCAGCGCGTGGGCAGTCCGTTTCCGAACTGTCGCGCACCATGCCCGTATCGCAACCGGCGATCTCGCAGCACCTGAAGGTCTTGAAGGAAACACGGCTCATTCGTGAGGAACCCGCGGGGGTGCGGCGGATCTACTCCATCGATCCCGTTGGGTTGGGACCCTTGCGGCAGTGGCTGGACCGCTTCTGGACTGACCAACTCGCCGCCTTCAAATCCAATGTCGAAGCGGCGGCCGATCAGGATAAAGACTGAACGACTATCTAAAAGAGGCACACGACCGGGAGAAACCTCATGCACAGGATCGAACCGGTCCCGGTCCGCAAATCGGTTGCCGTCCGCACGTCTCCGCAGAAGGCCTTCGAGTTCTTCGTGAACGGCATGGGTGGCTGGTGGATCAAAGAGCACAGCCTGACGGAGTCCGGACAGAAGACGGTGATCGTCGAGGCCAGAGCGGGCGGCAGATGGTACGAAGTCGGGAATGCCGGCGAGGAGCGCGAATGGGGCCGCGTCATCACCTGCGATCCGCCGCACCGCATTCTTCTCGCTTGGCAGCTCAACGCCGATTTCGACTTCGAGCCGAAATTCCAGACGGAAGTCGAAGTCTGGTTCGAGGCGAAGGGCGAAGGCGAGACGATCGTCACGCTGGAGCACCGCGATCTTGGCAATTATGGCGTTAAGGCCGAGGATCTGCGCGGCGTGCTCGACTCTGAAAAAGGATGGGGTGGGTTGCTGGCGTCGTTTGCCGCGAAGGTGGCATAAGCGGCTCTGCAGCTACTCCCGGCTCCTGCGCCTTCTGCGCCCACCGCCTTCGCCGTCATCGGCCAGCGCCTTGCGCTCCGGTAGCGCCACGACCTCGGAGAGCTTCGGAAAGGCGTCGACCTTGTTCGGCATCGCCATGGCGTTGACGAAGTGCTCCTGAAATTTCGATTCAAGAGCCGTTTCTATCTTCTCGATCTTTCTCACGGTTTCCTCGATCTCGCGGCGGTGACCGCGGTTGAGGAGGGCCATAAGGGCGCCGGTGCCGGCGGCATTTCCGACTGCCTTCACCTCGGCGAGGTCGCAATCCGGGATCAGGCCGAGCACCATGGCGTATTTCGGATCGATGAAGGAGCCGAAGGCGCCGGCAAAGCGGATCGTGTCGACATGCTCGACGCCCTGCTTTTCCATCAAGAGCTTGATGCCGGCATAGAGCGCAGCCTTGGCGAGTTGGATCGCTCGGATGTCGTTCTGCGTCACGGTGATGCGCGGTTCGCCGTCATGCAGCAGGTAGGAGAAGGTGCGGCCGTTCGGAACGATACGCGAGCTTTTAGCAGCCATCGCACCGTCGACGACGCCGTCCTGCGAGATGATGCCGGTGAGATACATTTCAGCGACCACCTCGATGATCGCCGAGCCGCAGATCCCGGTAACGCCCACCGCTGCGGCGGCCTCGCCGAAGCCCTCCTCGTCCGACCACTTGTCAACACCGATGACGCGGAAGCGTGGCTCGAGTGTCTCCGGGTCGATGCGGACGCGCTCGATCGCGCCGGGTGCGGCGCGTTGGCCGGAGGAAATTTCAGCTCCCTCGAACGCCGGGCCCGTCGGCGAGGAGGCGGCGACGACGCGGGCGCGGTTGCCGAGGACGATTTCGGCATTGGTACCGACATCGACGAGCAGCATCATCTTGTCCTGGCGATGCGGACCCTCCGAAAGCGTCGCGCCGGCCGCATCCGCCCCGACATGTCCGGCGATGCAGGGGAGCATATAGAGCCTCGCGCCGCGATTGACCTCGATGTCGATCTCATGCGCCCAATATTGCAGCGCGCCAGAAACCGCGAGTGCGAAGGGCGCTTGGCCGAGTTCCGTCGGGTCAATGCCGAGGAAAAGGTGATGCATGATCGGGTTGCCGACGACCACCATGTCGAGGATGTCGTGCCGATCGACGCCGCCTTCGCTGCAGACCTTGCCGATCAGCCTGTTCACCGCTTCCCGCACGGCCTTGGTCATCGCCTCGCGGCCATCCGGGTTCATCATCACATAGGAGACGCGGCTCATCAGATCCTCGCCGAAGCGGATCTGCGGGTTCGATGCGCCCGAAGAGGCAACGATTCGGCCGGAGAGCAGCGACACCAGGTGCATGGCGATCGTCGTCGAGCCGATGTCGCAGGCTATTCCATAGGCCTCGTTCTTCAATCCCGGCCAAAGGCCGACGATGAAGGGGCGGGAGGAATCCATGTCCCGATGGATCGCGGCGGTCACCGCCCAGTTGCCCTTGCGCAGGATGCCCTGAACCTGCGGGATCAGGTGCGGCGCGATCAGCAGATCCTTCCAGCCCCAGTCTTTCTCCAGAACCGCCTTCATCCGGTCGAGATCGCCGAGCGGCTTGTGCATGTCCGGCTCGTCCACTTCGACATAGCAGAGCTGGACGGCGGCATTGCGCTCGATCAACCGGTCGGTTGCGGCCTTGCGCACCACCTGGGCATTGATGACGGTATCCTGCGGCACGTCGATGACGAGATCGCCGAGGATCTGCGCCGAGCAGGAGAGGCGACGACCATCGGGCAGTTCGCGCACCGTGGCGTAGCGCTGCTCCTTGGGGCCGATCGGGGAGAGGTGTTCGTTCGAGGAAACGATCTTGTGCTTGGCGAAATTGCCTTCCTGCACGGACACCTGACAGCGTCCGCAGGTGGCGCGGCCGCCGCAGACGCTTTCGACATAAACGCCAAGCTTGCGCGCAGCATCGAGCACTGGGGTGCCGACCGGGAAGCGGCCGCGCTTGCCCGAAGGCATGAAAAGCACCAGAGGATCCTTCTGCGCGGCTTCGGTCATATTGGTCTCGATTTCGGAAGTGCTTTCGATGCGCATGCTGGTCGGTCTCTCGTCAGGTCCGCTTCAACCGGGGAGCGAAGCGCGGGTAGACCGCTTCAGACTGCACCGGAATGACGCCTGATAGTTGTCAGATCCCGACATGAAAAGATCTGTCAGCACATTTCAGGAGGGTTGCCGTGCGCTGGCGAACGGGACGGTTACGGTTTCCTGCGCGATAGCCGCCGGGCATTGCTGCGCACCCGCTTGCCATAGGGCTTGAGGGCGGCCGCGGCAATAGCCGTCCCATGGTGGGAACCGCTGCCGGTCATCAGCCGCATCGTGCTGTCGAGAGCGGCCTTCCAGAGGGCCAGGTTCACGGCCATCCCGCTCTCGGCCGCCGCTGCGACCTTTTCGGAAACCATGCGTTGGAGCTCGGCTACGTCGTGCGTCTTTCCGGTCATTGCCGCAAGCTGCATCTGCTGCAGCCGAAGCGCGATGACGAATGGAGCATCGAACCAAAGCGTGGCAGTGTCCAAGCGGAGGCGGCGCGGTGTCATTGGTTATCTCCACTCTTCGGCCGGATGCGAGTTCCGGATTTCGCTATGGTGCCACAGTTAGCTTCACGACTGCGAATGCATAGGCGACTGCCGTGGCCAACAACATCGAACCACCTCAAAAGCACAGGTTTATGACCCGTTCTTAAGATCGCAGATTGATTCTATTCGTAAAAGCCAAGCCAAATACAACGGCAAGCACCGCGAAGTTTAGAAACACAAGCGGCAGAACATAGTTCCAGAGTGCACCGTAGAACCTTCGAAACTCGTCCGCATCCTCAAACAGCATGTATCTGGCGAAGAGGATCAAGGGGATGAAAACCGCAAGGAACCGAAGATGGTTCCTGGTTCCTCAAGGCAATTCCCCTTGATAGGCAGTGCAGCGTCGAAGCAGGATATTACTCTCGCACCGCTGCGGCGCCAGCCCGCGCCGCACGTCCGCCACGACGTCCACCGCCGGCAGCCGGTGCCGCGGCGGCCGCCACATGTCCGCCTTCGGCCGGCTTGTGGTCGCGATAGGTCATGATCCAGTTGGTGCAGTTAGCGTCGGTACCGTTCAAGACGTTCGCGGCGCGCACCGCTTCCATTTCCTGCGGGCGGCAGGGGTTCATGATTGCCGACGTCATGCCGGCACCGATTACCATCGGAATGAAGCCGGCATTGATGCCGTGGCGATGCGGCAGGCCGAAGGAGATGTTGGAAAGGCCGCAGGTGGTGTTGACCTTGAGCTCTTCACGCAGGCGGCGGAGCAGCGCGAAGACCTGCCGGCCAGCATCGCCCAGGGCGCCGATCGGCATGACGAGCGGATCGACGACGATGTCGTGCGGCTTGATGCCGTGATCCATGGCGCGCTCGACGATCTTCTTGGCGACAGCAAAGCGGACGTCGGGATCCATGGAAATGCCGGTCTCGTCATTTGAGATCGCGACAACCGGAACGTCGTACTTCTTAACGAGCGGAAGGATCGCTTCCAGCTTTTCCTCTTCGCCGGTGACCGAGTTGACGAGCGGGCGGCCCTTGGCAACGCGCAGGCCGGCTTCGATCGCCGCCGTTACCGAGCTGTCGATCGACAGCGGTACATCGACGAGGCCCTGGACGATTTCCAGCGTCTTGACGAGCAGCGGCGGTTCGGTCTCGTTCGGGTTGACAGCTGTCACGCCCGCATTGACGTCGAGCATGGTCGCACCCGCGGCAACCTGCTCCAGCGCGTCCTTGATGACCGTCTCGAAGTTGCCCTCGATCATTTCGGCGGCGAGCTTCTTGCGGCCGGTCGGATTGATGCGCTCGCCGATGACGCAGAAGGGCTGGTCGAAGCCGATGACGATCTCGCGGGTGGCGGAAGCGACGATGGTGCGGGTCATATAAGATCCTCTGATCCTGGAGCCTGGGGCTATGTAATAGACCCCATTCGTGTTTGTCAGGCGCGGGACGAGCCGAAGCGCCGGTTTTCCTCTGTTAAAGCCGCTGGCCGCGGCCCTGTTCTCAATGCGGATGGTGTGCGGCGGCCTCCGCCATCTGCTGCTGGTTTTCCTCGATGCCCCCGCGAAGATGCTCGAGCCGCTCGGCCACAAGCGTTTCCGTCGGCGTCGCTTCGTGTTTCCATGGCTTGCGACCCTTCAGGACGCCGGACTCGTGGACGATCTCCGCCACATATTCCTCCTGGCGATAGGCCATCACGTGCACGCCCGAAACGCCCTCGATCTCCTTCACCTCGTTGATGATGTCGATGCAGAGCTGCTTGCCTTCCTTCTTCTGGTCCTGGGCGCCTTCAAGGCGCGTGATGATCGAATCGGGAATATGGATGCCCGGCACGTTGGAGCGGATCCAGCGTGCGGTCTTGGCCGAGGCCATCGGGCCGACGCCGACGAGGATGAAGCATTTCTCGTGCAGGCCGAGGTCGCGCACCTTCTTCATGTACTCGCGGAACATCGGCACGTCGAAGCAGTACTGGCTCTGGACGAATTGGGCGCCCGCTTCGATCTTCTTTGCCAGCCGGTAGGGCCGGAAATCGTAAGGCGGCGCAAAGGGGTTGATCGCGGCGCCGAGGAAAACCTGCGGCGGCGTCGTCAGCTTGCGGCCGGAGAGGAATTTCGAATTGTCGCGCATGATCCTGACGGTCTCGAGCAGCGACATGCAGTCGAGGTCGAAGACGGGCTTGGCACCCGGCTGGTCGCCGGCCTGCACACCGTCGCCTGTCAGGCACATGATGTTCTGCACGCCCATGGCCGAGGCGCCGAGCACGTCGCCCTGGATGGCGATGCGGTTCTTGTCGCGGCAGGCGATCTGCATGATCGGCGCATAGCCCATGCGCGTCAGCAGCGCACAAATACCGACCGACGACATGTGGCAGTTGGCGCCCGAGGCGTCGACGGCGTTGATGCCGTCCACCCAGCCGTCGAAGATCGCTGCCCGTTCGTAGACGTCCTGGGGATTGGCGCTGTCTGGCGGATTAAGCTCGGCCGTGACGGCAAATTCGCCGCGGCGCAGCACCCGCTCCAGCCGGCCGCGCGAAGAATGGCCGGGCAGGGGGTCGAGCGGCGCACCGGGGTCGAAGGGGTTGATATCCGGGCTCATCTCTGGCCTTCCTTCTTCGCCTCTTCGAGAGCCGCGGCCTCGGCCGTCACCCGCAACCACGACGAGGTTTCTCGCAGCGATTGGTTGACCGGTTTCTGGACATTCATGATCGCGTTGCCCTTCACCATGTTCTGCGAACCCTTCCACGCTTGCACCCAGACACAGGGCATATCCGGTTCGACCTCGCAGTTGCCGTTGGCACGGACGCCGCCGCAGGGGCCGTTGCGGAGCTGCTTCGGACAGTTCATCGGGCAGGACATGCCGGTCGAGGACAGCGCGCACTGGCCGCACATGCGACAGTCGAAGAGGAAACCCTTGACGTGGCGTTCGACGAAGGTCACCGGCCGCTCGACGCGGTTGTAGCCGATGGCGTTCCAGAGCGGATGGAGCATCAGGAACATGTCGGCAAAGCGGTTGTAGAACCATTCGAGAAAGCGCGAATGGCGGACCGCCCAGAGCCGGACCGTGTATTTGTGGCGCGAGCGGCGGCTCGGCGAGACATTTGTCGGCGTATAGGCGCCCGTGGCCGCCTTCTTGGCGGATTCGGCGTTGCCGGTGACGACCTTGGGGTCAGGCATTGTCCCGCCCTCCGGCTTTGACGAGTGCAACGAGCCGCTCCCTGTCGTAGGCGGCCTCCAGTTCGGCTGCTGCCTTGTCGGCCTCCGCCTCGAGATCGTCTGAAACCGGGACCGGATCGGCCCTGCGCCATTCGGCCAGGTAGTCGTCGGTCTCGGCAGCGCCGGTCCGCATGGCGCACATGTCGATCGCCTCGGTGAAGCGCAGCGAAAGCTCTCGCTTGGCACTCTTGCGGCCCTGTTTGATGATGACCTGGGCGGGGATATCGCGCCAGTAGACGATGATGCGGTCTGCCATGGGATTCCTGTTCTCCTCCACAGCCCCGCGCCTCTTGTCAGACGCGCAGAGGTCGCTGTAGCCCTTTGAATTACTGCATGTTTTTATCCTTACGTCGATCGCGATCCAAGGAACATGCAGAGCGCATGATGCCGAAGGCCGAAATCGGTCTTCGGACAGGCTTCTACGCCGAGTCAAAGTGTTGCAGCGTTCTTTGCGCGTCTGTTCTGACGAGCGGTGCTGTTATGCCGACAATGCGCATGTCTATGCGCCGTGGCTTACCTTGGCACGACGTCGGATATGTCAAAAAACGACGCTCCCCCGGTTCGCATGAAGAGCGGAATGCACCGCGGGTATCTTGACGCGGCCCTTGGCATTCGGAACGCGGAAGCAGGGTCCTGGCAAACACCTTGGCCGCAACCGTGCGATCGCGCCAAACCGGGCTCCTCGGCTACGGCCTCAATAGCCGGAGCTTCCGCTCCCCTGGCTGCCGCCGCCCATGCCGCCACCGCCGGAGGCGCCGGTTGAACTTGGTGGAGGAGGGGCGGCGTTCTGCTGGCTCGTCTGGTTGCTGACGCACCCGGCGATCGCCAAAAGTGCGATCAAGGCGATGAGTATCGATGGTCCGTGCGGCATTTTCTTCTCCAATCACGGATTGGAACTGCGCAGCCATGTTCTTCCCGTCGACTGTTGGAGGCAAGTGCATGCGTGCGCTTGATTTCGTACAAAAGCGCGTCATTTCCATCGAATGTGCAGATGCCCCGGAGAGTCCTGATGTCAAGAACAGTGATCGCAATGTTGTGCCTCGCGCTTCTCGCGCTTTCTTCCTGCGCGAACACGGCGCGCGGATTCAGGCAGGATAGCACCCAGACCGGCCACGCTGTGGATAGTGCTACCAAGCGCGTCCTGGGGGCTGCTCAGTAGGACAGCGCCTTCGCCATCCGGCGACTACGCCGCATCCTCGGCTGCGGTCGGGGCTTGCGCCCGACTGCGATGAGCACCCTGAGAGCTGCTTCCGCTTCAGCCTCGGTGAACCCGGCTAGTAGCTGGTCCGCAAATACCGCCGGGACACCGGTCAGGTTGTCCCACACGGTCCAATGGTCGGTTGGGTCGAGGATGAGTTCGTAGCGGTCCTGTTGCATCGGATTCCTCTCGTTTACCAGATCCCGCGTCGCAGGCCATTCCAAAGCCAAGCCCAGACCGGCGGATGATACCATTGCCGCGACGGAGCGGCGATATCGAAGGGTCGGAGGTATCCGGCGAGCGCGTCCTCGACCGCCCTGATCGCAATGTCGGTCGAGGCGGCTGTCTGGAGCAGCGGATAGGTATGGATCGTATCGGCGCGGCTTGGTATCTGCCGCGACTGGTAAAGAATGCGGCCGGTATCGACGCCCTCATCGACGAGATGAACGGTCGCGCCGAAATTCTCCAAATCATTGCCGACGAGCGCCCAGTAGCCGCCCATCAGTCCGCGATACTGCGGATTGATGCCCGCATGGAAGTTCAGGACGGGGCAGGGGATTGTTGCCAGCGTTGCGGGCTTCAGCATCCGGCAACTGACGAGAAAGACGACGGCGGGCTGAAGCGCCGTCAGCCGTGCGCGGCCTTCGGCATCGTTGATCGAAGCGATCTGGTGCACCGGGATGGAGGGGGGCTTGTCGACAGACACGCCGTAGCTGCGCAGGATTTCGGCCGCCCGCCGGCGCGTGAGCCGTTTGCGGAAACGCGAGGCGATCATCATGGCGAGCTGGCCCAAAGCCGTCGCCCATCCGAGCTTCCGAGCCCGCCGTCTGACGAAGAGCGCCTTGGATTCCGGCTGCTCCTGCAGGACGACGATGTCGGGAAAGCGGGCGGCAAGCGCATTGATCAGGATGTTCGGATTGTCGCCCCCTGCGGTAACGACGACGATGCGCCGGCCGGTCGAGGCGGCCGTTGACGTTTCACTTTCCGTGAGGGCGCTTTGCGATCGGTACATAGGTCGGCAAGGGTTGTCTGAGTATCATCTGCGGCGTCCAGACACAGTCGCGCGCAGAAACAGATATGCCGACACAGGCGTTACCGTGGTCTTAAGCGGGTAGCCAATAATATATCACGGGAGCATTACGCCTCAATCAACGACCGGCTGAGATCGCCGTAGCCGGTAAAGCGGTACTCATAGGCGAGGCCGAGATAGTCGGCGGCGCGGCGGGCCTTCTCCTTGAGGGCCTCGTCTTCCACCTGCGATAGATAGACGAGCTTGCGGTAGTGCCCGAAATACATGTCGCGCAGTTCCGGATGCCGGTCGAGGCCGAGCGGCTCGACGACGAATGCTTCGAACTGGCGGGCGAGGAAGTCGGTGAGAAAGAAGGCCGTGAGGTCGTCGTCCCAACGGGCGGCGAAATCCGCATTGCCGGCGAAGAAGGAATAGCAGTGCGGGCCGGGAATCCGCTCGACGCCTTCCTCCTCGCAGAGCCGATCGATGAGACCGCCCGTACCGCAATCGGCATAGGCGATGAAGATGCGCTCGAAGCCGTCGGAACGGGCGCGGGCGATCGCGTCGCGAAGGCCCGGCACGATCTTTTCCGGCGTGTTGTGCCAGATGGCGGGAAGACAGTTGAGCTCGATATGGTCGAGCTTGTTGGCCACGCAGATCGCAAGAATTTCACGCGCGATGGCGCCGCAACCAATGACGTGAACTTTCTTTGGCTGTGCACGTTCTCTTGCCGACGGTGCGTTTTCCATCTTTATTCCGCCTTGTATCAACACAAAGGAATCACGGTCATGACAATAAGGTCCATTGCGATGATCGGCGCTCTTCTGGTAGCGCTCTCAACCCTGAGTTCCTGCGCCAATACGATCCGCGGCATGGGGCAGGATACTGCGAATACCGTGAACGCCACAGAGGGAGCCGGGCGCCGGGTCGCCCGAGCGGCCAATTGACCGCCACGCGGCTGTAGGGAGGCGTAGCGGCCTCGCTTTATAATAAACAAAGACGCCGGCTGTCGGTTTCATCCGCACAGCCGGCGTTTTTCTGCATCAGTTGGACTCAGCCGGCGGCAAGCTGGTTGTGCTTGCGCCGCATATAATCCTTTGCGGTTTCGACGGCGACCGCCGCGTCGCGGCAATAGGCGTCGGCGCCGACGGCCTTGCCGAATTCCTCGTTGAGCGGCGCGCCGCCGACGAGAACGACGTAATCGTCGCGCAGGCCCTTCTCCTTCATGGTGTCGATGACAACCTTCATGTAGGGCATCGTCGTCGTCAACAGCGCCGACATGCCGAGGATGTCGGGCTGCTCGCGCTCGAGCGCTTCCAGATAGTTCTCGACCGGATTGTTGATGCCGAGGTCGACGACGTCGAAGCCGGCGCCTTCCATCATCATGCCGACGAGGTTCTTGCCGATGTCGTGAATGTCGCCTTTGACGGTGCCGATTACCATCTTGCCGAGCTTCGGTGCGCCGGTTTCGGCGAGCAGCGGCCGCAGGATGGTCATGCCGGCCTTCATCGCGTTTGCGGAAAGCAGAACTTCCGGCACGAAGAGAATGCCGTCGCGGAAGTCGATGCCGACGATGCGCATGCCTTCGACGAGCGCCTGGGTCAGGATGTCGTAGGGCGTCCAGCCGCGCTTGAGGAGGATGCGGGTGCCATCCTCGATTTCCTCCTTGAGACCGTCATAAAGGTCGTCATGCATCTGCTGCACGAGTTCCTCGTCGGAAAGGTCCTCGAGAATGATTTCATCATCTGCCATAGTAGGGTCCTCGGTTCCTGGCATAGTCGTTTCGCGGGAGTGGCACGATAACACTCCGGACGCGTTGTCCCATCCTTAACGGGCGGCGCCTAAAAATCTCTTTTCGAAAGCGACGTCGCATATGGTGAAAAACGACGACGCGGTGCTTCCCATCGTTTGTCATGCCAGTCGTATCGCATAATTCACCGATGCGGAATCCGCCGCCCGGTAAAATTATGCAACAGTTCAAGGTGTTAGTTTAGGCAGCTGAGCAAGCGTTTAGGTAATGGCCGGCACACAGCCACGGTTTCACGCGGCACCAACGGACCGTGTGGACGGGGCCGGTCGAGTGTCTAAGTTGCGCCACCTGTTGGCGCATTGAGACCCGTACCGATCCGGCGGCTTGGTAGCATTAGGCCAAATCCATGCCGGGCGCATGGTGCCGCTACTGGATTCGACCGGCGGAAAGGACTATGCGCCCACCTACCGAAATGTTGCGCGTCCTTCGTGCGAAGACGTGGCGGGAGAGGAATGAGCGAATGAGCGACGTTACAGAACAAGGCGCGATCGAAGGCGGCGGACGCCGCGCGCGTGGCGAGGGACGTGGGGCGGCAGCCCGCCGGGCCTCCCGCACCGGCGGCGGTCCGGGACCGTCTCTGCCCTATATCCAGCGCAAGATTCGCGAGTACGAAGTTCTCGACGAGGAGGGGTTGCAGCTCATCGAGCGCAATGCCGACATCGTTCTGGAAGAGATCGGCATCGAATTCCGTGACGATCCGGAAGCGTTGGAGCTCTGGAAGGCGGCGGGAGCTGATGTGCGCGGCGAGCGCGTCCATTTCCCGAAGGGCCTCTGCCGCGAGCTTTTGAAGACCGCGCCGTCGAACTTCACCTGGCATGCGCGCAATCCGGAGCGCAACGCCCATATCGGCGGCAAGGCGACGGTTTTCGCACCGGTCTACGGCCCGCCCTTCGTCCGCGATCTCGACGGCAACCGCCGCTATGCGACGATCGAGGATTTCCGCAATTTCGTGAAGCTTGCCTACATGGCGCCGTCCGTCCATTCCTCGGGCGGCACGGTCTGCGAGCCGGTCGACATCCCGGTCAACAAGCGCCATCTGGACATGGTCTACAGCCATATCCGCTATTCCGACAAACCCTTCATGGGCTCGGTGACGGCGCCGGAACGGGCCGAAGACACGATCGCCATGGCGAAGATCGTCTTCGGCGACGATTTCGTCGAGAACAATACGGTGACGCTGAACCTGATCAACGCCAATTCGCCGATGGTCTTCGACGAGACGATGGTGGGCGCGCTCAAGGTCTACGCGCGCCATAATCAGGCCTGCGTGCTGTCGCCCTTCATTCTTTCCGGCGCGATGAGCCCGGTGACCGTCGCCGGGACGCTGACGCAGATTCTGGCCGAGGTTCTTGCCGGCGCCTCGTTCACCCAGCTGATCCGCAAGGGCGCGCCGGTGCTTTTCGGCACCTTCGCCGCCTCGATCTCGATGCAGTCGGGTGCCCCAACCTTCGGCACGCCGGAGCCGTCGCTTGTCTCCTATGGCGCCGCCCAGCTTGCCCGCCGCCTCGGCCTGCCGTTCCGTACCGGCGGTTCGCTCTGCGGCTCCAAGGTTCCGGATGCCCAGGCGGCACACGAATCGGCGAACACGATCAACATGACGCTGCTCGCCGGCACCAACTTCGTGCTGCACGCGGCCGGCTGGCTCGAAGGCGGTCTGGTCTCGTCCTACGAGAAGTTCATGATCGACCAGGATCAGCTCGGCATGATGCAGAAGATGGCCGAAGGCGTCGATCTTTCGGAGAATGCGCAGGCGCTCGACGCGATCCGCGAAGTTGGCCCCGGCAGCCACTATCTCGGCTGCTCCCATACCCAGGCCAATTTCCAGACGGCCTTCTACCGCTCGCCGCTCGCCGACAACAATTCCTTCGAACAGTGGGAAATCGAAGGCGAGAAGCGGATCGAGCAGCGCGCCAACGCGCTCGCCCGCTCGTGGCTCGAACACTACGAGGCACCCTATCTCGATCCGGCGATCGACGATGCGCTCAAGGACTATATCGCCAAGCGCAAGGATTCGATGCCGGACGCCTTCACCTGAAAGGCTCCCGAGCGAGCCAGGGAGCAAGGCGGCGCGGCGCAGGTGGCCGACATGATCCAGAAGGAGGTCTGGCGCCCGCATTACGAAACCCAGGGGCCGAAACCGAAATGACGGCGGCCTCCGCTTGTGACGACAATCTTGTTCAAATGCTCCGTGCGGCTCTCGAGCCGCACGGTCTTTTTTTGCGTGGCACTGTGAATTTTGTGGCCGGCGAGGCGGCTCCCCAGCTAAAGGGCGGCGCGCCTGCCGCGAGCGTCCTGCTCGTCGGCAATATCGGTGGCTCACTGTGGGAGCCGTTCAGCCGTTGGCGAGCAGACCAGCCGGATCAAGGCGGCATGGATCCACTCGACAATTGGTCGAAGCAGATAATCCAACCTGTCGCGGAGCGGCTCGACGCCACCGCCTATTACCCGTCCGATCCGCCCTGGCAGCCATTCCAGCGATGGGCAATGCGCGCCGAGGGCTTGAAACCATCGCCGCTCGGCATCCTCATCCACCCCAAATATGGTCTCTGGCACGGCTATCGCGGTGCGCTCGGCTTTGATCGGGTACTTCCGCAGACGGACAAAGTTTCAACTGGCCATCCTTGCGATGCTTGTGTGGGAAAGCCGTGCATTTCGGCCTGTCCGGCTGATGCCTTGGCCGCCCGCGCATTCGATGTCGCTCGCTGCCGCACGCATTTGAGGTCAAAGGAGGAGCCTGGCGGCTGCCTCGCGCTTGGCTGCCTTTCGCGCGATGTCTGTCCGGTAGGGCGAGACTTTCGCTACCCGGATGCGCAACTCCGTTTCCATATGGCGGCACTGAGGCTTTAGACTGGTTGCTCTCAGTCGGCCCCAGTCGGTCATGATGGACCGTGAAAATGCCCTCCTGCGCCGTGATTGACTTGCCAATCCGGAGCACTCAGCAATCGCGCATCAAACCGCCGCAATCCATGCGATGTTACGTCACGATCCGCTTCGAGTCGCGAACCATGCCACTGTTTCCAAAAGGCCTTCTCATCGGCGCCGCACTTCTCACGGGCGGCTTTGCCAAATCCGCGCCGGCCGACGCTGCAGGCACTTCCTGCCGCAACGTGAGCCACCGTGGCGAAGACTACATCGCCTGCAGCTTCGATCCCGCCGCAAGCGACATTCGCCTCTACAACAAGGACCATGCGGGCGTTCCGTTCAGATCCTTCAAGGCGCTGTCGCTCGAATTGCGCCATCGCGACGAATATCTCGTCTTCGCCATGAATGGCGGCATGTATCACGAGGACCTTTCTCCGGTCGGCCTGCACATTGAAGAAGGCGGAGAGCAGGCCCCGCTCAACACCAATCCGGGTTGGGGCAATTTCCACCTGCTGCCGAACGGCGTCTTCTACGTGACGGACGGCAAGGCAGGCGTTATGGCGGCAGAGGCTTACCGCGACGCCGGCATCACACCGCGCTTTGCCACGCAATCCGGGCCGATGCTGGTGATCGACGGCAAGCTTCACCCGCGCTTCCTGCCGGACAGCGACAGTTTCAAAACCCGCAACGGCGTCGGTGTGACGACGGAAGGCCAGGTGGTTTTCGCGGTCTCGAAGCGGCCGGTGCGCTTCCACGATTTCGCGACGCTCTTCCGGGACGCGCTTGACTGCCCCAACGCGCTGTTCCTCGACGGCACGATTTCGAGCCTTTATGCGCCGGAGATAAACCGCCACGACCGGCTGTTTCCGCTCGGGCCAATCATCGCCGTCGTCGCGAGGTTTCCGCATTGAGCGCACCGCAAAAGAATTTGTCGGCTCCACCCAAGGAATGGCGGTCGGCGACCGTCTAAGCTTGAAATAGGACAGAGCGGGCAGGGATTGTGCGTGCAGGGATTGGGCGGGCAGGGATTTGGACGCGGAACTCGTTGAACGGGCGGTGAGCGGCGATCGCGAGGCCTTTGGCCGATTGATCGAGCGCCACTATGACTTCGTTCATGCGGTCGCCTGGCGGTGGTCGGGCAATGAGGCCGATGCGGAGGATATTGCCCAGGAGGTCTGCATAAGGCTTGGCTCGGCGATTCGCGGCTTCCGCGGCACCAGCCGGTTCCGCACCTGGCTCTATGCATTGACGCTGAATGCGGCCCGTGATCACCGGCGCCGGCGGGCGCGCGACGAGCGGAAGATGCAGGCCTATGCATCCGATTCGGCGCTCTCCGCAATGTCCGATGGCGATGACGAGGAGCGGCGCGAGGCGCTGTGGGCGGCGGTGCGGGCGCTGCCGGAAAAGCAATGCGATGCCGTCCTGCTCGTTTATGCCGAGGGTCTGAGCCATGCGGCAGCCGCCGACGTGCTTGGCTGCTCGGAAGCGACCATCTCCTGGCACGTCCATGAGGCGCGGAAACGCTTGCGGACGCTGCTCGGCAAGGAGGCTGTGTGATGACCGACGAACTCGATATGCTGTCCGGACGGACGCCGCCGAAGCCGACGGACGAGGCACGGGCGCGGGCCCTCGCCGCCGCGATGCAGTCCTATGACGCGGCGGAAAATATGTCGCCTGCCCAAGGATCAACGAAGCCCGCGCGTCAAAGCTCCATCCTCAACCGGATATGGAGCCCTATCATGAACCGGAAATTTCTTGCCGGATCGGCCCTGGCGATGCTGATCGTCGTCCCGGCCGCCGCTTTCCTGACGCTGGAACTGGTTCGCAGCGATTTTTCACGCGACGCGGAGGTGCAGGTGGCCGCCAAGCCAGTACCGCGCCCGCAGCCGAAATCGACTGCGCCCGCGACCATCGAGCGGGGAGAGCTTTTCCCCGGGTCCGGCTCGGACCTCAGCGAGGTGCCTCGCGAGGCCGCCGAAAACGAGGCGACGGCAAGCGCTGCGGCCGATACGGCCGCAGCGCCCGCTGCCGAAGGCGGGACGGTGGGCTTTGCCGCGCGTGGCCGCGCCGCACTCATGCCGGCGCCGGCCGTGCCAGGCGATATCCTTCCGCCGCCGACAGAAAGCCGCGAGCGCTTCGGCAACGCCGATGCCAATCCAGTAAAAAGCGTTGCGACCAAGCCGGTCTCGACCTTCTCCGTCGATGTCGATACGGCCTCTTACGCCTTCGTCCGCCGATCTCTGATGGAGGGCGAGATGCCGAACCACGATGCCGTACGCGTCGAGGAGATGATCAATTATTTCCCCTATGATTGGCCGCGCCCGACGACGGCTGCGGAGCCGTTCAAGCCCACCGTCACAGTGACGCCGACGCCATGGAACGCAGCAACGCGGCTGATGCATGTGGCGATCAAGGGCTATGAGGTGGTTCAGCAGGAGGCGCCGAGAGCCAACCTCGTCTTCCTGATCGACGTCTCCGGCTCCATGGACGAACCGGACAAGCTGCCGCTTCTCAAGAATGCTTTCCGGCTGCTGGTCGAACGGCTGAGACCGGACGATACAGTGTCGATCGTCACCTATGCCGGCAATGCCGGCACAGTGCTTGAACCCACGGCGGTCAAGGACAAGGCGAAGATACTGGCGGCGATAGACACGCTGCAACCGGGCGGCTCGACGGCCGGTGCCGAGGGCATCGACGCTGCCTATCGGCTGGCGGAGAAAGCCTTCGTCCAGAACGGCGTCAATCGCATCCTGCTCGCGACCGACGGCGACTTCAATGTCGGGCCGTCGAGCGACGAGGAATTGAGACGCATGGTCGAAGCGAAGCGCAAAAGCGGCGTCTTTCTCTCCGTTCTCGGCTTCGGTCGGGGCAACTACAACGACGCGCTGATGCAGACGCTCGCCCAGAACGGCAACGGCGTTGCTGCTTACATCGACACGCTGGCGGAGGCGCAGAAAACGCTCGTCGAAGAGGCGGGGTCGTCGCTCTTCCCGATCGCCAAGGATGTGAAGCTGCAGGTGGAGTTCAATCCGGCGGCGATCGTCGAGTACCGGCTGATCGGCTACGAGACGCGGGCGCTGAAGCGCGAGGATTTCAACAACGACAGGATCGATGCAGGCGACATCGGCTCCGGCCACAGCGTGACGGCGATCTACGAGGTGACGCCCAAGGGCAGCCCGGCCGTGCTCAACGACGAGCTCCGCTATGCGACCGCCGAAAAGCCGGCAACAGCTGCGGCTCACGCCGGCGAACTCGCCTTCCTGAAGATCCGCTACAAGAAGCCGGACGGCGACAGGAGCGAGCTGATCACCACGCCGGTCACCGAGGGAAATGCGGTGCCGAACCTCGCCGAGGCGTCGGCTGACGTCCGCTTCTCCATCGCCGTCGCGGCGTTCGGCCAGAAGCTTGCCGGAAATTCAGCCCTTGCCGACTATTCCTATCCGGCGATCGCCGATCTCGCCGCCGCCGCCAAGGGCACCGATCCGTTCGGCTACCGCGGCGAGTTCGTCAATCTGGTGCGGCTGGCGAAAGGGCTTTCGGGCGCAAAGCAGTAGCTGCCTACTGCATGTCTCCTTATCGACCTCGATTTAAGGACAAAGGCATGCAGCAAATTCAAAGTGCGACAGCGACCTTTGCGCGTCTGATAAGACGCGCGGCGCTGTAGGGCGGGCAACTCCTGCGCGCCGAGGATCATCAGGAATGGCTGGGCGGCACCGTACACCACCGTGACGCGCCGGAGTTTTGCGGATGCTGCCTGCCCACGCTGTTTTTCTCAAGCCTTTGGAAAGGCGCGCTGCAATCCACCGGATTTGATCAGCCCGTTCCGGAACGCCTGATAGGCCGCATGCTGGCTGGAGCGGGCCACCTCCATAAGGCGCATCTGAAGACGCGGCGGCGCCTCGTTGCCGAGCCATTCTCCGACTCTTTCGAGTTTCAGCGTATTCAGGAACCGCGCTTCGGCGGCAAGGTCGAGGTGGCGGTGCAACCCCTCGATCAGATTTTCATCCTGTTCCGGATTTTCCATCAGCAGCTTGACGAAAGCCTGCTCCGCTTCGCCGAAGCTCGAAAGCTTGACGGCGGTCGTGTCCCGGTCGGGGAAGGCGGCTGGCGTGCTCATGGATTTATCTCCGTTGGTCGCACATCCTCGGATAGGCGACTCTCCCTCCATCTGCAATTGATAGCTTGCGGTCGTCTTTGCCGAACTCCCGAACCTCTACCAGTGGAGCGCGCGGACAGCGCGCTGCGTCAGCCTAGTCCGCTTATCAAGTCGGCCGTGCCATAGAAATCACACCAATGTGGATATACCCGACCGCGCAGTGGCGGCTTCGGCAGGGCCATGTTAACCGGCAAGCTCTGAACGAGGTGCTCCACCGTTGCTACAATACAGACCCGAAATTGATGGACTGCGCGCGCTCGCGGTCATGCCCGTGCTTCTCTTCCATGCTGGTTTTGGCTTCATCGGGGGCGGGTTTGCTGGCGTAGACGTTTTCTTCGTCATCAGTGGTTATCTGATCACGGCGATCATCCACCGCGAAATCCGCGACGGTAGCTTCAGCATTGTCGGATTCTACGAACGCCGCGCGAGGCGTCTTGCGCCAGCTTTGCTCTTCATCTGCACCGTTTCGACCGCGTTCGCCGCTCTTTGGATGCTGCCGCAGGAGCTCAACAATTTCGGCAAGAGCCTTTATGCGGTGAGCCTTCTCGGGTCGAATTTCCTGTTCTGGGGTCAGACCGGGTATTTCGCGCCGAACACGGACTTGATGCCCCTTCTGCACACCTGGTCACTGGCCGTCGAGGAGCAGTTTTACATTGCGTTGCCCCTGCTTCTACTCGCGCTTCGCCGCTACTCGGTGGCTAAGGTGATGAAGCTTCTGGCGACTGGCGTTATCCTCAGCTTTGGAGCCACGCAGATTCTTGCCCGCATCGATCCGGCCGCAAATTTCTACCTGCTGCCGAGCCGCTTTTGGGAGCTCGGCATCGGTGCAATGCTGGCGATTGCCAATGAGAGGCAATTCGATTTTCCCCAACGAATGCGTGAGATCCTGGCAGCGCTCGGTCTTTGCGCCATCGCCGCCAGTTACATCCTCCTCCAAGGAACGGCTTACTACCCCGGCTGGACGACGCTGCCGGTGGTGCTGGGAACTACTCTCGTGCTCGCCTTTGCACACGGAGACACGGTCGTGGGCAAACTGCTTTCGTGGCGGCCCTTGGTGGCGATCGGACTTCTAAGCTATAGCCTCTATCTCTGGCATCAGCCGGTCTTCGCCTTCGCGCGCTTGCGTTGGATCGACGAGATTCCACGTTTCGGTTACTTGCTGCTGATCGCGATTTGCTTCGTATTGGCCTATTTCAGCTGGCGCTATGTCGAGCAGCCGTTCCGCAAACGAGCCCGTTTCGGACGGCGCGCCGTCTTTAGTTTCACGATCGCCTCTGGTGCCGTGGCAATCCTTTTGGGCCTGGGCCTTGATGGGACGGACGGGATGGTTGCGCAAAAGCGGGACTTGGCGCGGCTGACCGGCTCGAGTGTCGGCCTCGGCAAGCGGTGCGATGCGGCGGTCGATCTCAAATGCGCTACAAGCCACACACCCGAAATGGCCGTTTGGGGCGATTCCTTTGCACGACATCTGGTTGATGGCATCATTGCCTCGAAGCCTGACGTCCGGTTGCTACAACTTACCAAAAACAATTGCGGGCCGTTTCTCGACCTGTCCCCGATGGCGCCGCGGCTTGGCCCGAGCTGGCCGAAGGAATGCGCCCAGCATAATGATGATGTGCGGCGTTTCCTGGTAGCGAACAAGTCGATCCGCTATGTCGTCCTGTCATCGCAGCTTAGCCAGTACCTGACGGAAGAGATGGTGCTCGTCGAAGGAAGGCGGGAAGTCCCCACCGAGGTGAAGACCCTCACCACCAGCCTGCGCTCGACGCTTGCCTGGCTAAAGGCAAATGGTTTTGAGGCCGTGTTCGTCGCGCCGACGCCGCATGACGGCCGCGACACCGGCCTTTGCGTTGCGCGGGCAAGACTCTTGGATCAACCGATTGAGCGCTGCGAGTTGCCGCTCAAGAATGTTCGCGTCCACGACAAGGACATACTACAGGTCGTCGCCGATATCGCCGACGAGTATCCCGTTGTCAGCTTCATGGATTATCTTTGCGATGCGGATGCCTGCAAGGTCGAGGATCAGGGCGTAGAGCTTTTCGAGGACCATGGGCATTTCTCCGCGCAAGGATCGCGACAGATGGGCCGCGCGCTCAACTTCTACCGCTCCTTTGTCGATGCAGCGAAGAGCGATCCGGTATCCGCACAGGTCTCACCGGCGCAACCTTCGCCCCCATCGGCAGCCCTGTGATCGATCGGTCAGGCGAAAACTTCCCGCAACCGGAGGCCGCTATCGCCTCCACGAGAAGAGTTACGCTCTGAAGACCGGGGCAGGCTATGCGCGGCGACTTCTCCGTTCGCGCACCGGGGAGGCGGCGCCCTCATTGGCCGTCTTGTTGCGCAAGGGGCCGATCTTTTCGACGATGACCTCAAGCGTCGGGCGCTCGCCCCTGGTGTGATTGTCGAGGGCAAGACGCATCGCGGCGAGGTGATTGCAGGACGTGCCGCAGCAGCCGCCGATGATCTTGGCGCCGGCATCGACGGCCAGGCGCGCATATTCGGCCATCAGCGGCGGTGTGCCGGAATAGTGGATCTCCGATCCGCGGAACTCGGGAATGCCGCAATTGCCCTTGACGACGACGGTGCCCTGGGGATTGGCGGCGGTCATGTCGAGGAGCGAGGACAGAATGTCGGATGCGCCGACGCCGCAATTGGCGCCGACCGCGACCGGGCCTTCGCCGATGTCTGCCGCGACCGTGTGAAGGTCCTTAGGGTGCAGGCCCATCATCGTCTTGCCGGCAGTATCGAAGGAACCGGTGTAGACGAAGGGCAGGCCGACCTTGGTGGCGGCCTCGGCGGCTGCCCGGATCTCGTCCGGCGAGGACATCGTCTCGATCCAGGCGACTTCCGCGCCGCCGGCCTTGAGGCCCTCGATCTGCTCGACAAAAGCTGCGACCGCGTCCTCATAGGAGAGGGCGCCGAGCGGCACCAGCAACTCGCCGGTCGGGCCGACGGAGCCGGCGGTGATGACCTTGCGCGGCGCCTTGTCGGCGACGGCACGGGCGATCTCGGCGGCGCGCTTGTTGAGCGCATGCACCCGGTCTTCCGCCTGGTGGAGCTTCAGCCGGTGGCGCGTGCCGCCGAAGGAATTGGTCAGGATGATGTCGGCGCCGGCCTCGACGAAATCCTGATGCAGCTTGGTGATGTTTTCCGGCCTGGTCTCGTTCCAGAGTTCCGGCGCTTCGCCGGCCTCGAGACCCATGGCGAAGAGCGACGTCCCGGTCGCGCCGTCGGCAAGCAGAACGCCCTTCTGGGCGAGGAGGTCGGAAAGGGCACTGGCTGCGATCGACATCGGCGTTTCCCGGCTGAATGGCTTGTAGCAAGATATAAACATATCTTTATGTGTTTGCGCATGAGGAAGCAAGCTAAATGTGTATCGAACCTCGCGGCTGACCATTGGCGACTACGCGCCCGCCGAAAGCCGCGGCAGTTCATCCGCCAGAAGACGGGCGAGGTCGGTCGAGGCGGGTTCTGCGTTGGGGCGCAGGCGCAGGCTGAATTCCGAGTCGGGCAGCGGCGGCAGATCGAGGTGCTTCGGGGCGGCCGTTATCCCGGTGCCCAGGAAACGATCGGTGCGCGCCGTCACTGCGATGCCGCTG
Source organism: Sinorhizobium fredii (assembly GCF_002944405.1). Lineage (NCBI taxonomy): Bacteria > Pseudomonadati > Pseudomonadota > Alphaproteobacteria > Hyphomicrobiales > Rhizobiaceae > Ensifer > Ensifer fredii. Next base: position 2,251,225 of record NZ_CP024307.1, on the reverse strand, counting down.
AGGACCGCGGCCCGCAGACCCGAAAGACTCGGGCTCGTTGCGGCCAAGCGGAAGGGGCGGTTGATCGCCTCGAGCGCGGCAATCGCGGCAGCGCGGAAGCCGCAGGGCGGGTCGAGTACAGCTATGGGGAGATCGGCGTCGGGCAAAGTCAGGCCCCTCTCGGCACACAACCAGATCATCGGATCGCGCAAGACAAGCAGTTCGTCTGCCGAAGGCCCTTGCCGCATCGCCAGGACGATGTCGATCTGGCCTTGCTCGTATGCGGCCGCCAGTTCCTTCGTGCGGCCGATCCGAAGGTCGAGGCGAACCCGCGAATGCGAGCGGGCGAAGCGGCCGAGCAGATCCGGAAGCGCCGTGTCTGCAAAATCCTGGGTGCTCCCGATCGCCACGCGGCCGTCGGCGCGAGCGCCCTTGAGGCTCAACCATGCGTCACGATGGGCGTCGAGGATGCGACGGGCATGACCGACGAATTCCTCACCCACAGGTGTCAAGGAGCGTCCGCGCCCGGCCGGTGCGAGAAGCGCCTCGCCGACCAGCGCTTCCAGCCGCTGCATCTGCGCCGTCACGGCCGACGGCGAACGGCTGACGACGTCCGCGGCCCGGGCGAGCGAACCGCCCTCCGCGAAGGCAAGAAAAGTGCGCAAGAGTTCCGGGTCGATCATCCTCATGGTTCAATAATACAGAATTGTAGATGCCGCACAATTCGATTTTATGGATGCAATGATGATGACAGGCTTACTTCGTCACCGCATTCATCCCGAGAAAGGAACTCTCATGCCGATCATCAGCATCGCCGTTGCGGCTTCGCCGAACTCAAGCCTCTCCGCGCAGATCGCGGCATCCGTCAGCGAATTGACGCGCCTGCACCTGCGCAAGGATCCGACCGTGACGGCCGTTACGATCAGCTATATCGATCCGCACCATTGGTTTGCCGGGGGGAGGTCGATCGCATCACAGCAGACCTCGAGTTTCTGGCTCGATATCAAGGTTGTCGACGGCACCAATACGAAACAGGAGCTCGCAAGCTATATCGAGGCAGTCTATGCCGGGTTCGAGGGCCTGCTCGGAACGATTCATCCCGAAAGCTACGTGCTTGTTCACGAGGTAGCGGCCGCAGCTTACGGCTTTGGCGGCAAGACTCAGGAGTTTCGCTTCATCAGCGGCAATTTGCAGCCAGCCGCTTAGAAGTGGGAGAGGGGCAACCGCCTCGGTCGCCCCTCTAAGCCGGTGAAGGCGCTCATGCCGCCTTTCGGTCGCCGTGACTTGTCGGCGTCACCATGGCACCGATGATCGTATGCAGGTCGATGGCCCCGATCGGGCGGCCATTGGCGTCGACGACGTGGGCGGTGTTGATATGCGCACTCGTCATTGTGCGGGCGGCCGCCTCGAGGACCGTATCTGCCGCGATCGCGAGGCCCTCCGGATTGCCGGACAGCGGCCGCATGATCGTCTCGACATGAACGACCCGGCCGCGGTTTACCTCCTTGACGAAGGCGGTGATGTAATCGTCCGCCGGCGCAAGCACGATTTCCTGGCCGGTTCCCTGCTGCACCACACGGCCGTCGCGCAGGATGGCGATCTTGTCGCCGAGGCGCAGGGCCTCGTCGAGATCGTGCGTGATGAACACCACGGTCTTCTTCAATTCCTTTTGCAATTCGAGAAGCACCGTCTGCATGTCCACGCGGATCAGCGGGTCGAGCGCCGAATAGGCCTCGTCCATCAGCAGAATCTCGGCGTCGTTGGTCAGTGCCCGGGCCAGTCCGACGCGCTGCTGCATGCCGCCCGAAAGCTGGTTCGGATAGTGCTTCTCGAAGCCCTTGAGGCCTACGCGGTCGATCCAGCCAAGCGCCCGCTTCTCGCTCTCGCGCTGATCGATACCCTGAATTTCCAGGCCGTAAACGGTGTTTTCGAGCACCGTGCGGTGTGGAAGCAGCGCGAACTTCTGGAACACCATTGCTGTCTTGTGGCGACGGAACTGGCGAAGGTCGTTCTGGTTCATCTTGCAGACGTCGACGCCGTCATAGAGCACTTCACCGGCGGTCGGGTCGATCAGCCGGTTGATGTGGCGGATGAGCGTCGATTTGCCGGAACCGGAAAGGCCCATAACCACCGTTATGCAGCCGCCGGGCATCGAGATGTTGATGTCCTGCAAACCGAGAACATGACCGTATTTCTCGTTGAGCTCGGCCTTGCTCATGCCGTTCTTGACAGGATCGATATATTCGTGCCCGCGCGGACCGAAGATCTTGTAGAGGTTCTTCACCTCGATTGCGCGACTAGCCATAAACTACCTCCGAATGCTTCTGCAGCCACCTACCGAAGGCTTGGCTTGCACGATCGAAAATGATGGCGCTGCCGATTAGTGCAACACCGCTGGAGCTGCGTTCCGCCGTTGCGCTTCTTTGGGCGCGTGCACGGGCGCAACCGCTTCCAGGTTCCCCTTGAGCAATGTGACAGCGGAACAGGTCCACTGCTGTGCTGTTTGCGACGCGGGGCGCGGCCGCTTCGTCGCGAAACATTCGATCCGCAGCGCGACCGAGTGCAAGAGGTCCCGTCTCGGTCCACAGCAAGGACAGCCTCAAAGCGCCGCCTTCACCTTTTCTGCGACGTCCGGGCTCACCCATTTCGCCCAAATGTCCGGAAAGTGTTCGAGAAAATACCGTGCGGCGTCCTCGTTTGTCGCGCGGTTCTGATCCATCCAGGCGAGAATTTTATTGACCGTCGCGTTGTCCCATCCGCGGGCATTCACGTAATCCATGGCGATGCCTGCCTTTTCGGCAAAGGATTTGGTCACCACGGTAAACACGTCCGAAACCGGATAGGAGTTGACCTTTGGACTTGGACAGTTCGGCACGGCCGAGCAGGAGTCCCATTCCGCCCTGTCGTGGTCGACGCCGAAGGAGAGCCGGATCATTTCATATTTGCCGAGGATTGCCGTCGGCGCCCAATAATAGCCGAGCCAACCCGTCTTCTTCTCGAAGGCTTCGGCAATGGAACCGTCAAGCTCGGCTGCCGAAGCGGGGTCGACAAGCTTGAAGCCCGCCTTCTCCGCACCGAGTGCCTTGTAGAGATTGGTTGTCGAGATCCGACAGTTCCAGCCGGAGGGGCAACTGTGGATCGCTCCCTTGGCGGGATCGTCGGACGCGGGGAACAGATCCGGATGCTTCAGGGCATCTTGGACGGTTTTGATCTCCGGATGGGCATTGGCGAGGAATCTTGGAATCCACCAGCCTTCGACGCCACCTTCACTGAGAATCGGGGCAGCCTGAATAAGGCGGCCTTCCTTGACTGCCGCTTCGAGCTGGGTGCGCACGGAATGGATCCAGAGCTCCGGTGCCATGTCAGGCTCGGCCTTCTCGTTCATCGATGCAAAGGTCCGCATGGTGTCGCCGGCGACCAGGGAGACGGTGCAGCCATAGCCGTTCTCGAGAATAAGTCTGTCGACATGGGCGGCGATGCCTGCCGAAGCCCAATTCATTTCGGCAATGCTGATCTCGCCGCACTCGGCGGCCCGCGTCGGCCCGGCCAGGACCCAGATGCCAGCGGCGGCGAACGTGATTGCGAGGAGTTTCGTCATGTTCCCAGGCCTCCCGCCCTTACGCGGCCCACGACCAATCAGCCTAGGTGTTTTCGAAGAGAAATCAACCTCTTCAAATGATCTGGAATGGAGTGCCGTTCGAGGCACTGCTATTAAGTAAGGCGCGGCCGCGCCGGTTGCTCTTTCAACGGAGGATCGCGCGATGAACTCGAAAAAAGTGCGAATTCATGTTTGGTTAAGCTCTCACTAACCATCCGGTAAGAATGTCAGGCTAATTGTTTGCTGCGGCGGGCGACTGCCGCAGGTCCGGTTCAGGTGTTGCGTACCGGACCTGCCTCCCTGGCCAGCTCGACACTTTGCGGGCAAGGCGCGCCTTCGAGCGATCGCCGCGATAGTATGCGGTCCATTTGAAAGACGCAGAACGTCGCCAAAGTCAGAGCACGAAAGGCCGTTTACCCGACGTTCGACGTGCGGATGAAGCCGAGCGGGCCGAATGGCGCGTCGGCCGGGATGTTGCGTACGCGGGATTGGCTGCGCGGCGCCTGTGCGTTCCAGGCGATTTGAACAAAATTCGGCTTGCTGAAGATGAACAGCATGGTTTTTCCTGCCTTCGAGAGTCCGGTTCCCGGTTGTTGCGATGGCGGCGATATAGGCGTGGGACAGGTATTTTTCGATCCTGGACTCGGCATCGCATGTCGCATTTTGACTAGGGCTCCAATGTTCGTCGCACGCTTGATGAGCGGGTGACGCGGGCCGTGATCGCGGCTAGCGCAAATGCCGTGAAATAGCGTCGAGACAGGACTTTGCGGCAGAGTGTTTCGATGCTACGGAGACCGCATGACACACGCGATCATGCTCCAGGGGACCGGCTCGGATGTCGGAAAATCGGTATTGGTGGCAGGCCTCTGCCGGCTCGCCGCCAATCGCGGTCTGAAGGTGAGGCCTTTCAAGCCGCAAAACATGTCGAACAATGCGGCCGTCTCCGATGACGGCGGCGAAATCGGCCGGGCGCAGTGGCTGCAGTCGCTCGCCGCCCGCGTGCCCTCGTCGGTGCACATGAATCCGGTGCTCCTGAAGCCGCAATCCGATGTCGGAAGTCAGATCATTCTGCAGGGCAAGGTCGCGGGGCAGGCCAAGGGCAGGGAATATCAGGCCCTGAAGCCTAAGCTGCTCGGCGCCGTGATGGAGAGTTTCGAGCACATCTCGGCCGGCGCCGATCTCGTCGTTGTCGAGGGCGCCGGTTCGCCGGCCGAGATCAACCTCCGGGCCGGCGACATCGCCAATATGGGTTTCGCCACGCGCGCCGATGTCCCGGTGGTTCTCGTCGGCGACATCGATCGCGGCGGCGTCATCGCATCGCTGGTCGGCACCCATGCAATCCTGCCGGAGGAGGACCGGCGGATGGTCACCGGTTATCTCATCAACAAGTTTCGCGGCGACGTCAGGCTTTTCGACGATGGCATCGCGGCGATCGGCCGCTTCACCGGCTGGCCTTGTTTCGGTGTCGTGCCCTGGCTGAAAAGCGCCGGGCGGCTGCCGGCCGAGGATTCCGTCGTTCTCGAGAGGCTGGCGCGCGGCGGTGGCAAGGCTTTGAAAGTCGCCGTGCCCGTCCTGTCACGCATCGCCAATTTCGATGATCTAGATCCGCTTGCGGCAGAACCGGAGGTCGAACTCGTCTTCGTTCGGCCGGGCATGCCGCTCCCCGACGACGCGGGGCTTGTCGTCATCCCCGGTTCGAAATCGACGATTTCGGATCTCAAGGATTTTCGGGCGCAGGGCTGGGACCGCGATCTCGAGCGTCACGTCCGCCGCGGCGGCCGGGTGATCGGCATTTGCGGCGGTTATCAGATGCTCGGCCTCCGCGTCACCGATCCGCTCGGCATCGAGGGAAGCGACCGCGATATCGCCGGGCTCGGCCTGCTTTCTGTCGAAACCGAAATGGCGCCGGAAAAGACCGTGCGCAACAGCCGTGCCTGGTCGCTGGAGCATGACGTGGCGCTTGACGGCTATGAGATCCATCTCGGCAAGACCGTCGGGGCAGATTGCGAACGGGCCCCGGTGACGATCGACGATCGCCCCGATGGCGCCATGTCGCCGGATCGCCGCGTCATGGGAACCTATCTGCATGGGCTCTTCGGTAGCGACGCTTATCGCGCCGCACTGCTGAAGAGCCTTGGAATTGCAGGCGGAGGCGCCAACTATCGCCAGTCGGTCGACGGCGCGCTCGACGAGATTGCCTCGGAGCTAGAAGACGTGCTCGACCGCGCCTGGCTTAACGGCCTGCTCGGCTAGCTGCCGTGCCGCCGGCGGGTGACACTCATCTCTTTGGTCGATATTGCATGGCCGCTGCGAAGGATGCAGCATGGCGGGCGAGGCGGCAGACCGGTTTTCCAGAAAAATACAAGTCTTGCCGCCGCCCGGCACAAAGGTCGGCGGTCATGACACGCGCCCAGCTGGTCGGCGTCCTTATCGGACTGGCAATTGTCGCGGCTCTGACGGTGCTGCGGGCAAGCGATCCACAACTGCTGAGATTCGCCCGCGAAATCACCTTCGACGAATACCAGCGCCTGGCGCCGCGGCCCTTCGAAAACCTGCCCGTGCGGGTCGTCGATATCGACGAGGCGTCGCTGAGCGAGTTCGGCCAGTGGCCTTGGCCAAGGGATCGATTGGCTGCGCTGGTCGACAGGCTTTCGGAAATGGGCGCCGCCGTCATCGCCTTCGACATCCTGTTCGCCGAGCCCGATCGACTGTCGCCGCGCACCGTTCTGCGCGACGTCAGCGGGATCGATCCGGCTTTGCTGGAGCGGCTGCCGGACAATGACGAGATCTTTGCCGGGGCGATTGCCGGCAAGCCGGTGGTGCTGGGTTTCGGCCTTTCGAATGCGGGGAGTTACCGGCCGCCGGTAAAGTCCGGCTTCGCCTTCACCGGCGAGAGCCCTTTCGGAGCGCCGCCGCGCCTGACTGCCGCAACCCCGCTTCGGCCGGCGCTCGAGGCCAATGCAGCCGGCATCGGGCATATCAGCCTCAATCCCGAGAGCCCGTCGGCGGTCGTACGGGCGGTGCCGCTCCTTCTCAGCGACGGCGCGCAGCTCTATCCGAATTTGGCGCTCGAGGCGCTGCGTGTCGCACAGGGGGCTTCCACCTATCTGCTGGCCGGCGCGACGGAGGTGCCCGATACGATAACCCGGATCAAGATCGGCGATTTCGCCGTGCCGGTCACGGCGGCCGGCGAGCTCTGGCTTTATGTCAGTGAGGACCGGGCGGAAAGATATGTATCGGCCGGGCGCGTGCTTGCCGCATCGGGTGCTCCCGACGATGTCAGGGCGGCCGTCGAAGGCAGCATCGTCTTCGTCGGCACCTCGGCTGCCGGTTTGCTCGATATCCGCACCACGGCTCTCGGCCATAATGTCCCGGGAGTCTCGCTTCATGCCCAGGCCGTCGAGCAGATCCTGTCCGGTCGCTTCCTCTCGCGCCCGGACTGGGCCGAAGGGCTCGAGATCCTGTCGATCGCCATTGCAGGCACCCTCCTCGTCATGGTGACCACCTTCGTCAGCCCCGGCGTGGCGCTCGCCTGCGGGTTGCTGATCACCGGCTTGGCTCTCGCGGCCTCCTGGACTGCGTTTCTCTACGCGGGACTGCTCTTCGACCCGCTTGCTCCGATCTTTTCCGGATTGGTCACGCATTTCGCCGCGACGGCCTATCGCTTCCTGGTGACCGACCGGGAGCGTCGCGTCGTCCGGCGCGCCTTCGGCCAATATTTGTCGCCGTCGCTGCTTTATCGCGTCGAGCACACGCAGAACGCACTGAGGCTCGGGGGAGACGATCGTGAGCTGACGATCATGTTCGTCGACGTGCGCAACTTCACCGAGATCAGCGAGCGTTTGGCGCCGACCGAGGTTGTCGGGTTCCTGAATACGCTTCTCGATGCGCTGAGCCGACACGTCATCGAAAACGAGGGCACACTCGACAAGTTCATCGGCGACTCGATCATGGCCTTCTGGAACGCCCCAGTCGATGTCAGAGATCATCCTCGCAGGGCCGTTCGCGCGGCTTTGGCGATGCGAGAAACGCTTGCTCGTCTCAATGACAAGGATGCCTTCGGTTTCGGGGCGGGGCAAAGCGTTGCCATCGGCATTGGAATCCACACCGGCCTTGCCTGCGTCGGCAACATGGGCGCCGAGACGCATTTCAACTATTCGGCGGTCGGGGACACCGTCAATGTGGCGGCGCGCATCGAATCCGCCTGCAAGGAGATCGGCTACGATATCCTCGTGTCGGAGGCGACGGCAAATTTGGCTGGCGGCTGCGCCCTGCTGGAGGCCGGAGCATTGGGGCTCAAGGGTAAGAGCACGCGAACGAGGCTCTTTGGAGTCGTTGGCGACGAGCGACTGGCCGAGTCGGATGAATTCGCCGAGCTCTTCGAAGTTCATCGGCGGCTGGTCGACGCTTTGCGCGCACGGTCCCCCGAGAGCCGGCGCATGCTGGGCGTGGCAAAGCTCAAGGCGTCCGCGCTGACGCCCGGCTTGTCGGAGTTCTATCGGCGGATTTCGCGGCGCGGCGAACATTTCATTGGTGAGCCGACGGCGAAGGATGCGGCTGGCGAATAGGTGCTTCGCCGACTGATGCAAAAGGCGCCGCTTTTCCGGCACTTCAATTACAGTCACCGTCGTCCGAACGAACGGTCCTTGCTCCGCTCGTGCGAGTAATCACGGTTGCGCGGCCTGTCCGACCTGTCGAACTTGTTCGGTTTATCGTGCCAGCTCTTGTCGTGTTTGTCCGGCTTGCCCGGCTTTTCTGGTTTTTGGGGCTTGTCCGGTTTGTGAGGCTTGTCGGGTTTGTGAGGCTTGTCGGGTTTGTGAGGCTTGTCGGGTTTGGGTGGCTTGGGTTGGGGCGGCGTCTCGACAGGCGGAGCCGGTTCGGGTGGCGGTGCGACGAGCGGCCGGACCCGATCTGGACGGATCTGGATCTCAGCTGAAAGGCCGCAGCCGGTGCCGCTCCATCCGGGCGACAGCTGCTGCCTGCCGGAGAGGAACGGCAAGGCCTGCTGGTTGCCGAGTGTCCTGAGGATGCTTCGGTCGACCCGTCGCGTATCGGTCATATCGCCATTGGGACGGGCGACCACGCAGTCGCAGCGCCGCGTCAGCTGTTGACAGCCGCCTCGGCCGCAAAATTCGGCAGCGCCGCTCAGGAGCACCACTGCCGTCGTGCCGTCTCCGCCGACGTAAAAGTCGAAGACCGTGCCTCGAACGCCGATGGTTCCGGCCGGTGTCAGGATCTGGTAGGCCGAGTGCCCCGAGTTGCCGCTGATCCAGCGAAACGTTCCCTTCGCCGCCGCGACGGTCAGCTTCTGCACCGATCTCGAGTCGTCGAAGACGAATTTGTCGATGACGACCGACGAGCCGGCACCGACGGCAAGCTTGCTTCCATCTCGGAAGACGAACTGGCCAAGGCCGGATCTGGATGTCCGAATCCGCTCGTCGCGGTGCACCGGGTCCGTGACGACCAGTGGTCCGCTCGCTCCGCTGACCTCAGTCTTGATCCGGATCGCCTGACCAATCGGTTCGGCGGCCTTGCTTGGCATGGAGCCGTAAAGCGCGACACTCAGCGCGACAAATGCGGCACGACGCAGATATGCCATCGCACCCCCTCCAGGCTGAACTGACAAATTCAGTGCCGTGGACATAATCGAACACCGTGGCGAAGCATCGGAGCCGCCTCGGGTTCGAATGCCCGTTTTATCACGCGCTTGGGACGGGCGTCTGCCTACCCGTTCGGATTAGGAGAAAGGCGCCGAGTTGGCGACGCACCTCGCGCTGCCGCAACTTGCCGACCTCGCGTCGCAGACCGTCGATTGACTTTGACGCATCCGCTTCATAATTAACGCATTGGATGGTTCCCCCGCACCGAAGCGGCGCGGGAGAGTAAATGGGAATGTGACGGGCGGACCCACACCGGGCGCCCTTATCGCAGCCGACCCCGCGACTGTAGAACGGTCAGGGTTCGCCATCGGGCATGCCGCACCTCTTCCGGTGAAACTGCATGGGGCAGTTGTCGCGGAATTGGAGGCACGCCGGAAAAGCCACTGGCGTGGCATCGTGAGCAGCCGGGCTGGACGCCTCTCTTTCTACGAATCGTCCGCCTTCACGAGCCAGCAGACGCCGGGAAGGCGAGGCGGACCCGTTCGGGCCCAATAGCGCTGGGCACCGCGTGCGCAGCGCTTGCCCGTGACGCCGAGAGCCAGGAGACCTGCCGTCCATCAGGGCATCGCCCGGGGGAGTCCTCCCCAATGCCAGCACGGAGGTTGTCGTGGCTTATTTATCGTCTTCTGCGCGTGCCCGTCACGCGTCCGCTTGCTATAGTTGCTTTGTCCCCACCAGTTTCCTCGCAGGGGATCTGGTCGGATGACATTCTCCAATGCCGGTCCGGTCTTCGTGCTCGGCGGCGCGCGCTCCGGGAAATCCAGTTTCGCGGAGAAGCTCGCCGAAGCCTCGGGGCTCGGGATGCACTATGTTGCGACCGGCCGCGCCTATGACGAGGAAATGCGCGATCGTATCGCCCGCCACCAGGCCGCGCGGCAGGGCAAGGGCTGGGCAACGCACGAGGAACCGCTCGATCTCTCCGGCCTGCTTCGTCGACTGGATGCACCGGAGCGCGTAATTCTTGTCGACTGCCTCACGCTGTGGGTGACGAACCTGATGATGGAAGAGCGCGACATGCCGGCCGAGTTTGCGGCACTTGCCGGCTTGCTGCCTGCCATGCAGGCGCGCGTCATCATCGTCTCCAATGAGGTCGGTCTCGGCATCGTGCCGGAGAACCGCATGGCGCGAGACTTCCGCGACCATGCCGGCCGCCTCCATCAAATCGTCGCGGAGAAGTCCGCCGAAGTCTATTTCGTCGCGGCTGGGTTGCCGCTGAAAATGAAGGGTTGATTCATGACACTCGCAAAGGCCCAGTCGGGCAAGATCCCCGCCACGGTCATCACCGGCTTCCTCGGCGCCGGCAAGACGACGATGATCCGCAACCTGCTGCAGAACGCCGAGGGCAAGCGGATCGCATTGATCATCAACGAGTTCGGCGATCTCGGCGTCGACGGCGACGTGCTGAAGGGCTGCGGCGCTGAAGCCTGCTCGGAAGAGGACATCATCGAGCTCACCAATGGCTGCATCTGCTGCACCGTCGCCGACGACTTCATTCCGACCATGACCAAGCTGCTCGAGCGAGAGAACCGCCCGGATCATATTGTCATCGAGACCTCCGGCCTTGCGCTGCCGCAACCGCTGGTCGCCGCTTTCAACTGGCCCGACATCCGCAGCGAAGTGACGGTCGATGGCGTCGTGACCGTCGTCGACAGCGCCGCCGTTGCCGCCGGCCGTTTTGCCGACGATCACGACAAGGTCGATGCGCTGCGCGTCAATGACGACAACCTTGACCATGAGAGCCCGCTGGAAGAGCTCTTCGAGGACCAACTCACCGCCGCCGACCTCATCGTTCTGAACAAGACCGATCTCATCGATGCTGCGGGCCTCAAGTCCGTGCGTGACGAAGTCGCCTCGCGCATCAGCCGCAAGCCGGCGATGATCGAGGCCAAGAACGGCGAGGTGGCAGCCGCGATCCTGCTCGGGCTTGGCGTCGGCACGGAAGACGAGATCGCCGACCGCAAATCGCATCACGAGATGGAGCATGAGGCCGGCGAGGAACATGATCACGACGAATTCGACAGCTTCGTCGTCGAACTTGGCCCGATTGCCGAACCGGCGGCCTTCATCGACCGGCTCAAGGCCGTCATCGCCGAGCACGACGTTTTACGCCTCAAGGGCTTTGCCGACGTACCCGGCAAGCCAATGCGTCTGTTGATCCAGGCGGTCGGCAGCCGGGTCGATCAATATTACGACCGTGCCTGGGCACCCGGCGAGACGCGCGGCACGCGCCTCGTCGTCATCGGCCTGCACGACATGGACGAGGCGGCCGTGCGCGCGGCGATTTCGGCGCTGGCGTGAGGTTGTTTTGAGCGCGTGTGAGAAGAACCCCTCCCCAAACCCTCCCCACAAGGGGGAGGGGCTCGGCTGGCATTTGCGGCGGCGCTTTCGTTCCCAAAGGGGGGCGGCGTTATGGCACGAACGGCTGATACTCGGGGAAAGAGTGCGTGTGGCACGACCTAACCCCTCCCCATTGTGGGGAGGGGCTGGGGAGGGGTCTCTTCACGAGCCCAGCGGGAAGCAACAATGCATCTCCTCCTAGCCCAGAAAGGCACGATCGCCGACGGCAACGAAGCGATCGATCTCGGGCAAAGCCCGGCCGATATCCTGTTCCTGTCGGCGGCCGATACCGAGCTTGCGTCGATTGCCGCCGCGCATCGCCGGCGCGCGAGCGGGAAGAGCCTGCGCATCGCCAGCCTCATGAACCTCATGCATCCGATGTCGGTCGACACCTACGTCGAACGTACCGCGCGACATGCGAAGCTGATCGTCGTCCGGCCGCTCGGCGGCGCCAGCTATTTTCGCTACGTGCTGGAGGCGCTCTATGCCGCGGCGGTGGCGGGCAAGTTCAAGATTGCGGTGCTGCCGGGGGACGACAAGCCGGACCCGGGCCTCGAGCATTTCTCGACCGTTGCAGCGGAAGACCGTGAGCGTCTCTGGGCCTATTTCAACGAAGGCGGCGCGGACAATGCCGGCCTGTTCCTCGACTATGCCGAGGCGCTGATCGATGGCGCCGAAAAGCCGCAACCGGCGCGGCCGCTGCTGAAAGCCGGCATCTGGTGGCCGGGCAGGGGCGTGATCGGGGTTGACGAGTGGGTGCGTATCGCCGGCGATGTCGGGGGAGCGCAGACTTCCGAAGGGAAGAAGGAAGCTCGTCCCACAGTTGCCATCTGCTTCTACCGTGCCCTCGTGCAGAGCGGCGAGACCAAGCCGGTCGAGGCCCTGATCGAGGCGCTGACCGAGGAGGGCATGCGCCCGCTTCCGGTCTTTGTGTCGAGCCTCAAGGATCAGGTGTCGGTCGGTACTCTCGAAGCGATCTTTGCCGAGGCGGCGCCGGACGTGGTGATGAATGCCACCGGCTTTGCCGTCTCGGCGCCCGGCGCCGACCGGCAGCCGACGGTGCTGGAATCCACCGGCGCGCCGGTGCTGCAGGTGATTTTTTCAGGCTCCTCCCGCGAAGCCTGGGAAGCCTCGCCGCAAGGGCTGATGGCGCGCGACCTCGGTATGAATGTCGCGCTGCCGGAGGTGGACGGACGGATCCTTTCGCGCGCCGTCTCCTTCAAGGCGGCATCGGTCTACGACCCGCTTGTCGAGGCAAACATCGTCGGCCATGAGCCGCTTGCCGGCCGCGTGCGCTTCGCCGCCCGGCTCGCCGGTAATTGGGCAAGGTTGCGGCGCGCGAAGCCGCAGGCGCGGCGCGTCGCAATCGTCATGGCGAACTACCCGAACCGGGACGGACGTCTCGGCAACGGCGTCGGCCTCGATACACCCGCCGGCACTGTCGAGGTGCTGAAGGCGATGGCGGCGGAAGGTTATTCGACTGGCGATCTGCCCGAAGGCGGCGAGGCGCTGATCCGCTTCCTGATGGCCGGACCGACGAATGCCGCAAGCCGCGGCCGGGAAATTCGCGAAACCATTTCCTTGAATCACTACAAGGACTTCTTCTCCTCTCTTCCGGAAAAGATTCAGGCGGAAGTGGGCGTGCGCTGGGGGACGCCGGAGGCCGATCCTTTCTTCCTCGACGGCGCCTTCACCCTGCCGCTTGCCCGGTTCGGCGAGGTCATCGTCGGTATCCAGCCGGCGCGCGGTTACAACATCGATCCGAAGGAAACCTATCACGCGCCGGATCTCGTGCCGCCGCACGGCTATATCGCCTTCTATGCCTATCTGCGCCAAACCTTCGGCGCTGACGCGATCATCCATATGGGCAAGCACGGCAATCTCGAATGGCTGCCGGGCAAGGCGCTGGCGCTTTCCGAGACCTGCTACCCAGAGGCGATCTTCGGCCCGACGCCGCATCTCTATCCCTTTATCGTCAACGACCCGGGCGAGGGGACGCAAGCGAAACGCCGCACCAGCGCGGTGATCATCGATCACCTGACGCCGCCTCTGACACGCGCCGAGTCCTACGGACCGCTCAAGGATCTCGAAGCGCTGGTCGACGAATATTACGAAGCGGCGGGCGGCGATCCGCGACGGCTGCGTCTGCTCAGTCGTCAGATCCTCGATCTCGTGCGCGACATCGGCCTCGACCACGACGCCGGCATCGACAAGGGCGACAGCGACGACACGGCGCTCGAAAAGCTCGACGCCTATCTCTGCGACCTCAAGGAAATGCAGATCCGCGACGGGCTGCATATCTTCGGCGTGGCGCCGGAAGGGCGGCTGCTGACCGACCTGACGGTGGCGCTTGCCCGGGTGCCACGTGGCTTGGGCGAGGGCGGCGATCAGAGCTTGCAGCGCGCGATCGCGGCGGACCTGGGGTTGGGTGATGCCGGGCGAGTACCCCCCTCTGTCCTGCCGGACATCCCCCCCACAAGGGGGGAGAGCAGGGATGCGGGTTCTTCCCTCCCAAGTACTGCCGCGCTTGCAACCAACTCCTCAATAGACCGCCCGATCGCCGCCGGCGGAACCAGGGAAACGGACGGGCGCCCCTCGCCAATCTCCCCCCTTGTGGGGGAGATGTCCGGCAGGACGGAGGGGGGTATTCCCGCACAACGTTTCGACCCCCTCGACTGCGTTCTCTCCGCGCCCTGGCTCGGCTCAAAGCCCGATCTCCTCGCCAACATCTCGGATGCTTCCTGGCGCACCGCCGGCGATACGGTTGAGCGCATCGAGCTTCTCGCCACGAAGCTGGTGTCGGGCGAGATCGCTTGCCCCGACGGTTGGACCAACACGCAAGCCGTGCTCGACGAGATCGAGGCACGGCTGAAGCCTTCAATAGAACGGTCGGGTGCTGCCGAGATCACCGGCCTGCTCACCGGTCTCGACGGCCGCTTCGTCGCGCCTGGCCCATCCGGCGCGCCGACACGCGGGCGGCCGGACGTGCTGCCGACCGGCCGCAATTTCTATTCCGTCGACAGCCGCGCCGTGCCGACGCCGGCGGCCTACGAACTCGGCAAGAAATCGGCCGAACTGCTCATCCGTCGCTATCTGCAGGACCATGGCGAATGGCCGTCCTCCTTCGGGCTTACGGCTTGGGGCACCTCTAATATGCGCACCGGCGGCGACGACATTGCCCAAGCGCTGGCGCTGATCGGTGCAAAGCCGATCTGGGACATGGCGTCGCGTCGGGTGACCGGCTATGAAATCGTGCCGCTCGCCGTGCTCGGCCGACCGCGCGTCGACGTCACACTCAGGATTTCGGGCTTCTTCCGCGATGCCTTCCCGGAGCAGATCGCGCTGTTCGACAAGGCGACCCGCGCGATCGGCGCGCTGGAGGAGGACGATGCCGACAACATGATCGCGGCACGCATGCGTGCCGAAGCGCGACGCCTCGAGGAAAAGGGCGTCGAGCCGATGGAGGCGGCAAGACGCTCCTCCTATCGTGTGTTCGGTGCCAAGCCGGGCGCCTATGGCGCCGGTCTACAGGCGCTGATCGACGAGAAAGGCTGGGAAAAGCGCGGCGATCTCGCCGCAGCGTATCTCACCTGGGGCGGCTATGCCTATGGTGCCGGCGAAGACGGCAGGGCGGAACGCGGGCTTTTCGAGGAGCGCCTGCGGACCATCGAGGCGGTCGTCCAGAACCAGGACAATCGCGAGCACGACCTGCTCGACAGCGACGATTACTACCAGTTCGAGGGCGGCATGAGCGCTGCGGCGGAATATCTCAGTGGAGAGCGTCCCGCGATCTACCACAACGACCATTCGCGTCCGGAAAAGCCGGTTATCCGCTCGCTGGAGGAGGAGATCGGCCGCGTGGTTCGCGCCCGCGTCGTCAATCCGAAGTGGATCGCCGGGGTGATGCGTCATGGTTACAAGGGCGCCTTCGAGATCGCCGCGACTGTCGATTACATGTTCGCCTTCGCCGCGACGACCGGGGCCGTGCGCGACCATCATTTCGAGGCGGCCTACCAGGCCTTCATCGCCGACGAGAAAGTCCTCGATTTCCTGCGCGACAAGAACCCGGTGGCACTTGCCGAACTCGCCGAGCGGTTCCTGGAGGCGGTCGACCGAGGTCTCTGGAACCCGCGCTCCAACTCGGCGCGATTTGAACTGAACAGTCTGTCGGGCGCTCAGCCTGAGCGCCCGCGCGCCGGCAACGAATAGGGAGGATGCCATGAGCGACGAAACCGCAAACACCGGCGAACCGGTTGCCGAGAAGGACGAAGCCCGTCACGCCATGAAGATGGCGAAGAAGAAGACGGCGCGCGACAAGATCATGGCGACGAAGACCGACGAGAAGGGGCTGGTCATCGTCCATACGGGCAAAGGCAAGGGCAAGTCGACCGCCGGCTTCGGCATGATCTTCCGCCATATCGCCCATGGCATGCCCTGTGCCGTCGTGCAGTTCATCAAGGGCGCCATGCAGACCGGCGAGCGCGATTTGATCGACAAGCACTTCGGCGACCTCTGCCAGTTCTACACGCTGGGCGAGGGCTTCACCTGGGAGACGCAGGACCGCGCCCGCGACGTGGCAATGGCCGAGAAGGCCTGGGAGAAGGCCAAGGAACTGATCCGTGACGAGCGCAATTCCATGGTGCTGCTCGACGAGATCAACATCGCGCTGCGCTACGACTATATCGACGTCGCCGAGGTCGTTCGCTTCCTCAAGGAGGAGAAGCCGCACATGACGCATGTGGTTCTAACCGGCCGCAACGCCAAGGAGGATCTCATCGAGATCGCCGATCTGGTGACGGAGATGGAACTCGTCAAGCATCCGTTCCGCTCCGGCATCAAGGCGCAGAAGGGAGTCGAGTTCTAGCGGTGCGAATCCGGCCTGTTCACGCGCCGGCCGTGAACAGGCAGGCCGGCGCGATCAGATGCCCAGCCAAATCCTGAGCGGATGCGTTGGATCCGCTAGCAGCCGGACTGCCAGCGCGATCGAGACGATGACGAGCAGCGGCTTGACGATCTTCGCGCCCTTTGCCATCGCATAGCGGGAGCCGACCTGCGCGCCGAGAAACTGGCCCGCTCCCATCAGCAGCCCAACCTTCCAGAGCACGACGCCGTAGAGAACGAAAACGATGAAGGCGCCGAGATTGGAACCGAAGTTCAGGAACTTCGTGTGGGCCGTCGCCTTGAGGATGCCGTAGCCGGCAAGCGAAACAAAGCCGACCATGAAGAACGAGCCCGTGCCCGGTCCGAAAATGCCGTCATAGAAGCCGATCAGCGGTACGAAGGTGAGGGTGAAGAGAAAAGCCGACAGGCGGCGGTGCTTTTCGACGTCGCCGATATTCGGTTTGCAGCCGAAATAGACGGCAATCGCGATCAGCAGAAAGGGCAGCACGCCCTTCAGCGCATCGGCTGGAACGACTGTCGCGACCAAGGCGCCGAGCACCGAACCCGCGGCCGACATCAGCGCCATCGGCAGCTGCTCCTTCAAATTCACATGGCCGTGTCGCGCATAGGCGATGCTGGCGGAGCCCGAACCGAAGAGCGATTGCAGCTTGTTCGTGCCGAGTGATTCGAGCGGCGGAATGCCGGCGATCAGCATGGCAGGAATGGTGATCATCCCGCCGCCGCCGGCGATCGAATCGATGAAGCCGGCAATGAAGGCGGCTACGAACAGAAAGAGCAGCAGGTGGATGGCGAGGTCGGTCACGGAAAGCTCGAGACGAAACGGAATTGCTTCCGCCTTGTGTCAGAGCCGGGCGTGAAAAGCAAAGGCTTGTCGTCGGCAATTTCCGCAGAAAATGCCATTCTGCTGCTGCAAGCTCCCTGTCTTCGCCCGCCGGAGCGGCGGCGCTCGGTTATGTGTTTACGACGCCGTGATGGCGCAATCTGGTTTGACCGCCCGGATGCCCTTCGGTAGAAATGAAGATCATGCGACGGCGTCCGTGCGAGCGGATCGAAAGAGCGTCCGGTGCGGCCGACCCATTCAGGGGGCCAGATCCGGTGCTGTCCTGACCGGTGCGGCTGTCTGCCCAGGCCGGCGCTTCGTGTGGAACGCCGACCGCTGCGCGGCTCCCAACCCCAAAGGCATGGGACTATCGCGCAATTACACTGATTTGCAGCTGCTCTGTGCCCCCGGGCCGTGTGGCGCTGCAGGGGAGCAGCACTGCAGATGTCTTTGGTCACGGGGCCAGTTTCAGCCGCACGACTCGTTCTCGGCCTCGGCTGCGAGCGAAATACAGCGCCCGGGGAAGTGATCGCGCTTGCCGAGCGGGCACTCGCCGACGCCGGCGCGTCGAAGAGCGATATTGCATTCGTGGCTTCGCTGGACGCGCGCGCCGAAGAGCCGGCCATTCACGCGGCAGGCCGGCATTTTTCCGTGCCCGTCCGCTTCTTCGACGCTGCGACGCTCGAGGCAGAAGCCGCGCGACTTAAGAATCCGTCCGAGATCGTCTTTGCCCATACCGGCTGCCACGGCGTTGCCGAGGGCGCTGCATTGGCGGGGGTCGGGCGTGACGCAGTGCTGCTCGTTCCAAAGATCCGCTCGGCCCGGGCCACGGCAGCGATCGCAGGACCGCGGCACCATGCCTTCACCTGCGAAACCGAAGCCGGCGCCACGGGAGGCGGCTGATGCCTTGCGCGGGCACACACGTGTTGTCATTTCATATGCAGATTCAATGTTCTGCCATCATTTCCTACGAGAGAGAATAAGCTCAGATGTTTCGCCAGGACCGGAGTAATAAGGGGTGACGGATATGTTTTTTGCCGGCCTGCCGAAGCTCGAACCCGGTTCCGTCTGGCTGGTCGGTGCCGGACCCGGCGATCCCGGTCTTTTGACGCTCCATGCCGCCAATGCGCTTCGCCAGGCGGATGTGATCGTTCACGATGCGCTGGTCAATGCCGATTGCCTGAAGCTCGCCAGCCCGGACGCCAAGCTTGAATTTGCCGGCAAACGCGGCGGCAAGCCGTCGCCGAAGCAGCGTGATATCTCGCTGCGCCTGGTCGAGCTCGCACGCGCCGGGCTCCGGGTACTACGCCTCAAGGGCGGCGATCCCTTCGTCTTCGGTCGCGGTGGCGAGGAGGCATTGACCCTTGTCGAACACGGTATTCCATTCCGTATCGTGCCCGGCATCACTGCGGGGATCGGCGGACTGGCCTATGCCGGCATCCCGGTGACCCACCGCGAAGTCAATCACGCGGTCACCTTCCTCACTGGCCACGATTCCTCCGGCGTTGTGCCAGACCGGATCAACTGGGAAGGCATCGCCAAGGGCTCGCCGGTCATCGTCATGTACATGGCGATGAAGCATATCGGACAGATTTCGGCGAACCTCATCGCTGCCGGGCGTACGCCCGACGAGCCGGTTGCCTTCGTCTGCAATGCGGCGACGGCCGAGCAGGCGGTGCTCGAGACCACGCTTTCCCGCGCCGAAGCCGATGTGGCGGCATCCGGGCTGGAGCCGCCGGCAATCGTCGTCGTCGGCGAGGTCGTTCGGCTGCGTCCGTCGCTTGATTGGCTCGGCGCACTCGATGGCCGCACACTTGTCGCCGATCCGTTCGCGAGCCAAATCCGCCGGGACCCGGCATGAGCGGTCTGATGATTGCCGCCCCGAGCTCCGGCTCCGGCAAGACGACGGTGACGCTCGGTCTTCTGCGGGCGCTGGCGCGGCGCGGCGTCTCCATTGCGCCGGGCAAGGCAGGCCCAGATTATATCGATCCCGCCTTCCATACGGCCGCAAGCGGCAAGGCCTGCCTCAATTATGATCCCTGGGCGATGCGGCCGGAACTGCTACTCGCCAACGCTGCGGCTGCGGCGAAGGATGGCTCGACGCTGATCGTCGAGGCGATGATGGGGCTCTATGACGGCGCTGCGGACGGGACCGGATCGCCGGCGGACCTCGCCGCGACGCTGGGGCTGGCGGTGGTCCTGGTCGTCGATTGCGCCCGGCTCTCCCACTCGGTCGCGGCGCTGGTGCGCGGCTATATGGATCATCGCGACGATATGCGCGTCGCCGGCGTCATCCTGAACCGCGTGGGCAGCGACCGCCATGAGGCGATGCTCCGCGATGCGCTCGACCGCGCAGGCGTGGCAATTTTCGGCGTGCTGCGCCAGCATGCCGCGTTGAAGCTGCCGGAACGGCATCTGGGCCTTGTCCAGGCCGGCGAGCACGGGTCGCTCGAAGATTTCATCGAGCACGCCGCGGCGCGCGTCACTGCGGCCTGTAACGTCGAAGCCCTTCTCGCAACAGCGTCTGCCTTGCGGGGGAAGCCGGCGCAATGCGCCCGGATGCTGAAGCCGATCGGCCACCGGATTGCCGTTGCCCGCGACGTCGCCTTTGCCTTCAGTTACGAGCATGTGCTGGCCGGCTGGTTGAGCCAGGGAGCGCAAATCTCGTTCTTTTCGCCGCTGGCCGATGAAGCGCCCGATGCCGGCGCCGACGCAATCTATCTGCCGGGCGGCTATCCGGAATTGCACGCCGACCGGCTTGCCAGGGCTACTCGTTTCCGAGCCGGGATCCATGCCGCGGCCGATCACGGTGCGCGCATCTTCGGTGAATGCGGCGGCTACATGACGCTCGGCGAAGGTCTTGTCGCAGCGGACGGCAAGCGTTACGAGATGCTCGGGCTGTTGCCGCTGGTCACCAGTTTCGCGGAACGCAAGCGGCATCTCGGCTACCGGCGCGTGGCGCCTTTCGACAATGAATTTTTCGAGGGACCGATGACGGCGCACGAATTTCACTATTCGACCATCGTTTCCGAAGGGGCGGCCGCGCCGCTCTTCGCCGTTTCTGATGCGGCAGGTGTAGACCTCGGCCATGCCGGCCTTCGCCGCGGCAATGTTGCCGGTTCCTTCGTGCATCTCATCGATCTTTCGGAGTGACGATGACCGCGCCGATCGTCCATGGCGGCGGGATCACCGAGGCCGCAGCCCGCTTCGGCGGCGCGCCAGACGATTGGCTCGACCTTTCAACCGGCATCAATCCGTGCCCGGTCGCGCTGCCGAAGATCGACGCGCGAGTCTGGCATCGGCTGCCGGATCGCCACCTGGAGGAGGCAGCCCGCGCAGCCGCATCCAGCTACTATCGGACCGGCGACCTCATGCCTCTGCCGGTTCCCGGAACCCAGGCTGTCATTCAGTTGCTGCCGCGGCTTGCCGACTTGAAAAGGCGCGCCGCTATATTCGGGCCGACCTATGGCGAATATGAGCGCGTCTTGACCGGCGCCGGCTTTGCCGTCGACCCTGTCGCGAGTGCCGATGATCTCTCTGCGGCCCACGGGCTCGCGGTCCTGGTAAATCCCAATAACCCCACGGGCCGGGTTTTTCCGCCCGACCAAGTGCTTGCAATGGCAAGGGAGATGGAGGCGAGCGGCGGACTGCTCGTCGTCGACGAGGCCTTCGGTGACCTCGATCCGGAAACAAGTGTTGCGCCGCATGTCGACGCACAGCACAACCTCGTCGTCTTCCGTTCCTTCGGCAAGTTCTTCGGCCTTGCGGGCCTGAGGCTCGGCTTCGTCGTTGCAAACGCCGCGGTCACGGAATCTTTCCGCGAATGGCTTGGCCCCTGGGCGGTGTCAGGCCCGGCACTTGCCGTTGCGGCGAGGCTGATGGAAGGCGACACGGAGGCGGTCAGGGAAGGTATTCTCGAACGCAATGCGGCTCTCCATGCGGTGCTTCGTGGCGCCGGCATGGACGTCATCGGTGGTACCGGTCTCTTCGCGCTCGTCGACCACGAACGGGCAAACGATCTTCATACGGCGCTCTGCGGGGAGCACATTCTGACGCGCAAGTTCGACTACGACCGGCGCTGGCTGCGGATCGGCCTGGCCGCGGATGCGAATGGCGACCGCCGTCTTGCCGAAGCCTTGCAGCGAGCAGGAGTTTAGATGTCGGCTGAAATTTTCCTCATCCTCGTCGTCGCGCTGATCATCGACCGCATCGTTGGCGATCCAGATTGGCTTTGGGAGCGGTTGACGCATCCGGTGGTACTCTTCGGCAAGGCCATCGGCGTTTTCGACGCGGCGCTCAATCGCGGTGGGCACGGTGGCTGGCTAAAAATGCGGGGCGTTGCGGCCATCGTCATCCTTGTCGCAGCAAGCATGCTGCTCGGTGTGGTGCTCAATCGGCTGTTCGATGTTCTCGGTGCGCTCGGTTTCGTCCTGGAGGCGCTGACCGTTGCGGTTTTCCTGGCCCAGAAGAGCCTCGCCGATCACGTCCGCCGCGTCGCCGACGGATTGCGCCGTGACGGCCTGGAAGGGGGCCGGAAGGCCGTGTCGATGATCGTCGGCCGGGACCCGAAAACGCTTGATGAGCCTGGCGTCTGCCGTGCGGCTATCGAGAGCCTTGCGGAGAATTTTTCCGATGGGGTCGTCGCTCCCGCCCTTTGGTATGCGATTGCTGGGCTCCCCGGCCTTTTCGCTTACAAGATGCTGAATACGGCCGATTCGATGATCGGCCATAAGAGTCAGAAATACCTTCATTTCGGCTGGGCCTCGGCGCGGCTCGACGACCTCGTCAATCTTCCGGCCGCACGGCTTTCGGCTCTTCTCATCGCCGCAGGGGCTCGCTTGAAGCGCGGCGCCGAAGCGGCGAAGGCCGCAATCGAGGTGGCCAAGAGCGATCACGCTTTTCACCGCTCGCCTAACTCCGGCTGGCCCGAGGCGGCGATGGCCGGCGCGCTCGATATCCAGCTTGCCGGGCCACGGGTCTATGGCGGGGCGCGCGTCGAGGAGCCTATGATCAACCGCCCCGGCCGCGCAGTCGCGACGGCAGCCGACATCGACGACGCGGTGATCGTCTTTTACGGTGCCTGCAGCGCGCTCACCTTGAGCGCCGCCGTCCTGGTTCTGCCGTTCCTGCTTTTCTGAAACTCCAGCAGCAGGCGACGATGATGCCCTCTGAGTTCTGGTTTCGTCGCTCCGGCCGCAAACCTCTCATCATCGCGCATCGCGGCGGCGCGGCGCTTGCTGCCGAAAACACCGCGGAGGCGCTGCATGCCGCCGCAGGCGCTGGCGCAGATGCCATCGAGACGGACATTCGCCTGACGAAGGACGGCGCTCTCATTTGCATGCACGATGACGATCTTCGACGGCTCTGCGGTGATGGACGCACTGTTTCGGATGTCGATTTGGAAACGCTCAGGCGCCTGCTGCCGGCCACGATGACGCTTCGAGAGGCGCTGACCGCCTCGGGCTCGCTAGGGGTGCTCCTGGATGTCAAGCTTTCCGACCCGCAGCACGTCCAGCGCATCGTCGACGAGGTCACCGGTGCGAGTGCGACCGAGCGAACGATGCTTGGCCTGCGCAGCCTCGACCTCATCGCTGCAGTCCGCTCCGCCAGAGCGGACATCGCCATTCTCGCTTTCTTGGAGGAGCCGGACTCCGCCACTCGGGCTCGGCATGCCGGTGCAGACTGGTTCAGGCTATGGCAGGGCGCAGCGAGCCCCGAACGTGCGGCGATCGTTCGCCACGCCGGCCTGCTCCTCACGGTGATGGTGGGTCAGCCGCGTTCGATTCCGATGCCGGAATACCCGCCGTTTCCGGTCGGGCTGGTCGACGGAGAAGGACTTGAGCGCCTGCGCGCGATTGGGCCTGACGCCATCCTCTTGGACGATCCGCGCCTGGCGGCAGGTCATTTCGGATAAGGCCGTGAGGAAGCGGATCAGCTGTCAACGGGCACGACACCTCAGCCGACCGGCACTCGGTCGCCGATTAGCAACACCGTTTTTCAAATCTGGGTCGCAAAACTCCGCGAGGCATTGGCTTTTGCGGTGCATTTTTCTATAGGGATCGCCAAGACTCGATTTTCAAGAGGTAAGCGCGTGACAGCTACATTCGACAAGGTTGCCGACATCATTGCGGAAACGAGCGAGATCGACCGCGAGACGATCAAGCCGGAAAGCCACACGATCGATGATCTCGGCATCGACAGCCTGGACTTCCTCGACATCGTCTTTGCGATCGACAAGGAATTCGGCATCAAGATTCCGCTTGAGCAGTGGACCCAGGAAGTCAACGAAGGCAAGGTGTCGACCGAGGAATACTTCGTGCTGAAGAACCTCTGCGCCAAGATCGACGAGCTTCGCGCCGCCAAGGCCTGATCGCCTCGCCGCCGACACGGTTCGATCCGTTTACCGATGCCGCCTGCTGCGTCCTTCGCTTGACAGGCGGCATCGGCATTTTTACTTGAGCCCGAAACGAACGGGATGAGCCCTGATGCTCCTTGAATATTTCCAGATGATCGATCGGATCGAAACCGTCGATCTCGCGGCGGGCCGGCTGACGGCGCGGTCCATCGTGCCGGAGAAGAGCCCGGTCTTCGAGGGGCATTTTCCCGGCTATCCGCTGGTTCCCGGCGTGCTGCTGATCGAAACCATGGCGCAGGCCTCCGGCTTTCTCGTGCTTGCTGTCACCAAATTCGTGGCGATGCCCTTCCTGATGTCGGTCGACGGCGCCAAGATGCGCACATTCGTCGAGCCTTCCGCCGAGCTCGAGATCGAAGCATTCCTGGAGCACGAGGGCTCGGGTTTCGCGGTGACCAAGGCCAAAATCGCATCGGGCGGCAAGAAGATCTGCGATGCCCAGCTAAAGTTGAGGACGATGCCGTTCGATCAGGTGCCGCTTGGCGAGATCGTCCGCAGGCGTGCCGAGGAAGTGGGACTGATGGCCGCTGCGGCCGCTTCGGAGAAATAAGATGACCAAATCCGCAAACGACGTGGTGATCACCGGCGTCGGCATTGTGACGAGCCAGGGCGTCGGCGCCGAGCCGCATGTTGCCCTGCTGAGTTCCGTCGAACCGCCGAAGGCCCGGGTCGAGACCGAGCGCTTTGCGCCTTATCCGGTCCATCCCCTGCCGGAGATCGACTGGTCGGCGCAGATCGCCAAGCGCGGCGATCAGCGGCAGATGGAGAACTGGCAGCGCCTCGGCGTCTTCGCAGCCGGGCTCGCGCTGGACGACGCGGGGCTCAAGGACAATCTCGAAGCCTGCGGCAGCATGGACATGATCGTCGCTGCCGGCGGCGGCGAACGCGATATCAATGTCGACTCGCTGATCGTCGATGAGGGCCTGAAGCGCAATGATCGCGAACAACTCCTGAACGAGAAGCTGACGACGGAGCTCCGCCCGACGCTCTTTCTTGCCCAGCTCTCCAATCTTCTGGCCGGCAACATCTCGATCGTCCACAAGGTGACGGGCTCGTCTCGCACCTTCATGGGCGAGGAGGCGGCGGGCATTTCGGCAATCGAAACCGCCTTTGCCCGCATCAAGGCCGGGCAGTCGACGCATACGCTCGTCGGCGGCGCCTTCTCGGCCGAACGCCTCGACATCATCCTGTTGATCGAAGCCATCCAGGGACATGCGCTTGGCGAGTGGCAGCCGATCTGGTCGCGCGATCCCGAGAACGGCGGCGGCATGATCCTGGGGTCCGTCGGCGCATTCCTCGTTCTGGAATCGCGCGAATATGCCGAAGCCCGCGGCGCCCGCATCTATGCCACGATCGATGCGATCGAAGGCGATCGCGGCAGCCGCGAAGACGGCCGGTTCGAGGCACGGCTCCGGGATCTGGCACGACCTGCCGCAGAACTTGAGCCGCAGTCGACCGTGGTGTTTTCCGGCACCAGCGGCTTCCACGACCTGGCGCGCCGCGAGAAGGCATTCCTCGACACGGAGTTCGCCGGACGGCCGGTCCGCGCCTATGGCGGTCTCGTCGGTCACGGTATCGAGGCGCAGTTCCCGGTCGGCATGGCTTTTGCCGCGCTCTCGCTCGGGCATGCGGCGAAGGTGCCGCCCTTCGATCCTGCCGAGGCGCCGATGACGGCGTCCGCCAAGGCGGCGATCGTCACGACCATCGGCCATTCCCGCGGCGAAGGCGTCGCCGTGCTTTCCGCGGAATAAGGAGCTCAAGCATGAGCAAGGCTTACACCGATCACCTCGGCCGCCCGATCGTCGCCATTACCGGCATGGGCGTCATCACCTCGCTCGGCCAAGGGCTGGAGGACAACTGGGCGGCGCTCAGCGGCGGCGTTTCCGGCATTCACAAGATTACCCGCTTCCCGACGGAGGGCCTTTCAACCCG
The DNA here is from genome assembly GCF_002944405.1 of Sinorhizobium fredii. NCBI lineage: Bacteria > Pseudomonadati > Pseudomonadota > Alphaproteobacteria > Hyphomicrobiales > Rhizobiaceae > Ensifer > Ensifer fredii. The sequence continues at coordinate 2,225,585 of NZ_CP024307.1, read as the reverse complement.
CATCAGCGGCACGGTCGATTTCATCGAAATTCCGGCCGACAACGCCGTCGAACGCTCCTATGCGATGGCGCGCGAGACGACCTTGGAAGCGCTCGCGCAGGCCGGTCTTTCCGGCGATTTCAACGGCCCGCTCTTCCTCGCAGCGCCGCCGATCGAACCGGAGTGGAACGCGCGCTTCGAGCTCGCGGACCGGGCGCCGGCCTCGGAACGGCCGGGCGACGCCTATAACCGCTTCCTCGCCGCGATGCGCCAGAAGGCCGATCCGGTCTTCCACGAGGCCGTGCTCTTCGGGTCGATTTCCGAGCGGCTTGCCGATCGTTTCGGGACGCGCGGCCTGCCGGTCACGTTGTCGACGGCTTGTGCCTCGGGCGCCACCGCGATCCAGCTTGGCGTCGAGGCGATCCGCCAGGGCCGTACCGACCGGGCGCTGACGGTTGCGACCGACGGTTCGGTTAGCGCCGAGGCGCTGATCCGCTTCTCGCTGCTTTCGGCGCTCTCGACCCAGAATGATCCGCCGGAAAAGGCCTCGAAACCCTTCACCAAGGATCGAGACGGCTTCGTCATCGCCGAAGGCGCGGCCACCCTGGTGCTGGAATCGCTCGAAGCGGCACTCGCCCGCGGCGCCCGCATCTACGGCATTCTCAAGGGCTGCGGCGAAAAGGCGGATCTCTTCCACCGCACGCGCTCCTCGCCCGATGGTGGGCCGGCGATTGCGACGATCCGCGCGGCGCTTGCGGATGCCGGCATCGATGAAACCGGCATCGGCTACATCAATGCCCACGGCACCTCGACGCCGGAGAACGACAAGATGGAATATCTGTCGATGTCGGCCGTCTTCGGTGAGCGCCTGCCGTCGATACCGGTTTCGTCCAACAAGTCGATGATCGGCCACACGCTGACCGCCGCCGGTGCGGTCGAGGCGGTTTTCTCGATCCAGACGATGCTCACCGGCACGCTGCCGCCGACCATCAACTACCAGAACCCGGACCCGGCGATCGTTCTCGACGTCGTGCCGAACGCGAAGCGCAGCCAGCAGGTCACCGCGGTCCTGTCGAATTCCTTCGGTTTCGGCGGCCAGAATGCCAGCCTTGTCATGACCGCCGAGCCGGCCTAAGCCGCTCGACGATCGAATACCTGCCTTCCGCAAAGGAAAGACCATGCGCGCCCTGCAACTGCTCGATGACCGCAAGCTCGAAATTACCGACCTGCCGGAACCGGAGACGCCCGGTCCGGGCGAGGTGACGCTGCGGGTCAAGGCCGTCGCGCTCAACCATATCGACGTCTGGGGCTGGCGCGGCATGGCCTTTGCCAAGCGCAAGATGCCGCTGGTCATCGGCGCGGAAGCGTCCGGCGCTGTCGAGAGCATCGGACCGGGTGTGGCAAATGTCCTGCCGGGCCAGCTCGTTTCGATCTACGGTGCGCGCACCTGCGGCCTCTGCCGCCCCTGCAAGGAAGGGCGCGACAATCTGTGCGAGCATGTCGGCGGCGTGCACGGTTTCCATCTCGACGGCTTCGCCCAGGAGAAGATCAATCTGCCGGCTCGCCTGCTGGTCCCGGCGCCGCCCGGTGTCGACGCGGTCGGTGCGGCACTGGCGCCGGTCACCTTCGGTACGGTCGAGCACATGCTGTTCGATAATGCCAAGCTCGAGCCGGGCGAAACGATCCTTGTCCATGCCGGCGGCTCCGGCATCGGCTCGGCGGCGATCCAGCTCGCCAAGAAGATCGGCTGCACGGTCATTACCACGGTCGGTTCCGACGACAAGATCGAGAAGGCGAGGGCGCTCGGCGCCGACCACGTCATCAACTATCGCACCGACCGTTTCGAGGGCGTGGTACGCAAGCTCACCAAGAAGAAGGGAGTCGATGTCGTCTTTGAGCATGTCGGCAAGGACACCTGGGCGGGCTCGATGCTGTCGATGAAGCGCGGCGGCCGGCTCGTCACCTGCGGCTCGACCTCGGGCGTCTCGACCGACATGAATCTGATGATGCTCTTCCAGCAGCAGTTGAAGCTGCTCGGCTCCTTTGGCTGCCGCATGGAAAACATGGCGAACGCCATGCAGAAGATGGCGCGCGGCCTCGTTCATCCGGTGATCGATACCGAAGTCGGCCTCGCCGACATCGATCGTGCGCTCGAGCGGATGGAGTCTCGGCAGATCTTCGGCAAGATTATTCTGCGGATGGATTGATCCCGGTGCGGATGCTGATCACACGGCTGGTGCTCGCTGCCGATCGCTTCCGGCAATGGCTGATCGCACAGCTCGTCTTCCTGCTTCTCAATGTTTTGAAGCTCTTTCCGGCGGATGCGGCGATCAATTTCATGGATCGCGTCGCGCGCTGGATCGGTCCGAAGACCCGCCGCCATAAGCTGACGCTTACCAATCTGCGCAATGCCTATCCTGAGAAGAGCGACGCCTGGATAAAGGAGACCGCGCTCGAAAGCTGGGGCAATATGGGCCGGCTCGCGGCCGAATATGTCTTCCTCGACCGGCTCTTCGACTTCGATCCGCACCGCGCCGAGCCGGGCAGGGTGGAGGTCTCGGGCATTCCGCTCTTCCTGGAGCTGCGAGACAATCCGCGGCCCTTCATCGTCTTCACGGCGCATAGCGGCAATTTTGAGATGCTGCCTGTGGCGGGCTCCGCCTTCGGGCTGGACGTCACCGTTCTCTTCCGGCCGCCGAACAATCCTTACATGGCCGACAAGGTCTTCCAGTTCCGCCAGGAGCGGATGGGCAATCTCGTGCCCTCCCATGCGGGCTCCTCCTTTGCGCTCGCCCGCCAGCTCGAACGCGGCGGCGGCGTCGGCGTGCTGGTCGACCAGAAATTCCGCAAGGGCCTGAAGACGAAGTTCTTCGGCCAGGACGTCCAGACCAATCCGCTGCTCGCGAAACTTGTTCGCCAGTTCAATTGCGAGGTCTATCCGGCCCGTTGCATCCGCCTCCCCGGCGGCCGATTCCGGCTGGAACTCGAGCCGGCCGTCGAAATTCCGCGCAGGGCCGATGGCAGCGTCGATGTCACGGCGACGGCGCAGATGCTGAACGACAAGGTCGAGAGCTGGGTTCGCGAATATCCGGGCCAGTGGCTCTGGTATCACGACCGGTGGCGTATCAAGCGCAGTCTCTGAAGCAATCTCATTCGATTTGCGGGGCGTTCTCCGCGGTTCCGAGCCGCCAGGCTGCGCGCCGGCGAAGGGCAATCGCGAGATGGGGGCACCCAATCTGGCGGACGCGATCTGGTTGAACGGGGAGGGCGAGCGGGCGATCGTCAACCGGATGAAGGCACCGAAGCATGGCGTCATGCCAGCCTGGCTGCCTCGCATGGGCGATACGACAGTCAAGCAACTCGCGGTCTTCGTCCACTCCCTCGGCGGCGGCGAGTAGCAAAGCAACCCGAGAAAGCGCGCTGCGAGCCGCGCGTCCTTCTGGGCGCGCGGCTTTTCGTGCGCAGTTCAACAGGAGATGCTAAACTTTGCCGGCGGCGGGATGCCCATGGAAATTGGCAGTTGCCGCGAGGGGCCTGTGCCGCGGCGCCGCTCCTTACAGCTATCCATTGTGGCGGTGGTCACGCGGGAGGAGAAGCGGATGTCACAGGAATGGCCCATGTTCATCCTCCAGTGCATCGTCGTCTTCGGCCTCGTCAGCGCGCTTTTCATCCGCTTCGGCGAATAGCCCTTCGCCGTCCACTCCGCCCGTCGAACATTTCGAACTGCCGCTATTGCTTGGACCAGACCGCCAGCTCGTAACCGTCCGGATCGGCAAAGTGAAAGCGCCTGCCGCCGGGGAAGGTGAAGATCGGTTTGACGATCCTGCCGCCGGCGCCCTCGACGCGGGCGAGCGCGCCTTCCAGCTCATCGGCATAGATGATGACGAGCGGCCCTCCGCTGCGGACCGGACCGAGCGTCGTGAAGCCGCCGGTCAGCCGGCCGTCGGCGAACTCGCAATATTCCGGACCGTAATCGGTAAAGGTCCAGCCGAACGCGCTGCCGTAGAAGGCCTTGCTCGCCGCGATGTCCGCCACGTTGAATTCGATATAGTCGATCCGTCGGTCGCTACCGGTCATGGCGATGTCCTTTGCCGTCTTTTGATTCTTCCAGAATGGTCTTCAAGGTGTCGAGATCCTTTTGAACGCAGGCGGCATCCGCCGCTAATTGTTCGTCACTCATGTCGAACTGTCTCAGCAGGGTGAACATCACTTCCGCGCCGTCGCCATTCGGCACCACCCGGAGCGCGTTGTGGATCTTCGCGCCGTTCTCGAGCTTCACCAAATGGTCCACGACGCCGAACTCATTGGCGGGAGGGAAACGAACACGGGCATTGCCGAGCGGGCCCGGCGCGATCCATTCGTCGCCGTCACGCGCAAGCCCCGTCGAGAGCCCGGAGGCCCAAAGCGGCATCTTTTGGTGATCGGCCATGAAGGCGTAGACATCGCGCCAGTCTCGCTCGATCGAGACGTGGATAATTCTGGCGGCCATCGTGGTCATGCGCGTCTCCGTTTTGAGTTCGGATAGCACCTCGTTGTGCAATGGTCTTGAACGAAACGGCCAATCGTGCTGCTGAAATCACCCCTTCGATTTCTCTGATGGGTCTGGAGCGAATTGCCGCAGGATTTCGCCGGGCGTCAGCGAGGTGAGCTCCCTCGTTTCCCGGGTAAGGTGTGCCTGGTCGGCATAGCCGGCATCGGCGGCGAGGGCCGCCAATTTGTCCTGCGGCCGGCCGCGGCCGGCAGCCAGGAAGCGCTGCAGGCGCAGCACGCGATCTAGGGTCTTGGCACCATAGCCGAAATGCTCGAGGCAGAGACGGCGGAGACTTCGCTCGCTAGAGCCGGTTGTTCGCGCCAGGTTTCGGATGGGATCGGCCGCGGCTGGGCGAGCCTCGTGGAGATGCTTCACCAACGAAGCGATGTTCGGTGGCGGGGGGTGCGCGGTCGAGAGGCGGCCTTTAAATGCGCCTGCCAATATCGCGAGCCGCTCGGTGGCGTCCCGTGCCAGCGCCATCCGCTCGTCCATTTCGTTGGCCGCTCGCCCCCAAAGGAGATCGAGTGGGACCGTCCGGCCGGTCAACCCGCTCAACGGCGTGCGCAGCCAGGCGGCCGCTGCACCAATTCTGAACCGGGCACCGAAGATGGTTTCGCCTGCGGCGAGCTTGGGGAAGGCGGCGACACGGTCGGGTCCAACGATTGCCGGGCCGCCGGACGTCCAGATGACGTCGGCGCAGCCGTCCGGTACGACGGCCATGCTTGGCGCTTCGCCGTCGGGGAGTCGATGCAGCCACAGGCATTTGAAATAGGCAGCAAGCGCGCCGGCGGCGGGCCGCTCCCGGTAAATGCCCGTGCTTTGCGCAAGTCGGGGCGGTGTGATGTTCGGCATGCCCGGCTCTCCTCGATGTCGGCGCTACTACGGCGACACGGCAGCCATCTTACAGCCGGAAGTGGGCCGAAAGGAGCTGATTGTTGCCGGGGGCGACGCACCGCGCGCATTCGACTCCAGAACTTGACGCAGATCAAGGATCTGGGTCGGTCTCAGCCTCGCTGCATTCCGCTGGACGGCGCGTGCTCGACGACGGCGACGGCAAGCCGGAGAAGCAGTGATTTTCTCAGGAATGGCTTGTCGTAAATCGATTTGAGTGCCAAAACAGCCTCCTCCGCCGCATGTTGCCGGCACCCCCTTCGCGGGCCACCGGGACGTGCGCAGTTCAATTCGAAGGAGCCGGCACCGACGCGACTTCGCGGCCCGTGCATGGCTCTCCTGCCCAATGGAGGGAAGCACGTGTCACAGGCGGAAATCGGCCTCATCGGTCTCGGCGTCATGGGATCGAACCTGGCACTCAATATCGCGGAAAAAGGCAACAAGATCGCCGTTTTCAACCGTTCGGTTGACGCGACGCGGAAATTCTACGCGGAGGCGGGCGCGCTCAAGGAACAGATCGTTCCCTGCGAAACGATTCAGGAATTCGTCGCCGCTATCCGTCCGCCGCGCCCGATCATTATCATGATCAAGGCCGGCGACCCCGTCGACCAGCAGATGCAGGCGCTGAAGCCCCATCTCGACAACGGCGACATCATGATCGACGCGGGTAACGCCAATTTCCGCGACACGATGCGCCGCTTCGATGCGTTGAAGGATAGCGGCCTCACCTTCATCGGCATGGGAGTTTCCGGCGGCGAGGAGGGGGCGCGCCATGGACCGTCGATCATGGTCGGCGGTACGGAGGAATCCTATCGCCGCGTCGAGAAGGTGCTGACCTCGGTCGCCGCGAAATACGACAATGATCCCTGCGTCGCTTGGCTCGGCGAAAACGGCGCCGGCCACTTTGTCAAGACGATCCATAACGGCATCGAATATGCCGACATGCAGATGATCGCCGAGATCTACGGCATCCTGCGCGACGGACTGAAGATGACGGCGCAGGAGATCGGCGAGGTCTTCGGTGCCTGGAACAAGGGCCGGCTCAATTCTTACCTGATCGAAATCACCGAAAAGGTTTTGAAGGCCGCCGATCCTTTGACCGGCAAGCCCATGGTCGACCTGATCCTCGATAAGGCCGGACAGAAGGGCACCGGCAAATGGTCGGTGATCGAGGCGCAGAACATGGGCGTGCCGGCGACCGCCATCGAGGCGGCCGTCGCCGCCCGCAGCATCTCCTCCGCGAAGGAGGAGCGTGACGCAGCCGAAAAGATCCTCGGGCTGCCGCCGGTCGGCGAGTTCAAGGTGACGGACAAGCAAGCCTTCATCAAGGACCTCGAAAGCGCGCTGCTCGCCGGCAAGATCGGCGCCTATGCGCAGGGCTTCGCGGTGATGTCGGCCGCCTCGAAGGAGTTCGACTGGAACCTCCCGATGCCGACGATCGCCCGGATCTGGCGGGCCGGCTGCATCATCCGCTCGCAATTCCTCGACGAGATCACCACCGCCTTCACCAAGGCGCCGGATGCGGCCAACCTGATCGTCACGCCCGCCTTCGCGGCGATGGTCAAGGAAACCGACGGGGCGCTCCGCCGGGTCGTTTCCGCGGCGGTGCTCGGCGGCCTGCCGGTGCCGGCGCTCGCCTCGGCGCTCGGCTATTTCGACAGCTACCGCCGCGGCCGCGGCACGGCGAACGTCATCCAGGCGCAGCGCGACTTCTTCGGCGCTCACGGTTTCGACCGCGTCGACGGCGCCGACAGCCACCACGGACCGTGGGGCAGCGGATTGACCGCTTAGTTTAGAATCAGTTCAGATCGCTTCTACCAAAGGAAGGGTGGCGCCGGTCGCCCTTCCGCGGCAAGCTCACGACATCTCAAGCAAGGGAGCAATCGGGAAGGCAGCATGAAATTCAGGGTGATCGAAGGGGGCAAGGCGATCGACACTGGGTCCGGAACCGGGCCGGCAGGCATCCGCGGCGAGGCGGAGCGGCGCATAAGGGCGTCGGGCTACGAGCAATGGCGGGTACGCAGCCTGGCCACGGGTGCGCCGATGCCGCATTCCATCCGCTATCTGAAGATGCAGATCGATTTCGTCGCCGAGAAACTCGAACAGCTCAATCCGATCCCGGCGGATTTTACCGACGACAAGTACTGGCCAGCCGTGAGCATATGAAGCATAAGCACGGGCTCGATCGGTTCACTTCTTCCCCTGCGGATAGATCGTCTCGCCGCGCTTCAGCATCTCGACAAAGGTCTCGATCTTCTTCTTTCGACCGGCTTCGGTTTTCATGTTGTGGGTGCGGAAGGCCAGCGCGAAGCGGTTCTGTTCGCTAAGCTTGCTAAGCATCTCGTTGGCCTTGGGTTCGGCTTCGATTGCGGCCTGGAGGTCGTCGGGGATCTTCATGTCCTTGCCGCTCTTATAGGCGCGGTCCCAGCGGCCGTCGGCCTTGGCCATCTCCACCTGCCGAAGCCCGTGCTCCGTCATCCGGCCGTCCTTGATCAGTCGCGCGACATTATCGACATTGATCTGGCTCCAGGTGCTCTTCCTGCCACGTGGCGTGTAGCGTTGGAGAAAGCTTTTCTCATCGAGCCCCTTGCGCACCCCGTCGATCCAGCCCCAGCAGAGCACCACGTCTATGGCCTGCTTGGGCGTGATCGACTTGAGCCCCGACCCAACTTTGTGGACCTTGATCCAGACTTCGTCCTGCTTGTCGTGGTGCTCGCCGAGCCACGCATAAAAGGCTGCGGGGTCCTCGAACTCATGCACTTTGTCGGGATCGACCTTGACGGGCGGCATCAGTCAGTTTCCTCCTGGCGGTGACATCATCGCTCCTGAATCGGCGAGCCTACAAGGCGCCGCTGTCGCCTTCCAGCCCTCACCCTACGACGCGAACCGACAAGCGGGGCGCGGTAAACGCAACTGGCGTGCGCAACGGGCTCGTGAGATGGTTAAGTTACGTGGATGATTGGCCCCGGCATGCCTGCGCGTTCCGGATAACGTGACCTCCAACGGAAAGAGGCTCGCATGCCCGCGGTTTCGAACCTGAGCTACGATGCCTGGCTCGAGCACGCCTTTGGCCACTCGATCAGGCCGCACGGCTATCCCTGGTTCTTCGACGAAGATCCGCCTTGGTGGAATCCAGAGCCGCCCGTCGCCATCGAGTACTTCACGAGGCTCTTTTCAACAACTGAGCACTCGCTCGCCAGCTTCTCCGATGCGCAGATTGCCCAGGGACTCACCTATCTCCTGAGCACCAGCGCCTCGGGTGACAACGGGTGGTTCTACAGCACCTCAACGCCGACGGGGGCGCGGCTCTCCTGCATTGAGGCCATAGAGAACGTCTTCACCGATCTATTCGCACCTCGCTGTGCTGCTGTGTTGGGCCACATAGACGAGCCCGGCGCGGCTCCCCTGAACACTGTCTGTTACATGTGGTGGGACGAGTTCCCGTCTTTGGCGCTCCCGGACGATCCTTCTTGCGACCGCATGCAGAAGGCAGCGATCGATGTCATGCGCCGCACGCTAGGCCTCAGCTCGATCGCGTGCCAGGAAGCAGCCCTCCATGGCCTCGGCCATTGGGCACGGTACCGGCCGAGCGACGTCGCCGCGGCCGTCGACGAATTCCTCGGCGACGGGCGCAGCAAACGGGTCGAGATCATCTCATATGCCCGATCCGCGAGGTGCGGCTGCGTCCTTTGAAACATTGTGAAATCTGAAATGTTCGTCCGCGGCGGTGCATCTCATCGGTGTCGCCTCTGGATGAAGGCGTCCGGCAAGGTGTAGACTTGCTCCATTGAGGGGCGAGGGAGGGGCTAGTGCCGACGAATGAAGCAAAGGGACGCCATCTGGCCGTTGTCCTGGCTGCCGACGTCGCTGGGTACAGCCGTCTCATGTCGGAAGACGAAGAGGCGACGCTCAGCCTACTTACTAAGTATCAGGAGATCATTGCGGGTCTTGTCGCCGAACACCGCGGTCGGGTGTTCAACATGGCTGGCGATGGCGTCATGGTCGAGTTCGCAAGTGCCGTGCAGGCGGTGCGTTGCGCCGTCGCTATTCAGCGCGCCCTCGGCCGCCGCAATATCGATCTTCCCGAACGCCGCCGCATGATGTTCCGCATCGGCATCAATCTTGGCGACGTAATCGCCCGCGGCGGTGATCTCTTCGGAGACGGGGTCAATATAGCGGCGCGGCTGCAGACGCTCGACGAACCGGGCGACATCTGTATCTCTGCTTCCGTGCATGATCAAATCGTCGGAAAGCTAAGCTTTGCGTGTGAGTGCCTCGGCGAAAAAACCTTAAAAAATATCGCGCGACCGGTGCGCGCCTATCGCGTCCGCTCCAGCATGGAGCCGCCTGTGCCGATAACCGAGCTCCAGAGCGGCTCTTTGGCCTTGCCGGACAAGCCGTCGATCGCGGTGATGCCATTCGTCAATATGAGCGGAGATGCCGAGCAGGATTACTTTGCTGACGGCCTGACGGAGGATCTTATTACGGCCCTCGCAAAGTTCCGGTGGTTTTTCGTCATCGCCCGCAATTCGAGCTTCACCTACAAGAACCGCGCCGCCACGGTGCAGCAGATCGGCAGTGAACTCGGCGTGCGTTATGTGTTGGAGGGGAGCACGCGCAAATCGAGCGACAGGGTTCGCGTCACGGCGCAGTTGGTGGAAGCGGAAACCGGCCATCATGTCTGGGCCGAACGGTACGACCGTGACCTGGCGGAGCTCTTCGCGCTGCAGGACGAGATCGTCGACCGCGTTGCCGGCGCGATCGAGCCGGAAATGCTGAGAATGGAGACCCTACGGGTGCGGCGCAAAGCGCCGGACAACCTGACCGCCTGGGAACTGATCTTTCGCGGCATGTGGCACTTCTATCAGTTCACGCCGGCCGAGCATCGCTGTGCGCGCGAGCTGTTTCGCAAGGCGATCGTGGCGGCGCCCGATATCGCCGAAGGATACACCTGGCTTGGCAGGTGCAACGCGGGGACGCTGTTCTTCCGGTGGAGCGAGAACCCCGCGGGGGACATGGCGGAGGGATGGCAGGCGGCGCTGCGTGCCGCGCAACTTGCCGAAACCGACCCCTATGCGCATTATGCGGTGGGAATTATGAGCGTCGTCATGGGCAGGCTCCATCGGGCAATGGAGGCCGCCCAAAGATCGATTGACCTCAGTCCCAGCTTTGCGCTCGGCTATATGCTCCTCGGTATGTCGCGCCTCTTCCTCGGCCGGGCCGGCCAGGCGATTGAGCCATTTCAGAGAGGCCTGCGCCTCAGTCCGCACGATCCGCTTGCATTCCTATGGCTGCATTTCCTGGCCTTCGCTCATTTCCTCACAGGGGAGTACGAAGAATCGCTTCAACCGGCGCTCAATGCCGCGGCCAAGCGGCCGGATCTACCCTCCACGCACTGCGCACTCGTCTGTTGTCTCGTGGAACTGGGGCGCCAGCGTGAGGCCGAACAGGCAGCCGCCGAAATGCAACGGAACTCGTCTGAAGGACAGGAGGAACTCGGCGAGTTCGTATCGCGCTTCGTCAATCCCGAGCAACGCGAACAAATACGCACTAGTCTCCGCAAAGCGGGCTGGCAGGGCAACTGGTAGCCCGCGGATCGACCGACCTAGTCTAAACTTCCGGCGATCTCTGCATCGGCGGCTGGAATTCGGGCTGGCTGAGGCTTTGAAGCGTTTCGGGAGGGCTTCCCTCGATGCGGCCGATGACCGCCTTGGCGAGTTCGCGTCCGGCGACCCGGATATCCTCGTACATGGTCATCACTTCCGGGCGCAGCCAGCGCAGGAAGTCGCTCGGGACCTTGGAGACCATGTCTGCGTCCTCGCCGAGCTTCTTGCGCGCCGCCTCGATGCCGGCAATCAGCGCAATGGCACCCGAGCCGCTGCCGGAGACGATCCCGTCGGGGGCGTCCGAAGAGCCCATCAGCTTCTCGAAAGCGTCGCGGATGGCGACGAGGCTGTAGTCGATGTTGACCTGATGGAAGCTCACCGACTCCGCGCCGAAATCCTTGAGACCGTGCTCGAAGCCGGTGCGCATGTGGGAATGGAAGGTGAGGTGCGGCGGCGGTTCCAGGAGCACCAGCCGGCGCCTGCCGCGCTCGACAAGCCTGCGCACCGCCTCATACGCGAAGCGTCCGTTGTCGAAGTCGTGATAGGGATGGGCGATCCCCATTTCGGTCCGGCCATGTGTCGCGAAGGGAAATTGACGCTCGGTGAGCAGCGTCACGCGTGGATCGTTCGGCTCCATTCGAGAGATGATCACGCCGTCGGCAGCGCCGGTATCGAGAATGTAGCGGATCGGCCCGAGCGGATCCTTGGAGGAACTATAGGGCGTGACGACGAGATGATACGGCGTGCCGGCGAGGATCTCGGTGATGCCGATGACCATCGGGCTGGTGATGCCCATGATCTCTTCCTCGAGCGTCAGCACAAGGCTGATGACATTCGTCTTGCCGGTCCTGAGGCGGACGCCTGCGCGGTTCGGCTGATAGCCGATCTGCTTGGCGACCAGGCGCACCCGCTCCTTGGTCTCGGCGCCGATGTCGGGCGCGTCCTTCAGCGCGCGGGAAACGGTTGTGATGCCGAGCCCGGTCATGAAGGCGATCGTCTTCAATGTCGGCCTGCCGCCCTCCGTTGGCGGCGCTGCCGCTGGCCTGTTTCTCGTCCTGTCTTCCATGCCCATCACGCAAAGCCCGCTCGTTCGGACCTTCAAGGTCGCCGTTCCCAGCCGCACCCCGCGGTGGCCGCTCGCGATAGCCCGTCTCCTTAGCCCGTAGGGGCGTTATATACGATTTGCCCGAACGCACCATATCGGGGCGAGGCGAAATCGTATCTTGAAATCTGTAACGATACAGTAGTGATGTCGAGCCTTTTTGTTGTTGCGCTGCGAAGGGCGTAAACGGTGAGTTGAATTAGGAGTGCGTGCAGCGTCATGCTGCGTTCGCGGACACTCCATTGGTGATGCGCATCGCAACACGTCGAATTAAATTATGCATCGCAGGCACTTAAAGGATGATTTCTGAAGCGCTGCGGCAGCTTGGTATGGCCGATTGAAGCCATTTGCCGGGCCGCAGAATACAACCAAAGGAAGTATCAAAATAATAAATTTGAATTATCCGTTGTGGGTGTTGCGTCGGCAATTGGATTGAACTAAGTTTTTTACGGTAACGTTACAGTGAGGGAGGAGACTCATGAAATTACGTTCTTTGGCCGGCGCTTTGGCCGCAACCGTGGTCCTGCCGTTCGGCCTGGCTCAGGCCACCGATCTGGAGGTCACGCATTGGTGGACGTCCGGCGGCGAAGCTGCCGCGGTCGCCGAACTTGCGAAGGCATTCGACGCGACCGGCAACAAATGGGTTGATGGTGCGATCGCCGGCTCCGGCGGCACGGCGCGGCCGATCATGATCAGCCGCATCACCGGCGGCGACCCGATGGGCGCGACTCAGTTCAACCATGGCCGTCAGGCCGAGGAACTGGTCGAGGCCGGGTTGATGCGCGACCTGACCGATGTCGCTACGCGCGAAAACTGGAAGGAAATCGTCAAGCCGGCCAGCCTGCTCGACTCCTGCACGATCGAAGGCAAGATCTATTGCGCGCCCGTCAACATCCATTCCTGGCAATGGCTGTGGCTTTCGAATGCTGCCTTCAAGCAGGCCGGTGTGCCGGTGCCGAAGAACTGGGACGAATTCGTTGCGGCCGGGCCGGCGCTTGAAAAGGCCGGCATCATACCGCTTGCCGTCGGCGGTCAGCCGTGGCAGGCGGCCGGTGCGTTCGACGTGCTGATGGTGGCGATTGCCGGCAAGGACGTGTTCGAGCAAGTCTTTGCCAAGAAGGATGAGGAAGTCGCAGCCGGACCGGAGATCGCCAAGGTCTTCAAGGCGGCCGACGATGCACGCCGCCTGTCGAAAGGCACCAATGTTCAGGACTGGAACCAGGCGACGAACCTTGTCATCACCGGCAAGGCCGGCGGCCAGATCATGGGTGACTGGGCCCAGGGCGAGTTCCAGGTGGCGGGCCAGAAGGCCGGAGTCGACTATACGTGCCTTCCGGGTCTTGGCGTGAACGAAGTGATCTCGACCGGCGGCGATGCCTTCTATTTTCCGCTGCTCGAGGATGAGGAAAAGTCGAAGGCGCAGGAAGTGCTGGCATCGACGCTCCTCAATCCGAAGACACAGGTCGCTTTCAATCTGAAGAAGGGCTCGCTGCCGGTGCGCGGCGACGTGGACCTCGCAACCGCCAACGACTGCATGAAGAAGGGGCTGGAAATCCTCGCTAAGGGCAACGTGATCCAGGGCACCGACCAGCTGCTGTCGGCCGACAGTCAGAAGCAGAAGGAAGACCTCTTCTCCGAGTTCTTCGCAAACCCGTCGATGACGCCGGAAGACGCTCAGAAGCGCTTCGCCGAAATCATCGCCGCAGCGGACTGATCGCGGCTTGCTGACGGCCTCGCTGCTGCGCGAGGCCGTCGCCCGGCCTGCCGCCGTGCCCGGATGCCGCTGACGCGGGGTCGGTCGTTGCAGTCAAGGGCAGGGGCCACGTCCGTGGTCGGCGTTGAAGTTCGGCGGCTTGCTGGTCGCCGGTGCCGCCCGCCGCCAGACATTGTCGCAGTTCCGGAGGAGGAAACATGACGGCTCTAACACGTGGTTCGGGCAGACCGAACCAGTGGCTGCGTAACCTGAATGCGAAGATCGCCTCGATTCCGATGATCCTGACAGCCGTGGTCATCTTCCTCGGCGGCACGATCTGGACTGTCGTCTACTCGTTCACCAACTCGAAATTGCTGCCGCGTCTCTCCTTCGTCGGCCTCGACCAGTACGAGCGGCTGTGGGCGGCGCCGCGCTGGATCATCTCCATCCAGAACCTTGCGGTCTACGGCTTCTTCTCGCTGGTCTTCAGCCTGGTGATCGGCTTCGTGCTCGCGGCGCTGATGGACCAGAAAATCCGCTTCGAGAATACCTTCCGAACGATCATGCTCTATCCCTTCGCCCTGTCCTTCATCGTGACCGGGCTGGTCTGGCAGTGGCTTCTCAATCCACAATTCGGCATCCAGTCGATCGTTCGGTCGCTCGGCTGGACAAGCTTCTCCTTCGACCCGCTCTACGATGCCGATATCGTCATCTACGGCATCCTGATCGCCGCGCTCTGGCAGGGCACGGGTCTCGTCATGTGTCTGATGCTCGCGGGCTTACGCGGCATCGACGAGGACATCTGGAAGGCCGCGCGGGTCGACGGCATCCCAATGTGGAAGACCTATGTGCTGATCATCATCCCGATGATGCGCGGCGTTTTCATCACCACCCTGGTGATCATCGCGAGCGGCATCGTCAAGGTCTACGACCTCGTCGTGGCGCAAACGAGCGGCGGCCCCGGCATCGCGTCGGAGGTGCCGGCCAAATACGTCTACGACTACATGTTCCAGGCCCAGAACCTCGGCCAGGGCTTCGCCGCCTCCACCATGATGCTGATCACCGTCGCCATCATCATCGTGCCGTGGGCGTATCTGGAATTCGGAGGAGGCCGCAAGCGTGGATAACATTGCCAGCAACAGCACGCTCACTGCCCATGAAACGGCAACCGGGCGGATCGAAAAGGGCCCGAGCGGCCGCAAGCCGCGCCGCCGGCTATCGCGGCGCAACATCATCGTCTACGGCACCTTGATCGTCGTGGCCCTTTACTACTTGCTGCCGCTCTACGTGATGATCGTGACGTCGCTCAAAGGCATGCCGGAAATCCGCGTCGGCAACATCTTCGCGCCGCCGCTCGAAATCACCTTCGAACCCTGGGTGAAGGCTTGGGCGGAGGCCTGCACGGGGCTCAATTGCGACGGGCTCTCCCGCGGCTTCTGGAATTCGGTCCGCATCACCCTGCCTTCGGTGATCATCTCGATCGCGGTTGCCTCGGTGAACGGCTATGCGCTGGCGAACTGGCGCTTCAAGGGGGCGGAGCTCTTCTTCACCATCCTGGTCATCGGCGCCTTCATCCCATACCAGGTGATGATCTATCCGATCGTGATCGTGCTTCGTGAAATGGGCGTCTATGGCACGCTGACCGGACTTGTCATCGTGCATACGATCTTCGGCATGCCGATCCTGACCCTCCTGTTCCGCAACTACTTCGCGGGACTGCCGGAAGAGCTCTTCAAGGCGGCGCGGGTCGATGGTGCCGGGTTCTGGACGATCTACTTCAAGATCATGCTGCCGATGTCGCTCCCGATCTTCGTGGTGGCGATGATCCTGCAGGTCACCGGCATCTGGAACGACTTCCTGTTCGGCGTCGTGTTCACGCGGCCCGAGTACTACCCGATGACCGTCCAGCTCAACAACATCGTCAATTCGGTCCAGGGCGTGAAGGAATACAACGTCAACATGGCAGCGACGGTTTTGACGGGAGCCGTTCCGCTCGTCGTCTATTTCGTCTCCGGTCGGCTCTTTGTCCGCGGCATCGCGGCCGGTGCAGTGAAAGGATAAGCAAGGATGACAAGTGTTTCCGTCAGGGATCTGTCACTGAATTTCGGCGCCGTCACGGTTCTCGACAGGCTCAATCTCGACATCGACCATGGCGAGTTCCTCGTCCTGCTCGGTTCGTCAGGCTGCGGAAAGTCGACGCTGCTGAACTGCATCGCCGGCCTGCTCGACGTGTCCGATGGACAGATCTTCATCAAGGACCGCAATGTGACCTGGGAGGAGCCCAAGGATCGGGGCATCGGCATGGTGTTCCAGTCCTATGCGCTCTATCCGCAGATGTCCGTCGAGAAGAACCTTTCCTTCGGCTTGCAGGTCGCCAAAATTCCGCATGCGGAAATCGACAAGCGCGTGAAGCGCGCCGCGGAAATCCTGCAGATCCAGCCGCTGCTGAAGCGGAAACCCTCGGAGCTCTCCGGCGGCCAGCGCCAGCGCGTGGCGATCGGCCGGGCGCTGGTGCGCGACGTCGACGTCTTCCTCTTCGACGAGCCGCTGTCGAACCTGGACGCCAAGCTGCGCTCCGAATTGCGGGTCGAGATCAAGCGGCTGCACCAGTCGCTGAAGAACACGATGATCTACGTCACGCACGATCAGATCGAAGCGCTGACGCTCGCCGACCGCATCGCCGTGATGAAGAGCGGGGTCATCCAGCAGCTCGCCGATCCGATGACCATCTACAACGCCCCAGAGAACCTCTTCGTTGCCGGCTTCATCGGCTCGCCGTCGATGAACTTCTTCCGCGGCGAGCTGGAGGCGAAGGACGGCCGCAGTTTCGTTCGGGTCGACGGCGTTGCCTTCGACGTCACCGCCTATCCGGCACGCACGAGGCTTCACCCTGGCCAGAAGGTGGTCCTCGGCCTGAGGCCCGAACACGTCAAGGTCGACGAGGCGACGGAAGGGCACGAGGCGCACCCCGCGACGGTCGACATCGAGGAGCCGATGGGCGCCGACAACCTCCTTTGGCTGAGGCTTGCCGGCCAATCCATGTCGGTGCGGATCGCCGGCCAGCGGCGCTACCCACCGGGCAGCACGGTGCGCCTCTCCTTCGACATGGCCGTCGCCTCGATTTTCGACGCAGCCAGCGAAAACCGACTTTGACCGAACATCCGATAGGCCGGTGACGTCTCATCGGATGAAAGCCGGCGCGAAATCACCGGCCAATGAATGGACTGTGGGAATGCCTTCCGAGATCAACAACCGTGACCCGATCCGCATCGATCTTTCCGGCGACTGGCTGCTCGCTTCGGCCGACAACAGCCATGCCCTGACGATCGCGCTGCCGGGCGACGTGCACAGCGCGCTGCAGCGCGCCGGCATCATTGCCGACCCCTATCACGGCCGGAACGAGGCGGACGTCCAATGGGTGGCGTACAAGGACTGGGTGCTCGAGCGCACGGTCGCCATCGACGCGAGCGATCTCGAGGGACACTGGTATCTCGATTTCGAGAGCATCGACACGGTCGCCTCGGTCTTCGTCAACGATCGCCTCGTCTTGCAGGCGGACAATTGCTTCCGCCGCCATCGCCCCGATGTGTCGCAGGCACTTGTCGCCGGAGAGAACCGGATCCGCCTCGTGCTGCATTCCTCGATCGCCGAAGGTGCCCGGCGCCAGGCGGAGCAGCCGTTTTACGTGCCCTATCACGACGGCAACTCGCCGATCGCCAACGGCAACACGCTGCGCAAGCCGCAATGCCATTTCGGCTGGGATTGGAACATCGCCATCGCGCCGCTCGGCGTCTACGGCTCGCCGGCGCTCTGCCGGCTTGAGACGGCGCGCATCGAACATGTGACGACACGCCAGGTCTGGCTCGATGATGGGTCTGTCGACCTGCAGGTGACCGTGGAGCTCTATGCCGGCGATCCGGGCATCCTGCCGATCCATTTCGAACTCGACGGCCTGCGCGAGCGCCTGGACTGCAGCGTTGCCGCAGGCGAAACCCGCATCACCCATGTGTTCAACGTGGCGGAACCCAGGCGCTGGTGGCCGGCCGGCAGCGGCGAGCAGGTGCTCTCGATCCTCAAGGTGGAAACGCCCGAGGAGAGCGTCACGCGGCAGATCGGCTTTCGGACGCTCGAACTTGTCACCGACCAGGACGAAGCCGGCAGCCGCTTTGCGTTCCGCGTCAACGGCCGCGAGATTTTCTGCCGCGGCGCCAACTGGATACCGGCGGATGCGCTGACGTCCCGCGTGACGCCGCAGGGTGTCGAGGACCTGTTGCGCTCTGCAGTCGAAGCCAACATGAACATGATCCGCGTCTGGGGCGGCGGCTTCTACGAGCCGGATTGGTTCTACGATCGCTGCGACCGCCTCGGCCTGCTCGTCTGGCAGGACTTCATGTTCGCCTGCAATCTCTATCCCTCGACGGCTGACTTTCTCGAAAACGTTGCCGCGGAAGTCGAGTATCAGGTCAAAAGGCTTCAGTCCCATCCGTCGATTGCGCTCTGGTGCGGAGACAACGAACTGGTCGGAGCGCTGACCTGGTTCGAGGAAAGCCGCAAGGATCGCGACCGCTACCTGGTTTCCTATGACCGGCTGAACCGCACGGTGGAGACTGCGCTCAAGGCCGCCTCGCCGGAGGCGATCTGGTGGCCGTCGAGTCCGTCGGCCGGATATCTCAATTTCGGCGATGCCTGGCATGCGGATGGCGCCGGCGACATGCACTACTGGTCCGTCTGGCACGAGAACAAGTCCTTCGACAATTATCGCACCGTGCGGCCGCGCTTCTGCTCGGAATTTGGCTTCCAGTCCTATACGTCGATGCCGGTGATCCGGCAGTTCGCCGAGGCGGGCGACCTCAACATCGCCTCGCCGGTCATGGAGGCACATCAGAAGAATGCCGGCGGCAACGAGCGGATCGCCGGGACCATGTTCCGCTATTTCCGCTTTCCCAAGGATTTTCCAAGCTTCGTCTATCTGAGCCAGATCCAGCAGGGCCTGGCGATCCGCACGGCCGTCGACTACTGGCGCTCGCTGAAGCCCCATTGCATGGGAACGCTTTACTGGCAGCTCAACGACACCTGGCCGGTCGCCTCCTGGTCGAGCCTCGACTATGGCGGCCATTGGAAGGCCATGCATTACATGGCGCGCCGCTTCTTCCAGCCGGTCGCCGTCGCAGCCATTCCTTCGGTGGATGGCCGGGAGATCGCCTTCTCAGTGGTGAACGATACACCCGAGCCGGTGACGATCGAGCTCGAGGCTTTCCTCGTTGCGCTCGACGGCAGCCGCCGTCCATTGATGGCCGCCATGGGATCCTGCTCGTCGGACCGCGCGGCGACGCTCGTGAGCATCGCCGCAACCGACATTCCCCGGGATACGCTGCTCTTCTGGTCCTTCGAGGTCTCCAACGGCATGCGCGGGGAGGGGCACTACGTCCACGGCACCTACAAGGCGCTCGAACTCGCGCCGTCCGGGCTGTCGCTCGAAGCGGCATCGCGGCCGGACAGCAGTTTCGACGTCACTGCGACCGCGACCGGTCTCGCGCTGCATGTCATGCTCGAGGCCGATGTCGAGGGCCGCTATTCCGATAATGCCTTCGACCTGACGGCGGGCCAATCCAAGACCATTCGCTTTACACCAAGAACCCGGCTCGCCGAGGGCGCTCTGCCGCGCTTCGCCGCCTGCGATCTCGAATCCTGCCAGGGAAAAGGGTGAGTGAGTGAGGCGTATTCCGGCAAATGGCCCGCGGCTCCGCGTCCGACGTATGGGCGGTCGTTATCTCTTTTTTCCAGCAATCCTTCCCGCAAGTCCCACGAGGAGATTCTCAATGAAAGACGTCAGCTTCCAGCTCTATAGCGCCCGCAACTTCCCGCCGCTTGCCGAGGTGCTCTCCGCTCTCGGTGATGCCGGCTACACGCAGGTCGAGGGCTACGGTGCGCTCTACGCGTCGCTTAGCGACGGCGAGATTGCCGGCTTCAAGAGCGGTCTCGATCGCCACGGCCTCTCCATGCCGACCGCCCATTTCGGGCTCGACATGCTCGAGTCGGATCCGGAGCGGGTCCTGAAGATCGCCAAGGCGCTCGGCATCCGCGCCGTCTATTGCCCCTATCTGATGCCCGACCAGCGCCCGACCGATGCGGCCGGCTGGCGCGCCTTCGGAGCGCGGCTGCAAACTGCGGGCAAGCCGTTCCGCGAGGCGGGGCTCGACTTCGGCTGGCACAATCACGACTTCGAGTTCCATCCGCTTGCGGACGGTTCGGTGCCGCTCGACCTGATTTTTGCCGGCGGACCGGAACTCTCCTGGGAGGCCGACATCGCCTGGATCGTGCGCGGCGATGCCGATCCCTTTGCCTGGATCTCGAAATACGGCAGCCGCATCACCGCCGTCCACGTCAAGGACATCGCGCCGAAGGGCGAGAATGCAAGCGAAGACGGCTGGGCGGATGTCGGGCAGGGCACGCTCGACTGGAAGGCGCTCATCCAGGCGCTCTCCAGGACCTCGGCCAAATACTTCATCGCCGAACACGACAATCCCAGCGACTTCCGGCGCTTCGCCAAGCGCTCGCTGGCTTCCATTCAATCCTACTGAGAAGCGGATATTTCCATGGCAAAAGAACTGGGCGTCGGCATCATCGGATGCGGCAATATTTCAACCACCTATTTCAAGCTCGCGCCGCTCTTCAAGGGCATCAGGGTCATCTCCTGCGCCGATATCAATCCGGCCGCCGCCGAGGCGCGTGCCGCTGAATTCGACGTGACGGCGCAAAGCATCGAGGCGATGCTTGTCAATCCGGAGATAGACATCGTCGTCAACCTGACGATCCCGGACGCGCATTTCCCGGTTTCGAAGGCAATCCTCGAATCCGGCAAGCACGTCTATTCGGAGAAGCCGCTGGTGCTCACGCTCGAGCAGGGCGAGGAACTGCGGGCAATCGCAAAAGCGAAGGGGCTGATGGTCGGCTCGGCGCCGGACACCTTCCTCGGCGGCGCGCACCAGCTCGCCCGTGCCCATATCGACGCGGGCAAGATCGGTCGGGTCACATCGGGGACCTGCCATGTGATGAGCCCGGGCATGGAGATGTGGCATCCGAATCCGGACTTCTTCTTCCTGCCGGGCGGCGGGCCGGTGCTCGACCTCGGGCCCTATTACATCGCCAATCTCGTCAATCTCATCGGACCGGTGAAGCGCGTCGCAGCACTTTCCTCGATGGCGAGCCAGACCCGCACGATCACCAGCGAGCCTCGGAAGGGCGAGGTGATCCCGGTCAAGACGCCGACCAACATCCACGCGCTGCTCGAATTCCACAACGGCGCGACAATCACTCTTTCAGCAAGCTGGGACGTCTGGTCGCACCGCCACGCCAATATGGAGCTCTACGGCACCGAAGGCTCGTTGTTCGTACCGGATCCGAATTTCTTCGGCGGCACGGTCGAGGCCAGCGGCCAGGACAAGGAGATCCAGCCGCTCACGATGTGGGAGCACCCGTTCGCCGTCGACAACTGGGAGCATCCGCTCGGCCCGATCGCCAACTATCGCACGGCCGGCCTCGCCGACCTGGCAGACGCCATTCTGACCGGCCGTGATGCCCGTTGCTCGCTCGATCGTGCCCTTCACGCCGTCGACGTCATGGTGTCAATTTTGAAATCGGGCGAGGAGGGCCGCTTCGTGACTCTGTCCACGACCTGCACCCAGCCCGCAGCGCTCGGCATCGGGGAGGCGCAGGCGTTGCTGCGGTGAGGCCGAACAAACCCCTCCCCAACCCCTCCCCACAAGGGGGAGGGGCTTCTCGGCCGGACCGTTTCCACCGCCCTCTCGACCTTTACGCAAGTCACGCAATTGGAAATCGCACGTGATCGCAGCGGGCACGACTTGCCCCTCCCCCTTGTGGGGAGGGGTTGGGGAGGGGTATTCAAAGCACCCGACGCAATTGAGGAGCATAGCCATGGCCTGGCAACCGGCGGAAAACCGATACGAGAAGATGAAGTACAACCGCTGCGGCCGGAGCGGGCTGAAGCTGCCGGCGATTTCACTGGGGCTGTGGCACAATTTCGGCGGCGACACGCCGCATGAGCGCAAGATCGACATGTGCCGGACGGCTTTCGACCTCGGCATCACCCATTTCGATCTCGCCAATAATTACGGTCCGCCGGCCGGTTCGGCCGAGACGGCCTTCGGCGAAATCCTCAGGACCGATTTCGCCGGTCTGCGCGACGAGCTGATCATCTCCTCCAAGGCAGGATACGACATGTGGCCGGGTCCCTATGGCGAATGGGGCAGCCGCAAATATCTGATCGCCTCCTGCGACCAGAGCCTGAAGCGCTTGGGGCTCGACTATGTCGACATCTTCTATTCCCACCGCTTCGATCCGGACACGCCGCTCGAGGAGACCTGCGGCGCGCTCGACCACATCGTCCGCTCGGGCAGGGCGCTTTATGTCGGCATATCCTCCTACAATTCGCAGCGCACCCGCGAGGCGGCAGCGATCCTCAAGGAACTCGGCACGCCATGCCTCATCCACCAGCCGAGCTATTCCATGCTAAACCGCTGGGTCGAAGACGACGGGCTTGTCGACACGCTTGAAGAGCTCGGCATCGGCTCAATCGTCTTCTCACCGCTCGCCCAAGGGATGCTGACGACGAAATATCTGAGCGGAATCCCGCAGGACAGCCGCGCCGCCCAGAACCACTTCCTCAAGAAGGACTTCATTCGTCCGGCGATCACCGACAACATTCGCAAGTTGAACGCGATCGCCGAAGGGCGCGGCCAGACGCTGGCGCAGATGGCGCTTGCCTGGGTGTTGCGCGGCGGGCGCATCACCTCGGCGCTGATCGGCGCGAGCCGCTCCGAGCAGATCGTCGATTGCGTCAGGGCGCTCGATAACGACGCCTTCACGGCCGAGGAACTGGCGGAGATCGACCTCTACGCCCGTGAAGCCGACATCAATCTCTGGGCTTCGTCAGCCGAACGCTGATTGCACCGGAATGCCTTGATTTGCCTTGAATTTACGGCCATCGGACATAGTTTCCCAAGCCTGTACAAAAGTAGGGGGCGGCGGCTCGATGCCGCCGCTGGACATGGGATTGCGTTTATGTAAGGTGCGTTGCTGTTGTCCGGTTTGCGCAGTGCTTTTTGCAACGCGTGCCGGGCGGCAAACGAGGAGAAACAAGGCGCTTTCGATCACCCGAAATGGATCGAGGAAGCCTCGATAGGCGGGGGCGTTGACAGTCGACAGCGTCGATCGCCAGGCGGGAACCAGGGAGGAACTATGGATCGCCGTTCATTCATTAAAAACGCGAGCTTGGGCGGCCTCGGTGCGGCTGCCGCGTCAGCGCTCGCATCGCCGGCCATCGCGCAAAGCAATCCGAAAGTGACCTGGCGTTTGACGTCGTCGTTCCCGAAGTCGCTGGATACGATCTACGGCGGCGGGGAAGTCCTGTCGAAATACGTGTCCGAGGCGACCGACGGCAACTTCCAGATCCAGGTCTTCGCAGCGGGCGAAATCGTCCCGGGGCTGCAGGCCGCCGATGCGGCCGCGGCCGGCACCGTGGAAGCGTGCCACACCGTCGCATACTATTACTGGGGCAAGGACCCGACCTGGGCGCTCGGCGCTGCCGTGCCCTTCGCGCTCAACGCGCGCGGCATGAACGCCTGGCACTATCACGGCGGCGGCATTGACCTGTTCAACGAATTCCTCGGCGGGCAAGGCCTGGTCGGCTTCCCGAACGGCAATACCGGCGTCCAGATGGGCGGCTGGTTCCGCAAGGAAATCAAGACCGTCGCCGACATGAAGGGGCTGAAGATGCGCGTCGGCGGCTTCGCCGGCAAGGTCATGGAGCGCCTCGGCGTGGTGCCGCAGCAGCTCGCCGGCGGCGACATCTACCCGGCCCTCGAGAAGGGCACGATCGATGCCGCCGAGTGGGTCGGCCCTTATGACGACGAGAAGCTCGGTTTCTACAAGGTGGCGCCGTATTACTACTATCCCGGTTGGTGGGAAGGTGGTCCGACGGTGCACGCCATGTTCAACAAGGCGGCCTATGACGGTCTGCCTAAGGCCTATCAATCGCTGCTGCGCACCGCCTGCCAGGCGACAGACGCGAACATGCTGCAGAAGTACGATTTCCTGAACCCGTCGGCGATCAAGCGCCTGGTTGCGGCCGGCGCCAAGCTGAGTCCATTCAGCCCGGAAATCCTGTCGGCCTGCTTCGACGAGGCGAACAAGGTCTATGCGGAGATGGAAGCGTCGAATCCGACCTTCAAGAAGATCTGGGATTCGATCAAGGCGTTCCGCGCCGAATACTACCTGAACGCCCAGATCGCCGAATACAACTACGACACCTTCATGATGATCCAGCAGCGCAACGGCAAGGTCTGAGCTTAACCTCTGTTCCTGACTGCAACCAGCCGCTCGCAACCTTGGTCGCGGGCGGCTTTCTTATTGCCGGACGTCGACCGGCGATTGTCCAGTGGTTTCGTGGTAGGGTTGCCGCCTCAACGCGCAAGGAGGATGCGTAATGCCGAGCGAAAGCCAATCGATCGCGCTCGGCCCCGGAGAGGGGCGGCGCTACGACATGGGTGCGATACAGGCCGTCTTCAAAGCCGATGGAACGGAGACCAAGGACCGCTTTTCGGTCTCGGAGTGGTGGCTGGACGCACGGCATGAAGGGCCGGGTGCCCACAAGCACGATGACAACGACGAGATCTTCTATGTGATCGAGGGCACGGCCAGCATCCTAGTGGGCGACACCTGGCACCAGATGGCGAAGGGGTCGCTTTGCGTCATCCCGCGTGGAACGATGCATGATTTCAAGAACGAGAGCGCGGCCCGCATGGGCCTGCTCAACGTTTTCGTGGGTGGCCCCTTCGAAGAGATGATGCCCATGATCGTCGACTGGTATCGCGACAATCCGGCAAAGCGGCTGGATTAGGAACCGGGTTTTCTTGTCGGGAGCGTAAGCCACAAAGAAAACGGGCGGCCGTGGTCGGGGCCGCCCGATGCATTTCGAGCCGATTCTTGCTCTATTTGAACGACGGCGGCTGACTGAGATCGTTCGAAGGCGCGGTCTGCGGCTGCGGCTGTGCGCCGCCGTTCTGATCAGCGGGCTTCTGGTCGAGCGGGCTGCCACCGGGGAGTTGCAGGCCGCCCGGAAGGCCGAGGCCGCCGCCGTTGTCGGGCAGGGTCAGTCCGCCGCCTCCCGTCCCGAAACCGGGCACCTCGATCTTGATGGTCGACGGATCGACCGTGGCGCCGCTTCCCTTGTAGTGCATGACCATCTGCGGGAAGAGGATCGTCAACGCCACCATCACGATCTGGATGCCGACGAAGGGCACCGCACCCCAATAGATTTGGCCGGTTGTCACCGGCTGCGTCATCTTGCCGGTCACCTTGTCGAGATAGGGCACCCTCGCGGCGACCGAACGCAGGTAAAAGAGCGCGAAGCCGAAGGGCGGATGCATGAAGCTCGTCTGCATGTTGATGCCGAGCAGCACACCGAACCAGATCAGATCGATGCCGAGCTTGTCCGCCGCCGGTGCGAGCAGCGGCACGATGATGAAGGCGAGCTCGAAGAAGTCGAGGAAGAAGGCCAGGAAGAAGACGAGCAGGTTGACGGCGATCAGGAAGCCGATCTCGCCGCCCGGCAGCCCGACCAACAGGTGCTCGACCCAAAGGTGCCCGTTGACGCCGTAGAAGGTTAGCGAGAAGACGCGAGCGCCGATCAGGATGAACAGCACGAAAGCCGAAAGGCGGGTGGTCGACGCGAGCGCAGCCCGGATAACCTCCATGTTGAGGCGGCCTTTCGCCGCAGCCATGATCAGCGCGCCGACTGCACCCATCGCCCCGCCTTCCGTCGGCGTCGCGATTCCGAGGAAGATCGTGCCGAGCACGAGAAAGATCAGCGCCAGCGGCGGGATCAGCACGATGATGACCTGTTGGGCGAGGCGCGACAGGGCATTGAGCTTCATGGCCCGATCGACGAGCGCAACGACATAGATGATCGCGACGCCGACGGTCGCGCCGAGAATGTCGGCGTTTTCGCCCTGGGTTGGCGACAGGTAGACATGCGCCGCATAGGCGATGCCGGCTGCTACGAGTAGCGCGACGATGAGCGACGCCACGCCCGATCCGAGCGTACGCGCTTCCAGCGGCAGCGCCGGCATGGAATCGCGCTTCAGGAAGGTCATAAGCAGGATGTAGCCCATGTAGAGGCCTGTCAGCACGAGACCCGGGATCAGGGCGCCGGCATACATGTCGCCGACGGAGCGGCCGAGCTGGTCGGCAAGAACGATCAGCACAAGCGACGGCGGGATGATCTGGGCAAGCGTGCCGGAGGCGGCGATGACGCCCGACGCGATGCGCCGGTCATAGCCGTAGCGCAGCATGATCGGCAGCGAGATCAGGCCCATGGCGATGACCGAGGCCGCCACCACACCGGTGGTTGCCGCAAGCAGCGCGCCGACGAAGATCACCGCATAGGCGAGGCCGCCGCGGACGGGGCCGAAGAGCTGGCCGATCGTGTCGAGAAGGTCCTCGGCCATGCCGGAGCGTTCGAGCACGATCCCCATGAAGGTGAAGAAGGGGATGGCAAGCAATGTGTCGTTCGACATCACCCCCCAGAAGCGCTCCGGCAGGGCGTTGAGCAGCGGCCAGGAGAGATTGATCGAATCCGAAAGCGGCGCCAGTTCCACGCCGATGATGAAGAACAGCAGGCCGTTGGCGGCAAGCGAGAAGGCGACCGGGTACCCCAGCAGCAGGAACACGATCAATGAGGCGAACATGATCGGCGCCAGGTTTTCAGCGATGAGCTCGATCACGGGCGTACCTCCGGAGCGACGGGGTCTTCAAGCGGCGCGTGGGTCGGTACGTAGGGGGTCGGATCGTCCATGTTGCCGGTCATGATGGCAATCTTCTTGATGATTTCCGAGACGCCCTGCAAGGCGAGGAGAATGAAGCCGAACAACAGGATGGCCTTGGCCGGCCAGATGATCAGCCCGCCGGCGCTCGACGATACCTCGCCCGAGACATAGGACATTCGGACGTAAGGCACGAGGTAGTAGAGCATCAGGACCACGAAGGGCATCAGGAAGAAGACGTGCCCGAAGAGATCGATCCAATGCTGGACGCGCCGCGAGAACATTCCGTAGACGACATCGATCCGGATGTGCTCGTTCTGGCTGAGCGTATAGGCGGCGGCGAACATGAAGGCGGCGCCGAAGAGGTACCATTGCGCCTCGAGCCAGGCGTTGGACGACACGTTGAAAGCTTTTCTGATGACCGCGTTGCCGGCGCTGACGAGAACGGCGACGAGTATGAGCCAGGAAACTGCCTTGCCGATTCTCTCGGTAATGGCATCGATCAATCGGCTGAAGCCGAGTAACGGATTCATTGAATACCTCCCCGCATTGGCTGGTTTTTGGTGTTCTGCCAAGCACAGTCACAGTGCCGATTTCAAGCTTGCTTTCAAGTCTGGGCGGCCATTTTTCCATTTCGTGGCCGGCGGATGTACGAAAGTATCATGGGGAGGCCCTCGGAGTGCCTCAAGCTCCGGCGCTAGGCCCGATATACCGCCCTGTATTGGCGTGCGGTTCCCCTCGTGGAGGCGATTCGGTCACCCTCCGCGCATGCGCTGGATGGACAGGAAAGGCCTTGAAACGGCGCCGAGTTTGGGGCTGGATGCTGCGCAAAGATGGAGGAGCAAGACATGACCGCGATGATCCGCAATCCGATCCTGCCGGGCTTCAATCCCGACCCCTCGATCTGCCGAGTTGGCGACGACTATTACATCGCGACGTCCACCTTCGAGTGGTTCCCGGGCGTGCAGATCCACCACTCGCGCGACCTCGTGAACTGGCGTCTCGTCCGCCGACCGCTGGAGCGGGCTAGTCAGCTCGACATGCGCGGCAATCCCGACAGCTGCGGCATATGGGCCCCGTGCCTTTCCTATTGCGACGGGCTGTTCTGGCTGGTCTATACGGACGTGAAGCGCTTCGACGGCAACTTCAAGGATGCGCACAACTACATCGTCACCGCGGAAGCGGTGGAGGCGACCTGGTCGGATCCCGTCTATGTCAATTCCTCGGGATTCGATCCGTCGCTCTTCCATGATGACGACGGCCGCAAGTGGTTCCTGAACATGCAGTGGAACCATCGCACGGAGAGTTTTGGCGGTGCGCCGAAGCATCCGGCTTTCGACGGAATCTTGCTGCAGGAATGGGACGAGCGGACGCGCAAGCTCGTCGGTCCCGTCAAAAACATCTTCGCCGGCAGTCCGCTCGGTCTCGTCGAGGGGCCGCATCTCTTCAAGCGCGACGGATGGTATTACCTGACCACGGCGGAAGGGGGGACGGGCTACGACCATGCGGTGACCATGGCGCGCTCGCGGACGATCGACGGGCCGTACGAGGTGCACCCGCAGGTCCATCTCATAACCTCGAAGGATCATCCGGAAGCGCCGCTGCAGCGGGCCGGCCACGGTCAGTATGTCGAGACGCCGGATGGGCAGGCCTATCACACCCACCTTTGCGGCCGGCCGCTGCCGCCGCAGCGCCGCTGCACCCTCGGTCGCGAGACGGCCCTGCAGAAGTGCGTCTGGCGGGAAGACGGTTGGCTCTATCTGGAAAGCGGCATCGTGCCGGAGCTGAGCGTCCCGGCTCCGGCCGAGACGAGCGTTCTTTCGCAGCCCGCCGTCATCGAGACGGATTTCGACGAGACGATCCTTGCGCCGGAGTTTCAATGGCTGCGCACGCCGCTGCCGGAGCGAATCTTCTCGCTGGAAAGGCGCGAAGGGCATTTGCGCCTGTTCGGCCGCGAAAGCATCGGCAGTTGGTTCGAGCAGGCGCTCGTGGCGAGGCGCCAGGAGCATCATTCGTTCCGAGCCGAGACTGTCGTCGACTTTGCACCCCATACCTACCAGCAGGTCGCCGGCCTGACGCACTATTATAACCGCCACAAGTTCCACGCGCTCGGCGTCACCTGGCACGAGACGCTCGGCCGTGTGGTCACCATCCTCTCATGCCCGGGCGATTTTCCGCATGGGCGTCTGCAGTATCCGGCCGGTAGCGGCGTGACGGTGCCGGACGGCGCGGTTCACCTGGCAATGGAGGTGAGGGAAAACGAACTCCAATTCTTCTGGCGGACCACCGCTGAGGAGGATTGGGCCTCCATCGGCCCTGTGCTGGATGCGAGCGTCGTCTCGGACGAGGGCGGCCGCGGCGAGCACGGCTCTTTCACCGGCGCCTTTGCCGGCATGTTCGCCTTCGACACGTCCGGCAGCGGCATGCCGGCGGATTTCGACCGGTTCCGCTATCAGGCGCTTGGTTCTATGATCTGATATTTGTTTGTAAGAAAGTACTTATAAGCATCGATTATCATTACATAAATGTAATCTCGACTTCATATTCGGTTCAGGAGGCGGGAACTAGTTTCCAGGGGCAGACAAAGAAAGGAAACCCTATGAAACGCCTCTTGATCGCGCTTGTCGCCAGTTCATTCCTCGCCACGCCGATGGCGTTCGCTCAGTCGGCCGGCGCCTCGTTCGAGCTTGCACAGGCGCATGATCGCTATCGCTACCGGCCGGTCGATCGCCATGTCGATAAGCGCGTCGAAAAGACCATCGAAAAACGCGTCATCATCAAGAAATACCGTTGGGCGCGCGGCCATAGGCTGAGCCCGTCCGAGCGGCGGCATATGGACTATGTCCGGGATTACCGGCGCTATCGGCTGCGGACTCCACCGCGCGGCCAGCAATGGGTGCGCGTCGACAACGACTTCCTGCTGATCAGCCTTGCTACGGGTGTCATCGTCGGCTTGGCCTCGGCCCATTAGTATGTGAATGCGAGGGGCGAGAGGAATTCGGCGCTCGACGGCGCCATGAAGAAGGCGGGCTCCTGCGAACCCGCCCTCGCTACCGCGGGAGGGCGACGTCAGCTGGCCGAAGAAAGGCAGTCTTTGAGCGACGTTCCGACATTCTCCATCAGCTGGAAGTAAAGATCCGGGCCTGCCTCAAGAGTGGCCGCCTCCGGGTCGAGCGTGCCGGACTTGGCCGGCGTGCCCTCTAGGACGACATTGACCAGCTTCGGCTCGAATTGCGGTTCGGCAAAGACACAGGTGGCTCCGAGATCCTCGATCTTGGCGTGGATCTCGGAAAGCCGCTCCGCGCCCGGTAATACCTCCGGGCTGACGGTGATCGAGCCTGCGACGCGCACTTTGTAGCGGTGCTCAAAATATTGATAGGCATCATGGAAAACGATGAAGGGCTTGTCCTTGATCGGCGCAACCGTCTCGGCGAGGCTCTTATCCAGGCCATCGAGCCTCTGGTTCAGTTTTTCCAGATTGGCCTTATAGGCCGCGGCATTGGCGGGATCGGTGTCGGCGATCGTCTTCTCGATCTCGGCGGCCATGGCCTTGGCATTCATCGGGTCGAGCCACAGATGCATGTCGAATTCGCCTTCGCCGTGACCGTGATGGTGCTCGGCTTCCTGCGCTGCGGCGCCATGAGCGTCGGCATCGTGCCCCTCATGGCTGGCTTCCTCGGCGCCGTGCCCGTGCCCTTCCTCGCCATGCTCGTCGCCATCGTCGTGCGGTTCGAAGGCGCCGCCCTCGCGAAACTTGAGCTTCTCGATGCCGGGCGCCTCGCTGAGTTCGACCACTTTTGCGCCGCCACCGAGGGCTTCGAGCGGCTTTTCAAGGAAGATTTCGAGCCCGGGGCCGACCCAGAACACCAGATTTGCCGCCTGCAGTGCTGCGGCGTTCGAAGGCTTCATATTGTAGGTATGGGGCGAGGCTGCGCCTTCGACGATCAACGACGGCTCGCCTACGCCCTGCATGATCGAGGCGACGAGAGAGTGGATCGGCTTGATCGAGACCACCACGTTGGGAGCTTCCGCCCAGGCGGGCGACGACAGAAGTAGGTTGGAGAGCAGGAGGAGGGCAGGCGTCGATTTCATCGGATTCTCCGAGCTTGCAGTTCAAAGTTAAAATCGCACCGGCGAATCCGCGCTTCCAAGACTGCGCGACATCGCCATGTAATGTTATTACATCCATTGCGTTATGCTATAACGTGTGCGATAGCCAGAGGCAACCGTGAAAAGACGGAATTTTTCGATGCTGAATTTCCGATCGCCAGACATTGCGCCGCTTGTCAGCCTTACCAATGCGGGCGTACGCCGCAATGGGCGCTGGCTGGTGCGCGGCGTCGAATTCTCGATCAGCCGCGGCGAGATCGTCACGCTCATCGGTCCGAACGGATCGGGGAAATCGACGACCGCGAAGACCGCCATCGGCGTGCTGAGGCCCGACGAAGGGAATGTCGCGCGGCTTGCCGGTCTCAAGGTCGGCTACGTACCGCAAAAGCTAGCCGTCGATTGGACTCTGCCGCTGACGGTCGAGCGGTTGATGACACTGACCGGTCCATTGAAGGGCAGGGAGATCGAGGAGGCGCTGGCCTCAACGGGCATGCTGCATATGGCCAAGGCCGAGGTGCAGCATCTTTCGGGGGGCGAATTCCAGCGGGCGCTGCTGGCGCGCGCCATCGCCCGCAAGCCGGATCTTCTCGTTCTCGACGAGCCGGTGCAGGGCGTCGACTTTTCCGGCGAGATCGCGCTTTACGAATTGATCAAGCAGATCCGCAACCGCACCGGCTGCGGCATCCTGCTGATCTCGCATGATCTGCACATCGTCATGGCGGAGACCGATACTGTCGTTTGCCTGAATGGCCATGTCTGCTGCCGCGGAACGCCGCGGGCCGTCAGCCAAAGCCCGGAATATCTGAAGCTCTTCGGGCGCAGGGCCGCCGGGGCACTGGCCGTCTACAGCCATCATCACGACCACACGCATCTGCCGGACGGGCGGGTGCTGCACGCCGACGGCAGCATCACCGAGAGCTGCTTCCCCGGCGATGGCCATCATCACCATGACGAGGCCGAAAACGTCCACGACCACGAGCCGGACTGCGGCTGCGGCCATCACACACGGCTGCACGGCTTTGACGCCGCGGAGAAGCGCGATGCTTGACGATTTCTTCATCCGGGCGCTGCTCGCCGGCATCGGCATCGCCATGGTCGCGGGACCGCTCGGCTGCTTTGTCATCTGGCGGCGCATGGCCTATTTCGGCGACACGATGGCCCATTCGGCGCTGCTTGGAGTGGCGCTATCGCTGCTTCTCGACCTCAATCTGATGATCAGCGTCTTCATCGTCGCCTCGGCCGTTTCCCTGCTGCTTCTCTTTCTGCAGAGGCGCGGCGCCCTGTCGACGGATGCGCTGCTCGGCATCCTGTCGCATTCGGCGCTGTCGATCGGCTTGGTCATCGTCGCCTTCATGACCTGGGTCCGCATCGACCTCGTCGGCTTCCTCTTCGGCGATATCCTCGCCGTTTCGGAGGCCGATATCGACATTATCTGGGGCGGCGGCATCCTGGTGATCCTGGCGCTCGTCTATCTCTGGCGGCCCTTGCTCGCCTCGACGGTCAATCCGGAGCTTGCAGAGGCCGAGGGACTGAAGCCGGGACGGGCGCGGCTCGTCTTCATGCTGCTGATGGCGCTGGTGATCGCCATTGCCATGAAGATCGTCGGCATTCTCCTCATCACCTCGCTGCTGATCATCCCGGCGGCGACCGCGCGCCGCTTCGCCACCTCGCCGGAGGTGATGGCGGTCCTCGCCTCGCTGATCGGCGCTCTCGCCGTCGCCGGCGGGCTTTTTGGCTCGCTGCACTGGGATACACCCTCCGGACCATCGATCGTGGTTGCCGCGCTGGCGCTTTTCGTGCTCAGTCTGCTGCCGGTCGGCCGACCAGGGCGCGCGTCGCATTCTTCGCAGGGAGGACATTGATGGGTACGCCCCAATTGACGAAAAACCAGTCGCTGGTGATGGGCGCGCTCTCTCATTCGGACGGACCGATGAGCGCCTACACGATCCTCGACAAGCTCAGGGACCACGGCTTCCGGGCGCCGCTCCAGGTCTATCGCGCCCTCGACAAGCTGCTGGAATACGGCCTCGTCCACCGGCTGGAAAGCCTCAACGCCTTCGTGGCCTGCACGTGCCCGCATGAGCACGAGCATGACCACGGCGTGACTGCCTTCACGATCTGCGAGGGCTGCGGGCAGGTGACCGAGTTCCACGACGAGGCGATCGAACAGCGGCTGTCGACGCTCGTTCGCGCCCAGAGCTTCAAGACCGAGAAGACCACGATCGAAATCCGCGGGCACTGCAAGAGCTGCGCCTGAAGCCGTCCATCTATTCGATCAGCAACAATCCGCGCTTGCGGTCGCCGTCCAAGGTGTTCACCGCCGAATAGAGCTTTTCGCGCGAAACGAGCCAGGGCTTGAAGCGCTCGTTTACGTCCAGGACGAAAACCAAATCTTCCGCCTCGAGATAGCCGCCGATCGGCGAGTGATGGCCGACGCCGGCGCCGAAGATCGCCTCTCGTGAAAAGTTGACGATATAGCGCTTGGCCGGATCGTTGCTCGCCCGCAAATGCCGCCGAAACTCCTCCGGCGTCAGGTCCCGCAACACGCTGACATTGCGATCCGTCTGGGCGCCCGCCACCTCGGCAAGCTCGTCGAGCGTCAGCCCCATCCAGCAGAAGCCGAGCCGGCACCAGCCGGTGCCCTCGAGCACCTCGGTTTCGGTGGTCTCCTCTTCGCCTATGGAGCGGAAGAGGTTGGCGACGCTCGCCGGGCCGCAGAAGGAGCCGTTCGCCTGCCACGTCAGTGTCCGCCCATAGCTCAGGGCGACCGGGAGACTCCAGGCGCGGTCCAGCAGGTCAGGCGATTGCTCGACCGAGGCGCGGATCGCAGCCGGCGAAACCTCGGCTGGGCGCAAGACATAGACGCCGCCGAGGAGGACGGAGAGACCAATTGCGGCACCGACGAGAATTCCACGCCTCATCGCCCTGACCTCTGAAAATGGTGGCAGAGCATAGCGCAATGCGATAGCCGCGCCTACCGATGCTGTCGAAGGCTCAATCCAGCTGGGTAAACTGTGCGGCGTAGCGCTGCCAGTTCTTTACATAATGTTCGGCCGAACGCTTCAAGCCTTGCACGGCCGCGTCGTCGAGCGTCCGGATCACCTTGGCCGGGGCGCCGACGATCAATGAGTTGTCTGGAAATTCTTTGCCTTCGGTGACCAGCGCATTGGCGCCGACCAGGCAGTTGCGGCCGATCCTGGCGCCGTTCAGGACGGTGGCGCCCATGCCGATCAGCGAGTTGTCACCGATGCTGCAGCCGTGAACGATGGCTCTGTGGCCGATGGTGCAGCCTTCGCCGATCGTCACCGGGAAGCCCGGATCGACATGGACGATCACCGCCTCCTGGATGTTGGTGCGTGCACCGATGCGGATCGGCTCGTTGTCGCCGCGCAAGGTCGCGCCGAACCAGATGCCGACGTCTTCGCCGATCTCCACCTGGCCGATGACATGGGCGTCCGGCGCCATCCAGTAGCTGCCTTGCGGCGGCGTGTTCGGCTGCAGCGGTCCCAATGCATAAAGTGGCATGGTGCGTTCCTTCTGCTGAGCGGAAAGGCGCGGGCAGCCTTCCACGCGGCGCGTCAGACGACCTTGACGGAGAGCGCCGCGATACCGTCGATGCCGCAGGTGATGACGTCGCCGCGCTCGACGGCACCCACGCCGGCGGGCGTTCCGGTCATGATGATGTCGCCGGGTGCCAATGTGAAGAGGCGTGAGAGTTCGGCGATGATCTCCGGCACCGTCCAGATCATCTGGGCGAGGTCGCCCTGCTGGCGCGTCTCGCCATTGACCTTCAGCCAGATATTGCCGTTTGCCGGATGGCCGACGGCCGTCGCCGGCGCGATTGCCGAAATCGGCGCGGAATGCTCGAAGGCCTTGGCCGCGGTCCAGGGCCGGCCGGACTCTTTCGCCTGGGCCTGCAGGTCGCGGCGGGTGAAATCGATGCCGACGCCATAGCCGTAGACATGCGCGGTCGCTTCTTCGACCGGGATATCCGCACCGCCGTGGCGAAGGGCAACGACCAGTTCCACCTCGTGGTGCACGTCCGAGGAGAGCGGCGGATAGGGGAAATCCTGGCCGGTCGGCAGCAGGTTGTCGGCATTCTTCTGGAAAAAGAACGGCGGCTCGCGCTCGGGGTCATGTCCCATCTCGCGCGCATGGGCCGCATAGTTGCGGCCGACGCAATAGACGCGGCGCACCGGAAAGCCGACGGCACTCCCGGAAATCGGCAAAAGCACAGGAGGTGAGGGCGGTATGACGGTTTCCAAAATGGCGGTTTCCTGTCGTCCGGTTCTCGCATCGGCCAGTCTGGCGCCGAGCAAATGAATATGCGGGAGGCGAAACGCTACAGCGACCCACCGTGCCGGCTGGACGGTGGTGCTGTAGCGAATCTTTGGTGGGACGTTAGCAGCCGGAAGGGCTGCGGCAATAGGCAAACTTATGCCGAGAGTGATTTATAGGGCTCGCAGGGCCTGCGGTCAGGCGCAGCAGCGGGCATAGGCTTCAAGCTGGTCGCGGGTCAGAAAGCGACCGTCCGAGCGCGAGTTGAGTTCCGGGTGGCTGTATTCGAGGCTCGGCACTTCGGGAAGCTCAAGGGCCTGGCGAACGGTCATGATGCCGATGTCCTTGCGGCCGGTTTCACGCTTCATGCTGACTTCGACGATACGTCGGAGATTGCTCTCTCTCATCATGATGTCTCTCCCGTAGTATTTTCTTTTCCCTTTTTATCCGGAGTTAAACACTCCGAACTTGTTCTTTATGAGGCACCTCAGAATATAAGGGCTTTAGATGAACGCTTCACGACAGAAATCCGGCGGTTTCGCGGAAATTTCCGTGTCATTTCAAGATTGGTCGCAAATTCGGCCTCGCCCGAAGGCATGCTGATGACTTAAAGTTTGCGCCCTTGCTTATATTGGAAACGACCTTGATCTTCAAGCAAAGCCGTTGGCTGACGATATTAATACTATTTATGCGCCCCGCGATCTACCTATAAATATTATGATTTCGGCCTCCCGACGCGGTTTTGGCGAGCAAATAGCAGACAATACAGGTGCGGGCGTACACAGACGCTGAACACTGGATCGGTCGAAATAGCGTCTCTCCGGCTCAATGAGCTCTCAGATGCGCTTCCTCGACGGCAAAAATGAACAGCCTGCGCGCCTCGTCGGGAGTCCGACGGCCGGCAATCGCCGCACGGCAGGCGCTGCGCGCTGCGACGTAATAGGGACCGCGGTGCGGCCATTGACCTGCCAGGCATGCGAGCGCATCGGACGGCCCCTTGACCATGCGGATATCGCCGGCGGTCAGTCCAAGCTCGATAGGACGGTTCCACAACACCTGATGCATGCTTCTCCTCCTGAGGTGCGACGTCCCGGACAAGTCCGGGACCGGCGAATTTCGGTTCCGACAGTCGGGTGGAGGGCCCTCGAGCGCGGCTCCTCCCGCCTATTCGAGTTTCGAATGCAAAAACGTCGTCGGCCATGGCCCGGTTCCGCGCAGGCTCTGGGCGCGTCCGCAGTCAGGCTCTTCAATCTAGCGCAGGTTTTTTCGTTTGTCCGCATTTTCGAGAGGCTGGCCTTTTTGCGTCCGTGCAAGCGGCCGACAGTGCCCGGCCGCGCATTTCGGCCGGCCCGCCGCTTCCCTCCAAGGTTGTTCCGTTCGCGATAACCGTTCTTCCCCGCCTCTGGCCGCAAGCCCCTCAATTGCTGGGGTTTCAAGCACTTGATTGCCAGCCTACTATATTTTCGGCTGGAGGCTGAAATGATAGAGGTTGCAGAGATCCGCTTGACATGGTTGCCGCTGCGCAACGGAACCTATTGTGCCATGCTGGGCCGGCACGAAGTCGCCTTCGTCATGAAGCGCGAGACGATGAGCGACTGGGCCTGGCGCATTTCGCATTGCAACGGCACCAACAATACCGGCTTTCATTATGCGCCGACGCTTGAGGGCGCCAAGTCGGCGGTGCTGGCCGGCGTCCAGGAGTGGTTCCGGCAGGCTGGATTTCGGTAGCCGACCAGCCATGGCCGCCGCGTCGCCGCTGCACATCAAGTCGGCCGGCGGGGCGCGCGGCGCAACGATGTCGTGGCTCTGCGATGCACACCGAGCGGTCTTGCCATCTCGCCTTCTTTGCGTCGGCGCAGTACAAGGCCCCGACCCGCATCGCTCACGCCGCAGATGATCATGAATCCGCATGTTCATCTGTGCAGTTGGCGGAACTCTTTCAACGCGGCGTCGCGCCGCTGGTCCAGATAGTCGGCCAAATCCTGCAGAGGGTTTTTAATTGCGAGTTAGCGCTTCGAAAGCTACGGCCCAAAAGCAAAGAATCCGAAATCTTCAGGCATTTCCGGCGGCGCCGCTTCCCGCCAGCAACCGCAAGACTTCAGTTTGAATGCTTGCGCAAATGTCCCTGTATTCTGCCACGAGCTCCGGCTGTATCGGCGTTTGTGTACTCAGTCTTTCCAGTGCTGCCGCCGAGAGGGCGTAGGCTTCGAAAAGGTCGTCGAGTTCAGCGCTCTTTATGGAGAGCAGTTGCTTTCGATGTTGCGGCAGAGCCATCGCCAAGCGCGCTCTGCCGACTCGAATCACGGACATGTTTTTGCCTGCTTGCTGCTGATTGCGTTGTCGGCGAACAACTAGCGCGCAAAGAAATTCAGCGCGTCGTCGGGACGTCTGTGATTTGCGGCGCGTACACGACTGTCTCAGTGCTGTTCTCCGACCACGCTCCACCGATTGTAAGATAGGCTAGGAGAGCGCCAACAGAGAGCAAGAGAAGGCCGATGGGAAGGCCCGGCGAGGCGCTCCGTTCCGGCTTGTTGTTATCCTGGACAAACATAATCGCACTCCCACGGAAGACTGAGGGAAGAACGGAAAAGGCTTTCACCAGTTCCCGCCGGACTGCCGTAAGGGACTTTAGTCCGAGCAGATCTGGACAAAGGTCTTACCCCCATTGCCGAGGGTTTTTCCTGATCCATATGCGACCATGCGCACTCGCTAAACAAATGCTGAAGCCTGATGGTGCGAGTCCCAGAGCGGCGCTTCCGCCCCTTCCGCAATGCTCTGGGATTTTCCCCTTCGGCAACCTGGGAGGAGGCTCGATGGCTCATTCAACAAAGAAGATCCAGATCGCACCGACGCTGGAGAGCGAAGCCGAGCTTGTGGAGCAGGTCGTCACCGATTGGTGCGACGTGCACCGGGTCGATCCGAAGAGCCACACGGCGGTAATGGAAGGTCTGAG
Organism: Sinorhizobium fredii; assembly: GCF_002944405.1. Lineage (NCBI taxonomy): Bacteria > Pseudomonadati > Pseudomonadota > Alphaproteobacteria > Hyphomicrobiales > Rhizobiaceae > Ensifer > Ensifer fredii. The sequence continues at coordinate 2,187,600 of NZ_CP024307.1, read as the reverse complement.
AGTTCTATATTTTATGCGAGAGTTCGATATAAAGAATAGAAGGCAGCTTCTGAAAGCACTACTCGACAGCGACGAAGGGAATATTCCCGAAGCGCCACATGGATCCAAGGCTTAATCGACAAGCCGGCCCCGCCTGTTAAAATGAGCCCATAGGAAAAAATACCCGTCTCGACTGAATGAGCTCGTTGGTCCGCCGCAAACAATCGGGCTCATCTTTCCTCCACGAAATTCGAGGCTCGATCGCTGTAGTGCTCCATGAGCTTGTGGGAGCTCCTCGAGCGTCGGCCGGCGATCGCGTGCGACGACTTCGCAACCAGGCCGAGGCGCTTCAATACGACCTGGGCGTCCTCCATGGCCGGGTGGTCGAGATCGATCTTCCAGGCGGGGCGGGCGATCGCGAAAATACTCGACAGGTGTGAGATGTATTTGACGCCGGCCGACGACCCTGCGAAAGCTTTTCGCGAATTCGGCAATCTCGGCGCTGCAATGTCGTTGCAGGACGTCTTGGCGATCTCGCTCTTTCAGCTTCTCGAGCGCGCCTGGTTCCGCCAATGCGGTTTCCCGCTTCTTCAGCCAAGCCGCGGCGGCCAGCCGACGTTCGAACGTCTGCGCCTGGACTGTGGCGCCATCTCGCATTATTCGGATCTGCGCAGTATATGATTTCTGCCCATTGCGAGGCTTTTGCTCGCCAATGGTGCTCATGATTTTTCTACACGCCCCTCAGTTGTAGCAATAGCACAGCGAAACGGGTCTAAAAAGGGATCAAACAAGAGCGAACCGGATATGAAAGAAACGGCGCAACTGACTGAAAAACCGGGAAAGGGCCGGTACTTCAATGCCCCGGTTTTTGCCGTGGCGCCTATGATCGACTGGACGGACCGTCACTACCGTTTCTTCGCGCGGCAGCTCTCGCGTCATGCGCTGCTTTATACGGAGATGATCGTCGCCGACGCGATCCTGCGCGGCGACAGGGACAGGCTGCTTGGCCATCACGCCACGGAGCACCCGGTCGCGCTGCAGCTCGGCGGCAACGATCCGGTCAAGATGGCGGAGGCGGCGCGGATCGCCGAAGCCTCCGGCTATGACGAGATCAACATGAATGTCGGCTGCCCCTCCGACCGGGTGCAGTCCGGCACCTTCGGCGCCTGCCTGATGCAGGAGCCGGAGCTGGTCGCCAAATGCGTGGCGGCGATGAAGGCGGCCGTGAAGGTTCCGGTCACGGTCAAGTGCCGCATCGGCGTCGACGACCAGGATCCGGAGGTGGCGCTTCGCACGCTCGTCGAGCGCGTCAAGGATGCCGGCACGGATGCCGTCTGGGTGCATGCCCGCAAGGCCTGGCTTAAGGGCCTGTCGCCGCGGGAGAACCGCGAAATCCCGCCGCTCGACTATGGTCTTGTGCATCGGCTGAAGGCCGAGAACCAAAATCTTTTCATCGGCCTCAATGGCGGTCTTCAGACTCTGGATCAGGCGCTGGCGCATCTCGACGCGCGGCCGTTTCCGGCTCCATCGCCGAGGCTTGCCGGGGGCGAGGCGGGAAATGGAGCGCCGCTGGACGGCGTCATGCTCGGCCGCGCCGCCTACCACGACAGCGGCCTGCTGACAGCCGCGGACGGCTATTTCAACCACCCGCTGACCGGCGTCCCACCGGCGCTGATCGAGCCGGAGGCCTTCTCCGGCCGCCATCATCGCCTGTCGCTCGCTTTCTGGGTAAATGTGCGCGATGCCATGGCAGCCTATGCTGCCGCCCATATCGAAGATGGCGGCCGGCTGATCCATATCACGCGCCACATGGTGGGATTGTTCCAGGGTTGGCCCGGGGCGCGGCGCTTCCGCCAGATGCTTTCCGCCGACGCCACCCGCAAGGGCGCCGGTCCGGACGTCATCCATGCCGCCTTCGAGGCTGTGTTCGAGGCGGTCACGGCGCGTGAGGCGGCGGAGTAGGGAGCCGCGCCGGTTCCCCTCATTCCTGTCCTTGTCACAGGAATTCAGCCACAGCGCGTCTGCGGTGCGAATGACTAAAGCTGTACCGAGAGCTTCAAAGCACCCTACGGCGCCAGGGACTTGGCGCACTGGATTCCTGTGACAAGCACAGGATTGAGGGAGTTCCAGTGGGGCAACCCCAACGAAAAACGGCGCCTCTTGCGAGGCGCCGCCCTTCACGATCTGATCGCAACGTCCGGCTTAGAGCGCCTGGAGGTTGACGGCCTTCGGGCCCTTGCCCATGCGGTCCGGCTCGGTGTCGAAGCTGACCTGCTGGCCATCCTTGAGCGTCGCGAGACCGGCGGCCTGAACGGCGGAGATGTGGACGAAAACGTCCTTCGCGCCGCCGTCCGGCGTGATGAAACCAAAACCCTTGTCCTGGTTGAAGAATTTTACGATGCCCTTGGTGGCCATGGAAGAAGTCCTTTTCCTTCAGTCTGTCATTTGCCGCAACCCAGCGCTTCAATAGCACGGCTTGGCTGCTTGAGGTAGTGTGTTCGTGCCCCCTCAGGAGGAAACGAACCGGTCGTCTTCAGCGATATGCTGAAAGCGTCGAGTGGTCACGATATCGGGGAAAAGACGTCTACGATGCCGCTTGCGGCAGTCCCGGCAGTGGCCGGGCTCAAACGAAAGTCCAGTCTCCGGGATTGAAATCGCCCGAACGGCGCTAGGAGTGGCAGTATTCGGGGGAAAAGGCAAGTAGAGAGTTCTAGCCGTGGCGGTATCCGGTCAATGCCTTGTGAGGTCGACCTTTCCCTGAGTTTAATGCAGCCCGAGGCGAGGATAAATGTCGTGGATTGCCTCGTTTCGACCACAATTTCGTCCGGCGCTGCGTTGAGCGTGGCGCGCCTCGGGCATTCGTCACTGGCCTTGCTGCTGGCGCGGCTAACCGGTAGGTCTGGACCGGACAGGAAACATTGCAAGTCGACGAAAAGCAGGTGGCCCGCGTGATCGATCCCTATGCCCTCCTTGGACTTGAGCGCGACGCCGACGAGCGGGCGATCCGCGCGGCTTACCGGCGGGCGGTGAAAACCGCGCATCCGGACCGCGGCGGCGATGCCGAAGAGTTCGGCAAGCTGCAGGCGGCCTATGATCTTTTGAAAGATCCGGTGCGCCGCAAGGTCTATGACGACACCGGCTACGATCCGCAGCTCGTCGATCCCAAGCAGCTCAAGGGCCTGATGATGCTGGAGACGCTCGTCAACGACTTCATTCTCGACCTGCGCGAGCCCGGCAGTTTCGATCCGGTCGCGGCCATGCGGCGCAAACTCTCCGACGACATCGTCAAGACCCGCTTCCATATCCTCGAACTGGAGCGCCACCGCTCACGGGTCCGCAAGCACATGGACCGCCTCGGCCGGCGGCCGGACACGGACGTGCTCGGCTCGATGCTGCGCGCCCGCAGCCAGTCGATCGGCGAGGCCATTAAGAACGCCGAAGCGCAGATCGAGGTGATCGAGGAGGCGTACCAGATGCTGGAAGGCTATTCCTATGAGATGGAGCCGCTGGAGATCGAGGCGCGGGCGGCGGAGTAAGCTTCAGTGTGGAGCGTGCCGTCGCAACGCGATTCAATACTATTTTCAGGAAATGCGTGCAACGAATCGTGAAATGATCCAGATCACGGTCTCCCGTGGACTGCACCACAAGCACCCCGTATTTCTGCGGAAGTACAAAAATCTATAGGCGGCGCCAAACGCTGGCACCGCCTATAGAGCATTGATTGTCCATCGATCGGCGGATTGGGACGATCATCGACGCTGCGTGTTATCTGGCCCCGCCCGTCTTCGAGCCGCTTTGCGAATGTCCGGCGCCCGGGCCACCTTTCGAAACGCCCTTACCATGAGCGCTGCCGGGATTTGTCGAATCCCGTCCGTTGCCCCAACCGTTGTTGCCGCGATCCTTATCACCATTGTCATGACCGCCGCCATTGCCGTTGTCGTGGCCGCCGCCGTTGCCGTCGTCATGACCGCCGCCATTGCCATTGTCATGACCGCCACCATTGCCGTCGTCGTGGCCACCGCCGCCACCGTCGTTGCCGCCGCCACCGCCGTCGTTGCCGCCGCCACCGCCGTCGTTGCCGCCGCCACCGCCGTCGTTGCCGCCGCCGCCGCCACCGCCGCCGTTGCCGCCTCCGCCACCGGGACCACCGCCGCCACCGGGACCACCGCCGCCACCGGAACCACCGCCGTTACCCCCGCCTCCGCCGAGGCCGCCGCCGCCGGCATTAGTCGTTGAGAAGGGATCGGTGGGCGCAATCACTGCCGTAGACAAAGGCGGGCATTGCGCGATTTGCGCGGACGTGAGGATGTCGGCTCGGTTTTCCGCCGCACAGCAAGCCGCGAAGTTCGTGTCTGTCAGCGGGCTGCACTGCTGAGCCATAAGGATGGGCCGATCCTGGCTTTGTGCCGGAACCGGGGCCGATGCAATAAATCCGGCCGAAATCAGCGCCAGACCGGTGCTCGTCAAAAATGTTTCCAGGATGCGCATCTTCGTTCTCCCTAAATTAGTTTGAACTGAAATTCGCAATCTGCGGGAATGTTCCCTATAAAGTTAGGGTTTTTGGTTGCGTGAGGATGGGGAAAACGGGGATAGGCGCGTGAACTGGCCCGTAAAAAAGATAGGGTGCGGCGCGTGAATACACGTCTTCTCACGTCACCCTTACGGGCCGATCGAGCGGTCGGCCGGCGGAGTAGCGAAAAATGGGTTCTCTAAAATTGAGTCCCTCGATCCATTACCGCCCCGGCCGCCCCGTTTTTCCTTTCGTTCGGCCCTTCTGCCGCTTCTCGTCCGCTTGGTCCTCATAGGAGCCAATGCCCGGTTTGGCGCGGGTGAGGGTAGGCTTTTCCGGAACGTGGCCAGCGACCGGCTTTTCGGTGCGGCCGACGGTCATCTCGTCGAGGGTATTCTTGCGGAACAGCGACTGACCCTTGCCCGCGGGGATAGCCACATCACGGCCCATTTCGTCGAGGTCCGGTTTGCGGAAGAGGGGGCGCTCGGTATCGGTACCCGGGCCCATGTCGTCGAGCGAGGGTTTGGCGAAATAGCTCGTGGAAGCCCCCCCCTCTGTCCTCCCGGGCATTTCCCCCGCAGGGGGGGAGATCGGGCTGGGCGCGGCCTTGCTGCCCCGCTTGCCGCCCTCAGCGCTCCTCGCCTCTTCCCTTGCCATCGGGTCGTCCAGCACGGCCAACTCGGCCGCCTTGAGGCGCTTGATCTCGTCGCGCAGCCGCGCGGCGGTTTCGAAGTCGAGGTCGGCGGCGGCGTCGCGCATCTGTTTTTCCAGCGCATTGAGATGCGCCTGCAGATTGTTGCCGACGAGGTGGCCGGCCTCGGCAAAGCCCTTGCCGGCCACGCCGGAGATGTCGGCGCGGACGTGGTCGCGCTCGTAGACCGAGTCGAGAATGTCGGAGATCTTCGCCTTCACCGATTCCGGCGTGATGCCGTTTTCGAGGTTATAGGCCATCTGCTTCTCGCGGCGGCGGGCTGTCTCCTCCATCGCCCGACTCATCGAGCCGGTGATGGTGTCGGCGTAGAGGATGACCTTGCCGTCGACGTTGCGGGCGGCGCGGCCGATCGTCTGGATCAGCGAGGTTTCCGAACGCAGGAAACCTTCCTTGTCGGCGTCGAGAATGGCGACGAAGCCGCACTCGGGAATATCCAGGCCCTCGCGCAGCAGGTTGATGCCGACCAGCACGTCGAAAGCACCTAAACGAAGATCGCGGATAATCTCGATGCGCTCCAGCGTGTCGATGTCGGAATGCATGTAGCGCACCCGCACGCCCTGCTCGTGCAGGTATTCGGTGAGGTCCTCGGCCATGCGTTTGGTCAGCACCGTGACGAGCGTGCGGTAGCCGGCGGCAGCGGTCTCGCGGATTTCTCCGAGCACGTCGTCGACCTGGGTCTTGGCGGAGCGTACTTCGACCGGCGGGTCGATCAGGCCGGTCGGGCGGATCACCTGCTCCGCGAAGACGCCGCCGGACTGCTCCAGTTCCCAGCTGCCGGGCGTCGCCGAGACGGCGATCGTGTCCGGGCGCATCGCGTCCCATTCCTCGAAGCGCAGCGGTCGGTTGTCCATGCAGGAGGGCAGGCGGAAGCCGTATTCGGCGAGCGTCGCCTTGCGGCGGAAGTCGCCGCGATACATGCCGCCGATCTGCGGAATGGTGACATGACTCTCGTCGATGAAGATCAGCGCGTTATCGGGAATATATTCGAACAGCGTCGGCGGCGGCTCGCCCGGCCTGCGGCCGGTCAGGTAGCGCGAATAGTTCTCGATACCCTGGCAGGAGCCGGTGGCTTCCAGCATTTCGAGGTCGTAGCGGGTGCGCTGCTCCAGCCGCTGCGCCTCGAGCAGGCGGCCGGCCCGTTCAAGCTCGGCAAGGCGATGCGTCAGCTCCTCTTTGATCGCCTTGATGGCGGCGTTCAGGGTCGGGCGCGGCGTCACATAGTGTGAGTTGGCGTAGATCTTCACCGATTTCAGGTCGCCGGTCTTCTGGCCGGTAAGCGGATCGAACTCGGTGATGGAGTCGATCTCGTCGCCGAACATGGAGATGCGCCAGGCGGCATCCTCCAGGTGGGCCGGGAAGATCTCGATCGTGTCGCCGCGCACCCGGAAGGAGCCGCGCTGGAAATCCATGTCGCGGCGCTTGTACTGCTGCGCCACCAGGTCGGCGAGGAGCTGCCGCTGGTCGAGTCGGTCGCCGACATTCATCTGGAAGGTCATCGCCGTATAGGTTTCGACCGAGCCGATACCGTAGATACAGGAGACCGAGGCGACGATGACGACGTCGTCGCGCTCGAGCAGCGAGCGCGTCGCCGAGTGGCGCATGCGGTCGATCTGCTCGTTGATCGAGGATTCCTTCTCGATATAGGTGTCGGAACGCGGAACGTAGGCCTCCGGCTGGTAGTAGTCGTAGTAGGAGACGAAATACTCGACCGCGTTTTCCGGAAAGAAGTTCTTGAATTCGGAATAGAGCTGGGCGGCGAGCGTCTTGTTCGGCGCCAGGATGACGGCCGGGCGCTGCGTCGCCTCAATCACCTTGGCCATAGTGAAGGTCTTACCGGAGCCGGTGACGCCGAGCAGCACCTGGTTGCGCTCGCCCGAAGAGAGGCCGTCGACCAGATCGGCAATCGCCGTCGGCTGGTCACCGGAGGGCTGGTAGTCGGTCACCATCTTCAGCGATATGCCGCCTTCCGACTTGTCCGGCCGGGCAGGGCGGTGCGGGGTCCAGAGCTTGCCGTCCTTGAACAGCGGGTTGCCGCTCTCGATCAGCTTGGCGAGCGCCTCGACCGTGGCGGTGACGCCGGAGCCCGTCGTCAGCTTGTCGACATCCTCGAGTGCAACGTCGAGACCGGCGACCGGGTTGAGCCCGGCGGCGGCGCGCGTCTTCGGGTCGTGGCTGCCGCCCATGGAAGTGCCGCGTGCGGTCTTGCCGCTGAAAGTTTTTCCGCTCGTACTGTCGGCGCGCAGCGCCTTCGCTCCGCGGGGGCCTTGCGTCAGCTCGGACGCCCGTTCGGGCTTGGGGCCTTCGGCCGATTTCTCTTCCGCATCCGCGGCCGCTTTCGAGGCGGCAATCTCGACCTTCTTGCGGTGCTTGCCGGCCTTGGAGGCGATCTCCCGCTGGCTTTCGAAAGCGGAGGTTTCCGCTTCCGCCTCGAGCTGCTTCACCCAGTCGGAGACGTTGCCGGAGAGCGGCGCACCGGAAAGCGGCGCCTGCGGGGCTTCTTCGAAACCGCCGGGCGCTGCCGATTTCTTCGGGGGATTCTTCGGATTTTGAGCCATGGCCGGGAATATGGAGAGAGTCAGCGCGAAAGAAAAGGGGGAATGAGTACAAAAGGGAAACGGCCGGCGCGGAATTTCCTGCCTTGGCGAACCGGTCGAGGGCTCCGGTAAGACCGGACGTTGCTTTCCGATGACAGGGACAGATTATGTTGGACGGTACTGGTTCAGCGCGGATCAGAAAAACTTGAACCGACGGCTGCGTCCAGATCATCCTCGTGCACCGATTCGCGTCCTCCCGAGGTCTTCATGTCCTTTGCCATCAATCCCGCCTATGTCTGGCCGGTGCTGCTGCTCATCGCCTCGAATGTTTTCATGACCTTCGCCTGGTACGGCCACCTGAAGTTTACGTCCTCGCCGCTCTATATCGTCATCGTCGCCAGCTGGGGCATCGCCTTCTTCGAATACTGGCTGGCAGTACCGGCCAACCGCATCGGCCATTCCGTCTATTCGGCGGCGCAGCTGAAGACGATGCAGGAAGTGATCACACTCAGCATTTTCGTCCTCTTCTCGGTCTTCTGGCTAAAGGAGTCGATCGGTTGGCATCAACTCGTCGGCTTCGCGTTCATCGCGCTGGGAGCGTCGTTTATCTTCAAGGGGTGAGCCCTGAATCATTCCAAGAGATCGAAGGCTCCATACATCCAGGTCAGTTGATAGAGCACGCCAGCCACCAAAAAAGACGGCGTGGAACCGGCGGTTCGGTGTCATCGCAGCGATGATGCAGAGCGCAATGTAAGCCGCGTTGCGCAGCGGATATTCCATGCCGAAGGATTCGAAGTAGGCTTTTCCCTTCACCGCGGTGCCGACCAAATCGACGAGGAAGGCGAGGGTCAGAAAGCCGAAGAACCAGGCGCGGCGCGACATGAAATAATGTTCGTATCCGCTGTAGTCCTCCAGCGACGCGGGAAACAGCAGCACGCTCAGGAAGAAAGAAGACGCAGGCATAGAGGATGACGAACAGATAGACGGTGACGTCGATCGCCGGTAGCGCATGCAGGTGATATTCCCACCACCAGAAATGCACGAGGAAGATGAACAGGAACAACACCCAGCCGAGGTGGATCCAGAACACCCTGGTCTTGCCGGGGTGCTGTATGAAGAGCGCCACGCCGCTCAGCGGCCGCGCCAGGCTGAGGCTGATGATCATGCCCATCACCACCCGGATATGGGAGAAAATCGCCGAATCCGGCGCGGGTGCGTCCATGGCGCTACCGCTATTCCGCCGGTACGGGCGTCGGCTTCCCGCTGCTGTCGAGCGCCACCATCACGAAAATCGCGTCGGTAACCTTTTCCATAACATGCGACAGGTAGCGCTGCGCCCAGGCCTCGACCTTGAGCGTCATCGAAGTACGGCCAACGCTGACGATGTCCGTATAGATGCAAAGCGTGTCACCGATCTTAACCGGCAGGGCGAAGGCCATTTCCTTGACGGCGGCGGTGACGACGCGGCCCCGGGCGCGTTCGGCGGCGCGGATGCCGCAGGAAAGGTCCATCTGCGCCATCACCCAGCCGCCGAAGATGTCGCCGGCCGCGTTGGCGTCGCCGGGCATCGCCAGCGTGCGCAAGGTTAGCTCGCCGTTCGGCTTGATCACGACATTCATGCGGCCCGTCTCCCTCATTCAGGCAAGCTTTAGCGCATGACGCCAATCCGAAAAAGGGGCTCTGCGACGATCGGGGAGGGGGCCGGTGCTCGTGTTGGTTGTCGAAAGGTTAATTGTCCATCCTAAAATCTAGCAAAACCTTTGTTAGGAGCTTCGCAAATTCCTGCCTGTATCCTGCACCCACTTTGAGGGAGGCTGGGATGAGACGATTTCGGATTTCGGCGCGGCTTTACGCGCTCGTGGCATTTGCGTTGCTCGCCATGGCAGCGGCGCTGACCTTTGGCCTGATCCAGGCGCAGGACAAACTCGTCGCCGAACGCAAGGCGATGCTTTCGGCAATGAACGAGAACGCCGTGACGGTGTTCGAGGCCTATCACAAGCAGGAAGAGGCCGGGACGCTTTCGCGCGAGGAGGCGCAGAAGCGCGCCCTGGAAGCCATCAAGGCGATGCGCTACCAGGACAGCGGCTATTTCTGGGTCAATGACATGCATCCGACCATGGTGATGCACCCGATCAAGCCGGAACTGGACGGCAAGGATCTCTCCCAGAACAAGGATCCGAACGGCAAGTTCCTGTTCGTCGAATTCGTCAAGACGGTGCAGGCGGAGGGCCGGGGCTTCGTCGACTATTACTGGCCGAAGCCCGGCGCCGAGGAGCCGGTGCTGAAATATTCGCATGTGGCCGGCTTCAAGCCCTGGGGCTGGGTTGTAGGCACCGGCGTCTATGCCGACGACCTGGCGGCGATGTTCCGCGAGCGTGCCTGGCAGGTTGGCGGCATTCTGGCGGCGGCGGCGCTGGCGATCCTGCTGGCGGCGCTGGCGATCGTCCGCAGCGTCGTGAGGCCGGTCGAAAAGCTGAAAGTCGCCATGCAGGCGATCGCCGACGAAGATATTTCATCGGACGTGCCCGAAACGGACCGTGGCGACGAGATCGGCCAGATGGCCAAGGTGCTGCTGGTGCTGCGGGATTCCGTCAAGGAGCGCCTGGAGCTGCGCTCGCGCGAAGTCGAGCAGCAGGACCGTCTGAACGCCGAACGGCGCGGCAACGAGGAACTGCAGCGCTCGACCGCCGCGGCCCAGGCCGAGGCGATGGAAGCGCTCGGCGCAGCTCTTGAGCGGCTGGCAAGTGGCGATCTGACGGCCGAGGTCGGGCGGATCGCGCCGGAATACGGCAAGCTCAAGCACGACTTCAACACCGCCGTTGCCGCGCTTCGCGATGTCATCGGGGCAATCTCGCATTCGACCGAGATCGTGCACGGCAGCGCCGGCGACATTTCCGAAGCGGCGAACAACCTGGCGCGGCGGACTGAACAGCAGGCGGCCGCCTTGGAGGAAACGGCAGCCGCGCTCGACGAGATCACCTCGACCGTACGCCATGCCTCGGACCGCGCCGTCGAGGCCCGTGACATGGTCAACGAGACCAAGGCAAGCGCGGCGAAATCTGGCGGCATCGTCCGCAACGCGATCGATGCCATGGGCCGGATCGAGGATTCCTCGAGCCGCATCAGCCAGATCATCGGCGTCATCGACGAGATCGCCTTCCAGACCAACCTGTTGGCGTTGAATGCCGGCGTCGAAGCGGCGCGGGCGGGCGAGGCGGGACGCGGCTTCGCGGTCGTCGCCCAGGAAGTTCGCGAGCTCGCCCAACGTTCGGCCGGCGCCGCAAAGGAGATCAAGGATCTGATCGGCACGTCGGTCAAGGAAGTCGGTGCGGGTGTCGAGCTCGTCCGCTCCACGGGCGACGCGCTGATGGAGATCGAGGCTCTCGTCAACCAGGTGAACGAGCAGGTCGCCTCGATCGCCACCGCGGCGCGGGAACAGGCGACCGGCCTGCAGGAGGTCAATACCGCCGTCAACAGCATGGATCAGATGACCCAGCAGAATGCGGCGATGGTCGAGGAAACGACCGCCGCCAGCCAGGTCCTGGCGCAGGAAAGCCGCGAATTGAAAACCTTGCTAGACAGGTTCCGCCTGCGGGACGGGCAAGCGGCCTACGGCCGGGCCGCCTGACACATAAGAAAAGACGGATTTTGCTGGCCCGCGTTCGAAAGAGCGCGGGTTCTTCTTTTCGGCGCTTTTGCCGTTCCTATCCTCGGTTGCATGCAGCCGGAGCGGTTCGCGGATATTGACGGCGTTCTCCGTTCGGGGTGAGATCGGGCCGGGAACGAGCGGCTGTTGCAATTCGCTCGAGGCACAGCACCCTCGCGGAGGACTTCATGGCGCTTCTCAGGCTTCTCATTTCGCGGCCAACCGCGGCAATCTTGACGGTCATGGGCCTGCTCTCCGCCTGCACGGTTGTCGTCGACGAACCGCGTCACGGGCCGCCGATCCGGCCGCCGCAGATGTGCACCATGGAATTCGCGCCGGTCTGCGGCGAACGCGGCAACCGCCTCAGAACCTTCCCCAATGCCTGCAACGCGCGTGCCGACGGATTTCGCGTCCTGCACCGCGGCGAATGCCGCCCCGATTTCCGTCCACCGGTTGAGCAGGCCTGCACCCGGGAATACGCACCGGTCTGCGGCGAGCGCGGTAGGCTGAGGCGGACATTTGCAAATGCCTGCGTGGCAGGGGCCGACGGATTCCGGGTGATCGGGGCGGGCGAATGCCGTCGCAGCGATGAACCGGCGCCACAGCAGTTCTGCACGCGGGAATATGCCCCGGTTTGCGGCCAGCGCGGCGGGCGGCTCAGAACCTTCCCGAATGCCTGCGAGGCCGGCGCCGCCGGTTTCCGCATCGTCCATGGCGGCGAGTGCGGCTGAGGAACTAGCCGCGCTAAGCGAGCCCTCGTCCCATTTGCGGTGCCGGGCAAACGCTTCGTTTACCACGTTTGCATAGACTGCGGCCTCAGCCCGTTTTTTTGGCCGCTTGCCCGCGTGGCGACATAGCGGACCTTCAGTTTCGATCGCGGGCGGGGCGGTGGACCGGCAAAGTCAAGGCTTTGCCACGGACGAAGGCGGCGAGTGTATTGGCGTATGTTTCTCTTCTCCATCGGCCGTTGACGGCGCTGCTGCTGTCTCTTCCGCTTGTGGCCTGCAGCACGGACGTGCTGTCGCCGCCCGCCCGGATCGACGAGGCGTCGCGCGTCGGCGCCATCCGGCCGAGCCGCGTCATTGCCCATCCGGAACGGCAGGCGGCTGCCTATCCCTCTCCGGAGCCGGTATCGACCTTCAGCGACAGGAGCGCCGGCGTGGCCAAGCCGCAGGGCCGCCTGCCGATGATCGACAGCGAGCCGGAAATGGCTGACACGCGAGTCGCGAGCGCCGGCCCGATGACGGTTCCTCCCGAAGGCGTCAACATGGATGCGATGCTCGGCGTCGAGCCGGTTGTCGGCCTGGCGCAGGAGCAAGCCGGTGATATTGCCGAAGGCAACACCGCTCAGCCGGTCGTCGGCGGCATCGGCGAGGAGAACGTGCGTCAGCTCGGCGGCCTCGCCGAGCCGCCGCCAGCCATCGACCCTGCGCCGGGTTACGACCCCGATCTGCCGCCGCTTACGCCGGAGCAGATCTCCGCAGAAGAGGCGAAGAGGGCGCGCTCCGTCATGCCGCAACGAACCGTGCGGCGCACCGAGGAGCCGCAGCAGGTCGCTTTCCTGCCGCGCGTCCGCAGTCCTCTGTCGGCGCCCGAATATACCGGTGAAATGCCGCGGTCGGAGATCGCCTGCCGCCAGCGCCTGAAGAAGCTCGGCGTCGTTTTCCGCGACGTGCCGCGCATCCATGACGGTCCGTCCTGCGGCATCGACTATCCGGTCGAGATCAGCGGCCTTTCCGGCAATATTGCCGTCAGGCCGGCGGTCAAGCTCAATTGCCAGGTGACCGAAGCCTTCGCCAAATGGGTGAAATACGAGCTCGCGCCGTCCTCGCGCTACCGCTACTGGTCGGGTGTCAAGACGATCAAGCCGCTCGGCGGCTATTCCTGCCGGACGATGAACTCGCGGCGCGGCAATCCGATGTCGGAACATGCGCGCGGCAATGCGATCGACGTCGGCAAGTTCGTGCTGAAGAACGGCAAGGAGATCGATGTGCGCCGGAAGGGCTTCTTCGCCTTCCGCGAACGTGGGCTGCTGAAGGCGGTGCGCGCCGACAGCTGCAAGTATTTCAACACCGTGCTCGGTCCCGGCAGCGACCCCTTCCACAAGGATCATTTCCACTTCGACCTCAGAACCCGGAAGTCCGGCTACCGGCATTGCGATTAGCGCATGTCGCCCAAAAGTGTGCAGCGGTTTTGGGACAAAGACAGGCGCAAAACAAAGACCCTAAAGCGCGTCGCATGATGCGCCCTGAAAGAGGCCGGCGGGGGGCCGGCCAAAAACGCCCGGAGGATAGGGGAGGCTCCGGCGTGCAAGTCACGAGAGCGGGGTTGCTCGTCGCGCACTGAAGGTGATTGAAAAGCATCACCGATTCATGACAGGGAAGGCCCTTTCCCATCGGCGGCATCGGCCGCCGGCCTTCGAAAGATCGGGTTCTCATGCCGCCGCTGTCGGAACTGATGATGTTTGCCCTGGCGCTGGCCGCGGCCGGTGTCGTATCGGGCGTGCTTGCCGGCCTTTTCGGCGTGGGCGGCGGTGCGATCCTGGTGCCGGTCTTCTTCCAGGTCTTCGGGCTTCTCGGTGTCGACGACGCCGTGCGGATGCACTTGTCTGTCGGCACCTCTACCGCGATCATCGTACCGACATCGGTGCGCTCCTTCCTGGCGCACTATAGGCGGGGCATGGTCGACGTGGCCGTGTTGCGCAATTGGATCCTCGCCATTCCGCTCGGCGCCCTCCTTGCCACGGTGATCGCTGCCTATGTCAGCAGCGAGACCTTGCGGCTGATCTTCGCCGTCGTCGCGCTCCTGGTGGCGTCGAGGATGATCCTCAACCGTGCCTCCTGGCGTCTTGGCACGGAGCTTCCGAAAAATCCGGCCAAGTGGCTCGTCGGAGTGGTGATCGGCGTTCTATCCGCCCTTATGGGTGTCGGCGGCGGCGTTCTCAACAACACATTCATGACGCTGTACAACCGGCCGATTCACCAGGCGATCGCGACGTCCTCCGGCGTTGGCGTGTTGATCTCCATCCCCGGATTGTTCGGCTATATCTGGGCGGGCTGGGGCGACCCCGGCCTGCCGCCGCTTTCGACCGGCTTCATCAACTGGATCGCCGTCGCCTTGATCATCCCGGTCTCGCTGCTGGTGGCGCCGCTTGGCGTGCGGCTTGCCCATGCGATGGACAGGCGGCAGCTGGAGGTCGGTTTCGGCATCTTCATGACCTTGATTGCCTTGCGCTTTCTCTACAGCCTTTACGGCTAGGCGAAGCCCGAGCCGGACAGTCGTCTCGCCAGCCACCCAAAATGGCTGAGTCTTGCCCCTGCGGCTGTGCGATAATCGCTATCCAAGTTCTTGAACACGCACCGCAGGACTCGCACGGGTCACTTGGCGTGATCTTTCACTATATATTATATTTAAATATATAGTGATGATATGGAGGGGACCCATGCCGGCAGCTGCAACTGCAAAACCGGAAGTCAAAGGCTTTTACGAGTGTCGCACATGCAGCATCCAATACGTCGTCTCCGATCCGGCCACGAAGCGTTGCGCCATCATCGACCCGGTTCTCGATTTCGATGAAAAGTCGGGTGCGACGGCGACCGTGCAGGCGGATCTGATCCTCGACTATGTCGCGGAGAACGGCCTGACGGTCGAATGGATCCTCGACACCCATCCGCATGCGGATCATTTTTCGGCCGCGGCCTATCTGAAGGAACGGACCTGTGCGCCGACCGGCATCGGATCCGGGATCGTGCGGGTGCAGAAGCTCTGGAAGGATATTTACAATTGGCCGGAGCTCGAGGCGGACGGGTCGCAGTGGGACCATCTCTTCGACGAGGGCGAGCGCTTCTCCCTTGGATCGATCGAAGCCCGGGTGCTCTATTCGCCGGGCCACACCCTTGCCTCCATCACCTATGTCGTCGGCGACGCAGCCTTCGTCCACGACACGATGTTCATGCCCGACAGCGGCACGGCAAGGGCGGATTTCCCCGGGGGTGACGCGCGTCAGCTGTGGCATTCGATCGGCGAGATCCTGGCGCTGCCGGACGAAACCCGGGTTTTCACCGGGCACGATTACCGCCCGGAAGGTCGCGAGCCGCGCTGGGAAAGCACGGTCGGCGAGGAGAAGCGCTGCAATCACCATATCGCCGGCGTGAGCGAGGATCAGTTCGTTCAGTTGCGCGAGGCACGCGACAAGACGCTGCCGATGCCGAAGCTGATCCTGCACGCATTGCAGGTCAATATTCGTGGCGGCCGCTTGCCGGACCCGGAGGCCAACGGCGCGCGCTATTTGAAGTTTCCGCTCAATGCGCTGAAGGGAGCGGCATGGGGCTGAATGGAGATGCGAACGGTCACCAAATGTCAAAACCGCGGTCGGGACATGGGCGGGCAGGCGGGCGAAGCGGCGGCGCTTCTCAAGACGCTTGCAAACCAGAACCGGCTGATGATCGTCGCTACGCTCGCCGACGGCGAGCGTTCGGTGGGCCAGTTGGAAGAGATGCTCGGCATTCACCAGCCGACCTTGTCGCAACAGCTGACCGTGCTGCGGGAGACGGGCATCGTTGCGACGCGGCGCGACGCCAAGCAGATCTTCTATCGCCTTGCCGAAGAAAGGGCTGTGCGATTGATCACCGCCCTCCAAGACATCTTCTGCCGGGAGGGGACGAAGCGATGACCATCTATCGGCGTCCGTGAACGGTGCGTCACCGGAAATTTGTCTGGGACGGGCTGCAAAACAGCGCGAATTGGCCCATATAGAGCGGCAACCCGCCGATATTTGCCCCGCTTTCCGGATTCGTTTTTCATGGCTCCTATTGTTTCCGTTTCGAACCTGTCGAAAACCTATGCCTCAGGCTTCGAGGCGCTGAAGGGCGTCAGCCTCGAGATCGAGGAGGGGGAGATTCTCGCCCTGCTCGGGCCGAATGGCGCCGGCAAGACCACGCTGATCTCGATCATCTGCGGCATCGTCAATCCGAGCGACGGAGAGGTCACGGTCAATGGCCATGACGTCGTGCGCGACTTTCGGCAGACGCGGGCGATGATCGGGCTGGTGCCGCAGGAACTGACGACCGATGCCTTCGAGACGGTGTGGAACACCGTTTCCTTCTCGCGCGGCCTGCACGGCAAGAAGCCGGACCCCGCCCACATCGAGAAGGTGCTGAAGGACCTGTCGCTCTGGAACAAGAAGGACAACATGCTCCGCGAGCTTTCCGGCGGCATGAAGCGGCGCGTGTTGATCGCCAAGGCGCTGTCGCACGAGCCGCGCGTACTCTTTCTTGACGAGCCGACCGCCGGCGTCGACGTCAGCCTTCGCAAGAGCATGTGGGAGGTCGTCGAGCGGCTGCGCGCCTCGGGCGTGACGATCATCCTGACGACGCATTACATCGAGGAAGCGGAAGAGATCGCCGACCGGATCGCCGTCATCAACGGCGGTGAAATTCTTCTGGTCGAGGACAAGAATGCGCTGATGACCAAGCTCGGCCGTAAGCAGTTGCGCGTCGATCTCGCCCAGCCGTTGGAGCGTATCCCGGATTCCTTGTCGTCCTACAATCTGACACTCGAGGACAATGGCCAGAGCTTGATCTACGACTACGACACGAGCGCCGAACGCACCGGCATCACCGCGCTGCTCGCAGCGCTCGCCGAGACCGGCGTCAGGCTTCGGGACCTCTCGACCCAGCAGAGTTCGCTCGAGGACATTTTCGTGGAGATTGTGGAGGCGGGGCGATGAACATCGAGGCAATCAAGTCCATCTATTTCTTCGAGATGGCGCGTACGCGACGCACCCTGTTGCAAAGCGTAGTGTCGCCGGTCATTTCGACATCGCTCTATTTCATCGTCTTCGGTGCGGCGATCGGCGAGCGCATCCAGCAGATCGACGGCGTCTCCTATGGCGCCTTCATCACGCCCGGGCTGATGATGCTGACGCTGCTGACGCAATGCATCGGCAACGGCTCCTTCGGCATCTATTTCCCGAAGTTCACGGGGACGATCTACGAAGTGCTGTCGTCGCCGATCTCGATGCTGGAAATCGTTCTCGGCTATGTCGGCGCGGCGGCGACCAAGGGGCTGATGATCGGCACGATCATCCTGATCACCGCCTCGCTCTTCGTCGATCTCAGCATCGCCCATCCCTTCGCGATGATCTTCTTCTTCGTGCTGACGGCGGTGACCTTCAGCCTGTTCGGCTTCATCATCGGCATCTGGGCGAAAGACTTCGAGCAACTGAACCTGATCCCGATGCTGGTCGTTCCGCCGCTCGTCTTCCTGGGCGGAAGCTTCTACTCGGTCGACATGCTGCCGCCCTTCTGGCGGGCCGTCAGCCACTTCAATCCGGTGCTCTATCTGATCAGCGGTTTCCGCTGGAGTTTCTTCGAGATCTCCGACGTCAACCCGCTCGCGAGCGCCGTGATCATTGTCGCTTTCCTGGCGATCTGCATGGCCGTCCTGACCTGGATTTTCCGCACCGGGTACAGGCTGCGGAACTGACGACCCGACGATAAGCGTCAGTCCCTCAGACGCAGCTCATCGGTGCGCATCTGCAGGGTGTCGAGGGTCGAGAGGAAGCTCATGCCGAGCAGGCTGCGGTCGAGCTTGCCTTCGGCGGCGACGGTCGCGCGGATATTGCGACGCTCGATCGGGCCGATCGCAAACTCCTCCAGCGTCACCGGCGCAGCGAGCGCCGGGCCGTTCGCCGTCATCACTGTCAGGGTATAGCCGAGGCCGGACGGATCGAGGCCGACCCGCTCGGCGTCCTCGTAGGTCAGGGCGATGCTGCTCGCTCCGGTGTCGACGAGCATGCTGACCTCCTGGCCATTGATCGTCGCGTCGGCCTGGAAGTGGCCGTCGAGGCGCTTGCGCAGCACGACTTCCGGCTGCCCCTCGCTGTCGGTGACGACCATCGTCCGGCCGGGCACGAGTTCCGAGAGCACCCGGTCGCCGAAGGCCCGAAGCTCGACGCGATAGGCATAGCCGGAGACAAGCCCGACGGCGATCAGCAGCCATACGGCGATCTGGCGCAGACTCTCGCCGAAATGGCGTCGGCTGCGCAGAATGCCGGCCGCAAGCAGCGTCGCAATGGCCGCGAGCGAGACAAGCTGGCCGAAGTCGTCATTGTTCATGCCGAGAGTCTGACCGCTGTCGTGATTGAAAAGGAGGAGCGCGAGGCCGATGGCGAGGATTGCCAGCAGAAGGATCAGACGGTTCATGCGCCGCTTCGTTCCCGCGCCAAGCGTGCCCGGCGGGTTTCCCGCCGCGGCTTGCGCTCGACGGTCTCGAGCCGGGCCGGCAGCGCCTGCATGATGCTATGCCGCTCTTGGTCGGTGTAGAGCGTCCAGGAGCCGATTTCATTCCGCGTACGCCCGCAGCCGAAACAGTAGCCTGTCCGGTCGTCGATCGCGCAGACAAGAATGCAAGGAGATTCCATCGGCTTGGCGTGCTCTGTTGGCTTCGTCGATTTATATCGGCCTTTCAGATGGCCAGCGCAAGAGCGCCGAGGACGGCGATCTCCGTCAGCTGCTGCGCGGCGCCGATCGTGTCGCCCGTATGGCCACCGAGCTTGCGGGAGACGGTCCGCCCAAAACCCAACACGGTGAAGGCCAGGGCAACGAAAGCGAGCAGGGCTGCAATCAGAGAAACGCCGGCAGCGTAAAACAGCAGAAGCGAGAGGATCGCCCCTGAACCAAGCGCTTGCGATGCGGCGCGTGGCTCTGGAGCGCCGGCCGCGGCTGCAACTCCGTCGCGGCGGGCCGGCGGCAGGCGCGACCAGTGCCAGACCATGGCCGTGCGGCTGAGGGCGGCGGTCCCGAGAAGCGCAAAGGCGGCCCCGATGGGGGAGAGTAGCGGCAGGAAGGCCGCGAGTGCCGAAACGCGAAGTCCGAAGGAGAGGATGAGGGCCACCGCTGCATAGGTGCCGATGCGGCTATCCTTCATGATCGCCAGCGCTCTCTCGCGATCACGGCCGCCGCCGAGGCCATCGGCAGTGTCGCCGAGGCCGTCCTCGTGCAACGCGCCGGTGACGAGCGCCTGCACGCCGACGATCAGGAAGGCGGTGAACAGCGAACTCGCCTGAAGCACGTCCAAGAGCGCGGCGAGCAGCGCGGCAGGGAAGGCAATCAGGATGCCTGCGAGAGGGAAAGCGCGCACGGCGCGGCTCAATCGGCCGTCATGGCCGGCGAAATGCCGCTCAGGCATGGGGATGCGACTCAGGAAGGCAACCGATCGCGCCAGATCATCACAGAAATCGCCGATAAAGCGCATTGTCTCTCCCAGGCCGCAGCCGCCCGAATCGCCGGCCCTTTGCCGGATCATGCTCCGTGGACAGCATTTGGCGCAAATGCCGTTGCCGGAAGCGATAGCAGCCTCTATGAGGGGCACCGAACGCCCCTTCGGACATGCAAGGATTTCCCATGAGTGCCAGCGGTCTGCCGTTTGATGATTTCCGCGAGTTGTTGCGTAACCTGCCGGGTCCAGATGCCGCGGCGCTCGTTGCGGCGCGCGAACGCGATGGGCAACTGACGAAGCCGCCGGGCGCGCTCGGCCGCCTTGAGGAAATCGCCTTCTGGCTCGCCGCCTGGACGGGCCGTCCACCTGCCGTCAACCGGCCGCTGGTCGCGATTTTTGCCGGCAATCACGGTGTGACCCGGCAGGGCGTCACGCCGTTCCCATCGTCGGTCACGGCGCAGATGGTGGAGAATTTCGCCGCCGGCGGGGCGGCCATTAACCAGATCTGCGTCACCCACGACCTCGGGCTCAAGGTCTTCGACCTCGCCCTCGATTATCCGACCGGCGACATCACCGAGGAAGCGGCGCTTTCCGAACGCGACTGCGCGGCGACGATGGCCTTCGGCATGGAGGCGATCGCCGGCGGCACGGACCTGCTCTGCATCGGCGAGATGGGCATCGGCAACACCACGATTGCCGCCGCGATCAACCTCGGCCTCTATGGCGGGACGGCCGAGGAATGGGTAGGGCCGGGGACCGGCTCCGAGGGCGAGGTGCTGAAGCGCAAGCTTACCGCCGTCGAGAAGGCGGTGGCGTTGCATCGCGATCACCTGTCCGATCCGCTTGAACTGATGCGCCGCCTCGGCGGACGCGAGATCGCGGCCATGGCGGGCGCCATTCTCGCGGCACGCATGCAGAAGGTGCCGGTGATCATCGACGGCTACGTGGCAACGGCGGCCGCGTCGATCCTCAAGGCCGCCAATCCGGCGGCACTCGACCATTGCCTAATCGGTCATGTCTCTGGAGAGCCAGGGCATATCCGCGCCATCGAAAAGCTCGGCAAGACGCCGCTCCTGGCGCTCGGCATGCGGCTCGGCGAGGGCACCGGCGCCGCACTTGCCGCGGGCATCGTCAAGGCGGCCGCCGCCTGCCATGGCGGAATGGCGACCTTCGCCCAGGCCGGCGTCAGCAACAAGGACTGAAGCCGCGGCTTCGCCGCTTCCTGTCGGCCGACTGTCTGCCATGGTATGCTTGGCGGCTGCGGTCTTGATGCCGGGCGTCTTCTCGCCTATCCGCAGACACGGGGCGCGCGCTCTTCAATTGAAGTCGGCCTCGCATTCGCCGCAATCGCAATGTCGAAGCTCGCAGTTTGAAGCATGTCGAGACGAAATGGACGCCAAGAACACCACCCCAAACGGTCGAACCGCCCCGTTCACCAAGCATAAGGGCATCCGCCATCTCTTTGCGGCCGCGAGCTATTCGCTTGGCGGCGCGAAGCGGCTTGTCGGCGAGGCGGCCTTTCGCCACGAACTGATCGCCTTCGCGGTGGCAATGGTCGCCTTCGTGATCGCCGGCGCCAGCTTCTTTCAATATGTGGCGATGGCCATCCTGTTCCTGCTGATGATGGCGTTCGAAGCGATCAACACGGCGATCGAAGAGATCGTCGACCGTGTCTCGCCGGAAATCTCGGAAATGGGCAAGCACGCCAAGGATCTTGGATCCTTCGCGTGCTTGTGCCTCATCCTGGCGAACGCCACCTACGCCTTTTACGTGGTATTTCTAGCCCGCTATCTTGGCTGAGCGCAGCCGCCGGCGGGGCTCGATCAGGCGAAGCTCTTGCGGCGGCGCGCCGGCGAGGGGGCGTCCTCGACCGGAGGAAGGCTCTGAAGGACGCGGCGGGGCGGCAGGATGGCGATCGCCTCGGTGCCTTCGCGAAGCTTCGAGCGCAGGATGAATTGGCCATTGTGCTTGGCGAGGATCGCCTGGACGATCGGCAGGCCAAGGCCGGTGCCCTGTTCGGCGCTCTTGATGGCGATCGAGCCCTGGCCGAAGGCGGACAGCACGATCGGAATTTCCTCCTCGGGAATGCCTGGGCCATTGTCTTTGATGGAGATGTATTGCCCGCCGCCGGCGGTCCAGCCGACCTTGACAGTGATTTCTCCGCCGGACGGCGTGAACTTCACTGCATTCGACAGGAGATTGAGAGCGACCTGGCGCAACGCCTTCTCGTCGACCCAGACGGAGGGCATCGCCTGTTCGAACTGCGGCTCGATGGTTATGTTCTTGCCGCGGGCGCGCAGCTGCACCATGCCGATGCAATCCTCGGCGATCTCAACGAGATTGACGGCCTCTTCGTTGAGTTCGTAGCGACCGGCTTCAATGCGGGAAAGGTCGAGGATCTCGTTGATGAGGTTCAGGAGATGCTCGCCGGAGCGGTGAATGTCGACCGTGTATTCCTTGTAGGTCGGGTTGTTCAGCGGACCCAGCACTTCCGTCGACATCACTTCCGAGAAGCCGAGAATGGCATTGAGTGGCGTGCGCAGCTCGTGCGACATCGATGCAAGGAAGCGGGACTTGGCAAGGTTCGCCTCTTCGGCGCGCCGGCGCGCCTCGTCCGACATGGACTTCGCCACTTCGAGTTCGGCGATCAGGTCGTCCTTTTCCGATTGCATGGAGAGGATATGCACATTGGCCTTGTTCATCCTCTCGGTCATGAAGGCGAGGAAAACGAGCGAAAGCGACAGGATGCCGGTCATGCCGACATGGATAGGGTCACCGCCCGCCAATGACGTGAAACCGAGCGCGGCGACCACGGGGAGAAAAGTGTAGACCAGGGCGTTGCGCAGCAGAAACGTGCCCATGGCGGTGGCGGCAAGCGCAATGAACAGCCCGGTTCCTTCGAAGAGCGCGAACTGGATGTCGCCACAGGCACTGCAGTCCTGCAGGGCAAAGATGGCCCAGCAAAGCCCCATCAGCAATTGACCGGCGAGAAAGCGGCGGCGCCAAATGGCCACCTTCTCCGTGCCGATGTTCTGGCGCTTCGCCTTGCGGGCAAGGTAAACGGTGGCCGCGTGGGCCGAGAGCGTCGCCAAGCCCCAAAAGAGGATGCTCGGCTGCTCGGAAAGGTAGAGCCCGATAGCCGAAATCAGGCCGACGAGCAGGGGGACGGCGATAGCGCCGTGCAATACGGCATCGACGTGGAGGAGGAGCATTTCCCGGTCGAAGCCGGAAGGGGCGGAGGAGCCGGTCTGCAGGCGCTGGCGAGTCGCGCGCACCGCCTTCGAAACGGCCTTGTTTCGATGGTTTCGCGACTTGTCGACGATGATCTTATCAGTCGATGTGCTGACGGCGATGCTCATGCTTCGTGGGTCGGGGATTGCGTTTGGCTTTGAAGTCTAGGATGCAATCCTTAAGAAGTTGCTGCCCGCTGGAAGGATTCGACAACCATTGTGGCGCGATTGCGTTTTTGCCTGATGCCAGACAGAGAGGTCGCCGTTTGAAACCAGGGCACCGCAAATTCCGTATCGTCGGTGGCGGAAAGCCGGCGGCTCCCGGACGGCGCTTCGTTTTTGGGCGTCCGGGAAGCGTTGCGCAGCGGAGCAATCGCTCGGAGGGACGCGGCAGCCTGATCGGCGGCTGGGTGTTCCTGCTTCTGTTGAGTTTTGGCGCCTATGTTGCCTCTAGTCTGCCGCCGCCGGAAAAGGCCCTTACCGGGGAACTGCTCGGCGCCGCCGTCGCGAGCGACGGAGACAGCCTGCGGCTCGCCGGCCGTCGCGTCAGGATCGAGGGCATCGATGCTGCCGAGATCGACCAGACGTGCCGGCGTGGCACGACGAGCTGGGACTGCGGTGCGGAAGCAAGGCGGCGCCTGGCCGAACTCGTCGAAGGGAGGACGACGCGCTGTCGCCTGCATGGCCGCGACCGGTACGGCCGCGAGCTCGGCCTCTGCGAAGCCGGCGGGCGCGACATCGGCCGCGAGATGGTTCTCTCCGGTCTTGCGGTCAGCTATGGGCTCTATCGTGACGAGGAGGAACAGGCGCGAAATCGCCGTGCCGGCCTGTGGGCGGGGGCGTTCGCCCGGCCGCAGGAATGGCGCCGATCCCAAGGCGAGGCCGAGGAGGCGCCGCACCAGGCCGGCGACTGGCTCGAACTTATCCTGCAGTGGCTCGAAGACCAGGTTTGGAGGTTCGCGAGGGAGATCGTCGGTGCCTAATGCCGAGGAACGGCTGGTGGATCTGCGTGCCGCGATCGCGGCCTGCCGCCTCTGTCGCGACGATCCGGCGCGCGGCGAGGGCCATCGGCTGCCGCATGAGCCGCGGCCCGTGGCAGTCCTCTCCGCCAATGCCCGGATCCTGATCGCCGGCCAGGCACCGGGCTTGCGGGTGCATGAGAGCGGGCTTCCCTTCAACGATGCTTCGGGTGACCGGCTGCGGCAGTGGCTGGCGGTCGATCGGGAAACCTTTTACGACCCGTCCAACTTTGCAATTGTGCCGATGGGATTCTGCTTCCCCGGCTACGACAGACATGGCAGCGACCTGCCGCCGAGGGCCGAATGCGCGCCGCGTTGGCGGCACAGGGTGATGAATGCCATGCCGCAGATCGAGCTGGTTTTGGCGGTCGGCCACTATGCGCAGCGCTGGCATCTCGGCGCGGATTGTCCGAAATCCATGACCGAGACCGTGCGCGACTGGCGCCGCTATGCGGCGCGCAATTCCGGCACCGCTGTATTGCCCATGCCCCATCCCAGCTGGCGCAACACCGGCTGGTTGCGGAAGAACCCGTGGTTCGAGGCGGAACTGCTTCCGTTCCTGCGCGGCCGCGTCGAGGCTTTGATCCGCTGAAACAATTTTCTTTATCTTCATGAATTCCGCGCTATAGAGGGAAAAATATTCGAGAGGATTTGCTATGGACCGTCTGGACCGCAAGATCCTGCGCCTCTTGCAGGAAGACTCGACTTTGGCCGTTGCCGACCTCGCCAAGAAGGTCGGGCTTTCGACGACCCCTTGCTGGCGGCGCATCCAGAAGATGGAAGAGGACGGCGTCATCCGTCGCCGCGTCGCGCTTCTCGATCCCGTCAAGGTCAATACCAAGGTGACGGTGTTCGTCTCGGTTCGCACCAACGCCCACTCGATGGAATGGCTGCGCCGCTTCTCCGAAGTGGTCGCCGATTTTCCGGAGGTGGTCGAGTTCTACCGCATGAGCGGCGACGTGGATTATCTGCTGCGCGTCGTCGTGCCGGATATTGCCGCCTATGACGCCTTCTACAAACGGCTGATCGCCAAGATCGAAATCCGCGACGTTTCCTCGGCCTTCGCCATGGAGCAGATCAAATATACGACGCAATTGCCGCTCGATTACATGGTCATCGATCAGGCGAAATCGAACGACGACTAGGTCCGTTCGCAGTTGAGGCAAAAGTGAAACTTTTGCTTCTATCCGTCTGACTTTCCTACCGACAACCGTTCTCCGCTCGTGAGGCCGAGCCTGCCTCGCACGTTTGCGCCGGTCAATTCTCGAACGGCGTCCTTGCCCGTCCATCGCGCCGCGCGATTGCCGCTGGCGGCAAGCTTTTCCGCAAGCGCCAGGGAAGGTCCGTGGCAGGCGGCGTTGCGCTTGCCTATCTGTCTCAGGGCCCAGTTTACCGCCTTCTTCACAAAGTTGCGTTCGTCTTCGGCGTGGACCTCGATCAGAGGCAGCCAGGCGAGCAGCGCCGCATCAGGCTCCCGCTTCAGATGCACGGCGCAGGTGGCGATCATTGCGAAGGCGAGGCGGCGGACGAATTCGCGGTTGTCGCGGGCGAATTCCGGGATCAGCACCTGCTCGAAGCGCGCGGCGACGAACAGGTCGGCTACCGTGTCGACAATTTCCCAGGAGTTGCAGTCGGCCGCCCAAAGCCGTGCCTCGTCGAGCGTCAATACCTTGGGATCGGCGGTATAGGCCGCCAGGATGCGCGCCTCACGGATGCCGGAGCGCCACAGCGCCAGCGCGCGGAATTGATTGGTCTTCGCCAGCCGGGCGACACGGCGAAGCTCGACATTGGAAATGCCGAGCGCCGTTTCGGTTGCAATGCCGAAGCGCGCCATGCCTGCACGGTTCTCCGCCGAAGCATGGCCACGCAGATGATCGATGAGCTCTTCCGCCGATGAGGCCGGCGCAGGCGTCATTTCTCCAGCCGGGCGAGCAGGGAGGACGTGTCCCAGCGGCTACCGCCAAGGGCCTGGACCTCGGCATAGAACTGGTCGACCAACGCGGTGACGGGCAGCTTGGCGCCGTTCCGCCGTGCTTCGGCGAGGACGATGTCGAGGTCCTTGCGCATCCAGTCGACGGCAAAGCCGAAGTCGTATTTTCCGGCATTCATCGTCTTGTGGCGGTTTTCCATCTGCCAGGAGCCAGCCGCGCCCTTGGAGATGACCTCGATCACCTTCTCGATGTCGAGTCCCGCCTTCTTGCCGAAATGGATGCCTTCGGCGAGGCCCTGAACGAGGCCGGCAATGCAGATCTGGTTGATCATCTTGGTAAGCTGGCCGGCTCCCGCCGGCCCCATCAGCCCGACCATGCGCGCATAGGCGTCGATGACGGGCTTGGCCCGATCGAAGACCTCGGCATCGCCGCCGCACATCACCGTCAGGACACCGTTTTCGGCACCCGCCTGGCCGCCGGAGACCGGAGCGTCGATGAAATGCGCCCCCTTTTCGCGGGCGGCGGCATATAGCTCCCGGGCCACCGCGGCGGAGGCGGTCGTGTTGTCGATGAAGACTGCGCCGGAGCCGATGGCCTCGAAAGCTCCGTCCTCTCCGGTGGTGACGGAACGCAGGTCGTCGTCATTGCCGACGCAGGCAAAAACGAAATCCTGGCCCCTTGCCGCCTCTGCCGGCGTTGCCGCCGCGCGCCCGCCAAACTCGGCTGCCCAACGCTCCGCCTTGGCGGCGGTGCGGTTGTAGACGGTCACCTCATGCCCACCGCGAACCTTGAGGTGGCCGGCCATAGGATAACCCATGACGCCGAGACCGATGAATGCGACTTTGGCCATTGCGAATGCTCCCGTTTCGATTTGGCCGAAGATTTAGCGGAATTGAGCGGAAGGCGGAAGGCCGAGTGTCGTCTCTTGCCGACCGACCGGGTCAGAGAAAGCGGGCGATCACCAATTGCCCGGCAATGGGCTGACCTTCTTCCATGCGTACGGTGATGTCGGTCACCTCGACGATCTCGAATCCGGTCGCGGTGAGCCGGTCGCGCAGATAGGCTTCGGAATGGGCGAAGCGCTGATGCGGGCCGACCATGAAGGGACTGCCGGCGAATGTCTGATCGGGAAGGGTTTCGCTGGAGAAGATCAGCAGGCCGCCCGGTACGAGATTGTCGACGGCGCCGAAGAAGAGGGCCTCCAGTGCGCCCACATAGGGCAGCACATCCGTGGCGACGATCAGGTCGAACGGCGCCTCTTCGTTGTCGTCGAGGAAATCGACCGCTTCGGCGACATAGAGCGTCTCGTAGAGGTCCTTCTCATGGGCGATCTCGACCATGTTCTCGGCGAGATCGATGCCGGTGATGTCCTCCGCCAGGTCGCGCAACGCGCCGCCGGTCAGCCCCGTGCCGCAGCCGAGATCGAGCACCCGCTTGAACGGCCCGAGTTCCAGGGCCTGGACGCGCTGGCGGACGAGGAGCGGCACGCAATAGCCGAGTTGCTCGACAAGCACGTTGTCAAAGACGTCCGCATGCTGGTCGAATAGGGTCGCGACATAGGCATCCGGAGCCTTGAGCGGCGTCTCGCCCCGTCCCATGGACGCAAGCCTGACCGAAGCTCCGCCGTGATCTTCGGGATCGAGCTCCAGCACTTCGCGGTAGGCGGCCGCGGCGGCGTCGAAATTGCCGGACTTTTCAAGGGCAAGCGCGCGGTTATAGGCCTCCGCCAGCGCTTCCTCGTCGATCTTTTTGCTCTTCTGGGTCATGGCCGCTTCTTACGACTGCCGGAGAGCTTTGGCAATCGCCCGCCATCGCCCCTTGCTCGACATCCCGTTCATCCATGCGGGCCCCGTTTAGCATCTGCTCAAGAATTCGCCGGCGCGCCGCCTGGCGGGTTTATCCCGAAAGCGATTGGAGTCATGATCATGAAAAGCATGAGAAATCGGGAGGATGCTGATGTCCGCCGAACTGAGCCCGCTGACATTGGAAACGGAGATGCCGGAGAGGCAGGGTCCACCTCTGCCGCAGTCATCGCAGGAGACGATCAACACGATCGTGCATTATTATCGCGGGGAAATGGGGCGCATGGCCGGCTGGCGGGATCGCATCGACCGGACATCGAACTGGGCAATCACCGTCGTGGCGGCAATGCTTTCCGTGTCGCTGTCGACGCCGTCGTCGCATCATGGCGTGCTGCTCTTTGCGATGCTGCTGATTACCTTGCTGTTGCTGATCGAAGCGAGGCGCTACCGATTCTTCGATGTGTATCGCGCGCGTGTGCGGCAGCTCGAACGCGGCTATTTCGCGCAGATCCTTGCCCCGGAAGGCACGCAGAGTTTCAAATGGTCGGCGGCAATTGCCAAGAGCCTGCGCAGGCCGGCCTTCCTAATGACCTACAAGGAAGCGGTTTGCCGCCGGCTGCAACGCAATTACTGCTGGATGTACCTGATCCTGCTGCTTGCCTGGGCGCTGAAGATATCCTCGCCGAAGATCTCCTCGACCGGCGAACCCTTCGGCCATGTGCGGTCATGGACCGACTTTACGGAGAATGCTGCGCTCGGTCTCTTGCCGGGCTGGAGCGTCATGGTCGGCGTTTCGCTCTTCTACGCCGTGGTGGCCTACGGCTCGCTCCGCAAGGAGGAACACGAGGGCGAACTTGCCCATGGCGAGGTGCACGTCTGACCGCCGCGACGGCGGGCAAGATTATCAGTGCAGGATGAGCTCGCCCTTGAGTGCCCGCCATTCCGTCGCCGATATCAGCTTGCGATGAACATAGCGGACCGAATGCAGCGGCCCATCCAGCTTCTCCTGCCAGAACTTGAGAAAGCCGCGCATTTCCGGAAAGTCCGGGGCGATATCGTAATGCTGCCAGATATAGGCCTGCAACAGGGCGGGGTGGTCGGGCATCCGGTAGAGGATCTGGGCCGTCGTCAGGCCATAACCCTTCAGCTGCAGTTCCATGTCGTTTGTCATCAAGGACCTCGCTTCTGACAAAGGTTGGTCACTATGATGAAGCGCTTAGTTTGTTAATCAATACCTAATATCGGCGTAGTGGCGCAATTAACATCGAAAAAACAAAGGCTTGTCAGCAAAGATAAACGAGTGCTGCCAAGCCGGTTTGCTACGCACCGCTGGGACTCAACGCTTCAGATGGCGCGTCAAGCGAGCTTCGAGCCAGCCCCAGATATTGCGCAGAACCTCCACGATCAGGAGATACAGCGCTGCCGCCCACACATACATCTGGTAGTCGAATGTACGGGAAAAGGCGCGCCGGGTCTCTCCCATCAGGTCGAAGACCGTGACGATCGCGACGATCGCCGAACCCTTGATCATCAGGATGATCTCATTGCCGTAGGGGCGCAACGCCACGATCATCGCCTGCGGCAGGATGACCTTGAAGAAGGCGACGCGCTGCGGCAGGCCAAGGGCGGCGGCACCTTCATGCTGGCCGCGCGGGACGCTTTCGATGGCACCGCGAAGGATCTCGGCCTGGTAGGCGGCGGTATTCAGCGTGAAGGTGAAGAGTGCGCAATTCCAGGCGTCGCGGAAGAACCACCACAGGCCGATCGCGTCGAGTTGCGGGCGGAAGCTGCCGAGCCCGTAATAGACGAGGAAGAGCTGCGTGATCAGCGGCGTGCCGCGGAAGAAATAGACATAGGCATAGGCGAGCCAGGACCAGAGCCTGTGCTTCGACATCCGCCCGAGCGCCACCGGCAGCGACAGGAGGGCGCCCATCAGGATCGACGAGGTGACGAGCATCAGCGTCACCCCGAGGCCGGACAGGAAGCTAGATCCGTAGCGCGAGAATTTGTCCGGGTCCCAACCCTCGACGACGGAGAAGAAGATGCCGACAGCGAGGGCCAGCCAGATACCAAGCGTCACGCTGCCGACGAAGCGCGACAGGGTGTAGGCTTTCGGCGGAGCCGGGGGCGGGGCCTGAGGTGGAATCAGGGTTTCGGCAATGCTCATCGTTGCATCTCCGCGCGTTTGGTCCGCCGCTCGAGCGCCGCGAAGGCGATGGAAGAGACCATTGCCAAAATGAGGAACAGGATGCAGGCGATGCCGTAGAACTGGAATGCTTCCTTGGTGACGCGCGCGGCAATGCCAGTTTGGCGGAGAATATCGGGGAGGCCGACGACCGAAACGAGCGCAGTGTCCTTGAGCAGTACCATCCAGAGATTGCCGAGACCCGGAAGGGCGATACGCACGAGTTGCGGCAGAATGATCAACAGCATCGTCTTGCCACGGTGAAAACCGAGCGCATCGCCCGCTTCGTACTGACCCTGCGGAATGGCCTTGAAGGCGGAAAGCAACACCTCCGAGCAGTAGGCGGAGAAAACGACGCCAAGCGCGACCATGCCGGCGGCAAAGGCGTTGATTTGAACGGGCTCGTCATAACCCAGCGTCGCCAGGAATTGCTGGACGAGAATCTGGAGGCCGTAATAGATAATGAAGAGCGTCAGGAGTTCCGGAAGGCCCCGGAAGATCGTGGTGTAGATATTGGCCGAAAGCCGCAGGGTCCGTTCATTCGATTGCTTTGCGAGGGCGATGAAGAAGCCCATCACCAGCCCGAGGGGCAGGGTGGCCATTGCGAGGCTCACGGTCACGAGGAATCCATAGGCGATCTCGTCGCCCCAGCCGGTATCGCCGCACGCCAGGAGTGTGCCGGAACCGAACCAACGAAAGACCCCGGCCGGCCCGCAGAATGGGTCGATCATCGACACGACCCAGGCAAGGCCGGAGAACAAGGCGGCAAACAATCCGCTCATGCCTCTATATTCCCCTTATCCGTTCTTATTGGCGCTGAGGCGCATATTTTTCGATTTGTTGTCAAACAAAAACGGTGGAAGGGCAAGCCCATCCACCGGTGCATTTTTTCATCAACCGAGACTTAGCCGACATCACTGCCGGATCTTCTCAGAATGCGCGGCGATCAGCTGCCGTAAACGTCGAACGGGAAGTACTTTTCGTTGATTTCCTTGTACTTGCCGTTGGCCCGGATGGCTTCGATAGCCTTGTTGAACTTCTCGCGGAGCGCGTCGTCGCCCTTGCGGACCGCAATGCCGGCGCCTTCGCCGTTGATGGCCGGGTCGACCGGCAGCGTGCCGAGCAGCTTGCAGCAGGCGCCGTCTTCGGTCTTCAGCCATTCGGAGATCACGACGACATCATCGATGGCGGCATCGATGCGGCCGTTGATCAGGTCAAGCTTGTATTCGTCCGCAGTCGGGTAGAGCTTGATATCCGCACCCTTCATATGCGCTTCGGCATAGTTTGAATGGGTGGTCGAGCCCTGCGCTCCGAGCGCCTTGCCTTCGAGCGCTGCCCCGGTGGCCTCGGTAATCGGCGAATCCTTCGGCACGACGATGGCCGGCGGCGTGTTGTAGTATTTGTGGGTGAAGTCGACCTTTTGCTTGCGTTCCTCGGTAATCGACATGGAGGCGATGATCGCGTCGAACTTCTTGGCGATCAGCGCCGGGATGATCCCCTCCCAATCCTGGGTCACAAAGGTGCATTCGGCCTTCATTTCTTCGCAAAGGGCCTTGGCGATGTCGATATCGAAGCCCGTCAGCGAGCCGTCCGCCTCGAGATTGTTGAAGGGCGGGTAAGCGCCTTCGGTGCCGATCACGACCTTTTCGCCTTCCGCCATGGCGGAGCTCGCCATGAGCACGAAAACGGCAGCCGATGCGGCAGCTACCATCCGTCTGGAAATACGCATGATTATCCTCTCTGTTGGCCGGCATCCGGTCTGTTCTTGTGCGCGGATGCCAAATAGCGCCGGCAGGAGCTGCCCGCCGGTTGCGGCGATATTCGTACGCTTTTCCTGTAAAAATCAACAGGAAAGCGGCGTCGCCCACCGCGGAGATGTCCCCTTCTTGCGGTCGCTGAGGTTGAGGAGGCGGAAGATCGAACCGTTCATGAACGGTTAATGTCGGCTTCGATAGCCCTGGGGGCGGAACCGATCCGTGGCTGAGGAGTTCGACTACGGATTTTTTGACCGACACAAAAATGTCGGAACCGCGGGTCATGGCCCTATGCCGATGCGATGCGGCTTGAACTGTGGCGCGGCGGGCGAGGCCGCCGAGCCACAAGAGGAAGGAAGACAATGTCCATTCGATCCAAACTTTTCGCAACGGTCGCCTTGCCCGTATTTGCGGCTTCTCTTGCGGTCCAGCCCGCGCTTGCCGACAGCCTGATGGCACCGTTCGAAGTTGCGCAGGAAGGTGCCGAACAGCCGTCACCGGAGGATTTGCTGCTGCTGAAGAAGCGCAAGCAGCGCGCCGCTGAGGAGGAGTCCCAGGGGCAGGCGGAAGAACAGCAGCCGCAGGCGGAAGAACAGGAAACGCCAAGGCGCAAGAAGCGCCAGCAACAGGCCGAAGAGCAGCAGCCCGCCGCTGAGGAGGCCGCTCCGCAGCAGGCCGAGGAGCAGGAAACGCCAAGGCGCAAGAAGCGCCAGCAGCAGGCCGAAGAGCAGCAGCCCGCCGCTGAGGAGGCCGCTCCGCAGCAGGCCGAGGAGCAGGAAACGCCAAGGCGCAAGAAGCGCCAGCAACAGGCCGAAGAGCAGCAGCCCGCGGCCGGGGAGGCTGCCCCGCAGCAGGCCGAGGAGCAGGAAACGCCAAGGCGCAAGAAGCGCCAGCAGCAGGCCGAAGAGCAGCAGCCCGCGGCCGGGGAGGCCGCTCCGCAGCAGGCCGAGGAGCAGGAAACGCCGAGGCGCAAGAAGCGCCAGCAGCAGGCCGAAGAGCAGCAGCCCGCCGCTGAGGAGGCCGCTCCGCAGCAGGCCGAGGAGCAGGAAACGCCAAGTGGCAAGAAGCGCCAGCAGCAGGCTGAAGAGCAGCAGCCAGCCGCAGAGGAGGGTGCTCCGCAACAGGCCGAAGAACAGGCGCCCACCCGCAAGAAGCGCCAGCAGCAGGCTGAAGAGCAGCGTCAAACGGAGGAGCAAAAAGCCGCCGAGCAGCCGATTGTCGTGCCTGACGGTGGAACGACCGCCGAGCAGCCGGCGACCGAGGCTCCGGCCCAACAGACGGGCGAAGGCGAGCAGCAGCCCGTCCCCGGTACGGAACAACCCGCAACGGCAGAGCAGCTTCAGGGCGAGCAGCCCCAGGGTCAGCCTGCTCCCGAGGTGGTCGATGAGCGCACCGTGGAAGAGAAGCAGAAGATCGCCGAGGATCCGGCGGCTTCCGACGATACGGTCGTGCTTCCAGTGGAAAAGGGCGCTGCCGTTCTCGATAGCGATAAGGACGCTGACACTTCCGGCGGCAACCAGTCGCGCGAAGCCCGGCGCAAGCAGCGCGAGGAACTGCGCGCGAAGCAGGAAAGCATAGCTCCTCCAACCGACGATGCTTCCGCGCAGGCGCAGGCGGCGATCCCAGTGGAGTCTAAGGAGGAACTTTCGCAACGGATCGAGGCTGTGCTGAAGGAGGAAGGCGAGCGGGTCGAAGAAGCCCCGGCCTTTGCCGTTCCGGAGACGACAAACATCGTCAACAATACCGTCGTCAATAACACGGTCATCAACAATACCACCGTCAACAACACGACCGAAAACAACGTGACGGAAGTGCAGGTGGTCGAACAGGTGGACGACCGCGTGATCCTCGGCGTCGGAGATCGCATCTTCGTGCGCGGCGACGACCGGCCGCGTCTGCGGCAGAACTCGGAGGAGTCCTACTACGACAATCTGTCGGGTGGCCGTGTCCGAGAAACGATCGTTCGTCCCGGCGGCTACCAGATCGTCACCGTCTATAATCGCTACGGCGATATCCTGACGCGCACGCGCGTCGATCGAGACGGCAATGAATATGTGATGATGTATACGCCGGAGTATGAAGAGGATCGGCCGGCGATCGTCGATGTCGGCTACGAACTGCCGCCGATGCGGCTCAGTATTCCGGTCGACGAGTACATCGTCGATGTGGCCGAGGATCCGGACCGGGATTACTACGAGTTCCTGTCCGAGCCGCCGGTCGAGCAGGTCGAGCGCGTCTACACGATCGATGAGGTCCGCAACTCCGCCCGCCTGCGCGACAAGGTGCGTCGTATCGATCTCGACACGATCCATTTCGCAACTGGAAGTGCCGAAGTGTCGATGACGCAGGCAAAGACGCTGCGAGGTGTCGCGGATGCAATGAACAAGGTCCTCGAGAAGGATCCGGGTGAAACCTTCTTCATCGAGGGTCACACGGATGCCGTCGGATCCGACCGGTCGAACCTGGTGCTCTCCGACGAGCGTGCCGAGTCGGTCGCGGTGCTGTTGACCGAGGTCTACGGCGTCCCGGCGGAAAACCTGGTGACACAGGGCTATGGCGAGCGGTTCCTCAAGATCCGTACCCCGGAGGCCGAGCAGGAGAACCGCCGCGTCACGATCCGCCGCGTCACTCCGCTGGTGCGGCCGGTCGCGCAGCGTTAACAGCGCGGACGAATGCCATGTTTTTAATCGGGGCCGGTTTGCCGGCCCCGTTTTGTTGGTGGCGCATCAGAGAATCAATTTTCAACTCCCGGGGGATTGCCGCAAGACATCTGAGCCGCAGCAATTTGAGGTGCGCCGTGAAGTTTCAACGAGCCTCGGGGTGGCAGAACTCGGCTGTCGACCCGTTGCTGTCGTCGAGGGTGCGTACGTTTGAAGCCGCTGCGTACACGCCCCAGAGCGAACCTTGGTCAGCCGCTCGATGCGGCGGTGAAAACCGCCAACTGGGCGTCGAAAGCACGCTTGTATGCGGGCCACGCTTCGCCGCGGGCGACATAAACGGAGAGGTTCGTGCATTCCTCAAATAGTCCCGATCCCTTCAACCTCTGGCCGAGAGCCTTCTGGATAAAGCGGAACTGCTCGCGCAGGGCCGCTTCGGTGTCTTCGCCGCGTCGAACAGAGTGCTCGATCAGAATCGGGTGGAAGAACGGCGTGAACGCGGTGTTGACCGCACACGCCGTTTCAGCGGGATCTTCGACCTCGAACTCGTCCGCCTCTTTGCCTTCGCGGACGATCGCCTCCAGGATCGTCATCATCCGCTCCTCATGCGCCTTGATGACCGGCCAGTCTTCCCGCGCGGCCGTCGCAACAAGGGCATGCATGCGCTTTTCCTCGGTCAACTGCATCTTATTGTGGTGGTGAACCGCGCTCAGGATCTGCTCGAGCTTCTCCAAGGCCGGCACGTTCCTGCTCGCGATCGCAACGGCCACGTCGGCGGCCCGGCTCAAAATCCGGCCGCAGACGGACTCGCTGATCGCATCTTTGGAAGGGAAAAAGCGGTAGATATTGGCTCGACTCATGCCGAGTTCGGTGGCGATGTCGGCCATCGATGTCTACTGATGACCGATGCGGTGGAAGTGCTCTTCCGCCACGTCCAGGATGCGCGCCCGCAAACTGTCGGTATAAGTTCCCGGTCGGTCCGGATAATTCATGAATGTCTCCAGAGCGGATGAACGGATCTGCCGGACCCAGCCGGACGATCATCCTGTAAGCGCTATGATCGCGGGCCGGCCGTGTGTCGTGTTCAGTCAAGGCCGGCGCGCGGCGGCTGACCGGTCTCAGCGGCGGCCGGGCACTACTCGGCCGCCAGCGCTATGCGTACTTTCGGCTCCTCCGTCGACACCTCATGGATCTCATCTGCAGTCGGCTTGATCCGGAACCACGTCGCGTAGAGCGCCGGCAGGAACAGCAGGATCAGCACCGTGCCGACCGCCGTGCCGCCGATCAGGGTATAGGCCATGGATCCCCAGAACACCGAGTGGGTCAGCGGGATGAAGGCGAGGACTGCAGCGAGGGCTGTCAGGATGACGGGCCTCGTCCTCTGCACAGTCGCTTCGATAACCGCATGATAGTCATCGAGACCGGCCGCCTGGTTCTCCTTGATCTGCTCCGTCAATATCAGGGTGTTCCGCATCAGGATGCCGGCCAGTCCTATCAACCCGAGAATGGCATTGAAGCCAAACGGCTGATTGAAGAGGAGCAGCACCGGAACCACCCCGGCAAGACCGAGCGGCCCCGTCAGCATCACCATCGTCATCGTCGACAGGCTCCGAACCTGGAGGATGATGACGATCAGCATGGCGGCAATCATGGCAGGGAAAATCTGGACGAGTGCGACATTTGCCTTGAGGGACTCTTCGATATTTCCGCCCATTTCGATCCGATACCCGACAGGAAGCGTGGCGATCAATGGCTGAAGAGCTTTGAGAATTTCCTGCGATACTTCCGGTGGCTGGGTCGCCTCGTTGATGTCAGAGCGGATGGTGACGACCGGAGTGCGGTCACGGCGCTTCATGATCGGCTCCTCGAAGCGGACCTCGGAGTGGCCAATCTGGTCGAGCGGAATTGGTCGGCCATCCCTGCTCATCAGCGAGAAATCTGCCAATCTCGACGGATCAAGGCGGTTTTCGCCAGCACTCCGTGCGATGACAGGCACGTTGCGGATATTCTCGCGGACCTGCGTGATGGGTACCCCGCTCAGCAGCAATTGCATCTGCTGAGCAGCCTCTGCAGGAGAAAGGCCGATCAGGTTTAATCGCTCTTGATCAGGAATGAAGCGCAGAACGGGCGTGCGATTGCCCCAGTCGCGGTTCGCCTGGCGAACATCCGGCACACTCTTCATGATGGCGAGGGCCTGCTCGGAAATCCTGTACAACTGATCTGGATCCGGGCCCATGATTCGGAACTCAACCGGGAACGGTGTGTAGGGACCGAACACCAACTGTGTGACACGCACGGAGGCTTCGGGAGCGAGGCCACTGGAGACGGCTGCCCGCAGGCGATGCTTCAAAGCCTCGCGTGCATGGGCATCGGGCGTCAGCACCACGATCTTGGCGAATGCGGGATCCGGCAATTCCGGTGCCATGGCGAAGAAGAATCGCGGCGCACCCTGACCGATGTAG
The DNA here is from genome assembly GCF_002944405.1 of Sinorhizobium fredii. Classification (NCBI taxonomy): domain Bacteria; kingdom Pseudomonadati; phylum Pseudomonadota; class Alphaproteobacteria; order Hyphomicrobiales; family Rhizobiaceae; genus Ensifer; species Ensifer fredii. Next base: position 2,150,959 of record NZ_CP024307.1, on the reverse strand, counting down.
CTGGTCGCGATCTTCGCCTCGGGCTGGTCCTGCAGCCAGCGTTCGAGTTTCTTGACGGTGGCCGTGGTCGTCTCGATGCTCGTGCCTTCAGGCAGCCGAACTTCCACAAGAACCTCGGGACGGTCCGAGGTCGGGAAGAACTGCTGCTTTACGGACCCCATGCCGAGGACGGAGACGGCCATGACAACGCCGACGAGACCGCAGGTCAAGAATTTGTGACGGACTGCGAACTCGATGAGACTGCGAAGGCGCCGGTAATTGGGAGTGTTGTAGATGGCGTGATGGCCGCCTTCCACTGGCTTGATTGCGGGCAGCATCTTGACGCCGAGGTAGGGCGTGAAAATGACCGCGACGAACCATGAGACGATCAAAGCGAATCCGACGATCCAGAAGATGTTGCCTGCATATTCGCCGGCGGTGGATCGGGCGAATCCCACCGGCATCAGCCCAATGATCGTCACGAGTGTGCCGGATAGCATGGGCGCTGCCGTATGGCTCCAGGCATAGGCGGCCGCCTTGATGCGGTCCATGCCTTCTTCCATCTTTACCACCATGACCTCAATGGCGATGATGGCATCGTCAACGAGCAGACCGAGCGCCAGGATCAACGCGCCGAGTGTAATGCGGTCGAAAAAGCGCCCGGTTTCCAGCATGATGAGGAAGACGACACCGAGCGTCAGCGGAACTGCGAGAGCGACGACGATACCGACGCGCCAACCGAGGCTGACGAGGCTGACAAACAGCACGACGCCGAGTGCCATTGCGAATTTCAGCATGAACTCGCCGACGGCTTCATGGATGTTGACTGCCTGATCACTGACTTTCGCAAGCGTCATGCCGAGCGGCAGGGTTTGGGCGATCGCGGAAGATCGTTCTTCCAACGCTTTTCCGAGTTCGAGGCCGTTCCAGCCTTGCTGCATCACAACCCCAAGCATGATGGCGGGCTCGCCGTCATGCCGAATGAGATAGGTGGCCGGATCCTCATAGCCGCGGCGCACTTCTGCAAAATCTGAGAGCTTCAGCGTGCGTCCGGCTGCAACGATCGGCGTGTCGGCTATCGACTGGATGCTGTCATAGGCACCGTCGAACCGAATGAAAACCTGCGGCCCGCGCGTGTCGATCGATCCTGCCGGGGTCACGGTATTGCGTCGCTGCAAAGCGGCTGCGATGTCTTGTGCCGAGATCCCGAGAGTAGCCAGCTTGGCATAGGAGAACTCGACAAAAATCTGCTCCGGCCGTTCGCCCAGTATGTTGATCTTTTTGACGCCGGGTACATGAAGGAGATCCTGGCGAATGGTTTCGGCCTGCCGCACAAGGTCACGCATCGGCATACCCTTGGCCTTGAGCGCGTAAAGCGCGAAGCTGACGTCCGAATATTCGTCATTCACAAACGGGCCGAACACGCCTTGGGGAAGGTTGCGGGCTTCGTCTCCGAGCTTCTTTCGTGCCTGGTAGAACTCTTCCTCAACTGCACTGGGCGGCGTGCTGTCCTTCAACGTGACGGTCAAGAACGCGTATCCCGGCCGGGTTGTTGTCTCGACCCGGTCGTACCAGGTGAGTTCCTGAATGCGTTTCTCGAGCTTCTCAGCGACAAGATCCTGCATCTCACGCGCGGTCGCGCCCGGCCAGACGGACGTGACGGTAAGTGTCTTGATGGTGAACGAAGGATCTTCAGCTCGTCCCAGCTTGACGAAGGCATAGGCGCCGGCGGCAGCCAAAAGGACGATGAAGAACAGGGTGACGGCTCGCTCGCGGACGGCGAGTGCGGAAAGATTGAAGGTCATCAGTTTGCCGCCTCTGCCTTTTGCACGCCTGTACGCACACCCGCGCCGTCCTGCAGCAGATGCGCTCCCAGAGCGACGACGGGCTCGCCTGCCTTCAGACTGGAAACCACTGCGATCTCTTCGCCGATGTGTTCGATTTCCACCTGCCGGAAGTGGACGGTCGAAGATTTTTCATCGAAGATCCAGACGCCGGTTCGGCTGCCGTCATCCAAAACGGCGCCTACGGGCACCGCTGCATGCGTTTGCCCACTGCCATTGGAGATTTTGATCGTAACTGTCGCGCCAAGCGGGGCTGACGCTGCGGCGCCGTCCAACACCCAGCGCGCCTCATAGGTCCGGGTTCGAGGGTCAGCCGCATCAGAGATCTGACGAAGCCGTGCCTTGTCTTGCCGGCTTTCATTTCCGTAGATACTGGCCCCGGCTATTTCGCCGATCTGCGGGCGGAGAGATTCCGGGAGCCAAACAAGCGCCTCACGAGGTCCAGCTTGGGCAAGCCTGATCACGGTCTGTCCGGCTGCGACGACCTGCCCCGGCTCCCCGAGCGTCTCCACAACGGTTCCATCGCTGTCGGCAACCAGCAGAGAGTAGGTTGCCTCGTTTTCTGCGACTTTCGCTTCCGCTTCCGCCGCAGCAAGTTGGGCGGTAGCAGTGTCGAGTGCAGACTTTGCTTGCTCATAGCGCTGGGGCGTCGCGGCCAATCCGCCTTTCACCAGCGCGGCGTAACGCCTTTCGTCCGCTTCCGCCTGGACCACGACAGCCCGAGCTGCGACGACTGCATTGCGTTTTGCCGTAAGCGCAAGACGGAGATCGGTCTCATCGATGCGCATCAGGGGTTGACCGGCCCTGATCTGCTCGCCGACGTCCACATAGCGTTGGATGATCTTGCCGGGTACACGAAAGCCGAGGTTGCTCTCGACCCGGGCCGCGATCGTGCCTGTAAAACTGCGCTGGGCCGTCTCCGGCCTTTTCGCTTCCACCAGGCTCACGAGGGGCGGCGCGACGCGAGGATCTGCGGCTGCCGCCTCGACTCCCGATGGTTCGACGATGAACGCATATGCCGCGCCCCCGGCTGCAGCCACAAGGCCGATCGATGTGAGAAGAAATTTGCGCTTCATGTCAGATGACCCTTGTTAACGGGCGCCGCGTTCAATTAGATTGCGATCTAAATCTAAATGTGATATAGATGTCAAGTGAAATCTATTTGGAGGTCGATCAATGAGAGTTAGCCGAGCCCAGGCGGAGGCAAATCGCGAAGCGGTCATCAACGTGGCGAGCCGGCTTTTTCGAGAGCACGGCTTTGATGGCATCGGACTTAAGGATCTGATGAAGGGGGCCGGCCTCACGCAGGGCGGATTCTACAAGCAGTTCGAATCCAAGGACGATCTTGCGGCACAGGCCTCAAGGCGGGCGATGGAGCACGCGACCCGCAGATGGTCGTCTGTTGCTGCGGCAAGCCCTGATCCCCTTGAGGCCGTTATCGAGCTCTACCTGTCGACCGGCCATCGCGAAGAAAAGGGCGACGGCTGCCCCTTGGTGGCGCTTGGCGCCGATGCGGCGCGCCAAACCGAGGAGGTGAGAGCCCCGTTCCAGGATGGAATTCAAGCGCATCTGCAGATCCTCAACGAACTGATGGAGGAGACGAAAAGTCCCAAATCCTCTGAAAAAGCCATGGCAATGCTGTCGCTGATGGTGGGTGCCGTGACGATCTCTCGTATCTTGAACGAGGAAGAGATGTCGCAGCGCTTTCTTGCGGCAGCCGCGGACGAAGTTCGTCGGATCGCCGCCTCCGCAAGAAACACGTGAGATATCCACTTCCCGCCAACGGCGTTCGCACGATGAGTTCACGGATTCTTGCCCGCTCGGGCCTGAAGCACGTTCCGAGACCATCCGGAGAACACGGTTGCCGAAATGGATCCCGATCGAGCGTCTGCTCGGCATGCAGACGGATGAAACACAATGACAGTTGGAGATCACATGCGTCGTATCGTTATCACAGGGATGGGAGCCGTCAGCCCCCTCGGAGCCAACGTGACGACTTCCTGGTCTCGGCTCTTGTCTGGCCGTTCGGGCATCCGGCGGCTTGCGGATGATATCGTGAGAGACCTGCCGGCGAAGGTCGGTGGAACGGTGCCCTCCCTGGAAGAAGACCCCGATGCAGGCTTCGATCCGAATACCGTCTTTGCTCCAAAGGATCAGCGCAAGGTAGACCGGTTCATTCTCTTCGCATTGGCGGCGGCAGAAGAGGCGCTTAAGCAGGCGGGATGGAAGCCGGGTTCGGAAGATGACCGGACCCGGACCGCGACGATCATCGCGTCGGGCATCGGCGGGTTTCCGGCCATAACTGAGGCGGTGCGAACGGTCGATCAGCGCGGTGTCCGGCGTCTTTCACCGTTCACCGTGCCGTCATTCCTGGTGAACCTGGCAGCTGGACAGATTTCCATCCGTTACGGTTTCAAAGGGCCGATCGGCGCGCCGGTGACCGCGTGCGCGGCCGGCATTCAGGCGATCGGCGATGCGGCTCGTCTTATCCGCGCCAATGAGGCCGACATCGCCGTGTGCGGCGGAACGGAAGCGTGCATGAATATCGTCAGCCTCGGTGGTTTTGCCGCGGCACGCTCTCTTTCGACCGGCTTTAATGAAACGCCTGATCGGGCCTCACGCCCCTTCGACATGTTGCGTGACGGCTTCGTCATGGGCGAAGGCGCCGGCATCCTGGTCATCGAGGCGCTCAGTCACGCGCTTGCGCGCGGTGCGAAACCGCTCGCCGAGCTCGTCGGCTACGGCACGACAGCGGATGCCCACCACGTCACGTCCGGTCCCGAGGACGGCGACGGCGCGCGCCGCGCCATGGAGATCGCGATTGCCCAGGCCGGAATTTCACCGCGCGAGATTCGCCACCTCAATGCGCACGCGACCTCGACGCCAATTGGCGACCTGGGAGAAATCGCCGCGATCAAGAGGGTCTTTGGCACCGATTTCAGCGTCGCTGTCAGCGGAACGAAGTCGGCGACCGGGCACCTGCTCGGAGCTGCCGGCGGGCTTGAGGCCATCTTCACAATCCTGGCGCTTAAGGACCAGGTGGCCCCGCCGACTCTCAACCTGAACGCTCCCGATCCGGCCGGCGACGGGATCGACATCGTTGCGAACCAGGCTCGGCCAATGGAGATGGACTACGCGATCTCCAACGGCTTCGGCTTCGGCGGAGTTAACGCCAGCGCCTTGTTCCGACGCTGGACGGACACGCTGGCGGGCGTCGGATCGCGCCGCAATTGAAGTCTCGTCTCCTCAACGACAACGAAACGAAATTCAGCACAAAGAAGGAAATAGATCTCCATGAACAAAGCCAATCTTGGTGTCGCCCTGGTCACTGGGGCATCGACCGGCATCGGGCACGCTACCGCCAAAGCCCTTCAGCGGGCGGGTTTTCGAGTCTTCGGGACCAGCCGTCGTGCGGCCGCCGGAGGGACTGACGGCATCACCATGCTCACCTGTGACGTAACGGACGATGAGTCTGTGGCGAAGCTGATCGATGAGGTGCTCGCCGAGGCCGGACGCATAGACCTGCTTGTCAACAATGCCGGCATCGGCTTGCTCGGCGGCGCAGAGGAGTCCTCAATCGCGCAGGCACAAGCGCTGTTCGACGTGAACGTCTTCGGAGTTCTCCGGGTGACCAACGCGGTGTTGCCAATCATGCGGAGCCAAGGAAAGGGCAGGATCATCAACATAAGCTCCATTCTGGGGCTGATCCCGTCGCCCTACAATGCTCTCTATGCATCGACCAAGCATGCCGTCGAGGGCTATTCCGAATCGCTCGATCACGAACTGCGCACGTTCGGAATTCGAGTGGCGCTGGTCGAGCCAGGCTTTACCCGCACGGCGTTCGAGGAAAACCTGACTAAGCCTGATCGCTCGCTTGCTGTCTACGACGCGGTGCGCGCTGACATGGAAGTGCAGATGCGGAAGAGCGTGGAAAGGGGCGACGACCCCGAGGTCGTGGCAGAGACCGTTGTCAAAGCGGCAACGGCCAAGGCGCCTAGAAGACGTTACACCGCGGGAAAGCTGGCCGGCCAAGTTGGCTTGCTGCGCCGTTTGGTCCCCGAATCGGCGTTCGACAAGAGCTTGCGCAAACAGGCCGGGCTGCCGGTCTGATGTCGACAATAGACGCTACGCGCGAGGTAACTTGATTGGATTGCTAGAAACTACCGCGTGATAGCGAGTTTTGAAGGCCGCTGAAAAGTAAGCGAGCACCCAGGCGCTGAGGTTCGAGGGAGCGGAAGTCGAATGCGCAAGATGCCGGATGGCGGCTTCGCGCCCCTGTATCGCCTTGCTGAGGGCCAAAGTCGACCCTAAGCTGGCGTTCACCAATACCGATGGGAATGTGCAGTGCGGTTCCAAAAAGCGGACAATGAGGCGGCTGCTGGATGGACGCTTCCCGGAGAGTTCCCACGTCGGTGAAGCTGCGCTGCTCGCGTTGTTGATCAGGAGGTCAATTGGCCGAGATCACCTTCCATCTCGTTAAACGCGGTTCTGACTCGAAAGATGACACGACACCACTATAACCGTCGCCTGCTTTGCGATCAGATCGCGCAGTTTCAAGGCGGGCTGTTCGGGACTGCTGAAATCCGGCCAACGCCTGCCTAACTTTGCGCACTTTCCTGGACGCGGGAGCGCGCATTTAGTGCGGAGGACATGTGCAGCACACCGAGTTCAGGGCTCGTAAGTACTGGCACCGACGTCTCGCTCATCTCAGTTAGGGCATTTGCCATTGATGCTTGAGCAAGAACAACCACGTCGACACTACCCACGAGCGAACCGAGGCCTTCACGTATCATCGCATCATGCGCCGCCCTGTCACCGCTACGCAATTTGTCAAAGGCTCCTTCACAAAGACGACTGGTGACGGAAACGTTACGATCCATCCTATGAGCATGGCGTTCAATCAACTGGGTTGTGGGGATCATTGTTGTAGCCAGAGTTGCAAGGACGCCAATTCGATTGCCGCGCTGGATCGCCTCAATCGCCATCCCGTCATCTATACGGAAGAGGGGTACGGGGCAGAGCGGCATTGCCGCATCCACTGCAGGGCCGAGCGAGGAACAGGTGACGAGGACAGCCGAAGCCCCCGCATCCACCGCCGACCAAATGTGAGTCGCAAGCCTTCGCATGGTCTGAAGTGAAAGCGTGCCTTCGCGGATCGTGTTCCCCAGCAGGCTCTCATCCAACATGTTGAACGGCCGCCAACCGGGCAGATGGAGGCCAACGAGTTCATTAAACGCGGGGATGATCCCGGGGACAGTATGGATCATCGCGAGCGCAGGGGACTCATGAGTGTCTGCAGTCATGGCTTCATCTCTGTTTTTGATTGCGCACGCTCTTCAATTTGGGCCTGTAACAGCAGGGGCGACATGAAGCCGATCGCGGCAGCTGTCGTACTGGACCGGAAGTCGATTCAAAACCACTGTCGTCAGACGATGCTCTGTAACTTAGCCATTCGGCCGTCGAATACGTGACTGTCGCTCGGCCGAAAACGAAATTTTCTGCCGTGCCTGCATTTCTATTCGATGCATGCTGATCGCCTTCCTTCGGTAGCTTCGTCGTTGCCTCAGATGTTTCCTGCCGGAGGGGCAGGAAACAGTGCCGTATAGATCGGCCGTCAAAATCAGTTCAGGTCAGCCCCATGTCTCCAATTGTCAAACGCATACAGAACGATCAAGAGCTTCCCGCCAAGGCCGACGTTGTCGTCATCGGCGGCGGCATCATTGGTGCAACGGCAGCTTTCTTTCTGGCGGAGCGGGGGCTCTCCGTCGCTCTGGTCGAAAAGGGCCATGTCGGCTGCGAGCAGTCGAGCCGCAACTGGGGTTGGTGCCGCCAACAGAACCGGGATGAGCGCGAGCTGCCGCTTTCGGGTGTCGCGCTGCGGCTATGGGGTGAGTTTGAATCCAAAATCGGAGAGGACGTCGGCTTCCGTCGATGCGGCCTGCTTTACGCGACAGACAATCCCCGGCAGCTTGCGGAATGGGAAGCATGGCGCGATACGGCCCGCCAGTTCAACGTCAATACGAAGATGCTGAGCGCCAAGGAAGCGGCTGCCGCAATTCCGGCGAACGGCCGCCGATGGCTCGGCGGAGTGCATTCGATCGATGACGGCAAGGGCGAGCCTGCTATCGCCGCGCCGACGATCGCGAACGGCGCGCGCAGGTTCGGCGCGACGATCCACCAGGAATGCGCTGCCCGCGGCCTCGATCTGGTCAATGGAGCGGTCACGGGGGTGATCACCGAAAAGGGGATCATCCGGACACAAGCTGTTCTCTGCGCCGGCGGTGCCTGGACGTCCATGTTTTGTCGTCAGCACGGAGTTCTGTTTCCGCAGGCGAGCGTGCGCCAGACAGCGCTTCGTACGCGGCCGACAGCGGATCTGGGCGAAGCGATCTATACGCCGGAGTGTGCGTTGACCCGCCGGTTGGATGGCAGTTACACGCTTGCGATCAGCGGCAGGGCGATGCTCGATATCACGCCACAAGGCATTCGCTACGCCCGCTGGTTCATGCCGATGTTCATGAAGCGTCTGAAAGCGGTGCAGTTCGGCATCGGCAAATCCTTCCTCCAGGGTCCGGAGGCAATCGGAAGCTTGAACAAGAGCAAACCGACGGCCTTCGAGCGGATGCGCGTTCTCGACCCGCCGCCGAGCCGCCGCACCATCGCGGCTATTTTGAAACGGGTCACCGAGCAGTTTCCTGCATTGGCGGGAGTCGAAGTCGCCGACAGTTGGGGAGCCTACGTGGATTTCACGCCGGACGCGGTGCCGGTCATCTCGCCGGCCGACGGTGTGAGAGGTCTCTACCTGGCAGCGGGCGCCTCCGGCCATGGCTTCGGCCTGGGCCCCGGTATCGGCCGCCTGGCGGCCGACCTGGTTGCCAATGATACACCCTGTGTCGACCCCACCCCTTTCCGCCTGTCGCGCCTCCTTGATGGTTCGAAAGTCAAAGTCGGCGCGATCTGAGGGGCAGAACAGGAGAAAGCCGTTGGGGTGACGCGCCGAGGGAAGCAAGCGGAATGGACTACGACGTAATCGTCATCGGCGGCGGGCTGGTAGGGGTATCGATAGCCTGGGGTCTGTCGAGATGCGGACAAAGGATTGCAATCCTCGACGAGGGCGATGTGGCAAACCGGGCCGCCCGGGCGAATTTCGGTCTCGTATGGAGCTCTAGCAAGGGCCTCGGCAACGCCGCCTATTCGCGGTGGTCGCGAACCTCGACGGCGAACTGGCACCGGCTGGCAGCCGAACTCAAAGCCGAAACCGGTATCGATACCGGCTTTGTCCAGTCGGGCGGCTTCTCAATTCGGCTCACGCCAACGGAACTGGAACGCGGGATCGCATCGATGGCGAGGCTCGCCGACCAACAAGGAATGGACGCGGAAGGAACGCCGCCGCTCGAATATGAGATACTCGACCAGGCGGAGACGCGCCGCCGCTTGCCCCTCATCGGCGAGACAGTGGCAGGCGCGATTTTCAGCCCGCTCGATGGACACGCAAACCCGCTGCGGCTGTTCGCTGGCTTTCACAAGGCGCTGCAGCAGCGTGGCGTTCACTATTTTCCGCATCGCAAGACGACTGCGATCCGCCATCGCGCCGGCGGCTTCGAAGTGGCCGGGGAAGGCTGGAGGCTCGGTGCCGGCAAGATCGTGCTTGCGGCCGGCATCGGCAATACCGCGCTGGCCCCGATGGTTGGGCTGAGCGTTCCGCTCTCGCCCAGCCGCGGCCAGATCATCGTCACGGAGCGGCTGAAGCCCTTCCTCAGCCATGCCACCGGCTATCTGCGGCAGACAGACGAGGGCTCTGTGCTGATCGGTGAGAGCAAGGAGGCGACAATCGATCACCAGCGACCGCGAGGACCAATCACCGCAGTTCTGGCCGAACGCGCGCTACGCACCTTCCCACTGCTCAGGGACGCCAGGGCGGTGCGGATCTGGGCCGCATTCCGTGTGGTGACGCCCGACGGCTACCCCATTTACGAGCAATCGGAGCGGTTCCCAGGTGCGTTTGCAGTCGCCTGCCATTCCGGCGTGACGCTGGCGGCGAACCATGCGCTGGTCCTGCCGCGGCAAATTTCGGCCGGGGCGCTTTCTGAGGATCTTTCCGTATTTCATTCCCGGAGGTTCCATGTTCCGGCGGCTGTCTGACAGAAAAGAGAGCTCGGTCTCATTCACATTCAACGGCGTGCCGACCATGGCCAGCCAGGACGATAGCGTCGCCGCTGCCCTCTTGGCCGCAGGACATTGCAGCACTCGGCGCACCCCGGTGTCCGGCGCCGCCCGTGGTCCTTACTGCATGATGGGTGTGTGCTTCGAATGCCTGGTCAAGATCGATGGCCGGCCGAACCGGCAGGCCTGCCTGACCACCGTGGTGGAGGGCATGAGGGTTGAAACACAGAATGGCGCGGCCATGCCGGGGCAGGAAGAATGATTCAGAACATTCAGTCGGCCGCCGATCTCGCGCCTGCCTATGACCTCGTCGTCGTTGGCGCAGGGCCCGCCGGCCTCTCGGCAGCGATCGAAGCGTCGACCCATGGCCTCGCCGTATTGCTGGCCGACGAAAATGAATCGCCTGGCGGCCAGATCTATCGGTCGGTCGACCGGGCTTCGGACGGCGATCTCGCGCGCATGGGGCCGGACTACGCTGCCGGTCGGATGCTCATCGAGCGGTTCCGGGGCGCAGACTTGAACTATGCCCGCCGGGCGACGGTGTGGAGCGTCGGGCCGGCTGACGAGGAAACTGGCGACGGCGCGCATGCGCTCGAGGTCGGGATCTCGCTCGGCGGCATCGCTCGGCCGATCGCCGCCCATCGGGTGATTCTCGCAACCGGCGCGCTCGAGCGTCCGTTCCCTTTCCCGGGGTGGACCATGCCCGGCGTCATGGCGGCGGGAGCGGCGCAAATCTTGATGAAATCGTCAGGCCTGGTGCCCTCCGGGCGGACCATCCTCGCCGGGACCGGGCCGTTGCTGTACTTACTGGCAAGCCAACTTCTGCGGGCAGGCGTGTCCGTGATAGCGGTCGTCGATACCACGCCGGCCGGGAACTGGCGCTCGGCCCTGCCTCATCTGCTTGGTTTTGCCGCATCGCCCTATGCCCTCAAGGGCCTGAAGCTCCTCTTGGACGTTCACCGACGAACCCGCGTCATTCGCGGGGTGACCGCGCTCGAGGCGGTCGGTTCCGGACAATTCAGCGCCCTGCGGGTCCATCGCGGCGATAAGTCCCTGCACATTGAAGGCGACCTGCTCCTTCTGCACCAGGGGATCGCGCCGAACCTCAATCTCGCGCTCGCAGCCGGGTGCGACTACGTCTGGGACGAGCGCCTGGCAGCCTTCCGCCCAGCCGTCGACATTCGCGGCGCGAGTTCGGTTCCGGGGGTTTCGATCGCCGGTGATGCGGCGGGAATTGTCGGAGCGGTTGCCTCGGCTCACCAAGGAGAGCTCGCGGGCTTGACCGCAGCGCTCGACCTGGATCGCATTGGCCAGGGTGCCTACGAACAGCGCCGGAACGAACTCACGCGGAGGCTCGCGCGAGCCTTCAGGGGCAGGACTTTCATCGAGCATCGGTTCCGGCCCGGCAAAACGTTTCGCGTGCCCGAGGACGACGGCACCATCGTCTGCCGCTGCGAAGAAATCACAGCCGGCAAGCTGCGTAAAGTTGCGGCGCTCGGCGTGCCGGGCCCTAACCAAATGAAGGCGTTCACACGATGCGGAATGGGACCATGCCAGGGTCGGCTATGCGGACTGACCGCGGTTGAGCTGCTGGCGCAATGCCGTGGCGTTGCGCCCGGAGAGCTCGGTTACTATCGGCTACGCCCACCCATTAAGCCGGTAACATTGGGCGAGCTGGCCGCTTTGCCGCACACGGAGGCAGCCATCGTTGCTGTCGCCGGATTCGTGGAACGCGCCGCCGATGGCACGCAGGACGCCATACATGGGAGCCGCCAATGAAACATGCCCACAAGTTCTATATCGACGGTGAATGGGTCGAACCCACGGTGTCGAGGTCCCGCGAGGTCATCGACCCGTCCACCGAGCAGCCAATCGGAACGATCGCGATCGGCAGTGCCGCCGACGCCCAGAAAGCGGTCGCGGCCGCGCGGCGGGCCTTTGCCTCGTTCTCGCAGACGTCCAAGGAAGAGCGCGCCGAACTGCTGAAGCGCATTGTAACGATCCTGAAGCGCCGCAATGACGAGCTCGGCGACATCATCTCGCGGGAAATGGGCGCGCCGCTCGCCATGGCCCGGGCCGAGCAGGCCGCCATCGGCGCTGCCCATTTCGAGCAAACGATCAAGGCCTTCGAGACCTTCGCTTTCGAATACATGCAGGGCTCGACCCGCATCGTGCACGAGCCGGTCGGGGTCGTAGGCATGATCACGCCGTGGAACTGGCCGATCAACCAGATCGCCTGCAAGGTCGCTCCGGCACTCGCGACCGGCTGCACTATGGTGCTCAAACCCTCGGAGATCGCTCCGTTCAACGCCGTGATCTTTGCCGAGATCATGGATGAGGCCGGCGTGCCCAAGGGGGTCTTTAACCTCGTCCAGGGCGACGGTCCGACGGTTGGCGCGATGCTCGCCAGCCATCCGGACGTCGACATGGTGTCCTTCACCGGCTCGACCCGCGCCGGCATTGCCGTGGCGCAGGCCGCGGCACCGACGGTCAAGCGAGTGCATCAGGAGCTCGGCGGCAAGTCGCCGAACATCATCCTGCGCAGCGCCGACTTCGCAGCCGCGGTCGCCGCCGGCATTCGCCGGTGCTTCGGCAATTCCGGCCAGACCTGTACTGCGCCAACACGGATGCTGGTGCCGGCGGAGCGGATGGATGAAGCAAGCTCGATCGCCGCGAGGGAAGCGGCTGCGCTCGTTGTCGGTCCGCCTTCGGATCCGCGCACCGACCTTGGACCGGTGGCAAGCGCCGCCCAGTTCGACAAGATCCAGGCGCTGATCGAACGCGGCATCGCGGAAGGAGCGGAGCTCGTCGCGGGTGGCCCTGGCCGCCCTGCGCATCTCAATGCGGGTTATTACGTGCGCCCGACGGTGTTTGCCCGCGTCACCAATCAGATGACGATTGCACGGGAGGAAATCTTCGGCCCTGTGCTGTCGATCATCGGTTATGACACCGAAGAGGAAGCGATCGCGATCGCCAACGATACGCCCTACGGCCTCGCAGCCTATATTCAGGGGGATCCGAAGGAAGCGCGGGCGCTCGCAGGCAGGCTGCGGAGCGGCACCGTTCGCCTCAACAGCTCCGCGTGGGACAGCGCCGCGCCGTTTGGTGGCTACAAGCAATCCGGCAACGGTCGGGAATACGGCAAGTTCGGACTGCACGAGTTTACCGAAATCAAGGGCATCGTCGGCTTCCTGAACGAGTGAATGGTGTGCCCGGTCCGGATGCCTGGCGCACATCGCGCCTGATATTGGCCCCGCATAAGCAGGAGATGCTCGCGAGCCACGGCGGCTACACGGCCGGCATGACAGCACCGGGAACGCCGTCTTTCGAGCACTCACTGCGCGCCGAACCGCGTCGAGTTTTCTGAAGTCGCCTCATCTGGAAGTCTCAGGTGCGCCTACAGTCGGGCGCACCTGAGTTTTGCTGTCACTCGTAAACACAAACGTAGATCTTGCGTACAGTCTCGATCGTGCGCCAAACACCGACGAAACCAGGCTTCATGACGAAGCTGTCACCAGCGCGATAGGTCTTCGTCTCGCCGCCCTTCTCCTCGATTTCCACGAGACCCGATATGATATGGCAGAATTCATAGGTGGTCCCTTTGATCGAATGATGCTCGCCAGGCGTCGCCTCCCAGACGCCAGTCAGCACCTTCTCGCCTTTCGAGGCATCCTGTGCCCAGGTCTTGAAGAATGGATTCCCCGAAATGAGCCGTTCCGGTGCGGGGACCGCGTCCTTTGGTGTGAAGTCCGGATCGGTATCGATAGTAATCAACAGTGACATGTCATGTTCCTTATTTGGTTCGCGGGTGGCCGGATCGACGAGGGCGATTGCATTCTTTCCCGGCGCGGGGCGCCAGATGTTTTGAATGACGATGCTGCCCTCGCGGTTGAGCCAGCGATGTGCCTCTGAGCTGGCTCGGGCGTCACCCAGAATAGGTCGATGCAGGAGTTTGCTTTGCCAAATAGAGCGTCGGTCTAGCAGATAATCTCAAAAATTCGCCGCGAACCAGCGGACCTGCCCGCCCCTTGCGCCACCTGTCGCCGCGCCTGCGACACAGCGGCAGTTTCTTTTATTGTGAAACACTGAGCGCCTAATACCGCTCTCCACCCATTTAGGGCCGTTGGTAAGCTCACGCCAAATCCGTCCGGGCAAAATAGTGGCGGCAAAGCAAGTTAGCTGAACGCCCGGAAATCTGCAGCCAGACTTTTCAAGGCTCAGGAACGAGGGGCAAAATGGCGGTGGCTATCTAGACCAAGACGAGCGCCGCAGCCCGGTCGTCCTCTCGACGAAGTCGGCAATCGCTGCCGTGTCGTCAAGGTCGAAGACGGGAAGCTCGGTCTCGGCGACCGGGTGGTCGGCGGCGATCGCGACGATATGCGGGTCGGTTGGCGCGAGCGGCTCACGGTTCGCCGATTCCAGCCGGCGAGCCTCGATCTTCGGGATCGGTTCGCGCTTGTAACCCTCGATCAGCACCAGATCGCAGGGCGCCAGCCGCGCCAGGATTTCCTCGAAGCTGGGCTCCGGTGCGCCGCGCAATTCATGCATGATCGCAAAGCGGGTCGATGAGACGATCGTCACTTCGTGAGCACCGGCCTCGCGATGGCGATAGCTGTCGGCTCCGACCTTGTCGATGTCGAAGTCGTGGTGGGCATGCTTGACGGTCGACACCACATGGCCGCGCCGGGTCATTTCGCTGACAAGCCGGACCATGAGGCCGGTCTTGCCGGAGTTCTTCCAGCCGGCGATGCCGAAAATCTTGGATGCGGTCATGGTTCGGAATCCTCGAGGCGGTTCAGCCATTGTTCAGCTTCTTCAAGCTGCTGCGGGGTGTTGACGTTGAAGAACGGGTCGAGCGGCCCCGCTTTCGTCGCGGCGAGCGGGAAGTCTACCGCGACCGATGGATGACGGGCGATGAACGCTCGGACGCGGCGTTTCTCATCGGTGCGGATCCAGGCATCGAGATCGTCGGCGATCGCGATGGGCCAAAGGGCGAAGAGCGGATGCATCTCTCCGAGAGACCAGGCGACGGCAATTTCGTTTCCGGTGACCAGCGACCCCTGAAGCCGAGCAGCAAGCGTGGCCGGGAAGAAGGGTGCATCGATCGGCACCGTCAGAACATGGCTTGCCGCGGGCGCGATCTCGCCGGCGTGTCGTAGGGCGGTTAGCACGCCGGCGAGCGGGCCGGGCAAACCGGGCATCGTGTCCCCAAGGACGGGATAATCGCCGGGCAAGGCGATGCCCGGATCGGCATTGAGGTTGATTGCAATGCTGGCCGCTTGCGGCGACAGTCGCTCGACGACGCGGGCGAGCATGGATTGCCCGCCGAGCATGACCGCCGCCTTCTGTTTGCCCATGCGCGACGACCGTCCGCCGGCGAGAATGACTGCGGGCGGGCGGGGGCTCGTCATCGCGGTGTTTCCGGCCATCCTTCAGCGTCCTCTATTCGAGCGGCCCGCCGGGAGAGCGCTGCGCCACCGGTCGGCGCCCGCGCAGGCTCTCGCGATAGAAAGTGTAGAGGCCCGAGCCGACGATAACGGCAACGCCGGCCAGCATCCAGCGGTCCGGCGTCTCCGAGAAGAAGACGATGCCGATGGTGATCGCCCAGAGAAGGCTCGTATAGCGGAAAGGGGCAACCACCGAGATATCGCCGTCGCGCATGGCGAGCACGATGGTCTGATAGCCGAGCATGAGGAGCACGCTGGCGCCGGCGAGATGGGTCAGAGAACTTGCGGATACCGGCTGCCAGCCGCCGAAAGGGACGATCAGCGCGGCACCCATCAGCGTCGTCACGAGTGAAGTCGTGACGGAGATGAAGAGCGACGGCACGTCGGCGCCGATGCGGCGGGTGCAGAGATCGCGTGTCGCGGTGAAGAAGACGCAGGCTACGACCGTCAGTGCGGCCGGCGTAAAACCTTCAGGCCCGGGCCGGAGCACGATCAGCACGCCGACGAAGCCGATCACGATTGCGCTCCAGCGCCGCCATCCTACCGGCTCGCTGAGAAACAGCGCGGCGCCGAGCGTGACCGCCAGCGGCAGGGCCTGCATGATCGCCGAGGCATTGGCGAGCGGGATGTGACCGAGAGCGGAGATGTAGGTCAGCGAGGCCAATGCCTCCATGGCGATGCGGAGCATGATCACCGGCCTGAAGACTGTGCGAACCGGGCGTAGCGCGCCGAAGCGGTGGGCGATTAGCAGTATCATCAGCGTCGTCATCAAGCCGCGCACGAATATGATCTGACCCGTGTTCATGACGCCCGTGACGGATTTGACGAGGGCGTCGTTGCAGGAGAAACCGGCCATGGCAAGCGTCATGAAGGCGATGCCGCGGATATTGGCTGAGGAATGCATTCCCGATGACCTTGGCTGAGGGCGTTCTGGGCGGGACCGGGCGAATCCGTCGAGGCGCCCTGTGGTAGAGCTTTGACGTCCAAAGCGCGCAAACTCAAGGACGTGTTTGCGTCGGAAGCGTTTTGACGCGCGGCAAACTCGCTGCGCGGCTCTCAAGGACGCACGCGGTGCGGGCGCAGGTGCTGTCCATTCGCGGAATCTTAAGTTTCGCTGCCTATCGTCCCGATGATTCCGCAGTCCAATCGCATGATGCGATCGGTGGCGACGGCCCGGAAACGCAGCAGCCGTCGATCCCAGGACTGCCAGCCGAAGCCAGGGAGGTGCTTCCGCCGGCAGTCGTTGATGCCTGTGCTGCCGCCAGCGGCCGCCAAGCACTCCAACCGCGCGGACATGTTCCTCATAACAAAATCGGGGTTCGCAATGTCTGTCATCGATCGTCTTCTGCAGCGCCTGCGCATCGTCACGAAAGTCCTCCTTTTCGTCGTTCCGCTGGTGGCCTTGATCGCCGGTATCGGGCTTGTCGGCTTCTTTACGGCCCGTACGCTCAACGGCCACATGACAGTGACCCGCGAAACCATCAACAATCTGTCGGATTTCCAGGCCCTGCGCACTGCGCTGCAGGACTTCCTGGACGATCCGGGCGAGGAAAGCCGCGGCCGGCTCGCGATGATGATCGACGAGCAGGAGGAGGGGGTCAGGTCGCTCGAATCCTTGCTGACACGGGAAGAGGACCGGGCGCAGATCGCCTCTGTCGTCGCTCTCGGCGAAGCGATGCGCAGCCAGACCGACAAGCTCTGGGCCGTTCAGGTCGAACGCGAGACGGTGACGAAATCGCTGGAAGCGGCGCTCGCCGAAATGACCAAGAACGGCAACGGCGCCTATAAGCAGATCGACATCCTTCAGGAGGAATCAGGCGAGAAGGAAGCCTTCGCCAAGGCGCTGCTCTTCGATGCGGCCGCCTATCAGGGGCTCGCTGAGCGAATCAAGAAGTTCCGCCTGCCGGTGACGATGGCCGTCAATCCCGACGCGAAGATCGAACAGGCCACCAAGCTGCTGCCGCACCTGATGAAGCAGATTGGCGAATCCGAGCGGATCGCCTCCGACCAGGTCAAGAAGCCGATCGCCGAGATCAAGGAGCAGGCGCAGAAGATTCAGGCGATTCTGGCCGGAGTACAGGATAACGAAGCGAAGAAAAACGCCTTCGTGCCGATCCTCAGCAAGTTCTCCAAATATGAAGCCGACTTCGCCAAGGAGGCTGCGAAGAATTCCGATACGGCCGCCAAGCGCTTCGTCAGCATGGACGGGGAAATTTCCACGTTGAAGACGCTGATCGCGCTGATGGACGACACGTTCAAGGGCCTCGCCAGCACCCGGCTGCACATCAGCGAACTGCACCGCAAGCTCGACGCGGCGAGTCGCACGCCGATCGTCGCCGACATCAACGCCGTTCGCGAGACGGCCGGCAAGCTGTCAGACCTCGGTGGCAAGAACGCCGCATTGCGCGACCTGCCGGCCAAGCTCGGGCCGTCGCTGGACGATATCGACAAGGGCAGCGCCGCCTTGATCGATGTGGGCGCCCGGTGGCAGGCCGCCAAGGCGGAAGCTTCGAGCCTTGTTGCGAAGGCGAGCGCCACGCTCGAGAGTTTCGTCAGCAGCGCTCAGGAAGCGGGCAAACAGGATAGCCAGCGTTCGGCGACAGTCTCGATCGTCGCCATGGTTGCCGGCACGCTGCTTGCGATCATCGGTGGGCTGATGCTCGTCGAGACGCTGCGTGGTCCGCTGAAACGGGTCACCGAAACCATGACCCGGCTTGCCAAGGGCGACCTTGAAGTGGCGATCGAAGGCCGCAATCGCGGCGACGAGATCGGCGACATGGTGCGTTCCGTCGCCGTCTTCCGCGACAATGCCTTGGAAAATATCCGGCTTGAGCGCGAAGCCCAGGCGGCCCGTACCCTGTCGGCCGAGGAGGAGGCGCGGCGATCCGCCGAACGCGCCCGCATCGAGGCCGAGCAGATGCAAGCGCTCAATGCGCTGTCGGACGTCCTTGCGCAGCTCGCCGCCGGCAACCTGGAAGAGGGTATGGCGGAGGATCTGCCGGCCGACTACGTGATGATGGCGCGGACCTACAACAATGCCGTCGACGCGCTCCGCGCGACGCTGACCGATGTCCGCCTCGTCACCGAGGAGATCACCGGCGGCACCGGCAATCTCTCGGCCTCGGCCGACGATCTGGCGCGCCGCACCGAGCAGCAGGCGGCAGCACTCGAGGAAAGCTCACGCGCCCTGCGGCAGCTCACCGAAATCGTCCGCACCACCGCCGAGAGCGCTCGCAAGACCACCGTTTCGGTCGACGAGACGAACTCCTACGCCCAGCATTCCGGTCAGGTCGTCGCCAAGGCGATCGACGCCATGGCGGAAATCAACCGCTCGTCGGAAAAGATCGGCACGATCATCGGCGTCATCGACGAGATCGCCTTCCAGACCAACCTCCTGGCGCTCAATGCCGGCGTCGAGGCTGCGCGCGCCGGCGAGGCGGGCCGCGGCTTTGCCGTGGTGGCGCAGGAAGTCCGCGAACTGGCCCAGCGCTGCGCCGGCGCAGCACGGGAGATCAAGGGACTGATCTCGGCAAGCTCCGCCCAGGTGCGCAGCGGCGTGGCATTGGTCCAGGAGACTGGCGATGCCCTGTCGGTGATCAACGACCATATCGGAACCATCCACCAACTGGTCGCCAATATCGAAGCCGCCGCCGCCGAACAGTATACCGGCCTCAACGAGGTCAACGCGGCCGTTCACGAGGTCGAACTGATCACCCAGCAGAACGCCGCCATGGTCGAAGAGAATACCGCGGAGATTCACGGCCTGCGGCGGCAGGTGGAGGTGCTGAACGAAAAGATCGAGCGGTTCAAGACCGGAACGGGCGGCCAGGATGTGCAGGGCCAATATCGGTCGACCTACGCCGCGTAGTTGGGAATTTGCCCCTCACCCTAGCCCTCTCCCCGCAGGCGGGGAGAGGGGACAAGGCGGCGGCATACCCCTTCGCCCCGCTCGCTTGGAGAAGGTGCCGGCAGGCGGATGAGGGGCAATATTCTCGCGCCGACGTCGCTTTAATGTCAGCCGCCGGTTACGCTCATGTGGCGGGCGACCGCCGGGCGGTTGTGCTCGCGGTCGATGATGAAATCATGGCCCTTCGGCTTGCGGCCGATCGCTTCGTCGATCACCTGGTAGAGATAGGCGTCGTCGTCGGTGGCGCGCAGGGCGGCGCGCAGATCTGCGGCGTCGTTCTGGCCGAGGCACATATAGAGCGTACCGGTACAGGTGAGACGGACGCGGTTGCAGCTTTCGCAGAAATTATGGGTCATCGGCGTGATGAGGCCGAGGCGGCCGCCGGTTTCCGCCACCTCCACGTAACGGGCGGGGCCGCCGGTACGGTAGGGAATGTCCTTGAGCGTGAACTCCCTCTCGAGCCGCTCGCGCATCTCCGAGAGCGGCAGGTAGTGATCGGTGCGGTCCTCGTCGATCTCGCCCATCGGCATGGTCTCGATCAGCGTCAGGTCCATGCCGCGGCCATGCGTCCAGCGGATCAGCTCGGGGATCTCGGCATCGTTGAAGCCCTTGAGCGCCACCGCGTTGATCTTGACCTTCAGCCCGGCCGCCTGTGCTGCATCGACGCCTTCGAGGACCTTCGCAAGCTCGCCCCAGCGGGTGATCTCGCGGAACTTGTCCGGATCGCGCGTGTCGAGCGAGACGTTGATCCGCCGCACGCCGCAATCAGCCAGTTCGGCGGCGAATTTCGAGAGCTGTGAGCCATTGGTGGTCACCGTCAGTTCGTCGAGCCGACCTGCTTCGATTTCCTTGCCGAGTTCGCGCACGAGGAACATGATGTTCTTGCGCACCAGCGGCTCGCCGCCGGTGAGCCTCAGCTTGCGTACGCCCTTGGCGATGAAGGCGGAACAGAGCCGGTGCAGCTCTTCCAGCGTCAGAAGATCCTTCTTCGGCAGGAAGGTCATGTGCTCCGCCATGCAATAGGTGCAGCGGAAATCGCAGCGGTCGGTGACCGAGACGCGCAAATAGGTGACCATGCGGCCGAAGGGGTCGATCATCGGCGCGGTCATTCTGTCGAGCGGTCGTGCGTTGGTCTGGTCTATGGCGGCCGTGTTCAAGTCTGTTCTCCCTGCGCCCCCAATGTCGTGACCGAAAGAGGTCGCGTCAAGGCGCATAACGTCGCAAAGTGTTCTTGAAATATCGGGAAAGTCGCCTTCGGGAGATTTTCGCCGGTTCAATTCTGCTTTACTCAACGAGGGCCGAGAAACGGAGCATGACGATGAGTGAATTCTGGCCGACCGAACTGCGTGTATCGAAGGATCGCCACCGGCTGACGGTGAGCTTCGACGACGGCGCCACCTTCGATCTTTCGGCGGAACTGTTGCGCGTGCTTTCCCCATCGGCGGAAGTGCAGGGCCACGGACCGGGCCAGCGCGTGACAGTTCCGGGCAAGCGCAACGTCCAGATCATCTCGGTCCAGCCGACCGGCAACTATGCGGTAAGGATCGGTTTCGACGATTTCCACGACACGGGTATCTACACCTGGACCTATCTGCGCGAACTCGGCGAGACGGGCGAGGAGCTCTTCAGGGCCTATGAGCAGGAGCTTGCCGACAAAGGCATGTCGCGCGACAAATCCGAGAAGCCGCGCTGATCAGCCTTGTGCATGTCGCTCAAAAGTGTGCAGCGGTTTTGGGATGACGACATGCACAAATCAAAAGCTTAAAGCGCGCCGCGTGAATACGTTTGAACGCATGGCGCTTTAGCTTTCGCGATCTGGAAGTTCGCTATCTTCCTTGAGCAGGGTCGAGATGATCCGCTCCATTGATTCCGCGACCTTCATGCAATCCTCGATCGGAGAGCCGGCGTGAGAGCTTTCGATCAGCGCCGTCTGGATTTCCATCGCCTCTTCGGTGAGTGCCTGGCCAGCTGCGGTCAGTGACAGCCGCAGCACCCGTTTGTCCTTGGCATCGCCACGGCGCTCGATCAGGCCGCGCCTCTCGAGCTGCGGCAGCAGCATGCTCATGTTGGAACGGCCGACGAGCAGCTTGCGCGCGAGTTCCTGCTGCGAAATGCCATCGAAGCGGTAAAGATTGATCAGGATGTCGAGATGCGGCGGCTTGATTTCCAGATGGACCAGTCGGCGGGTCAATGTCTGCTGCATCAGCTGGCAGGCACGTCCGACTGCGATCCAGCTGCGAAAGCGGGGATGCTCCCAGGGAAAATGGTGATCTTCGGTCGTCACTTGATTTTTGTTCATCCTTGGACAAATATGTTCATGATTGAACATTAAGGGCTCGATTCACTATGGCATCCTTTGCGACCAAGGTCATCCGCCTCTCGCTCAAGGCCGTGTCGGCGGTCTCTCCCGCGGCCGCCGGCGAAATGGCATTTCGGATATTCTGCCTTACCCCAAACCGCAAGCCGAAGAATGGCAAGGAACGGGCGTTGCTGAGCGCTGCGGCGCCGTTGATGGAGCAATCGCGAAAAATCACGCTGTCTTTTGCCGGCGGCTGGGTGTTCGTCCGACACTTCCCGCGCCACGGAAGCGGCAGGGGACCACGCGTGCTGCTCACACATGGCTGGGGATCGCGCAGCGACTACCTGGCCGCGCTGATCGATGGCCTGCTGGCGGCGGGCGCCGAAGTTGTCGCGCTCGACTGGCCGGGGCACGGCGGTTCGCCGGGCCGCTCCCTGACAATGCCGCAGGCGGTGCGGGCGATCGATGCCGCATGGCGGCACTTCGAGGGTTTCGATGTCTGCATCGGCCATTCCTTCGGCGGCGCCAGCCTGGCCTGTGCGGCGGGGGGCGTGGTTTGCGATCTTCCTGCGCGTGTGCCGGGGAAGCTGGTGCTCATCGGCGCGCCCAGCGAGATGGCTTGGCTCTTCCAGGGCTTCGGCAAGATGATGGCGCTTGTACCGGCGGCGCAGGCGGCGTTCGAAGGCATGGTCGAGCGCCTGTCCGGCCGCCGCGTCGAGGATTTTGACGCCGCAGGCGTCACGGCTGCGCTCAACAAGCCGGTTCTTGTCGTCCACGCCGAAGACGACAAGGAGGTCTCCGCCGACCATGCCCGCCGATACGGCGCGAGCGGCCCGCATGTCGAACTGCATTGGGCGAACGGCCTTGGCCACCGCCGCATCGTTTCCGCATCGCCCGTCATCGAGAAGATCATCGCTTTCCTTGGCGAAGGTCAGCAAACGGGGCATCTCAGGAAGATCGCATGATGCCGTCATCGGGACGTCATGCTATTCCGGCAAGGGACGGCGCTTCTGCGCAGGAGTGCATCGCCGGATCGGAGGACGAAGAATGACGATCATCAGGACGGTTGAGGAACTGAAGGCGCTTTACGGCGAAGCGGGCGAGGCATCGATCGTCAAGGTTACGCAGACGCTCACTGCAGAATACCGTCAGATGATCGAGGTCTCGCCGTTTGCGGCAATGGCGACCGTTGGACCTGAGGGTCTCGATTGCTCGCCCCGAGGCGACAATCTGTCGGTCGTCCGGATTGCCGACGACCAAACCCTGTTGATGCCGGATTGGCGGGGCAATAATCGCATCGACTCGCTTGTGAATATCGTCCGCGACCCGCGCGTCGCGCTCCTCTTCCTCGTTCCCGGCTCGAACACCACTATGCGGATCAACGGGACGGCGGTCGTCAGTATCGATCCGGCCTTGATCAGTTCCTTCGAAGTCAACGGCAAACATCCGCGCACCGTCGTCGTCATCACGATCGCTGAAGTTTACTTCCAGTGCGCGAGGGCATTGCTGCGTTCGCAGCTCTGGAACCCGGAACGCTTCGTCGATCCGGCCTCGCTGCCGACGCCCGGCGCTTTGTTGAGGGCGGCAAAAGCCGATTTCGACAAGGATAGCTATGACCGGGAATGGCCCGGCCGCGCCGCAATGACGATGTGGTAGCCCCGGGTTAGCCCCGGAGCTTCGGGCTGTCAGCGACGATAGATCAGCCAGTTGCGACCGGAATCCTTGCGCATGCCTTCCTCGAAGAGAGCCGTCCTGTTGCGCCCTGAACTCTTGGCTGCGTAGAGCGCGATATCGGCCTTGTGGTAGAGGTCGAGCGGATCGTCCGCCGCCGTTGCCATGCACACGCCGACGGAGAGCGTGATCGGGCCGTAGTTGACGCCGGTCTTGGAGTTCTTGAGCGGCGTGCTTGCCAGAATGGCGCGGATGCGGTCGGCGGCCTGCAGGCATTCCTCCTGCGTGCTGTCGTTCAGGATGACGGCGAATTCCTCGCCCCCGGTCCTGGCAACGAAGGCGTCCCGGCGGAGATTGGCGCGAATGACGGTGCCGACGGTGGAGAGGATCTTGTCGCCGACCGGGTGGCCGAAACTGTCATTGACCTTTTTGAAATGGTCGATGTCGACGACGAGCAAGCCCGTATAGTTGCGCATTTGCTCGTTGTTGTAGACCGCCGCGAGAGTCTCGTCGAAGGCACGCCGGTTGCCGAGCCGCGTCAGCGAATCGGTGTTGGCGATGCGCTTGTACTCATCGAGTTCCTGGCGGATCGCTTCCATCTCGAAGGATTTCTGAACGACGGTCTGAACGCGCTCCTTGCCCTGATTCATAGTATCCGCGGTCGCTTCGCTCAGAATGTCGATCGCGTGGCGGAGGAGGTCGGCGCTCGCCGCACTCTTGCTGGTGATGTTCAGATAGGCCTCGTCGAGGACCTTGTTGTAGCTCTCGAGCGCGTATTGTTCGTCGCGCAGGAGCGTGACCAGTTCGCCAAGCTTTGCCGCCAGCGTGCTATGGGCGCGCTCGATCCCGCGCGAATGGTGGATGTTGCTGAAATAGCGCGCACCGATCGCATCGAGCTCTTCCTGCGTGGCGCGGCTGCCGAGCGCTGCAAGATCCTTCGACAATTGCGGGTTCGAGCCGAGATAGGCCTCGTAGTAGAGCTCATAATTGCGCGGAATCGGCGCAACGCCCATCATGCGCATTGCGTGGGTAATTTGCGCAGCGATATCCGGCGTCGGCGTCCTGTTCGAAGTTACCGTCTGCATCTGCCAACCTTTAAAATAAAATTCAAATAGTCAGCTATTTTCTAGGAGTAAAAGCTTTGTGAAATCTTAATGTTTGCTTGGGTGCGTCGATGCAGTTCGAATGATTTGCATGAGGAGGCCGCGGCGCCGGCGGGCGACCGCGGCCTTTGATCTGTCAAGCGGGGCTGATCATCGTCTCGGGGCGAACGATCGCGTCGAATTCCTCGTTCGTCACATAGCCGCCTCCGACAGCCTCTTCGCGCAGGGTCGTGCCGTTCTTGTGGGCCGTCTTGGCGATCTTGGCGGCATTGTCGTAGCCGATCTTCGGCGCCAGCGCCGTGACGAGCATCAGCGACCGGTCGAGCGCAGCCTTGATGTTGTCTTCGCGGGCCTCGATGCCGACGACGCAATTGTCGGTGAAGGAAACCGCCGCGTCGGCGAGAAGCTGGACCGACTGCAGGAAGTTGTAGGCCATCAGCGGGTTGAAGACGTTGAGCTCGAAGTGGCCCTGGCTGCCGGCGAAGGTGAGGGAGGCGTGGTTGCCGAACACCTGGGCGCAGACCTGCGTCAGCGCTTCGCACTGGGTCGGGTTGACCTTGCCGGGCATGATCGAGGAGCCCGGTTCGTTTTCCGGCAATGACAGTTCGCCGAGGCCGGAACGGGGGCCCGAGCCGAGGAAACGGATGTCGTTGGCGATCTTGAAGAGGGCGGCGGCCGTCGCGTTGATCGCGCCGTGGCTGAACACCATCGAATCATGCGCGGCGAGCGCCTCGAACTTGTTCGGCGCCGAGGTGAAGGCGATGCCGGTGATTGCGGCGATTTCCTCCGCCACCTTCTCGGCGAAGCCGATCGGGGCGTTGAGGCCGGTGCCGACGGCGGTGCCGCCCTGGGCGAGCTCGCAGAGTCCGGGGAGCGTCATCTCGATTCGCCTGATCGAAGAGGCGACCTGTGCCGCATAGCCGGAGAATTCCTGGCCGAGGGTCAGCGGCGTCGCATCCTGCGTATGGGTGCGGCCGATCTTGATGATGTGGTCGAAAGCCTTGACCTTTTCTTCTAGCGCCTTGTGCAGGTGCTTGAGCGCGGGCAGCAGATCATGGATCACCCGCTCGGCGCAGGCGATGTGCATCGCCGTCGGGTAGGTGTCGTTCGACGACTGGCTCATATTGACGTGGTCGTTCGGATGAACGGGCTTCTTCGATCCCATGATGCCGCCGAGCAGCTCGATCGCACGGTTGGAAATGACCTCGTTGGCATTCATGTTCGACTGCGTGCCGGAGCCGGTCTGCCAGACGACGAGCGGGAAATGATCGTTGAGCTTGCCGTCGATCACCTCCTGGGCGGCCTTTACGATGGCGTCGCCGATATTCGGATCGAGGCGGTCAAGCGCCATGTTGGCGCGTGCTGCCGCCTGCTTGACGATGCCGAGCGCCCGGACGATCGCCAGCGGCTGCTTTTCCCAGCCGATCTTGAAGTTGCCGAGCGAGCGTTGGGCCTGGGCACCCCAGTAGCGGTCGTTCGCCACTTCGATGGGGCCGAACGTATCTGTTTCCGTGCGCGTCGATGTCATCGTGATACCTGCCTTCGTGATGCGCTTCATCAAGCCGAGGCGAATATGCCGGTGTCGGCCGGTATCCTCCCCGGAGCCGGGCATCTCTCTGCCCCGGCGATGCCGGCTTGTAAAGGGCCGCAGGGACCGGCGGCGAGCTACAATCGGTTGAAAATTGTTGCAATGCGGTCGTTTTCTCAGGCGCGTGGGAGGCGTTGCACAATACGTGCGCGTCGCCTGCATTCCTTGTGGCCTTTCCGTCACAGAGGGGCGTCTTCATTTTCGACGCTGCCGGTGCCGCCGGGAACATCCAAGCGCAATCGCTTGGTGCAAAATAGATGCAAATCAGAGGCTTGCCGGCCTTCGCGCGCGAGACAAGCCAACAGCTTCAGGGCAGCTGATCGAAATCGAAGGCGGTCGTTTCCTTTTCATTCACCATCCTTTTCTATAAGTCTTCAGGCACGAGGGCGTGGCGAGAATCTGGCAGCGGCCGAATTCGGCGGCAACGCGATACGGGGACGTTTATTCTTATGAAAATGATCAAGTCGGTAGCGATTGTGGCGCTTATGGGCGGCTGTGCGATTGCAACCATGGATGTGCGGCCAGTCTCAGCTCTCACGCTGATGGATTTTATCCGCGGCGGCAGGAAACGCACGCCGGAGCAGGCCTACCCGGTTCAGCCCGGGTACGACATGATGGCGCCGCAGCGCCTTGAAGATAGAACCGCGGTAAAGCCACCCCGTGTTTCCAGCCCGCGCTATTACACCTACAAGCCTGAGCAGATGCGCAGGATTGCGACTGATCGCCTGGTCGATCCGGTTGTGACCGGTTCGGTGCAGAGCTATGGCTTTCCCCCCATGCTGCGGATTCCGCTTGCCGATGCCCGCAAGTTTCTGCCGCAGGTCGAGGTGCGCGCCCCGGCCGAGGTGGCAAAGGCGGTCGAAGCCTTTTATGCGGGCCGTACCGATTTCGTCTGGATCGGAGGCGACGGCATCAACGGGCGGGCCCGTGCTGCCCTCGCTGTTCTTGGCGATGCCTCCAAGGTTGGACTCGACCCCAAGGACTACGCCGTCACGGTTCCGGCCGATGACTTCGACCGCGCCGATATGGTCGTGCGGGAAAAGGACCTGGTGCAATTCGAGATTGCCATGTCGGCGGCGGTGCTCACCTATGTCCAGGATACGGTTCGGGGCCGCATCGACCCGAACAAGATTTCCGGCTACCACGATTTCAAGCGCAAGAGCGTCGATCTCGTCGCCTTCCTCGACAAGGCCGCCACGAGCGCCGACGTTGCAGCCCTGATCGAAGAACGCAACCCGAAGAACCCGCAGTTCCTGGCGTTGAAACAGGAGCTCGAAAGGTTGCGAGCCGAAACGGATGCTGCTCCGCGCGTCGAGATCGCGCCGGGGACGCTGCTGAAGCCGGGCGACAACAGTCCGGAGCTGGCCAATATCGTGGCCGGGATCAAGCTGAAAGCTTCCGAGGGGCTGAAGGCCGAGCATGCCGTTGTGCTCGCCGGCTATCAGGGTACGCCCGAATACACCCCCGAACTGGTTTCGCTGGTCCAAGCCTTTCAGAAGGAGCAGGGGCTGAAGGCGGACGGCGTCGTCGGCCAGGCCTCGATCCGGGTATTGACTGGTGGCGACACGATCGCCAGCAAGATCAACAAGCTCGAGATCGCGATGGAGCAGGCACGCTGGCTGCCGAACGATCTCGGTAATCGTTACGTCTTCATCAACCAGCCGGCTTTCATGGCTTACTATACCGACCACCGCGCGGAACAATTTTCGATGCGCGTCGTGGTCGGCTCGAAGGCGAACCAGACCTATTTCTTCCATGACGAGATCCAGACCGTCGAGGTCAATCCCTATTGGGGCGTGCCCCAGTCGATCATCGTCAACGAGATGCTGCCGAAGCTGCGCAGCGATCCGAGCTATCTCGACCGCATGGGCTATCAGGTCGAGGTCGGCGGCCGGGTCGTTCCGTCCTATGCGGTCGACTGGTACGGATCGACGAACTCGATTGCCGTGCGCCAACCGCCGAGCAGCGACAACGCGCTTGGCGAATTGAAGATCCTCTTCCCGAACTCTCATGCGATCTACATGCACGACACGCCGTCGAAGAGCTTCTTCAAGCGCGACCAGCGGGCGTTGAGCCACGGTTGCGTCCGCCTCGCCGAGCCGCGCCGCATGGCAGCGGCCGTCCTCGGAATCAGCATGGAAGACGTCGGCAAGGAAATCGCCGCGGGGCACAACCGGGCGCTGCCGGTGCCGCAGAAGGTGCCGGTCTATGTTTCCTACTTCACTGCCTGGCCGAACAGGGACGGCAAGGTGGAGTATTTCAACGACGTCTATGAGCGCGACATGTACATGAACCGTGCCTTCGACGCGACCCGGAAGGCGCGGCAGCAAGGCGAGGGCTGACTAAGCGGTCGAGGGGTAGTCTTATTGACATGGAAGGCCCCGCTACTGGCGGGGCTTTTGCGTTTTGCGTCGCACGGAGAGCACGCGCGGGCCGAGAACCTCCCCGGAGAGCCAGCCACTATGACGCCGTCCGCCTTAAAGCCGGTCGGCACCTCGAGCGCAGAGGTGGTGCTTTACTTCTTCTTTTCCCGCCTGAGAACCGTCCTGACGAGCTCCGGCGTCAGTTCGTCGAAATGCTCGATGATCCGGTCGGGCGCGAGGCTCGCGATCGGCACATCGGAGTAACCGAACGGTACGGCGATCGATGGAACGGAGGCATTGCGGGCGACGAGAATGTCGTTGAGGCTGTCGCCGACCATGACCGTGTGTTCCGCGGCAGAGCCGGCATGGGCGACCGTCGAGAGGAGGTGCTCGGCATGCGGCTTGCGGACGGAGAACGTGTCGCCGCCGGAAATGGCGGCAAAGCGGTCAAGGAGGCCGAGACCTTCGAGCAGGCGCCTCGCCAGCATTTCCGGCTTGTTGGTGCAGACGGCCAGTCGCAGGCCGGCGTCCTGCAGGCGATCGAGCGCCGAGACCAGCCCGGGATAGGGCAGCGATCCGCCCGGCATCGAGCCATGATAGAAGTCCACGAACTCCTTCATCTGCCAGGTCAGTTCCTCCTCGCTCAGCGCTTTGCCGCGCAGCGCGAAGGTCCGCTCGATCATCGCACGGGCGCCGTGGCCGACAAGATGCGTTAGATCTGCGTAAGTAACCGGTTCGATACCTGCTTTGGTCACCGCGTGGTTGAGGCTGGCGACGAGGTCGGGGGCGGTGTCGACGAGAGTACCGTCGAGATCGAAGACGACAAGGGGCTGAGACAAGGGGAACCTCGCAAGGAAAACGTCCTGTTCGCCTAGGCGAAGTGCGCGCAGAATGCAACGGCAGCCGGGGCCGTGGGCGTTGCCGGAATCCGCCGCGTCGCTCGCATTTTGGCTTTTGTTTGCTGCGATCGCCGTGTAAGTGTCTCAGCGGAAATTGGGCGGGAGCCGGTGATTGGCCGCTCGCCGGCCGGATAGTGACAAGGGAGCGAGTGGCGCATGGACGCCCGCCAGATGAAGATCAAGGCCGCCCAGGCGGCGCTTGACTATGTCGAAAGTGGAATGCGGCTTGGCATCGGCACCGGGTCGACGGCCGAGGAATTCGTCCGGCTGCTGGCCGAGAAGGTGGCGTCCGGCTTTCAAATCCTAGGGGTGCCGACCTCCGAGCGGACGGCGCGGCTTTGCCTCGAACTCGGCGTTCCGCTGAAGTCGCTCGATGAGTTGCCTGAGCTTGACCTGACCATCGACGGTGCCGACGAGGTCGACGGGAACCTTCGGCTGATCAAAGGTGGAGGCGGAGCGCTGCTGCGTGAAAAGATCGTTGCGAGCGCCTCGGAACGGATGATCGTCATTGCCGACGAATCGAAAGTCGTCGAGGTTCTCGGTGCCTTCAAACTGCCGATCGAAGTGAACCCGTTCGGCCAGGTGACGACCCGGCTGGCGATCGACAAGGTTGCCGCACGGCTCGGTTTGACCGGCGAGATCGCCCGGCGGGCCTCCGGCGACGGACCCTTCATGACCGATGGCGGCCACCTCATACTGGATGCATCTTTTGGCCGTATTCCTGATGCAGAGGCGCTTGCGGCCGAATTGAACGCGATTCCGGGAGTCGTCGAACACGGGCTCTTTATCGGGATGGCGTCGCTGGCGATTATCGCCGGTCCGGAGGGGGCGCGCACGCTCCCGGCAGGCTGAGGGCCCAGCCGGGTCCGATTTCGCGCCGCGGCCGTGGCGCAAACAGAATTCCGCACATGAATGCCTGGCGGCGGCAATTGGCCGGGCGATATGTGCCAACACAGGAGCATTGATAAAAATGAACAAAATCACGAGTTTCGCCCGGGCATTCGCAACCGCGGCCGTTCTCCTTTCGGTGTCGGTTCCCGCCGTCAAGGCGCAGGAAGTGACGGAGGACCAGATCAAGGCGGCCCGCGCGACCATCGCAGCGCTCGGCGTCACCAACAGCTTCGACAACATTCTGCCGAACCTTGCCGAACGGCTGAAGAACTCGCTGATCCAGGCGTCGCCGAACCATCAGGAACTGATTTCGGCAACCGTCGACGAGAAGGCGCTTGGTCTCGCCGCGCGCCGCTCGGACCTGGAACGCGAGGCGGCAACGATCTATGCCAAGACCTTCTCGGTCGAGGAACTCAATGCGATCACCGCCTTCTATAGCTCGGCGGCCGGCAAGAAGCTCCTGAACGACGGCCCGATCGCCTCCCGCGAACTCTTGAAGGCGGCCGATATCTGGGCAGCCGGCGTTTCGCGCGACCTTGCCCAGGACGCAACCAAATCGCTCGATGAAAAGATCGGCAGCGCTCCGGCAGCGGATGCCGGCACGCAGGCACCGGCGCAGCAGTAATCCTATGGAGCCTTTGGGCTCATCTGCGGAGCCCGGAGCGATCCGGGCTTTTCTTTTTTGGGGTCGTAACTCTATATCAGGCGCAAGCGATTAGGGTCCGTCGTTTAAACGCGGAGCTGAAGCTGCGACCGACCGCGTCAATTCCATCATGTTTCTTTTCAGGAGTTCTCCATGAGCGCTTTCGACTATGACCTTTTCGTGATCGGCGGCGGCTCGGGAGGCGTGAGAAGCGGAAGGCTGGCGGCGGCGCTCGGCAAGAAGGTGGCGATCGCCGAGGAGTTTCGCTACGGCGGCACCTGCGTGATCCGCGGCTGCGTGCCGAAGAAGCTTTATGTCTATGCCTCGCAATATTCGGAGCATTTCGAGGATGCAGCGGGCTTCGGCTGGAATGTCGGCGAAAGCCGCTTCGACTGGAAGAGGCTCGTGGCGGCCAAGGAACAGGAGATCACCCGGCTCGAGGGGCTTTATCAAAAGGGGCTCGCAAATGCCGGTGCGGAGATCTTGAACACGCGGGCCGAACTTGCCGGACCCAATGAGGTGCGGCTGCTCGCGAGCGGCAAGACGGTGACCGCGGAACGCATCCTGATCGCGGTCGGCGGCCATCCGAGCCCGCATGACGCGCTGCCGGGACATGAGCTCTGCATCACGTCAAACGAGGCCTTCGACCTTACTGAGCTTCCGAAATCGATCCTGATCGCCGGTGGCGGGTATATCGCCGTCGAGTTCGCCAATATCTTCCATGGCCTCGGCGTCGAAACGACGCTGATCTATCGCGGCAAGGAGATTCTCTCGCGCTTCGACCAGGACCTGAGGCGCGGCCTGCATGCGGCGATGGAGGAAAAAGGCATTCGTATCCTCTGCGAGGATATCATCCAGTCGGTCTCGGCCGGCGCCGATTGCCAGCGGGTCGCCAAGACCATGAAGCATGGCGAAATCGCCGTCGATCAGGTGATGCTCGCCCTCGGCCGCGTGCCGAACACCAAGGGGCTCGGCCTCGAGAATGCCGGCGTCAAGGTCAATGAGCGCGGCGCCATCATTGTCGACGCCTTCTCGCGCACGAGCGCGCCCGGGGTCTACGCCCTCGGCGACGTCACGGACCGCGTGCAGCTGACGCCGGTGGCGATCCACGAGGCGATGTGCTTCATCGAGACGGAGTACAAGAACAATCCCACCTCGCCGGATCACGACCTGATCGCGACGGCCGTCTTCTCGCAGCCGGAAATCGGCACGGTAGGCTTGAGCGAGGAGGAGGCGGCGCGGAAATATGACGAGCTCGAAATCTACCGTGCGGAATTCCGGCCGATGAAGGCGACGCTGTCGGGACGCAAGGACAAGATGATCATGAAGCTCATCGTCAATGCCGCGGATCGCAGGGTCCTGGGCGCCCATATCCTCGGGCACGACGCCGGTGAAATGGCGCAACTGCTCGGTATTTCGCTGAAGGCTGGATGCACCAAGGACGATTTCGACCGTACCATGGCGGTCCACCCGACGGCGGCCGAGGAACTGGTGACGATGTATTCGCCAAGCTATCGGGTGCGGGAAGGCGAAAGGGTCGCTTGAGCCGCGGTTCCGCCGGGCGCGAAAGCCAAGCGCGGTAGCCGATGTTTTCTGGTAGAGTGGCTTTCCAAGCCTCCTGTTAACGTTTATAAGCCCGCATCCGCGGCGTGACCGGCCCGTGCGGATGTGGCGGCTCGGGCCGGCCAGCTTGCCGGTTCGAACGAACTCTCCGAATGCCGGGCGGCCTGGTGGCCGCAGGGGGCGCGACGCGGTCCGGCCGCGTCAGACAACAGGTGATGGAAATGGCACAGACTTGGACTCCGAACAGCTGGCGGCAGAAACCCATTCAGCAGGTGCCGGATTATCCGGACCTTGCAGCGCTTGACGCGGTCGAAGGGCGTCTCGCGAAGTTTCCGCCACTCGTCTTTGCCGGCGAGGCTCGGCGTCTGAAGAGTGCACTCGCAAACGTGGCCGAGGGCCGCGGCTTCCTGCTGCAGGGCGGCGACTGCGCCGAGAGCTTTGCCGAGCATGGCGCCGACACGATCCGCGACTTCTTCCGCGCTTTCCTGCAGATGGCGGTTGTGCTGACCTTCGGCGCCCAGCAGCCGGTCGTCAAGGTCGGCCGCATCGCCGGTCAGTTCGCCAAGCCGCGCTCCTCGGGCGTCGAAAAGCAGGGTGATGTCACGCTGCCGAGCTACCGCGGCGATATCATCAACGGCATCGAATTCACGGACCAGGCGCGCATCCCCAATCCGGAGCGGCAGATCATGGCCTACCGCCAGTCGGCCGCAACGCTCAACCTGTTGCGCGCCTTCGCCATGGGCGGCTACGCCAATCTCGAGAACGTGCATCAGTGGATGCTCGGCTTCGTCAAGGACAGCCCGCAGGCCGAGCGCTACCGCAAGCTCGCCGACCGGATTTCCGAGACCATGGATTTCATGAAGGCGATTGGCATCACCTCGGAAAACCATCCGAGCCTGCGCGAGACCGACTTCTTCACTAGCCACGAGGCGCTGCTGCTCGGCTACGAGCAGGCGCTGACGCGCGTCGATTCGACCTCCGGCGACTGGTACGCCACCTCCGGCCACATGATCTGGATCGGCGACCGCACCCGCCAGCCGGACCATGCGCATGTCGAATATTGCCGCGGCATCAAGAACCCGCTCGGGCTCAAATGCGGTCCGTCGCTGACCGCGGATGGTCTCCTGGAGCTGATTGACCTGTTGAACCCGGCCAACGAGGCCGGCCGCCTGACGCTGATCTGCCGCTTCGGCCATGACAAGGTCGCCGAGCACCTGCCGCGTCTGATCCGCGCCGTCGAGCGTGAAGGCAAGAAGGTCGTCTGGTCCTGCGATCCGATGCATGGGAACACGATCACGCTCAACAATTACAAGACCCGGCCCTTCGAGCGGATCCTCTCGGAAGTCGAGAGCTTCTTCCAGATCCACCGCGCCGAGGGCAGCCATCCGGGCGGCATCCACATCGAGATGACCGGGAACGACGTGACCGAATGCACCGGCGGCGCACGCGCCCTTTCCGGTGACGATCTCGCGGACCGCTATCATACCCATTGCGATCCGCGTCTCAACGCCGATCAGGCGCTGGAGCTTGCCTTCCTTCTTGCCGAACGCATGAAGGGCGGCCGTGACGAAAAGAAGATGGTGGTCAACGGCTGAGTGATCGCAGACGCGCCGAAGGTTCAATTCTACTGAACAATCGCCGCAACTTCTGAATTTGACAGCGCCGGGCCAGCTTGTGAAGCTGGCCCGGCTTTTTTGTTGCAGTGGAGAGGGGAATGACGGAAATCCATGAAGGCGGATGCCTCTGCGGCGCCGTGCGGTTCAAGACGAAGGGGAAACTGAGGGAGCTGATTTTCTGCCATTGTTCGCAATGCCGGAAGCAGACAGGGCTCTACTACGCCGCTACGAATGTCCTCGACAGCCACATGGAGGTCCAAGGCGCAGACCAGATCACCTGGTACCGCTCCAGCACGAGCGCGAAGCGCGGCTTTTGCCGTCACTGCGGCTCGGCGCTGTTCTGGAAGGCGGACGGGCTCGACTATACCTCTATCCTCGCAGGGACGTTCGACGGGCCGACCGGTCTCGAGCCCGGCTATCATATTTTTTGCGCCGACAAGGGTGATTTCTACGACATCCACGACGACCTGCCGCGCTTTGCGGAAGCGTCACAGTAACGCGCTCGCCCTCAGGGATATGCGACCACGGACTGATCGAAGGCATCCGCCAGCGCTTCGAACTTGACTGCTTCCCAGGAGGCGTATTCCTCGATGAGCCGGCTGCTCAACCAGAACCGGCCGCGTGCGCCATCGTCTCCCTTGCCGATGAAATCGGCCGCTTCTGCGCGCGCGAACAGCCGGCGAATATGGGTGTTCGAGATCAGATAACGTTCGGCAAGTCTCGCAAGGCTGACGTCTACCCAGACCTTGCCGTGGACGGCGAGAGTGGGCGGGCGCGCCATCAGGTCGTCGAGGATCACCCCGCCGGATTCCGACCATACGAAGATCGCCACGCTTTCCGGGGGCTGCGTCCATCTCGGGTCCGAGAGCAGCCGCCTGGCGACACGGGGCTGCGCGCGCTCGAAGATGCCGGGATCCGTCTCGAGGCGTCTGACGCGCGATCCGCCGTCCAATAAATCGAGTGTGCTCATCTGCGTCTTGAACCAGAGCCGCATGGCGTTTTCGCTGATTTCCGTCGGCTCGAGGGGACGCGTTCTTTTCGTGCGACCGCCATTTGCCGGGCGGAGCAGTTTGTAGGCTACGAGTTCGGCGAGGAAGGCCGTCGCCGTGTTCCGGCTGGCAGCGCCCGTTTCGCGCATGACTTTCAGCAATCGCGCTGCGGTGATGCCGGAATCGGCGTCGTTCGGGTCGCGCTCCAGGTGTAAGGCATAGGCGGCTTGCGTCAGCATCCATCTCTGGTGGGCTGCCACGAGGCGCGCGATGCGCGGAAACAGGTCGTTCATGGAAATCAGGGTACGCGCGCCCGCTTGCAAGACCTCAAGAAATTGAGGGTTTTGCACGAGAGCGTCCACCGTAAAGGTGGGCGGAGTCTTCCGTCCGGCTTCTTCCGTCCCAGCAAGCCGCTGCATCTGTTGCGTGTGCTCCAGATTTCTCCACGCACCGAATGCTCGCTTACCCCGTGCCCCGGCGCAATCAACATAAAATCTCACCTTGGCCTAAACGCGCAAGTACGCCGTTTGGGTTCACGTAAATTTTAGGGGAATTTGCGGCGCCGATGCCACCGGCGGGTGAAGAGCCGTGGCTGCTATAGTTTGGTATGACTAACGGCTTGGCCGGTAAGCTCAGGATTCGTGCGGACATAGCAGCGTCTCCGCAGAATCTTGAAGTTAATTTCTGGCATCCGTACAGCTGTACGATGCGCGAAAATGGTTAAAGCATCGTATCTGTTGTCATTTTAGCGGAGTCTGACTTGCGCAAAAGTTGATTCTGTCTTGTTTCGGATCGGCCTGCATCCAATCGGAACCCGGCGAGAATTGGGGCGCGGATAGTCAAATACGCAATTGGCCCGGCGGGGACACCGGGCCAATGAGTGCGTTCGCAGACGATCCGCTTATAAGCCGGCGCTAAAAAGTTCGGCGTGCGACTTAAAGAAGCGCTCGGTGCTATAGCGCTTGCCGAACATCATGTCGTGCTGGAGGAAGCGGTAGTCGCGCAGCGTCACCGGAATCTTCGGCTGGCGCAGCCAGTTCTCCAAGCCCTTGCCGTTCTTGCGGATCAGCAAATAGCGGTCGAGAACGCGGAAGTGGTCGTGAACCTTACCGAGGAAACCCGTGTAGTAGGGGTGCTCATAGCCCGCCTGCTTCAGGATCTGGTAAGAAAGAAAAGCCGGGCTGATGCTGCCGATATCCTTTTGCGCACCGGTCTTGTTCGACCAGACGACAAGCGGCGTTTCGTGCTGCGCCTTCATCTGGTCCTTCGAGCCCTTGCGTTCCGCCGTCACGTCTTTCATGTAGCCGGTGCTGGTGTAGACGGTGTTGAGCGGCGGCAGGTGGTCGCCGAAGAGAACGATGATCGTCTCGCGATCCCGCTGCTTCGCCCACTCCATGAGCATTTTCAGGCTGTCGTCGGCCTCCTTGATCCCTTGAGCGTAGGTGGCAAGCACCTGCCGGTCGCTTTCCGGGAGGTCGCCCTCGACCTTGATGGTGTTCTTCGCGTAGCGGTTCGGCTCGTAGGGCCCATGGCCCTGCAGCGTCACGGCAAAGAAGAAGAAGGGATCGTCCATCGCGTCGGCCTGGCGGATGATCTCCTTTGTCAGCGATTCATCCGAAGCGAAAATTCCGCGCTTCTGCATCGCCGGCAGGTTCTCTTCGGAGCGGAAGGTATCGAAGCCGAAGGCCTTGTAGACGGCGGTGCGGTTCCAGAACCAGCCCTGGAACGGGTGGATGGCGCGCGACACATAGCCTTCGCCGCGGAAGAAGGTTGCGAGCGACGGGATCGGATTGCGGATATATTGCTGGTATGGAATGCTGCCATAGGGCAAGAAGGCATTCGAAAAGCCGGTCAGCGCTTCGAACTCGACATTGGCCGTCATGCCGCCGAATTCGGGCGAGAAGACGTTGCCGCCCTGGAGTTCGCGGATCGTCGGCATCGGATCGGGCGTCAGCTTGACCTTGGGCAGACGCGTCGGATCCCAGAAGGATTCGCTCATCAGCACGATGACGTCCGGCTTGCCGCGATGCGTCGTTCCGGCGGGCAGCGGCTTTACGGGAATTCGGCCGATCGCATCGGCCATGTAGCCGGGCGGAGCGCTCACATTGGCCATCGGCAGGTTGATCGCGAAGGCGAGCACGAAGCCGTTGTGGCGGTAGTTCTCGGTCTGGTCCCACATGATCGGAATGACGCGCAACCGGTCACGGACCCAGGAGAACTGGTTGTAGTCCATGATGTTCCAGAAGGCGACGAGCAGCGGCAGGGCGAAGACGACCCGTGCGAGACGCTCCCGGCTGGTCAGCTTCGGAAAGTTCCGCCAGGCGTAGCGCAGCAGC
Organism: Sinorhizobium fredii; assembly: GCF_002944405.1. NCBI lineage: Bacteria > Pseudomonadati > Pseudomonadota > Alphaproteobacteria > Hyphomicrobiales > Rhizobiaceae > Ensifer > Ensifer fredii. The sequence continues at coordinate 2,113,658 of NZ_CP024307.1, read as the reverse complement.
AGGGCGATGGCGATGACGGTTGCCAGTATTCCGAGAACGACACCGACTGCGGTCCATGGCCGATCCTTCACCAGCACCGGCATCAGCTCCATGATCTGACGGCCGAACAGAAAATCGGTGGGATAGAGCGGGTCGGACAGGAAGACTTGCTTCTGCTGGCAGATAAATGCCGGGATGATGGCGAGCGGCGCCACCACGAGCGCGCCCTTGTGCTCACGGCCAAACAGCGCGTCGAGCGCCAGCATGACGAGGAAGAAGACTGCGACCGTCGTCCAGGCCGGCCGCATTGGATCGATGAAATAGGCGATCGTTTCGGAGCCTGACTGGCGCACGATGAACTCGACCGCAAAGACGATCGTCGCGGCAAGCGAAAGCGAAAACAGCGCGCTGCGGGTGCCCGCCAGGGTCTTTGCGTGTCTGACGGAAAAGCCCGGCCTTTCGACATAGACCTGAGGACCTCTCGCGGCGGAATCGATACTGGCCACAACTTCTCCAATTTCACAAAACTTTCGTTCAACTGTCATACGACCGTCATCTTGAACGGGGGATGAATGGCGAAACGGCTTTGATGATCCTCAGGTTCCCGCTGTGGCGACGGGTCCCTGTCGCGTCACTAACGGCCGGGAACAACAGGATTTTTCAGATTTTTTCTAAGCATTGCGATTGGGAGGGGTTTTTTTGCCCCCTGATGCGTTAAGTACAAGCCTTAAGCTGGATGCATTCGCCGAGGAAACACCGACAGGCCTGCCATGACCCCACAGAAAGCCGCACCTTCGACGCTACGGATCGCCGTAGCCCAGCTCAATCCGACCGTCGGCGATATCGCCGGCAACCTGGCCAAGGCGCGCGAAGCGCGGGCCGACGCCGCGCGCCAGGGCGCCGACCTGGTGCTGTTCACCGAGCTTTTCATTTCCGGCTATCCGCCTGAAGACCTGGTGCTGAAACCGGCCTTCCTGAAGGCGTGCCTGCGCGCCGTCGAGAACCTCGCCGCAGAGACGGCGGATGGAGGGCCGGGAGTGATCATCGGCTTCCCCCGTCAAGCCTCCGCGCAGCGGCACAATTCGGTGGCCGTCCTGGACGGGGGCAAGATCATCGCCGTCCGTGACAAGGTGGATCTGCCGAATTACGGCGAGTTCGACGAAAAGCGGGTGTTCGATCAAGGCGAGATGCCCGGTCCGGTGAATTTCCGCGGCATTCGCATCGGGGTTCCGATCTGCGAAGACATTTGGGGAGAGCTCGGCGTCTGCGAGACGCTCGAGGAAAGCGGCGCCGAAATCCTGCTTTCTCCGAACGGTTCGCCCTACTACCGCGGTAAAGTTGATGTCCGTCACCAGATCGTGCTGAAGCAGGTGATAGAGACCGGCTTGCCGATGATCTATGCCAATCAGCTCGGCGGGCAGGACGAACTGGTCTTCGACGGCGCGAGCTTCGGCTTCAATGCCGATCGCTCGCTCGCCTTCCAGATGAGCCAGTTCGAGGAGGCGCTCGCGATCTCCGAATGGACGAGGGGTGACGACGGCTGGGTCTCACACAACGGACTCCGGTCTCGCCTGCCGGAATGCGAGGAGGCGGACTATCGCGCCTGCATGTTGGGGCTGCGCGACTACGTCAACAAGAACGGCTTCAAGAACGTCGTCCTCGGCCTGTCGGGCGGCATCGACTCGGCGATCTGCGCGGCGCTCGCCGTGGACGCGCTCGGCGAGGAGCGGGTTCGCACGATCATGCTGCCCTATCGCTATACGTCGCGGGAATCGCTGAAGGACGCCGAGGCCTGTGCCAAGGCGCTCGGCTGCCATTATGACGTCGTTGCGATCGAGGAGCCCGTCGAAGGCTTTCTCAATGCTCTCGCCGACACGTTCGAGGGGACCGAATCCGGGATCACCGAGGAGAACCTGCAGAGCCGCACGCGCGGCACGATCCTGATGGCGATCTCCAACAAGTTCGGCTCGATGGTGGTGACCACCGGCAACAAATCGGAAATGTCGGTCGGCTACGCGACGCTCTACGGCGACATGAACGGCGGCTTTAACCCGATCAAGGACCTTTACAAGATGCAGGTCTATGCACTGTCGCGCTGGCGCAATGGCGCTGTGCCGCCCGGAGCACTCGGCCCCTCCGGCGAGGTCATCCCGCTGAACATCATCGACAAGGCGCCCTCGGCCGAACTGCGGCCCAACCAGACCGACCAGGACTCGCTGCCGCCCTATCCGGTCCTCGACGACATTCTCGAGTGCCTGGTGGAGAAGGAACTGAGTACCGAGGAAATCGTCGCCCGCGGGCATGACGAGGCCACGGTGCATCGGATCGAACACCTGCTCTACATCGCCGAATACAAGCGGCGGCAGTCGGCTCCCGGGGTCAAGATCACCAAGAAGAATTTCGGCCGGGACCGGCGCTATCCGATCACCAACCGTTTCCGCGACCGAGGGTAGATCATGCGCAGTTCGGTGGAGATTTTCGATATTGCCACCGGCGAGACGCAAGTCGTCTGGCAGACGGAGCGGCTGGTCGAGGCGCCGAACTGGTCGCCGGACGGCAAATCACTGATCATCAACGGCGACGGCAGGCTCTATCGGCTTGCCTTTGACGGTTCCGAGCCCGTGGAAATCGACACGGGCTTTGCCGGGCAATGCAACAACGATCACGGCATTTCGCCGGACGGGAAAACGCTGGCGATCAGCGACAAGACCGAATTCGGCAAGTCGGCGATCTATCTGCTGCCGGCCGAGGGCGGCACGCCGCGACTGGTGACACGCAACCTGCCGTCCTATTGGCACGGCTGGTCCCCGGATGGGAAAACGTTGACCTATTGCGGGATCCGCGACCAGATCTTCGACATCTACACGATTTCGGTCGATGGCGGAGAGGAGCGGCGCCTGACGCATGGCGAGGGCCGCAACGACGGCCCGGACTGGTCGCCGGACGGTGCGTGGATCTATTTCAATTCGAGCCGCACCGGCCGCATGCAGATCTGGCGGGTGAGGCCGGACGGCAGCGATGTCCAGCGCATCACCGACAGCCCTTATGGTGACTGGTTCCCGCACCCGTCGCCGGACGGCGGGCATCTGCTGGTGCTGTCCTATGACGGCGAGGTCTTCGACCATCCGCGCGATCTCGATGTGCGGCTTCGGCTGATGGATCCGGAAGGCAGCAATGCGCGTGTCCTCTTCGAACTCTTCGGCGGGCAGGGGACGATGAACGTTCCGAACTGGTCGCCCAACGGCGATGCCTTCGCCTTCGTGCGTTATCGGCCGGCTTGAGCAGGGCGCGGCGCCCCCGCCTTGCGTTTCGCCGGCGGCTGTGCCCATATGCGGCCGTCAGGTGCCCGCTTGCTGCGGGAGAATCGGGAAGCCGGTAGAATTCCGGCACGTGCCCAACGCTGTGACGGTGACGTCTGCGCCAAAAGAGTTCTGAGTATTTTCAGAGCTTTGCCACTGGTTCCTGATGCGATCTGGGAAGGTGGCGCAGCCGAGTGATCCGAAGTCAGAAGACCGGCCTGGCGAGATAGACCGGCCCCGCGCGGACGGCGGGAGGTTGCGCATTGTTGGGGATCGAACGATGCTGCCTGACCCGAACGGCTGCCTTGCGGCGGCCGGTGCCTTTTCGCCGGACGAGCGCGCCGCCGTCTATCGTGCCATCGAGACGCGCCGCGACGTGCGCGACGAGTTCCTGCCCGAACCGCTGCCCGAACCGCTGATCGCCCGCCTGCTCGAAGCGGCGCATCGTGCCCCGTCCGTCGGCTTCATGCAGCCGTGGAACTTCGTGCTCGTACGGCGAATCGAGACGCGGGAGAGGGTCTGGCAGGCTTTCCAGCGCGCCAATGAGGAGGCAGCCGGAATGTTTTCGGGCGAGGCGCAGGCGAAATACCGGTCACTCAAGCTCGAGGGCATACGCAAGGCGCCGCTCGGCATTTGCGTGACCTGCGACCGGACCCGCGGCGGCGCCGTCGTGCTCGGCCGCACGCACAATTCGCAAATGGACGTGTATTCGACGGTTTGCGCGGTGCAGAATCTTTGGCTCGCGGCGCGGTCCGAAGGCGTCGGCGTCGGTTGGGTCAGCATTTTCCACGAGAACGAGGTCAAAGATATCCTCGGAATTCCGGAGCACATCGAAATCGTCGCCTGGCTGTGCCTTGGCTATGTCGATCGCCTCTACCAGCAGCCGGAATTGGCGGTGAAGGGCTGGCGGCAACGCTTGCCGCTCGAGGACCTCGTTTTCGACGAAGGATGGGGCGTCCGCGACAGCCTCGTAACGACCGCCCAAAGGGAAGGTGTCACTCGTTTTGCAGCGGCTGGTAACGCGATCCCCGAGGGTTCTTGAGATCGATCGCGCTCTCTTCCTGTGGCAGGAAGGCAGGACCGACAACCCGGACCTTGCTGCTCTTCGGATCATAGGGGCGCTCTTCCACGGGCTTTGCCCCCGCTGGTCCGAAGGCTGGTGCAGACGGCCCCTCGATCGTCACGACGGAAGGGCTGACCACCGAAAGCTTGGTTCCCGAGGTGGTGCTTTTGTTCTGATCCGTCGTGATCTTCGGAATCTGGCAGCCGCAGATGCCGGGAGAACCGACGTCGCGCACACGATAGGCGAAGGCGTTGGCGAGTTCCCTGTACGGCCTTCCCGTGGACGCCGAAACCATCTGCTCGCTCTCCTCGGTGGCGAGGACGTGATAATAGAGTTCCGTATCGGCGCCGGGGCATCGTGCCCGGCAAAGCTCGGCGTCGCGTCCGAAGTCGGCCGGCGTGGCGTTCGACGAAATCGGGAAAAATGCTCCGTCGCAGGTCCGCACGCACATGGTCCTGAAGCCGCCTGCCGCGCCGTTCTCCATGAATGTGAAATCGTCGGTCGGACCATCGAACAGCAACGGATAGTCCTCGCCGTCCGGCGGGAAGCTTTCGAGGATGTTGCGATGAGCGCGCGCCTCTTCGGTGCCGAATTCATCCGGAACCGTCTCGTCCCAGTTCGGAGCGGCGTCCCCCGAGCAGTCGTTCAATTCCATGGCGGCGAGGATCCGCCGGCGCATGTCCTCATTGCCCTTCGAAATCAGGTGCCGGCGTTGGGCCTTGAGCGTGTGGAGATTGTCCTCCATGCGCGCAATCGCATCGTCAAGCTCGGCACAGGCAGCCGCATTTTCGCTTTCGATGTAGACGACGGACTCGTCGCTGCATTCCATGCGCCGCCTTTCGTTCCTGGCGCGGCGAAGTTCGATGTTCTGTCGCGAAACCGCGCCGGTGAAATCGCGCAGATTGGCGTTTGTCGTGAACGCCGCCGGCAGCTCTGCGAGGCGGGCGCTGAGGCGCGCGCAGACGTCGGTGGCCGATGCCTGCCCAGGCATAGCCAAGGCGAGGGGCAGCAGAGCGGCCGCAAGGCGCATCATCCTCAAGGACGCAGTGGATCGGGACACTGACACTCGTCTTTCCTGCATTTCGCTCCGCTGATCGCGGGACAGGGGCGCCTGTAGTCACATCATACGACGTTAGGGTGAGGGCGCAACGACAAGACGGCGTTTGCGTTAATACGTGTTCCGAGACAGGAAGGGCCGGGCCGCCTGAACGGCCCGGCCATGATTAGGCCGCCCTTGCAGTTTCGAGCGACATGGGCCGTTCGAGCACCGTGCCTTCGATGAGGGCAACGGCCTTCATCTGTCGAAGCAGGCTTCTCGACACTTCCCAGGCGACCGCGACCGCGTAGACATTGCCGATCCTGTGCGGCTCGGCAATCCGTTCTCCGGGGCACCCCATGCGGCGGAACATCCGCTCAAGGAAGACGTCTGTGACGGTGACGATGTGGCTGATGCCGGAGGCAAGGCCAAGTTCGCCGACGCCGCACATCAGTTCGGCGGCGGCGATCGTTACCTGATTCGAAGACCGGTCCTGGGAAATATCCGGGTCGATGCAGAAGCGGCTCGATTCCCAGACCGAAGCGCTCCGGATTTCCGGGTTGCCGCCGAGCAGCACCGGGAATGTATCATCCAGCATGTTCGGCCCCAGCGTCGGCAGGAGCCTGAGCGAGCCACGCAGCTTCCCGGTTTCCGGCGAATAGGACATCACATAGAGCGGATTGGCCTTGTCGTAGTGGTCGATTTCCCAATCGCCCTCGGTCCTGACGTCCCATTTCAAAAAGTCGTGGAAGACGCGCTTGCGCAGCCGGAACATCTCGTCGATGGCCTGCGGATGTTTTCCGCGAGCGTTTCCGTTCACTATCCTGATCATCTTTCGCTCCATCGTGTTTGCGCGATGGAGCGATGCTGTCAGGCTCGGGCGACACATGTAACTGTCGGTAGTGACAGTTTAATCCAACGATTTTTCCCACAAAATTTGTGGGGCATCCGGCGCCGGGAGCGAGCTCCGATGGTAAATTCCCCCGTCAGATGGTGGGGATCAACGCATGGCGGACTGCCTGCGCAACCGCTTGCGTGTTCGACACGACATTGAGCTTGCGGCGTGCATTGCTCATGAAGAAGCGGACCGTGCGTTCGGAAATGCCGAGGATCGTCGCGATTTCCCAATAGCTCTTGCCGGCTGCCGACCAGGTCAGGACCTCGGTTTCGCGGCTGGTCAAGCGCGGATCGCGCTCGTCGATCGTATCTGCCATCGTCCGCTCGAGCATCGAGGCATGAAAGAGATTGGCTGCCAGCTGGAAGTCACGCAGATGGCAGCGGCGATATTCGGACCATTCCGTCGGCGACATGTTGGCGCTGATCGCCAGCAGCGCCATGCGGCCGGCCGGCGAAGGCAGCGGCAGGGCGACCCCTTCCGTGGACAGGCCGAGGTCCTCTGCAGCCTCGAAGAGCGGCTCGCATTCGGGAAAGCGGCGGCGTGCGGGTGCCCATTCCACAGGCCTTACGCCTCCGAGAGCAAGCCGAAGGATAGGGTCGATCCGGTGAAGACCGCGCGACAGATAGAGCTCCTCGGCATAGGCGCCGAAGGTGTGATGCAGGCGGCAGACCTTGAGACCCTCGGCCGTCGGTTCCGCTTCCAGATAGAGAAGATGCGCAATATCGAAGGTACGACGCATCAAGGCGAAGAATTGCTGCGGTTCCGCACACCCGCCATATTCCACGATATCCAGCAGATCGAGGACAGCCTGTTGATTAGTCATGCCGTAACACCGATTCATGCCCCTAGAATAAACATGGTTTAGCCTGCCGGTTTTTGTCTAGTGCTATATTTCGTAATCGGTGCAAGTCTTTTCACTAGATCAATGCATGGTTGTTTTTCCGCGGCAAGCTGCCGCGGAATCGCCTAAAGCGCGATAGACCGGAGAGCCATTCCTCAGGCGGGATGGCTTGCCTCGACCACTGCAAGAGCCGCCATGTTGACGACGCCGCGGGAGGTGACGGAGGGGGAAAGGATGTGGGCCGGCAGCGCCGAGCCGAGTAGGATCGGCCCGACATGAAGGCTGTCCGTCATCGTCTTGACGACGCCGAGCGTGATGTTGGCGGCGTCGAGATTGGGGAAGACGAGCAGATTGGCTTCGCCCTTCAGCGTGCTGTTCGGCATCACCCGCTCGCGCAGCGTTTCGGAGATGGCTGCGTCCCCGTGCATCTCGCCGTCGACCTCGAGATCGGGCGCCAGCTCGCGGACGAGCTTGAGCGCGGCGCGCATCTTGGCGGCGCTCTCGGATTCGCGCGATCCGAAATTCGAATGGGAAACAAGGGCAGCGCGCGGCGTGATGCCAAAGCGGCGTATTTCGCCGGCGGCCATCACGGTCGTCTGGGCGATTTCCTCGGCGCTGGGGCTGAAGCTCACATAGGTGTCGGTGAAGAAGGTCGCACCGCGCTGGGAAATCAACAGGCTTAGCGCCGAGAAGTCGAGTACGCCCGGCTTCTTGCCGATGATCTGTGAAACGTCGCGCAGGTGTCGGCTGTAGCGCCCTTCGACCCCGCAGATCAATGCGTCCGCTTCACCGCGCTTGACCGCCAGCGCACCGATCACCGTCGTATTCGTGCGGACGATCGTGCGGGCGGCTTCCGGGATGACGCCGAGACGGCCGACAAGGGTGAAGTATTCTTCGACGTAGTCGCGATAGCGCGGATCTCCTTCCGGATTGACGACCTCGAAGTCGACATCGGGACGGATTCTGAGGCCATAGCGGCGGAGGCGGGTGTCGATGATCTGCGGACGGCCGATCAGGATCGGCTTGGCCGTGCCTTCTTCCAAGAGCACCTGGGCGGCGCGCAACACCCGTTCGTCTTCTCCTTCGGCGAAGATGACGCGGTTCTTGGGGGCGTTCTTGGCGGCTGCGAAGACCGGCTTCATGATGAAGCCGGAGCGGAAGACGAAGCGGTTGAGCTTGTCGAGATAGGCGTCGAAATCCTGGATCGGCCGGGTAGCGACGCCGCTCTCGGCTGCAGCCTTGGCCACCGCCGGAGCGATGCGCAGGATCAACCGCTGGTCGAAGGGCGAGGGGATGAGATAGTCGGGTCCGAAGACCGGCGTTTCCCCTGAATAGGCACGGGCCGCAACATCCGACGGCTCCTCGCGCGCCAGGCCGGCGATTGCCCGCACCGCCGCCATCTTCATCTCTTCATTGATGGTGCGCGCGCCGCAATCGAGCGCGCCGCGGAAGATATGCGGGAAGCAAAGGACGTTGTTGACCTGGTTCGGGAAGTCGGAGCGTCCGGTGCAGATCATCGCGTCCGGCCGCGCGGCGCGCGCCACTTCCGGCATGATTTCCGGTGTCGGGTTGGCGAGCGCCATGATCAGCGGCTTCTCGGCCATCTGGGCGAGCAGTTCGGGCTTGAGGACGCCTGCTGCAGAAAGTCCCAGGAAAACGTCGGCGCCGCCGATGCTGTCGGCAAGCACGCGATTGGCGCTGTCCTGCGCGTAGATGGCCTTCCATTCGTCCATCAGAACCTCGCGGCCCTTATAGACGAGACCCTCCAGGTCATGGACCCAGATGTTTTCGGGCTTGGCGCCAAGGGTGACGAGAAGGTTCAGGCAGGCAAGGGCGGCAGCGCCGGCGCCCGAGGCGACGATCTTCGCCTTGGCGATGTCCTTGCCGGCGAGTTCCAGGCCGTTCAGGACGGCGGCGGCGACAATGATCGCCGTTCCGTGCTGGTCATCATGGAAGACGGGAATGTCCATCTTCTCCCGCAAGCGGCGCTCGACCTCGAAACATTCCGGAGCCTTGATGTCTTCGAGATTGATGCCGCCGAAGGTCGGCTCGAGCGCGGAAACCACGTCGACCATGCGTTCGACGGTCGGCGCGTCGATCTCGATATCGAAGACATCGATGCCGGCGAATTTCTTGAAGAGGACGGCCTTGCCTTCCATCACCGGTTTTGAGGCCAGGGGACCGATATTGCCGAGGCCGAGCACGGCGGTGCCGTTGGAGACCACGGCGACGAGGTTAGAGCGGGCGGTGAAATCGGCGGCGCTCGCCGGGTCATCCCTGATGGCAAGGCAGGGGGCTGCGACGCCGGGCGAATAGGCGAGCGCCAGATCGCGCTGATTGCCGAGCGGTTTGGTGGGCTGGATCTCTAGCTTGCCCGGACGGGGGTAGCGGTGGAAGAAGAGTGCCTGCTGGTCGATGTCTCCGCTCGCCGGAGCCGATTGAGGTTTCGCTTTTTCGCCCGTGGTCATGCCGTCACATCCCCGTTTCTGGATCGGGGCCTTTTGGCACGAATTCCCGCCCGCGTACAGTTTCACGGCAGCGCTTTTCATCAGCCCGATCCGGTCCGCCGAATTCCGGTGTCATCTTCCTGAAACACGAGTCTGGTTTTGACGAGGCGAGACATAGCTCGAGAAGGCGAGGATCTCATGGTTGCGATATCGGGATCTCAACAGAATCCGGTGCGGAAATTGCGGACGCTGTTCATCTCCGACGTCCATCTGGGCTCGAAGGCGGCGAAGACGGACTACCTGATCGATTTCCTGCGCCACCATGAGGCCGAGACTATCATTCTCGTCGGCGACATCGTCGACGGCTGGCGGTTGAAGCGGAGCTGGTACTGGCCGCAGTCCTGCAACGACGTCGTTCAGAAGCTCCTGCGCAAGGCGCGCAAGGGTTCGCGCATTATTTACATTCCCGGCAACCACGATGAGTTCATGAGGGATTTTCCGGGCGTCCACTTCGGCGGTATCGAGGTCGCGGCGCGCCACATGCACCAGGGCGCGGACGGGCGCAACTACCTCGTGCTGCATGGCGACGAATTCGACGTCGTCGTGCGCAACGCGCGTGTGCTCGCCTATCTCGGCGACTGGGCCTACGACACGGCAATCGCTATTAATATCGGCCTTGCCGCCATTCGCCGCCGCCTCGGCATGCCGTATTGGTCGTTTTCGTCCTGGGCGAAGCTGCAGGTCAAGCACGCGGTGAATTTCATCGGCGAGTTTCAGAGGGTCGTTGCGGAGGAAGCCCGCCGGCATAACGCCCAGGGCGTGATCTGCGGGCATATCCATCACGCGGTGATCGAGGACATCGACGAGATCCGCTACATCAACACCGGTGACTGGGTCGAAAGCTGCACGGCGATCGCCGAGCATTTCGACGGCACGATGGAACTGCTCACCTGGCATAGCCTGCGCGGCGGAGTGGCGGTGGAAACCTCGGCCGATGGCTTGCCCGTGACTTTGGCCGCGCCGCGGGCAGCCTGAGGTCCTCGGTACCAGGCCTGAGCCCCACCTGTGGCTAAAACTAGCGGCTAGCGAGCTGGCGGATATTCGTGCTAGGGGTTGCGCACAGCCATCAGGTCCTCCCATGATTCCCGCATCCGCGCGCCCCGTCCTGGGGCCTCCGCCGCGTTATTTCGCGCTCCGCATCGGGTTGCTCTTCTGCGCGCCGCTGATCGTCAACGGCTTCGCCATGCCGTATTTCCCGGTCTGGCTCAACGGCTTGTCGATGAGCGATTTCGAGATCGGCGTGGTCCTCGCCGTGCCGATGTTCATCCGGGTCATCACGGCGCCATTGGCGGGTGTGCTGGCGGACAGGCTCGGTGAGCGCACGATCGTGCTGATCTGGTCGGCCTGCCTCTCGCTTGCACTCGCCTTCGTCCTCTTCTTCGCCAAGGACTTCTGGCCGGTGCTGGTGATCTATGCGCTGCAGTCGGCCGCCTATTCGCCTTACCTCCCGATCGTCGAGGCGATCGCGCTTTCGGGCGTGCGCCGCTGGGGTTTTGACTATGCGCAGATGCGCGTCTGGGGATCGATCGCCTTTATTGGTGCGACGATGCTCGGCGGCTGGATGACCGGCCTCATCGGCGGTGCAATGGTGCTGCCGGCGATGGCCGCCGGTTTCGGCCTGACCGTTGCGATGGCCTGCGCAGCTCCGCGCATCGGCCGCCCACGCAGGCCTTCGCCGATCACGGCAATCACCGAAGCGCCGCCGCAATCGCTGCGGCAGCCCGATTTGCAGCTGCTTTTGATCGGCGTCACGCTGGTCAACAGCAGCCATGCGATGCTGTTCGCGTTTTCTGCCATTTATTGGCAGCAGATCGGCTATAGCGGCACGCAGATCGGGGCGCTGTGGAGTGCCGGGGTGGCGGCGGAAGTGCTGATGTTCTTCTTTGCCAAGGCCATTACCAGGCGCTTCAGCGTCTGGACGATGATCTTCTCCGGCTGCCTGCTGGCGGTCGCGCGCTGGCTGATCTTTCCGATGGACCTCGGTTTTACCGGTTACTTCGTCCTCCAGTGCCTGCACGCCTTTACCTATGCGATCATGCACACCGGCATGCAGCACAAGCTGGTCGAGCGCGTCGCCGAGGAGCAGGAGGCCTCCGCCCAGGGCCTCTATTTTTTCTACACCGGCATCTTCACGGCGATCTTCACCTTCCTGTCGGGCTACTTTTACGCCTGGTTCGGTGTCGCCGGCTTCTATTCGATGTCGGTCGTGGCGCTATGCGGATGCTGCTTCGCCTATGCCGGCTGGTATCTTCAGCCCCACAGGCTCGGCTCGGGCGGGAAGACGAGCGAGGCCTCGTAGCGAAGCCCCGGGCTGCGGTCCTGTGCAAGCAGCAGCGGGCCGTCGAGGTCGACGAAGTCGGCTCCCTGCGCGACGAGGACGGCCGGAGCCATGGCGAGCGAACTGCCGACCATACAGCCGACCATGACCTTCAGGCCGAGCGCCCGGGCCTCTTCGCGCATGCGCAGCGCCTCGGTAAGTCCACCGGTCTTGTCGAGCTTGATGTTTACCGCGTCGTAGCGTCCGACGAGCGCCTTCAGGTCCTCGGTCGCATGCACGCTTTCGTCGGCGCAGACGGGAACCGAGTGTGCCACGGAGCCCAGCGCCTCGTCACGCCCCGCCGACAGGGGTTGCTCGATGAGGGCGATGCCGGCCTCGGCGCAGACAGCAAAATGCAAAGCGAGGTTTTCCGGCGTCCAGCCCTCGTTGGCGTCGAGGATGATGCTGCTTTTCGGTGCGCCTTTCCGCACCGCGCGGATTCGCGAGGTGTCGTCAGCGGTTCCGACCTTGACCTTCAGCAGCGCGCGATGGGCATATCTTGCGGCCTGCGCCATCATCTCTTCGGGCTCGGCGAGCGAGATCGTGTAGGCGGTCGTCAGGGCGACCGGAGCGGCGAGCCCGGCGAGCGCAGCGGCCGATCTGTTCGCCCGCTTGGCCTCGAGATCCCAGAACGCGCAATCGACGGCATTGCGGGCGGCACCGGGTTTCATCGATTGCTGCAAGTCGAGCCGCGTGATGCCAGATTCGATCGGCGCTCGAACGGTTTCGATTTGGCTCAGGACCGATTCGATCGATTCGCCGTAGCGGCCATAGGGGACGCATTCGCCCCGCCCGATGACGGCGCCGTCGCTGAGCGTGCAGGTCACGACGCTCGCCGTCGTCTTCGAGCCGCGGGAGATAGTGAAGGTGCCGGCGATCGGAAAATGGTCGACGGTAGCTGAAAGCGAGATCGGCATCGTTGTTCTCTCATGGGGTGGGGATTCGCCGTGCCCGCCATGCCCGGGCGCTCGGTCGGGCCGGCGCGCTGTGTCTTTTCGGCCGCACAAGGCCTGCCGTACGGCTTTGAAACGACGGGTGATTTTGTCCTGGGATCGAATCTGGTTTAAGAGATTACTGAATAGCAAGTGAAAGACCAAGATCACGTGACGCGAAAGCCATCCCAGAAGGCTGCCGATGTCGTCCTCGCCGAGGCCGACGGGGAGACGGGCCGACGCTATGTGTTCAGCGGCGACTGGCGGCATCAGACGGCGGAAGCCATGGCCGACAAGCTGAAGCGGCTCGGAAAGCCGGCCGGCGGCCGGAACGAGTTCGATTTTTCCGGGATCACCGGCATGGACACGGCCGGCGCCTGGATAATCCGGCGCTTCATGAACGGGCTCGGCAGCGAGGACGGGGGCGAGGTTCGCTTCGCCGGCGGCGGGGAGCGCTATGTCGAATTGGTGCGCGCTCTGCCCAAGGAATTGCGGCAGCCGGAGCGTTCGAAACGAAGGGACCCGCTTTTCCAGCGGTTGTTTGCACCGATCGGTGAGGTGACCGTATCGATTTGGACCGACACGGTCGCCGCCATGTATATCCTGGGATCCGCGGTGCGCGGGGCACAGATGAAGCTCGGGCGTCACGCCGGCGTATCGCCTGCCGCGATCGTCCACCAGATCGACCGCATGGGCGTGATGGCGACACCCATCATCACCCTGATGTCGTTCCTGATCGGCGCCATCATCGCCCAGCAGGGCGCCTTTCAGCTCCGATCTTTCGGCGCGGAAATCTTCGTCGTCGACCTCGTCGGCATTCTGCAGCTGCGCGAAATCGGCGTGCTGCTGACGGCGATCATGATCGCCGGCCGCTCGGGCAGCGCGATCACGGCCGAAATCGGCTCGATGAAAATGCGCGAGGAGGTCGACGCGCTGAAGGTCATGGGGTTGAGCCCGGTCGGCGTGCTCGTCTTTCCGCGCCTCGTGGCGCTGACGATCGTGCTGCCGCTCTTGACCATCATCGCGAATTTCGCCGCTCTGGCCGGGGCGGCGCTGGTTGCCTGGAGCTATTCGGGCATCACCATACCGACGTTCCTCGCGAGACTGCAGGAGGCCGTCGACTTCTCGTCGGTGGCGGCCGGCATGATCAAGGCGCCGTTCATGGCGCTGATCATCGGCGTCGTTGCCGCTGTCGAGGGGCTGAAGGTCGGCGGCAGCGCGGAATCGCTCGGGCGGCGTGTGACGTCGTCGGTCGTCAAGTCGATCTTCGTCGTCATCCTCATCGACGGCCTGTTCGCCATGTTCTACGCGGCGATCGATTTCTGAGGCGGGCGGAAAATGGTTCAGGCGGTCATGGAGAAGCAGTTGGAGCAGGCGGCGGAGCGCGAAAGCATCCTCTCCGTTCGCGACCTGACCGTGGGCTTCGGCGACAATATCGTCCTCGACAAGCTCAATCTCGACGTGCTGCGCGGGGAGATCCTCGGCTTCGTCGGAGCTTCCGGCACCGGCAAGTCGGTCCTGATGCGCACGGTCCTGAGGCTGCTGCCGAAGCGCTCAGGCATGATCAAGATCCTTGGCGCGGAATACGACAAGGTGAGTGAGGAGGAACGCATCGCGCTCGACATGCGGCTCGGCGTTCTCTTCCAGCATGGGGCGCTCTTTTCCGCACTCACCGTGCGGGAGAACATCCAGGTGCCGATGCGGGAATATCTCGATCTGCCGCAGGGGCTGATGGATGAACTGGCGCGCCTGAAGATCGAACTGGTCGGCCTGGCGCCGGAAGCGGCGGAAAAATATCCTTCGGAGCTTTCCGGCGGTATGATCAAGCGCGCCGCCCTCGCGCGGGCGCTGGCCCTCGATCCGGATCTCGTCTTTCTCGACGAGCCGACGTCGGGCCTCGATCCGATCGGCGCGGCGGAGTTCGACGAGTTGATCGCCAAGCTGCGGGACACGCTTGGATTGACCGTGTATATGGTGACTCACGATCTGGACAGCCTGTTCTCGGTTTGCGACCGGATCGCCGTCCTCGGCCAGAAGCGCGTCCTGGTCGAGGGAACCATCGAGGACATGCTTGCCTGCGACGAGCCGTGGGTGAAATCCTATTTCCGCGGCAAGCGGGCGAGGGCGATCGTGCGCGAGCACGACTGAGCGGTAAAAGTGATAAAATAGGCGACGCGAGGTGTGTCGCAGCAGGGTGAAGTGGCGGCGGGGCCGCAGAGGTAGTCTGAGCCGATGGAAACTAAAGCGAATTATGCCATTGTCGGCTTTTTCACGGTGTTCGTGATCGCCGCTGCCTTCGGCTTCGTCTACTGGATGTCGCAATACGGCCGAAGCGGCGAAATGGTCGAACTCGTCGTCAACATTCCGGGTTCTGCCAACGGTCTCTCGGTCGGCTCGCCGGTGCGTTTCAACGGGATCAATGTCGGCAGCGTGCGCAGTCTTGCGATCGACGCCAATGATCCGCGCTACTCGATCGCCATCACGGAGGTTTCGGCCGATGCGCCGGTGCTGACCTCGACCCGGGCGACGCTGGAAATCCAGGGCCTGACCGGGGCGGCCTATATCGAGCTCAGCGGCGGGCGAAAGGGCGACGAAAACATCCTGAAGACGGCACTCGAGAACGGGACGCAGGCGCGTATTCTTGCCGACCAGTCGAGCGTCACCAGCCTGCTCGCGACCGCCGACCAGATCCTCGATCGGGCGAACAGCGCCATCGGCGACATTCAGGGCTTCGTCACGGAAGTTCGTGGCCCGTTGACCTCGACAATCGGCAATGCGCAGCGGTTCTCCAAGGCGCTGGCGGACAATTCCGACGCGATCGATCAGTTCCTGAAGAGCGTGGAGGAGTTATCGGGGTCGGTCAGTGCGGCCTCGAAGAAGCTCGATACCATGCTTGCGAGCGCCGACAGGCTGATCAAGTCGGTCGATCCGAAGAAGATCGACACGATCGTCAGCAATGTCGAAGAGGTGAGCAACGACCTCAAGGCCGCTTCCGGCGGCGTTTCGGAGGCGATCGCCGGTTTCAAGCGGACCGTCGACACCTATGACCAGTTCGGCAAGAACGCGCAGCAGACCTTGAAGCGTGTCGACGCGTTGGTGGCTGCGGTCGACAGCCAGAAGGTGGGGCTCGTCGTCAACGACATCTCCGCGGCGAGCGCCGATGCCCGCAAGGTTGCCGCTCAGGTATCCGAGTTTGCCAACAAGATTTCCGCCCGTCAGGAAGACATCGACCAGACGATCACCGATTTTACGGAGATGTCGAACAAGCTGAATGCGGCATCAAACCGTGTCGACGGCATTCTCGCGAAGGTCGACGGCTTCCTGGGAGACGCGAATGCGCCGTCGCTTTCGGCTGAGGCGCGCGCGACGCTTGAATCGTTCCGCCGCATGGCCGACAACCTCAACGCCCAGATCGGTCCGATCACCGACAACCTGAAGCGCTTCTCGAATTCTGGCTTGCGGGACGTGGAGACGCTCGTCACGGAAACGCGGCGGACGGTGCAGAGCCTGCAGAGTACAATTTCCAATTTCGATCGAAATCCACAGCGCCTGCTATTCGGCGGCGAGACTGTTAAGCAATATGATGGCCGCACGCGGCGGTGATTCGCTGATCGGTCGCGGGCAGGTTGCGTGGGGGCGGGGAGCCGGACGGCGCCGCGTTGTTTGGGGATGATGTGCGTATGGGTTTTCCGGGTCTGGTAGCGTTGTGTGGTGCGGGAGCGGCCCGGTTTGCTGCGGTTCTTTCATTGGCGACGATCATGGCCGGCTGCGGTACGCGCCAGGCGGTCAACGATACGTTCAGCCTGGCATCGGTGCCTGTCGTCTCACGCCCGGCTGGAACGAACCGTCAGATCCTCGTGCCGGAACCGACGGCCCTGAAGACACTCGGCAGCGACCAGATCGTCGTCCGGCTGTCGAGATCGGAACTGCAATATCTCGCCGGGGCCCAATGGGGTGACAGCCTGCCGCGCCTGGTGCAGGATCGGCTTGTCCAGACTTTCGACGATACCGGCAGGGTTCGTGGCGTCGGCAAGCCGGGCCAGGGCCTTGCCATCGACTATCAGCTGGTCACCGAACTCCGCGCCTTCGAGATTTCCACCGACGGACCGGATACGGCGGTCGTCGAGATCTTCGCCAAGATTTTGGACGATCGCACCGGCACCGTGCGCAGGCAGCAGGAATTCCGTGCCGTCGCGCCGGTGCAGGGTGCCGGCAATCCGGCCTTTGTCGCAGCCCTCGACGCGGCCTTCGCCAAGGTGGCAGCCGATATCGTCGGCTGGACGCTTCGGTCTATCTAAGCTCGGCGCTAAACCGGACGTTCGCCCCTCATCTGCCTGCCGGCAGATGAGGGGCATTGTCGCAAAGGCTGAGTTTACCCGCTGCTGCTTTTCGAGAGCGCTATACGGTTGAGCACTTCGCCGACCCCTGCGACCGACATTGCCGCTTCCTCTGCGCGGAGGATTTCGTCCTTTGTGGCAACGGTGCCGCCGAGCAGGACGGTGGTGCCACTGCAGGTCACCGTGACGTCGGCCGCGTCAAGGCCCGGCGCGACGGCAAGGCAATGGGCAACCCTTCGCTCCAGCTCCGCCGGGTGGTCGGGGGTTACTCTTTCGGGCTCCTGGCCGAAGAATGTGCGCTTCTTGAATATCATGCGGCGATCACTCCGTCGTTGCGGAGAAAACGCCGGAGGCTGTGATTTGTTCGCGTCTTCGTTGAGCAATCAGGGCCAGCGAACGACCGGGGGCAGGGACGAGAGGATCGACTCGACGTTCCCACCCGTCTTGAGGCCGAAGATGGTGCCGCGGTCGTAGAGCAGGTTGAACTCCACGTAGCGGCCGCGACGCACGAGCTGCTCGTCGCGATCGGCCTCCGACCAAGGCGTGTTGAAATTCGCCCTGACGATCTTCGGAAAGACGATGGCGAAGGCCTTGCCGACATCGCGGGTGAAGGCGAAATCGGCCTGCCAGCCGCCAAGATCCTCGGGCGAGTGCAGCCAATCGTAGAAGATGCCTCCGGTGCCGCGCGGCTCGTTTCTGTGCTTGAGGAAGAAGTATTCGTCGCACCATTCTTTGAATTTCGCATGATCGGCGACCGGATGCCGGTTGCAGGTGATCTCCATCGCCCGGTGAAAGACGACGGTGTCCGGATCGGTCATGAGGCGCCGGCGGTCGAGGACGGGGGTCAGGTCCGCGCCGCCGCCGAACCAGTTGCTGGTGGTCACGACCATGCGCGTATTCATGTGCACGGCGGGCACGTTCGGATTGACCGGATGGGCGATCAGCGAAATGCCGGAGGCCCAGAAACGTGGATCTTCGCTGGCGCCGGGCATCTGGCTGCGGAATTCGGGGGAAAATTCGCCGAAAACGGTCGATGTGTGGACGCCGACCTTCTCGAAGACGCGGCCCTCCATCATCGACATGCGGCCGCCGCCGCCGGCGCCTTCCTCGCGCAGCCAGTCCTTGCCGACGAAACGGCCGGGCGGACGATCCGACAAGGGTCCTGTCAGATCATCCTCGATCGCCTCGAATGCCGCGCAGATCGAGTCGCGCAGGCTTTCGAACCAGGCCTTCGCCTCGGCTTTCTTGTCTTCGATGTCTGCAGGCAGACCCTGCGGCAATTGCGGTCTTTCCATGGGAATTCCGGTTCCAATAGGCGGG
This sequence comes from Sinorhizobium fredii, assembly GCF_002944405.1. Classification (NCBI taxonomy): domain Bacteria; kingdom Pseudomonadati; phylum Pseudomonadota; class Alphaproteobacteria; order Hyphomicrobiales; family Rhizobiaceae; genus Ensifer; species Ensifer fredii. Next base: position 2,095,129 of record NZ_CP024307.1, on the reverse strand, counting down.
CTTTCGCAGAGAGGGAGCCCCGATTCTGTCGCCGTTCACAGTCCATATTTTGGGCCGGATGGCAACGGCGCCGCGGCCCCGCGTGACAGTCTATCGCATCGACGCGCCTCCGGCGATTTTGCTCGGGGCGATGGGTCGGAGCCGACGGGCTGGCCAAGCGGCGGTGCCGTTCCTATCTTTATCGTCAGAGGTACAGCCATGGCGAAGATACCCCCAGGACCGCCGCTCGATGGCTTGCGGCGCCAGATCGCCCGGCATCGCCGGGAGCACCCCGCGCGAGCAGACAGGCTGTTCGTGCGCGAGACCTTCCGCCTCGAACGCAGTGCCGCCCGCGCCAAGGCGCGCGAATGGTTCGAGACATGGCCGAAGGCCGCCTACTGGACGGAAGTCGAGAGCTGGCGCCAACTCGAGGGCGACGAGATCGAGTTCACGATGCGCCGGCTGCCGAGCGCCGATTGAACGACCGCATTTTCGAAGCGCGCACTCAATTCATCTCGCCAAGGCGGCGGGAGCGCGCTAAGCGTTGCTCCACTCTTCCCGACACCCTCCCGATTGCTCATACCGGCCATCACCCCATGCCCATCGTCCGCTCGGTAATCGTGCTGTCCGTCACGCAGATCGTCGCCTGGGGCGCGATGTTCATGTTCGTATCGGTCACGGCGGCGGGAATGGCCGGCGACCTCGGTCTCGAGCCGTCGATGATCTATCTCGGTCCCACCATGATGCTGGTGGCAATGGCCCTGTGCTCACCGCCGCTGGGCGCGCTTTATGAGCGCTTCGGAGCGCGGCCGGTGCTCGCGTCCGGTTCGGCGCTAGCTGCGCCCGGCTTGTGGGTGCTCGCGAGCGCGCATGGGCCGGTCACCTATTTGGCCGCCTGGGCTCTTCTCGGTATCGCCGGTGCCGCGACGCTGACGACGTCCGCCCATGTCTATCTGAGTGAAATTGCCGGCGAGGGCGCGCGCCGAGCGATCGGGGCGCAGATGCTCGCCACGGCTCTCGCCCCGAGTGTTTCCTGGCCCGTCACTGTGTTCGTTGAGGCAGCGCTCGGCTGGCGTGGTGCGCTCATCGTCTACGGCGCGGTGATGCTGCTCGTCTGCGCGCCGCTGCATTGCTTCGGTCTCCCGCAGACCAAAAGGGCAGGCCGGGCGTCCCGTGCCGCCTCAGATGGCAAGCGGGAGCAGCCCGACACGCGTCACTATTGGGCGCTTGTCGCCCTTATCGTTGCGGCAGTTGCGCTCAACGGCTTCGTTACCTGGGGTTTCCAGCTCGTTGTCATCGATATTCTCCGGAGCTACAGCGTGCCCGACTATCTGGCGGTGGGTTTCGGATCCGTGATCGGTTTCGTCCAGCTCTCGGCGCGGCTTTTCGATTTTCTCGGCGGCAACCGCTGGGACGGGCTGGCGACCGGCTTCGTCGCGGCGGCGATCATGCCGCTGGCATTGCTGACCTTGATTTTCGGCGTGGGGAGCGAGTGGTCGATCGTCCTTTTCCTCGTGCTCTACGGCCTTTCGAGCGGCGCCATGTCGGTCAGCCGGGCGACGATGCCGCTCGTGTTCTTCTCGCCGGCGCAATATGCGCTGGTCACGGCGCGCCTCGGATTGCCGCTCAACCTCGCCTTCGCCGCCGCCCCTCCGTTCTTCTCCTTCGTCCTCGGAGCAGCCGGGAACGGCTGGGCGCTTTCGATTGCACTGCTCTGCTCGGTCGGCACTTTGACGAGCATGATCCTGCTCAACCGGATGCGGCCGGCTGCGGCTCACGCCCCGGCGGTTTCCGCGTCGCCCAAGCAGTCGGACGGATCCATCAGGCGCGGCCCAGCACCCTCGGAGCCAAGCACGTCATGAGGGTTGCGCAACGGGCAATCGCGCATCGACAGGCAGCCGCAGCCGATGCAGCCGGTCAACTGGTCGCGCAGCGAGGTCAACTTGGCGATCCGATCGTCGAGTTGCTGCCGCCAGCTGTTCGATAGCCGGGCCCAATCTTCGACGGTCAGCGGCCGGTCGTCCGGAAGCACCGACAGGGCGGATTGAATCTCCGCAAGCGGAATCCCAGTGCGCTGGGCGACCTTGATGACGGCGACGCGTCGCAACACCGAGCGCGGATAGCGCCGCTGGTTGCCGCGGCTGCGGTTGCTGCGGATCAGCCCCTTCGTCTCATAGAAATGCAGCGTCGAGACGGCGATGCCGCTCCGTTCGGCGACCTCGCCGACGGTAAGCTCCCGCCTGAAATCGCTGCCCTCTTCTTTTTGCATCGGTGCTATTGACCTCAACTAAGCTTGAGGTTCTATAGCATGAGCTCCCTGTAAACGACAACTAGGAGCTGATTCCGCATGACAGAGAAAATGACCCTTGCGCTGATCTATGGCAGCGCACGGCAGGGCCGGTTCTGCGATACCGTCGCCAGCTGGCTTATCCGCGAGCTTTCGAGGTCCGACGTCTTCAGCCTGACGATCATCGATCCATTGCGGTTAAAGAACTCTCGCAGCGAGAAATCGGCCGATCCGGCCGAGTGGATGGAACGAAAGGTTGCCGAGGCGGACGCCTTCATCGTCATCACGCCGGAATATAATCACGGCTATCCCGCGGCGCTGAAGGAAATGATCGACGCCGTTTATGAGCCCTGGCATGCCAAGCCGGTGGCCTTTGTCTCCTATGGCGGCGCCTCCGGCGGTATCCGCGCGGTCGAGCAATTGCGCCAGGTCTTCGGAGAACTGCATGCGGTGACGCTCCGCGACGGGGTGGCGCTTCCGAAGGCGTGGTCGAAATTCGATGCAGCCGGCAATCTCTACAAGCCGGAAGAGCTTCGGGCGCCACTGTTCCTGATGATGGACCGGCTCACGTGGTGGGCGCGCACATTGAAATATGCGCGCAAGGCCACGCCCTATAGCGAGATTGCCGCGTGAGGGGCGGGGTATCTCCCGACGAGATAGGACGCCGCAAGGCACTCATTGACGTCTCAGAACGCGCCGGTCTGCCGCATCGCCTCGCCGACTACCATCGCGGTGGCGATGGCGATGTTGAGCGAACGCTGGCCCGGCGCCATCGGAATGAGGATGCGGGCGTCGGCACGGTCATGCACATGATCGGGCACGCCGGCGCTTTCCCGGCCGAAGAGCAGAACGTCGTCGGGCTGGAAGTCGAAACGCGTATAGGGCTCGGCGGCCTTTGTGGAAGCGAGCACCAGCCGCCGGCCGCTTTCCGCCCGCCATGTTTCAAAGTGCTCCCAGTTGACATGGCGGGTGAGCGTGACCGCCGCGATATAGTCCATGCCGGCGCGCTTGAGATTGCGGTCGGAGAGATCGAAGCCCGCCGGCTCGATGATGTCGACGGCCAGTCCGAGGCAGGCAGCGAGACGCAGGATTGTGCCGGTGTTGCCCGGAATGTCCGGCTGATAGAGGGCGATGCGGAGTTCGTTCATGGGCTTTCGTCGACGGCGTATGATCAAAGGGGCAGGCGCGAGACGTCGTATGGCATCGATTTGGTCCTTGATCCACAGCCCGGTCGGCTGCGGTGGCGTACATTCGGCGCGGATGAATTTCACCTCTCTAATTTGTGCCAAAATGGCAACAGGCCGAGCGTCGACGGAGAGACAGGCAAGAAAGTGACTGCGACAATCTGGCGCGGCAGCGCGATTGAGGGTAAAGGTCAAGTCTCTTCAACGCGAACCGACGGAGGCATGCATGACGGTATTGATGTTGACACGCCTCCATCCTGTAGCCTGGCCTTCCCAGGCCTAGCCGGTTCCGCGCCTTTTCCTTCTATCGATCGAATGACGCGCTCCGGTCCCGGAGTGGAGCTCGGCTCGAGGCGTCATCTCTGGACCGTGATTTCTCAAAAATAAAGAATGCGGGGCGACCCGCCTTCCTTCAAACTATCTGAAGGAGCTTGGATAATGTTCGGCTGGTTTGAATCCCGCCTCAATCCTTACCCGACGGAAGAGCCCAGGCTTCCGCCGAAGGGTCTCTTTGCCTTCTGCTGGCACTACACCAAGCCGGCGGCGCCGTGGCTGTTGATCATGGCGGTCTGCACCATGCTGATCGCGATCGGCGAGGTGGCGCTGTTTCAATTCCTCGGCAATGTGGTGGATTGGCTGTCCAATGCCGAGCGCGAAACCTTTCTCGCCACCGAGGGAGGCAAGCTCGCCTGGATGGGAGCCCTGATCCTCATCGGCCTCCCGGGCCTTGTGGCGCTCGATTCATTCATCATGCACCAGGTGCTGCTCGGCAATTATCCGATGATCGCCCGCTGGCAGATGCACCGCTACCTGCTTCGGCAGAGCATGACCTTCTTCGCCAACGAGTTCGCCGGGCGCGTGGCAACGAAGGTGATGCAGACGTCGCTTGCGGTTCGCGAGACGGTGATGAAGATCCTCGACGTCTTCGTCTATGTCGTGAGCTACTTCACGACGATGCTGGTCGTCGTCGCCGCAGCCGACTTACGCCTCGTCGCGCCGCTCGCCATCTGGCTCGCCGTCTATGTCGTGATCGTCAGCACCTTCGTGCCGCGCCTGCAGAAGATTTCCAAGGAGCAGGCGGATGCCCGGTCCATGATGACGGGTCGGATCGTCGACAGCTACACGAATATCAGCACGGTAAAACTCTTCTCGCATGCGGGGCGGGAGGAGACCTATGCGCGCGCCGGCATGGAGGAGTTCCTCGCCACCGTCTACCGCCAGATGCGCAAGGTGACGCTGTTCCACATCTGCGTCTACGCGAACAACTGCGTGGCGCTCTTCGCCGTCGGTGCGCTGGGCATCTATCTGTGGCTGACCAGCGCGATCTCGGTCGGCGCGATCGCCGTCGCGATTGGGCTCGCGATGCGCATCAACGGCATGTCGCAATGGATCATGTGGGAAGTCTCGGCATTGTTCGAGAATATCGGCACTGTCTATGACGGCATGGGCATGATGACCAAGGCACACGACATCGTCGATGAGCCGAATGCGGCGCCGTTGAAGGCTGAGAAGGGCGCGATCCGTTTCGAGGACGTGCGCTTCCACTACGGCAAGGCAAAGGGCGTCATCGATCGGCTGTCGCTCGAGATTCGCCCCGGCGAGAAGATCGGCCTCGTCGGCCGCTCGGGCGCCGGCAAGACGACGCTGATGAACCTGCTGCTGCGCTTCTACGACCTGGAGGACGGCGTGATCCGGATCGACGGCAAGAATATTTCCGCCGTCACCCAGGACAGCCTGCGTTCTCAGATCGGCGTCGTCACGCAGGATACGTCGCTGCTGCACCGCTCCATTCGCGACAACATCGCCTATGGACACCCGGAGGCGACGGATGCGCAGGTCATCGCCGCTGCCAAGAAGGCGAATGCCTGGGAGTTCATCCAGATGCTCGAGGACAACCTCGGCAGGCGAGGGCTGGACGCGCAGGTCGGCGAACGGGGAGTGAAGCTCTCGGGAGGCCAACGGCAGAGGATTGCCATTGCCCGGGTCTTCCTCAAGGATGCGCCGATCCTCATTCTCGATGAGGCGACATCGGCGCTCGATTCCGAGGTGGAGGCGGCGATCCAGGAGAACCTCTTCGCCCTGATGGCCGGCAAGACGGTGATCGCCATCGCCCACCGCCTGTCGACACTGACGGAAATGGACCGTCTGGTGGTTCTCGAAGCGGGACGGATCGTGGAGACCGGCTCGCATGCCGAGCTTGTCGCCAAAGGCGGCCTCTACGCCGACCTCTGGTCGCGTCAGTCCGGCGGCTTCATCGCCGACGACGCCGAAAAGGAGGAGGCGGCGGAGTAATCTGCCGCCACGTTGCGCTTTTCGCTCGGATCAAAGCTTACGCATTTGTAATCGATGGGCCGGCGGAAACCGATTGCCGTCCGTCCTCAGCCCCCTATTATCTGAACAATGCTGCGCGCCATCGTCACTATCTTCGAGAATTGGATCAAGCCCTTCGCGCCGCGCGACCGGCTGCAGCCGCCAAGGTCGCTCTGGGGCTTCGCATGGTTCTATGCAAGCCAGGCAAAGGGTCCGTTCCTTGCCATGGCAGCGCTCGGTGGGCTGGTTGCCATGCTCGAGGCGGGGCTCTTCTATTTCGTCGGCCGGCTTGTGGACGTGCTCGATACCATCCGGCCACAGGACGGATGGAGCGGACTGATCGCCTCCAACGGTCCGGAACTGCTCTTCATGCTGTTGACGGTGCTGGTGTTCCGCTTCCTGGCCGTAGCGCTCGCGGCTCTGGTCGAGGAGCAGGCGATCATCACCGGCTTCCTCAACCTTGTCCGCTGGCAGTCCTATGTCCACGTCGCCCGGCAATCGCTCACCTTCTTTCAGAACGATTTTTCCGGCCGCATCGTCACCAAGGTCTGGTCGGGCGCGCAGGCGACGAGCGACCTGATCGTCTCGCTGCTGCAGGTCATCTGGTTCATCGTCATCTACACGGCGTCGACCATGGCACTGGTCGCCCAGCTCGATTGGCGGCTGGCGGCGATGGTGGCCTTCTGGATCGCCATCTTCCTTTCGCTCGCCCGCTATTTCGTTCCGCGCGTCCGCAAGCACGCCCGCGACACCGCGGAAATGGCGTCGATGCTCAACGGCCGCATGGTCGATGCCTATTCGAATATCCAGACGCTGAAGCTCTTCGGCAGCGACGAGGAGAATGACCGCTATATCCGCGCCGGCTTTGACCGCTTTCAGGGTGCGGTAATCCCCTTTACCCGCCTGCTGACGGGTGTGCGGGCCTCCCAGGCGCTGCTTTCCGGGCTGATGATCGCGGCGATCGCCGTCTACTCGGTTCATCTATGGCTTGCGGGAATGGTGAGTTCGGGGGCGGTTGCCTTCACGCTGGCGCTCGTGCTGCGCCTCAACATGCTGCTCGGGCGGATGATGTCGCAGTTCAACGCCATCATGCGCAATATCGGCACGATCCAGAATTCGGCCGAGCTCGTCTCGCAGCCGATCGGCCTCGTCGACAGGCCCGGGGCGCTCGATCTCGAAGTCAAACGGCCGGAGATCCGGTTCGAGCGGGTGTCGTTTCACTACGGCAAGGGCGGCGGGGTGATCGATGAGTTCTCCCTGTCCGTCCGCCCCGGCGAGAAAGTCGGCATCGTCGGCCGCTCGGGCGCCGGCAAGTCGACCCTCGTCAACCTGCTGCTGCGCTTCTACGACCTCGAGGGAGGTCGGATCCTGATCGACGGGCAGGATATCGCCACGGTCCGCCAGGAATCGCTGCGCGCCCAGATCGGCATGGTCAGCCAGGACACCTCGCTTCTGCATCGGTCGATCCGCGACAATATTCTTTTCGGAAGGCCGGGCGCGACGGACGAGCAGCTGATCGAAGCGGCGCGCAAGGCGGAAGCCTATGACTTCATCGTCAATCTGCAGGACCAGCGCGGCCGCAAGGGATTCGATGCCCATGTCGGCGAGCGTGGCGTCAAGCTTTCCGGCGGCCAGCGGCAGCGGATTGCGATCGCCCGCGTGATGCTCAAGGACGCGCCGATCCTTGTTCTCGACGAAGCGACCTCGGCGCTCGATTCGGAAGTGGAGGCAGCCATCCAGTCCAATCTGGAGCGTCTGATGCAGGGCAAGACGGTGCTCGCCATCGCTCACAGATTGTCGACGATCGCAGCGCTTGACCGTCTGGTGGTGGTGGACCGCGGACGTATCGTCGAGGACGGCAGCCACGCCGAGCTGATCGCCCGCGGCGGCCTCTATGCGGAACTTTGGGCGCGCCAATCCGGCGGCTTCATCGCCCAGGAGGAAGCGGCCGAATAGGGGGCTCCGACGTGCCCTTCGACCGTGCCAAGCCCTTGTGCTCATTGGCTGCCTCTTTCCCCCGCGACAATCTGCCCACCTCCTCCTGTGAAGGCTGGACATAATTCGCGATCGAGCATAGAACGCGCCGGATTGGTGGGGATTCTGCGTGCAGGATTCTCCGGATTCTGGCATCCGTACCGAGACTTGCCGTGGCAAGCCGTGCAGGGGGCCAGCAAGAGGATAGGGTGCGCTCCGAGACCTGGGAAAAGGGACCGAAACGCGCCGGGGGCGGATGCGGTTTCCGCACATTGCGTGAGAGGATGGTTTAGCCGTGAGCGAACACGACACTTCAAGCGAGACCTTGGGCGAGCCCACTCGCCGCGATTTCCTGTATCTGGCAACGGGCATGGCCGGCGTTGTCGGCGCCGGCGCGGCGGCCTGGCCGTTCATCGATCAGATGCGCCCGGATGCATCGACGCTTGCGCTGGCTTCGATCGAGGTCGACGTTTCGAGCCTTCAGCCGGGGATGTCACTGACGGCGAAGTGGCGCGGCAAGCCGGTCTTCATCCGCAACCGCACCGACAAGGAAGTCGAGGATGCGAAGGCCGTGCCGCTCGAAGAGCTCAAGGACCCGGTCGCCCGCAACGCCAACCTCGCCACCGATGCGCAGGCGACCGATCTCGATCGCTCCGCCGGCGAGGGCAAGGAAAACTGGATCGTGATGATCGGCTCCTGCACCCATCTCGGCTGCGTGCCGCTCGGCCAGGCCGGTGATTTCGGCGGCTGGTTCTGTCCCTGCCACGGGTCGCACTACGATACGGCCGGCCGCATCCGCAAGGGCCCGGCACCGGAGAACCTCGCCGTGCCGACCTTCTCGTTCGTTTCCGACACAGTTATCAAGATCGGTTGAGGGGACTACTGATAATGAGTGCTGAACATTCAACCTACACGCCCACGACAGGCATAGAGAAGTGGGTTGATTCCCGTCTTCCGCTGCCGCGCCTCGTTCACGACTCGTTCGTCTCCTATCCGGTGCCGCGCAACCTGAACTACGCCTATACCTTCGGCGCGATGCTGTCGGTGATGCTGATCGTACAGATCCTGACGGGTATCGTGCTGGCGATGCACTATGCAGCCGAAACGAGCGTTGCGTTCAACTCGGTCGAAAAGATCATGCGCGACGTCAACCATGGCTGGCTGCTGCGCTATCTGCACGCCAACGGCGCATCCTTCTTCTTCATCGCGGTCTACCTGCACATCGCCCGTGGCCTTTATTACGGCTCTTACAAGGCGCCGCGCGAGATCCTTTGGATACTCGGCGTCGTCATCTATCTCCTGATGATGGCGACCGGCTTCATGGGCTATGTTCTGCCCTGGGGTCAGATGTCCTTCTGGGGCGCAACGGTTATCACCGGCTTCTTCTCGGCCTTCCCGCTGGTGGGTGAGTGGATTCAGCAGTTCCTGCTTGGCGGCTTTGCCGTCGACCAGCCGACGCTGAACCGCTTCTTCTCGCTGCACTACCTGCTGCCCTTCATGATCGCCGGCGTCGTCGTCCTGCACATCTGGGCCCTGCACGTCACCGGCCAGACGAACCCGACCGGCGTCGAAGTGAAGTCGAAGACCGATACCGTGGCCTTCACGCCCTATGCGACGCTCAAGGATGCACTCGGCGTTTCGATCTTCCTCATCGTCTATGCCTGGTTCGTCTTCTACATGCCGAACTATCTCGGCCATCCGGACAACTACATCCCGGCCGACGCGCTGAAGACCCCGGCTCACATCGTTCCGGAATGGTACTACCTGCCGTTCTACGCGATGCTGCGCGCCATCACCTTCAATATCGGCCCGATCGACTCCAAGCTCGGCGGCGTTCTGGTGATGTTCGGTTCGATCATCGTTCTGTTCTTCCTGCCCTGGCTCGACACGTCCAAGGTCCGTTCCGCCGTCTACCGCCCCTGGTACAAGCTGTTCTTCTGGATCTTCGTCGCCAACGCCATCATGCTCGGCTGGCTCGGTTCCCGCCCGGCAGAAGGCCTCTACGTCGTCCTGTCGCAGCTCGGCACGCTGTACTACTTCGGTTTCTTCCTCGTCATCATGCCGCTCCTCGGCCTGATCGAAACGCCGAAGCGCATTCCGAACTCCATCACCGAGGCGGTGCTGGAGAAGCAGAATGCCAAGGCGCAGCCGAAAACCGCGCACGCCTGACCGGAACAGCGATTGATAAGGAACTCACAACAATGAAAAAGCTTGTTACAGGCATTCTGTCACTCGCTGTCGTCGCCGGTCTCGGTCTGGGCGCGGCTCTGGCCCAGGGCGAGGAAGCTGGCGGCGAGCATGCGGCAGGCGCGACGCCGCACTATCCGATCCACAAGCCGGTCCAGCAGGACTGGACCTTCGGCGGCCTCTTCGGCCATTACGACAAAGGGCAGCTGCAGCGCGGTCTCAAGGTCTATGCCGAAGTCTGTTCTGCCTGCCACTCGATGAGCCTCGTGCCCTTCCGCACCCTTGAAGACCTCGGCTATTCAGAAGCTCAGGTGAAGGCCTTCGCGGCGAACTACGAGGTGCAGGACGGCCCGAACGCCGACGGCGAGATGTTCACGCGCAAGGCCGTTCCCTCCGACTACTTCCCGTCGCCGTTCCCGAACAAGGAAGCCGCAGCGGCCGCCAATAACGGTGCCGCCCCGCCGGACTTCTCGCTGATCGCCAAGGCGCGCGGCGTCGAGCGCGGGTTCCCGCAATTCGTCTTCGACATCTTCTGGCCCTACCAGGAAGGCGGTCCGGACTATATCCACGCGCTGCTGACGGGTTACCAGGATCCGCCGGAAGGCGTCCAGGTGGCCGAAGGGACGCACTACAATCCGTACTTCGTGAGCGCCTCGGCGCTGGCGATGGCGAAGCCGCTCTCCGACGATCAGGTCACCTATGACGACGGTGCGCCGCAGACGGTGGACCAGTATGCCAGGGACGTCTCGGCTTTCCTGATGTGGGCCGCAGAGCCGCATCTCGAAGACCGCAAGCGTACCGGCTTCATGGTCATGGTGTTCCTGCTGATCTTCACCGGCCTGATCTATCTGACGAAGAAGTCGGTCTACGCCAACAAGGAACATTGATCGGAGCTGGCATTGCCAGAGCGCGTCATTGAAAGGTCCCGGTGCAAACCGGGACCTTTTTGTATGGAGCCTTTCCCGCGGGGTGTCAGAGCCAGCAGCGCTGTCGGATTCGGCGGCTGCTCGTCGCCCTCATCCATGTGCTTACCATACTGATCGGGACGCTTCAGTCCTTGACCGTCCATTGCGGATTCCAGGCGATCTCCCACAAATGTCCGTCCGGATCATGGAAATAACCCGAGTAGCCGCCCCAGAAACGATCGGACGCTGGATCGGTGATGATGGCGCCGACCTCCGCAGCCTGCTTCATGATGCTGTCGACCTCTTCTTTGGAATTGACGATATGGCCGATCGACACGGCGCCGAGACGCGCCTGCGTCACGCTGATCTTCGCATCCTTTGAAAGCGAAGACGCCGGATAGAGCGCCAGGATCAGGTCGTCACCCATATGGAAGAAGACGACAGCTCCGTCTTCGAACTCCTCACCGATGATCCCCTCGGTGGGCAGGCCCAGGCCGTCGCGATAGAAGGCGAGGGACCGTTCGAGATCGTTCACGGCAAGTGTCAGGACTTTGATTCGCGGCTTCATATCCGCCTCCTGTCTGCAGGCGCCGGAATTCCAACTGTCTCTTTACACGCTACGAGCTGGCGCCAGGATGCGATGCTGACAGATTACAGAAAATGGCCGGACTGTTCACGCTCACTGTAGAGAGCATCAGACCGGTCTGCCATGCTGCTCAGCGACCGGTCTGTGGTTTTCGCAAGAAAAAGGCCCCGCCTTGCGGCGGGGCCGTGATGATCTTCGGCATTAATTTCAGTTGAGCTTCAGCTGAAGCGGCCGGCGGCATGGGCGAGCATCGTATAGACCTTGCCGGTATCGGACGTCAGGTAGGTCTGGGTGATGCGCTTGTCCGGATCGTTGCGCGCCACATCGGCAAGCAGCTTTTCGAAGTCGGCGATGTAGCGGTCCACGGCGGTGCGGAACTCCGGCTCGCGATCATACTTGCGCTTGATCTCGTCGAAGGTCTGCTGCCCCTTCAGCGTATAGAGCCTGCGGGTGAAGACATCCCGCTCGCCGCGCTGGTAGCGGCGCCACAGCTCGACCGAGGCGTCGTGGTCGATCGCCCGGGCAATATCGACCGAGAGCGAGTTCAGCGATTCCACCACGTGACGCGGATTGCGGCTGTCTCCGGTGCGGGCCACGGGCTGGCTTTCGGCCGGCCGAGGACGCGCGGGCTGCGGCTCTTCCTCGCGGGAGGCGGCGCGCAGCAGATCCCGCATCCAGCCGCCACCTTCCTCGACGCGCTCTTCGGCGGCCGACGGACGGGCGGGCTGCAAGGGACGCGTGGCCTGCTCGAGACCCAGGCTGCCACGCAGCGCAGGGCTCGGCGCGGCAGGTTGCTGGACCGCCGGCTGTTGCTGGATTGCCGGTTGTTGCTGCACCACGGGCTGCGGCGGTGCGACGGGCGCCTGAGCAACGGGGGCGGGCGCAGCCAGCGCCGGCTGCTGGCGCACCGGCTGGGCGACCTCGAGATGCGTCGAAGACTTGCCGATGATTTCGGAGAGCTCCTGCAGCGCCTTGATCTGCTCGGCGACGGCACGCCGCATCACCGCGGCATTCTCCTTGGCCTCTTCCGGCAGGTCGAAAGCGCCGCGCTTCAACTCCTCGCGGGTCATGTCGAGTTCCTTGCGGATCTCGCCGGCGGAGCGGCGGATGTCGTCGGTCGCGCCGCTGAAGCGGCTGATCGCTTCGTCGATCGCCTGGCGGACGGCCTCGCGCAACTGCGTGGCAACGCCATCCGACTTCTTGCCGCTTTCCGCCAGCATCCGCTCAACATCGGAGACCGAAGCCCCGATGCTGCCGCGCAGGCGGGCAGCCGCCTCCTTGGCGCGCTGCTCGGCACTGGAAAAGGCACCTTCGAGCGCCTGGCTCGCTTCGTCGCCGGCCTTGGCGATGGCCTGGCGCAACGCCTCGGAGGCGCTGTGAGCACGGCCTTCGACCCCGGACAGCGCCTCGTTCGCGCCGGCGATTGAGGTTTCGACGCCGGTGCGCAGCGTCTGGGCGATCTGGCGCGACCGCTCTTCGGCGCGCGCGAACACGCCCTCCACGGAGGCGGCAGCCTCGCCGCCCGCCTCGGCGAGAGTGTTGCGCATGGCCTCGGCCGCTTCCGCGGCCCGTTGCTCGGTGCTCGACAGAAGCCGGCCGACATCGGCAAAGGACGACTGGACGCCGTTGCGAAGGTTGCCGGCGACCTGACCGGAGCGCTCCTCGGCGCGCTGGAAGGCACCGTCGACGAAGCCCTCGAGCGCGCGCATGGTGCGCTCGATCTCCTCCGAACGCTGGACAAGACCGACGGAGAGCGTGCGCAGGGCGTCCTGGCGCTCCTCGAGCGTGCTGACCAGGTTCGACTGGGCTGCGGCCAGCAGATTGGACGCCTGGCCGAGCACCTTGGAGTGATCCTCGAAGCGGCCGACGATGCCGCCGATCTGCGAGAGCGTCGATGAGGCGATATCCGAGAGCTTGTCGACGCGACCTTCGATGAGGCGGGTGGAACTGGACAACATGTCGGATGCATGCCGTGTGGATTCCGAAACCTTCGCTGCGGCTGCCTCCAGGCGCTGGTCCATGTCCCCGAGGCTGCCGTTAGCCTGCTCGATGACCGATGCGATGGCGGAATTGTTGGTCGCGAGCTGGTCGATCAGCCCCATGGCCGTCGATTGGAGGCGGTTCTCGACCATCTTCATCGCCTTGGCGGTTTCTTCCGCCCGCAGCGAGATCGCCTCGAGCGTTTCGCTTGTCCGCTCCGTAATGGCGTCGACGAGGGCGGCGTTCTCCGCTCGCAGCCGGTCGGCGCTCTCCTGGGTGAGGGCGGCGATGCGCGCGGCGGCTTCCTTGCCCGTTGCCGCGTATTGCTCGATGACCGGACGCGCCTGCTCGTCGAGGAGACGGGTGAGTTCGAGCGAGCGGCCGGCGAGCATGGAATTCAGTTCGCGGGTGCTGTCGTCGAGTGTGCTGCGGATCGACTGGCCGCGTGCATCAAGCGCCTTTTCCGCGTCCGTCAGGCTCTGCTGGATGCTCGCCGTATGGCTGGCGATCTGATCCGTGGTCGAGGCGAGCTGTGCCGAGGCGGATTCGGCGGCCTCCGTGACCGACCGGGCAAGTTCGGCATGGCGTGTCGCCGTCGCCGAGGCGGTCGATTCGATTGAATTGGCGAATTCGGCGTTGCGGGCAGCCAAGGCGCTGGCGAAATCAGCACCGGCCTTGGAGAGCAGCTCTGCCGAGCGTGCAGCTTCCGCGTCGATCTCCTGGGCAGCATCGCTGACGGCGCCACGCAGGCTCGTGACGAGCGCTGCCGCCTTGCCTTCGATCGTGCGGTTGACGTTTTCGAGACCTATGGTGAGGGCACGGTCCATCGTCCCGAGGCGCTCCTCGATGCGGCCTGCACCAGCCTCCATCGCGGAGGCGATCCGGCCGGTCCCATCGTCCATGGCGGAGGTGATCCGGGCTGCCGCGGTCTCGCTGATCCGGTCGATTTCGCCGGCGCGCCCCGCAAGGCTTTCCGTGATCCGCTGTCCGGCAGCGTCGACGATGGCGTTCACGCTGCCGACGCTGTCGCGGATGCGATTTTCGAGGGAACCAAGCGTCGTTTCGATGCGGCCGCCCGTATCGCCGACAATGCTGCTGACGGTGTCGACGCTGTCGCGAATGCGATTTTCGAGGGAGCCGAGCGTCGATTCAATGCGGCCGCCCGTGTCGTCGACGACGGCGCTGACGGTGCTGACGCTGTCGCGGACACGATCTTCGAGAGAGCCGAGCGTCATATCGATGCGGCCGCCGGTGTCGTCGACAATCGCGCTGACATTGCTGACGCCGCCGCGAATGCGGTCTTCGAGCGACGCGAAGCGCGATTCGATCCTTGTGCCGGTTTCGTCGAGACGGCTGTTGATGCCGTTGAGCGAAATGTCGACGCGGTTTGTCAGAGTATCGGCCGCGAGGCTGATCTGGTCTGCTGTCTCGGCGAGGCGCTCGGCAATGTTGCCGGTCGTCGAGCGCATGCGCGCATCGAGCGCTTCGGTGCCGCGATTGATCGCGCCGGCGATCGAGTTCTGCCGCTCTTCCAGCGACATTTCGAGCATGCTGGCGCTCGTCGCCAGCGTCGTCGCGATGCCCATCGACTGGTCGGTCAGCAGCTCTTCCAACCGTTCGCGGCCCTGGCCGACGGCGAGGTTGATCCTGTCGACCTGCTCGTCGAGGGTGGAGCGCAGCTGTGCGGTCTTGCCGGAGAGCGCCTGGTCGATCTCGGCCGCCTTGCCGGCAAGCGACGCGGTCGCTTCCGACGTCCGGGCGGAGAGCGCTTCGGCGCCGCGCTCAAGCGCGGCGGCGATCGCGGCTTGCCGCTCCTCGAGCGACATTTCGAGCATGCTGGCGCTCGTCGCCAGCGTCGTCGCCATCGCCATTGACTGGTCGGACAGCAACTCTTCCAGCTGTTCGCGGCCCTGGCCGACGGCGAGGTCGATCGCCTTGATGCGACCGTCGAGCGTCGCGCGGATCTGCTCGTGCGTCGTCGTCAGCGTCTCGCGCAGATGGTCGGCCCTGCCGGAGAGCGTCTGCTCTATCTCCGCCGCCCTGCCGGCAAGCGAGGCCGTTGCTTCCGTGGTGCGGGCAGTAAGCGCCTCGGCGATCTCGGCGCTGGTTCCCGCCAGCGAGTCGGAAATCTTGCCGACGCGGCTGCTGAGATCCTCGGCGATCCGTGCACTCGTATCGGTGAGCGTATCGGCGATCTGGCTTACGCGGCCGCCAAGATTTTCCGCGACTTCGGAGACGCTCTGCGAAAGCTTGGTCTCGATCTCGCCGACCCGGTCGGTCATCGTTTCGGCGACAGCCATCGCGCGGAAGGTCAGGTTGTCGGCGACGTCTTCGGCATGGCGGCTGAGCGTGTCGGCCATCTCGGTCGCGCGTGTCGACATGGTCGTGTTGATTTGCGCGGCGCGCTCGGAGAGTACCCCGTCGAGGGCGGCCGTTTGGCTGGCGAGCGTGTCGGCGATCGCCTGGCTGCGCTCCGACAGCACCCCTTCCAGCGTTGTCGTCTGACTGGTGAGGGCTGCGGAGATCGTCTGGCCACGTTCAGAGAGAACGCGCTCCAGCCGGTCAGCGGTGCCGCCGACCGCGTCCTCGAGCGCGCTAGCGCCGGAGGTGAGCGCGGCTGAAAGCGCGGCAGTGCGCTCCGAAAGCGTGTTGTCCAGCCGATGCTGGCTCGCGGCAATCGCGCTGGTGATCTCGTCGGTGGAGCCCATGAGCGTCTGCTCGATGCGCGTATGGGCAGATTGCAGGCCGTCGATGAAGGCCGACGTCCGGGAATCAAGACCTTCCGTCAGGCGCTGCTCGCTTGTCGTCAGCGCGTTGGCGAGGGCATCGGCACGCTGGCCGAAGCCGCCTTCGATCCGCTCCTGTGCCTGCGTCAGAGCGCCCATCAGCGAACTGGTCTTATCGGAGAGCACGCCCTCGATGCGGCTGTGCGCATCGCCGATGAGGTTGCTGAGCTCCGATGTGCGGCTGCCGATCGTCTCTTCGATGAAGTCCTGCGTTGCGCCAAGTGCGGTGGCGAGCGTCAGCGACTGATCGGAAAGCGCCGAACTGATCTTCTCGACGCTGCTGTCCAGGGCAGTGCCGATCGCATCCGAGCCGCCGGACACGGTTTCGTTGATTCTGTGCAGGCTCTCCATCAACTTGCTATCGAGCAGGCCCGCCCGCTTGTCGAAGGCGCTGGCGAATTCGTGGAAGCGTTCGTCGAAGGCGGTGGCGAGGTGCCCGACGGTCGTCTGCAGCTTCTCTTCGAAGAAGCCGCCGCGGAGGTCCAGATCCATGATCGCGTCGTCGGCGCTCGTCTTGAGGCTCTGGCGGAAACTCGCGCCCTTCTCGTCGAGGGCCGCATTGAGCGACGAAAGCATGTCCTCTAGGCCGCCGGCAATCGCCTGCTGGCCGACATTCAAGCTTTCGTTGAGGTCGCGGGTCCGCGCGATCAGAGTCTCGTTGAGCTGGCGGGCGCGCTCGTTGAGGGCGTTGTTCAGCTTTTCGGTATTCGCATCCAGCGTCGACGCACGGGTTTCGAACTGGCTCAGCAATTGTTCGCCGCGCTTTGTCAGATTCTCGCTAAGCGCATCGAGGCGAACATCGAACTCCTTGCTGAGCGTCACTCCGGCATTCGTCAGGCCGGAAAGCAGCGCCTCCGTGCGGGTATCCAGCATGCTGCCGAGGCTTTGCAGTGCATGGTCAGATTTTTCGCTGAGGGCTGCGGCCCGCGTATCGATCAGCGATGCAAAGGCTTCGCCGGACAGGGCGATACGAGAGGCAATATCTTCGCTCGCGAGTTCCAGGTCGTCTTTCAGCTTGCCGTGCGCGCCGGCTATCGCGGAGCGGATCCGCTCGGAATGGCCGACAATGGCTTCGCGCTCCAGCCCCAGTTCCTGGACGAGGGTGCGAACGCGCAGTTCGTTTTCGCTGTAGCTGCGCTCGAGCGCGCTCACTTCCGAATGGACGAGCGCCTCCAGTTCGGTGGCCCGCGCAATGGTGCGCTCGATGCCCTCGTTCATCGCCGACACTTCGCGGCGGACCGCCTGGCCGACGGCCATGACGCGGTCGGCCGCCGCGGTTTCCGGTTCGGCCAGCCGCAGGGCGACCTCGGCCATCGAGCGGGCCGCATTGCGCAGCTCCTGAGCACGCGCAATCATGATCGCGAAGGAGAAGAAGAGCATGACCGGCAAGGCAATGCCGATCAGGATGCCGATCGCACCGGGCGTGGCTGCGAGATCGCCGAGAGAGCGTATCTGCCAGATCTGCGGCGCATAGAGGAGGTGGCCGATCGCTACCCCGGCAAGCGCCCACACCAGCGAGATCAGCGCCGCGACACGGATCGCCGCACGGCTGGATCGGACTTCGAGGGAGCGGAGCATTGCCGCGGGCGATCTGCGGGTATCGTCATTGGCCGGGGAAAGCGCCGGCTGTTTCGGAGCGGGCTCCGGCGCAAGATTGCGAGGCGCCTCGCTCGTCCGGGCCCTCTGTGCTTCCGGTTGGTCCTTCCCGGTGCGCTTATGTTCGGACGCGGCAGCCTTCCTGCTGGGCTCGGACACCTTTTCCTCCGGATCATCCAAGGAATTCTTGTCGTTCAAGGCCGACTTCAGGTCGTCAAAATCGATCTTCAGGGCAGCTTCCAGAGCCTGGAAGGCCTTTTCGTCGATCGACTCGTTGCTCTTCTTCGTCGCCATAGGGATACGCCTCACTACTATTGCCCGCTCATGGCCGCCTAATTTGGACCGGTTCGGACCAATAGACTCCCTCAACCAGGGCGGTGACCCGCAAGCTACGCGCAAGACATCTGCGCCATACGCCCACTGGTCACCATTGCATCGCCTCGATGGAATAACCGCAGCTCGCGTCTCAGGACACGGGGCGCGCAGCTTATCCACCAGAACAGTTGCCACTTTCGTATGCAGACCTGTTCCTAATCGTATCGTAGTGACACATTAGCCCGGTTCTTACAATTAAGCGCAATCCGCATTCGCTAGAATCCTAATGAATTGTTAACGGGCCGCCGGTGCCGCGGTGCGAAAAGTCAAGAGAATCAGCCCGTTTAGCAATCGTTAACCATGCCGACGGATTTCCGCGCCCAGCGCCATGACATTAAGCCGATGGCAGCGCAGCTGCCGGATGATCAATGTCTGAAAACGGTGCGGTCGCCCGATGCATTGTCAAATAGGACGTGATGCATCGTCAATTAAGGAAATCGGCTCATGTCGGCGCTCAAGATCGCTTTCGAAACCCCCGACAATCCGGCAAACGCGTCGCCTTGCGGAAAGCCGCCGATCGATTTTGTCCACCTGTCCGGCCAGACGATGGGGGACAAGAGCCTCGAAATCGAGGTGCTTCAGCTTTTTGCCCGCCAGGCCCGGCAGACGATGGCCGAGATCAACGACGCGGATGCCGATGCATGCGGCCAGTCGGCGCATCGACTGAAGGGGGCGGCACTCGCGGTCGGAGCAACGCGCGTGGCTCGTGCCGCCGCCGCCATAGAGCAGCGGCCCGCCGACTGGACCCTACGCGCCCCACTCGGGGCAGCCGTGCTCGAAGCCGAGCTTTTCATCCTCAAGCTGTGCCGCTGATCCGCGCCGGCCCGACAACCTTTTTCAAGGCGCGATCATTGCCGGATTTGCGGGGACGTCCGCGACCAGGCATCGGCTCATGTTGACTGGCCGGTCGATTTGTTGGAAGAAACTGCCCTGAATTCAGGCCGGCCGCGCCTGCCGCGGCGGCTGGCGCTCGCGGGCGGATCCCATCTATTCATTCCGGAAAGAGAAATGACAAAACTTACGATCGTAGCCTTTGACGGCACGCGCCACGACCTCGATGTCGAAAACGGCTCCACGGTCATGGAGAATGCGGTGCGCAATTCCGTGCCCGGCATCGAGGCCGAGTGCGGGGGCGCCTGTGCCTGCGCAACCTGTCATGTCTATGTTGACGACGCCTGGGCGGCGGCCGTCGGCGCTCCGGAAGCGATGGAAGAAGACATGCTGGATTTCGCCTATGACGTGAGGCCGACCTCTCGGCTCTCCTGTCAGATCAAGATGAGCGAGGCGCTTGACGGACTGGTCGTGCACGTGCCCGAGCGCCAGGCCTAATCCCTTCCTTCCTTCAAGAAGGCACTAAAAAAATGCCTCGCTGGTCATGGCGACGAGCGAGGCAAGGGGGGCGTATCGCATACAGATGAGGGAGGGAGCACCTGCTGCACCGAGACACGCCAGGAGAACCTGTTTTGCCTCATCGCGCAGGTCTGTCTCAGTCACCCGGCAGCAATGAAGCGAACCCTATTCAGCACTTAATCAACGATCCAAATGCGACTTTTTACTGTCGATTGGAAAATAACCCGCCATACCGACGAACGGTTGAACTTCAGTTCCGCCACTCGTTTCATGGTATTAATATAGCTGAGTCGGTTATCGTCGGCTATCGTTAGAATCCACCAATAAAATACTGTGGGTTTTCGCCCTCGCCTGCATGAGGGAGTGCGGGCAAAATCACGCTGTTCTTTGGGGGTGACTTCGTCTGGTGAACGGCGCGAAGGTGGCGGTTTGACAGAGCCGAGATCGGCTAGCGCTCTGTCTTCTTCAGCGAATCCAGCCGGTATTGCAGCAGTCGGATCATCCGGCGATCGAAGTTCGCGGCTTCCGTGCGGTCAAAGCGCGCTTGGTCCTTGTCATGGCTTGCGATTTCTTCGGCACTCACCTCGGCCACCCGAGCCTGCATACGATCGCAGTCTGCCTCCGGCTTCAGTCCGAGAAAAGTCCGTTCCATGCGACGGGCATGATTGCGGGCGATCTCGGCATGGCGCTCTTCATGGCGCTTGATGTCGGCCGCGAGCGTATCCCAGACAAGGGCGAGATCGCGGCTCGCTTGGGGGCGGTACTTCCAGCGCGGCAAGATGATGCTCGTGTTGAGCGTGACGCGCGCCGTGCCGACTGCACAGCGCCCGCCGCGGCTGACATAGGTTATCGTGCCGCCGAATTTGATTCGCGTGGCGCCGGGGTGGCGCGTGCCGGTGTTCTTCATCAGCGGGCCGCTGGCGGCGAGGGCCTTGTCGAGTTCTGCCGCCGTACGCCCGCCGATCGAGAAATAGGTGACGGTTTTGCTGATCAAGGTCTCACCCGAGGCGTGGCCAATCGGAAGGCCAACGAGAAATGCGATCAGGGCGGCTCTCAGCGGATTGCGAACTCGGAACATTGGTCGGCACTCGTGGATTGAAGTTGGCGCAAGCTTGGGGCATAGCCGGGGCCAGCGCAACATAAAATCGGCGCATTCCGAAGTCGACAAATAGCCAACCACGTGAAAGAATCGTGCTAACCCTTTGCTTTCAAAGGCGCGCGCTCTTCCGCATTGCCGACCCGGGATGGCGCTCCTCAAGCCGCGGACCGGGCAAAGACAATGACCTACGATCCATTCCAAAAATCTCGCTGGCCGTTGGCGCACGGGCGCAGCCTCGAACTGGGGCCGCGCGGTGTTCTGATGGCGATCATCAATGTGACGCCGGATTCCTTCTCCGATGGCGGCCGCTTTGCAGACGCCACCGTTGCTGTCGCCGCGGCGATGCGCGCCCTCGAGGACGGCGCGGCGATCCTCGACATCGGTGGCGAGTCGACCCGCCCCGATGCGGATCCGGTCGATGCGGGCGAGGAGCAGGCACGTATTTTGCCGGTCATCGAGGCACTGGCGGGCCGGACCGATGCAATCATCTCGGTCGACACCTATCGCGCCGAAACGGCGCGCCTGGCCATCGAAGCCGGCGCTCATATTGTCAACGACGTGCACGGTCTGCAGCGGGAACCGGCGATCGCGCAAGTGGCTGCCGAGACGGGCGCAGGGCTTTGCGTCATGCATACAGGGCGCGATCGGCAGAAGCTCGGCGACGTCATCGAGGATCAATTCCAATTTCTAAACCGTTCGCTGGAGATTGCCGCCGAGGCGGGCGTCGCACGCGACCGGATCGTCCTCGACCCCGGCTATGGCTTCGCGAAGGGAGCGGATGAAAATTTGGAGCTGATGGCGCGATTTGCGGAATTGCATCGGTTCGGCCTGCCATTCCTGGTCGGCACATCGCGCAAGCGCTTCATCGGCGCCGTTACCGGTCGCGATGCGAAAGACCGCGACGTCGGTACAGCGGCGACGACCGCGCTCCTCAGAATTGCCGGGGCGGCGATCTTTCGGGTGCATGATGTCGCAATCAACAGGGATGCACTGGCGATGGCGGATGCTATGCTCGACGCAAAGAACAGCCGACGGGACATGAAGCCATGACTGCGACCTACATCATTACCCTGAAAAACTGCGCCTTCTTTGCGCGCCATGGCGTGCTTGACGAGGAGGAGTTTCTCGGCCAGCGCTTCTTCGTGGATGCTGAACTCGAGGTTGAGCAGGGCACGGCGCTGGCCGAAGACTGCATCGACGACACCGTGCATTACGGAATCGCCTTTGCCGAGATCGAAAGGATTGTGACGGGGCGCAGGCGCTACCTGATCGAGGCTCTCGCTCTCGAAGTCGCCAAGACATTGTGTGCGCGGTTCCAGCAGATACGGCGGGCCAAAGTTTCCATTCGCAAGCCCAATGCGCCGGTCCCGGGCGTCCTGGACTACGTCGAGGTCACGGTCGAGCATGTCGCCGAATAGCAGGTGGCGGTACGCTACGCTGGGGCTGGGTGGCAATATCGGCGATCCGTGCCGCGCGATGGCCGATGCGTTGCGGGCGCTCGATGAGCGACCGGACTGCCAGGTCACGGCAGTGTCGCGGCTCTACCGGACCCCGCCCTGGGGCAAGACGGACCAGGACTGGTTCTTCAATGCTTGCGCGGCGGTAGAAACGACTCTCGATCCAGAGGCCCTGCTTGAAATTTGTCTCGAGATCGAGCGTGTGATGAAGCGGGTCCGCAAGGAGCGCTGGGGCCCGCGGACCATCGATATCGATCTCCTGACCTTTGAAGGAGCGAATTTGGCCGGTGACCGGCTGCAATTGCCGCATCCGCGCATGACGGAGCGTGGTTTCGTGTTGATGCCTCTCGCCGACTTCGCGGCCGATCTGAACGTCGCCGGCAGAACGGTCGGCGAGTGGCTGACGGATGCAGATGTGACTGGAATAGAGGTGGCCGACGAAATGGCCGACTGGTGGCGGGTCCGCGATTGACGGCGAACCGATCCGCATCCGGGGGGGGGGCGGGCGCTCTCGGCCCGCCAGTGCTCGATCCGAACGATACAGCTATTTGATCGAGCCGACGGCGATATTGTCCATCTGCCTGTTGAGGCTGACGCCGATGACCGGCACCATCGTCTCCTCGACCTTGACGGAGATGGTGATGTTCATCGTTTCTGCGTCCTGCAGGCGGGCGATCATCGCACCATTCAATTTCTTGCGGTTGATTCCAACGACGACCTTGTCGCTGGCGACGTTGCCGGAAACGACGTCCAGACCCTTGCCGTCCGCGCCGTCGAGGAACTTTCCGGTGTAGCTGCCGCCCTTTTGGGTAATCATCGCCGACATTGGCTGCTTGAAAACGCCGACGCGGCAGAAGCCGTCGAGCTTGATGCCGGCCTCTCTGCCTGCGGTCGGCTCGCCTGTCAGATCGCAGGTGAACTTGGTGCCTTTGTATTTGCCGGCGACGATCTCGCCGGGGCCTTTCCATTGGCCGGCGACCTTTTCAAAGAAGGCCTTGTCCCGGGCGCCGGAAGACGCAGGCGTCGCAATGCCGGCAGTGGCTGCAAGCGCGATGGCGGCAACGCCGCGAACAATCAAAGAAGGGCGCGAGAACATGATCGATCCTTGATGGGTCAACGTCGAAATCTGGCAACCACATTTGCGCTAAAATGGTTAATGGACGGTTTCCGTGCTGCCTCCGCAAGCATGCATCAGGCGCCGTTCGCGCCTTCGGACTTCGAAGCGCCGGGCGTCAAATCCGCCAGAAAATCGCCAATGCCGGGGCGTTTCAAAGCGCGGAACGGCATCGGCCGACACAGGTCCATGGCAGCAATGCCGATACGCGCCGTCATCAGGCCGTTGATCACGCCTTCGCCGAGCCGCGCGGAGAGTTTGGAGGCCAGACCGTGGCCCAGGATCTGCTGGATCAAACTGTCGCCGGCGGCGATGGAGCCGGTGACCGCCAGATGGGCGATCACGTCGCGCATCAGCCGGATGAGCCCGAGCGTGCCGGGCCTGCCGCCGTAGAGCTCGGCCATCGCCCGAATCATCCGCGCCGACTCGTAGAGGACGTAACCGAGATCGACGAGGGCGCGGGGGCTGACGGCGGTGACGATCGAGACGCGTTTCGAGGCGGCCAGAATGATTCGGCGGGCGTCGCGGTCGAGCGGGGCAAGGAGCTCGCGCTCGGTCAGTTCGACAAGCTGCGGCGCGTCGATGATCTCGTCCTCGGATTCCGCAAGCCGCGCTCGGCCCTTGGCGGTTCGGGGATTGGCGGCAAGCAGATGGACCAGTCGCCCGAGCGTGGCTCGTGCGGCCTTGCTGTTGCCGAGCGCCGTTGCTTCGGCGACCTCGGATTTGAGTTTCTGGATCGCCGTCAGTTGCATCAAGCCGCCAAGTTCGCGGCCGACCACGACGAGGAAGGCGAGGGTACCGACGGCCACGGCAGCGATCGCCGTATAGCCGAGCCAATCGGCGCGCGAGAACAGATCGCGCACCAGGTGGTCGATCCACAGTCCCGCGGCGAGCGACAGGACAAGGGCAAATGCCGAGGCGGCGACCTTGCCGAAGGAGAACCGATGCCGGCGCGGCCGCGCCTCGGGCGGATCGAGCGCCTCGACTGCAGCGGTCGTGGCAATGAACGGGTCCTCTGCGTCGGGCGTCAACATGACCTTGTCGCTGAAACTTGCGGGTGTGCGCGCTGGCGTCTGCGTGCGCTGCGCCGTAGGCGTTTCGGATTCGATCGGGAAAACCGCAGGTTTACGGGGGCGATGCTTGGATTCGTCGCTCATGCCAGTCGATCTCCAAGCAGGAACTGCATGGCCCGGTCGAGCCGGATATGCGGCACGGAGAGTTTCAAGCCGCCGCGCGTCTCTTCGAGGTGGGGGGGACGGAAACGCACGAAATTCAGCTCCGGCATCGCATGGTCGGATCGGGGAGAGACGGGACTGCCGCCAATTTCCTGAAAAAGAACTTCGGGATTTTCCGGTAAATCACCAGGAAATATGGCTGTTTTTCTCTCTCCATCAAAGACGTCTCCATTGATCCGCTCACCAGCAATCGGCGTGCCGACAATGACGGGCAGGGCGTGTCCGTCATGATTGACCGTCGCCTCGCGCGTCGCCCGGACGGAGGCGAGCGCCATGACCTCCAGGCCGGCGCCGCTCATGCCGATGCGGTCCGCGGCACGGCCGACGAGCCGCGCGGCGATTCGCTCGAGCCGATCATGGCTCTCATGGTGAAGGTGATCGGCCTTCGTCGCGGCGATCAGCACCCGATCTATCCGGCGCGTGAGGAAGGCGGAGAGCCAGGAATTGGTGCCCGGCCGGAAGCAGGCAAGCACGTCGGCGAGCGCCTGTTCCAAGTCCCTCAAAGCCTCCGGGCCGCGATTGATCGCCTGCAGTGCGTCGACGAGCACGATCTGGCGGTCGAGCCGGGCAAAATGCTCGCGGAAGAACGGGCTCACCACATGCGTCTTATAGGCCTCGTACCGCCGCTCCATCATCGCCCAGAGCGAACCCTTGGGCGCCCGGCCTTCAGGCAGGTTCGGGAGCGGAGAGAAGGTGAGCGCGGGAGACCCTTCGAGGTCGCCGGGCATCAGGAAACGGCCGGGCGGCAGGGTGGAGAGCGAGTGGTCGTCCTCCTTGCACGCCTTCAGATACGCAGTGAAGCTTTCGGCGAGGCGGCGGGCGCTGCCTTCGTCGGCCGCGGTTTCAGCGCCGCTCGCTGAGGCGAGTGCCAGCCATTCGCGAGACAGTGCGGCGCGCGCGCCGATTCGCGCCCGCTTGACGGTCGTCGCGCTGAACTGCCGGAAATCGAGCGCGAGCAGGGGCAGATCCAGCAGCCACTCGCCCGGATAGTCGACGATATCGATCGACAAGCGCCCGGCGGAAAACATCCGGTTCCAGCCGCTGGCGCTTTCGTAATCGAGGGTGATGCGCAATTGCGAGATGGCCCTCGTTGAGTCCGGCCAGACCCGGTCACGCACGAGAGCGGCGATATGGTCCTCGTACTGAAAGCGCGGCACCGCATCGTCCGGCTGCGGCTCGAGCCTTACCTTGGACACCCGCCCCGAACGGACCGGTTCGAATAGCGGCAGGCGCCCGCCGTTCAGCAGGTTATGCACCAGCGAGGAGATGAAGACGGTCTTGCCTGCCCGTGACAGACCGGTCACGCCGAGCCGGAGGGACGGGCTGACGAGCCCGGCCGCGCGATCGGCGAGGTTGTCCAAGGCGATCAGGGCGCCGTCTTTGAAGCTGGTCACTAAGGACGCCAAATGTTTCCGCCCCTTGGGTTCGATCTTTCCATTGCTGCTGCCGATATCCCATCGGGTTACGGGCATCCACGTGTTTGGCGATATAGGAAGTGTTTCGGTCGGCGCAATGACGCACAGCTGTTTGGAAAGCGGCGAGGTCTATCGCCTGACGACTTCCTCGGGCTTCGGAAGCAGCAATGTCGAAAGCGTTGCAGCCGAGATGCGCCCGGCACTTGAGCGTGCAGAGAAATCGATGACCGCCAGCCCTGCAGGCGGATAGCCGTTCTCCAAGGCGGTTGCGGATTGCTGCTCGCCAAGGTAGCTGCGAAAAACGTCCTCGATCATGGGATTGTGTCCGACCACCATGAGACACGTCCTGTCCGCGTGAATCTCGATAAGGTCGGTGTAGACGGCTGCAGGTCCGGCATAGAGTTGGTCGACGTAGCGGATGTCAATGTCTTCGCCAAGCGCCCGGCGGAACGGTTCGGCGGTCTGGCGGCAGCGAACCGCGGTCGAGCACAGAACAAGATCCGGGCAAAGCCCATGATCGGCCGCACCTTGCGCAATCAACTCCGCCTCGGCATAGCCAGTCTCGTCCAGCGTGCGGTCGAAATCCCGTTGCCCGGGCAGCGCCCAGCCGGAGCGGGCGTGACGCAGGAGGATGAGGCGGAATGCCGGAGCACTGTCTTGCATATATCCATCCGAATCTGATGCCGCCGAAGTGCCGCGCATTGCATCTTTCGCGGATTATCGTCGCATCGCTAACTTGTCTCGCTGTCGGCGCAAAGATCAAGCCGTTCTCCACGGATTTCGCGCGGCAAGCACGGCAGCATTGACATGCCGCACCCCGCACACCAGATGTCGCAATTGGCAACGTAGTTGAGGCGCGACGCAGACACCACTCTAGGTGACGGCGCAGGCTTGCTGCCGAGCGCCGGCGGGAATATTATGGAGAGTGTTTCATGTGTAATTTTGATGAAATATTCGCCAGTTAGCCTGGAATGCAAGCATTGTTAAAATAAGCGTAGGTGTCCTCCGCGAGGCTTGAATCAAGCCCTTCATAGGTCTATACACCGCCGCAATGAGATGTTCTTCAGGAGAATCGCGTTGAGTGAGAAGATCGATCTTAGTACCTATGTCCTCTCCGAGGACGAGGATTTCATGAATGCCAACCATCGGGCATATTTTCGTGCAAAGCTGAATGCCTGGAAAAACGATATCCTTCGCGAAGCTCGTGAGACTCTGGACCATCTGGCTGAGGAGAGCGCCAATCATCCGGATCTCGCAGATCGAGCCTCCTCAGAAACAGACCGTGCGATCGAATTGCGCGCCCGGGATCGTCAGAGGAAGCTCATCGCCAAGATCGACGCCGCCTTGCAGCGCCTCGATGAAGGCACCTACGGCTATTGCGAGGAAACGGGTGAGCCGATCGGCTTGAAGCGCCTGGATGCCAGGCCGATTGCGACGCTTTCGATCGAAGCGCAGGAGCGTCACGAACGTCGCGAGAAGGTCTACCGCGACGAGTAAGCCCGAGCTTGGAGACTTACAAAAAAAACGGCGCGACATGGTCGCGCCGTTTTTTTGTCCGGTGGGAAAACAGGTATGTCTGCGCCGCAGTTCAGGGTTTGCGGCCAGCAGAGATATCAGCCAGCATGCGGCTCATCTCCTCCTCGATCGACTCTTCCTTGCGGCCTTCTTCCAGTGGCGGGCCGAGGATCGGTTCCTGGCGGGCGGCGGCCATTGGGCGGGCCTCCGGCTTGGGCGCCACCGTGGATGAGAGCCGCTGGAGATCACCGCTAATCTCCGCGTCGAGGAACCGTTCGAAGTCCGCCGCCTTGTCGACGGCGGCCGGCCTCTCCACCGCCGTCGGACTTTCGACCGCAACGGGTTCGGCCAGCCGGGGAATGGGCGGGATCTGGACGGGCCGCGGAGACTCCCGCGTCGCCGCTATCGGCTGCGGAAATCGCTCTTCGCGCGAGGGTTGGGCCATAGGAACGATCCGCTCGCGCGCCGCCCTCAGCATGTCTTGGGGCGTTTGCGGGGCGGATACCGGGAGGATGGCAGGGGCGGGCGGCGAGGTCCTGACGACGGGTTCCGGCGGAGGCGGCGGTTCGACGGGCAGGGGACGTTGCTGCACGGTTTCTGAGGGCTTTGGCGCGGGCTCCGGCTCCCGCACGGGCACGGCCCGCGGCGGCTCATCCGACCCCGCCGGCCGCACCGGCTCTTGCTTTGCGGCTTCCGCAGGTGTCGACGCCGAAACGGGTTGAGGGGCTGGCGCCGCCTGCTCGGGCGCGACCGGGGACTTGGGGGCCGGCTGTTCCACCGTCGCGGCGACGGAAGCAGCTGCGGCCGCCCCGTCATCGGCCACGATGCGGCTCTCGATGACGATATCAGTTGGTCCGCCGATCATGATCAGATGCTCGACGTCGTCGCGGCGGACGAGCACGAGCCGGCGGCGCGTGTCGACGGCGGCGGCATCGAGCACGGCGAGCCGCGGCTGGCGGTTCTTGCCGCCCCGCACGAAGGGGGACGAGGGCCTGTTTCGCATGATCCAGAGCACCGCCACGAGGCACAGAAGGCCGACGGCGACGGCTCCGGCGGCGATGACGAATCGGCTACCGTTGTCCCCGACCAATGTTTCCATCATGGGCTGAACTCCTTTTCCGGTCGAATTGCAACATTTGACGGCTTTTTTCAGGCCGGGACAAGGTTGCGCCCGACATTCCCTGTGAATTGACCGCCGCGCTTCCGCCGAGACGCTTTCTGCTGTTATCTCTGATTGTTAAAGATGATTCCAGTTCGACGAAGCGGCTGCGGCACCCGGAGGTCGCGAGGCCTCGGCGAACGCCGGCGACTGCATAGGACCTTAAACCGGGCCGGTTTTGGGGATAAATTATGCGGCAATTCAAAGGATTACGGTAGCCCTTGAGCGTCCGCCGGATGCGCGGCACGTCAAGTCAGCGGGATACCGGTGTAGCGGCGGACGCTCCGCCAGCAGGTGAGGACCCGATGACGAAATTGCGGCAGTCAGGTGATTACCAGATGCCGGTCGTTGACCGGGGCGTCCGGCCGGGTACCGTGTTCAGGATCATCGTGCTGGCGATCGTGCTGACCGCGTCCGCTGCCGCCTTCGTCGTCTTCAAGAACCAGCTCGAGAACGAAATCGTCCTCGGCATACTCGGCGTGCTGGCGATGGTCGGGATATTCTTCCTGGTTTCGTCGGTGATCGGCTTCATCGAGGTCATGCCTCAGTCGCGGCCGGATGAGCTGGCACGCACCTTTCTCGATGCGCATGAGGACGGCACGGTGGTCACCGACCGCAAGGGACGCATCGTCTACGCGAACGCCGCTTACGGCGCCTTGACCGGTGCCAAAGGTGCTGCCGGCATCCAATCGCTGGAAACCATCCTGTCGCGCAACAGGGAGGCGACGGAGGCGGTCTATCGGCTGACCAACGGCCTGCGCGAAGGCAAGCAGGGGCACGAGGAATTCCGCCTCCTCAAACCTCTGGCGAATGGCGCAATGACCGGCTCAGGAGCGCATTGGTTTCGCCTGAAGGCGCGCGTGCTGCCGTTGGAGGATGCCAAAAGCAACCCGCTCTATCTGTGGCAGATTGCCGACATCACGGCCGAGCGCGACGACCAGGAGCGCTTTTTCAAGGAATTGCAGAACGCCATCGACTATCTCGATCACGCTCCGGCCGGCTTTTTCTCGGCCGGACGAAAGGGCGAAATCTTCTATATCAACGCCACGCTTGCCGATTGGCTCGGGATCGATCTCACCAAGTTCCAGCCGGGGGCGATCAGCATCGCCGATCTTGTCGCGGGCGAGGGGCTTACGCTCATCCAGTCGGTACAGGCCGAGCCCGGTCTCAAGAAGACCAAGGTCCTGGATCTCGACCTGCGCAAGGGGAATGGCCAAAGCCTGCCGGTAAGGCTGATCCACCGTGTTTCCTCGACGCGCGACGGTGCGCCGGGCGAGAGCCGGACGATCGTCATGTCCCGCGAGGGCGACGACAGCGATCAATCGGCATCGAACGCGGCGATGCGGTTCACGCGCTTCTTCAACAACACGCCGATGGCTATCGCTTCGGTGGACGGCGCCGGGCGGATCCTCAGAACCAACGCACCGTTCCTGAAGCTCTTCGCCGGCCTTGTCTCGCAGGACGACGTCGAGCGCGGCATAACGATCGACGCCGTCCTGAACGAAACCGAGCGAGGCCAACTCGAAGAAGCGCTCGCCGCGGCAAAGGACCGCCAGGGCGACATCGCGCCGATCGATTCGCTCCATCCGGCTGATGAAGGACGCCACTTCCGCTTCTACGTGAATGCCGTTATCGACCAGAGCGAGCAGGCGCCCGAGGAGGCGGCGATCGTCTATGCGCTGGAGATCACCGAACAGAAGGCGCTCGAGAACCAGATGGCACAGACGCAGAAGATGAATGCGGTCGGAACGCTCGCCGGCGGCATCGCGCATGATTTCAACAACGTGCTGACGGCCATATTGCTTTCTGCCGACCACCTGCTGCTCTCGGCGCGGCCGGCCGACGCGACTTTCGCCGACCTGATGGAAATCAAGCGGAACGCCAACCGCGCCGCCGTCCTGGTGCGGCAATTGCTCGCCTTCTCGCGCAAGCAGACGATGCGGCCGACCGTCCTCAACCTCACCGACGTCATCGGCGACCTGCGCATGCTGGTCGACCGCATGACGGGCACGAATGTCAAGGTCGAGGTCGATTATGGCCGCGATCTTTGGCCGGTGAGGACCGATCTCGGCCAGTTCGAGCAGGTGCTGTTGAACCTCGCCGTCAATGCGCGCGACGCCATGCCTGAAGGCGGGACCATCACGTTGCGGACTCGAAACCTGCCGGCGAGCGAAGTCGCCGCACTCGGACGCCGCGAACTGCCGGAAGATGATTTCGTCACGGTGGAAGTCTCCGACCAGGGCACCGGGATTCCGGCGGAGATCATGGACAAGATCTTCGAGCCCTTCTTCACGACGAAGGAAGTCGGCAAGGGCACGGGCCTTGGTCTGTCAATGGTCTATGGGATCGTCAAGCAGT
Source organism: Sinorhizobium fredii (assembly GCF_002944405.1). NCBI lineage: Bacteria > Pseudomonadati > Pseudomonadota > Alphaproteobacteria > Hyphomicrobiales > Rhizobiaceae > Ensifer > Ensifer fredii. The sequence goes on along the minus strand of NZ_CP024307.1, from coordinate 2,064,278 downwards.
CGGGCGGCTACATCTATCCCGAGTCGGAAGTCGGCAAGGGCACGACATTCCGCATCCTGTTGCCGCGCCATGTGGAAATCGCCGAGGCGCGCGAGGAAGCCGCTCCGGGTGAGGCGAGTGCCGCCGGCCCATCGGCAAGGGAGGCAGCCACGGCGCCGGCTGCACAAGCGGAGCCTACCGACCTCACCGGCGATTCTGCCGTCGTGCTCCTCGTCGAGGACGAGGAGGCGGTCCGTCGCGGCGGCAAGCGGATGCTCGAAACCCGCGGCTATACGGTTCATGAGGCGGGATCGGGCGTCGAGGCGCTGGAGATCATGGACGAACTCGACGGCGCCGTCGATATCGTCGTTTCGGATGTGGTAATGCCCGAGATGGACGGCCCGACGCTGTTGCGCGAGTTGCGAAAAAAATACCCGAACCTCAAGTTCATTTTCGTCTCGGGCTATGCGGAAGATGCCTTTGCCCGCAACTTGCCGGCCGATGCCAAGTTCGGCTTCCTGCCGAAGCCGTTCTCGCTGAAGCAACTGGCAGTGGCGGTCCGGGAAATGCTGGATTCCTGAGAGGATGGCCGACGCCTATGGGCGGCGGGCGCAAAGTCCTTCTACTTCTACTTCGCCCCGCCTGCCGCCAATGCGACGGCGATCTCGGCGGCGAGGCGCGCGTTGTTCTCGACGAGCGCAATATTGGTCTCGAGGCTCCGGCCCTCGGTCATATGAAAGAGATTGTCGAGCAGATAGGGTGTCACCGCCTTGCCGGTAATCTCGTCGCTCGCCGCATTGTCCAGAGCACGCGCGATGTAGATTTCCATCTCCTCCCGCGAAATCTGGCTTTCCTCCGGGACAGGATTGGCGACCAGCATGCCGCCATCGACGCCGAGCAGTTCGCGCATCCGCTGGAAATTCGCGATAGCCGCTGGGCTGTTCAGCATCAGCGGGCTCCTGATGCCGGAATCGCGCGACCAGAAGGCGGGGAAGGTTTCGCTGTCATAGGTGACGACCGGGACGCCCCTGGTTTCCAGCACTTCCAGCGTCTTCGGAATGTCGAGGATGGCCTTCGCGCCGGCGCAAACGACGATGACGCCGGTTCGGGCGAGTTCGTCCAGATCGGCGGAAATGTCGAAACTCTGTTCCGCGCCGCGATGGACGCCGCCGATGCCGCCGGTCGCAAAGACGCTGATGCCGGCCCGCGCCGCCGCGATCATCGTTGCGGCGACTGTCGTGGCGCCGGTACGGCGCTCGGCGAGGGCGAAGGCGAGGTCGGCGCGCGACAGCTTCATTGCGCCCTCGGTTTTCGCAAGAGCCTCAAGCTTCGCGTCATCGAGGCCGATATGAAGGACGCCGTGGATCACCGCGATCGTGGCAGGGATGGCTCCTTGGTCGCGGATGATCGCTTCGACGCTGCGCGCCATTTCGAGATTGCCCGGATAGGGCATGCCATGCGTGATGATCGTCGATTCCAGCGCCACGATGGGCGCGCCGCGCGCCTTGGCGGCGGCGACTTCATCGGAATACTCGATGGGCAGGAAAGGCGAGGAGGATTTTGTCATGGTCTTTCGCTTCTGATGAGGGGAGCGTCAGGCGGGCGGGAGTCGTCATGCATTTCCGCCTTCCGCCCGGAATTCGGCTGCGGACTTCATGACAGCATTTGGGGCTCCGGCACAAGGGCCAGCACCCGCGCGAGATTGTCCGCCGACATCTCCTCGGCGGCGGCTAGCGGCGAGTGGAGCGTCAGGACGGCGGCGGCGATGCCGCGCCGGAGGCAGCCGGCGAGATCGAAGCCGGCAAGCCGGGCAGCGAGAAAGCCCGATGCCAGCGCGTCGCCGGCGCCTGTCACGTCTGCAAGTGCGGGCAGGGCAGGCGGGATGGCCAGGCAGGCGCCTTCCCGGTCGAAGGCAACCGCTGCTTTGCCGCCGCGGGTGACGGCGCCGCCGGCAAGGCCTGCAGACCGCAGCAGTGACGGCCATTCCTCTACGTCGGCGGCCTCGGCGCCGGTCAGCGCCCGCGCCTCCGCCTCGTTCATGAAGAGGAAGTCGAGGCCGGTCAGGCTTTGGCGGTACCGGACCACCTTGGCCGGGGAAACGGCGATGCCGGCAAGAATGCGGTGCGGTCCCGCCGTCGCATCGACCAGCGCCGTCAGCGTCTCTTGAGGCAGGTTGGCGTCCATGAGCACGAGATCGCTCGACGCGAGGATTTCGCGCGTCGCACGCTGCTGCAGCCGGCGTGGCGAGAACGAGCCGTAGAGATCCATGTCGGCAAGGGCGATCACCAGATTGCCGTCCTTTTCGAGGATTGCCGTATAGCTCGGCGTCTTGCGATCAAGAAAGATGAATGGGCAATCGATGACGCCGGCAGCGGCGGCCGCGGCGGCCACCAGATCACCGGCCGGATCGCCGCCGCGCGGGCTGATCATCCGCACCCGGTGGCCGAGACGCGCGAGATTCCTGGCGGCGTTGAAGCCGCCGCCTCCCGCCTCCTCGAACCAGGTTCCGGGATTACTCGCTCCAGGCACCGTCGTGCCGCTGATACGGCCGCGCCGGTCGACATGGGCGCCGCCCAGAACGGTGATTTCCCGCTTCGTCATTCGAACACCTCTATCGGCGAATCGGCGCTATGGCGAGAAGCCCGTGCGAACTGCCGCGCAGCCTGTGGAAATGCGCTACAATAGCCCGTGAACAGGAATCGAACACTCACAAGATACCTATTTTGATTCAGGGACTTGAAGTGCCATTGCCAAAATAGAACAAAGCATGTACAAAATCTCCTGCGGCGGCTTCATTGCCTCGATAGCTCCAATAACCTAAAGGTGGACCCAATGGCACAAAACTCTTTGCGGCTCGTAGAGGACAAATCGGTGGACAAAAGCAAGGCACTTGAAGCGGCTCTTTCCCAGATCGAACGTTCGTTCGGCAAGGGATCGATCATGAAGCTCGGATCGAAGGACAGCGTCGTCGAGATCGAAACCGTCTCGACCGGGTCGCTCGGCCTCGATATCGCGCTCGGCATCGGCGGCCTGCCGAAAGGCCGCATCATCGAGATTTACGGACCGGAAAGCTCGGGCAAGACGACCTTGGCGCTGCAGACCGTTGCCGAGGCGCAGAAGAAGGGCGGCATCTGCGCCTTCGTCGACGCCGAACACGCGCTCGATCCGGTCTATGCGCGCAAGCTCGGCGTCGACCTCGAAAACCTCTTGATCTCGCAGCCGGACACCGGCGAGCAGGCCCTCGAAATCACCGACACGCTGGTTCGCTCCGGCGCGATCGACGTCCTTGTCGTCGACTCGGTGGCCGCGCTTGTGCCGCGTGCCGAAATCGAAGGCGAGATGGGCGACAGTCTGCCGGGCATGCAGGCCCGCCTGATGAGCCAGGCGCTGCGCAAGCTGACCGCGTCGATCTCCAAGTCCAACTGCATGGTGATCTTCATCAACCAGATCCGCATGAAGATCGGCGTGATGTTCGGCTCGCCGGAAACGACGACGGGCGGCAACGCACTGAAGTTCTACGCGTCGGTCCGCCTCGACATCCGCCGCATCGGCTCGGTCAAGGAGCGCGAGGAAGTCGTCGGCAACCAGACCCGCGTCAAGGTTGTCAAGAACAAGATGGCGCCGCCCTTCAAGCAGGTGGAGTTCGACATCATGTATGGCGAAGGCGTTTCCAAGACCGGCGAACTGATCGACCTCGGCGTCAAGGCCGGCATTGTCGAGAAGTCCGGCGCCTGGTTCTCCTACAACAGCCAGCGCCTGGGGCAGGGGCGTGAAAATGCCAAGCTGTTCCTGCGCGACAATCCCGATCTCGCTCGAGAAATCGAGATGGCCTTGCGGCAGAACGCCGGGCTGATTGCCGACCGGTTCCTGGAAAATGGCGGGCCGGAGAGCGAAGGCGACGAAGCGGCCGACATGTAAGAGCCAAACTTCAGTTTGCATGCCATCAACCGGCCGTCGATCAGATCGGCCGGTTTTTGCTGCCGTCTGGACAGCATGATATGCGGAAGATAAAAGCCTGTGGTTCCGGTGACGGCGTCATCGGCGAGGCGGCTATGCGTGGTAGACGCGGGGTTAAAGGAAAACGGCGCAAGGCGCGGAAAACGCGTGGGGTTGCAGCCGGCATGTGCACAGATAGGACGCAAGATGAGCGGCGTGAATGAAATCCGGTCGATGTTTCTCGACTATTTCCGCAAGAACGGTCACGAAATCGTGCCGTCGAGCCCTCTGGTGCCGCGCAACGACCCGACCCTGATGTTCACCAATGCCGGCATGGTGCAGTTCAAGAACGTCTTCACCGGTCTCGAGCAGCGGCCCTATTCGACCGCGGCGACGGCGCAGAAATGCGTGCGCGCCGGCGGCAAGCACAACGACCTCGACAATGTCGGCTACACGGCCCGGCACCACACTTTCTTCGAGATGCTCGGCAACTTCTCCTTCGGCGACTATTTCAAGGAACGGGCGATCGAGCTCGCCTGGAGCCTGATCACCAAGGAATACGGGCTCGACGCCAAGCGCCTGCTCGTCACTGTCTACCATACCGACGACGAGGCATTTGACCTCTGGAAGAAGATCGCCGGCCTCAGCGACGAGCGCATCATTCGCATTCCGACCAGCGACAATTTCTGGGCGATGGGCGATACCGGCCCCTGCGGTCCCTGCTCGGAAATCTTTTATGACCACGGCGAGCAGATCTGGGGCGGCCCGCCCGGCTCGGCCGAGGAAGACGGCGACCGCTTCATCGAGATCTGGAACCTCGTCTTCATGCAATACGAGCAGGTCACCAAGGAAGAGCGGGTCAACCTGCCGCGGCCGTCGATCGACACTGGCATGGGTCTCGAGCGCGTCGCCGCCGTGCTGCAGGGCCAGCACGACAATTACGACATCGATCTGTTCCGCGCCCTGATCGCAGCCTCCGAGGAGGCGACCGGCGTCAAGGCGGAGGGTGACCGCCGCGCGAGCCACCGGGTCATCGCCGACCACCTGCGTTCCTCCGCTTTCCTGATCGCCGACGGCGTGCTGCCTTCCAACGAAGGCCGTGGCTATGTGCTGCGCCGCATCATGCGCCGCGCCATGCGCCATGCGCAGCTGCTTGGCGCGCAGGAGCCGCTGATGTGGAAGCTGCTGCCGGCGCTTGTCGGCCAGATGGGCCGCGCCTATCCGGAACTGGTCCGGGCCGAGGCGCTGATTTCCGAAACGCTGAAGCTCGAAGAGAGGCGCTTCCGCAAGACGCTCGAGCGAGGCCTGAACCTTTTGGCGGATGCTTCGGCGGGCCTTTCGGAAGGCGACCGGTTCGACGGCGAAACGGCCTTCAAGCTCTACGACACCTACGGCTTCCCGCTCGACCTGACCCAGGACGCGCTGCGGGCCAAGGGCATCACCGTCGACACGGATGCGTTTTCCACCGCCATGCAGCGACAGAAGGCCGAAGCCCGCGCCAACTGGGCCGGTTCCGGCGAAGCGGCCACCGAGACGATCTGGTTCGAGCTCAAGGAAAAGCACGGCGCCACCGACTTCCTCGGCTACGACACGGAATCGGCTGAGGGTGTGATCCAGGCGATCGTCCGCGACGGTGCGGTGGTCGAGTCCGCCACCAAGGGCGAGACCGTCCAGCTGATCCTGAACCAGACGCCCTTCTACGGGGAATCCGGCGGCCAGATGGGTGACACGGGCGTCATTGCCACCGAAACGGGCAAGCTTGCGGTTACCGACACGCAGAAGCGCGGCGAAGGGCTGTTCGTCCATTACGGAACCGTCTCGGAAGGCATCATCAAAAGGGGCGAGGCAGCCGCGCTTACCGTCGACCATGCCCGCCGTTCGCGCCTGCGCGCCAACCATTCGGCAACCCACCTGCTGCATGAGGCGCTGCGCGAGGTGCTTGGCACGCACGTGGCGCAAAAGGGCTCGCTCGTCGCCCCCGAGCGGCTGCGCTTCGACGTTTCGCATCCGAAACCGATGTCGGCCGAGGAGCTGAAGGTCGTCGAGGAAATGGCCAACGAGATCATCGTTCAGAACACGCCGGTGACCACGAGGCTAATGAGCGTCGACGATGCCATCGCCGAGGGTGCCATGGCGCTCTTCGGCGAAAAATACGGGGACGAGGTCCGAGTCGTGTCGATGGGCCAGGGCATTCGCGGCTCGAAGGCCGGAAAACCCTATTCGGTCGAGCTCTGCGGCGGCACGCACGTCTCCGCAACCGGCGACATCGGCCTTGTGCGCGTTGTCTCGGAAAGTGCCGTCGGCGCCGGCGTGCGCCGTATCGAGGCGCTGACCGGCGAAGCCGCGCGAGCCTACCTCAACGAACAGGATGAGCGCGTCAAGACGCTGGCATCGGCCCTGAAGGTCCAGCCCGCGGACGTCCTCGGGCGGGTCGAGGCGCTGCTCGACGAGCGGCGCAAGCTTGAACGCGAACTCACCGAGGCGAAGAAGAAGCTCGCCCTCGTCGGTGACGGCCAGAACGGCTCGGGCGACGCGGCCCGCGAGATCGGCGGCGTCCGCTTCCTCGGCAAGGTCATTTCCGGCGTCGAGCCGAAGGATCTGAAAAGCCTTGCCGACGATGGCAAGAAGACGCTCGGTTCCGGCGTCGTCGCCTTCGTCGGCGTCTCGGGTGACGGCAAGGCGAGTGCGGTCGTGGCCGTCACCGACGACCTGACGTCCAAAGTTAGCGCCATCGATCTGGTGCGCGTCGCCTCGGCTGCGCTCGGCGGCAAGGGTGGCGGTGGGCGGCCGGACATGGCCCAGGCGGGCGGCCCGGACGGCGGACGCGCCGCCGAGGCGATCGAGGCGGTCGCCGTCGCGCTCGCCGGTTGAACGGCGCTGGTGCGGAAAGACGGAGAAAAGGGCGCTGCACGCCCTTTTTCATGCGCTCTTTTCGCCGCGGATGGTCTCGAGCGCCGCCGGGATCGAGCCGCGCATCAAGACACGCGGTGGACGCACGTGGTGTTGATAGAGGGCGCGGCGAACCTGCGTATTGGCGCCAACGATGATGAAGCGCACGCCGAGCCTCTCCGCCTTGCGCAACGTCCCTTCGATGATGTTGGCGGCGGTCGAATCCATGAAGGGGACTTCGGAGCAGTCGAGAATGAAGTTTCGGCGCTGATCGGCGATCCGATCGAGCACCGCTGCAACGGTGGCTGCCGAGCCGAAGAAGAAGATGCCTGCAATCCGATAGATCACCGTTTCCGGATCATCGCCAATGACCGGGTGCTCTTCGTCGCGATTTCCCGATTGCAGCAGCTCAAGCGGCTTCATTTCACCGACTGAGATGCCTTTCGCCATTCGATTGATGAACAGGAGGGCGCCGAGCGCCACACCGATCACTATCCCCTCTGTCAGTTCGCGAAAGACAACGATGAAAAAGGTGGCCAGCAGCACGACAGCATCACCGTAGGACGACCGCAAGAGCGCCATGAAGGCCGGCTTTTCGATCATGTTCCAGGCGACGACGGCAAGCACGCCAGCGAGGGAAGCGAGCGGGATATAGCTTGCTAGCGGTGCGGCAAGCAGCATGAAGAGAAGGAGAAAGACTGAATGCAGCATGCCGGAAACGGGGCTAGTGCCTCCGGCGCGAACATTGGTTGCGGTGCGGGCAATGGTGCCGGTGACGCAGATGCCGCCGAAGAGCGCCGAACACAGATTGGCTATCCCCTGGGCAATCAACTCCATGCTGGATCGATGTCTGCGTCCCGTCATGCCATCAGCGACAACGGCCGAAAGCAGTGACTCGATCGCGCCGAGAAGAGCCAACGAGACCGCATCCGGGAACACCGCAACGGCTTTCTCAAGGGAGAAAGGCGGCAAGGTCGGAAGCGGCAGTCCGCGCGGAATACCGCCGAAGCGAGTGCCGATCGTGTCCGTCGGCAGGTGCAGGACGGCGACGAGGACCGATGCGGCGCCGATGGCGATGAGCATTCCGGGCCAATGCGGCCGCAACCGGCGCAGCGCGAGAATGATGCCGACGGTCAGGGTGGCGGTCAGCACCGCGGCCCGATTGACCGTATCGGCGGACCGAGCGAGTGCCGCGATCTTTTCAACAATCGGCCCCGGTTCGCTGCCTGGTAACGTCAGCCCGAAAAGGTCGCGCAACTGGCTGGCAAAGATGATCACAGCAATCCCGGCCGTGAAGCCGACCGTGACGGGGTAGGGGATGAACTTGATGTACTGTCCGAGGCGCAAGTAGCCGGCCGCAACGAGCATGAGGCCGGCCATCGCAGTCGCAAGCAACAGGCCGTCGATACCATGCCGGGCGCCGGTCGCAGCGACGAGAACGATGAAGGCACCGGCCGGACCGCCAATCTGGACCCGGCTGCCGCCGAGGAGCGAAACGAGAAATCCGCCGACGATTGCGGTATAGAGCCCGCGATCGGGTGTTACGCCGGAGGCGATCGCAATGGCCATTGAAAGCGGTAGGGCGACGATGGAGACGGTCAGGCCGGCCAAAGCGTCCGCTTTCAGCCTGGCGCGGCCGTATCCCTCGGCGATCACGCTGACAGTTTTTGGGATAAGAGAATCGGGCATCGGCGAAACTTTCGAGATGCGCCACGTTTGCTGGATGGTACGTGCCGGGCATTCTCAGCCTATCTGAGTCGCCATGCCGCACAAGCTGAGCGGGCAGCATTCAGGTCAGCAGGATTCGTCAATTCGATCTGTGGTTTGAACGTGGTCGAGCGAAGCGCGAAAGGTTCGATATGGCGGGCGGTGCATGGGCGACATATGAGAGGCGGCTTCACCACGTCTCGGCCTATATCTACGGGCATCTCGATGAAGAGCTGAATCTCGACCGGCTGTCGGAGATCGCCTGTCTTTCGCCGCACCATTGGCACCGCATCTACAGGGCGGTGCATGGCGAAACCTTGGCGGCGACCGTCAAGCGATTGCGGCTGCAACGGGCAGCGGCAGAACTTGTCCAGACCGGTCTTTCAGTCGAAGCGATCGCGCGACGCTCTGGCTACCCGAATGTTCAATCCTTCAACCGCACCTTCAGGGCCGTCTATGGTCTTCCGCCGGCGCGCTACAGGAAGGAGGGGAGCCACAAGGTGTTTGAAACCGCTTCCATGGAAGGAAATGCTGTCATGTACGATGTTGACTTGAGGACCATAGAGCCTCTGACCCTGGCCGGTGTCGCCCATTCCGGTTCCTATATGGGTATCGGCGAGGCCTTCGAAACGCTTTACGCTACCCTTTTCGCGCGCGGCCTCCTTCGGTCGGAGATGGAGATGATCGGAATTTACCTGGATGACCCGGAACTGGTGGAGACCGACAAGCTCCGATCCTTCGCCTGCGTGACGATCAACGACGAGGGACCGGCCGAAGCGCCACTTACGCCGCAAAGGATCGACGGCGGGAACTATGCCGTGCTGCGGCACAGGGGGCCCTATGCCGACATGCCGAGGGCCTATCAATGGCTCTATGGGACCTGGCTGCCGAATTCCGGCCGCGAGATCCGCGACAGCGTCATGTTCGAGAAGTATCTGAACAACCCGCGCGAAGTGGCCCCGACCGAGCTGCTTACGGAAATCTATCTGCCGCTCAAGTGACGCGGTCTCGTTTTTACTTCGGCGCTTCAAACAAGAAACCCGGCACAGGCCGGGTTTCGCAGTTGTGGCTGTCGGGCTGGCCGCTTAAGCGGCCATTGCCTTCCTGAGGTTCTCGTCGATCTTGTCGAGGAAGCCGGTGGTCGAGAGCCACGGCTGGTCGGGACCGATCAGCAGCGCCAGGTCCTTGGTCATGAAGCCGGCCTCGACAGTCTCGACGCAGATGTGCTCCAGCGTCTCGGAGAACTTCGCCAGTTCGGCATTGCCGTCGAGCTTGGCGCGGTGCGCCAGACCGCGGGTCCAGGCGAAGATCGAGGCGATCGAGTTGGTCGAGGTTTCCTCGCCCTTCTGATGCTGGCGGTAGTGGCGGGTCACCGTGCCGTGCGCGGCTTCCGCTTCGACCGTCTTGCCGTCCGGGGTCATCAGCACCGAGGTCATCAGGCCGAGCGAGCCGAAGCCCTGGGCGACGATGTCCGACTGCACGTCGCCGTCATAGTTCTTGCAGGCCCAGACGTAGCCGCCGGACCACTTGAGCGCCGAGGCGACCATGTCGTCGATCAGGCGGTGTTCGTACCAGAGCTTGTCGGCCTTGAACTCTTCGGCGAATTCCTCGTCGAACACCTTCTGGAAGATGTCCTTGAAGCGGCCGTCATAGGCTTTCAGGATAGTGTTCTTGGTCGAGAGATAGACCGGCACCTTGCGCTGCAGGCCGTAGTTGAACGAGGCGCGGGCGAATTCGGTGATCGATTCGTCGAGGTTGTACATCGCCATCGCAACGCCGGCGCCGGGGGCCTCATAGACGTCGTGTTCGATCGTCTGGCCGTCGTCGCCGACGAACTTGATCGACAGCTTGCCCTTGCCCGGGAACTTGAAGTCGGTGGCGCGATACTGGTCGCCGAAGGCGTGGCGGCCGACGATGATCGGTTTGGTCCAGCCGGGGACGAGGCGCGGGACGTTCTTGCAGATGATCGGTTCGCGGAAGATGACGCCGCCGAGGATATTGCGGATCGTGCCGTTCGGCGACTTCCACATTTTCTTCAGGTTGAATTCCTCGACGCGTGCTTCATCCGGCGTGATCGTTGCGCACTTGACGCCGACGCCGTGCTTCTTGATGGCGTTCGCGGCATCGATCGTCACCTGGTCTTCGGTCGCATCGCGGTTTTCGACGCTGAGGTCGTAATATTCCAGATCGAGGTCGAGATAGGGATGGATCAGCTTGTCCTTGATGAACTGCCAGATGATGCGGGTCATCTCATCGCCGTCGAGCTCGACGACCGGATTGGCGACCTTGATCTTTGCCATGAATATGCCTCGTGCTTTCTGAGACGCCGTGGCCGACGCCCCTCCGGTGGAAAAATCCACAGCCCTATAGCACTGTGGACCGGCAAGGCAAAGCATAGTTGGCCGAAACTTTGGGTCAGCAAAGGCGTCGCCGACTTTGGTGTCCCGGCTTTAATTTCCAAGGTTTTTGTGCGAGGGAAGCGGCGAATAGAGGCAAGGTATCATAATGGCAGGCACGAACAGCGAGCGCGAACTCTTGACGGAGGGGCCGGCGATCATTCTCGCTTACCCTCAGCTGGGCGAGAACATCGGCATGGTTGCTCGCGCCATGGCGAATTTCGGGCTTTCGGAACTGCGTCTCGTCAATCCGCGCGACGGTTGGCCGAGTGAGAAGGCGCGCTCGGCGGCGAGCCGAGCCGATCATGTGATCGACGGGGCCAAACTCTATAACACGCTAGAGGAGGCAATCGCCGACCTCAACTTCGTCTACGCCACCACAGCCCGCGATCGGGATGGCTACAAGCCGGTGCGTTCGCCGATCGTTGCCGCCCGCTCGCTCCGCCAGCGCTTCAAGGTCGGGGAGGCGGTCGGCATCATCTTCGGCCGCGAGCGTACCGGACTGACCAATGAGGAGGTGGCGCTCGCAGACGAGATTGTAACCTTCCCCGTCAATCCCGCCTTCGCCTCGCTCAATCTTGCCCAGGCCGTGCTGCTGATGTCCTATGAGTGGATGAAGACCGGCATGGAGTCCGAGGAGGAGACCTCGTTCCAGGCGATCGAGCAGCGGCCGGCCACGAAGGAACATCTTCAGGGGCTGTTCGAACATCTCGAGGGGGCGCTCGAGGCGCGCAATTACTTTCGCTCCGCCGATAAAAAGCCGAAATTGGTGGAAAATCTCCGCGCTGTTCTGACGAGGCCTTCCTTCAGCGAATCCGAAATCCAGGTGCTGCGCGGCGTCATCTCATCGCTCGACCGCTTCACGCGCGAAAACCCGCGCGGCTCGGGCGCACCGGCCGGAGGCAGGAAGGGGCAAGGCGGCGGTGACGACGACTGAGCTCAAACCCATTCTCGTCTTCGACAGCGGCATCGGCGGTCTGACGGTGCTGCGCGAGGCGCGCGTGCTGATGCCGGAGCGGCACTTCATCTATGTCGCCGACGATGCCGGCTTTCCCTATGGCGGATGGGAGGAGGGGGCGCTAAAGGTGCGGGTGATCGCGCTCTTTGGCGACTTGCTCAGAGAGCACGATCCGGAAATCTGCGTCATCGCCTGCAATACCGCCTTCACACTGGTCGGAGCGGATTTGCGCGCCGCCTATCCGCAAATGACCTTCGTCGGCACGGTACCGGCGATCAAGCCGGCGGCCGAGCGGACGCGTTCGGGACTGGTCTCGGTTCTGGCAACGCCCGGAACGGTGAAGCGCGCCTATACGCGCGATCTCATCCAATCCTTCGCCTCGCAGTGCTATGTGCGCTTGGTCGGTTCGGAGAACCTGGCACGCATGTCGGAAGCCTATATCCGCGGCGACAAGCTGGAGGACGAGGCGGTGCTGGCGGAGATCGCCCCCTGCTTTGTCGAAATGGACGATCGGAAGACCGACATCGTCGTGCTCGCCTGCACGCATTATCCGTTCATGGCGAACGTCTTCCGGCGGCTGGCGCCCTGGCCGGTCGACTGGCTGGATCCGGCCGAGGCAATCGCGCGGCGGGCGCGTTCGCTCGTGCCGTTGCCGAACGGTTTCGAGCCGTTGAACGGCGAGGATCCGGCGATTTTCACCTCCGGCAGGCCCGATTTCGCCACGCGGCGGCTGATGCAGGGCTTTGGGCTCACCATGCGTTCCGCATGAGCGTCAGAACGCCGTCGGCAGGATGAAGGCGGCGGCCGCCAGCACGATCGCAATCGCAAGGCAAGGCTGATTCACGAGCGCCGCGCTTCCGCCGGCGAAATGACGCGATAGGGGGTCTTGCAGCCTCGCGCAATTGCTTGTCGAACTGAAAGTGGTTCTCGGTGTCGTATCGGGACATCAGCTTCCTTGCATCCTGTCTGGGACTATCATCAGGCGACTCCAGTGAATAGGAGGGGATCTGCCCGCTTTCAACTTTTGCGATTTTTTTCCAGGGAACCAATTTTTGCTGGGTCGCACGCGTATTCCTGTGAGTTGTCTGAATAGCGGCCCTGACCGGAGCCAAAACCGTGCTAGGTGTCGCTGGTTTTGGCGCTCCCGGCGGATCGCGAATCAATTCGTGACGAAGAGGTGGGAATGAAAGTCGGCATCGACATGGGAACGACGTCCGAAGGGACTTCGGCCTCGCTCGATATCGAAGAGCTTCTGGCGACGCGACTCCTGGTGCAGGGCAATTCAGGCTCGGGCAAGTCGCATCTGTTGCGCCGGCTGCTTGAGCAGTCCGCCCCTTGGGTGCAGCAGTGCATCATCGACCCAGAAGGCGATTTCGTGACCCTTGCCGACAAGTTCGGTCATGTGGTGATCGAGGGCGAGCGGACGGATGCGGAATTGATCGGCATCGCCACGCGCATCCGCCAGCACCGCGTCTCGTGCGTCCTTTCGCTCGAGGGACTCGACATTGAGCAGCAGATGCGCAGCGCCGGCGTGTTCCTGAACGCGATGTTCGATGCGGATCGCGACTATTGGTATCCCGTCCTGGTCGTCGTCGACGAGGCGCAGATGTTCGCGCCCTCGGTCGGTGGCGACGTTTCGGAAGAGGCGCGCAAGGTGTCGCTCGGGGCGATGACCAACCTGATGTGCCGCGGCCGTAAGCGCGGACTGGCCGGCGTGATTGCCACCCAGCGCCTGGCGAAGCTTGCCAAAAACGTCGCGGCGGAAGCGTCGAACTTCCTGATGGGGCGCACCTTCCTCGATATCGACATGCAGCGCGCCGCCGACCTGCTCGGCATGGACCGTCGCACGGCCGAAATGTTCCGCGACCTGAAGCGTGGCTCCTTCGTAGCGCTCGGCCCGGCGCTTTCCCGCCGGCCGCTGAAGGTGACGATCGGATCGGTCGAGACGTCGGCGCGCTCGACGAGCCCGAAGCTGATGCCGCTGCCGGAGGCGCCGCAGGATGTCGAGGACCTGATCTTCACGCCCGATCCGGAAGAATTGAGCCGACCCATTGTCCGACGTGCGGCGCCCCAGCCGCGGCCCGCCAGCGATATTCTCGCGGAACTGTCGCGGCCGCGGCCGGAATCTCAGACACCGGTCGAGGCGAAACCCGCCCAGCCGGAACTCTCCGCCGAGGAGCGGGAGGCGTTGATCGATGGCGTGTTCGCCGAGATTCTTGCAAACCCGGAAGCGGCGTTCCGGCCCGACGCCGAGCTGTACCAGGATTTCCTGGTTCGCTGCCGCATCCGCCGTGTGCCAGGCTCCGCACCGTCACTCGGTGTTTTTCGGCGCAAGATGGCCGTGGCGCGCTCGGGGGTGGATCCCGAAACGGCTGCGACTGAAGCCTGGGCATCGGCTCTTGGGCTCGCCGATCGGGTGACGGAGGACCTGCAGGGCGTCTTCCTGATGATGGCGCAGGCGGCCGTGCGTGGCGCTCCCTGTCCTTCTGACGCGATGATCGCGCGTGCTTACGGCACGCATTCCGCCCGGCGGGCGCGACGGTTGCTCGGCTATTTCGAAGAGCAGGGGCTGATCGTCGTGCATGCGGATTTCGCTGGCAAACGAATCGTCGCTTTCCCTGACCTCGGCAAAGAGACCCGTCCGGGTGATGCGAATGCGCCGGATGCCGGCATGTCGGAGTGCGCGGCCGCGGAGTGATTTTTCGGAACGGGGATTGGCGGAAATCCCTGCGTTTCTTGCGTAAATCCGTTTGACAATTCCCCGCCCAATGCGTAAAGACCCGCCCAACGCCGGGCAGCGATGCCCGGTGTTTCATTTGACATGTCCCGTGGTTTCTCCGGCAGCGTGATCGTGAGAAGCCTGTCAGAACTCCCAAAATGAGTTCAGAGGAGGGCGTGTTTCCTTGATCCGGCTTGGCAACAGACCGGTGTAACCGATTGAAAGGAAATGCGATGAGCAAGCGCGAATCGTCCAAGTATAAAATTGACCGTCGCATGGGCGAGAACATCTGGGGTCGCCCGAAGTCCCCGGTCAACCGCCGCGAATACGGCCCGGGCCAGCACGGTCAGCGCCGCAAGTCGAAGCTTTCCGACTTCGGCGTGCAGCTGCGCGCCAAGCAGAAGCTGAAGGGCTACTACGGCGACATCCGTGAAAAACAGTTCCGTGCGATCTTCGCCGAAGCTTCCCGCCGCAAGGGCGACACCCCGGAAAACCTGATCGGCCTGCTTGAATCGCGCCTCGACGCGATCGTCTACCGCGCCAAGTTCGTTCCGACCGTCTTTGCCGCCCGCCAGTTCGTCAACCATGGCCACGTCAAGGTCAACGGCGTTCGCGTCAACATCGGTTCCTACCGTTGCAAGCCGGGCGACGTCATCGAAGTCAAGGACAAGTCCAAGCAGCTCGTTACGGTTCTCGAATCCGTTCAGCTCGCTGAGCGCGACGTTCCGGACTATATCGAAGCCGATCACAACAAGATGGTCGCGACCTTCGTCCGCGTTCCGGCTCTGACCGACGTTCCCTATCCGGTCGTCATGGAGCCGCACCTGGTCGTCGAATTCTATTCGCGTTAATCCGGGCTCGGCCTCGTGAATTCGAAAACCGCCCGGAGACGGGCGGTTTTTTTGTAGAAAACTGCCGGAGCGACCCAAGATCGAGGAGTGCCGCATGCCGGAGCAGAAAGCGCCTCAGGATCTGCAACAGATCCTCGACGACATCTATCGCGAGCTGACGCCGCGGCTGGGCGAGGGCAAGGTTGCCGACTATATTCCCCAGCTTGCCCGCATAAATCCCCAGCATTTCGGCATGGCGATCGTCACGACGGGCGGTGATGTGCATCGGGTCGGCGATGCGGAAGTGCCGTTCTCGATCCAGAGCATTTCGAAGGTCTTCACGCTGACGCTGGCGCTCGGCAAGCATGGCGAGAATATCTGGCATCGGGTCGGCCGCGAACCCTCCGGGTCGGCCTTCAATTCGATCGTGCAACTCGAACACGAGGGTGGAAAGCCGCGCAACCCCTTCATCAATGCGGGGGCGATCACGATCAGCGACCTGATCCTCGCCGGCCACACGCCGAGGGAACTGATAGGCGAGATCGTGCGCTTCGTCCGTTACTTGGCCGACGACGAGAACATTGTCATCGACCACGAGGTTGCCCGCTCCGAGACGGCCACCGGCTTCCGCAATTTCGCGCTCGCCAGTTTCATGCGCTCCTTCGGACGGCTCGACCATCCGGTCGAGCATGTGCTCGGCGTCTATTTCCACCACTGCGCGCTCGCCATGACCTGCAGCCAGCTGGCGAAGGCGGGCCTTTTTCTGGCGGCGGGCGGCACCAATCCGTTGACCGGCCATTCCGTCGTATCGCGCCTGCGGGCCCGGCGCATCAATGCGCTGATGCTCACCTGCGGCCATTATGACGGATCCGGTGACTTTGCCTATCGCGTCGGTCTGCCCGGCAAGAGCGGCGTCGGCGGCGGCATCATGGCGGTCGCGCCCGGCAAAGCCTCGATTGCCGTGTGGTCGCCGGGCCTCAACGAGAACGGCAATTCGCTCCTGGGCTCGCTGGCGCTCGAGATGCTCGCGGCGCGTACCGGCTGGTCGGTATTTGGGCCGTGAGCGTCTGAGGGTGCCCCTCATGCCGCTGCCGTGACCTCCGCCCCGCGTGCGGGGAGAGGGCTACGGTGAGGGGCAATTTCGCTGAGGTTGAGGGCTCGATTCCTGCAATTCATTGCGCCGCCGCCCCCTTTTCCCTTGATCTTCGGTACCAGACCGGGCAAGGGTTCGGGCCTTTGGGCGGACCTATTTCGCCCTCAGAATCCGAGACTACCGCCATGGAACTCTCACTATCGCCTGAGCGCGAGATGATGGACGCTGCTCCCAATGCGGAAGACGCCGTTCTCGACACCGGTGCTCATCCGCTGTTCGCGCGGATGCCGACCTCCGTCTCCTTCAACAAGCTGAGAAAGCGCCTGCTGCGCCAAGTGCGTCAGGCTTTCGACGACTTCGGCATGCTGAAAGGGTCGAAGCGCTGGCTCGTCGGCGTTTCCGGAGGCAAGGACAGCTACAGCCTCTTGGCGCTGCTGATGGATCTGCAGTGGCGCGGGCTTCTGCCGGTCGAGCTCATTGCCTGCAATCTCGACCAGGGCCAGCCGAACTTTCCGAAACACATCCTGCCGGACTATCTCGCCTCGATCGGCGTCAGGCACCGGATCGAATATCGCGATACCTATTCGATCGTGAAGGAGAAGGTGCCGACGGGCGCCACCTATTGCTCGCTCTGTTCCAGGCTGAGGCGCGGCAACCTCTACCGTGTCGCGCGGGAGGAGGGCTGCGATGCCCTGGTGCTCGGGCACCATCGCGAGGACATTCTCGAAACCTTCTTCATGAACCTCTTACATGGCGGCCGCCTGGCGTCGATGCCGGCGAAGCTTCTCAATGACGAGGGCGACCTGACGGTCCTGCGGCCGCTTGCCTATGCGGCCGAGGACGATCTCGCGAAATTCGCCGCAGCGATGGAGTTCCCGATCATCCCGTGCGATCTCTGCGGCTCGCAGGACGGTCTCGAGCGCAATGCCATGAAGGGGATGCTTGCCGACATCGAGCGGCGCATGCCCGGCCGCAAGGACACGATGCTGCGCGCGCTCGGCCATGTGAACCCGTCGCACCTGCTCGATCCAAAACTGTTCGATTTCCAGTCCCTTTCTTCGGAGCCCACAGAATGAGCCAGTCCGTCGATATCGCCGCCCTTGCCAACCTTTTGCAGGAGGCGGCGGTGAAGGAAATCCTGCCTCGCTTCCGGAATCTGGAATCGGGCGATGTGCGGACGAAGTCCGAGGCGATCGATCTTGTGACGGAAGGCGACGAGGCTGCCGAGAGGCTGATCAAGGCGAAGATCGACGCGATCGCGCCTGGCGCAGTCTTCATCGGGGAAGAGTCGGTCGCGGCCGATCCCGCTCTCCTCGACAAGCTGGCGGATGCCGAGCTTGCCATTGTCGTCGATCCGATCGACGGGACCTTCAACTTTGCCGCCGGCCTGCCGCTCTTCGGGGTGATGGCGAGCGTCGTCGCCAAAGGCGAGACCGTTGCGGGCATCATCTACGATCCGCTCGGCAATGATTGGGTAATTGCCGAGAAAGGTTCCGGCGCTTGGATGTGCCGGCCGAACGGGTCGCAGGAGAGGCTGTCGGTCACGGCCGGCGTGCCGCTTGGCAGCATGGTCGGCGGCGCCTCGACGGCATTCTACCAGGAAGACGACCGCCGGATCGTCATGGGCAATTTGGCCAAGGTGAGGATCGCCACAAGCTACCGCTGCGCCGCGCATGAATACCGCATCTTCGCAGCCGGCCATCTGCACTTCCTGATGTACCAGAAGCTCATGCCGTGGGATCACCTTGCCGGCACGCTGATCGCCGAAGAGGCCGGCGCCTATGCGGCCCGCTTCGACGGATCGCGCTATCTGCCGGCCCACACCAATGGCGGGCTGCTTCTCGCCACCGACAAGGAAAGCTGGGAGGCGCTGCGGCGCGAGGTTTTCACCGTCTGATCAAGGACGTTACAGGCGTCACAATAGAGAAAGCCCGCCCGGATCGCCGAGCGGGCTTTGTTGTTACATATGTCCGCCACCGTGATCGGGACCGGCGATCTGGTCGCCGGGATGGGTGAAGAGCTTTCCCTTTTCCGCCCAGAGCGTAGCGGCAATGGTCAGAAGTCCGAAGAGCGCGAATCCGCCGAACAAGGGCTGCAGCGTTCCGTTGAAAAGCTGGCCGACGGCGCTGCCGATGAGGGCGCCGGCCGTCGTCGAGATGAAGCCGGTAATCGCGGTGGCCGTGCCGGCGAGATGGCCCATCGGCTCGAGGCTGATCGCCGTGAAATTGGTGGCGATCACGGCAAAGAACATCAGCAGCACCGAGAACATCACGTAGCTGACGACGAAGGCCGGCGTGCCGGCCAGCGACAGCGCGTAACCCGCGGCCGCAAGCAGCGTGAACAGGATCAGTGCGGCATGCGAGATGCGACGCATGCCGAAGCTGCGGACAAAAAAACCGTTGGCAAAGTTTGCCACAGCGATGCCGCCGGCCGTTCCGGCAAAGGCGATCGGCAGCCAGTCGGCGAGACCGTAAATTTCGCCGAAGACCTGCTGCACGCTGACGATGTAGGCGCAGATGACCGCCGTGAACAGCGTCAGGCCGATCATGTAACCGCAGGTGATGCGGTTCGTCAGGACCGTACGGAAGCCTGAAAGAATAGCGCCGAACGAGAGCGGCAGGCGCTCCTTGGCAGGGAGCGACTCCGACATGCGAGTCAGCGCCAAAAAGAAAAGAACGAGGCCGATCACGCCGATCAGAATGAAGATCCAGTGCCAATCGGCATAGACGATGACAACCTGTCCAAGCGAGGGAGCGACGATCGGCACGATCATGAAGACGATCATCACATAGGACATGACGCGTGCCATCTCGCGGCCGCCGAAACAGTCGCGGACAATCGCCATGGTGGTGATGCGCACCGCCGCGGCACCGATGCCCTGGATGAAGCGCAGCACCAGCAGCGCCTCGAAGCTCGTCGCCTGCGAGGCGGCGAAGCTCGAGATGGTGAAGAAGGCCAAGCCGCCGAGCAGCACCACGCGGCGGCCGAAGGCATCGGAAAGGCTGCCGAAGAAAATCTGCGAAAAGCCGAAACCGAGGAAGAATATGCCGATGACGAGCTGCGCGTCGTTGGCATTGGTAACGTCGAACGACTGGCCGATGCTCGAAAGCGCCGGCAGCATGCTGTCGATCGCGAGCGCCACGCTTGCCGTCATCACGGCAATCGTCACGATGAATTCGACGAGGCCCATTCCGATACGAGCCGCACCCGAAACCGAGTTGGTATCATCCGGTTGTTGTCGGGCGTTGAGGGTGTCTTCTGAGATGGAAGTCATTGAAATATCCACAATAGCAGATTTGGGAGGAACAATCCGGCCGTCGCGCCACACCGGCATCCGGCTAGCCGGCAGGATTGTGCGGTTTGAAAAGCCGGCCGCCTTCTGCAAACAGCACAAAGACGAGGGCAAGGACGCCGACGGCAAAGAAGCCGACGGCGAGCGGTGTCACAGTGCCGTCGAAGGCCTGGCCGATGACGGCGCCGATGACCCCGCCGGTGATCGTCTGGACGAAGCCGAGAACCGACGAGGCGGTACCGGCCACATGCCCGAGTGGCTCCATGGCCATGGCGTTGAAGTTGGCAAAGATCACCCCGAACTGGAACATTGCCGCGGCGTAGAGGACCACGAAAATCGGTAGTGGCAGCGGTCCCGCGAGCGATGCACACATCCAGACGAAGCTCGCCAGGGTGAAGCCGAGAAGGGCGGCATGCGAGAGTGCCCGCATGCCGAACCGCCGCACGAGACGCGAATTGGTGAAGGAGGCGACCGCCATGAGTCCGGCAAAGCCCGCGAAGACGACCGGGAACCACACGCCGAGACCATAGATGCCGACGAGGACCTGCTGTGCCGAATTGATGAAGCCGAAGAGCGCGCCGAAGATCACGGACGTCGCCAGCGTATAGAACAGCGCCATCCGGTTCGTCACGACGATACGAAAGCCCTCCAGAATCGCAGACGCTGTGAACGGGCGTCGGTTTTCAGGAGCCAAGGTCTCCCGCAGGCGAACTGCGACGGGCGCCGCGACGGCAAGCGCGTAGAACGCGATCACGACGAAGATCATGTGCCATTCCGCAAAGATCATGATCAATTGGCCGATGCTCGGGGCGATCACCGGGACGATCATGAACACCATCATGACCAGCGACATGATCTCCGCCATTTGACGGCCGCCATAGATGTCACGCACGACGGATACGGTCACGACGCGAATGGCGGCCGCGCCGACGCCCTGCACGACGCGGAAGAACAGCAGCGCGGCGAATGTCGGCACGAAGACGATCGCGATCGCGCTCAGGGCATAGAGCGCCAGCCCGCCGAGGAGCGGCGCCTTCCGCCCGAAGCGATCGGAAAGCGGTCCGAAGAAAAGCTGTGCGAAACCCATGCCGAACAGATAGGCGGACAGGATATATTGGCGGTCGTTTTCGTCGCTGACGCCGAGGCTTGCACCAATTTCCTGCAGCCCCGGCAGCATGATGTCGATCGAAATCGCATTGATGGACATCAGCATCGCCATCAGGGCGATGAACTGGGTCTTGGTGAGGCCGGAAAGCGTCGCCGCTTGATCTATCGGTTTTGTCATTTCGGGAATCCCGCTGACCGTCCGCTCGGCGTCCGGCACAGAATGCGCCGCTGATATCGAGGGCGCAGAGTTCATCAATACTTTGATCGGTCTGTGAAATTTCAGGTCGAAGTCGAGCCTGCGCCGACTTCGATGCTATGAGTATACGGGTGCGAGAGAGTGCGCGCCCCAAGGCAATGTCTGCGTCGATCGCCCCCGTGGGGCAGTCGAAAATCTGCCGATGCGCGGTCGTGGAAGACCCCTCCGGAGCCGGTGAATTTCGTCGCCTGCTCAAGGAGTGCACCGAAATTTAGCCGAACGGCATATAGTTCCGGAATCAAAAAAGGCGGTCAGGCCGCCTTCTCCGTGCGCTGTTCCCTATTGCGGATGCTACGCAGCGCCCTTTACGGAAATGCCCTGTCCCTGAAGATGCTCCTGCAACTCGCCTGCCTGGAACATCTCGCGCACGATGTCGCAACCGCCGACGAATTCGCCCTTCACATAGAGCTGCGGAATGGTCGGCCAGTTGGAGTAATCCTTGATGCCTTGGCGCAGATCCGCATCGGCGAGCACGTTGATGCCCTTGTAGTCGACGCCGATGTAATCGAGGATTTGCACCACCTGTCCGGAGAAACCACACTGCGGAAACTGCGGCGTGCCCTTCATGAAGAGAACGACGTCGTTGGTCTTGATCTCGTTGTCGATGAAATCGTGAATTCCGCTCATGTTGTCTTCCTTCCTGGCCGGCTTCAAGGACCGGATGTCGCTTTGCTGCTTAAATAGCATGCATGGGCGCGGTTTTCACCCACCCAATTCGCAAAAATGTTGATGGTCCTCAAAATGTGGCTTTCAAACCACCTCAGGCGGAGCGGCGGCGCAGCTTGCTGCGGGATGCAGCGGTGCGGCGACGGCTCACCTGCTTCTTTGCCGGCTTGCGGATCGCGGCCTGGATGATCTCGGCAAGGATGCCGCCGGCGCCTGAGGCTTGCCTGGTACGGCGCTTCGTCCGCCGCGTCGCGGTTTTCCTGGCGCCGGTCTTCTTTAGGATCTCCTTCAGCGCACTGTCGACGACACCGCTGACGAGTTCCTTGATCAAGTCCGCCATAGGGACTCACTCCGGCGCGCTGGTCTGCAGGGCGAGCGCATGAAGTATGCCGCCCATATTTCCCTTCAAGGCGTTGTAGACCATCTGGTGCTGCTGCACGCGGGTCTTGCCGCGAAACGCTTCGGCCACGACTTCGGCGGCATAGTGGTCGCCGTCACCGGCCAAATCGCGGATCGTGACCTTGGCGCCCGGGATTCCGGCCTTGATCATGTCTTCGATATCGCCTGGTGTCATGGGCATGATATGCCAACTCCCTTGTTATTTTTCTGCGGGCGCAGGGGATGCACCCCCACTCGTAGCCTCAAGGGAACCACGATTCAGGGGCGGAAAGCAAATGATGATTTGACGGTTTTCCGCCCCGTCTGCCGTCAATTGTCCGGAGCCAGATCGCTGCCCATGTAGGTGGGGAACCAGGCTTCGTGGGCGGAACGCAATTCGTCTACCGAGACCGCCTTTGCATCGCCGAGTTTAACGGCTTCGCCTTCGGTCTTGCCGATAACCGGCAGGTCAATGCCAGCGACTGCCGCCCGAGCGACGACCGCATCGAGCTTGTCGGCAGTGACCGTCACGACATAGCGACCCTGATCCTCACCGTAGAAGGCCGCAATCGGATCGTTCTCCGGAGCAGCAATCGTCGCGCCGATGCCCGAGGCGATCGCCATTTCCGCAACGGCAAGCGCAAGGCCGCCCGAAGAGCAGTCGTGCACGGCGGTAACCAGTCCGTCCGCGATCAGGCCGCGAACGAAGTCGCCGACCTTGCGTTCATGCGCCAGATCCACGTGCGGTGCCGGACCGTCGGTGCGGCCGTGAATGTCGCGCATATAGATTGACTGAGCGATGTGGCTGCCCAAGTGTTCCGGCGCGCCGGCGAGCAGGATGGTCTCATCCGCCGCGGCAAAGCGGATGCGCGCCATCTTCGACCAGTCCTTGACCAGCCCTACACCGCCAATGGTCGGGGTGGGCAGGATCGCCTGGCCGTTCGTCTCGTTGTAGAGCGATACGTTGCCCGAAACGATCGGGAAATCGAGAGCGCGGCAGGCTTCGCCGATGCCTTTGATGGCGTGTACGAACTGGCTCATGATTTCGGGGCGTTCGGGGTTGCCGAAGTTCAGATTGTCGGTGGCAGCGAGCGGCAGCGCCCCGGTTGCCGTCAGGTTGCGCCAGCATTCGGCGACAGCCTGCTTGCCGCCCTCGAACGGATCTGCCTCGACATAACGGGGCGTCACATCCGAAGAGAAGGCGAGCGCCTTCGTCTCATGGCCTTCGACGCGCACCACGCCGGCGTCGCCGCCCGGCAGCTGCAGCGAATTGCCCTGGATCAGCGTGTCGTATTGCTCGTAAACCCAGCGGCGCGAGGAATTGTTGGCGGAGCCGACCAGCTTCAGAAGCGCCTCGGCGACATCGGCCTGGGGAATGTCGTTGGTCGCGAGCGGCGAGGGGGTCTTGGCCGGTGTCCAGGGGCGGTCATATTCCGGTGCCTCGTCGCCGAGTTCCTTGATCGGCAGGTTCGCCACTTCCTCGCCCTGGTGCAGGATGCGGAAGCGCAGGTCGTCGGTCGTCTTGCCGACGATTGCGAAGTCGAGGCCCCACTTGACGAAGATCGCCTTGGCTTCCTCCTCCTTTTCCGGGCGCAGCACCATCAGCATGCGCTCCTGGCTTTCGGAAAGCATCATCTCGTAGGCAGTCATGCGCTCCTCGCGCACCGGCACCTTGTCGAGATTGAGCTCGATGCCCAGATCGCCCTTGGCGCCCATCTCGACGGCGGAACAAGTGAGGCCGGCGGCGCCCATGTCCTGGATGGCGATCACGGCGCCCGTCTGCATCAGTTCGAGGCAGGCTTCAAGCAGGCATTTTTCCGTGAAGGGATCGCCGACCTGGACGGTCGGGCGCTTCTCCTCGATCGACTCGTCGAACTCGGCCGAAGCCATGGTGGCGCCGCCGACGCCATCGCGGCCGGTCTTGGCGCCGAGATAGACGACCGGGAGCCCGACGCCCTCCGCCTTCGAATAGAAGATCGCATCGCTCTTCGCGAGGCCTGCCGCGAAGGCGTTGACGAGGATGTTGCCGTTATAGCGCGAGTCGAACTCGACCTCGCCGCCGACCGTGGGCACGCCGAAGGAGTTGCCGTAGCCACCGACGCCGGCAACGACGCCGGACACGAGGTGGCGGGTCTTCGGATGATCGGGCGAGCCGAAGCGGAGCGCGTTCATCGCGGCGATCGGGCGCGCACCCATGGTGAAGACGTCACGCAGGATGCCGCCGACGCCGGTGGCCGCGCCTTGATAGGGCTCGATATAGGAAGGATGGTTGTGGCTCTCCATCTTGAAGACGACGCAATCGCCGTCATCGATGTCGACGACGCCGGCATTCTCGCCCGGCCCCTGGATGACGCGCGGTCCCTTGGTCGGGAGCGTGCGAAGCCATTTCTTTGAGGATTTGTAGGAGCAGTGCTCGTTCCACATAGCCGAGAAGATACCGAGTTCGGTGAAGGTCGGCTCGCGCCCGATCAAGTTCAGGATGCGCTCATATTCGTCGGGCTTCAGCCCGTGCGAGGCGATGAGGTCCGGGGTGATGGGGCGGGTGTTGGAAATCGTCATCGTCGACCGTCAATCCTTCGGGCGGCGCTCACCCCTTCCGACAGGGACACGGCGCGTGCGAACCGCAACACAAACAGGGGGCGCTTTGCGGCTTCTTTAGCCTATGACGCGCCGCGGCGCGACAGAAAAATACCGCAGATCAACAGGAGCCAGCCGACGTGCTCCCGACCGGAAATTCCGTTTCTCAGCCGCTAGAATTTGTAGCCGAGCATCAGTCCCGCACGCGTCAAACCGTCGTTGGGTCCATTGCAAAGATTGGCATTGGAGGAGTGTTCCACCGTTGCCGACAGGTTCCAGTGATCGTCGAAGCGAAACCCGGCGGCGGCATATTCGCGGAACATCAGCCGACAGCCAAGCTTCGGCCCGCTCGTTCCGTCATCGTTCAGGTCGCCGTCGTGAACCGTGCCGCCGGCACCGAGCTCGACAAAGAAACGCTCGGTGATGTCGACGTCCCAACTGAACCCGCCATACACCTGGTTGACGCCGTTCGACGCGGTTGCGATCGAGGCTCCGGCATGCACCCGTGGCCGCAGGACCTTTTCAATAAAGCCGGTAGCACTGTCTGCACCGAACGGGTCGAAAAAGACGGTCACGGATGGGAAGACGCCGTCCTCCTGATTGTCGCCGTCGCCGATGGAGGTCGTCGCACCGAAACGGAGTTCGTCGAAGATCGGCTCTGCCGCGTGAACGGGTGTGGCCCCAAGAGATGCCAGGAACGCGAAGGCTCCGACGGAACCGAGCATCAGGCTCGGGCACCGAGCCAAGTTGAAGAAAGCATGCCAGATCCTTTGGAAAGGCGAATCGACTCAGGCGTTACGCGAACTATAAATCGTCGTCGCCTGTGCGAAAGTCGTCTGGCAGGGAATTAGTCGAAGCTGTCGTAGCCGGTACGGCCGCTATCGAGCAGGCGTCGCAAGATCTGGAACCCGGCCTCCACGTCGCTCCGCTTGGCCGGCGAGGAGAATCCGACGCGGATGCGGTGGAAGACGCGGTCGGACCGGGCCGCCTTGAATTCGTCCTCGTCGTCGATCAGCACGCCTTCCTGGAGGGCTGCCTGCTTGAAGGTTCCCGACAGCCAGGGCTCCGGGAGCTTCAGCCAGAGGAAGGGTACCTTCGGGTGGTCGTTGAACTCGAAGCCGGAGAAGATTTCGCGCGCCATGGCGACGCGCTTGCCGATTTCCTCGACGCCGCGGCCGCGCAGGGAGGAGGCGGCCCCTGAAAGAACAAGGCGGGCGCAAAGTTCGGCAAGGAGGAACGGAAGGCCGCCGCTGATCATCTTGTGGGCGATGCGGATGCGCTGGCTGAAATGTGGCGGGCAGGCGACCCAGCCGCCGCGCACGCCGGCGGCAACGGACTTCGACAGGCCGCCGACGAGGAAAGTCCGCTCCGGCGCTAGTTCGGCGAGAAGCGGAATGGGATCACCGGTCATCGAGCCATAGAGATTGTCCTCGACCAGCCATACACCGTATTTGCGGGCGATTTCGGCGACCGCCTGGCGCCGCTCGAGCGGCATGATCGCCACCGTAGGGTTCTGCGCGCTTGGCATCAGGAAGGCGAGCTTCGGATGCTGCTGGGCGCAAACGCGCTCGAAATCCTCCGGGATCAGGCCGAACTCATCGCTTGCGAGCAGCGCGATCCGCCGCCCGATCAGCCCGGCGCTGCGGCTTACCTGCGAATAGGTCAGGGTTTCGAAGGCGATGCGGTCGCCCGGCGAGGTGACCGCCGAAATCACGGCAATGACGGCGGCGTGCGCACCGAGCGTCGGCACGATGCATTCCGGTGTCGGTCGAAAGCTGCCGCTCGCCAGCCACTGCGCACCCGCTTCGAACCAATGATCAGGAAAATTGCGGGCATAGCTCGCAATGTCCGCATGATGCTCCCGGCTGATGTCACCGAGCAATCTTGCCAGAATGTCGCCCTGGCCGATGTCCGGCGCCGCCGTGCTGTCGAAGCGCAGCTTGCCGGGCGGCGCGACGATCGGACGGGTACCGGCTAGCGACGTGGTGAGTGGATCGGCCTGTTCGGGCGGTCTGCTCTCCGGATGGTCCAGCACATAGGTGCCGCGGCCGACCTCGCCGCTCACAAGTCCGCGCTCCCGCACGATGTTGTAGGCCCGGCCGATCGTTCCGATCGTCACCCCGATGTCGAAGGCCAGATTGCGTTGCGGCGGCAGCTTGGTGCCGACGGGCAGGGCGCCGCTGCCGATCGCCTGTTCAATCTGGTCGGCGATCCGCGCGTAAAGCGGCCCGTGCCCCTGCTGTATATCCGGTAGCCAAGTTGTCATAGTGACAATTGTCTATATTGCCTCAATTGCAGAGTCAATTATCACAGGATGGTGCGACAGTACGGCGTTGAGGTTCAGAGCAATGAATACAATTAATACAATTCAGTTGTCGCCGCGGCACACCGAGAGGCCCAGCCATCGCGGGCAAAGCGCCAACTTGAGTATTCCAGCTAGGCTGTGGCGCTTCTACTGTGCATTGGCCGCGAAGAGGCGCAGCCGTCTGGTGCTGGGCGACTTGAGCGACCACCAGTTGAAGGACATCGGCGTCAGCGAGGCTGAAGCACGGCGAGAGGCTGCCGTTCCGTTCTGGCGTTAGAGCGGGATGCGTTCAAAGATGTGGCGCCGCCGCCCGTCTGTTTGCTTGCCGCCACGACGCAGAGGCTAGGCGCGGACGATTTATCCGCGGCGCGCGAGACCGCCGAGCTCGGATCGGGAACTCGGTTGTTTGAGCTCAACTGCAGCCCTGGCCGCCGGCGGCCCAGCGCCGCACGTCCGACGCGATCCGCGTGCCCACCGGCTCGCTGAGAAGCGGACCGAAGGCCTGCAGCCGGGCAGGGTGCCCTTCGGCTTGGATGACCGCGAGGGGGCGTGACTCGGGCGATTTGCGCGGCACGAGCAAAATGCGCGGGCGCCCGGAGAAGGAATTGAGTTCCGGTGCGAGCCGATAGGCCTTGAAGGCCGGGTCGCCCGACTTGAACCAGCAGCCATTGGCGCCAAGCGCAACGCGCTCCATCGTCGGGAGCGCGGCGGAGCTCGCAGGCGCGGAGGTTGGGCGGTTGGATTGGCACCCGCCAACGAGCACAAAGCTTGCGGCGACGCAGCCGAGCGCTGCGAATTGTCTGCATTTCATGGATGGCATAGGCGGCCTCGCGCGCGTGACGATGGATACCGCCTTCTAGCAGCGATACGGTTAAGCGGCGATTACGTCGAGCGCCGAGGCGAAGATGCCGCGGCCATCCGAGCCGCCATGGGCCGCTTCGATCAGGTTTTCCGGGTGCGGCATCATGCCAAGAACATTGCCGCGGTCATTCACCACGCCGGCAATATCGTTGAGAGAGCCGTTCGGGTTGGTGCCTTCGGCATAGCGGAAGACGACCTGACCATTGCTTTCCACCGCCTTCAAGGTTTCGGCGTCGGCGAAATAGTTTCCGTCATGGTGGGCGACGGGGCTGCGGATCACCTGGCCCTTGGCGTAGGCACGGGTGAAGTCCGTCTCCGCATTGACGACTTCGAGCTTCACTTCGCGGCAGACGAATTTCAGCGAGGCATTGCGCATCAGCGCGCCCGGCAGCAGGCCCGCTTCGACGAGGATCTGGAAGCCGTTGCACACGCCAAGGACGCGCACGCCTTGCTCGGCCTTGGCCTTGATCGCCTGCATCACCGGCATGCGCGCGGCGATCGCGCCGCAGCGCAGGTAGTCGCCATAGGAAAAGCCGCCGGGAATGACAATCAGGTCGACATCCGGGATCTCCGTCTCGGTCTGCCAGACGGTCACCGGCGTCTTGCCGGAGATCTTCGTAAGCGCCGCGATCATGTCGCGATCGCGGTTAAGGCCTGGAAGCTGAACGACGGCTGACTTCATGGGCGTAGATACCTTGCCTTGGCCCCGCGGCCCTGAAGCGCGCGAGGTGAACATCAATGCTGGAAACGCCGGTGAACCGATCCGAGGGTCGCGTCCGATCGTGACGGCCGGCGCAGAAATTCCCCCGCCGTCAGGCGAGGGAAATACTGTAATTTTCGATCACCGTGTTGGCGAGCAGCTTCTCGCACATAGCCTTGAGCTCGGCTTCGGCCTTGGCCTTGTCTGCGGTCTCGAGCTGCAGGTCGAAGACCTTGCCCTGGCGGACCTGGCCGATGCCGTCGAAGCCAAGCGCCCCGAGCGCGCCTTCGATTGCCTTGCCTTGAGGGTCCAGAACGCCATTCTTCAACGTCACGGTTACGCGTGCCTTGATCACTTGCTTATCCCCGAAATTCACTTGGCCAGCATCGTTACTTGACGAGCACGGGTCCGGAACCGCGCGGCGGCTCGTTCTCGTTGATGATGCCGAGACGGCGGGCCACTTCCTGATAGGCCTCGACCAGGCCGCCCATGTCGCGGCGGAACCGATCCTTGTCCATCTTTTCCTTGGTCTCGACGTCCCACAGCCGGCAGCTGTCCGGCGAAATCTCGTCGGCCAGAACGATGCGCATCATGTCGCCTTCGTAGAGGCGGCCGCATTCGATCTTGAAGTCGACGAGTTGGATGCCGACGCCAAGGAAGAGGCCCGACAGGAAGTCGTTGATGCGGATGGCAAGCGCCATGATATCGTCGAGTTCCTGCGGGCTCGCCCAGCCGAACGCGGTGATGTGCTCTTCCGAGACCATCGGGTCGTCGAGCGCATCGGCCTTGTAGTAGAACTCGATGATCGAGCGCGGCAGCACGGTGCCTTCCTCGATGCCGAGGCGCTTTGCGAGCGAACCGGCGGCGACATTGCGCACGACGATCTCGAGCGGAATGATCTCCACTTCCTTGATCAGTTGCTCGCGCATGTTGAGGCGGCGAATGAAGTGCGTCGGAATGCCGATCTTGTTGAGATGAGTGAAGATGTACTCGGAAATGCGGTTGTTGAGTACGCCCTTGCCGTCGATGACGTCATGCTTCTTCTTGTTGAACGCGGTCGCATCATCCTTGAAGAACTGGATGAGCGTGCCCGGTTCCGGACCCTCGTAAAGGATCTTTGCCTTGCCCTCGTAGATACGGCGGCGACGATTCATGGACTTGTCTCTGTGGTTGTTGGCGCTCTTGGGTCGCGCATTTGGAATTTTCTCAGCGGGTCCATATCTGAAAAGAACGCATTTCACAATCGGCGTATCTTTCCTTCCCCCGATTTAGATCAGGGTATCATGAAAGGCGCCAAAGACGAAAACGCAGGTTGCTCTTCCGCCGGCACACTGCATTATGCGAGAATGCTGGCCGGCAACTTGAGGGAGGTCGATTGATGACGACGATGCAGGATCGCGAGAAGGCTTTCGAGGCAAAGTTCGCGATGGACGAAGAGTTGAGGTTCAAGG
Source organism: Sinorhizobium fredii (assembly GCF_002944405.1). NCBI lineage: Bacteria > Pseudomonadati > Pseudomonadota > Alphaproteobacteria > Hyphomicrobiales > Rhizobiaceae > Ensifer > Ensifer fredii. The sequence continues at coordinate 2,034,178 of NZ_CP024307.1, read as the reverse complement.
CCTTGGCGCGGCGCAACAGGATGCTCGGCCTCTGGGCCGCCGGCCTCCTCAACAAGGCGGACCCCGAAGCCTACGCGCGTGACGTCATCACCGCAGATATCGAGGAAGCCGGCCACGAGGACGTCGTGCGCAAGATCAAGGCCGACTTCGACGCGGCCGGGGTGGCGCAGTCGGAAGCCGACATCCGCGTGCGCATGCTGGAGTTCCTGGCACAAGCGGTCGAGCAGGTCCAGAACAGCTAGTCCCAGGAATTGAATTCGTCGATTTTGCGTGGCGGCTTCGATGCCTGGCCACGCGAAAAGATCTGCGGCACTGCCGAACGTTCTCAAATCTTTCCGACGCGGTCAGCGGCATGCCGTCAGGACTTCGGCGTGTACCAGATCGGCGACGTGTAGGCGCGCTCCGTGATGGTCGTCGCGGTGCCCGGCAAAGGCTTCACGCCAAATCGCTTGCCGTCATAGGCGGTCCAGCGCGGCGTCGGAATTTCGATCACCCGGCCGTAATAGAAGGCGGGCTGGTTGGAGTCGAATTCCGGATCCTTCCACACGGCGATGAGTTCAGGTGCGCCGACCGTGTTGGTCCAGGTGGCGTTCGCCTCGTCTACGGTATTGCCGACCGGTGGAAGCTTGCCGTCGCCCGACCAGGCGACGTCATAGACCTTCTCGTGCGGGTTTCCGTCCTTGTCCAACCAGCCCTTGACGATCTGGTAGCGGTCGAGATTGGCGCCGATCGGGTCCTTCAACGCCGCGACAAGGAAGGTCGGCGCTTTGCCGCCGGGTGCCGCGCTGAGGTCGCCACCCATCGGCACGCCCTTGCTGTAGCCGATCCGCGCCGGCAGGCGATCCTCGGCATCACGGGCCTCGAAGTCCCATCCGCCGAAGAAGCGCACGATCATGCGCGGCCCGGTCGTGGCATAGGTTTCCTTGCGTTCCATCGCGTCCCACAGGGATTCGCGCCTGTTTTCCCTGGCCCAGACCGCCGCATAGCCGGAGGCCGAGACCTCCCAGTCCATGATCTTCACGCCGGAGATCTTTCTGACCGGATGGGGCCTCGTGGGCGCCGGCCAGGCCGACCTCGACTGGGACGTCGCCGCCGCCATCGGCTATCGCTTCAGCGACACGGTGTCGGCTGTCGCCGGCTACCGCGCCCTGGGCGTCGACTACAGCAACGACGGTTTTCTGTTCGACGTCGTGCAGCAGGGTCCGATTCTCGGGCTCGTGGTGAAGTTCTAGCCTGGTGGCCGAAAGATCAAGGCTGATCCCTGGAGCAAGCGACTGATCCCGTCGCAAACCCAACGAAATGCAAAGAATGCATCTAACGAGAAAGCGGCCTCGGAGCGGAGCAATGCCGACCGCGGTTTCGAGCTCCGGAAGGTAGGAGGTTTTGCCTCGAGTAGATTCGCAAGAGCGGTATCTAATCGTCGCTGCCGGCTTGCCGTTTTTCCAGTCGGTCGAGCACGTCTTCGGGAGTCACTTCGGTCGCGAGTTCGCCGACCTCGGCGTCTACCGCTGTCCTCACGTCAAGCCGAGCGGCAATTGCCGAGACCAAGGTCAGCAGTTGGGTCGCCTCCTGTTCGGCCAGCAGTGATATTTGCAGGTTGAGATCTGCCCGCTTGTCGTCGTCCGCCGCCATTCGGTTCTGACTGATGAGAACGAAAGTGGAGATGAAGATCGCCTCCACGGAGGCGACCATGGCGAGGATTACAAAGCTCGGGTCGAAGACGGGCACACCAGGCAACCATCTCATGTTCGCCGCGATCCAGAAGACGCATGCCGCGAGATGAAGATAGATGAAGGTCATCGAGCCGGCAAAGCGCGTAATTGTATCTGCAATCTTGTCTTGAAGCGTCTTTCCAAGTTCCGCCTCCCGGCGCCGTTTCAGAATCGCATTGATGTTACGATCCAGCCTGCGCGAGCCTGCAAGCGGCCGATCCGTCGCTTCTTCATCGGGTGGCTTTCTCGAAATGGGCATGCGCTCGGCAACGTCACTGATTGATCTTGCTCGCACATCGCCTGCAACCCCGCTGCAGATACAAAGTTCCGGTCAGGAGATAATGATATGCGGCCAAGCGGGCGCGGACCCTGGACGGTCCCGGTTGTCAACTCGGTGCTGATAGGAAGATTTGGGAAGCTCAGTGGCGGAGGAGGTGGGATTCGAACCCACGGTACGCTTTCACGCACGCCGGTTTTCAAGACCGGTGCCTTAAACCGCTCGGCCACTCCTCCGGGCAGCCGCGTTATTGCCCGAAGCAAACGGGCTTTGCAAGATTTGCTGTGCTCAGCACCATGATTTTGTTGCTCCGCGTAGGGACTGGCACTGTCCATCTGGCGGCTTTCGGCCCTTCGATCTTTACGTTCTGTAAACCATAAGACGAGATTTCAATGGCGCTTTCGCCATCCAGTTCGCAATTCCGCCTTGTTGTTGTCATGATTACTTTGATTGTTCCGTTTCGGAACGCCGAATTCTGCGCGGGGGCTAGTGCGGATCATTTCGGTGCGGCATTGCGAATGATCTTGTGGGACAGATGACATCCGATAGAAAAGCGGCATACCTTGTGAGGGGAATTCGGCTCGCTGCAGTTCCGTTGCTGTGCGCAATGCTTACCGCCTGCGGATCGACGACATCCAGTGTCAAGAAGAGCAAGTCGCGAAGCAAGGAATACTTCGCCGAATCCGTCTATGGCGTCAAAGCCAGCCCGCGGGTCGCCACCGGACGCAATATTCCGAAGGGCGGCGGCCGCTATCAGGTGGGCAAGGCCTATCAGGTCAAGGGCAGGTGGTATCAGCCGAAAGAGGATTTCGGCTACAACAAGACCGGCATGGCCTCGTGGTACGGATCGGCCTTTCACGGTCGCCTGACGGCAAACGGCGAAGTCTACGACAAGTATCACCTGTCGGCGGCGCACCCGACCTTTCCTCTGCCGAGCTATGCCCGGGTCACGAACCTCGAGAACGGCACGTCGGTGATCGTCCGCGTCAACGACCGCGGTCCTTATGAATACGGCCGGCTCATCGACGTCTCCTCAAAGACGGCTGACATGCTGGACATCAAGCGCAAGGGGAGCGCCAAGGTTCGCGTTCAATATGTCGGCCGGGCTCCGCTCGAGGGCAACGACATGCCCTATCTCATGGCGTCCTACGTCAGGAAAGGCGATCGTTCTCCGGGTGTGATGCCCGAAGGCCAGATCGCGACGGGGGTCATGGTCGCCTCGAACGAACCGCTGCGCAACCAGGTGCAGGATCTCGGCACCGTCACGGTCCCGGCCAAGTCGATGCTCGGCTCAGGCGCCCCGGTGAACGCACTCGCCGCGCCCGCGCAAGCCTTCCCGACGCCGCCGGCTATGACCGAATTCGTGCTGCTGCCGGACATCGGCCCGATCCCGACCGAGCGGCCCGAATTGATCCCGCTGCCGGACGGCACCATGGCCTATGCGGCTGCCTATGTGGAAGTGCGCGTCAGCGACAAGGCCTCTCCCTTCGAAGCGATCATGGTCGATTCCAATCCGCTCACTCCCGAGTCGATCCTTGCCTATGCGAAGCGGCATCAAGGCGCCATCTGATCCGATCGATGCCGATTGAACGGGGGGCTCTGCACTGCTATGCCCGCATGAGAAACCGGAGTTTCTTATGCGCATGAAGTGGTTCGCGATCGTGGGCATCCTGGCGGCGATCGCTCAGGGGGAGGCGACAGCGCAAACGCCGGCCTTCGATACGAAGGCGAAGCAAATCTACCTCGTCGATGCGGAAACAGGCACCGTGCTCTTCGCGCGCGGCGAAGACGATCCTGTACCGCCCGCCTCGCTTGCCAAGCTGATGGCAATGGACGTGGTCTTCGAGGCGCTGGAGAAGGGCGAACTGACGCCGGAGACGACCTTTCCGGTTTCCGAACATGCCTGGCGAACAGGCGGTGCACCGTCCGGCACGGCCACGATGTTCGCCGCGATCAAATCCCAGATCCGCGTTGCAGACCTCATTCAAGGCGCGACTGTGCAACTGGCGAATGACGCCTGCATCATCCTGGCCGAGGGCATGGCCGGCAGTGAGGCGGCCTTCGCCGAACGGATGAACAAACGCGCCCGCGCGCTTGGCATGCCGGTTGCGACCTTCAAGAATGCGACGGGCCTGCCGGATCCGGGAAGCAGGATCACGATGCGTGAACTCGTCACCCTGTCACGCCATCTGCGCGACGCGCATCCGGAATTCTACCGCCTCTATGCTCAGCCTGAATTCGAGTGGAACAAGATCCTTCAGCGCAACAAGAACCCGCTGATTGCCGCCAATGTCGGAGTCGACGGGCTGGCGACCGGTTTTGCGGAAGGGTTCGGCTTCTCGCTTGCCGCCTCCATGCAGCGCGGCGACCGCCGGGTCTATCTGGCGATGGCCGGCCTTGAAACCGACAAGGAGAGGATCGAGGAAAGCCGCCGCGTGCTCGACTGGGCAATGACGAATTTCGAGAAGCGGCGCATCTTCGCTGAAGGCGAGACGATCGGCGAGGCGAGCGTTTACGGCGGGGCGGCGTCTCGCGTCTCGCTGGTCGCGGGTGACCCGGTCGACCTGCTGCTTCCGGTCAACAATCCGGAACGGTTGACGGCGAGGATCGTCTACAAATGGCCGCTGACGGCGCCGGTGGCAGCCGGCCAGCAGGTAGGCGTCGTCAAGCTCTGGAACGGCGAGAAGCTGCTGAGGGAAGTGCCGGTCAGAACGGCCGAGGCGGTTGGGCCCGGCACGCTCAGCAGCCGGGCGCTCGACGCCCTGCAGGAACTTCTGTTCTTCTGGCTGTGACAAATGCGGTGCTTGACGGTTCCTTCCGCCAGATCAATCGGCTAAACAGAACCGGTATGCACGCCGATCTGGAAGAACTTGTGTCGCTGACAAAGGGATTGTTCGTAACATTCGAGGGTGGAGAAGGGGCGGGAAAATCGACCCAGATGCGCCTTCTCGCCGATTCGCTCAGCGCCCGAGGCTTTGACGTGCTGACCACCCGTGAGCCCGGCGGCTCCATAGGGGCGGAGGCGGTCCGCCACGTCTTACTGTCGGGTGCAGCGGAACCCTTCGGTGTCCGCATGGAGGCGATTCTGTTCGCGGCGGCGCGCAGCGACCATGTCGAGGAAGTCATCCGCCCCGCCTTGCAGCACGGGAGGATCGTGCTCTGTGACCGCTTCATGGATTCCTCCCGCGTCTATCAGGGCGTCACCGGCAATCTCGAGCCCGGCTTCATCGAAACGCTCGAGCGCGTCGCCGTGAACGGCGTCATTCCCGATCGGACGATCATCTTCGATCTGCCTGCTGAGGTCGGGTTGGAACGCGCCCGGCGCCGTTCCAGCGAGGACCCGGACCGCTTCGAAAAGGAGCAGCTCGAGACGCACGAGAAGCGCCGCGAGGCTTTCCTCGACATTGCCGAGGCCGATCCCCAGCGGTGCCGGGTCGTCAATGCCACCCGTCCTCCGGAGGCGATCGCAGCGGAAGTCCTGAGGCTGGTGGAGGCGCTGCTGCCGGGCAATGGCGAACCGCAGTCGTCCGCGGTCGAAGCGGCATCATGACCATGGAACGTCCCGGCGTGCTCGAGGGGGCAGTCGCTCCCGTGGAAAACAACAAGCTCTTCGGCCATCGTGAAGCCGAAGCCTTTCTTGCCCAGAACTACAGGTCCGGCAAGGGCCACCATGCAATCCTCATCGAAGGCCCCGAGGGGATCGGCAAGGCGACGCTCGCGTTCCGGTTCGCCAATCATGTGCTCAGCCATCCCGAGCCCGCGGAGGCGCCCGAACTCCTCGACGACCCCTATCCGGCGTCGCTCGTCACGCGGCAGCTTGCCTCCGGCGCGTCGCACAATCTGTTGCATCTCACGCGCCCCGTCGACGAGAAGACGGGCAGGGCGAAGGGAGCGATCACCGTGGACGAGGTCCGCCGCGCCGGAAAATTCTTCGGGCAGACATCGGGCACGGGGAACTGGCGCATCGTCATCGTCGATCCCGCCGACGATCTCAACCGCAATGCCGCCAACGCGATTCTGAAGATCCTCGAGGAGCCGCCGCGCCGCTCACTGTTTCTCGTGCTGACGCACGCGCCCGGAAAGCTGTTGCCGACGATCCGTTCGCGCTGCCTGCCGCTGCGGATGAAGCCGCTCGAAGCGGAGCCAATGCGCCTGGCGCTCGCCCATCTGGGCTTCGATCTGGCCGGTCCGAGCGCCGATGGAATCATTGCCGCGGCGAGCGGCAGCGTTTCCGAGGCGCTGAAGCTGATCAATTATGGCGGGCTCGACATCGCAGCCGCCTTCGAGGACGTTCTCGCAGGGAAGGGCCCGGCCGTCCGCAAGCAGATGCACAAGCTCGCCGACATTCTCTCGGCGAGGGACAGCGAAACGATTTACGACTTCTTCTCGTCGCTCGTCACGGGGAGGGTGATGCGGCTGGCGCGCGAGGCGGCCATTGCCGGCGACATTCACCGAGCCGAGCGCTTCGCCAGGCTCTCCGGCAGCTTCGGCGAGCGGCTGACCGTAAGCGACGCCTATAATCTCGATCGCAAGCAGACGATCCTGTCCCTGCTCGACGATTTGAAGGACGCCCTATAGGTCCGGCCTGAATTTCCACTTCCGCTCGATCGCCGCGGCAAAGGTCGATATCGTTACTGCATGATTCCTTAAATCGGAATCGATTTGAGGAAAAAATCATTCAGCAATTCAAAGTGCTACAGCGGCCTTTGCTCGTCTATAGACGCGCGGCGCTGTAGTGTAGGCGAAGAGCAGGACATGGCCGAGAAGATCGGCCGTCTCGTCTGCAAGCGACCGTCGCAATGCGTCGATCGGCGTGCCAGCCGTTCGCCCGCGACCGCTCGCCTTGTTCCATGCCTGTGTCAGTTCGCCGAGCTCCTCCTGCAGCCTCAGAATGTACCAGTCCGGATCTCGGACGATGGCGTGTTGGTTGGCATAGGCAGCCGAAGCTTTTTCGAACTTTTCCTTGAGATCACGCAGCATCGCTTTCCCCTTTCCGTGTTTATGGTTTGTTCCCACCGGCCGCAGATGTCAACGGCCAAGCTGCCTGAAGACGCTACTGTCCCTCAGGGTTTTTCTGGGCGTAGCGGTTCCCTACCTAAAGGCGATGCGCTAATAGCAGCCATAGTTTCCGATCCGAGATAAATCGAAGCCGCCATGAGAGATACGTCCCCGTTCTACATCACCACCGCGATTTCTTACCCGAACGGCAAGCCGCATATCGGCCACGCCTATGAGCTGATCGCGACGGACGCCATGGCGCGCTATCAGAGGCTGGACGGGCGCGAGGTCTTCTTCCTGACGGGGACCGACGAACACGGCCAGAAGATGCAGCAGACGGCACGCAAAGAGGGGATCTCGCCGCAGGAGCTTGCCGACCGCAACTCGGCGGAGTTCGAAAAGATGGCCGAACTGCTCAACGCATCGAACGACGATTTCATCCGCACCACGGAGAAGCGTCATCACGAGGCGTCGCAGGCAATCTGGATCCGCATGGGCGAGGCGGGTGATCTTTACAAGGATTCCTATGCCGGCTGGTACTCTGTTCGCGACGAGGCCTATTACCAGGAAAACGAGACGGAACTGCGCGACGACGGTGTGCGCTACGGGCCGCAGGGAACGCCGGTCGAGTGGGTGGAGGAGGAGAGCTACTTCTTCCGTCTGTCGGCCTATCAGGACAAGCTCCTGAAACTTTACGAGGACAACCCCGATTTCATCGGCCCCGCCGAGCGGCGCAACGAGGTGATCTCCTTCGTCAAGTCGGGCCTGAAGGATCTGTCGGTCTCGCGCACGACCTTCGACTGGGGCATCCGGGTGCCGAACGATCCTGCCCATGTCATGTATGTCTGGGTGGACGCCTTGACGAACTATCTCACCGCGACGGGCTATTTGGCCGATCCGTCGGGACCGCGGGCAAAGTTCTGGCCGGCAAATATCCACGTCATCGGCAAAGACATCATCCGCTTCCATGCCGTCTACTGGCCGGCTTTCCTGATGTCGGCGGGCCTGCCGCTGCCGAAACGCGTCTTCGCGCATGGTTTCCTGCTCAACAAGGGCGAGAAGATGTCGAAGTCGCTCGGCAACGTGGTCGACCCGTTCAACCTCGTCGAACATTTCGGCTTGGACCAGATCCGCTATTTCTTCCTGCGGGAAGTCTCCTTCGGCCAGGACGGCAGCTACAGCGAGGAGGGAATCGCGACCCGCATCAATTCCGACCTAGCCAACGGTATCGGCAATCTCGCCAGCCGCTCTCTGTCCATGATCGTCAAGAACTGCGACGCCCAGATTCCGGTCTGCGGTCCGCTGACGGACGAGGATAAGGCGATGCTCGTTGCCGCCGATTCGCTCCTCGATACGACGCGTGAGGAAATGGGCAAGCAGCTCATCCACCGCGCGCTCGCCGCGATCATTGCCGTGGTTTCCGAGACGGACCGCTATTTCGCCGGGCAGGAACCCTGGGCGCTCAAGAAGACTGATCCGGAGCGCATGGGGACCGTGCTCTACGTGACGGCGGAGGTGGTGCGCCAGATCGCGATCCTGCTGCAGCCCTTCATGCCCGAATCGGCGGGCAAGCTCTTGGATCTGGTGGCGGTCCCCGAAGAAAGGCGCAGTTTCGCCGACCTTGGCGAGCCGGGCCGCCTGGTTCCCGGCACGCCGCTCGAGGCGCCGAAGCCGGTCTTTCCGCGCTACGTTGCACCGTAAGCGTAAGCGAGAGCGAACGGATGCTGATCGACACGCACTGCCATCTGGATTTTTCGGATTTCGACGCCGAGCGCGACGAGATCATCCAACGCGCCCGGCAGGCAGGCGTGACCCAGATGGTGACAATCTCGACCCGCGTGAAGCGCTTCGAGTCGATATTGGCGATCGCCGAGAAATACGAGAACGTCTTCTGCTCGGTCGGTACCCATCCGCACAACGCCGACCAAGAGCTGGACATCACGGCGAAGGACCTCGTGCGCCTGTCGGCCCATCCGAAGGTGGTGGCGATCGGCGAGGCGGGTCTTGACTATTTCTACGACAATGCACCGCGAGATGCGCAGGCGGAGGGTCTGCGTCGCCATATAGCGGCGGCGCGCGAAACCGGGCTGCCGCTCGTCATTCACAGCCGGTCGGCGGACGAGGATATGGCTGCGATCCTGACGGAGGAAGCGGGGAAGGGTGCCTTCCCCTTCCTTCTCCACTGCTTCTCTTCCGGAGCCGACCTGGCGCGCACCGGCGTCGATCTCGGCGGCTATGTCTCCTTTTCGGGAATCCTGACCTTCCCGAAGTCTCAGGAACTGAGGGATTTAGCCAAGACGATCCCGCGCGATCGCCTGATCGTCGAAACGGATGCGCCCTATCTGGCGCCGAAGCCTTTCCGCGGCAAGCGCAACGAGCCGGCCTATGTTGCGCACACGGCCGACGTCCTCGCCGAAACAATCGGCGTCACGAAAGAGGAAATTGCGGAGATCACGACGGAAAACGCCTTGCGAATCTTTTCCAAGATGCCGAGGCTCTAGACGTGGCGTTTCGGCGGGTCTTCACCATCCTGGGCTGCGGCTCGTCGCCCGGGGTGCCGCGCATCACCGGCGACTGGGGTGCCTGCGATCCGTCAAATCCACGCAATCGCCGCTTGCGCGCCGCGCTGCTCGTGGAGCAGTTCGCACCGGACGGCGGCAAGACGACCGTCGTCATCGACACAGGCCCCGATTTCCGCACCCAGATGGTGGCGGCCGATGTGCGCCACATCGACGCCGTGCTTTACACGCATGCGCATGCGGATCATCTGCACGGCATCGACGATCTGCGCGGCTTCGTCATCGAAAACCGCAGGCGTGTGCCGATCTGGGCGGACGCCTATACCATGGCTCGGATTCGCGACGGATTCCGCTACTGCCTGGAAGCGCCGCCCGGCAGCGGATATCCGCCGATCGTCGAACCGCATGTCATCCCAGAGGATCTTCCGCCGGTTATCGTCCACGGCGCCGGCGGACCGATAGCCTTCCAGCCTCTGATGCAGTTTCATGGAAACATCCATTCGCTCGGCTTCCGCATCGGCAATTTTGCCTACTGCAGCGACGTCAGCGACTTTCCGGCCGAGACGATCGGCAAGCTCAGTCAACTCGATCTCTTGGTCATCGACACCTTGCAGTACAAGTTTCATCCAAGCCATCTGTCGCTGGTGCAGTCGCTCGGCTGGATCGAGCGACTGCAGCCGAAGCGCGCCGTACTGACGCACATGCATGTGCCGCTCGACTACGACGTCGTGCGCGACGAGACGCCGGACCATGTCGAGCCGGCTTATGACATGATGCGGCTGGAGCTCGAAGTCGACGTGCCGACCGCCGAAGAGGCGTAAAGGCTGTCTGAGAGGATTTGCCTGCAAGCTTTTGATTCGGATTGAAATAGTGGAATTATCTCCGATGGGTTAGTTCCATAATCTATCTTATGCGATTTTTCTATTGGCCGGGGTACATTCTATTTCCAAGTGCGACATGGCAATAAAGACAATGAGTTGGCCCTTGGAATTTTTTGCATGTCGCTTTGCTATTCGCAGCTCACCCTTCCCGATCGTCGTCGTTTGCATCAGCTGATGGAACGCAAGGTTTCGCTTGCCGAGATTGCTCGGCAGCTCGGCCGTCATCGCTCGACGATCTACCGCGAGCTGAAGCGCAACACCTTTCACGATGCCGAGTCTCCGGAATACAGCGGCTACTACAGCGGCATTGCCAACGACATCTCCAAGGAGCGTCGCGACGGCTTCGCGAGCTCAGGCGTCACCCGCAATTACGTGGATCGAGCAGCGGAAGGCGCTTTGGTCGCCGGAGCAGATCGCCGGTCGCCTGCTTGCCGATGGCGTGAGCGCAGTCCGCGTCTGCAGCGAGACGATCTATCGCTTTATCTACGGCAAGGAAGACTATGCGCTGGAGCTCTATCGGCATCTGCTGCAAGGCCGCCGCAAGCGCCGCCGCGCCGCTCCCGCGAGCCGGCGATGGCTTAATCCCGTTTGATTGCAGGATCGACCAACATCCTGATTTTGATCCTAACTAGGCTATCCGCCTGCGTGGTCGTTGCCACCGTGCGCGGCGATGAACATGGCAACGGCCGACCGGCAATAGGATTCGATTTCGTTGTCGTCCTCTGCTCTCGCCTGATCGAAGCGTGCGATAATCAGGAGATCGCATCCTTTGAAAAGCGCAGCAAACAAGCGGGCGGACCGGAGGGGATCTGGCACGTTCAGAACCGCCTTCGCGTGCAACTGACGCAACAGGGCCTCGATTTGGGCGATGATATGGGCGGGGCCGGCTTCGTAATGAAGCTTGCTTAATGAGCTTTGATTGGTCTTGTCGGCCATGACCATGGCTTCGACACCGCTGACGTCCGGGCGCAACAGCGTGCGAAGCAGGGATGATCCCACCGCCATGAGCTGATCTTCGACCGAACCGTCGACGCCTTCAAAAAGGGCCTGTGGTAAAAACTGATGGCAGCGAGCCGTAAAGGCCGCCCCGAACAGCGCCTCCTTGTTCTCGAAGTGCTTGTAGATGCTGAGCTTGGATATTTTCGCTCGCTGGGCGACCTTGTCCAATGTCGTCGCGTGAAAACCCAATTCCGCAAAGAGTTCGCTCGCTGCGTCGACTATCGTTTGGCCAAGCGCCTCGTTGACGGGCCGGCCGCGCCGGCTCTGACTATTTTCGCTCACAACAATTCCAGTCCTTGACAGTATCGTTATTCTTGAATTAGGATACCATGCAGTTTCAGAAATATGCAAGCCAAAGAATGAATCGAAAAACGAGGGTGCCATGCAACGACGAACACTGCTGAAGCTGACCGCGCTTTACACCATTGGCGTCCCCCGTGCCCAGGCCACCGCACAGCCCAAACCAACCCTCTATCCGCAAAACGGAGCCCCTCACCATGGATGACGTCATCATCATCGGCGGCAGCTTTGCCGGCCTCGCCGGCGCCCTGCAGCTCGGCCGTGCCCGCCGCAAGGTCACCGTTCTCGATACCGGCCTGCCGCGCAATCGCTTCGCTGGCCACTCGCATGGCTTGCTCGGTCACGATCACAAGCCTCCGCTGGACATCCTGGCCGAGGCGCGGCAGCAGCTGGCGCGTTATCCCACGATCAGGCTGGTCAATGCCCGGGCCGACAGCGTCTCCGGCGCCATCGATGATTTCTCCGTCCTTACTGGCGATGGCGAAAGCCTTGGGGCGCGGCGCCTGATCCTGAGCTATGGCGTCGCCGACCAGATGCCTGATGTTCCTGGCTTTGCCGAAGGCTGGGGCACGTCCATCGTGCCCTGCCCCTATTGCGACGGCTTTGAAGTCGCCGGCCAGCATTGGGGCCTCGTCTGGTCCGGCCCGCAGTCGCACAATCAGGTCAGGCTGTTCCACGATTGGACCCACAGATTGACGCTCTTCGCCGATGGTCACGACATTCCGCCGGATATCCGGGCCGATCTGGCGCGTCGCAACATACCTGTCGTCGAGGGCCGGATTACCGAGATCGCCCGTCACGGGGGCCATAGCGCCACCGTCAAGCTCGATACCGGCCCCGATGTCGCGGTCGACATCCTGTTCGCGCATCCGCGCAACAAGCCGTCCGCAAACCTGCATGAATCACTGGGCCTCGCCACGCTCGATACGCCCCTCGGCATCGCCCTCAAGGTCGACGAGCGCCGCGAAACCAGCATGCCCGGCATCTACGCCGCCGGCGACCTCGCCAACCCCCTCATGCCCTCGGTCACCACGGCATCATGGCAAGGCGCGATGGCAGGTATCTTCGCCCAGCAGTCGATGCTGGTTTGAGAGCACGGATTGGAGATGAGCATGGCCGTCGAACCGGACAGCGCGGGTGTGCGCTTCCCTCCGCCCTTGGTCTATCTTGCAGCGCTGCTGTTGGGGCTGGCGGCGGAGCGGTTCGTCTCTCTGCGCTCTTTCGGCATCGACTGGCGGTTGCTGGTCGCGACGGGCGCGCTGCTATTCGTTGCCGGCGCGGCGATGATGCTTGCGGCGGCGGGGCTGCTCCGGCGGCTGGGCACCAACGTTCCGCCGTCGCAGCCAACGACCCTCATCGCAACGACCGGTCCTTATCGATGGACCCGCAATCCCATATATCTCGGCATGGCGCTTATCTATGCCGGCCTTGCGATCGGCTTCGACGGGCCGATCGCCTTCGCCTTGCTCCCGTTGGTGCTGATCGCGATCCAGACGCAGGTGATCGCCCGCGAGGAACGCTATCTCGAAGCTAAGTTCGGCGACGACTACCGCCGCTACAAGGCCGAGGTTCGCCGCTGGCTCTGACTATTCCGCCGCTGCCGCCTGCGGGGCCCTCTGCCGCGAGCTATCATATCCTGAAGGTTGCGGGCCGGTGTCGCGGAAAACCGACTGGCCGGCTGACCCCGCAGTACACCCGGCGCCTGTGAGGAGACGCACATGTCTAAACCAGAGACACCGAAGCCAGCATCAGCATCTCTCGTCCGACTGCCCACGGAGAAGCCTGACACCACATGGTGTTCGAACACGTCACCTTCGACCTGCCATCGCGAGAACTCGCTAGTCAGATGCCCGCCGCACGATCTTTGCGACGAAGTCCGATTGCCGCCGGTGTAGAATTTCCAGTCGCCGTTTGTCTCCGCTGCCAGCTTGCGCTTGAGAGCCGCGTATTCGGCAGCGTCGTCCGGATGCGTGCGGAGCCAATCTCAAAGCATGCGCTTGACATGCGTGGCGTTCTCCGGGCCGCAGAGGTACAGCCGCGTTCCATGGGAGCCGCGTCCTGAGGTGAAGGTCCACATGCCATCACTGTAGGGATCGCCATGGAAGATAAATTTTTCCAGCAATCTTTGATTCTCAGTTGCAGAATTTGCCTGTCGGGGAATGGCGGAGCACCTAGCTATTCCGCCGGCGGTGTCTCGATAAGCTCGCCCTCCCTTCAAAGTCACCGGCTATGGAAGTTCGATTTCGCCGTCCACGACGTGGTTGAGACTGGTGCCTTCCGCCGTCAGCGTCATGCGGACCTTCAGCTTCTTGCCGCCGGTCTGCCCGTCACGCACGATCTCCTCGATCTTTCGCTGCGAGGTAATGCCGACCTCTTTCAGGAATTTGCGGATCGACATGTTGAAGGCGTCTTCACTCATCACGGAACTCCTCTGTGTCCAGCTAGGATTGTAAGAGAAGGCGGGCGGTCAAGGAAGCCGGGCGGTGCCTGGCGAGGCCCCTCAGTGAGCGGTGTAGGCGCCGTCCACGAGATGGTAGCTGCCGGTGATGAAACTTGCCTGGTCGGACAGGAGAAAGCAGACAAGAGCTGCCACCTCTTCGGGCGTGCCGCGCCGGCCCATCGGCTGCAGCGCTTCCAGCCTCCGGGTCTTCGCGAGCTCCGCATATTCCGACAGAAGCGGCGTTTCGATCCAGCCGGGACCGACCGCGTTGATGCGGATCCCCATGCGCGCATACTCGATCGCTGCCGTCTTTGTCAGCCCGACGACCCCATGCTTGGCCGCGGTATAGGCCGCTGCGGTGGGCAAGGCGACGGAAGCGAGAATCGACGTCACATTGACGATTGCGCCGCCTCCCCGTCCCAGCATGGCCGCGATCTCGTATTTCATGCAATGGAAGGTGCCGTTCAGATTGACGTCGATGACGCGCTGCCAGTTGTCGAGCGGGTAATCCCCCGTCGGTTTTCGGACTCCTTCAACGCCGGCATTGTTGACGGCGAGGTTCAGGCCTCCGCATTCCCTGAGAGTGAAGTCCACCAGTTGCTCGACGGCGCCGGCGTCGGCCACATCGACTGTGAAAGGGCGGGCTCGACCCCCGTTCGCACGGATCCCGTCGACAATCTGCTGGGCAGCCTCAGGATTGAGATCGGCAACGACGACTTCTGCCCCATCGCCGCATAATTGCCGCGAGATGGCCGCGCCGATTCCCGAACCGCCGCCGGTTACGATGGCAATCTTGCCCTCGAAGCCCAGTTTCATGCTCTTAATCCTTCTTACCTCTTCCCACTCGCAGTCGAGCAGACACGGCTGGTTGCCGCAAGGGTTTAATCTATCCGCCAAGCTGGCCGCCCGATCGCTCGAACACGTCAGCCGGTCGTCGTTCGCGAGTCGGATCTGCGGCCGCAGGATTGGCGCAATCGAGAGGGGATAACGACAGCGAATCGGGCCGTCTGCCCCTTCGTACTGTCCCAAATCGAACATGCAATCCCCTGATTTAAAAGGCTTAATTCACCTCCTTGTGCCCGCCTGAGATGCGAGGCTTGGCCAGCACGCGCAGCAGTGTTAAACACGCAGTCTGGGGACTCACGTATTTTCTTAGCAGGTGAAGATGGACAAGAACCATGTTACGCGTCGCATGCTCGTATTGGGTAGTCTGGCTTTGCTGGCCACGGGATGCAGTTCGATCGTCCGACCAATCGAGAGCCCAATCGCTTCCAGGACGCGTATCGAGCCGCGCTACCGCAGGCAGGAAGTAGCCTATGACGGAGGCGAGGCACCGGGAACGATCGTCGTCAACACCGAGGAACGTTATCTCTACTACGTCGTGGGCGGCGGCACGGCGATTCGCTACGGCATCGGCGTCGGAGAGGAAGGCCGCACCCTCAAGGGCAGGGCCAGAATCGGCCGAAAGGCGGAGTGGCCCTCCTGGACCCCCACCGAAAACATGATGCGCCGAAAACCCCACCTGCGTCAGTATGCGGGGGGCGTCTCCGGCGGCTTACACAATCCGCTCGGCGCATCCGCCCTCTACCTCTATCGTGGCGGGCAGGACACGATGTTCCGCTTGCACGGCACGAACGAACCGTGGACGATCGGACAGGCAGTGTCGAGCGGTTGCATCCGCTTGACGAACGAAGACATCGTCGATCTTTACAGCCGGACCCCCGTCGGGACCACCGTATTGATCATCTGATGGTGTTTGCGCGCGTATTTGGTATAAATAATTAAGCCAGGTGTTTTGAAGTGACCGTTAAACAGTTCCGCACCGACAAAGCTGATGCCAACTGTGTCCTTCTTGCACTAGGCCTAGGCGCCGATCGCCACTATTACTTGGAGTGTTGCCTTCGATAAACCATTCCGACTATTGAGGAAAGGACTACTTGATGAGCAGAATTCTAATCGTGATGATTGCGTTGCTTTCTGTCGCCGGCCTGACCGCTTGCGACACGATCGGCAAGGGCAAAGGGAAGGCTCCGCCGCCTGTGGCAGCAGAGCCGGCAGTAGAGCCTGCTCCCGTTTACAAGTAACGCCTGAATTTGCTCCGTGGGAGACTCCAAGAGCCTCCCACGGAGCGCCTTTAGACCGAATCAGCCCAAGGCAGACGGTCGAAAACGCCACTGGTTGATACAAGCCGGCGCAAATTTTGCTAAAATAAAGTTCGGCGACAGAGCGAAGTGACGTGATGACATTTGCATCAAGCCGTTTTCTCCCTGTGATTCTGGTCGCATTCGCTGCAACGGCGTGCCAGACACAAGACAAGAAGCCACAACCCGCTTACGTGTCGACCAGCCAGGCCGGCGGGTCAGCCAAGCTCCTCTCTCAAACCCGAGAACAAGGGTATTTCATCGAATTCCGCTCACGCTATGCGCTGAGCTACGGCCATACCTACGCGGTCTTCGGCCGAACGAATGCCTCGGGAGCAATGATCAACCCCGAGGTGGCAGGTCTTGCTCCGGCGACGAACGACGCGGCGCCCTATGTTCTGGGACATTTTTTCCCCGTGCCGGCGGAGACCGGAGCGAGCGACGGCGACCTCGAAGAGGAATACAGGTCGGCAAGCTGGCGTATCATGCTGAGCGAGGCGGAATACAACAAGGTGGTCGCCTTCATACGAAAGCTGAAGGAAAAGTCGCGTGTCTGGCACGCGTCGGTTTATAACTGCAATGCCTTCGTGGCGGAGATTGCGCGGTCCATGGGGTATCAGACCCCGGGCATCTGGCTAAGGCCGCAAGAATTCATTACAAGGCTCCGTGAAATGAATGGCGGCTGACGCGGTCGGCTTGAGCCCTCCCCGCTCGCCATTGGCACAATTGAAAATCGCAAGAGCCTTGTAAGCTAGGGTGAGCATGTCGATCGCTACCATCGGCCAGACTATTTGGGTGCTTGGCATTGTCGCTTGGTACTTTATTCGCCGTCCCTACGAGCGCCGCGCGAAGCGCGTGGAGGTCGTCAGCAATCGTCGCTCCGGCTCGGAGACGATCGGGCTGTCTGCGGCGCTGCTCGGCCTCGGAATCCTTCCAGGGATCTATGTGGTGACGGGCATCCCCGAGGCGGCCGACTATCCGGCGAGCGCTTGGGCCGTGGCCGTTGGGACCATCGTCTTCGCCCTCGCCATGTGGGTATTTCGCAGGACGCACAAGGAACTCGGCCGCAACTGGTCCATCACACTGGAGATTCGCGACCGGCATGAGCTGATCAGCGGGGGGCCCTACGCGCTCGTGCGCCATCCGATGTACACTTCCTTCATGCTCATGGGCGTTGGACAGGCCTTTCTGCTGGCGAACTGGGTCATGGGTGTTGCCGGGTTAGTCGGCTTCGCGATCCTATTTATTCTGAGGGTGGACGAGGAGGAGCGCATGATGCTGGAGACATTCGGCCCGCAATACCGCGCCTATATGGAAAAGACCAAGCGAATCATCCCCTATCTCTACTAGAGGTGCCCTAATGCGAGGCCGAGCTCTCAAGCTTTCGGCGCCGCGGCGCCTCGTCGGCGATTTGATGCGCTTTTCGATTCGTGTGCCGAGGGTCACCGTGCAGCGGCAGATGAATCTCGGTCCGCTGTTGAAAGCCCGGACGGCACAGCAAAGCAGGCCTTCCTGGACGGTGCTGTTCCTAAAAGGATACGCGCTTCTCTCGCTTGAAACCCCCGAGCTGCGACGGGCTTATGTTAAGCTGCCGAGACCACAGCTCTACGAATATCCTGGTAGCATCGCGTCGGTCGCCCACGAGCGCGAGCTCGATGGCGAGCGGGCCGTGCTTCTCAGCCTGATCAAGAACCCGGAGCGTCGGCCGATCAGCGAAATCGCCGCCCTGATCGAGGCGGCACGGACACGTCCGGTCAGGGACGTCAAGGAGTTCCGGCGAGCCCTGAAGATCGCCAAGCTGCCGGCGCCGATTCGCTGGCTTCTCATGTGGTTGGGGCTCAATCTCGGCCGCCCCCGAGGCCGTCATTTCGGAACCTTCCAGTTGTCCGTCTATTCGGGGCTCGGGGCCGAGTCGCTCAATCCGCTGACGCCGCTCACGACGATTTTCAACTACGGCCAGATCGACGATCAGGGCATGGTGACCGTCCGCATCCACTACGATCACCGAGTCATGGATGGCGCCAATGTGGCGCGGGCGTTGGAGCGATTCGAAAAAATCCTGAATGGCGAAATCGCCGCCGAGCTGTCCGGTCAATCGGAATCCGCCGCCGTCGCGCGCGCTGCCGCCTCGGGTGCGGCATGACAGAGCAGATGGAGCTGCGACCGGCCGTCGTCGTGGTGGGCGGCTCGCGCGGAATTGGCAAGGCAATGGCAGGCGCTGCCGCGAGCGACGGCGCAACCGTCGTGCTGGTGGCGCGGTCGCCGGACGATCTGACGGCGGCGGTTGCCGACATCAAGAGCGGCGGCGAGGTGTTCACCGTCTCGTTGGATCTTTCGGGAAAGGACGCGGCGCACGAGCTTGAATCATTTCTCTCGGCCAATGGCCTCTACTGCGACGTCCTGGTCAACAGCGCCGGCTATGGCCTCCGCGGCAGCGCGACGGTGTTGCCCGCCGGTGATCAGCTCGGCATCGTCGATCTCAACATACGCGCGCTGACCGATCTTACCCTTCGCTTCCTGCCTGGCATGATGTCGCGCGGCCGCGGCGGCGTCATCAATCTCGGCTCGGTCGCGAGCTTCACGCCTGGCCCCTACATGGCTCTTTACTATGCCAGCAAGGGCTTCGTGCGGTCGTTCTCGGAGGCTCTTCACCAGGAACTGCGTCGCACAGGGGTCACGGTAACCTGCGTCGCGCCCGGACCGGTGTCGACCGAGTTCCTCGAGCGATCGGGCGCCAACCGTGCGGCACTATTCAAGGTCTTGCCCAAGGTCGATTCGCAATATGTCGCCGCCTGCGCCTGGCGCGGTTTCAGGTCCGGCCGTCGCCTCGTGATACCGGGTATCTCGGCGAAGCTCGCCATTCTGACCGCCGCGCTTCTTCCCTCCGGGCTATTGCTGCCCCTGATCAGCCGCCTGCAGCGCCGGAGCAATGATCCCTGCCCTTGCGGGTCCGGCAAGAAATACACCGCATGTCACGGCGCCCGTCACCGCAGCGCAGACCGGATAGCCGTCAAGCGGGATAAGGCCAGCGCGTCGCGCGCCGAGGCAGTACCCAGATCACGAAATAGTGACTTTCTCCCAAGCGAGTCGAAGTCTTCTAAATAACTGTTTGTAGAATCAGTATTTTCTGCCGATCTCTATTGGCCGAAACCACGCCCTCCGCCGAAGGTGGTTGCTTACAACAGAACCGCCGAGCATATGCTGTCAATGACGAAAGCCTAATGGAGGCTCCATGATGCGAGCAATCTCCGTCGCTCTCTGTCTGGTGCTCGCGCTCGGTGTGGGACGCACGTTGGCAGACCCTGTAGATAGAGCAAAATCGGTCATCCGCGCGCAGATCCAAGCTTTCATCGAGGACGACGCGGAAGCTGCCTATTCCTTTGCCTCCCCCGGAATCCGCGCGAAATTTCCGGATCAGGCGGTCTTTTTCGAGATGGTCAAGAAAAGCTATCAGCACCTCTATCGCCCGGGCAATTTCGCCTTCGGACGGTCGAAGCGTGTCGGCGACGAAGTGATCCAGGAAGTGCTTATCTCCGGAGCCGACGGCAAGGACTGGACGGCAATTTACGAGCTCGTGCCGCAACCGGACGGTAGTTACAAGATCAACGGTGTGATGATGGTGCAGACAGCGCCGGGTCCTGCGCTCTGAGCCTTCGGCGTCCCGAGGTCATACCGGCGGAAGGTCGCCGCGCTGCCAGCCTTCCTGGGTCTCTGCCATGAAATCAGCGTAACGCCCCTCCTCGATCGCCTTGCGGATCCCGGCCATCAGCTCCTGGTAATAGGCGAGATTGTTCCAGCTCAGAAGCATGCCGCCGAGCGATTCGTTCGAACGGATCAGATGGTGCAGGTAGGCGCGCGAATAGTCCCGCGTCGCCGGGCACGAGGATTGTTCATCGAGCGGCCGCAGGTCTTCGGCATGGCGCGCATTTCGCAGATTGATACGGCCGTAGCGCGTGAAGGCCAGTCCATGGCGTCCGGAGCGCGTCGGCATGACGCAGTCGAACATGTCGATCCCGTGCGCCACCGACTTCAGAATATCGTCCGGCGTTCCGACGCCCATCAGGTAGCGCGGTTTCTCCGCCGGCAGGATGGGACAAGTGACATCGAGCATCTCGAGCATCACCTCCTGCGGCTCGCCGACGGCAAGACCGCCGACCGCATAGCCCTTGAGATCAAGTCCCTTGAGCGCAAGGGCGGAACGTTCACGCAGTTTCGGAATGTCGCCGCCCTGCACGATTGCGAACATCGCCTTGCCCGGCTGGTCGCCAAAGGCGACTTTGCAGCGCTCCGCCCAGCGAATCGACATTTCCATGGCGCGCTCGATTTCGTCGGGCTCGGCCGGCAGCGCTACGCATTCGTCGAGCTGCATCTGTATGTCGCTGTCGAGCAGGCCCTGGATCTCGATCGAGCGTTCCGGCGACATGTGGTAAAGCGCGCCGTCGACATGGCTCTTGAAGGTGACGCCCTGCTCGTTGAGCTTGCGCAGGCTCGAGAGTGACATGACCTGGAAGCCGCCGCTATCCGTCAGGATCGGCCGTTCCCAGCGGATGAAATTGTGCAGGCCGCCGAGCCGCGCGACGCGTTCGGCGCCAGGACGCAGCATCAGATGATAGGTGTTGCCGAGGATGATGTCGGCGCCAAGTTCGCGCACCTGATCGAGATACATGGCCTTGACCGTGCCGACGGTTCCGACCGGCATGAAGGCCGGCGTGCGGATCGTGCCGCGCGGCATCGAAACCTCGCCTCGGCGCGCCTTGCCGTCAGTCGCAAGCAGTTTGAATTGAAACGTCTCGGTCATTGATCTTTCCGGAAGAGCAGGCTGGCATCGCCGTAGGAGTAGAAGCGGTAGCCGGCTGCGATCGCATGGACATAGGCGGCCCGCATCGTGTCCAAGCCGGCAAAGGCGGACACGAGCATGAACAAGGTCGATTTCGGCAGGTGGAAATTGGTCATCAGCATGTCGGCGGCGCGGAAGCGATAGCCCGGGGTGATGAAGATGCCCGTCGGCCCCGACCAGGGACGGATCTGTCCTTCCTCCGTGGCGGCGCTTTCGATCAGCCGGAGCGACGTCGTTCCGACGCAGACGATGCGTCCGCCGCGGGCCCGAACCGCATTAAGCCTTTCTGCGGTCGCAGCGGCCACATGGCCGATCTCCTCGTGCATCACATGATCGTCGGTGTCGCCGGCCTTGACCGGAAGGAAGGTTCCCGCCCCCACATGAAGGGTGACGAAGTGGCGCTCGATTCCTGCCTCGTCGAGCCTGGCAAACAGCCGATCGGTGAAGTGCAGGCCCGCCGTCGGCGCCGCGACGGCTCCTTCCTCACGGGCATAGACCGTCTGATAATCGGCACGGTCGCGTGCATCCTCGGGCCGCTTGGAAGCGATATAGGGCGGCAGCGGAATGTGCCCTACCGACATGATCGCCTCATCGAGCACCGGTCCGGAAAGGTCGAAACGAAGCGTGACCTCGCCCGCCTCGCCCTTTTCTTCAACCGTTGCATCGAGCGAGCCGAGCAGGCAGGCAGTGCCGCCGTGGCCGAAACCGATCCGGTCACCCGGCTTCAGCCGTCGCGCCGGCCGGGCAAAGGCCTTCCAGCGGTCGGGCCCGACGCGCATGTGCAACGTCAACGAGACCTGCGTGGCGACGTCCTCGCCGCGTTGGCGAATGCCCTCGAGCTGTGCCGGGATAACCTTCGTATCGTTGAAGACGAGCGCATCGCCGGGCCGCAGGAACGCGGGGAGATCGAGCACGCCGTGGTCGGAGAGAACCGGCTCCGCTTCGGGCCGCACGACAAGCATGCGCGCGCTGTCGCGCGGGCTTGCTGGCCTCAGCGCAATGGAAGTCTCCGGCAGGTCGAAATCGAACAGGTCTACGCGCATCTGAGTGTCGAACAAAAGCAAACCCGCCCCGGCGGGCTCGCGGCCAGACCGGGGCGGGTTCGTGCATTAGCGCAAATCAGGCGTCGGCGGCAACCCGCATCGAGACGATCGAGTCGGGATCGCGCACCGGCTCGCCCCGCTTGATCTGGTCGATGTTTTCCATGCCTTCGATCACCTGGCCCCAGACGGAATACTGCTTGTTGAGCCAGGGAGCATCGGTAAAGCAGATGAAGAACTGGGAGTTTGCCGAATTCGGCATCTGGCTGCGGGCCATCGAGCAAGTGCCGCGCACATGCGAGATATCGGAGAACTCGGCCTTGAGGTCCGGCTTGGAGGAGCCGCCCATGCCGGCGCGGGCCGGATTGAAGTGCTCGCCGCCGGTCTTGCCGTACTGGACGTCGCCGGTCTGCGCCATGAAGTCCTCGATCACGCGATGGAAGACGACGCCGTCATAGGCGCCCTCGCGCGATAATTCCTTAATGCGGGCGACATGGCCCGGAGCGACGTCCGGCAGAAGCTCGATCACCACCCTGCCCTTGGTGGTTTCCATGATGATCGTGTTTTCCGGATCCTTGATCTCGGCCATGGTCTTTCTCCTTCTGTCTGATCTTATTTGCCGACCTTGACGCTGATCATGCGGTCAGGGTCCGTGACGGCGCCGTTGTTGGCGTCGTCGCCAAGCTTGATCTTGTCGACATTCTCCATGCCTTCGACGACCTTGCCGACGACCGTGTACTGTCCGTTGAGGAAGTCGCCAGGAGCGAACATGATGAAGAACTGCGAGTTGGCGCTGTTCGGGTCCTGCGAGCGTGCCATGCCGACGGTACCACGCTCGAAGGGAACATCCGAGAACTCTGCTGGCAGGTCAGGCTTCGAAGAGCCACCGGTGCCGGCAAGCTGAGGCTGAAAGCCGTCTTTCATATCGCCATACTGCACGTCGCCGGTCTGGGCCATGAAACCCTTGATCACCCGGTGGAAGGCAACATTGTCATACTCGCCGGCGGCGGCCAGGTCCTTGATCTGCTGCACGTGCTTCGGCGCGATGTCCGGGCGCAGCTCGATGACGACCGGGCCGTCTTTGAGCTCGATCGTCACGATATTGTCGCTCGACTGCGCCTGGGCGCCTCCCGTGAAGGTGGCGAGCGCCAGAGCGCCTGCAAAAGCGAGTTGAAGGATTTTCATGCGTTCTCCTTGCGTGGTGAAAGCTCAGGCCTTGTGCTTCGCCTGCAGCGCCTGAAAGACCGCCCTGGGCACAAAGGCGCTGACGTCGCCACCCATGGCTGCGATCTGGCGGACCAATGTGGCCGTAATGGGCCGGGATGCGGTCCCTGCAGGCAGAAACAGGGTCTGAATATCCGGCGCCATTTGCCGATTCATCCCGGCCATCTGCATCTCATAGTCGAGATCGGTGCCGTCCCGCAATCCGCGCACAAGAAGGCTTGCCCCATGCTGGCGGGCCGCATCCACGACCAGATTGTCGAAGGAAACGACGGCGATGTCCCCTGCCCTTTCGGGGAGGAACTCGCTTAGCGACCGGCGGATCAAATCCGCACGCTCCTCGAACGAAAAGAGCGGCGCCTTCCCGGGATGAATGCCGATCGCGACGATCACTTTCGACGATACGTTGAGCGCTTGAACGAGCACGTCAAGATGACCGTTCGTCATCGGATCGAAGGAGCCGGGATAGAAAGCCGTGGTCATCGCGCCTGTTTCCGTTGGTGAAGCCTTTTGTCACGGACGGCGCCTGATCGCAAGGGCGGCGCGATCCGTCTCTCCCTGTTCCGCCGGAAACAGCGGCTATCGGAGAATGAATGCTAGATGAATGCGACGTTCAAGCAGGTTTCACACCGGAAGTTGTAGCGTGAAACAACAAGTGAACGGAACTTTTCAATAGGGCGCGCCGTTTAGCAGACGAAAGGAGACGGCCATGGGACTTGCACTGTTTTCGATGGCGATGTTTTTCGCGATGATTTTTGCGACGATCAATGCGCTTCGCAGCGAGGCCCGTGACCGCGTGACGGTATTGTCGGTAGCAACGGATGGGCTGAGGAGAAAATGACGGCGGCTGCATCGCAGATTGCGTCGCCGTCGCATTGAAATGAAATGCCTCCAGGAAACTTCTGCCAGGAAGTTTCACACCAAGCGGTCTTGTTTCTTCCCCTGATGAGGCCGCTCATTCCCAGCCGGACGGCATCCCCTGCCCGTCCGGCTATTCTTTTGCCGATCTCCATAGCGCCCGAGCAACTCAAGCTGCAGTTCGGGCGCGCAGCGACTGGATAAGGCGGAAGAAGCGCCAGTTGAGCAGCAAGGCGGCAGCCGCCAGCCCCAGCACGAAGCCGAACCACACCCCGACGCCGCCGAAGTTCAGCGGAAAGGCGAAAGCCCAGGCGCAGACGAAGCCGATCGGCCAATAGGAAATCATCGCCATGATCATCGGCACCGTCGTGTCCTTGAGGCCGCGCAGCATCCCGGCGGCGATCGCCTGGAGCCCGTCCACCAACTGGAAAGCCCCGGCGATGACGATCAGCGGACCGGCGAAGGCCAGCACCTCGGCGGCATCCGGCCGGCCGGTGTCGAGATAGAGCGTCGCAAGCTGATAGGGAAGCAGCGCGAAGATTGTGCTGCCGATGGCCGCGAACCCGGAGCCGAGGGCGAGCACGGCGACGGCGGCGCGCCGGACGCCGACAAGATCGCCGCTGCCATAGGCGAGGCCGACGCGCACGGTGCCCGCCTGGGCGAGGCCAAGCGGAATCATGAAGGCGATCGAGGCGAACTGAAGGGCGATGCCGTGCGCGGCAAGCTCGATGGTGCCGATCGTTCCCATGAGCAGAGAAGCGACGGTGAAGAGGCTCACTTCCGCAAGGATCGTCACCGAAATCGGAACGCCGAGATAGATGACTTCGCGGAAAGCCGGCCAGTCCGGTCTCCAGAAGCGCACGAACAGCTCGTAGCGATTGAGTTCAGGCTGCCCGCCTATGTAGCCGATCGTCAGCGCTGCTCCAAGCAGCGCCACGCCCAGCGCTGCAACCGCGGCACCAAAAATGCCGAGCGCCGGAAAGCCGAAATGGCCATAGATCAGCACATAACAGAGCACGGCGTTGAGAACCAAGGTCGCAAGCGTCACGTAAAGAATGATGCCGGCCCGCTCCAGCCCGGCGAGGAACGCCCGCAGCACCATGAAGATCAGGCTTGGAAAGATCGCCCATTGCGCGATGTGGAGATACTCCGCAGCGAGAGCCGAAACCTCCGGCTTCTGGCCGGCAAGAAGCAGGATCGGCTCGGCCATCCAGAGGATCGGCGCGGTGATGAGACCGTAGAGCAGGACCACCCATATGCCCATGCGCACGGAGCGGCGAACCGAGGTACGATCTCCCCGGCCCTGGGCCTGTGCGACCATCGGCACCACGGCATTTGCGAAGCCGCTGCCGAAGATGAAGACGGTGAAGAAGAACTGCGTCGCAAGGATGATCGCGGCCAGCTGAACCGCCCCGAGCCTGCCGACCATCAGCACGTCCGTGGTATTGATGGCAAGCTGCGCAAGCTGGGCACCGATGAAGGGAACGCCGAGGTAGATGCTGGCGCGAAAGTGGGTGCCCCATGAATTGTCGGTTTGCGCAGGCACAAATTCTCGGGTCGCGGTCAGCATGGACTAATCCTCGCTCTGCGGCGCAATGGAAAGGATCAAACTCTAGGAATAAGCCGAATTACAGCACCACCGGGACGCGCGCCAGCGACAAGGGCGTCGCTGCTTAATTTTTCATCGTTCTATCAAGAAAATTGATCAATCCGCAGGCGCTTCGGATCTCCTGGCGAACTGCCCCTGCGGAGTGTCTGTCGGACCCCGCGCTGCATTCTCGAACGCATCGCTCGGGACGGGCCGCACCCTCAACAGGAAGACGGACAGGCTTGCGACGATGAGGCATGCCGCCACCGCATAGGGCGCGCCGGAGAACGAATAGACCGTTTCCGGCCTGGTGAAGAGCGAGAATATCTGCGTGAAGAGAAGCGGACCGAGGATCGTAGTCATGCTCGATATGCTGGTGAGAGCGCCTTGCAGCTCGCCCTGCGCCGAGGGCGGCACATGGACGGAAGCGATGCTACGCAACGGCGGGTCGGCCAAACTCTCGAGCGCTGTCGCGACGATCACGGCATAGACCATCCAGCCCTGCCAGGCGGCCGCGTAGCCCGCCATGCCAAGCGCCGTAAAGGTGAGGCCGAGCGTTGCCGTCCTCCGCTCGCCTAGTTTCGCCACGACCGGCGGCAGGACGAGGGCCATGACGAGCGCTCCGCCGACGCCGAAAATGCCGAGCGATAGCCCGATCTGACCCTCGCTCCAGCCGTAGCGGTAGGACGAAACGAAGGACCAGACGGCCGGATAGACGGCATGGGCGAGCCAGTAGAGAAAGAAGACGAGACCTACCCAGCCAATTCCCGGATAGTTGCGCATCTGCTTCAGCGCGCCGAGCGGGTTGGCCCGGTGCCACTCGAAACGGCGCCGATTTGCCGGGTCGAGTGTTTCGGGAAGCAGGAACACGCCCACGGCGAAATTGACGAAGGACAACGCTGCCGCGCCATAAAAGGGAACGCGCGGGCCAAGTTCCCCGAGAAAGCCGCCGATGACCGGCCCGAGGGCGAAGCCGGTGCCGAAGGCGATACCGATCAGCCCGAAGTTCCTGGCGCGATTGGAATCGTCGCTGACGTCGGCGATGAAGGCGGAAGCGGTTCCGAAGCTCGCGCCGCTTATCCCGGCGAGGATTCGCCCGACGAAGAGCATCCAGTAGCTCGTTGCCACGGCGCAGATCAGGTTGTCGATCGCAAAGGTCAACACTGAGGCAAGCAGGACCGGCCGGCGTCCAAATCGATCGCTCAAATTGCCGATCAAGGGCGCGAAGAGGAACTGCATGCCGGAATAGACGAGCAGCAGCCAGCCGCCCTCGATGGCCGCCTCGCCGACGCTCGCCCCGGTCAGTTCCTGGAGATAGCTGGGCAGCACCGGCACGATGATGGCGATGCCCATGATGTCCAAAAGCAGGATCAGAAAGACGAGGAACAAGCCGCGTCGAACAAATATCTTGTCGAGCATCAAGCTCCTCCCCGCTGTCCGCCGAAACGGAGACAGAACATGAACGATCTCACCAAATAAGGTTTATCGCATCGCTTGCAGCGAAACAATCCAAGAACATTTCAAAGCTTCTTATCGGAATGATCACAGGAATGAATGGTAGTTCGTGTGTCGCGTGTATTCATTGCGACGGCTGCCGCTGCCGTGCTTTCAGAAAATCGACAAAGGCGCGTAGCGGCGCCGGCAAGTGCCGCCGGCCCGCGTAATAGAGGTATGGTCCGGGGAAGCTGGTCACCCAGTCTTCGAGGATCGGCACCAGCCGGCCAGTTCTCATTTCGGGCATCACCAACTCTTCGAAGGTCCGGATAATGCCGTGCCCGGCAACAGCGGCACTGATCTCGAGATCGATCGAATTGGCGAGGACGGTTGCCGGCGGTGACACGGTGATTGCCGCCTCATCCTCCCCGAACTCCCACGCCAGTGCAATGCCGTTTTGGAAACGGTGACGGATCGTGGCGTGGTCGAGAAGATCGCGCGGATGCTGCGGCACGCCATGCCGGGCCAGATAGGCCGGAGCGGCGGCCGTGACGTAGCGCTGCACACGCGGTCCGATCGGGATCGCGATCATGTCCTTCTCGAGACGTTCCTCGTAACGCACGCCCGCATCGAAACCAGCGGCCAGAACGTCGATGAAACCATCCTCGGCGGTCACCTCCAAGGCGATCGCCGGATGCGCCGCGAGAAAAGGACCGACAATCGGCGGCAGAATTTCGCGTGCAACGATCGTCGGCACATTGAGGCGTAGGGTCCCGGCCGGGTTGTCGCGTTCGCTCGCCACCTGTTCGAGCGCCCCGGCGATCTCGCCGAGCGCCGGCGCCAGCCGCTCCAAGAGGCGCCTACCCGCTTCGGTCACGGTGACACTGCGCGTGGTGCGGTTGAGCAGCCTGACGCCCAGCCTCGATTCGAGCCGCCGCAGGGCTTCGCTCAGAGCCGACGCCGATACGCCGCGCTTCTTCGCCGCAGTCCGAAAACTGCGTGCGTGCGCGACGGCCGCGAAGGCGTCGAGATCTGCTAAAGGAAGCTCATTCATTGTGCGAAAATCCGTACAAGCTGTGTTGTGAATGCTGGATTATCGCACAGAGCGATCCCGAGTAAACCTTGCAGCCGAAGGAAACAACCGCAAGGTTTCACCAAGGAGAAGTCAGATGCATATGGTTTCGCTAGGCAGGTCCGGACCCGACGTTTCGGCGATTGGTCTCGGATGCATGGGAATGTCTGGAATGTACGGTCCGACGGATCGCGCGGAAAGCATCGCGACAATTCATGCCGCTCTCGATGCCGGGGTCACCCTGCTCGACACCGGCGATTTCTACGGCATGGGCCATAACGAGATGCTGATCCGCGAGGCGCTCGCCGGCCGGGATCGCGATCAGGTGCAGCTGAGCGTCAAATTCGGCGCGCTGCGCGATGCGGCGGGCGGCTGGTCCGGCTATGACGGACGGCCGAAGGCGGTGCGGAATTTCCTGGCTTACAGCCTTCAGCGGCTGGGGGTCGATTATATCGATATCTACCGCCCCTCCCGCCTCGACCCGGAGGTTCCGATCGAAGAGACGATCGGTGCGATCGCGGATATGGTGAAGGCGGGCTATGTTCGACACATCGGCCTATCCGAAGTCGGAGCGGAGACGATCCGCCGCGCCGCCGCCGTCCACCCGATCAGCGATCTGCAGATCGAATATTCACTGATCTCCAGAGGGATCGAGGACCAGATTCTCCCAACCTGCCGCGACCTCGGCATCGGCATCACCGCCTATGGGGTGCTTTCGCGCGGCCTCATCAGCGGTCACTGGCGGAAGGATGCGGCCAGAACCGGCGACTTTCGGGCGATGAGCCCGCGGTTTCAGGACGGCAATGTCGATCAGAACCTAGCCTTGGTCGAAGCGCTGAGGCGCGTGGCGGCGGCCAAGGGAGCGTCTGTGGCGCAGATCGCCATCGCTTGGGTTGCCGCTCAGGGCGGCGATATCGTGCCGCTGGTCGGCGCCCGGCGGCGCGATCGCCTTTCCGAAGCGCTTGGCGCGCAGTCGGTTCCATTGAACGCCGACGATCTCGCCGCGATCGAGCGTGCAGTTCCGAGGGGCGCCGCCGCCGGCGCACGCTATCCCGAGGCGCAGCTCGTCCATATGGACAGCGAACGATGAGGGATCGCGGGAACCGGGCTTTGTCCGGATCCGAAGCGATCAAACCGAACCGGAGAAGGTATCGCAGTCGGACATCCTGCCGCTGTCGAAGCCGCGTCTGAACCACTTCATCCGCTGCTCCGAGGTTCCGTGGTTGAAACTCTCCGGCACGACATAGCCTTGCGTGCGTTTCTGCAGCGTGTCGTCACCGATCTGGGTCGCGGCGTTGAGAGCCTCTTCGAGGTCGCCGCGCTCCAGCATGCCTTTCTGTTCGGTGTACTTGCCCCAGATTCCGGCAAAGCAATCCGCCTGCAGTTCGACGCGGATCGACATCTGGTTCGCCTCGGCCTCGCTCATGCGCTGACGCATCTGATTGAATTTCGGAAGGACGCCGAGCAGGTTCTGGACGTGATGGCCGACCTCGTGCGCCAGCACGTAGGCTTGCGCGAAGTCGCCGGCTGCATCGAACTTCTGCGCCAGTTCCTCGAAGAAGGTCATGTCCAGATAGACCTTGCGGTCCCCGGGGCAATAGAATGGCCCCGAGGCAGCGGAGGCAAAACCGCAGGCCGACTGGACGGCGCCGCTGAAAAGCACCAGCTTCGGCTCCTCGTATTGTTCGCCGCCAGCCTGGAAGATGCCGTTCCAGGTGTCCTCCGTCTCCGCCAACACCGTCGCCATGAAGGCCTTCATCTCCTCTTCTTCCGCCGAGCCGCGCGGCGCCTGAGAACCATCGCTCTGCTCGAAGCCCGGCATGTTCACCGGGCCGCCTTCGATGACCTGGAGCATGTCGATGCCCATGGCTTTGAGGACGAAATAGAGAATGACCAGGAAGATGATCGTTCCGAAGCTCAGGCCGCCGCCGGCGCGGCGCATGCCGCCGCCCGTCGGAATGCGAAACCCGCCGCCGCGGCCGAAGGGGCCGCCTCCAAGGCCGCCGGGGCCCGCGCCCCGCTGATCCTCGACGTTGCTGGACTGGCGGCGGCCCTTCCATTCCATGATCTTTCCTCCGGAGACGTCGCCACTTGGCGCGTTGAACATTTATATGCCTGCGCTGCAATTCCTGTAAAACGCAATCGCTGCAGGGCGGTTTCATCCGCCGGTCTTTTTCTCTGCAACTTGCGGGTTCGATTTTCCGGCAGATTGACGACCTGGCGCTTTCGCGTTCCTATGGTGCGGTGGTCGGAGGAGCATGCATGAAAGCGGTGCGTCTGGAAGCGATCGGCAAAATCTCCGTTCGGCACGTCGAGGTGCCCGAACCCGGGCCTGACGATCTGCTCGTCAAAGTGGAAGCCTGCGGCATTTGCGGGACCGACCGGCATCTCCTTCATGGGGAGTTTCCGTCGACGCCTCCGGTCACCCTCGGTCACGAATTCTGCGGCATCGTCGTGAGGGCCGGAACTCCGTTTACGGGATCAAACCGGGAGCGAGAATCACCGGCGACCCCAATATTTCCTGCGGCCGCTGCCCACAATGCCAAGCTGGCAGAGTAAATCTCTGCCTCAATCTGCGCGCCATCGGCATTCACCGCGATGGCGGTTTCGCCGAGTACGTGCTGGTCCCGCAGAAACAGGCCTTCGAAATTCCGCTTAGCCTCGATGCGGTGCACGGAGCGTTCTGTGAACCCCTCGCCTGCTGTCTGCACGGCATAGACAACGCCGGTATCCGTGCCGGGTCCTCGGTGGCGGTTCTCGGGGGCGGCGTTATTGGTCTATTGACCGTTCAACTTGCAAGGCTGGCGGGTGCGACGACGGTCATTCTCTCGACGCGGCAGGCATCGAAGCGCGGCTTGGCGGAGGAGGTCGGGGCGACGGCAACGGTCGATCCCACCGCCGGCGACGTGATCGAGGCGATCTCTGGGCCGCACGGACTCGTTCCTGGAGGAGTCGATGTCGTGATCGAATGCGCCGGCGTGGCAGAAACCGTGATGCAGTCGACACGCCTGGCGAAGGCGGGCGGGACGGTCGTCATTCTCGGCGTGCTGCCGCGGGGCGAGAAGGTGGAGATCGAGCCTTTCGACATTCTCTTCCGCGAGCTGCGCCTGCAAGGGTCCTTCATCAATCCCTTTGTGCACCGCCGGGCAGCCGACCTCGTGGCCACGGGCGCAATTGACGTCGACCGGCTGATTTCCCGGCGCGTGACCCTCGACGAGGCCCCCGTCATCATTGCTAACAAAGCGCTCCCAGGAGAAGTAAAAGTGCTGGTGATCCCGTCTTCTGAATAGGCTGCGGATGTCGGCGAAACTGGGATGGTAAATGGGGGCATTGGTTGAGCGCGCAAATATCTGCGCCTAATTGTCGATTCCGGAATTTTCGGGGTTCCGCTGGCAGGGACATTTGCCTATAAGCCGCTTCTAGCCTGAAAAGACCATTCATTGCGCACCCGGCCGGTGATCTCCCACCTCGGCCGGTTTTTCGCGCAACCAGAAAGCGGATGAGAACCATGCCGAAGCGCCAAGATATCAAATCGATCCTCATCATCGGCGCGGGGCCGATCGTGATCGGCCAGGCATGCGAATTCGATTATTCCGGCACCCAGGCTTGCAAGGCCCTCAAGGAGGAAGGCTACCGCGTCATTCTCGTCAATTCCAACCCGGCGACGATCATGACCGATCCGGGGCTGGCCGATGCGACCTATGTCGAGCCGATCACCCCTGAGGTGGTCGCGAAGATCATCGCCAAGGAGCGCCCGGACGCGCTGTTGCCGACCATGGGCGGCCAGACGGCCTTGAACACGGCGCTTTCCCTCCGCCGGATGGGCGTCCTCGACCGCTACAATGTCGAGATGATCGGCGCCAAGCCCGAGGCGATCGACAAAGCCGAGGATCGCGCCCTGTTCCGCGAGGCGATGGCCAAGATCGGGCTCGAGACGCCGAAGTCGCGGCTGGCGAATGCCACCGACATCAAGGACCAGGATCGCAAGGCGCATGAGGCGGAACGTGCCGCGCTCAAGGCGAAGTTTTCCGGTGGCGAACTCGACACCGCCCTCGATGAACTCGAGAACCAGTGGAACCTCGGCGAAGGCGATCGCAAGGCGCGCTACGTCAACCACGCCATGGCGATCGCCGCTCAAGCGCTTGACGACGTCGGACTTCCGGCGATCATCCGGCCTTCCTTCACTCTTGGCGGCACGGGTGGCGGCATTGCCTACAACCGCTCGGAATTCTTCGAGATCGTCGGCAGCGGCCTCGATGCGTCGCCGACGACGGAAGTCCTGATCGAGGAGTCGGTCCTCGGCTGGAAGGAATATGAAATGGAAGTCGTCCGCGACAAGGCGGACAATTGCATCATCATCTGCTCGATCGAGAACATCGACCCGATGGGCGTCCACACGGGCGATTCGATCACCGTCGCGCCGGCGCTGACGCTGACCGACAAGGAGTACCAGATCATGCGCAACGCCTCTATCGCGGTGCTGCGCGAGATCGGCGTCGAGACCGGCGGGTCGAACGTCCAGTTCGCGGTAAACCCGCAAAACGGCCGTCTGGTCGTCATCGAGATGAACCCGCGCGTTTCGCGTTCCTCGGCCCTCGCCTCCAAGGCGACAGGCTTCCCGATCGCAAAGATCGCCGCGAAGCTTGCCATCGGCTATACGCTCGACGAGCTGGAGAACGACATCACCGGCGGAGCCACGCCGGCATCCTTCGAACCTTCGATCGACTACGTCGTCACCAAGATCCCGCGCTTCGCCTTCGAAAAGTTCCCCGGTGCCGAACCGACGCTGACCACCGCGATGAAATCGGTCGGCGAAGTCATGGCGATCGGCCGCACCTTCGCGGAATCGCTGCAGAAGGCGCTTCGCGGGCTTGAAACCGGGCTCACCGGTCTCGACGAAATCGAAGTTCCCGATTTCGACGCCGACGGCGATGGCCGCAACGCCATCCGTGCGGCGCTCGGCACGCCGACCCCCGACCGCCTGCGCATGGTGGCCCAGGCGCTGCGCCTCGGCATGACCGAGGCGGAAGTGCACGAGGCCTGCAAGATCGATCCGTGGTTTATCGCTCAGTTCAAGGCGATCGTCGACATGGAGGCCCGTATCCGCGAGCACGGGCTGCCGCAGGATGCCGAAAACCTCAGAATGCTGAAGGCCATGGGTTTTTCCGATGCGCGTCTCGCGACGCTGACCGGCAAGCGCCCGAAGGAAGTCGCGGAACTGCGCAACGCGTTGAATGTCCGCCCGGTCTACAAGCGCATCGACACCTGCGCGGCGGAATTCGCTTCGCCGACCGCTTACATGTATTCCACCTATGAAACGCCGTTCGTCGGCGCCGCGCGCTCGGAGGCACAGGTTTCCGATCGCAAGAAGGTGGTCATCCTGGGTGGGGGCCCGAACCGGATCGGCCAGGGGATCGAGTTCGACTATTGCTGCTGTCACGCGGCCTTCGCGTTGAAGGACGCCGACTATGAGGCGATCATGGTCAACTGCAACCCGGAAACGGTTTCGACCGACTACGACACCTCCGACAGGCTCTATTTCGAGCCGCTGACCGCGGAAGACGTCATCGAGATCATGCGCGCCGAGCAGGAAAACGGCACGCTGCACGGCGTCATCGTTCAGTTCGGCGGCCAGACGCCATTGAAGCTTGCGGAGGCGCTGGAGAAGAACGGCATTCCGATCCTCGGGACGGCACCCGACGCGATCGATCTGGCCGAAGACCGCGACCGGTTCCAGAAGCTTCTGATGAAGCTCGACCTCAACCAGCCGCGCAACGGCATCGCCTACTCCGTCGAGCAGGCACGCCTCGTCGCCGCCGAAATCGGCTTTCCGCTGGTCGTGCGTCCGTCCTATGTTCTCGGCGGCCGCGCGATGCAGATCATCCATTCGGAAAGCATGCTGCAGACCTACCTGCTCGACACGGTTCCCGGCCTCGTGCCGGAGGACATCAAGCAGCGCTATCCGAACGACAAGACGGGCCAGATCAACACGCTGCTCGGCAAGAACCCGCTGCTCTTCGACAGCTACCTGACCAATGCGATCGAAGTCGACGTCGATTGCCTGTGCGACGGCAAGGATGTGTTCGTATCCGGTATCATGGAGCATATTGAGGAAGCGGGCATTCACTCCGGCGACTCGGCCTGCTCGCTGCCGGTGCACTCGCTCGACAAGAACCTCGTCGACGAGCTCGAGCGGCAGACGGCGGCGCTTGCAAAGGCACTCAATGTCGGCGGGCTGATGAATGTGCAGTTCGCCATCAAGGACGGCACGATCTACGTGCTCGAAGTCAATCCGCGCGCCTCCCGCACGGTCCCCTTCGTCGCGAAGACGATCGGCGCGCCGATCGCGAAGATCGCCGCGCGAGTGATGGCTGGAGAAAACTTGGATGATGCGATCGCTGCCTATGGCAAGAAGCCGGATCCTCGCAATCTGAAGCACATTGCCGTCAAGGAAGCCGTGTTCCCCTTCGCCCGCTTCCCGGGCGTGGACACCCTGCTCGGCCCGGAAATGCGCTCGACCGGCGAAGTGATTGGCCTCGACACCGACTATGCGCTTGCCTTCGCCAAGTCCCAGCTCGGCGCCGGCGTCGATCTGCCGCGTGACGGAACGGTGTTCGTCTCGGTTCGCGATGAGGACAAGGCACGGGTTCTGCCGGCCATCCGCGTTCTCGCGGACATCGGTTTCAAGGTGATGGCGACCGGCGGTACGGCCCGGTTCCTGGGCGAAAACGGCATTACCGCCACCAAGGTCAACAAGGTGCTCGAGGGACGGCCGCATGTCGAGGACGCCATCCGCAACCGCCAGATCCAGCTTGTCATCAACACCACTGACGGCAACAAGGCGATCTCCGACTCGAAGTCGCTGCGCCGCGCGACGCTGATGCAGAAGGTCCCCTACTACACGACCATGGCCGGAGCCGAAGCCGCGGCGCACGCCATCAAGGCGCTGAAGGCAGGCAACCTGGAAGTGCGTCCGCTACAGAGCTACTTCGACGCTTGACGGATGCCCCCGGCGCGCCCCTATCGGGTGCGCCAAGGCTCGGTAATGGATAGACGCTTCCAGGAGAGTTGCGCTACCACGCGGCGCCCTGCCGCGTCAGGCGCAGCGTCCTGAAGGCGAAGAAAACCGATGCGACCGCGATGACGCAAGCCAGCGCAAATACGGCAAGCAGCGACATCGCCAGCACATAGTCGCTGGCACCTTCATCGAAGCCGAAAGCGTTGGCGGTTACGCCGAAAAGGGCGGCGCCGATCGCATAGCCCGCCGATTGCAGCGTCGGCAGCAGCGCCGAGGTCTTGTCGCGCTCCTCCTTGCTCGAGATGTCCATCAGGAATTGGCTGAGCGTTCCCCAACTGATGCCGAAACCGGCGCCGATAGCCGCCTGTCCGATGAACACAAGCCGGTGCTCGTCGCTCCAGACGGCGAGTGTCAGCCCGACGAGGCCAAGGCCGAGGATCAGCGGCCCCGTCCACATCAGCCGAACGCGAATCGCGTGCGATGGCAGGCTGGCGACCAGAATTGCCGTTACGCTCCAGGACATCGCCATCAAAGCGCTCGAAAAGCCGGCGGCCGTCGGTCGGAAATCCCAAAGCTGCTGCAGCGAATAGACGAGATAGACCGAGCCGGACGCCTGGGCGAGCGGCATCAACAGGATAATCCAGAGACCGCTGCCAAGCGCGCTTCGGTTCGCGAAAGCGCAGGACGGCAGAATGGAGTTCGGCGATCTGCGGTCGGATCGGATCGCGGTGATGAAGACGGCGAGTGCGATCACCAGCAAAGCCGCCGTCACATAGGCACTGCTTGCCGTACTCGAGAGCGAGATCAACAAAATGCCGAGCCCGAATGCGAAGAGTCGCAGCAAAGGCACGGCGCCGACATCGCCGCCACCTCGCTTCGGCTGGCCGACGATCGCAATGACGAGCGCTATGAAGACGGCGACGGCCGGTATGTTGACGAAGAAGGCGGCCCGCCACGACCAATATTCCGTGAGCAGTCCGGAGATCAGCGGACCGGCAAAGGCGGCCGACGCCCAGACGATCGCTTCTGCCCCGAAAACCTTGGGAACGAGGCGCGGCGGGAAAAGCTCGGGGATGAGTGCATAGCAAACCCCGGCAATGATTCCTTCGCCGAGCCCCTGCAGCAACCTGCCGGCGAGCACTTGAGGCATGCCGGTCGCGACGGTCGCGATCACCGTGCCGGCGGCGAAGACCAGCGCGGCAGCGATCAGCGTGCTGCGCGCGCCGAACCTGGCTTTCAGATTGGCCGCCAGGGCGCCGCCGATGATGGCGAAAACCAGATAGAGCGTGAAGGCCCAGGACAGCAAGGCCGCCCCGCCGAATTCCTCGACCGCCGTAGGCAAGGCCGTCGAAATAAAGAACTCGTTGAAGGCAAAGAGCGCGACGCCAAGGCACAGGGTCACGGTTGCAGCAAGATGATCTCTCTTCAGCAACTCGCTCCAGCGTCCCTCGCCTGGCCTGTGCTTCGTCACGCTGGAGGTCCTTGGCTTCTCTTCGAGTAGACTCATGGTTGGTTCCGATCGCTTGTTCATGGAACCTGGACTGATACAACCTGAAGTGCTGTTGAGGTAAAGCGGCTTTTTGTACTGAAGGCTATTTTTTGAAGATCTCGAGGTTGGACACAGCCTTCGCCCCGGCGCGGAGCGTCTCGAAAAATCTGGCTTTCGCGCTTCCGTTTCTGTTATAAGAACGGTTCGGATGTTTCGGACGGTTCCGGTGCTTCGGCTCCGGGGACCGTTTTCTTTTGCGTCGGCGCCGCCGGGAGGCGGCGCCGCGCGCTTGATAAAGGACGATGAAATGGTCGACAAAGTTCCGATGACCCAGGGTGGATTCGCGAATCTGCAGGAGGAGCTGCGCTGGCGCCAGCAGGAAGAACGCCCGCGAATCATCGAGGCGATCGCCGAAGCGCGCGCCCATGGGGACTTGTCGGAAAATGCCGAATACCATGCCGCCAAGGAGGCCCAGAGCCACAATGAGGGCCGTGTCTCCGAGCTCGAGGACCTGATCGCCAGGGCGGAGGTCATCGACCTTTCGAAAATGTCCGGCTCGAAAATCAAGTTCGGCGCGCGGGTGAAGCTCGTCGACGAGGACACCGAGGAAGAAAAGACCTATCAGATCGTTGGCGACCAGGAAGCCGACGTCAAGGCCGGCCGCATTTCTATCTCTTCTCCGATCGCCCGCGCATTGATTGGCAAGGAGGTTGGCGATTCGATCGAAGTGAACGCCCCCGGTGGTTCCAAGGCCTACGAAATCCTCGCCGTTCAGTGGGGCTGATCGCCCGAATCCAGCAGCCGAACACGGAAAGGCGGCGGGGCATGACCAGGGCCTCACCCACTCCGCACGGCGCGCGGCATTCGTTCGGCCCCTCTTCCCCCGACACCTGATTGCAAGCGGCGCAAGGAGAGCGCTTACGTGGCCGATATCCGGGACATCGAGGTTATTGCGCCCAACTTCAAGCGCCGTCTCTCCGGCGTCACTTCGACGATCATCCAGCTCGTTCCCGTCCAGCGCAAGCTTGGGCAAAAGATCGCGGTCCTTGGTCCCGGGCTCCCCAAGAGTTTGCCGTCGGTCCGGTATCGCGACCTGATCCATCTCTGGCAGAAGCCGCCGGGCCGCCGCTGCCGCGTCTGGCATGCGCGCCGCAACGTCGAGATGCTGCCGGCAATCCTCCTGCGCGACCTGCTGCGGATGAAGCTCCGCATCGTCTTCACCTCTGCCTCGCAGCGGCGGCATACCGGATGGAGCAAGTTCCTGATCCGCCGGATGGACGCGGTAATCTCCACAAGCTCGAAAACCGCCGCTTATCTGGAGGTTCCGAGCACGGTCATCCTGCACGGGATCGACACGAACCGCTTCCACCCGCCGGTCGACAAGGCGGCTACGAAAAAAACGCTCAATCTCGACCCCTCCCGGAAATATGCCGGCTGCTTCGGCCGTGTCCGCCACCAGAAGGGAACCGACCTTTTCGTTGACAGCATGATCGCGCTTCTGCCCGGCCGACCGGAATGGGGCGCGATCGTTGCCGGGCGCGCCACAGGCCCTCACCTCGCCTTCGAGGTCGAATTGAAGGAGCGCGTTGCCAAGGCGGGGCTCGCCGACCGCATTCTATTCGTCGGCGAGCACACCAATATTCCCGATTGGTACCGTGCGCTTGACCTCTTCGTCGCACCGCAGCGCTGGGAAGGCTTCGGCCTGACGCCGCTGGAGGCGATGGCGAGCGGCGTGCCGGTCGTGGCTAGCGACGTCGGCGCCTTTTCCGAATTGATCGCGGAAGGACCGGACGAGACCGGGCTGATCATCCCAGCCGCAAATCTCGAAGCGATGGTCGATGGAGCCGCCGCCTTCATGGACGACCCGGCGCGGCTTGCGGCTGCCGGTGCAAACGGCCTGGCGCGGAGTTCCAGGGATTTCGCCATCGAGGGCGAAGCTCGGGCGATCGGTGCAGTCTACGACGGGTTGATGCGCTGAAGCTTACTGCTTCGAAGCGAACAGCCTCAGATAGGCGTCGGTGATCGCTTCCCTGGAGAACTGGCCGACCAGCGTCTCGTGTCCTCGTTCGGCGAGCGCAGTACCCAGGCTGCGGTCGTTGGCAATCCGCTCGATCGCGCGCGCGAAGCCGTCGGCATCGCCGATATCGACCATCAGACCGTTTCCGCCGTCGCGCATGAACCATTGCGGCCCCTCCGATCGGCTGGAGACGACCGGCGTTCCCTGGGCCCAGGCCTCCAGGATGACGTTGCCGAGCGGCTCGTGGCTGGAAGCCATGACGAAGATGTCGGCAGCTGCGAGGAACGGTCTCGTGTCCTTCTGCCAGCCGGCGAAGCGGACCCTCTGGACGACGTCGAGATCGGTGGCAAGTCTCCGAAGGTTGTCCCCTTCCTCGCCGTCGCCGAGCAGCCAGAGGTAAACGCCGGGCACTTTGGCGACCGCTTCGATCAGCGTATGAAAGCCCTTGCGTTCCACAAAGCGGCCCATCGACATGATGACGGGCGCGTCCTCCGGCGTGTCGAGCACCGCCCGGCTGACACGCTGCACCCGTTCGGTGCTGGTGAAGTTCGAGATGATCTCGACATCGCGCTTCCAGCCGAGCGAGCGGACATGCTCGGCAATTCCCGGCGTATTGCAGACGAGGCAGTCCGTGTTGCGGAAGTAATCGAGGCGTGGCGGATAGTCGCCCAGCCGGGAAATCTTGATGCAGCCCCTGTAGGCCGGCATCAGCTGGCTGGCGCGCGGAGCCCAGGCCATCAGAGCGTCCGGCCTGTCGCGCGTCGCCATCCGCATCACCTTGCGCGGCAGCGCCAGCCGATCGAGCGACAGGTTGCGGAAATGGCTTTCCGTTATCCTCGCCGCGCCCTCGATTTCAGGACGCCACAGGCGCTGGGGCCGGATGACCGCTGTCTGCTCGACGCCGCGTTCGGCCAGGGCGTTAACGAGGTGGACAAAAAAACGCTCGGCTCCGCCATCCTTGCC
This sequence comes from Sinorhizobium fredii, assembly GCF_002944405.1. Lineage (NCBI taxonomy): Bacteria > Pseudomonadati > Pseudomonadota > Alphaproteobacteria > Hyphomicrobiales > Rhizobiaceae > Ensifer > Ensifer fredii. The sequence continues at coordinate 1,994,374 of NZ_CP024307.1, read as the reverse complement.
GAAGTGAAAGTGCATGACCTTCATCGCTGCGCTGCACCTCTTGCGAAGAGCTCGAGATAGGCGTCGGTGATCGCCCTCTCGGAAAAGCGCGACTGCAGCGTGTCGCGGCCGCCGGCACTCAGCCTTTCGCGAAGCACCGTATCGTCGCGTAGCCTGCGGATCGCGTTGGCAAGACCCTCGTCATCGCCGCAATCGACCATCAAGGCATCGCGCTCATGCGTCATCACCCAGGAAGGCCCTTCGGCCCGTGCGGCAATGGTCGGCTTGCCGGCGCCCCAACCCTCGAAGCACACATTGCCGAGAGGCTCATGCGAGGAATTGATCGCGAAGACGTCACCCGCGGCAAGGTAACCATAGGCATTGGTCTGCCAGCCGGGAAAGCGCACACGATCGCCTATGCCGAGCGCGTCGGTCAACCGCTCCAGCTCGTTCCGTTCGGGCCCGTCTCCGAGCAGCCAAAGATGGACGCCCTCGACCTTCTGGACGGCGCGTAGCAGCCCGTCGAAGCCCTTGCGCTTGACGAAACGTCCCATGCCGACGACGACAAAGGCGTCGGCGGGCGTCCGCATCTCAGACCGGGATATCGGTGCAACGGGCGTTGCCCGCGTGAAATTAGCGATCACTTCGATATCGCGGCGCCATCCGAATTCGCGAACCTTGGTGGCAATGTCCGGGGTGATGCAAACCAATGTCTCGACATTGGTGTAGTAGCCGAGATGCTCCGGATAGTCACCCAGACGAGAAATGCGGAAGGCTTTCTTGTAAGAAGGCATGAAGCGGCTGGCGCGCAGCTGCCAGGCCATGATGACATCCGGCCGGAACTCCCTGAGGATGCGCGACATCCGCCACTGCAGGAAAAACCGCGACAACGAAATCCGGCGGAAGACGCCTTCGTAGATCTTGGCGCTGCCTTCGATTTCGCCGCGCCAGCTACGTTCGGGGCGGATCAGCACGCGTTGCTCGACGCCACGGTCATGCAGGGCGTTGACGAGATTGACGAAGAACCGTTCCGCGCCGCCTTCCTTGCCGAAATGAATATGCATGACTTTCATGGGTCACCTGTCCGGGGGCCTTAGCGGGAAAGCGCGTCGTCGACATTGGGCCGGACTTTCAGCGCATGCCGCTGATAAATCTTGGCCGCGGTCAGGAACGCGTAGACCGCCCCGGTCATCGCTTCGATGAAGCCTGGAAAGCCGCAGCGCCATAGGCCGTTGCGAAAATAGAGCCGGTAGAAGTACAGCGGCGGGCCGAACAGCATCTTGTAGGGCCGCATCACCCTGCCCTCGGCGAACTGCTGATCCGCCTTGAGCGTCGAATACTTGTTCTCCTTGAGGATCTGTTCGTCGAGGATCAGCGGCCGATAATGCAGCAGGCTGCCGGAGCGGGCGGCGCCCACCTGGCCGTCCGGGACGATCCCTTCATGCACCTTCTGGTCCAGGTCGTAGCGGCCGCGGCCGCGGCGGACCAGACGAAGATTGCGCCGTTCGTGCACCTTTTCCGGGGGGTAGCCGTAGCCGATCAGATAGGGGCGCCGCGCCACGCGCCAGCCGACGATGTCGTCGGGAGCGTTCAGGAGCGACGGCAACAGAGCCTTCAACGCTTCGTCGAACCGCTCGTCCGCATCGATGTTGAAGCACCAGGGCTGACGGCACTGCTCCAGGGCGAATTGCTTCTGCCCGGCATAGCCCCGCCATTCTTCGTACATGAAGCGGATGGGCCAGCCCCTGTCGATATAGGATTGCACCAGCGCCGCCGTTTCGTCGGTCGAGCCTGAATCGACGATGACGATCTCGGCGCATTGCTCGAGGCTCTCGATGCAATTGCCGAGATAGGCCTCCTCGTTCAAGCAGATGATGAAAGCGGAGAGCGGAAGCTTTGACGTCATGGAAATCTTCTGACCGGCCGGCTGCGTGGCGCGAAAGGCTCATGTATCAGGGTTCTGCTGCCCAGCTCGCCCTGACGAATTGGCTGCGGCGACGCTTCGCTAGATCTCCACCTGGCAGGCGTCCTTCACCTGGCGGATCGTCAGCATCGTACGCACCGTATCGACATTGTCGGTTGCGGTGAGTTCCTCAATAACGAAATCCTGAAAGGCCGCAAGGTTCTCGGCCACGCATTGAAGCAGAAAGTCCGATTCACCCGAGACCATCCAGGCCTCGCGGACGAGCGGCCACGAGGCGGTGCGGGCGGCAAAGGCCTTGAGATTGGCGTCCGACTGGTGCTTCAGCCCGACCATGCAAAAGGCGACGAGATCGTAACCGAGGGCGGAGGCATTCAGCAGCGCCCGGTAGCCGCGGATGACGCCTGCCTCTTCGAGTTTGCGAACGCGGCGCAGGCATGGCGGCGCCGAGATGCCCACGCGTTCGGCCAATTCCACATTCGTCATGCGGCCATTACCCTGCAGTTCGCGCAGGATTTTCATGTCGATTGCATCGAGGTCGACGCGTAGGACCATTTGCCAACATCCCCGTTTCCATGGACCCCGGTGCACGAGGTCTTTCTCGTCCGCCGTAGCCGGTCTCGCCGAGGCGATTTTATCTTAACCCTGTGGGTAGCACGTAACCGCGTCTCTGAACGAGAGTGCTGCGCCCGGCGTGCACAAAAACCTTTCTGCCGTCGAAGGTGCCCTGCATGATCTCGCCGGGTTGCAGGTACGGGATTACCTGCTTTCCGGCAAAAGCGATGCAAAAATGCCCGATCTGGTGTCAAATTCATGGTGCGGACGCAAGCACTTGTGTGTATCAGCAGCAGTGCTCTTGAAAGAGCGCGCTGTGAATACCTAAACTAAGGCGATATTTTCCAGCATCGAACTCGAGCCTGACTTCGACCAGCCGTCCGTCCGGCAAATTAAGGACCAAAGCATGACCGCCCGCCACACCAAAGTGCTGATCATCGGCTCCGGCCCTGCAGGCTACACCGCAGCGATCTATACGGCCCGCGCCATGCTTTCGCCAGTTCTCATCGCCGGCATGGAGCAAGGTGGTCAGCTGATGATCACGACGGATGTGGAGAACTATCCGGGCTATGCCGATCCGGTCCAGGGCCCGTGGGTGATGGAACAGATGCTGAAGCAGGCGATGCATGTCGGCGCGGAGATCGTCAGCGACATCGTCACCGATGTCGACCTTTCCGTGCGGCCGTTCCGCATCAAGACGGACAGCGGTACCGAATGGACGACCGATGCCCTGATCATCGCGACCGGCGCCAAGGCCAAGTGGCTCGGCATCGAGAGCGAACCGACTTTCATGGGCTTCGGCGTTTCTGCCTGCGCCACCTGCGACGGCTTTTTCTATCGCAACAAGGACGTGATCGTCGTTGGCGGCGGCAACTCCGCCGTCGAAGAGGCGCTTTACCTCTCGAACCTGGCCAAGACGGTCACCGTCGTGCATCGCCGGGATGCCTTCCGGGCCGAAAAGATTCTGCAGGAACGCCTGTTCGCCAAGCCGAACGTCAAGATCGTCTGGGACCATGAGGTGGTCGAGTATCTCGGCACGCCGGCAAAGCCGCCTATGCCTGCCTCGGTCAACGGCGTGAAGCTCCGCAATACCAAGACAGGGGCAATTTCGGATATGGGAACGGATGGCGTCTTCGTGGCCATTGGTCATGCGCCGGCCGTCGAACTCTTCAAGGGCAAGCTGCGCCAGAAGCCGAACGGCTATCTCTGGACGGCGCCGGACTCGACCGCGACCGATGTCGCCGGGGTCTTTGCTGCCGGGGACGTGACCGACGACATCTATCGTCAGGCCGTCACCGCCGCCGGCATGGGCTGCATGGCGGCACTCGAGGCCGAGAAATATCTGGCGGGTCATATGCCCGTCGCAATTGCAGCCGAATAGAAGCTGCAAAACGGGGCTAGTGTCGGGAGGCCGGCCCCGTGTGGGAACAGACGCATCGGTGACGCGCGGAGGACTCTACCCTGTTCCTCCGAACGGTCCTTTATGGGGGATTTCATGTCGCTAGACTGGGACAAATTGCGCATATTTCATGCGGCGGCAGAGGCCGGCTCGTTCACGCATGCGGCAGATAAACTCCACCTCTCGCAATCCGCCATCAGCCGGCAGGTCAGCGCGCTCGAACAGGATGTCGGCATCAAGCTGTTTCACCGCCACGCGCGCGGACTGATTCTGACCGAACAGGGCGATATGCTCTACCGGACGGCGCACGAAGTGCTGATGAAGCTCGAGAGCGTCAAGGCGCAGCTCAGCGAAACGACCGACAAGCCTAGCGGCAAGCTGCGCATCACCACGACCGTCGGCCTCGGCCAGGGCTGGCTGACCGACAAGGTCCAGGAGTTCATGGCCCTCTACCCCGACGTCCAGGTCCAGCTCATCCTCGATAATGAAGAGCTCGACGTGAACATGCGGCATGCCGACTGCGCCATCCGTTTGCGCCAGCCGCAGCAATCGGACCTGATCCAGCGCAAGCTGTTCACGGTGCACATGCACATCTATGCCGCGCCCTCCTATATCAACAAAAACGGCGAGCCGCAGTCGATCCAGGATCTCGACAACCACCGCATCATCACCTTCGGCGAACCGGCACCAAACTATCTGCTGGACGTGAACTGGCTGGAGATTGCCGGGCGGGATCCGGACAATCCGCGCGTCTCGCACCTGCAGATCAACAGTCAAACTTCGATCAAGCGTGCCTGCCTGCTTGGAATCGGCATTGCCATGCTCCCCGACTACATCGTCGGCCGGGATCCCGGTTTGATCCAGCTGCCGATCAGCGCGGCGATCCCCTCATTCGATACCTATTTCTGCTATCCGGACGAAATGAAGAACGCTGCGAAGCTCAAGGTCTTTCGCGACTTTATTGTCGCCAAGGCGCGAAACTGGAACTTTTGAGCTGCAGAGCGATTGCCCGCTTTGTGGGCAGTCGCCCCATACCCGCATCAACCGTTTGTTTTCTTTAATAGTTTTCCCCTACCATCTAAAACCATATCGCATCGCAACGAAACTGTGCGACGCAAAAATAGGCAGGGATGCGCAGGCGGCATGGCTGTCATGCATATTAAATGATTGCCCCTCGCTCAAAAAAGCAGCATACCAAATCCAGCTGATGCATCTTTGGTGGCTTCTCCTCCCAGTGCCACCGCAGCAGCTGTTCCCCTCTGGAGGTTCTAATTACCTTCACAACTACAAGGGCCCAAGTTTTCTTGTGGCCCTCTTTTTTTGCCCGCAAATAGGCACAGCCATCAGTTGCGAAAATCTGCGGCGAAGCCATTGAACGCGCGCGACGCGCTCCCCATATAGCTTTCAGTTGGTGCATCTGGCGGCTTCCTCCTCCCCGGCCGCCGCATCAGCTGTTCCCCTCTGGAGGTTATGAAACCTTCACAACTGACAGGGCCCAAGTTCGCTTGCGGCCCTTTTTTTTGCCCGCCGCCATGAGAAGATTATCCTCGGTCGTCTGCCGCGTCTGCGCAGTTTCTTGCCTCCGGCGAAAATGCTATTGATGTTCACTCGTTCATCGCCGAGGAGCCATATGGTCATACCGAGCAGAGCGGGCCGATGCCACATCTGGGGTAACCGAATGGGACGTCTGGCGCGTGCTGCCGGGGCCGGCTTGGCGCTGTACCTGTCCGCAGCCGCCTTGGCCGATGTGACCGAGGCTCGGACCGACGCGCCGGTCACCGCGCGAAAGTGCCTTTACTCCGGTGTCTCTACGGCAAATCCATCAATCCCCCTCTGCATCACCCGTGAGAACTTCGCGCGGGACGTCTGCAGCATCATCGAGCATTATGCGGATGCGAACGACCTGCCGGCGCCGTTTTTTGCTCGGCTGATCTGGCGCGAAAGCTTGTTCCAGCCGGACGCTGTCAGCCCGAAAGGCGCCGAGGGCATTGCGCAGTTCATGCCGGGAACGGCGAAGCTGCGCGGTCTCACAAACAGTTTCGACGCCGTGGCGGCGCTCGCCAAATCCGCCGAATATTTGAGTGAACTCAAGCTCCGCTACGGCAATCTGGGTTTTGCGGCGGCCGCCTATAATGCTGGAGAGGCCGGCCTCGAACGGTTTCTCGAGGTTGACTGGCTGCCCTATGAGACGCGCGAATACGTTCTGGCGATCACCGCCCACCCGGTGGAGGACTGGCGCGACAACCCGCCGAAATCGCTCGATCTCGCGCTCGACAAGGCCAAGAGCTTCCTGGACGGCTGTGTCGCGCTCGCCAACAGCCGGCGGCTGCGCGAAATCGTCGTTGTGGACGAGGCGCCATGGGCGCCCTGGGGCGTTCAATTGGCGGCCCACCAGAGGAAAACCATCGCGCACCGCCTGTTCCTGAACGCCGTGAAAAGACTGCCGGCGCCGATCAACGGCGAAAAGGCGCTCGTTGTGCGCGAGCGCAACGGCAGCTTCGGCGGCAGAACGCGTTATGCAGCCCGCATCGGCCGCCAGACGCGAAGCGAGGCGGACAAGCTCTGCACGACGATTCGCCGCAGCGGCGGCGCCTGCATCGTCTTCAAGAACTGACCGGCGAGCGCTGTCATTCCGGCCGTGCCTCACCGACAAAAAAGCCCGCCATAGGCGGGCTTTTTCCTGTGTGGCGAGTTGCTCACTCGTCGGCGTCGGCCGGCGGTTCGGCAACGATGGCCTCGCCGGCCGTGACGATCTCCTCGATCTCATCGTCGCCTTCCGGCTCGCTGATCCGCTCGACGGAGACGACCTTCTCGTCCTTGGCGGTCGAAAAGATCGTAACGCCCTTGGTCGCCCGGCTTGCCAGGCGGATGCCGTCGACAGGTACGCGGATGAGCTGGCCACCGTCCGAGACCAGCATGATCTGGTCGTTGTGCTGGACCGGGAAGGCCGCGACGAGTTCGCCGATTTCCGCAGTTTTCGATGTATCGGTGGCACGGATGCCCTTGCCGCCACGGCCGGAAGTGCGGAAGTCGTAGGACGAGGAGCGCTTGCCGAAGCCCCTTTCGGAGACCGTCAACACGAATTGCTCGCGCGCCTTCAGTTCCTCGTAGCGCTCGTTGGAGAGTTCGCCGCCATTGGTGACCTCCTCGCCGACAAGCACGATCTCTTCTTCCTCGCCGGTTGCGGCGCGGCGTTCGGCTGCCGACCGCTTCAGATAGGCCGCCCGCTCCCACGGCTCGGCTTCGACGTGAGCGAGGATCGCCATCGAGATGATCCGATCGCCGTCGGCGAGCGAAATGCCGCGAACGCCGATCGAGTTGCGGCCAGCGAAGACACGGACATCAGAGACCGGGAAACGGATGCATTGCCCGCAGGCCGTCGTCAGCACCACGTCGTCGAATTCCGTGCAGGTATCGACGGAGAGGATCTCATCGCCCTCCTCCTCGAGCTTCATCGCGATCTTGCCGTTGCGGTTGACCTGGACGAAGTCGGAAAGCTTGTTGCGGCGAACGGTGCCCCGCGTCGTCGAGAACATCACGTCCAGGTTCTCCCAGGTCGTCTCGTCCTCTGGCAGCGGCATGATCGTCGTGATTCGTTCGCCGGGTTCGAGCGGCAGCATGTTGATCAGCGCCTTGCCGCGGGACTGGGGCGTGCCGATCGGCAAGCGCCAGACCTTCTCCTTGTAGACGATGCCGCGCGACGAGAAGAACAGCACCGGCGTGTGGGTGTTGGCGACGAATAGCCGGATAACGAAATCCTCGTCACGCGTGGCCATGCCGGAGCGACCCTTGCCGCCGCGGCGCTGCGCCCGATAGGTCGTCAGCGGCACGCGCTTGATGTAGCCGAGGTGGGAGACGGTAACGACCATGTCCTCCCGGGCGATCAGATCCTCGTCGTCCATATCCGGACCGCCATCGGCGATCTCGGTGCGGCGCGGCGTGCCGAACTCGTCGCGGACGGCCGCGAGCTCGTCCTTGACGATCTGCATGATGCGCAGCCGCGAGGAGAGGATTTCCAGATAGTCGCGGATCTCCTCGCCTATCTTGTTGAGTTCGTCGCCGATTTCGTCGCGACCGAGCGCGGTGAGGCGCTGCAGGCGTAGATCGAGGATGGCGCGGGCCTGCTCTTCCGAGAGGTTGTAGGTGCCGTCGTCGTTGATGCGGTGGCGGGGATCGTCGATCAGCCGGATCAGCGCGTCGACGTCATGGGCCGGCCAGCGGCGCTCCATCAATTGTTCGCGGGCGGTCTGCGGATCCGGCGCATGACGGATGAGCTTGATCACCTCGTCGATATTTGCGACGGCAATGGCAAGGCCGACCAAGACATGGGCGCGCTCGCGGGCCTTGCGCAGCAGGAATTTCGTTCTCCGGCTAACGACTTCCTCGCGGAAGGAGACGAACGCGCGCAGCATGTCGAGCAGCGTCAGCTGCTCGGGCTTGCCGCCGTTCAGCGCCACCATGTTGCAGCCGAAGGAGGTCTGCAGCGGCGTATAGCGATAGAGCTGGTTGAGGATGACCTCGGCATTGGCATCGCGCTTCAGCTCGATGACGACGCGGTAACCCTGGCGGTCGGACTCGTCGCGCAGGTCGGAAATGCCTTCGATACGCTTGTCGCGCACCAGTTCGGCCATCTTCTCGATCATCGTCGCCTTATTCACCTGATAGGGAATTTCGGTGATGATGATCTGCTCGCGATCGCCGCGCATCGGCTCGACATGGGCGCGGCCGCGCATGATCACCGAACCGCGGCCCGTCTCATAGGCCTGGCGAATGCCGGCGCGACCGAGGATCAGCGCCCCGGTCGGAAAGTCGGGGCCCGGAATGATCTGCATCAGCTCCGGCAGTTCGAGTGCCGGATCATCGATCAGCGCAATGCAGCCATTGATGACTTCGCTCAGATTGTGCGGCGGGATGTTGGTCGCCATGCCGACGGCGATGCCGCCCGCGCCGTTGACGAGCAAGTTCGGAAATTTCGCCGGAACGACGACCGGCTCCTGCAAGGTGCCGTCGTAATTGTCGCGGAAATCGACCGTTTCCTTGTCGAGGTCATCGAGCAGCGAATGGGCCGCCTTCTGCAGCCGGCACTCGGTATAGCGTTCGGCCGCCGGCGGATCGCCGTCGACCGAACCGAAATTGCCCTGGCCGTCGATCAGCGGCAGCCTGAGCGACCAATCCTGCGCCATGCGCGCCAGTGCGTCGTAGATCGCCATGTTGCCGTGCGGATGGTATTTACCCATCACGTCACCGGTGACGCGGGCACATTTGACGTATTTCTTGTTCCAATCGATGCCGAGTTCGCTCATCCCGTAAAGGATACGTCGGTGAACCGGTTTCAGACCGTCGCGCACATCGGGAAGGGCGCGGGAAACGATCACGCTCATGGCGTAATCGAGATAGGACCGCTGCATTTCCTCGATGATGGAAATCGGCTCGATGCCTGGCGGAGTCTTTCCGCCGCCGGGAGTGCTTTGCTCAGTCAATGTCGATCACGATCTTTGTTCAGAATCAGTCAGTTCTTATAGCCGAATGCAGCATCAAGCGCCAATTTTGGCCGATGGTTTTGAACAGTCTTTTGCCGCCGGAACGGGCTTTTCTAGGGCAAGAATCCACAAATCGGAAGAGCTTCTCCGTATGTCTCGGACGGATGCGGCGTTCCTTGGCGTGAAGCCGGTTTAGGCTATCGCGCAACGCTTGGCTAGCCGGCCCTTCCCAAGCGCGCATCGGTTGCCTAAGAATGCAGCGCCGCTACCGGAGAAAGACCCGGACAGCGATCCGGAGGGGGAACGGATGTTCAATGTCGATCTGCTGATCAATGCGTTGACGACGCTGCTCGTAACACTCGACCCGCCGGGTCTTGCGCCCATTTTCCTGAGCCTCACGGTCGGTCTGAGCCGGCAGGAGCGTTTCCAGGTCGCGACCCGCGGCTCGCTGATCGCCTTTTTCATCCTCGCCGCCTTTGCCCTTTTCGGCGACGGCATTCTCGGCCTGCTCGGCATCTCGATCGGCGCCTTCCGCATCGCGGGCGGCCTGCTGCTCTTCTGGATTTCCTTCGAGATGATCTTCGAACGACGCCAGGAGAGAAAGGAAAAGACCGGAGAAACGGCGGTGACCAAGGACCACATCCACAATATCGCCGTCTTCCCCCTCGCCCTGCCGCTGATCGCCGGGCCGGGGGCGATTTCGGCAACGATCCTGCTCGGCAGTTCCTTTCCCTCGGTCCTCGAGCGCGTCCAACTCCTCGTCGTCATCGCCGCCTCGATGGCATCGCTCTTCCTGGCGCTGGTGATCGCCGACCGGATCGACCGTTTCCTCGGGGTTACCGGTCGGGCGATCCTCACCCGCCTCCTCGGCGTGATCCTGGCGGCGCTCGCCGTTCAGTTCGTCGTCGACGGCGTGCGTTCTGCTTTTCAAATCCCAGTTCAGAGCCTCGGCTGAAAACGCAACGGCCCGCAACTGCATGTGTCCTTAAATCGACTTCGATTTCAGGACAAAGACATGCAGCAATTCAAAGTGCTACAGCGACCTTTGCGCGTCTGAAAAGACGCGCGGCACTGTAGAGGCGGGCCGAATATGTTCCGAGCGATTGACGCTGACCGATCAGAACGGAATGTCGTCGTCGAGATCGCGGGAGAAATTGCCGCCGCCCTGGTTTGGTTGGCCGCCGGAGCGGCCGCCGCCCGGAGATTGCCGCGGCTGGTCGTAATCCTCGTAACCGCCGCCGCCGCCGCCGTAGTCGCTGCCGCCACTTCTGGCGCCGCCGCCTTCGCCGCGGCCGTCGAGCATCGTCAGCGTCGAGTTGAAGCCCTGCAGCACGACCTCGGTGGTGTAACGGTCATTGCCGTTCTGGTCCTGCCATTTGCGGGTCTGCAGCTGGCCTTCGATATAGAGCTTGGCGCCCTTCTTCACATATTGCTCGACGACCTTGCACAGGCCTTCGTTGAAGACGACCACATTGTGCCACTCCGTCTTTTCGCGCCGTTCCCCGCTGTTGCGGTCGCGCCAGGTCTCCGACGTGGCGATCCGGAGATTGGCGATCGGCCGGCCGTCCTGCGTGCGCCGGATTTCCGGGTCGGCCCCGACATTTCCGATCAAGATCACCTTGTTGACGCTACCAGCCATATCGCTTTTCCCGTGTTTTCACCGAACCGCCGGCCCGGCTTTCAAATGTCTCAAGAGGGCGCATCTTAGCGGTGAGCCGCCGCCGATACGCCCCGCATCCTACACAATCCACAGCTCATTTGGCAGGCCGCGGCTTATGTTTGTTCTTTTTTTGTTCTAATATTGCCTTATTATCTTGTCAACCGAATCGCAATTGAGCCGCCTCTTTGCCGATTGCGCCTCGACATGGGCGTTGTCGTCATTACATAGGAGGCTTTCAACCGACATGCAAAACTGGCTTCCGATGAGCGAACTCAAGACCCTCTCCATTCGCGGCGCGCGCGAGCATAACCTCAAGGGCATCGACCTTGACCTGCCGCGCAACAAGCTGATCGTGATGACCGGCCTTTCGGGCTCCGGAAAATCCTCGCTCGCCTTCGATACGATTTATGCCGAGGGCCAGCGCCGCTATGTCGAGAGCCTGTCGGCCTATGCCCGGCAGTTCCTGGAGATGATGCAGAAGCCGGATGTCGACCAGATCGACGGGCTGTCGCCGGCAATCTCGATCGAACAGAAGACGACTTCGCGCAATCCGCGTTCGACGGTCGGCACGGTCACCGAGATCTATGACTATCTGCGCCTGCTCTTCGCACGCGTCGGCGTGCCCTACTCGCCGGCGACGGGCCTGCCGATCGAGAGCCAGACGGTCAGCCAGATGGTCGATCGCGTATTGGAATTCGGCGAAGGCACGCGGCTCTATATCCTTGCCCCGCTCGTGCGCGGCCGCAAGGGCGAGTACAAGAGGGAACTCGCCGAGCTGATGAAGAAGGGCTTTCAGCGCGTCAAGGTCGACGGCCAATTCTACGAGATCGCCGACGTGCCGGCGCTCGACAAGAAATACAAGCATGACATTGACGTCGTCGTCGACCGCGTCGTCGTGCGTCCCGACCTCGGCACCCGACTGGCCGACAGCCTCGAAACCTGCCTGACGCTCGCAGACGGGCTGGCGATCGCCGAATTCGCCGACAGGCCGCTGCCGCCGGAAGAGACGGCCGCCGGCGGTTCTGCCAACAAGTCGCTCAACGAGACGCATGAGCGCGTGCTGTTCTCGGAAAAGTTCGCCTGCCCGGTCTCCGGCTTCACCATTCCGGAAATCGAGCCGCGGCTTTTCTCCTTCAACAATCCGTTCGGCGCCTGCACGACCTGCGACGGTCTCGGCAGCCAGCAGAAGATCGACGAGGCGCTGATCGTTCCCGAGCCGAACCGGACCTTGCGGGACGGCGCCATCGCGCCCTGGGCGAAATCGACATCGCCCTATTACAACCAGACGCTCGAGGCGCTCGGCAAGGTCTTCGACTTCAAACTCGGCAGTCGCTGGAGCGAGCTCTCCGAGGAAGCGCAGCGGGCGATCCTGCACGGCACGGACGAGAAGATCACCTTCCACTACCAGGACGGCGCCCGCTCCTACAATACGACGAAGACATTCGAAGGTATCGTGCCCAATCTCGAGCGGCGCTGGAAGGAGACCGACAGCGCCTGGGCGCGCGAGGAGATCGAGCGCTTCATGTCGGCGGCACCCTGCCCCGCTTGCGCCGGCTACCGGTTGAAACCGGAGGCGCTGGCGGTCAAGATCGACAGGCTGCATATCGGCGAACTCACCGAGATGTCGATCCGCGCTGCCCGCGACTGGTTCGAAACGCTTCCCGAGCGGCTCAGCACCAAGCAGAACGAAATTGCCGTGCGCATCCTCAAGGAGATTCGCGAGCGGCTGCGCTTCCTGAACGATGTCGGCCTTGAATACCTCAGTCTCTCGCGCAATTCCGGCACGCTTTCGGGCGGCGAGAGCCAGCGTATTCGGCTGGCCTCACAGATCGGCTCCGGGCTGACCGGAGTGCTCTACGTGCTCGACGAGCCGTCGATCGGCCTTCACCAGCGCGACAATGCCCGTCTGCTCGAGACGCTGCGGCATCTGCGCGACATCGGCAACACGGTCATCGTCGTCGAGCATGACGAGGACGCGATCCTGACGGCGGATCATGTGGTCGACATCGGCCCGGCCGCCGGCATTCACGGCGGCGAGATCGTCGCCGAAGGTGCGCCCGCCGATATCATGGCCAACCCGAAGTCGCTGACCGGCAAATATCTCTCCGGCGAACTCTGCGTCGCGGTTCCCAGCGAACGGCGGAAGCCGAAAAAGAAGAGGGAAATCACGGTTGTAGGGGCACGGGCGAACAATCTGAAGAATGTGACCGCGTCGATCCCGCTCGGCGTCTTCACAGCCGTCACCGGCGTTTCGGGGGGCGGCAAGTCGACCTTCCTGATCGAGACGCTCTACAAGGCGGCCGCCCGCCGGGTCATGGGGGCGCGCGAAAACCCCGCCGATCACGACCGGATCGATGGCTTCGAGCATATCGACAAGGTGATCGACATCGACCAATCGCCGATCGGCCGGACACCGCGCTCGAACCCGGCGACCTATACGGGCGCCTTCACGCCGATTCGCGACTGGTTCGCCGGCCTGCCGGAGGCAAAGGCGCGCGGCTATCAGCCCGGCCGCTTCTCCTTCAACGTCAAGGGCGGACGCTGCGAGGCCTGCCAGGGCGACGGCGTCATCAAGATCGAGATGCACTTCCTGCCGGATGTCTACGTCACCTGCGACGTCTGCCACGGCAAGCGCTACAACCGCGAAACGCTCGACGTGCATTTCAAGAGCAAGTCGATCGCCGACGTGCTCGACATGACGGTGGAAGAAGGCGTCGAATTCTTCGCGGCCGTTCCGGCCGTGCGTGACAAGCTGGTGACGCTCAACCAGGTAGGGCTCGGCTATATCAAGATCGGCCAGCAGGCGAACACGCTGTCGGGCGGCGAAGCGCAGCGCGTCAAGCTTGCCAAGGAACTGTCGAAGCGCTCGACCGGGCGCACGCTCTACATCCTTGACGAGCCGACGACAGGCTTGCATTTCCATGATGTCGCCAAGCTTCTTGAAGTTCTGCATGAACTCGTCAACCAGGGCAATTCGGTTGTCGTGATCGAGCACAATCTCGAGGTCATCAAGACCGCCGATTGGGTGATCGATTTCGGCCCGGAGGGCGGCGACGGCGGCGGCGAGGTCATCGCTAAGGGAACGCCGGAAGACGTGGTGAAGGAACCACGCTCCTATACCGGCCAGTTCCTGAAGGAGCTTCTGGAACGCCGGCCGGTGAGGAAGGTCGTAGCGGCCGAGTGATCAACGACGCTTGCGCGGAGAAACGGGTGGCGGATGATCTTCGCATCCGCCAGCGCTTATGTGTCGGATGATCGGTCCAGAACGGACCGGCGAATGCGATGAGCAGCACGAGTGTTCTGGGTATCGAGGAGGAGATGATGGCAGAAACCGGGAAGATCCGCGTCGGCATCGGTGGCTGGAATTTCGAACCCTGGGAGACGAGCTTCTTTCCGGCCGGTCTTCCGAAGAAGCGGCAGCTCGAATTCGCCGGCAAGGAGCTGCGGACAATCGAGGTCAACGGCACCTATTACAGCTCGCAGAAGCCGGAGACCTTCGCCAAATGGGCATCGGAGGTTCCGGACGGTTTCATCTTCTCGCTAAAGGCCAGCCGCTTCGTGACGAATCGCAAGGTGTTGGCGGAGGCCGGCGAATCGATGGAGCGGTTCCTGACGCAGGGTTTGACGGAGCTCGGCGACCGGCTCGGCCCCATACTGTGGCAGTTCGCGCCGACCAAGAAGTTCGATCCGGATGACTTCGAGGGCTTTCTGAAGCTGCTCCCGGAAAAGCAGGACGGCCTGAAGCTCCGCCACGTTGTGGAAGTCCGCCACCCCACTTTTCAGGTGCCGGAGTTCGTCGAGCTTCTGCACAAATACAAGACGGCGGCGGTTCTCGCCGAACACGAGGACTATCCGATGATCGCGGACGTCACCGCGGATTTCGTCTACGCGCGGCTGCAGAAAGGCAGCGACGACGTGAAAACCTGCTATCCCCCGGCGAGTCTCGATCTCTGGGCCGAAAGGCTCAAGACCTTTGCCGCCGGCGGCGAGCCGGACGGACTGGAGAAGAGCGCGCCGGATCGCAAGGCCGACAAGGCGGCGCGCGACGTCTTTGCCTTCTTCATCAGCTCCGGCAAGGTGAATGCGCCAAATGGGGCGCGGGAACTGCAGAAGCGGGTGGACTGACGCGCCCGCAAGAGTGCCGGTGTCGCGCCCGCAGTGCCGCATTCAAGGGGTCGTACCGGACTTCGGATGCCAATACGCGGCCACACCATGTAGTGAGCCGAATCACCAGGCGTGCGCTTCACATTCCGCCACGCTGCGCAATCGCTAGTAGCGCTGCGGAACGCCGGGTACCTGTTTTTTTACCCGTGAAAATTCTGATTTTCCGTCCGCGGCTGCCGCCTGTTGCAAGCCGGCCACCCGAAGTCCCTGATTTTCAACGGATTGGTTGATGTCCCCGTTTTCCACAGTCGATCCACACAAGATATAGCGCTCAAAATTCCGTCACAAACCACCCCTTGACGCCCAAAGGCGATTCACGATTAATGGATTGTACGTTGAGACGGCGGCGAACCGGGAAGTTGAGAGGCCGGTTCATCCCCCAAATCGTCGGTTCTGACATGTGGCCGAGGCGGATGGTTCCGCGCGGCCGCAGCGGTGGAATTTTGCGCGAATTGAGGGCTGTCGAAGCAATTTCAGTCTGGCGTAAAGAACCTGTTAATACTATATTTAGTGTTTGCAGCCAGCCTCACCACAAGATACTGGATACCCGGGTTTGGGTTTCCTCTAGAGATACGGAAGCTGAAGCTGGCTGCGGGACCTCTCGCGGCCGGACGGACAATTGCGCCGAGGCGCATGGCAACAAAGGACGGGACAATGAAGATCGAACGTCGTTTCACCAAGGCAGGGCAGTCCGCCTATGCCGAGATAGAATTCCGCAAGGCGACGAGCGAGATCAAGAATCCGGACGGCTCGATCGTCTTCCGTCTCGCCGATATCGACGTGCCGGCGCAATTCTCCCAAGTGGCCGCCGATATTCTCGCGCAGAAATATTTCCGCAAGGCGGGCGTGCCGGCCAAGCTGAAGCGCGTCGAGGAGAACGACGTCCCCTCCTTCCTGTGGCGCTCGGTTCCCGACACCGAGGCGCTGAAGGCGCTGCCGAAGGACGAGCAATACGGTTCCGAAACGGATGCCCGGCAGGTTTTCGATCGCCTCGCCGGCACCTGGGCCTATTGGGGCTGGAAGGGCGGCTATTTCGAAACCGAAGAAGACGCCAGCGCCTTCCGTGACGAGCTCGCCTATATGCTCGCCACCCAGCGCGTCGCGCCGAATTCGCCGCAATGGTTCAATACCGGCCTGCACTGGGCCTATGGCATCGATGGTCCCGGGCAGGGCCATTTCTATGTCGACCCGTTCACCGGCAAGCTGACGAAATCGAAGTCGGCCTATGAGCACCCGCAGCCGCATGCCTGCTTCATCCAGTCGGTCGGCGACGACCTCGTCAACGAGGGCGGCATCATGGACCTCTGGGTCCGCGAGGCGCGTCTCTTCAAATACGGCTCGGGCACCGGCTCCAACTTCTCGCATCTGCGCGCCGAGGGCGAGAAGCTATCGGGCGGTGGCAAGTCGTCGGGCCTGATGAGCTTCCTGAAGATTGGTGACCGCGCCGCCGGCGCCATCAAGTCGGGCGGCACGACGCGCCGCGCCGCCAAGATGGTGGTCGTCGACATCGACCATCCGGATATCGAGGAATATATCAACTGGAAGGTCAAGGAAGAGCAGAAGGTCGCAGCCCTCGTCACCGGCTCCAAGATCGTCGCCAAGCACCTGAAGGCGATCATGAAGGCCTGCGTCAATTGCGACGGCAGCGATGACGCCTGCTTCGATCCGAAGCAGAACCCGGCGCTGAAGCGCGAGATCCGCGCCGCCAAGCAGGCGCTGGTGCCGGAAAACTATGTCAAGCGCGTCATCCAGTTCGCGCGCCAGGGCTACAAGGACATTCAGTTTAAGACCTATGACACCGATTGGGATTCGGAAGCCTATCTGACGGTCTCGGGCCAGAACTCCAACAATTCCGTTTCGATCAAGGACGACTTCCTGCGCGCCGTCGAAGCGGACGACGATTGGCAGCTGACAGCCCGCAAGGACGGCCGGGTGATGAAGACGCTGAAGGCCCGCGACCTCTGGGAGTCGATCTCCTATGCTGCCTGGGCATCGGCCGATCCGGGCCTGCACTTCAACACGACGATGAACGACTGGCACACCTGCCCGGCGGCCGGCCCGATCCGCGCCTCCAACCCGTGCTCGGAATACATGTTCCTCGACGACACGGCATGCAACCTCGCATCGCTCAACCTGATGCAGTTCAAGGATGCCGCCAGCAAGCGGATCAACATCGCCGACTACGAGCATGCCGTCCGCCTGTGGACGGTCGTTCTCGAAGTCTCGGTGATGATGGCGCAGTTCCCGTCGCGCGAAATTGCCGAGCTCTCCTATGAGTACCGGACGCTCGGCCTCGGCTATGCCAATATCGGCGGCCTCCTGATGTCCTCCGGCATCCCCTATGATTCGGCCGAAGGCCGCGCCATCGCCGGCGCGCTGACCGCCATCATGACTGGTGTCGCCTATGCGACCTCAGCGGAAATCTCGGCCAAGCTCGGCCCCTTCCCCGGCTTTGCGCCGAACCGCGACAACATGCTGCGCGTCATGCGCAACCACCGCCGCGCAGCCCATGGCGAGACCACGGGCTATGAAGGCCTGTCGGTCAACCCGGTCGCACTCATCCACACCGATTGCCCGGATCAGGAGCTGATCGCCCACGCCAAGAGCGCCTGGGACAAGGCCGTTGAACTCGGCGAAAAGCATGGCTACCGCAATGCCCAGGCGACCGTTATCGCGCCGACCGGCACGATCGGCCTCGTCATGGATTGCGACACCACCGGCATCGAGCCCGATTTCGCGCTGGTGAAGTTCAAGAAGCTCGCCGGCGGCGGCTATTTCAAGATCATCAACCGTGCCGTTCCGGAGGCGCTCAGGACGCTCGGCTATTCGGAAAGCCAGATCGCCGAGATCGAGGCCTATGCTGTTGGCCACGGCAATCTCAACCAGGCACCCGCCATCAACCCGACGACGCTGAAGGCCAAGGGCTTCACCGACGAAAAGGTCGATGCCGTCAATGGGGCGCTGAAGTCGGCTTTCGACATCAAGTTCGTCTTCAACCAGTGGACGCTCGGCGCCGATTTCCTCAAGGGCACGCTGAAGGTCACCGACGAGCAGCTTGCCTCGATGGACTTCAATCTCCTCGAGCATCTCGGCTTCTCGAGGAAGGATATCGAATCCGCCAACATCCACGTCTGCGGCGCGATGACGCTCGAGGGCGCGCCCTTCCTCAAGGCCGAGCACCTGCCGGTCTTCGATTGCGCCAACCCCTGCGGCAAAATCGGTAAGCGCTATCTTTCGGTTGAAAGCCACATCCGCATGATGGCGGCCGCCCAGCCCTTCATCTCCGGTGCGATCTCCAAGACGATCAACATGCCGAACGAGGCGACCGTCGAGGATTGCAAGAACGCCTATATGCTCTCCTGGAAGCTGGCGCTGAAGGCCAACGCGCTCTACCGCGACGGCTCGAAGCTGTCCCAGCCGCTGAACGCCTCGCTGATCGAAGACGAGGAAGACGAGGAAGCGATCGAGGAGCTGCTGCACGCGCCGGCTGCCGCGCAGGCGGTCGCCGTGACGGAAAAGATCGTCGAACGCGTCATCGAAAAGGTCATCCGCGCCC
Organism: Sinorhizobium fredii; assembly: GCF_002944405.1. Lineage (NCBI taxonomy): Bacteria > Pseudomonadati > Pseudomonadota > Alphaproteobacteria > Hyphomicrobiales > Rhizobiaceae > Ensifer > Ensifer fredii. Next base: position 1,975,660 of record NZ_CP024307.1, on the reverse strand, counting down.
GCGAAAAACTGCCGAACCGCCGCCAGGGCTATACCCAGAAGGCGATCGTCGGCGGCCACAAGGTGTATCTGCGCACCGGCGAGTTCGGCGACGGCCGCCTCGGCGAGATCTTCATCGACATGCACAAGGAAGGTGCCGCCTTCCGCGCGATGATGAACAACTTTGCCATCGCCATCTCGCTCGGCCTGCAATACGGCGTGCCGCTCGAGGAATATGTGGAGGCCTTCACCTTCACCAAGTTCGAGCCGGCCGGCATGGTCCAGGGCAACGACGCGATCAAGAACGCCACGTCGATCCTCGACTACGTGTTCCGCGAACTCGCCGTTTCCTATCTCGGCCGCCACGACCTGGCGCACGTCGACACTTCCGACTTCAGCAACACGGCGCTCGGCCGGGGCATCCAGGAAGGCAAGACCAACCTCGTCTCGACCGGCTGGACCCGCGGCTACAAGCCGACGATCGTCGGCGGCTCCGGCGACCGCTCGGAGCCGAGGGGTGCCTCGACCGGCGCCCCGACCCGTGCCTCGGGCGGCGCCACGGTCACCTCGATCACCGGCAATGCCGTCCGCAAGCTCGAGCCGACAACGGCAACAGCCACCTCGGAAGTCGTCGCCTTCAAGCGCGACTATGAGGAGCGCGCCGCAGAGCTTGCCGAGGAGATCGCCGAAGAAGTCGAGCAGGAAGTGACCGCCCTCTTCTCCGACAAGGCCGCGGCAGAAGCTGCTTCCGCCAAGTCGGAAGCCAAGAAGGTCGAAGCCGAACGCCGGGCCCGCTCGATCATGCAGGGCTACACCGGCAACATGTGCTCCGAGTGCCAGAACTTCACGATGGTGCGGAACGGCACGTGCGAGAAGTGCGATACGTGCGGTGCTACAAGCGGGTGCAGCTAATAGCGGTTAGTTGCTGCTACCTGTAACGCGCACATAAACCCGGTCTAAAACGAAAGGAAAAGGGACAATTCGCATCTACTGATTGCACAGGCGCACAAAGTTCGCGGCACCTGCAACTGGTAACGGCTCAGCGAAACCATCTCTTCCTTTGGAACGAGGCTTACGAAAACAGTTCCAGGCGCGCATGCGGCTGGAGCTTCGAACTGAGATGCGAGTACTGATCGAGCGGCGTATTAACCCATGCCGCCGCTTGATCCGTGATACGAGGGCGCAGTGAACAAAGTTGCTCGCCCTTTCAGACTTAGATTGCCGCGACGCATCAATGGAAGATCGTAGGGCACTGAAATTTAACAGTTTTTTAGGGATTCCCCTTCCCTTTTTTGGCTCAATATCGTAGCCTCAAGGGTGCGAATCAGTAGAGAGAAAGGAGGCTTTTTCGCTGAGAAAACGGAGGCCTATCTCCGCAATACCGCAACCGAGCTCCTACACCCGGCTGCGGCATATCTTGCGAATATCCAATGCGACATTCGCATGGCATGGAGACCGAAATCCCCTGCGTTTTGCAAAAGCACTATAGGAGGATTCGGGTCTCTCTGTCGAGTTGGTGTCGTTTGTTTATCCACGATCCTGGAAAGGAATACGGAAAATGAGTGCACGTAAGACATTCGACGTTGGACGCGACTCTCGTTCGGGTCAGTTCATCACTGTGAAGCAAGCCGAGGCTCGTCCCAACACGACGACCGTCGCGCGCATCCCGAAAGCCGGCTATGGCGACACCAAGGGTGAGCCCAGCCGTCGCAAGTAAGCGTTCGAGGCGCCTCGAGCAGGCGCCTCCTTCGCATGCTCAAAAACCTATAGTGAGGTGACGCATGTCCGACAATGAAGACGTCGGCCTGAAGGCCGCGTTGCGCAATTTTGGTGACCTCGTCCGGCACAAACGCCAGGCTTGCCGATGGACGTTCCATGGACTTTCCGAGAAGACCGGGATCGAAATCACGGCACTTAGCGACGTGGAAGCTGGGCTCAATCCCCTGACGGAAATCGAACGGGAGACGCTTTGCGACTTCCTTGGCATCGATATCGATGCTTTCTCGAAGATGCTCCGTAAAGAACGCAACAAGGAGTCGACGAAAAACGTCGACACAGCCGGGCAGCTTCGTGCAGCCCCCGTCGTCGATCTAAAAAGGTATCGTGAAACATGGCAAAGGACTACTTCACATCCCGAGGATTGAGCACTCCGAAGATGATGAAGGAGGCTTTGAAGTACCGGAACGAGTTCGACATGCAGCATGTCGAACTCGTCGACATCGTCGATATCATAGAGTTCAAGCTGGTCTCGAGGTTTCCGGACTTTCGGCTGGTGATTGCTCGCGATACCGAAATGAAGGAAGACGCGCTCGCCGAGCCGCTGAAGGGCCGGATTACGGTCCGACAGTCGGTCTACGTCGCAGCGTGCGACGGAGACGTCGAAGCGAGGCTCGTTCTCGCGCACGAACTTGGTCATTTCCTCCTGCACCGGGAGAAGGACGTCTCCATGCACAAGGATCCGCGCGGCGCCGTCCAGCCGATCCGTGACATGAAGGCAACTGAAAGCATCGAGGACCAGGCCGACATGTTTGCACGGCACTTCCTGGCGCCTCCTCACCTTTCTTACCTATACCGACACGAGCCGCATAAGCTGGCGATGCTGACAGGCACTCCGCTGAGAGTCTGTCTGGGCAACATCACGATGTCGAAGTGGCCGGAGGTGTACGCGATCAGAACAACGTGAGGGACTGCCCACCGCAAAAGCGGGCTGCGAGATCTCATCTGCCGTGCAATCCAATCCTGCGGTTGCCAACATCTTTGATGACCGACCGCGACTGTTGAAAAGGTCTTAGCATGTCAGTTCCGAAAATAGGCTTCTCCGCCTATCTGAAGATTATAAACAGCAACCCCCGCCCCCAACGGACGATCGTTCGGCAGCGGTGCCGCCCCAGTTCGGGCGGCTATGACTTCCATAAGAGCTTTCGCTATCGTGTCCAGCAGGTCTCATTTGAAGGGCTGTCGCTGGCAGCAGCGCTCACCTCTACGCAGCAGATCTCCCGTGAGCCAGAAAGGAATTCGGCTCGCCGAGCGTTGGAGCAGTTCTTCGAGTGGAAGGACGGGCATCCGGGCGCAATGCTTTCGTCTCCACCCGTAACTTTCGTGAGTCCTGCGGGATTGTTCAAGGTGGAGTTTATCCCGGACTTCTGTTTGGAGATCGGAGGACGAATGACGGCAGTGCACCTGTGGAACACGCAGCATGATCTCAGCGGACATCTGGTGCGGGCGGCATTGAGCTCCGTCGCCGCCCGGCATCCTATGGAGAGCCGGCCTGACGATTTCGCGGTGCTCTCGCTCCGTGACCGGATGCTCTACCGGTGGTCCGAGGCCGACCGTGAAACGAGAGCACTGGGCGAACGGCTCCTCGAGCTTCTCGACGTGCAATTCACGGCGGCTCGTACTGAACTTGGCATTCCCGCTTCGCCAGAACTGGGCGAACCCCGCACTGGGGCGTGACGTAGACGGCGGCATCACCCGGCCAGGGTGGTGTCGCTCTTCAAGTATGAAACAACCTCTGGAGTAATGAATGGCAAGTGTCTTCTTCTCATATTCCCATGTCGACGAAGCACTTCGGGATCAACTTGAGAAGCAGTTGTCGATCCTGAAACGCCAGGGCGTCGTAGAGACTTGGCATGATCGACGGATCGGCGCTGGCGAGGAGATCGACTCCGCCATCAGCAGGAACTTGACGACGGCCGACATCATCCTCCTCCTTGTAAGTCCCGATTTCATCAACTCCGACTACTGCTATGATCGGGAGATGACAGTGGCGATGGAGCGTCACGAGGCAGGCAGCGCGGTCGTCATTCCCGTGATACTTCGGGCCTGCGACTGGCACGGCGCGCCGTTCGGAAAGCTGAACGCCAGCCCTCCAGACGGACGTCCGATCACGCAGGCTACGGATCGGGACCAGGCTTTCCTGGAGGTTGCGAAAGCAGTTCGAGCGGCGGTGGAACGTGTCGGCAAGCGCAGTGCCGGAGCTGCTCCCTCGGCAACGTCGGCTGATCGCGCTTTCAAGACTTCTGCAGTCGAGCAACTTCTCTCCGAAGCTCCGCGCTCCAGCAACCTGCGAATGACGAAGACCTTCACCGACCGCGACCGTGATCGATACAAACGGGAAAGCTTCGAGTTCTTGGCAAAGTACTTCGAAAATTCCTTGAAGGAGCTTCAATCGCGCAACGCCGGCGTCGAAAGTGACTTTCGTCGTATCGACGGCGATCGGTTCACCGCGTCGGCCTATCGGAATGGAAAGGCCCTGAGCCGATGTACCGTGTTCGTGGGCGGTGGTCGCGGCTTCGTCGACGGCATCGCCTACTCCGATGGCGAAACGTCTGCGAGCAATTCGTTCAACGAGATGCTCAGGGTCCAGAACGACGACCAATCCCTCTTCCTAAAGAGTTCCGGAATGAGGTTCGGAGGCACGTCCGATACAAACCTTTCATCTGAAGGCGGCGCAGAGCTGCTCTGGTCGATCTTCATGGAGCCTCTACAACGGCAGCGATAGGAGAAATGATTGATGCTTTCGATCTCTGAATTCGCAGTTGGGGACGTAGCCGAAGCGGCCGTCTGCAGCCTCATTCTGCCCCGTTCGGAACGGCAGCGCCCTGGCCTCGTCGGCATGGTGGACGACACTCCCTTCTTCGTCTTCCTCAGCCATGAGCACAACTATGGTGCGTGCAAGAAGTCTGTGCGGCTCCGTAACCCTGGCATCGTCGTGCCAAACGTTCAGATCGAAGTCGATGAGCGGTCGATCGGCGAATACGACCCGTGGCAGACAAGGGCGGGTGCGTTCGTCATCGATGATGGGAAGGCGGGCGTGCTGGCGGGAGACCCACAGACGCCGGGCCTCGCCCGGTTCGTCGTCAATGTCCTCGACGTCGCCAAGAGCGAAATCACCGCGGCCTTCTCCAGATGGCAGATCGTGGTCGGTTCTGCTCAGGATCGCCGGGTTCTGCTGACGATTGACACGACCGCCTCAGTCTAGCACGCTTTAGTCCTCACCGGACATGTACGGCGTTGAAGCGTGAGTCCTAGGACTCCCGCAAACATTCGAGTAGGAAAAAATATCGAGCGATTCGGCGCCCTAACACTTTAGACGCCGCGGGGCCTTACGTCTCCTTCCTGCCGGTCGAACACGGCTGAATCCTTCAGGAGACTAAAGTGAAATTTCTTGTAACTGCATGCCTTCTCAGCGAGCGGCTGAAGCCTCGCCCCAAGCCTGGAATCCAGGAGTTCTTCGAGCGGTCGGTAATTGCCATACCATTCGCCACCTATTTGACGATCGAGCGCGGCCTCGACATTCTCGCGCGAAACAAGGCCGAGAAGGAAGCTCAGCTTCGGGGGGACATCATGACGATGCTGGCCGGCTGCGAATTTGTTCAGGGCTACGATGCTGAAATAGCCCGCGCAATGGCTCGAATCCTCGGGCACGGTTCGTTGCGCCATACGTGGCTTTACGAGATGGGGGCGACAGCGGCCGCCGACATCACCGAAATGGACCTCCCGGGCTACGGAGAGACAGGTTTGCGGAGCGGCGGCTTACGATGGACCCATGGTCTCGCTTTTCGAGCTGGCAGGCCAGGCGGAACAACCTCTCCTCGTCGGCAAAGCGTCCCACGAAATGCATGCCGATCGGCAGGTCGTTGTCCGACCAGCAGAGTGGCACCGACATTGCCGGCTGGCCCGTGACATTGAAAACGGGAGTCCAAGGGATGAAGCTGAATGTCTCGGCGGCGAGGCGCTTCGCGATGCCTATCCTTTTTAGGAGCCAGCCCGCCTTCACCCGACCCACAGCGCGAATAATTTTCTTCTCGGCAGCAGACGGCTGAAGCGATCCTATCGGCGGCGGAACCCGCGCCAGCACCGGCGTCATCAGGATGTCGTACGTTTCGAAGAATTGCGAAACGCCTCTCGCCGCGAGCTTTAGATAGCGTAGCGCAGCCGCAAGTTCGCCTGCCGAAAGTGTCTCTCCAAGCAGACCCATCCCGAGTGTCGAGGGATCGAAGTCCTGAACACGTACCGGAACACCGGCCGCCCTCGTCGCCTCTTCGATGTCGACTTGCAGTTCCGCGGCGATGACGCTCAGAAACGAAAGGGAGAACGCCTCGGCATCGATAGACGGTGCTGCCTCAACAATGTCGTGACCAAGTTCTTCCAGCAGTTTTGCAGTGGCGGAAAAAGCTTGCAGGATCTCCGGTTCTACTTTCCCGCCAAGCATCGGAGCCGCCGATACGGCAATTTTCAGTTTCCCCGGCGGACGTCCCGCCGCTTCGAGAAAGGACCCTGGCGGTGAGGGCAGGTAATGGGGCGCACCGACATCCGGTCCTTGGACAAGGTCGAGAAGGGTGGCCGAATCCCGCACCGAGCGCGTCAGAACATGTTCCACGGCGAAGCCCGCGCAAGGTTCCCCCGTGAACGGTCCGGCAGGCGTCCGGCCGCGGGTCGGCTTCAGGCCGAACAGCCCGCAGGCAGAAGCCGGGATGCGGATAGAGCCACCACCGTCGCCGCCCGAGGCAAGCGGCACCATGCGTGCCGCGACCGCTGCCGCCGAACCACCGCTCGAACCCCCAGGGGTCCGATCCGGATCCCAAGGATTCCGAGCCGGCCCGAAGGCGTCTGGTTCTGTATAGGGTGTGAGGCCGAACTCCGGAGTGTTTGTTTTCCCCAGGACGATCAGTCCCGCCTTCTTCCATCGAGTGACCAGTTCGGAGTCGCCGGTCGCCGGCAACTTCGCGAGCAGGCGGTTGCCTTGCGAGGTCGGGATTCCTTCCACTGTTGCGAGCAGATCCTTGAGAAGGAATGGGACGCCTACAAAGGCGGCGCCCGCGTCAACTTCGTCTACCGCTTTCCGCGCTTCCTCGAACATGGTCAGGATGACAGCGTTGAGGGGCGGATTTCGCGAGACGATCCTGTCTATGGCCGTTTCGACGAGTTCCAATGCCGATACCGCGCCTCGCTTCACCAGGTCGGCGAGGCCAAGGCCATCGAGTTCGTCGTATTCAGCGATCAATGCACCATCTCCAACTTGAAATCCGACCATTGCAGGGCGGAACACCTGTCAGCCGATGTGAATCCGATGGACTGGCACGTGAGGATACCCCAAGTTGTCCCCGCTCAACGAATCAGAATCGGAGATTCCATGCCCCTCAAACGTCTGATTGCCGCGGCATTGGCAGCCTTGGCCCTGTCGGGTTGCGCAAGCACCGGCGGTACCGGCAACACGACCTACGCCCAATGGTACGGACCGAACCCCGTTCCCGACTTTAGCGCTGCGACACCCGGCGGCGTGCGCATGGCCTACTGACCAGCCGCGCTTGTCATCGGACACCCGAGGGGTGTCCGTGATCGCCGGACCAGCCGCCCTCCAGCGAGTCGAGATTGAATCGCCTTGTCCGCTCCCATTCCTCGACATCGTTCCCGACAATCCCGACCCGGCCGACATTCGCGCCATCGTTGCGACGCTCGACGCCTATAACATTGCCAATAGCGGCATGGCCGAGCTGCCGGGCTTTGCCGTTATCCTTCGCGATCCGCAAACGCGCGCCGCCACCGGCGGGCTCTATGCGATCGACGGATACGGATGGGCGTTCGTCAGATATCTTGCAATTCCGGACGAGTATCGCGGCCAGGGCCTCGGGCGGCGGCTGATGGAGGAGGCGAAAAGAATTGCCCGGGCGCGCGGCTATATCGGCCTGCGGCTGGATACGTTCGAATTTCAGGCCCCTCCCTTCTATGAGAAGCTCGGCTTCGAGCTCTTCGGCGAGCTGGAAGGCGCACTGGGCGCAATCCCCGCTATTTCCTGAAGAAATGCTTTTGAGGGCCCGCTGCCTCGCCGAGATGATCCCTTGAATTCCAACGGATCGGCCCCATCTATCGGTCACCACCCGTATAGAGAGGACCGTGCGCCGACTTTCTGGTTGGGCGCCTTCGCGGCTTCCGGGTTTGAAGGGCGCTCCCCGGAAGGGTCGAGCGCCCTTCTACTTTCCCGCGCGGTCGTTCATTCACACCTGCAGTTGCTCCCGCGATCAGCGCGGCGGAACGATGCCCTGGTAATACTCGCCTTCACCGCCGACATGGACGGTTTGCGAGCAGGCCGTGAGCGTTGCAAGCGCGAGCAACAATAGGATTTTGCGCATCAATCTCGGTCCCTTTCTAAAGGATTGATGGCCATTGATATTCCGGCCTTCGCCAAGGATCAATTGCCTTCTCGGCGCTCCCAACCCGCTAGTATCGGCGACAGGAGTTTTGCCTCAGAAGAGCCGCCGGCTGTCCGTGGCGTCTAAAACTGCGTCGGCGGCACGATGCCCGTGTAATAGTCCCCCGATCCGGGCGTGTATGAGTTGTAAACGGTGGTTCTTCCCGTTTGAGAGCACGCCGCCAGAGTGAAAAGTGCCATGAGCAACAGCAAAGCACGCATGTCTCGTCCTTCCTGACCAGAGGTCCCCGATGCTCTTTCACAGCGCCGGTTTGCGCCATTCTCTTGATCAAGCTGTGATTGTACATCCCGGTCAACCGTCGAGATAGACCGACGAAAGGGGACGGTCTTCTCGCCGGGGCCGCCTGCCCCTTCCACCTCTTCGGCCGGTTCTTCGTGCCACTTGGCCGGATTCCGGCGCCTCAAACGCTCGCATTCAAATAAAATCCGACCGCGCGGCTTCACCTGCCCGCAAACGGAGTCTGGCAAAAGGAAAGGAGGAGCGTATTTCAAGGCGAGCAAAGTGACACAGGTCATTACCATTTCCGCGACGACGGCGGCTTACGCGGCCGAGGCCGTCAAGCCTTCCGCGCGCGTGCGTGGCGACGCTCCGGCCGATGAAGCCATCACCTTGCTCGCGGCACGGCCGCCGGATCGAGCCGCTCTTGCGCCGGCATCCCTCAAGACGAAAGGTGCCCTGCCCCTGGCGCTGATGCTGATCAGCGCCGGAATGCGTCCGCCCCAGGAGAGCGAGGCGGAGACATTGCGTCGCTACCTCGAATTCATGGAGGAGGAAAACGCCGATCGCGGGGAAGACTGGGAAGACGAACCGGCCACCGATGATGAGGAAAAGGGCGACGAAATCGCCGTCATGCTCGACCAGTTCATACAAGGGGCCTGACGGTGGAGCGGGTTTTCCAACCCGCTCCGAAGTCTCAAACCGAAAGGCTTACTTATGCTTGTGGCCGGCCGCTCCACCGCCGGCAGCCCCAACCGGGAGGATATAGTCGACCGTTCCGGCCTTCTCGAAGGTCAGCGTGACGGGCACGGTCTCGCCCTCAGCGAAGGGTTTTGGCACTTCCATGAACATCAGGTGCAGACCTCCGCTCTTCAATTCCACGGTCTTGCCTGCCGGAATGACGATGCCGTCTTCGAGCTTGCGCATCTTCATGACGTCGTTTTCCATCGCCATCTCGTGCAGTTCGACGCGTCCGGCCGCCGGGCTTTCGACAGCGACCAGCCGGTCGTCGGCATTCCCCGTATTCTTAACGACAAAGCCGCCGCCGCCGACCTTGGCGCCCGGCAGCATCGCCTTGACCGCACCGCCCGAGATTTCGAGAGCGCCGACTTCGACGGGAGCGGCTTCGGCCTGCTGAGCGCCGTGCCCGGCATGGGCCTGCTCTTCGCCTGCAGCCGTCACGGCTATGGTTGGTGCCGGATGTTCGAGCGCGTGAGCGTCCTCGCCCGCCGCCGGCACCTCATCCCAGACGACCTTTGCTTCAGAGCCGCAAAGCTGCGTCGTCGGGAAGGCAAGCACCGTTTCCTCGTCGAAGCCCGAGACCTTTCCGCGGATGACGAAGGTGTCATAGTGCTCGTCAGGCAGATTGCCGCCCTTCCAGCGGATTTCGACCGGACCGGAGGAGGCCTTGGTTCCGTGATTGTCGTAGGTCTTCTGATAGTCGCCTTGGATGATTTCAAGCTCCCAGCCGGGTTTCGGCTGCGGCTTGGCGAAGACGAAGCCTTCCGGCAGCTTCACCTGCACCTCGGTCGTCGGCTTGCCGTCGCAGCCGTGCGGCACCTGCAGGATCGCCTTGAACGTCTTTTCGCTGGGCGTGCTGTCCACCTCGAAGGTCGCATGCGCGTGAGCCATGCCGGCGGCTGCGAGCGTGAGGCCTGCCGTGAGGAGGGTCATTCTGATCTTGGTCATGTCGTAGTCTCCGAACCACGTGCCCTGAAACACGGGCTTCGTGGTGAATGCCGCCAAGCGGCGTGATGAAAGTTCAATTCTCGGAAGAGCGTTACGACAGGATTGGCGGCCCGCGCGGGGGCGGCAAAAGCCGCAATGGCGTCAGCGCGATCTGAATTTCGGTGACAGGCGAATCGGCGAGCCAATTGCCTTTGTCGGCTGACACGCTTGCCTGCGGCGGCTCGGGCAGAAGCACCGAGGCGGCGAGCCTGCATGCCTCGCAAATCGGAGCGATCGGCGGCGCTTTGCCGTCTTCGTGCTCGACACCCTCGGTGCCGAAGCAGATCTCCGCAAAGGAGCCGTCGGGCAGACGATATTCGGCCGCGAGCGCCGCGTTCGTTCCGATGACGAGAGAGGGTTTGTGGGCGAATGACAGGAAAACGAGCGCGAAGGCGGCAAGCAGCCGCACCGCAATTCGCCATCTGTCCCCTTGCCCGATCATGATCGCCTCTGTCTCGTCTCTTCGTTATTCACAATCCGCTTCAAATGCAAAGGCCGATTTGCCGCAGGCGCGCCCAAGAGCGACGATGAAGCCATGGCGACAAAAATATGTTTCATCGCGACATTCGCCCTTGCCAAAATCCGGCCTTCGCCGTTATCTGGAGATGATCTTGTTGGGAGAAACCGGTTCAATCCGGTGCCGAAGGAGCAACCGCCCCGGAAACTCTCAGGCCAAAGGACCAGCAAGGTACCGGTAGGACTCTGGAGAGAAGCGGTTACGCTCGCCGAAGGGATAACAATCTCAGGCAAACGGACAGAGGGGGCTCGAAGTTGTCGGCGTTTGACGCCGGTAGTGTGAGCCGGCGCGCCCAGCGCCAGACCTGGAGGCCGGATTTGGAACCTATGTCCCGCTTGAATCATACGCCTTTGCACGCCCTGCATCTGTCGCTCGGCGCGCGCATGGTGCCATTCGCCGGCTATGAGATGCCGGTGCAATATCCCGAAGGCGTGCTCAAGGAACACCTGCACACGCGTTCTGCCGCCGGCCTCTTCGATGTGTCGCATATGGGCCAGGTCATCATCCGCCCGAAGTCCGGCCGGGTGGCCGATGCGGCCTTGGCGCTCGAAAGGCTGGTGCCGGTCGATGTGCTTGGGCTTGCCGAAGGTCGCCAGCGCTACGGGCTCTTCACCAATCCGGAAGGCGGAATTCTCGACGACCTGATGATTGCCAACCGCGGCGACCATCTCTTCCTTGTCGTCAACGCCGCCTGCAAGGAGGCCGACTTCGCGCATTTGAAAGATGGGCTTGGCGATAGTTGCGACGTCACTCTGCTCGACGACCGCGCCCTCGTCGCGCTTCAGGGCCCTCGTGCGGAGGCGGTGCTTTGCGAGCTATGGGCGGATGTCGCCTCCATGCGCTTCATGGACGTGGCGGAGGCGGATCTCCACGACGTCACGTGCATCATTTCCCGCTCCGGCTATACGGGCGAGGACGGTTTCGAGATCTCCATTCCCGCCACCTCGGCGGTGGACGTGACGCAGCGCCTGCTCGAGCATCCGGACGTGCTGGCCATCGGCCTCGGCGCGCGTGATTCGCTCCGCCTCGAAGCCGGCCTTTGTCTCTATGGCAACGATATCGACACCGGCACGACACCGGTCGAGGCGGCCCTTGAATGGGCTATCCAGAAGAGCCGCCGCGCCGGCGGTGAGAGGGCCGGCGGCTTTCCCGGCGCCGACCGGATCCTTGCGGAACTTGCCGGCGGAACCCGCCGGCGCCGCGTCGGCCTGAAGCCCGAGGGGCGCGCGCCGGTCCGCGGCGGCGCGAAGCTCTTCGCTGATGCGAACGGCGCGGTGCCTGTCGGCTCGGTGACCTCCGGCGGCTTCGGACCGAGCGTCGATTGCCCGATCGCCATGGGCTACGTCGATGCCGCCCATGCCGAGAACGGCACACAGATTTTTGCAGAGGTGCGGGGCAAGTACCTGCCGGTCACGGTTTCCGCCCTGCCCTTCGTCAAACAGACCTACAAACGCTGATCAGGAGAGAGCGCGTATGCTGAAATTTACCGAAGAACACGAGTGGCTGAAGGTCGAGGACGGCGTTGCGACCGTCGGCATCACCGAACACGCCGCCGGCCAGCTTGGCGATCTCGTCTTCGTGGAACTGCCGGAAGCCGGCGCGACCTTCGCCAAGGGCGATTCGGCTGCGACCGTCGAATCGGTGAAGGCCGCCTCCGACGTCTATTGTCCACTCGACGGCGAAATCATCGAGGTAAATCAGGCGATCGTCGACGATCCGTCGCTCGTCAACAGCGATCCCCAGGGGGCAGCCTGGTTCTTCAAGCTGAAGCTTGCCGATCCGCGCTCTGCCGATGGTCTGCTCGACGAAGCAGCCTACAAGGAGCTTGTCGGCTGATGAGCATGCCCAAGGATTTTACCTTTACCGACTACAAGCCTTACGATTTCGCCAATCGACGCCATATCGGCCCTTCGCCCTCCGAGATGGAGGAGATGCTGAAGGTGGTCGGCTATCCGAGCCTCGATGCGCTGATCGACGACACCGTTCCGGCCTCCATCCGCCAGAGGACGCCGCTGTCTTGGGGTGCGCCGATGACCGAGCGGGAAGCGCTCGACAAGCTGCGCGAGACAGCCAATCGCAACGACAAGCTCGTTTCGCTGATCGGCCAAGGCTACTATGGCACGATCACGCCGCCGGTGATCCAGCGCAACATCCTGGAAAACCCGGCCTGGTACACGGCCTATACGCCCTATCAGCCGGAGATCAGCCAGGGCCGGCTCGAGGCGCTGCTCAATTATCAGACGATGGTCTGCGACCTGACCGGCCTCGATGTCGCCAACGCCTCGCTGCTTGACGAAGCGACGGCCGCGGCCGAAGCCATGGCCATGGCCGAGCGCCTCGCCAAGTCCAAGGCGAAGGCCTTCTTCGTCGACGAGAACTGCCATCCGCAGACGATCGCGCTCCTGCAGACCCGTGCCGAGCCGCTCGGCTGGCAGCTTGTCATCGGCGACCCTTTCTCGGATCTCGTTGCCGCCGGCGTCTTCGGGGCGATCTTCCAGTATCCCGGCACCTACGGTCATGTCCGCGATTTCTCCGAGCTGATCGCCAGGCTGCACGAACAGGGCGCCATCGCCGCCGTCGCCGCCGATCCGCTGGCGCTTGCCCTGTTGAAATCGCCGGGAGAAATGGGCGCCGACATCGCCATCGGTTCGACGCAGCGTTTCGGGGTTCCGGTCGGCTATGGCGGACCGCATGCCGCCTATATGGCCGTCAAGGATGCCCACAAAAGGTCGATGCCCGGCCGTTTGGTCGGCGTTTCGGTGGACGCACGCGGTAACCGGGCCTACCGGCTTTCCCTGCAGACGCGCGAGCAGCATATCCGCCGCGAAAAGGCCACCTCAAATATCTGCACCGCCCAGGTGCTGCTCGCCGTGATGGCGTCGATGTACGCGGTCTTCCACGGTCCGAAGGGCATCAAGGCGATTGCCCAGAGTGTCCATCAGAAGACGGTGCGTTTGGCGATGGGCCTCGAGAAGCTTGGCTACACGGTCGAGCCGGACGTCTTCTTCGACACGATTACGGTCGAGGTCGGCAAGCTGCAGGGCATCATCCTGAAGACCGCGGTCGCGGAAGAGGTGAACCTTCGTAAGATCGGTGCGACCAAGATCGGCATCAGCCTCGACGAGCGTTCGCGGCCGGTGACACTCGAGGCGGTCTGGCGGGCCTTCGGCGGCGACTTCAAGGTCGAGCAGTTCGAGCCGGACTACCGGCTGCCGAAAGAGCTCTTGCGCACCAGCGATTACCTCACCCATCCGATCTTCCACATGAACCGCGCCGAAAGCGAGATGACGCGCTACATCCGTCGCCTCGCCGACCGCGACCTGGCGCTCGACCGGGCGATGATCCCGCTCGGGTCCTGCACGATGAAGCTCAACGCGACGGCGGAAATGCTGCCGATCACCTGGCCGGAATTTTCGGAAATCCATCCGTTCGTCCCGGCCGATCAGGCGCGCGGCTACCAGCACCTGATCGAAGACCTGTCCGACAAGCTCTGCGCCATCACCGGCTATGACGCGATCTCGATGCAGCCGAATTCAGGCGCGCAGGGCGAATATGCCGGGCTCTTGGTGATCCGCGCCTATCACATCGCCAATGGCAACGGTCATCGCGACGTCTGCCTGATCCCGACATCGGCACACGGCACCAACCCGGCCTCGGCGCACATGGCAGGGATGAAGGTCGTGGTCGTCAAGGTGAGCGACATCGGCGAGATCGACATGGACGATTTCCGCGCCAAGGCGGAGCAATATGCCGACACCCTCTCCTGCTGCATGATCACCTATCCCTCGACTCATGGGGTGTTCGAGGAGAACGTGCGCGAGGTGTGCGAGATCGTCCACAAGCATGGCGGCCAGGTCTACCTGGACGGCGCCAACATGAACGCCATGGTCGGCCTCTCGCGTCCCGGCGACATCGGCTCGGACGTCAGCCACCTGAACCTGCACAAGACCTTCTGCATCCCGCATGGCGGCGGCGGCCCCGGCATGGGGCCGATCGGCGTCAAGGCGCATCTCGCGCCGTTCCTGCCGGGCCACCCGGAAACGGACCAGAATGAGGGCGCAGTCTCCGCTGCTCCCTTCGGCTCGGCTTCGATCCTGCCGATCTCCTGGAGCTATTGCCTGATGATGGGCGGCGAAGGCCTAACCCAGGCGACCAAGGTGGCGATCCTCAACGCCAACTATGTCGCCGCGCGGCTGAAGGGTGCCTATGACGTGCTCTACAAATCGGCCAAGGGACGGGTCGCGCATGAGTGCATCGTTGATACGCGGCCGCTCGCCGAAAGCGCCGGCGTTACGGTCGACGACATCGCCAAGCGGTTGATCGACTGCGGCTTCCACGCGCCGACGATGAGCTGGCCGGTGGCCGGTACATTGATGATCGAGCCGACGGAATCGGAGACCAAGGCGGAGCTCGACCGCTTCTGCGATGCGATGCTGGCGATCCGCGAGGAAGCCCGCGCCATTGAGGAAGGCCGGATGGACAAGGTCAACAATCCGCTGAAGAACGCGCCGCACACTGTTGAAGACCTCGTCGGCGACTGGGACCGGCCCTATACGCGTGAACAGGCCTGCTTCCCGCCCGGCGCCTTCCGCGTCGACAAGTATTGGTCGCCGGTGAACCGCGTCGACAATGTCTATGGCGACCGCAACCTCATCTGCACCTGCCCGCCGATCGAGGCCTACGCGGAAGCGGCGGAGTGAACTGACACAAGGGACAAAGCAAAAGGCCCGGCGAAAACCGGGCCTTTTGCTTTTATCTGCAGCCGTGTGCGAGATGCGTCAGTTGGCACGCACCACCGGGTTGCCTTCTGCAGCAAGCGCGGCCAAATCCGCCGGCTTCAGCTCGACCGATTCGCCGCAGCCGCAGGCGGACGTCTGGTTTGGGTTCCTGAAAGTGAAGCCGGAGCGCAGGGCGGTCACCTCGAAGTCCATTTGCGTGCCGAGCAGGTAGAGCACCGCCTCCGGCGCGACCCAGACCTTGGCACCTTGATGTTCGATGAGATCATCCCTGGCATTCGCCTCGGTGACGAGGTCCACGGCATATTCCATGCCGGCGCAGCCGCCTTTCTTGATGCTCACGCGGATGCCCTTGGCGTCGCCGCCGGCATTCTCGACGATCGACCGGACGCGGCCGGCGGCGGCATCGGTCAGGCTCATTACGGCAAAGCCCATAGGCTCCATCTCCTTCACATCACCGGGTTAAAGGCCCGGTGCTTTCCAGAATCAAATGTAGTGCCCGTATGTTAACGGATCAATATGGGAGTTCGGGCGTGAATCATGCAGCGGGATGCGAGTGGAAAACCGCGAACACTTCTCCTCATCCCGCTCTAATACCAGCCGAGCGCCACCTGCGCCTCTTCCGACATGCGGTCCGGCGTCCATGGCGGATCGAAGGTCATGGTCACCTCAACGCCGGAAACACCCTCTACGGCGCCGACCGCGTTCTCGACCCAGCCCGGCATCTCGCCGGCGACGGGGCAGCCCGGAGCCGTGAGCGTCATGTCGATCTTCACCATCCGGTCGTCCTCGATGTCGATCTTGTAGATAAGACCGAGTTCGAAGATATCGGCCGGGATTTCCGGGTCATAGACCGTCTTCAGCGCGGCGATGATGTCGTCGCTGAGGCGCGCCAATTCCTCGGCTGGAATGGCCGAATGTACGATGCCTTCGCGGACATCGACCTTTCCCTGCGCTTCCCCGAGACTCATGTCTGCCTCCTTAGGCAAAGAACTTGCGCGCATGTTCCAGCGCTTCCGCCAGAGCGTCGACCTCGGCCCGCGTATTGTAGAGGCCGAAGGACGCACGGCATGTGGAGGTGACGCCGAAACGTTTCAAGAGCGGCTGCGCACAATGGGTGCCCGCCCTAACGGCGATGCCGGCCCGGTCGATCACCATCGAGACGTCATGGGCATGAATGCCGGCGATCTCGAAGGCGAAGATGCTGCCCTTGCCCGGCGCATCGCCGAAGACGCGCAGCGAATTCACCGAGGACAGGCGCTCGCGGGCATAGGCGGTAAGGTCCGCCTCATGCGCCCTGATTGCCGCGCGGCCGACCTTTTCCATGTAGTCCAGCGCGTAGCCCAGCCCGATCGCCTGGACGATCGGCGGCGTGCCGGCTTCGAACCGGTGCGGCGGATCGTTATAGGTGACGCGGTCCTCCGTCACTTCCTCGATCATCTCGCCGCCGCCCATGAAGGGCCGCATCTCCTTGAGCCGTTCGGCCTTGCCGTAAAGCACGCCGACACCGGACGGGCCGTAGAGCTTGTGGCCGGTCATCACATACCAGTCGCAGTCGATGTCCTGCACGTCAACCGGCATGTGCACCGCGCCCTGGCTGCCATCGACAAGAACCGGAATGCCGCGCTCGCGAGCGATACGGCAGATTTCCTTGACAGGAACGACCGTGCCCAGCGCATTCGACATATGCGTGATGGCAATGAGCTTCGTCCGCTCGGTCAGGCAGTTGACGAAATCCTCTATATGGAATGCGCCATCATCATCGACCGGCGCCCAGACGAGCTTGGCCCCCTGCCGCTCACGGATGAAGTGCCATGGTACGATGTTGGAGTGGTGCTCCATGATCGAGACGACGATCTCGTCGCCCTCGCCGAGATGCGGCATCCCGTAGCCATAGGCGACCGTATTGATCGCCTCCGTCGACGACTTGGTGAAGACGATATTGTCGACGGACGGTGCGTTCAGGAAGCGGCGCACCTTTTCACGCGCGCCCTCATAGGCGTCCGTCGCGGCATTCGAGAGGAAATGCAGACCGCGGTGTACGTTGGCGTATTCATTGGCGTAGGCATGGGCAACCGCGTCGATGACGAGTTGCGGCTTCTGCGCCGATGCACCGTTGTCGAGATAAACAAGCGGCTTGCCATAGACCGTCCGCGAAAGGATCGGGAAATCATTTCTTACGGCCTCTACGTCATAGGCCGGCACCGGCACAGTATGTTCCATGGTCCTGTCCAATCAGGCGTGTTTTTCGAGCCAGTCCGAGATCACGCCTTCTAGTGCCTCGACCAGTGCCTCGTCATCTTCCAGTTCCTCGACGATCTCGGCAACGAAGGCGTTGACGAGCATGGCGCGGGCCTTGTTCTCCGGAATACCGCGAGAGAGCAGGTAGAAGAGCTGCGTATGATCGATATCGATGACCGTCGCACCGTGACCGCACTGAACGTCGTCGGCGAAGATTTCGAGCTCGGGCTTCGCCGAGAAGTCCGCGTCGTCCGACAAGAGCAAGGTATTGCACGACATCTTCGCGTCGGTCTTCTGGGCGTCCTGGGCGACCAGGATCTTGCCCTGGAACACGCCCTTGGCACGATCGAAGACAACGTTGCGGATGATCTCGCTCGAGGTCGTGTGCGGTACGTCGTGGCTCAGCGTGAAGGTCACGTCCGTGTGGCTCTCGCCGCCCAGCAGGTTGATGCCGCGCAGGGTCAAGTCGGATCCCTCGCCGCTCGCCCTACCGTGCAGTTCCTGGCGCACCAGCTTGCCGCCGGCATTGATGACGAACACGTGCAGCTTCGCGTCCTTCGCGAGGTCGAAACGGATCTGTCCGAGATGGGTGTCGGCCGGGCCCTGCTGCTGCAGGATGATCCAGATGACGTCGGCGCCTTCGCCAAGCGTCACGTCGCTCACCGAGGAGACGAAGCTCGCATCCCCGTTGGTCGACAGATGCCGCTCGAGCACGGTTGCCTTGGATCCGGCGCCGAAAGACACCGGGAAACGGGTGTGGGCCTGGCCATGGCTTTGCGCGACCTGGATCTCCAGCGGCGTTTCCAGCTCGGCACCTGCCGCAACGGCGATCTCCAGACCGCCGCGGACCAGGCCGCCATTGATGCGGCCGATGGCGTCGTCGGAGCCGAGGACCGCAAGCCCGGCGGCAGCCGAGCCGTCGATCAGGCTCTCCGTATAGGAGCGTGCCGTTACGCCTTCGGGAAGGCTCTTGAGATCGGCCTCGCCATTGCGCACCGAAAGCACGGTCGCGCCAGCGACAATCGGCTCGACCCGATCGGCAAAGGCGGACGGATCGGCGGAGGGCACTGCGCGCAGCAGGGTCCTCAGGTCCGTATAATGCCAGGACTCGACGCGCCGCGTCGGGAGACCGGCCGTCTTCAGCTCGTGAACCAGCGTGTCGCGCAGCGACAGCACCGCTCCGTCACCTGGCAGATCGCCGATCTGGGCGGTATAGGCGTCAACGAGCGCCGTTTCGGCTGCCGTCATATTGATGGCCTGTTGCATATTCATTCGAACACTCCTTCAACAGGCGTCAGGCTGCCGCCTCGATGATGTCGGAATAGCCGTTGGCTTCGAGCTCATGCGCCAGCGTCTTGTCGCCCGACTTGACGACCTGCCCCTTGTAGAGAACGTGGACCGTATCCGGGACGATGTAGTCGAGCAGGCGCTGGTAGTGGGTGATGACGACAACGGCGCGATCCGGCGAACGTAGTGCGTTGACGCCGTCGGCGACGATCTTCAGCGCGTCGATGTCGAGGCCCGAGTCGGTCTCGTCGAGCACGCAGAGCTTCGGCTGAAGCAGCGCCATCTGCAGGATTTCCGCACGCTTCTTTTCACCGCCCGAGAAGCCGACATTCAGCGGCCGACGCAGCATCTCCGGAGCGATCTTCAGCTCGGCGGCGGCTTCCTTGACGCGGCGCATGAATTCCGGCGTGGTCAGCTCGTCTTCGCCGCGATACTTGCGCTGCTCGTTCATCGCCACCTTGAGGAACTGCATGGTGGCAACGCCCGGGATCTCGACCGGATACTGGAAGGCAAGAAAGATGCCCTTGGCCGCGCGCTCCGAAGCATCGAGTTCGAGGATGCTTTCGCCGTTGTAGAGAATGTCGCCCTCGGTGACTTCGTAATCTTCGCGCCCCGAAAGGATGTAGGAGAGCGTCGACTTGCCGGAGCCGTTCGGTCCCATGATGGCAGCGACCTCGCCGGCCTTCACGGTCAGGTCCAGGCCGCGGATGATCTCGGTGCCGTCTTCGGCGATGCGGGCGTGCAGGTTCTTGATTTCAAGCATTTCAAATCGTCCTCTTGGGAAACGAATAGTTTTCGCGCGCAGGTCCAGCGCGCCGGTTCAATTGTCAGTCCCAGGCCTCAGCCCACCGAGCCTTCCAGCGAGATGCCGATAAGCTTCTGCGCCTCGACGGCGAATTCCATCGGCAGTTCCTGGATCACTTCCTTGACGAAGCCGTTGACGATCAGTGCGATCGCCGCTTCTTCCGGAATGCCGCGCTGCAGGCAGTAGAACAGCTGATCCTCGGAAATCTTCGAGGTCGTCGCCTCGTGCTCGAACTGTGCGGTCGAGTTCTTCGCCTCGATATAGGGAACCGTATGGGCGCCGCACTTGTCGCCGATCAAGAGCGAGTCGCACTGCGTGAAGTTGCGGGCGTTCTCCGCCTTGCGATGCGCCGAGACCTGACCGCGATAGGTGTTGTCCGAAACACCGGCAGCGATGCCCTTGGAGATGATGCGGCTCGACGTGTTCTTGCCGAGATGGATCATCTTGGTGCCGGAATCCACCTGCTGGTGACCGTTCGACACGGCGATCGAGTAGAACTCGCCGCGCGAACCGTCGCCGCGCAGAATGCAGGACGGGTATTTCCAGGTGATCGCCGAACCGGTCTCGACCTGCGTCCAGGAGATCTTCGAGTTCTTGCCGCGGCAATCGCCGCGCTTGGTCACGAAATTGTAGATTCCGCCCTTGCCGTGCTTGTCGCCCGGATACCAGTTCTGCACCGTCGAATACTTGATCTCGGCGTCATCGAGCGCGATCAGTTCGACGACTGCGGCGTGAAGCTGGTTCTCGTCGCGCTGCGGCGCCGTGCAGCCTTCGAGGTAGGAGACATAGGCGCCCTCGTCGGCAATGATCAGCGTCCGCTCGAACTGGCCGGTGTTTCGCTCGTTGATGCGGAAATAGGTCGAAAGCTCCATCGGGCAACGAACGCCCTTCGGCACATAGACGAAGGAACCATCGGTGAAGACCGCGGAGTTCAGGGTCGCGTAGAAGTTGTCCGACTGCGGCACCACGGTACCCAGATACTTCCGCACGAGATCGGGGTGCTCCCGCATCGCCTCCGAGATCGACATGAAAATCACGCCGGCCTTCTTCAACTCTTCCTTGAAGGTGGTGACGACGGAGACGGAATCGAACACCGCATCGACGGCGATCTTCGTCTTCTCGACGCCGGCGAGGATCTCTTGCTCTTTCAGCGGAATGCCGAGCTTCTCATAGACCTTCAGCAGCTCCGGATCGACCTCGTCGAGCGACTTCGGCCCGGTCGTGCCCTTCGGCGCGGCATAATAGTGGATCTCGTTGAAGTCGATCTTCGGATACTTGACACGCGCCCAGCTCGGCTCGTCCATAGTGAGCCAACGCTGATAGGCCTCAAGGCGCCATTCGAGCATCCATTCCGGTTCGTTCTTCTTCTCGGAGATCAGGCGGATGATATCCTCGGACAGGCCCTTCGGCGCCTTGTCCATCTCTATCTTTGTCTCGAAGCCGTATTTGTATTGGTCCACGTCGATCTGGCGGACCTGATCAATGGTCTCCTGCACGGCAGGCATGTCGCTCTCCAATCTCGCCGGATCCAAGGTCCGGCGGCTTGTCAACGCGGTGCAATATGTGCGCACCGCTTATGTAATGGCTAAAAGGCGGTTTTCACCCCGTTTGCCAAGCGGAAAATTGCTTTTCCGCAATTTCGTTCAAGGCATTCCGCATTCACGCGGCCTGCCCGGTCGAGCGGCGCCGCGACGCCACTTTCGCGAAAACTGCCGCACAGCGTTCGATCTCCGCTTGCGTCGTGGACGCACCGATCGAAAGACGCAGGGCGCCCTGTCGCGGATCATAGCCCATCGCCGTCAGCACATGACTCTGTCCAACCTTGCCGGAAGAGCATGCAGAACCTGCCGAGAGGGCCACGCCTTCCAAATCGAAGGCAATCTGGCCAGTCTCCGCCTTCAGTCCGGGAAGCGTGAAGAAGGACGTGTTGGCGATCCGCGGCGCGTTGCGGCCGTGGATCACCACATCCGGCGCGCTTTCCAGCATCTCTGCCTCGAGCCGATCGCGCAGAACGGCGATTGCGGTCGTGCGCGCCTCGAGGTTATCGGTAGCCACCCGCGCAGCCGCCCCGAAACCGACGAGCGCCGGAGCGTTCTCGGTGCCGGAGCGATGGCCCTTTTCCTGGCCGCCGCCGCGGATCAAGGGTGCCGGCATCATCACCTCGCCGCGGGCGACGAGGGCACCGGCCCCCTTCGGCCCACCGATCTTGTGCGACGAGACGATGAGGAAATCGGCGCCCAGGTTCTCGATCGACAGCGGCAGGCGGCCGGCGGCCTGCACGGCATCGACCACCAACAGCCCGCCATGGGCACGCACGATCGCGGAAACTTCGGCGAGCGGCTGGACAATACCCGTCTCGTTGTTGGCGAGCATGACGGCGACCATGGGCAGGCCGCGCTGGCGGTCATGCGCCGAGAGTAACGTCTCGAGCGCGACGCAGTCGACGACGCCGCCGCTCGTGACCCGCACTTCGCAAATATCTTCCCGGGCAAAACGTCCGCCCTCGCGAACCGCCGGATGCTCGATCGCAGAAACATAGAGCTTGCCGAGTTTCAGCGGCGTGCGTCCCATCCGGAATTCCGGCGTCAGGACCATGTTGGCCGCTTCCGTGGCGCCGCTGGTGAATATCACCGAGGCGGGCTGCGCACCGCAAAGCGCGCCAACGTCCCGCCGCGCGCTCTCGATCATGCCGCGAACCACCCGACCCTCGCCGTGAACGGATGAGGGATTGCCAACCGCATCGAGCGCAGACAGGAATGCTTCTCGCGCTTCGGGCAGAAGCGGCGCTGTCGCATTCCAGTCCATATATATGCGCGGTCCGGTCATTGCTTCCTTCGCTAGAGCAGACGGTTCAGTCCGTGCAATCGATGCCGTTGCATTTTTCTTGAATTTTCCGCGCCGCTTGTCCTATGAGACGGACGAACGCGGCGGAGTGCCCGCATCGAAGTTTTGAACGGTTCTAAAGTGCGTTCTAGAAAAGCTGACTGCTTTCGTCAAGACAGATTGGCATCGAGAACGACGATTTGAACCAGAAACGTTCCCGGAGAACCAATGCCCGAAATCATCTTCAACGGACCGGCCGGCCGCCTCGAAGGTCGCTATCAGCCTTCGAAGCAGAAGAGCGCACCGATCGCGATCATCCTGCATCCGCATCCGCAGTTCGGCGGGACGATGAACAACCAGATCGTCTACCAGCTCTTCTACATGTTCCAGAAGCGCGGCTTCACGACCTTACGGTTCAATTTCCGCGGCATCGGCCGCAGCCAGGGCGAGTTCGATCACGGTGCGGGCGAGCTCTCCGATGCGGCCTCGGCGCTCGACTGGGTGCAGAGCCTGCATCCCGACTCGAAGAGCTGCTGGGTGGCCGGCTATTCGTTCGGCGCCTGGATCGGCATGCAGCTTCTGATGCGCCGCCCGGAAATCGAAGGTTTCATGGCGGTTGCGCCCCAGCCGAACATCTATGATTTCTCGTTCCTGGCGCCCTGCCCGTCGTCGGGTCTCATCATCAATGGCGACTCCGACAAGGTCGCGCCGGAGAAGGACGTGAACAGCCTCGTCGAAAAGCTGAAGGCGCAGAAGGGTATCCTGATCACCCACAGGACCGTTACCGGAGCAAACCATTTCTTCAATGGCCAGATCGAGACGCTGATGACGGAATGCGAGGACTATCTCGACCGTCGCCTCAACGGAGAGCTGGTGCCGGAGCCCGCTGCCAAGCGCATCCGCTGAGCCGCGCCACATCATCCTTCACTCGGCCCGGAGATCGCAATCGGTTTCCGGCCGTTTTATATCTACCGTTATTGTCGCCCCACGCGAAGGGAGCCGACCGGCTCGCCGGTTGCCGGCTGTTCGGCGCATTCCACCCGATTCCGGCCGCCGGCCTTGGCGACGTAGAGCGCCTTGTCGGCGCGCTGCATGGCCGCTTCCAGTGACTCCCCAAGAACAAGGGCGGCAACGCCGAAGCTCGCTGTTATCGTGACGCTTTCAGGCAATCCGTCGATCCGGGTCGATGCGAGCGCCGCGCGCATCCCATGCGCGAGCACGCGGGCTTCCGCCAGGCCGAGGCGCGGAAGAAACACGGCAAATTCCTCGCCACCCAACCGCGCCGCTACCGCCCGGCTCGGCATGAGCTCCACGAGCACCCGTGAAAACTGTCCGATGACCCCGTCGCCGGCATGATGTCCATAGGTATCGTTGACCAGCTTGAAACGGTCGAGGTCGGCAAGGATGAGGGTACCCGGACCGTCGGCGCCAGCGGTTTCGAGAACGGACGTCAGGCGATCGACAAAGCCGCGGCGGTTGTAGAGGCCCGAAAGAGCATCGAGCTCCGAACTGGCGCGGGCCTCGTCGATGATTTCCTTGACCATCACCCCGAGCATGGCGATGCCGGTCGCAACGATCAGCATCGCCCCGAGTGCCTGCGAAATCAGCGCGAAAGGGGTGCCGAGATAGTCGGACGCCGTGGCGCCCGCCCCGGCGGCAATAGCGGCGTAGATTTTCACCAAATAGTAGACCGAGGTCAGAACCAGAAGGCCGCCTAGGATCCAGTCGGCCGGGAACCTGCGCTTCGACCTGACGATCGTCGAAGCGGACCACATCTGGATGACGAAGAACGGCAGCTGATAGAAGAAGGCGTGCTTAATCGTTCCGCGCGGCAGGTCGTAGATCAGCAGATCGAGGATCACCGAAGCGAGAAAGAAGCCGGCCAAGAGCGGCAGGCGCGTCGGCACGCGGTAGAAAAACCCGAGTGCGATGCGGATCAGAATGAAGCCGGCGAGCACGCTCGCAAAGGCGCCGACAGCAAAAAGCTTCGGTACGACCGAGAAGGGCAAGGCGGTCTCGAACACGGCCGAGAGCGAGGCGACAGTGAAGCCGGCGGCGCACCAGATCGCCGGTTTTTTTTCACGGCTCTTCGCCGCGATGATGAGAAAGGCCACGACGAAGATCTGGGCGATGATGAAATTCACCGCCAGCAGGGAAATCGCTCCACCCATCAATAAGATCCGAACAACATCAGGAGCCGACCATGTGCTCCGCAATTAAACCAATCAGAAATGCGCGCAGATTAGCGGCCTCGCACGAAGAAATCATTAAACCGCCCCGGCGTTTGTGCCCGTCGACGCGGGCGCCGGCCTCGCCAACGTTCCGCCGCTTACCGGCCGGATGACGCCCGTAGTCGCGGGATAGCTCAACGGCAGCCCGCGCAACGATCTTACGGCCAGGTAGGCCCAGGCTTCGGCTTCCATCGAATCGCCGTTCAGACCCAGCGCCTCGGCCGCAAGCACGCGTCCGCCTGCTGCTTCTGCAAGTAAGGCCAGGTCCTGCATGATCACAGGATTGAGGCGGCCGCCGCCGCAGACAATGTAAGTCGCCGGCATTTGCGGAAGATGAGCTGCCGACCGGACTATGGCGGCCGCTGTCACATGCGCCAAGGTGCGGGCCCCGTCTTCAAGGCTCGCCTCTGCAGCGATCGGCGGCGAAAAGTCGTTGCGGTCGAGCGAGCGGCGCTTTTCCAACGAGAAGAAGGGATGAGCGAGGTAGCGCTCGGCAAGCTCCGGCAGCACCGACCCTTCGGCTGCAACCATGCCGCCCTGGTCATAGGGAATTCCGGCATGCGCCTCCATCCACTGGTCGATCAACGTGTTTCCCGGTCCGCTGTCATAGGCAATGATAGCCTCGCCTGCACCGATGTAGGTGATGTTGGAAATGCCGCCAATATTGACGAAGGCGACGGGCGCGTCGATGTCCGAGCTCTGCGACATGCTTTCCGCCAACGCGGCATGATAGGCCGGTATCAGCGGCGCCCCCTGGCCGCCATGCGCCATGTCGTTCGCCCGCATGTCGTAGACCACGTCGGTCAGCGTTTCCCGCGCCAGCAGCTCTCCATCCCCGACCTGCACGGTCAGGGCTTCGTCGGGACGGTGGAGGACCGTCTGTCCATGGAAACCTATTACATCAACATTGCCGGACAATAGATTGTTTTCCTTGAGGAATGCCTTGACCGCCTGTGCGTGCAGCAACGTCATGTCCCGCTCGAGGTCCGCCAGCGTCCCCGGTCGCTCGTCCCTTTTGCGGATCGACCTGGCATCCTCGAGCCCCTGCTTCAGCCGGTCCCGGAAGCGCGGCTCATAGGCATATCCCGCTGACGGTCCCCTTCGAACGATCGTTTCGCCGTCGGTCTCGAGGAGAGCAACGTCGATACCATCCATGCTCGTGCCGCTCATGAGGCCGATCGCCGTCAACACCTTGCCCATGGACGTCCTCCACGCTTTCCGTTGCCACCGGTCATAGCAAAACGCTGCCCCAGCAAAAACGTGCACTTTCGACAAAACAGTGATAAACGCCCGCCGCAGACGTCCAAACAAGCCGAAAGAGACAGCTTATGTCCGAGTTCAAGTCCGATTTCCTACACACGCTTCACGAACGCGGTTTCATCCACACCACATCGGATGATGCCGGCCTCGATGAGCTGTTCCGAAAGGAAACCGTGACCGCGTATATCGGCTTCGACCCGACGGCCCCGAGCCTGCATGCGGGCGGACTTATCCAGATCATGATGCTGCACTGGCTTCAAGCGACGGGTCATCGCCCGATCTCGCTCATGGGCGGCGGCACCGGCATGGTCGGCGACCCGTCCTTCAAGGACGAGGCACGGCAGTTGATGACCCCGGAAACCATCGCTGCCAATATCGCGAGTATCAAGACCGTCTTCTCCAACTATCTTCGCTATGGCGACGGCCCGACTGACGGATTGATGATCAACAACGCCGATTGGCTGCTGGGTATCAACTACCTCGAGTTCTTGCGAGACGTTGGCCGCCACTTCTCGGTTAACCGCATGCTTTCCTTCGACAGTGTCAAAACGCGCCTCGATCGCGAGCAGTCGCTGTCGTTCCTCGAGTTCAACTACATGATCCTGCAGGCCTACGATTTCGTGGAGCTATACAAGCGGACCGGCTGCCGCCTCCAGATGGGCGGCTCGGACCAATGGGGCAATATTATCAACGGCATCGATCTCGGCCATCGCATGGGTACGCCGCAGCTCTATGCGCTGACTTCACCGCTGCTGACGACTGCCTCGGGCGCCAAGATGGGCAAGTCGGTCAATGGCGCCATCTGGCTCAATCCCGACATGCTCGGCTCCTATGATTTCTGGCAATACTGGCGCAATACAGAGGACGCCGACGTCACGCGCTTCCTGAAGCTCTACACGACGTTGCCGATGTCGGAAATCGAGCGACTGTCCAAGCTCGGCGGCTCCGAAATCAATGAGGTGAAAAAGATCCTGGCGACCGAAATCACCGCCATGCTGCATGGTCGGGCAGCCGCGGAGCAGGCAGCCGAAACGGCCCGCAAGACCTTCGAGGAAGGCGCGCTTGCGGAAAACCTGCCGTCGATCGAGGTCCCCGCTCCTGAGCTCGAATCGGGTCTCGGCCTGCTGACGCTGGTGGTGCGCGCCGGCCTTGCGGCATCGAACGGCGAGGCTCGCCGTCACGTGCAGGGTGGCGCCGTCCGCGTCAACGACGAGCAGATCAATGACGAGCGCCGCGTCGTCGGAAGCGGCGACGTCACCGGCGACGGTGTCGTCAAGCTGTCGCTCGGCAAGAAGAAACACATTCTGGTGCGGCCCGTCTGAACGGCCCCCCCCCCGCGTCAATCGATGAAGGCCGGCCGCTGCGCCGGCCTTTTTCATTGAAACTCGAAAATGCTGCGGAACACGCCCGGGGCGATGAGCGACAGCGGATTGATCGTCAGATTCGGCTGGTTGAAGGGTCCGGTCAGTTTGAAGGTGATGCCGAGAAGGCCGCGGTCGCGACCGTTACCGAGCAGGACGCCGATCAGCGGCAACTCGCCGAACAACCGGTTGATGCCATAGGCCGGCATGAAGGTGCCGGTCATGTCCATGCGGCCGTTTCTGTCGCGGACCGTGCCCTGGAAGGTGGCACCGACATCGAGCCCGCGCAGCACGCCGCTGTCGACCCGGATGACGCCGCGATCGAGGAGGAGCTGGGCGAAGCCTCGCTCGAAACGGGCCGTGCTCACGTCGATATCCCTGCGCACCGCCTGATTTAGGCTGCGGCCATCCTGGCCGGCCGGCGTCGAGACCATCGACTGCAGCTTCTGTTCGCCAACGAGCGAAAATTTCCGCAGATCGACAGTGCCGCGCCAAGATCTGGCGCCGCGGTCCCGGAGCCGCAGGTTCAACAGGCCGCCGCGCATGTTTCGATAGATATCGGTGAAGCGCCCGAGAGCGCCGGCGTCGGTCGTCGTCAGCTCCAACGTGTTGTCCGGCCCCTCTTTCACCAGTCTGGCGACCACCGCCTGCCCGCTTGCGGTTAGCGCCGACAGATCGATATCGTCGATTTCTTGACCGCGGGCAGAATGGGAGAATCTCACATTGAAAAAGACCTCACCATTGAAGCCGACGACGCGGTCGAGCCGGGCGCTGATCCTTACATTGCCATCGTCTCCGGAGCCGGATTCGCTCTTCGCCCGCGCCAGGGGCAATCTGATATCCGCGGAAGAACCGGTGAGGGCGACCACATAACCGCCTTTGGCCCGTTCGACCGTCACGGCGAAATCGTCTCCTGCCGCCAGGCGCACGTCATGCAATCGGGCCGATGCGAGGCCGCCGTCGTCGACGCGGAGATTGCCACCCGCACCAAATCCGTCACCCTTTATGCTGAAATCACTTATCTCCGTGAGCGCTTCGCTTTTCCTCACCGTGAATTCCGCATTGGCCGCAATGCCGGCGCCTTTGCTCCAGCCGATCCACGGCAGCGACAGAGCCGCCTTTCCGAGATCGGCTTTCACAGACTGGCTGCCGTCATCCGAAAGCGACACTTCCACGCTGACCGGCCCGCTGACGATGCCGGACAAGGCAGGGGCGATCTTGCGCCGCGCCGCGTCGTCGAGGGTTCCGGAGATCTCCCGTGTCCGCGTCACATTCGCCTTTGTATCTACTGGTTCGGTCAGCGCAATGCGCATTTCTGCGCCATCGATCAGGGCATCGGCATCGAGAACCGCTCGGGTGTTGTCGATCCGCATGGTTCCGGACAGATCGGCGATTTCGCGGCCGGAAATCGGCCGGTTTATCGTCACCTTCTGCAATTGCATTTCCGCCTGCCACAAGGGCGGCGGCGGGTTCTGATTTGAAATCAGTCCGAAGCGGGCTCCGACCAATGCCGTCATCGGTCCGGTGAAATCCTCGGGCAGGAAGGGCGTCTTCTGTAACGCCCGGATCGGCTTGTAGCTGACAAGCTCGGCAATGGAGTCGGCCTCGCCGCCCACCTCGATCTTCATTTCCGCCATCAGCGGTTTGCTGTAGACATCCGGAATCACGAAGTCGCCGCCGTTCAGCGCCACGGACCGGCCGGAGGGGAAAAAGGCGGCCCCGCGGCCAACCTGGACCGTCATTCGCTCGCCACGCAATTCGAAGTGCCCGGAGGTGTCGCGCAGCGGCGGAATTTCGCCGGCGATGTTGATTCGCGTGTTGTCGATCGAGAAGTTGATATTGAGCTCGTTTTCATTGAGCTTCAATTCGCCATCGCTGCCGGCAATTCTGCCCTCCGGGATGGAGACCTCTATCTGCGCATCCGACACCGTCCCGCCGAAGAGATTGCCGATCGCCCATCGCCGCGCACCCTTGGCCACCCACCAGGGCCATAATTGCTTGACCGCCGTCGGCTGCATCCGATCGCTCACCGCGGCGAAGTTGATCTGGGGCGAGGTGTCGCCGAAGGCGACCGCGAGCGAACCCGCCATGGACCCCAGCGGACTGGAGATTGCCAGCTCATCGAAGATCAGCCGATGGCTACCGGTCTCGAATCGGCCATTCGCCTTGGCGTCGAAGGAGAGCGGCCGTTCCTGCATGTCTTCCGGGGCGGAGCTCGCGTCTTTCAACAGCAGGTCGACGGCAAAGCCCGGCTGGCTTCCTTCGGAAACCTTGTCGAGGTCGATCAAGGCGCCGGTAAAGGGAAAAACCGAGCGTCCGATCTTGACCGCTGACGGAAGGATCTCGACCGAAGAGCGGTCGAAGTCGTAAGAGGCGTTCAGTTCCGACGGCCTGAGCGCCGAGACTAGTCCTCCGGCATGAAACGCCCCTTCAGACGTTCTGATGCCGACCGTCAAAGCCGGAGTGGCGCCCACCGCTGCACGGGTTGCCTTCAAGCTGACCTCGGCCGAAGCATCAATTCCGAAGGCTTCTTCGCTGCCGGACTTGCCGTGATAGAGAAAGGGCGAGAGCGGCAGGGAGGTGAAAACCGCCTCGATGCCGGCGATGCTGTCGCCCTGGCCGTAGGCCCTCGCCTCGAGCTGCGCCTCCTTGCCGTCTATGGCAACGGAGCCGTCGACGCGGATGGAGCCGTCGTCATTGCGCGCGAAGGCCAGCGTCCTGACATCGATCGGAACGATCCGGCCGCGGGTCCCCGCCATCGACAGGCTCAGATTCGAAAGCTGAACGGTCCTCGTCGAACTTCGCGCGGTCAGCCGCGACATGGCGTCGATATGGGTGAACAGCTTTTCGAGAGCCGTGCCGGTGTCGGCAATGCGAATCGCCGTGAGGTCTATGGGCTCGCCGCGCGGCAAGAGGCCGGTATCGAGCTCGCCGCCCTCCGCCTCCAGCCGCGACACGGCGATGCGGCCGGTCATCAGCGCAAGGGGATCGAGCGCGATCGAGACTGCCGCCAGCTTGGCGACCGGGCGCCCGGAGGCATTGTCGTTCAACGTGACGCCGCGCGCCTTCAGCGCCAGCGCCCCGCGACCGGTGAGACGGACAACCGTGCTTTCGACATCCGCCTTGTAGTTGGCGCCAAGGGCGGTGTTGAGCGCCGTGCGCGCGCGGGCATTCAGAGGACCGTCGACTAGGCCGCTCTCGATCACCGCGACGAGCGAGGCAACTGCGACGAAGACGACAAGCAAACAGCAGAGCAGAAGCTTGGCGAAGAGACGCAGCATGCCACCCGAGACGTGGGTGTGCACGAGGACCGGGTCGTGGGCCTGGGCCGAGGGAAGCGCGTCCAGTGCGACGATGTCTTCCTTGCGAAAGCAAACCCTTTCGCCGCGGATGTCACTCATCGGCGCGGGTTTCCTCCACCTGCTTGCTGCATTGCATTCTTCCTATCCGGACAGACATCGTGTACGCCCGGGGTCGTTCCTATCCTGTAGATCACAAATCGCCGGACCAAGTCACCACGCTTCGCTGTGGTTGCTTGTGGAAAGCGCGCGACGGCCATCCCTGGCATCCGAAGATGCTCGATCCAGGCGCGGCCTTTGTCTTGCGACATGGCATTCATTATGGCTCGTAGCCACAAGAGCCGTCGGACAGCTGTCAAAGCAGCCGCAAACGCACTGGACGGACCCCGACGAACTTGGGTATCCCCTATGTGCGAAAT
The DNA here is from genome assembly GCF_002944405.1 of Sinorhizobium fredii. Classification (NCBI taxonomy): domain Bacteria; kingdom Pseudomonadati; phylum Pseudomonadota; class Alphaproteobacteria; order Hyphomicrobiales; family Rhizobiaceae; genus Ensifer; species Ensifer fredii. The sequence goes on along the minus strand of NZ_CP024307.1, from coordinate 1,944,546 downwards.
GTCGATAAAACTTGGCGTAAGAAAGGCTTAAACATGGCACCTTTGCGGCCCGGCGATCCTGCTCCGGATTTCGAGCTCGCCCGCGACGGCGGCGGCTCGATTTCATTGTCCGCGCTTCGCGGCAAGCCGGTGGTGTTGTTCTTCTATCCCAAGGACGACACCAAGACCTGCACCGTCGAAGCGATATCGTTTTCCGGTCTCTCTAAGGAATTCACCGCGGCCCGTGTCGCGCTGATCGGCATCTCGCCCGACTCGGTCAAGAGCCATGACCGCTTTGCCAAGAAGCACGACCTCGCTGTCGCGCTCGCGGCGGACGAAGACAAGGCCGTCGTCAACGCCTACGGTGTGTGGGCGGAAAAAAGCATGTATGGCCGGAAGTATATGGGTGTCGAACGGACAACCTATCTGATCGATGCAGCCGGCATCATCAGCCGCGTCTGGGAAAAGGTTAAAGTTGCGGGACACGCCGAGGAAGTTCTCGCCGCGGCGAAAACTCTCCGCACTGCCTGAACTGATGGCTGTGCTGCCGCAATTTACCAGCCTGCGCGGTGCCGCTGTGGAAGCGATCCGTGCAAGCGACCTGACCGTCAAAACGGAACTCGCGCAGGAGGCCGCACGCCGCTGGCAGGCGCGAACGCTCTCCCTGCGCTCGCCGCTCGATCGGCCGGTGCCCGCAAGGCCTGGGCGGCCGGAAAGGCCCATCCTCACGCCGCCGACGCAGGTCAAGCGGCGTTCCCTCGGCTCATTGAAGGGCCGAATCGCCCTCCTTCACGCCATTGCCCATATCGAACTGAATGCCGTCGATCTCGCGCTCGATATCGTCGCGCGCTTCGCCACTGAGCCCGTGCCGCAATCCTTTTTCGATGGATGGATGCAGGTCGCGTTCGAGGAGGCCAAGCATTTTCGCCTGGTGCGGCAGAGGCTCAACGATCTGGACGCGGACTATGGCGACCTGCCCGCCCACGACGGACTGTGGCAGGCGGCCCACGACACGCGCAACGATCTGACCGCCCGGCTGGCCGTCGTGCCGCTCATCCTCGAGGCGCGCGGCTTGGACGTCACTCCGGCGCTGCAGGCGAAGATGCGCGAGACCGGCGATCATCAAAGCGCTGCCGTTCTCGACGTCATCTATGAGGACGAGAAGGGCCACGTCGCGGTCGGCGCGAAATGGTTCCGCTTCCTCTGCGCGAGGCAGAAGAAGGACCCGGCCGCCACGTTCCAGGCACTGGTGCGTGCGAATTTCCGCGGGCCGCTGAAGGCGCCCTTCAACGACGTGGCGCGCGCCGAGGCCGGCCTGACGCCGTCGTTCTACCGATCGATGACGGCCTCCACCAACATCTGACGAAAAACACCAACACTTTATTAACCCTAATAAAGTGTAATCACCCTTGGGGCAAAACGCGAGTTTGGGTCGCATCTGGCGGGGGTGACGGGGTGTCTATTCGTCCGGAAAACCGGGGGTTCGGCAAACGCAGGGAAAGTCACGTTCTGATTCTCGCGAGCGGAGACAGGGTTCGTCACATGACGATCCGGCCCTGGATGGCCGCCGGCGTCACGTCGCTCATCGGCATCTTCGGCATCGGCTATCTCGCCGCGACCACCTATCTCGTGCTGCGCGACGATCTGATCGGCGGCACGATCGCGCGCCAGGCGCGCATGCAGCATGAATACGAGGACCGAATCACGGCGCTTCGCGCGCAGGTCGATCGTGTGACGAGCCGGCAGTTGCTGGACCAGCAGATCGTCGAAGAAAAGGTCGACAAGCTCCTGCAGCAGCAATTGGAGCTTGCCTCTCGCAGCGGCAGGCTCGGCACATTGGCAGAGAACGCCGAACCGCCGACGGGCGGAGACGCGGCAGCACTGCCGGAGGCCGAGCCCCTCGCCTACGGGGATCGCGCCGAGGCGCCAGGCGGGATCAAGGCGATCGAAGAGATCATGGGCATCGCGGCAAAGAAGGCCGTGGTACCGGCACGGGCCTTGGCACTGGGCTATGCGCCGCAAGCGCAGTCGAACGGCCAAGGGGGAACGATCTCGGATCGAACGGATCGCATCTTTTCAAAGGTGACCCTCTCGCTGAAAGACGTCGAACGCGACCAGATGGCCCATGTGCTGCAATTGACGAGCAAGGCACAGACAACCTCCGAAGCGATCCGGACGATCGTCGAGCGTACAGGCGTCGTTCTTCCGGCTCCGAAGGCCGTCGCCAGTTCCACCGCTGCGGCTTCGCCCGATGGAACGGCGGTCGGCGGCCCCTATATCGAGCCGCAGAGCCACGACGACTTCGAGCGGTCGCTCGCCACGCTCGACAGCGCCCTTGTCGGTCTGGAGGAGACCCGCAACGCTGCGCGAAAGCTCCCTCTCGAAAGCCCCGCGCCGGCCAGCGACGTCACCAGCAGTTTCGGAAATCGTCTGGATCCGTTTCTCGGACGATTGGCGCTCCACGCCGGAATCGACTTCCGCGCCGCGACCGGCACACGCATTCGCTCGACCGCAGCGGGAACCGTGACGACCGCCGGGCACGCGGGCGGCTACGGCAACATGATCGAGATCGACCATGGAAACGGCGTCTCGACGCGTTATGCGCACCTCGCCAGTATCCTCGTGCATGTCGGAGATCGGGTCGAAACCGATCAGGTTATCGCCCAATCAGGCAGCACGGGACGGTCGACGGGTCCGCACCTGCACTACGAGGTCCGGCTGAACGGCCTGGCCGTCGATCCGATGCGCTTCCTACGCGCCGGTACAAGGCTCGCCGGCTATCTGAACTAACGCATAAATCGCCGTCGACGCGGTCGGCCGTTGACAAGAAAAGCAAAAGATTCGCATCCATTTACGGTGCGAAGGGTCAACGTGCTGGATTTCTTGACTTTCGGCGCCTTTCGTCTTAAGAGCGCCGCCACAGGATGGTGATTTTCCATCGATCGATCAGTGTTCTATTGAACCGGAACGGAAACAGATTCCCCTTTGACCAATTTTGCTGACCTTGGCCTGAGCCAAAAAGTTCTCTCCGCTGTTACTGACGCGGGCTACACAACGCCGACACCGATCCAAGTAGGCGCCATTCCGCCGGCCCTTCAGCGTCGCGACATCCTCGGCATCGCGCAGACCGGCACGGGCAAGACGGCGTCCTTCGTGCTGCCGATGTTGACGCTCCTGGAAAAGGGCCGCGCGCGTGCACGCATGCCGCGCACCTTGATCCTGGAGCCTACCCGTGAGCTTGCGGCGCAGGTTGCAGAGAACTTCGACAAGTACGGCAAGAATCACAAGCTCAATATTGCGCTCTTGATCGGCGGCGTCTCCTTCGACGAGCAGGACCGCAAGCTCGAGCGCGGCGCCGACGTTCTGATCTGCACGCCCGGCCGCCTGCTCGATCATGTCGAGCGCGGCAAGCTGCTGATGACCGGCGTGGAAATCCTCGTTATCGACGAGGCCGATCGCATGCTCGACATGGGATTCATCCCGGATATCGAGCGGATCGCGAAGCTTATTCCCTTCACCCGGCAGACGCTGTTCTTCTCAGCAACCATGCCGCCGGAAATCCAGAAGCTTGCCGACCGGTTCCTGCAGAACCCTGAGCGGGTGGAAGTCGCCCGCCCTGCCTCGGCGGCAATCACCGTGACGCAGCGCTTCGTCGCCGCGCACGGAAAGGATTACGAAAAGCGCGCCGTGCTGCGGGATCTCATACGCGCTCAGGGCGAACTCAAGAACGCGATCATCTTCTGCAACCGCAAGAAGGACGTCGCCGAGCTCTTCCGCTCGCTCGACCGCCATGGCTTCTCGGTTGGTGCACTGCACGGCGACATGGACCAGCGCTCTCGCATGGCGATGCTGGCCAGCTTCAAGGACGGCAATATCCAGTTGCTCGTTGCTTCGGACGTCGCGGCGCGCGGGCTCGACATTCCGGACGTCAGCCACGTGTTCAATTTCGATGTGCCGATCCACGCGGAAGACTATGTGCACCGCATCGGCCGTACCGGCCGGGCGGGACGCTCCGGCGCCTCCTTCACGATCGTGACGAAACGCGACACGAAGTTCTCCGACGCCATCGAGAAACTGATCGGCCAGAAGGTCGAGTGGATGAACGGAGACCTTTCCGAACTGCCCGAGCCGATGGAAAGCCATGACAGCCGGCGCGAGCGCGGCCGCGACGGCCGCAGGGATCGCAAAAAAGATGTGGAACGCGCTGGCCGGGCGCGCGGCGATCATAAATCCGATACGGCCCGTGTCGATAATGTGACCGAATTCGAACCAGTCGCGGAAAGGGCGGAAGCGGTGAAACCGGAACGTAGTGCCGACAACAGGCAGAGCCATGCGAGCCGCAACGATCGTCCGGGCCGAGCGCAGAACGCCGCCAATGACGACAATCGCGATCGTCGTAACCGCAACCGCCGCGATCATGACGATGGCCCGACGCCTGTCGGCTTCGGCGACGAGATTCCAGCCTTCATGCTGATCGCCGGCAAGGCGTGACAGTCGCTCCATGGCATTCCCCGGCATCGATTTTCCGGGCCTCGGCTGCGGGCTCGCGATTTTGCGGGACGGCAAGATCCTTCTCTGCCGGCGCCTGAAGGCACCGGAGGCCGGCCACTGGAGCATCGTCGGCGGCAAGGTCGACCACATGGAGCGCGCGGAGGATGCCGCACGCCGGGAAGCGGAAGAGGAAAGCGGCCTCTCGATCCGTTCGACGCGGTTTCTCTGCATCAGCGAGCAGATGATCGAGGCCGACCGGCAGCACTGGATCTCGCTGATCTATGCGACGGATGATTTTTCCGGCGAGCCGCGCCTCACCGAACCGGACAAGCTTTCCCACATAGGCTGGTTCGATCTTACCGCCCTGCCCCAGCCACTATCCCGCTTCGCGGCGGATGCCGTGCGCGCGCTTGGGTAAGGCTTGTTCCGCGCACTCACTTCTTCGCCCTGAGCGCGGCTGAATAGGCCAGCTTCACCCAGCGGGCCATCTCGTCCGGATCGTCATAGGCCGAATCAGGAATGCTCCAATAGGGCATTTTCACCGGCTTGCCCTTGCCGTCATAGGCCCATTGCCGGGCGCCGGCCTCCTCCAGCTGCAGAGCCGTTTCGGCGTCACCCTTCAGAAGGATCTCCCCGTCGACCTCGACGGCGAGAATGACGCCATCGCAATAGATGCCCTTGCCGCCGAACATGCGGCGAATGCTGATCGGACCCAATGTCTGAAACATCTCCTCGATCGCGGGATTGTCCATCGCTCACTCCTTCAATGTGCCGCCGGCGGCCAGGACTGCTTCGGGCGTATCGACATCGAGGCGCGCGGCGGCGCCCAGTTCAACATCGATCACCGGAAGACCACAGCTTTCGATTATATCCCTCGCCCCCACATCGCCTACGAGGTGCCGTACCGCCGCGAAGGTGGATCGCGGCAGGATGACCGGATTTCCGCGCTGTCCCTCGGAAACCGCTCGCACGACGGCACTGCCCGATTCACCGTCGAAAGCCGCAATCATCGTTGCGAGATGCTCCGACGTGACACCCGGCATGTCTGCCAGCATCACCAGCATGCCGCCCGCTTCCGCTCCCGCGGCCGACAGACCTGCAATGAGCGACGACGCCATGCCGCTCTCGTAGTCGGGGTTCGAGGCAAACGTCACCGGCAGGCCGGATAGTGCAGCCCGGATCTCGCCCTCGCGGTAGCCGGTGACCACCACGACCTTGCCTTTGCCGCCGGCCAGTGCCATCTCGACTGAGCGGCGAACGAGCGGCACGCCATCGAATTCGGCAAGAAGTTTGTGCCGCCCTGCGGGTCCCATCCGGCTTGCCCGGCCGGCAGCCAGCACGACGATCGCGACCGGACCGGGCTGCGGCCTGACTGCTGCTTCCCGCGGCTGCGGCCGCGCCGGGATCTCCTTCAGCAAACCACCGACGCCGAGTCCGGTAATGTCGGCCGGGCTCGGCCACTCGCCGGCGAGCAGCCGGTCGAGGATCCAGTCGAAGCCATTTTCCTTCGGGCTGCGGGCGCAGCCGGGTGCACCGATGACGGGGATTTCGCCCAGGCGGCCAAGAACGAGCAGATTGCCCGGGTCGACGGGCATGCCGACGTGCTCGACGGTCCCGCCGGCGCGCCGGATCGCGGCCGGCACCACATCTTCAGGGTCGGCGACGGCCGAAGCGCCGAAGACGATCAGCAGGTCGTGTGAAGCCTTAAGTTCGGCAATCGCCCCGGCGACGGCCGTCTCGGTGTGAGGGAGACGACGCTCCGTGTCCAAGCTGCTGCCGGATTGAGCGAGCCGCGCCGCCAGCACAGCACGCGTCTTGTCCATTACCTGGCGCTTCAGCGACGGCAATTCGGTTGCGATCAAGGCGGCGCGTCGCGGCACAAAGGGTTTTACTTCAAAGGCGGGGCCGGCGCGAAGCACGGCAACTGCTTGCTCGACGAAATGTCCCGCCACCGCCAGTGGAATGATCTTGATCGTCGCCACCATGTCACCCGCACTGACGGGGACATGGTCGGCAAGACAGGCAAGCGTGATCGCCGGATCAATGCGGTTCACTTGATCGACAATGGTATCATTTGCGACGAAAAGGCCCGGCGCTGTCGCATACACATTGACGCGGCCGGTCGCGGCTGGCGAGAAACGCAGATGGTCCGGGGCGATGGCGGCGGCGATCCGAGTCGCGGCCTCATCTTCCGTGAGATCGTCGAAATCCAGTCGGGCAACGATGACTTCCCGGATATTGGCGTCGTCAAGCATGGCGAGATCATCCGGGCTCAGGCGATGGCCTTTCGCCAGCTTGCCTGCCTCTGTTTTGACGGAGTGCGCCAGAATTGCGCCTTCCGCTTGCGCAAGCGGCACAGGACCAAACCTCATGTTGCGTGCCCCTGTTCTTCGGGATCGCGATGGCGGAGGGCGCCGATGATTTGCGCAAGGACGGCGACGGCGATTTCGGCGGGGCTCGCCGCGCCGATATCAAGGCCGATCGGCGCCCTGATGCGGCCGATTTCCTCTTGCGAGACGCCCGCCGACCGCAATCTCTCGACGCGCGCCGCATGGGTCTTGCGGCTGCCGAGCGCGCCGACATAGAAGCAGCCCGCCTCGAGGGCGGCCCGGATCGGATAGTCGTCGATCTTCGGGTCGTGGGTGACGGCGGCCAGGGCCGTATAGCGGTCGAGCGGTCGCGTCGGCAGAACATCTTCCGGCCAATCCGCCAGAAGCTCGATGTCCTGGAAGCGCTCCGCCGTCGCGAAGGCGGTGCGCGGGTCTATGATGGTCATGTCGAAGCCGGCGACCGGCGCCAGCCGCGCAAGCGCCTGGGAGATATGGACGGCGCCGATGACAACCAAGCGCGGCGGCGGCAGGTAGACGTTGATGAAGGCGGGTTGGTCGTCGAGCGTCGCAAGTTTGGGACGACCCGACCGAAGCGTTTCAGAGATGGCGGCCTCCCATTCGGCCGGGAATGCTTCGCCCTCGATGAAGGCCTGCGCGCGGCCGCTCGAAATATCATTGACGACCACGGCGGGCCGCCGTGCCGACCGCGCCTCGTTCAGCTTCTCAAGAGTGGACAGTTGCATGGTCTCAGCCGTCTATTCGCTCAACATAGACCCGGATCCGGCCGCCGCAGGATAGGCCGACCCGCCATGCCGTTTCGTCGGCGACGCCGAATTCGAGAACCTTCGAGACGCCTGACGCGATCACGTCGGCCGCTTCGCTGACGACGGCGCCTTCGACGCAACCGCCGGACACAGAGCCTTCGAAATTGCCCCCGCCGTCAATGACCAGATGGCTGCCGACTGCGCGGGGCGCGGAGCCCCAGGTCTCGATGACCGTCGCCAATGCCACGGCCCGGCCTTTCCTGTGCCATGCCTCGGCAATCTCCAACGGGTCGAGCATCTTCGCTTCGTTCGTCATATTGTTGGTACTCCCGCTGGTCCCCTCTTAGATCATGATGATCTAAGCGCAGTTCAACCCATCTCATCGCTTCAAGTCGCAGGCCGGAGCGCGGCTCGCCATGGATCAAGGAAGCGCCGTGGGTCGGCGTCGCGCCTCCGCTCGCCGGACAGGGACTTTACCAGTTCTTCGACGGATTCCAGATTGTGCACGGTCCGAAATTCATCGACATGCGGCAGCATTGCCCTGACACCGCGGGCCCGCGCCTCGAAGCCCTCGAAGCGGAGCAGCGGATTGAGCCAGATCAGTCGGCGGCAGGAGCGATGCAGGCGATCCATCTCGATCTCAAGTTGCACCGTGTCGTCACGCTCGAGGCCGTCGGTCATCAAGAGGACGATAGCGCCCTGTCCCAGGACACGCCGAGACCAACGACGGTTGAACTCCTGCAGCGTTTCGCCGATGCGGGTACCGCCCGACCAGTCCTTGACCGCAGCGACGCATTCGTCGAGCGCCTCGTCGGGATCACGATTGCGCATTTGGCGGGTGACGTTCGTCAGCCGCGTGCCGAAGAGAAAAGTCTCAACGCGGTGGCGCTCTTCTGTCAGTGCATGCAGGAAATGCAGGAACACCCGCGTATACTGCGTCATCGAGCCCGAAATATCCGCAAGCACGACGAGCGGCGGATGCCTGAGACGCGGCTCCCGGAAGCGAGGCTGGATGAACTCGCCGCCGAGCCGCATGGCATCGCGCATGGTCGCGCGCGGATCGATCCGGGCCGGCCGATGGGACGGGCGGAAGCGCCGTGTCTTGACCCGATCGAAGGGCAGGAGCAGCGACGACATCGCCCTACGCGCCTCGGCGATTTCTGCGGCCGTCATCTGCGCAAAATCCGCCTTGCGAAAGAGCTCCCGGCCTGAGGCGGTGAAGCGCGCGTCGATCTCGATCTGCTCCTCCTCCTGAGCCTGTCGAGTGTCGTCCCGGCCGCTCAGGAGCGCTTCGCTAAGGCGTGCCTCGCCGGCTCGCCGCCGCCGATCATCTCTTACGCGTGCAGGGGCGACGGGCGACAATAGCGCGATCATCTTGCGGACGAGATCGCGCTTGCGCCAGAACAGGCGGAACGCTTCATCAAAGAGCGGCTGGTCCTCGTGCCTCTTCACCAGCGTGCATTGCAGCGCGGCGTAGAACTCCGGGCGCGATCCGATGCCGATTGCGCCGACCGCTTCGATGGCGTCCGCAATCGCGCCCGGACCGATCCGCATGCCTGCCCGTCGCAGCGCCCGGGCGAAGAAGACAATGTTGTCGGCAAACTGCCCGCGGTCCGGGCGATGGCTTACTCCCGCGGCATCCGGCGCGCCCGTCATGGTGTCAGCCCTCAGCCGAAAGTTCGCGCTTGACCTCTTCGAGCAACCTGCGCCCTTCAGCGCCCTCTATCCGGGAGATGTCATCCTGATACTTGAGCAGCGTTCCAAGCGTATCGGCGAGGGTCTCCGGATCGAGCGCCAGCGCATCGAGCTCGGTCAGCGCCGTCGCCCAGTCGATCGTCTCCGCGACGCCGGGATTCTTGAAGAGATCGACCGTCCGGAGCTTCTGGACATAAGCGACGATCTCCCGGGAGAGCGTCGCATTGCAGCCCGGCACCTTGCGCCGGATGATCTCCAGCTCCTGTGACGCGCGGGGATAGTCGACCCAATGATAGAGGCAGCGGCGCTTCAAGGCGTCGTGGATTTCGCGCGTCCGGTTGGTGGTGATGATGACGATCGGCGGCTCCTCGGCGCGGATCGTTCCAAGCTCGGGAATGGTCACCTGGAAGTCCGAAAGAACCTCGAGGAGGAAAGCCTCGAAGGCCTCGTCGGTGCGGTCGAGCTCGTCGATCAGAAACACCGGCGCGCGGCCGGCATTCGCCGAGATCGCCTGAAGCACCGGACGCCGGATGAGGAAGCGTTCCGAGAAAATGTCGCTTTCCACCCTTTGCCGGTCGACCATGCCTGCGGCCTCCGAAAGGCGGATTTCCAGCATTTGCGCCGGGTAGTTCCATTCATAGACGGCGGAGGCGACGTCGAGTCCTTCATAGCATTGCAGCCGGATCAGCGGTCGATCGAGCGAGCGGGAGAGCACCTTGGCGATTTCGGTCTTGCCGACCCCGGCTTCTCCTTCGAGAAAGAGCGGGCGCTTCATTCTGAGTGCCAGGAAAAGAACGGTGGCGAGAGCGGTTCCGGCGAGATAGTTCTCCGATTCCAGCAGCGCCATCGTCTCGTCGATGGACTGGGGCGTTCTGCCTGTCTCGTGTCTCGCCATGTTCGCTCCTCTGCCGAGGAAAATTATAGCGTGCGGTATCCCCGGTCCACATAAATGAGCGGTGGTGTCTTTTCGCCGATCCGTACGTCGACCACCTCGCCGAAGAGTATCGCGTGGGTAGCCATGATTTTCACTTCGATCAGACGGCAATCGAAGGCGGCGATGGCGTCGGCGAGAATTGGCGCCCCGGTCGCAAGCTGCGTCCAGCGGCCGAGGGCAAATCGGCGCTCCATCTCGAGTTGATCGCGTCCGGAAAAAGCATGGGCCAAGGCGAGATGCTGCCTGCCCAGGACGTTCAGTGCAAAACTGTCGTTGCGGAAAAAGATATCGTTGCGGGGATTTGCCGCATTGAGGCAGGCAAGGATCGTCGGAGGTTCGTCCGATACCGAACAGGAGGCAGTGATGGTAACGCCGCGCCGCTCGTCACTATCCGCTGCGGTGATCAACTGCACGTGATGAGACAGGCGGCTCATCGTATCGCGGTAGCTTATCGGGTCCAGCCGGGTCTTCTCCAACACATCACGCTCCGGATCGGTATCTCGCACATACATAGACTGTCGCAAGGAATATGAAACTAGGCCGACCGAGAATCTTGCCGATCAGCGCATACGCATGACGCAGATCGGGCGATCCCCCGTTCCTACCAGCATCTTTTCCTTTGACGAGTTGAGCCACTTCCTTAAAACAGGACGTGCGATAGCGGGAAAAAACATGCTGAAATCAATTGGTACGACCCTTTTCGTCGCCGCGCTGACGCTGACTTCTCCCGCGCTTGCCGCCGGCCTGAAGATTGCCGTCGTCGCTCCCGCCGACGGACCGTTTGCGGCGCTCGGCAAGCAGATAACCGATGGCGCCGCCTTCCAGGCAGGCGACCGGGGAAGCGAGATCGTTCCCATCGCAGAAAGCTGCGATCCGGCAGGCGGCGAGGCGTTGACGAAGGCGCTGCTGGCCAGCGGTGCCGAGGCGGCGATCGGCTTTCTCTGCACCGAGAGCCTGGAAGCAGCTCTGCCGGCGCTGGCCGTGGCCGGGATACCCGCCATCACGCTTAGCGTGCGCTCGGACATTCTCATCGAGGACGCCCTCAAGAAGAAATGGCCGCTCTTCCGCCTGGCACCGAGCGGCAAGGCCGAGGCCGCGGCGATCACCGATGCGATCGTGACGAACTGGAGGGACAAGCCGCTGGCCCTCATCGACGACGGAACGATTCACAGCCGCGAACTTGTCGAAAGCGTCCGTAACGCCCTTGCGGAGATCGGTATCACCCCTGTCTTCACCGACACCTACCGGCCGGCGCAGGAACAGCAGGTGAGTCTCGTTCGGCGCCTGGCGAAAAGCGGCGCGACGCATGTGTTCACCGGCGGCGACCGCAACGACACGGCCGTCATCGCCCGCGACGCGAAGGCGGAGTATGTTTCGATAACCTTGCTTGGCGGCGATACGCTGAACGCCGCGGATCTGGACGTGCCGCTGGAAAATGGCGTGCTGGCCGTTACCATTCCGGATCCCGCCCGGTCGAGCGAAGCAGCACCGGTCGTCACGGCAATGCGCGCCGCCAGGATTGAACCAGATGGTTACGTTCTCCCCGCCTTTGCAGCCGTGTCGCTTCTCGAGCAGGCGAAGGATCAAGCGGAGAAGGATGACAAGGCTGTTCTGGACGCTCTTTCGAAGGGCCCCTACGCGACCGTCCTCGGGCCGATCGGCTTCAACGGCAGCCATGAACGGGCCGAAAGCCCCTACCGGCTGATGCAATGGCGGGACGGCCGCTTCGTGGACGCGCCCGATGCAGGCAAGGCCGAGTGATGCGGAAGGGACCGACCAATCTGATCACCGACGTCGCGGGGATCCTGGTCGGCAACGCCGAGGATCACCGGCTGAAATCCGGCGTCACGGCCGTACTTTGCGACCCGCCGGCCACCGCCGCGGTTCAGGTCCTGGGCGGCGCACCGGGAACGCGTGAGACCGATCTCCTCGCCCCGCACAATACGGTCCAGGCGGTCGACGCAATCGTACTTTCCGGCGGCTCAGCCTTCGGGCTGGACGCGGCCTCGGGCGCTCAGGCTGCATTGCGGCAAATGGGACGCGGCTTTCCCGTCGGCCCGCACCGGATCCCGATCGTTCCGGCGGCAATCCTCTTCGACCTGATGAATGGCGGAGATAAGGATTGGGGGCAATTCTCACCCTATCGCGACCTCGGCTATGACGCGGCACGCGCCGCGGCCGAGACCTTCGCGACCGGCAGTGCCGGCGCCGGAACGGGAGCACTCACGGCCACTTTCAAGGGCGGCCTCGGCTCCGCCTCGACCGTCCTCGCAAATGGCATCACCGTCGGTGCCCTTGTCGCCGTCAACGCGCTCGGCTCGGCAACCATCGGCGACACCCGCCATTTCTGGGCTGCCCCATTTGAACTGGATGGCGAATTCGGTGGGCTCGGTATGCCGTCTCCCTGGCCGCAGGATGCGGCGCAGCCGCGGCTCAAGTTCCGGGAGCGAGAGGCAGTAGCCGCCAACACAACGATTGCCGTCATCGCCACGGATGCGGTCCTCTCGAAGGCCGAGGCGAAACGCCTGGCGATTGCCGCCCATGACGGCTTCTCCCGAGCGCTGTGGCCGTCCCATACACCGCTTGACGGCGACCTCGTTTTCGCGCTCTCGACGGGCGCCACCGGCAAGACGCTGCTTCTGGAGGATTTCATCGACCTCGGCGCCGCCGCGGCGGCGACAATGGCCCGGGCGATCGCGCGGGGCGTCCACGATGCCATACCGGCCGCGAGCGATATCAAACCGGCCTGGTCGGCATTGGCCCTATGACGAAGGCCTGCCTTCGCATGTTGTTCGGCCGGTCGCGGAATGCTATGGGCGCGGGAAAGACCGGAGGCTGTTCATGACCCACCCCATTCGCATTGCCCCATCGATCCTGGCGGCCAACTTCTCCAAACTGGGCCAGGAGGTCCGCGACGTCGTCGATGCCGGCGCCGATTGGATCCACCTCGACGTCATGGACGGGCATTTCGTGCCGAACATCACCTTCGGACCCGACGTCATCAAGTCGCTGCGCCCCTACACGGACGCGACCTTCGATTGCCATCTGATGATCGCGCCGGCCGATCCATTTCTCGAAGCGTTTGCCAAGGCCGGATGCGATATCCTGACTGTCCATGCCGAGGCAGGCCCGCATCTGCATCGTTCCCTGCAGATGGTGAAGGCACTCGGCAAGAAGGCCGGGGTCTCGCTCAACCCCGCGACTCCCGAAAGCGCCCTCGAATACGTCCTCGATACTGTCGATCTCATCCTGGTGATGACGGTCAATCCGGGCTTCGGCGGTCAGAAGTTCATCGCCGCGATGGAAGAGAAGATCCGCCGCATCAAGAAAATGGTCGGCAATCGGCCGATCGAAATCGAGGTGGATGGCGGCATCACGCCCGAGACCGCCGGCATCGTCACAGGGGCCGGCGCCAACGTGCTGGTCGCCGGCTCGGCGATCTTCAAGGGCGACTCCGTCGACGCCTACCGCGCCGCCATCGAGGCGATCCGCACGCCGGCCGAGAAGGGTCGGCGATGAGCTTGCGGGCAGCGATCGCGGCTGCAGTTCTGATTGCTGAGGTGATTGCCGCTCCGCCCGCGATCGCCGGCGACTATGCCAGCCTTCAGCCAATCGGCTTCTCTTCGGACGGCAAGGTCTTCGGCTTCGAGGAATATGGCATACAGGACGGCTCCGGCTTTCCCTATTCGTCTATCTCGTTCCTGCCCGGCGCGCCCGTACGCGCCCGTGTGGAGGAGGATAACGGAGCCCTTCCCCGCGCTCGCCGAGACGCGCACCGGCGCGCGGCGCCGCTGATCGACGCCTACCGCCTTCTCGACACGCCCGGACTACTCGCCGCCTACAATCCAGTGACGGAGCCGGACACGGCGGACCACAGGCTACGCTACGATGCATTCCCAGCCGATCCGCCGTTCCGCAAGACCTACGAGTTGCAGCTTGAAGAAAAGAGCTTGGCAGCCGAGGGCATCTGCAAGGACCTCCTGAAAGACGTCAAAGGCTTCCGCCTCGTCATGACGGAGAAAGCCGGAAAGCCCGTATCCGAGGTGCTGCAGGATGATAGCCGCATTCCGGAAAGCCGCCGCTGCCCGACCGGCTACCGGATCGGCGGGGTGGTGACTCACGTCGATGACGACGGCGTGCAGGCGCATGTCGTCATGGTCCTCGTCAAATCCCTTGGCTTCGAAGGCACGACCGATGGGCGCTGGATCGCGGTGCCGTTCTGGCCCGGGCGATGAACGAGCAGCCGGCCGCCGGGGGGAATGTCGCCGGTCCTGGCAGCCGCTCGAAACGTGGGCGCATCCGTCGTGCCATCCCGCCCTGGCGAGAAACCTTCCTCGGTGCTCCCGCCTGGGCTCTGGCGATGGCATTTTCCGCCTGGTACGCGCTTTGGCTGCGCGAGCATGACGCGACGTTCCACCTCGAAAGCATTCTGCTGCTCTACGCTTTCGGCGGCCTCATCGCCTGGCCGCTTTCGCTTTTCGGTGGCCGCTGCATGGCAGAGGGCCGCGGCATCGAAACGCGCTTTGCTGCCTATCTCCTGAGCCTGATCGCCGGAACCGTCGGACTGACGGGGCTGCTCTTCGCCCTGGATTACCGGCTCTTCTATGCGCAGTGGCATGCGACGACTGGATCCCGCATCTGGTTCTATCAGGCGCTGTTCACGTCGGCCTCAGCGTTCTACCAATTTCTGGTGCTGGGGATCAGGCTATACCTGCCCTTCGGGGCGCTCGCCCTCCTGCTGGCGAGCCTCGGACTTGCTCGGCGGCAATAGCGTTGAGCTTCTGTCCCATCTTTGATAGAGGCACAGCCATCCTCCACTGACGTTGAAAGCATAGAGCCCATGATCCCCCGTTACTCCCGGCCGGAAATGGTGGCCATCTGGTCGCCGGAAACGAAGTTCCGCATCTGGTTCGAGATCGAGGCGCATGCCTGCGACGCTCTCGCCGAAATCGGCGTGATCCCGAAGGAAGCGGCCAAGACCATCTGGGAAAAGGGCGGCGCGGCCGAGTTCGATGTGGCGCGCATCGATGAAATTGAAGCCGTCACCAAGCACGACGTAATCGCCTTCCTTACGCATCTTGCCGAATTCGTCGGTCCGGACAGCCGCTTCGTCCACCAGGGAATGACTTCGTCGGACGTGCTCGACACCTGCTTCAACGTGCAGCTCGTCCGTGCCACGGACCTCCTGCTCGCCGACCTCGACAGGCTGCTCGAGGCGCTGAAGCGCCGCGCCTTCGAACACAAGGATACGGTGACGATCGGCCGCTCGCATGGCATTCATGCGGAGCCGACGACCTTCGGCGTCAAGCTGGCGCTTGCCTATGCGGAATTCGACCGCTGCAAGGAGCGCCTGCTCGCCGCCCGTGAAGAGATTGCCACCTGCGCCATCTCCGGTGCCGTCGGCACCTTCGCGAATATTGATCCGCGCGTCGAGGAACATGTCGCAGAGGCGCTCGGCCTGAGGCCCGAGCCGGTCTCCACCCAGGTGATCCCGCGCGACCGCCACGCCATGTACTTCGCTACGCTTGGCGTCATCGCCTCGTCGATCGAGCGGCTTGCAACGGAAATCCGCCACTTGCAGCGCACCGAGGTGCTGGAGGCGGAGGAATATTTCTCGCCCGGCCAGAAGGGCTCCTCGGCTATGCCGCACAAGCGCAATCCGGTGCTGACGGAGAATCTGACCGGCCTTGCCCGCATGGTCCGCGCCTTTGTCGTTCCGGCCATGGAAAACGTGGCGCTCTGGCATGAGCGCGATATCTCGCATTCCTCGGTCGAACGGATGATCGGGCCGGACGCGACGGTGACGCTCGATTTCGCGCTGGCGCGGTTGACCGGGGTTATCGACAAGCTGCTCGTCTACCCGGACAACATGTTGAAGAACATGAACAAGTTCCGCGGACTTGTTCATTCGCAGCGGGTACTTCTCGCCCTTACCCAGGCCGGCGTCTCTCGCGAGGACGCCTATCGGCTCGTCCAGCGGAACGCCATGAAGGTCTGGGAGGAAGGCAAAGACTTCCTGGAGGAACTCTTGGCGGACCAGGAAGTCCGTGCGGCGCTCTCAGAAGAGGACATTCGCGAGAAGTTCGATCTCGGCTATCACACCAAGCATGTCGACACGATTTTCCGCCGGGTTTTCGGGACGGTCTGAACCGCGTCCCACTCAAGAATGCCTCGGATCGGCCCGCATTTGAGCGCTTGCTTCAAATGCGGCCGATTTTATTAGCCCGTCCTTTAGCGCTCTCGTGGAATCTGAACCTCAAACAATGAGGTTCGAGGAAGCCATGGCGTTTAGGGAGAGCGTTCAGCGCGCATCCACGCGCAACGAGACGAAGATTACCGGCACGGTCACCTGCAAGACCGGCTCGAGCAACGGTGTCGTGAAGGATCTTTCCGACGAAGGTATCTGTTTTCAGCTGCTGTTCGATATCGGAGCCCGAATGGGCCAGGAAGTAACAATCCGCAGCGAGGAGCTCGGCTTCCTCACCGGGATCGTGCGCTGGTCGCGCGGCGACAGGATCGGCATCAAGCTCAAACTGTCATCGAATACGGCTGCGCAGATTTCGTCTTATTACAAATTTTTCCGGTAGCAGACGGCCGGCCAAACGGCCGACCGCCCGCTTTGCGGTCTAACGGATCGGCTGGGCCGGCTCCACCATTTTTCGATAGAGATGCCAAGTGGCGTGCCCAAAGATCGGCATGATCACCGCCAGGCCGACGAAAACCGGGATCGACCCGATCACCAGGCCCGTGGCAATGATCAACCCCCACAGGGCGACCGGCACCGGATTGGCGAGTGTAGCTCGGACTGAGGTCTCGATTGCCGTAAAGGCGCCGACATCCCTGTCGAGCAGCAGCGGGAAGGTGATGACGCTGATCGACAGCACAATCACCGCGAAGACGAAGCCGACCGCGTTGCCGACGAGGATCAGGTTCCAGCCCTGCTCCGTACCGATAACGCCGTTCCAGAATTCGGCGATGGAGTTCGGCGGGGCTGCGCCGAACATCGTTACGTAGAGCCCCTGGGCGACCAGGAGCCAGACGACGAAAATGACGAACAGCAGGGCCGCCACCGCCAGGATCGACGGAATTGCCGGATTGCGGTGCAGCCGCAGCGCATGCGGCCATGACGCGTCCATGCCGAGTTCGCGGCGCCGGCTGATCTCGTAGAGACCGATGGCCGCGACAGGCCCGATGAGGGCAAAGCCGGATGCGAGCGGATAGAGCAACGGCAGCATGTTCGCCCCCGCGCTCCAGGTCATCAGCACGACGCCGGCAACAGGATAAATGAGACACAGAAAAACATAATGCGACGGCTTTTCGCGGAAATCGTCAAATCCGCGACGCAGCGCATCGAACACATCTGCAATGCCAATCTTTCGTATCTCGGGATGAACGGCGCTTTCGTTCGCCCCCGAGAGGACATGGAAGGTTGTCATGGCTCACACTCCTCAACGAACCAGAGCAGCCATGGATTCGCAGCGGCGGCGAAAAATGGCCGTTGCGAACCGCGACCGCCATCTCGGATTATACAGAAAATGCAACCCTTGTCGCCTCCGCCTTGACTTCGGCTCTTTTCGTCGCCAAATCGCGGCGATCATGAAGGTTTCAGAAGCACATATCCTGATCGTTCCGGGCTATACCAACTCCGGTCCGGACCATTGGCAAAGCCGCTGGGAGCGCAAGCTGTCAACGGCGCGCCGCGTCGTGCAGGCGGAGTGGTCGAAACCTGTGCGCGAGGATTGGGTGGCGCGGATGATCGAAGAGGTCAATGCCGCGACCAAGCCGGTGGTGATTGTCGCCCATTCGCTCGGCATCGCCACCGCCGTTCATGCAATTCCGCATTGCAAGAAGAAGATCGCGGGCGGCTTTCTAGTCGCCCCGCCCGACGTCGCAAACCCGAATGTCCGTCCGAAGCATCTGATGACCTTCGGGCCCTATCCGCGCGACCCGCTGCCGTTTCCATCGCTGGTGATCGCCAGCCGCAACGATCCGTTCGGCTCCTACGAGCAGGCGGGCGACATTGCCAATGCCTGGGGATCGCTGCTCATCGATGCCGGCGAGGCCGGCCACATCAACGCCGAGTCCGGCCACGGGCCCTGGCCGGAAGGTACGATGGTCTTCGCCCAATTTTTGACGCGCCTTCAGGCTTGACCAAGCCGGACGACCGAACCTTTCATGCAGCCGCGGCTGACGCATTCCTGACCGCGATCCGCACCTGGAAATGAGGCGGACTGCCGTCAGCGGGCGCAAGCAGGAATTCACCTTCGACCTCAAAGGCCTTTTCGACCAAACCGCTTCGCGCAAGTGCGACGGCATCGCCGCTGTAGCGAATTTCGCCGCCGGTCATGAGCACGATCCGGTCGGCGATCGCCATCGCGTGGTTGAGATCGTGAATGGAGAGGACGACCGCCACCTTGCGTTCCCGCGCGAGCCGGCAAAGCAGTTCGAGAATCTCGACCTGGTGACCGATGTCGAGGAAGGAAGTCGGCTCATCGAGAAGGAGTATCCGCGCTTCCTGGGCCAGCGCCGCCGCGATCCAGGCACGCTGCCGTTCGCCGCCGGATAGCGCGTCAAGGCGCCGTTCGGCAAGCTCGCCCAACCCCGTCTGCTTCAGTGCCCACGAAACCGCCTGCTGATCTCGCGAGGAGAAGCCGGCGAAGAGGCCGAGATGGGCAAAGCGTCCCTGGCGCGCGAGTTGTTCCACGGTCATGTTCTCGGGTGCCAGCGGCGCCTGCGGCAGGAAGGACAATCTTTTCGCCAGTTCCCGTCTCGTCCACCGGTCTACGGTACGCCCCTCGATCATCGTGCTTCCCGATGAGGGCCGGTTTAGGCCGGCAAGGGCATGGAGCGCCGTGCTCTTGCCGGAACCGTTCGGGCCGATGAGCGCGATGATCTCGCCGGGAGCGACATCGATGGAAAAGTCGCTGAGCACGGTCAGTTCGCCATATCGAACCGAGATCTTTCTTGCGGACAGGAGCATCGGAGTCCTCACTGGTGGCGTCGCAACAGGATAAGGAGAATGGGGGCACCGGCGAAGGCGGTGACGACGCCGATCGGAATTTCCTCCGGGCCACCGATCAGGCGCCCGGCAAGGTCGGCGGCCGTTACCAACGCCGCACCGATAAGGGCGGCGAGCGGCAGGACGAGATGGAAATGCCGGCCCGCAACGAAGCGCGCCAGGTGCGGCACCACGAGCCCGACGAAGATCAGCGGGCCGACCGCGCCGACGGCACTTGCCGCCAGCATGCTGGAGATCGCCAATACGAGGCTGAACCACAGGCGGTAAGAGAGGCCGAAGGAGCGGGCGGCATCCTCCTCGAACCGTAACATTGCCAGGGGTCGGACTACGAATGGGAGCGCCAGGAATCCGGCGATCGTGAATGGCAGGAGAAACAATACATGCTCCCAGCCCCGGGCATAGAGACTGCCCGCAAGCCATTGCATGACGATCTCGATCCGGGCGCTGCCCCATCCAACGACGATCCCCATGGCGATCGCATGCAGGAAGGCTCCGATCGCAATGCCGCATAGCGTCAGCCGCAAAGCGCTCAAGCCCTTGCCGAGCGCCAGGACATAGATCAGCGCGCCGCCGAAGAGCCCGCCTCCGCATCCCACAAGTGGCAGCCAGCCGACAGGCAAAGCATAAAGCGTGTTGGAATCCGAGTTCAGACGGTAAACGGCGAAGAACAGGAAGACCGTCACGGCGAGGGTCGCACCCTGTGAGATTCCCATGATCGTCGGGTCTGCAAGCGGGTTGCGGGTGATCGATTGCAGCAACACGCCGGCAACGGCGAAATGCATGCCCGCGAGTATCCCGGTTGCGATCCTCGGTATGCGGATCGTTGCGATGATGAGGTTGCCCTGGTCAGATCCATGGCCGGTCAGTACCGCCATGATCTCCGCCGCGGGCAGGTCCACGACACCAAAGAAGACCGAAAGAAGGATGAGGCCGATTGCTCCGAGGGTCAGGCCGGCGACCTGCTGGCGGGTGAAAGGCCTTGCAGCGGAGGCGGTAGCAAGGGTCATGCGAGCGCTCCCCTGCCCATGAAGATCTCACGGCGCTGCGCCAAATAGATGAAAATCGGACCGCCGATCATCGCAGTGAATATGCTGACCGGGATCTCACGCGGGGCCGCGACCGAGCGTGCCAGCACATCGGCCGTCAGGAGCAAGCCGCCGCCAATCGCAAGGTTGAGCATGAGCGACCAGAAGCTATCCCTTGGACGCAGGAGCCTCACGAGGTGCGGCGCCGCCAGCCCGACAAAGGCGACAGGTCCCGCAACCGGGGTGACCCCGGCCACAAGGCCGATCGCTGCGAGCAACAGGAGTGGCTTCCAGACGGAGAGATTGACGCCCATGCCTGCGGCGACCTCGTCTCCGAGCGCCAACACGCCAATCACCCGGTGACTGGCGACCACCACCGCCAGGCCGGAAACTATCCAGGGCAGCATGTACATGATCTGCGGCCAGGACCTGCCCTGGAAACCTCCCGACAACCAGAACAGCACGGAGGGCGATTGCGGACCGCCCCTGAGGAGCACGTAGGTCGTGATCGCGTTGAGGAACAAGGCGACCGTAATGCCGCCGAGCGCGGTGTGGAGGGCCGAGGCCCGACCGCCGCGCGCAACCCAGATCGTCATGGAGGCTGCCGCTAGCCCGCCGGCCATGCCGATCCCGGGGTAATAGAACGACGATATGGCCGGGAAGAAGACGAAGGTGCTGACGATCGCCGCTACGGCGCCGGACGAAACACCGGTCAGGTCGGGTGCAGCCAACGGGTTCCTGGTGAGCGACTGCAGAAGAAACCCGGAAACCGCCAGCGCGCCGCCGGCGAGAAAGGCGGCAATGCTGCGCGGCATGCGGAGGGTCCAGACGATGATGCCATCAGTTCCCTGGTTGGGAGAGGCGAGTGCCGTCAAAGCCTCTGCCAGCGTCATCGGCTTTGCGCCGATCACCAGGCCAGCCACCGCGACAGCAAAGGCAGTTGCCGAGATGATCATAGTCAAGAAGGCTGAGCGGGAAGAGAGGCTCATCGCGCCGGCTCCGCAACAGCAGCAGGAGCGGCGCCCCGTTCGAACAGCAGCACCATGCCCGTGGCTGCCGCGGCCAGTCCCGCACCCATGCCGATCCAGACGCCGAGCACGCCCGGGTAGAGGTGGAAGCCCACCAGCCATGCAGTCGGGGCTCCAACGATCCAGTAGCTACCGATCGTGATCCAGAACCCCTGCCCGGCGCGGCCGATGCCCCGCACCGCGCCGATGCCGATGTTCTGCAGGAAATCGAAGATCTGAAAAAGCGCCGCTGCGAAAAGAAGCCCGGTTGCGATTTCATGCAGACCAGCGTCCCCGTCCGGCTTTATGGAAAAAAGAGCCAATACCTCGGATGGGAAAAGCATCAACAGGGCCGAAAAGGCCGAAACTACCGCAAGTCCAAGACAGAGGCCGCTGCGGCCAGCTCCGAGCGCGCCCGCGCCGTCGCGCGCACCGATCGCCTCACTGACGCCGACGGATGTGGCGTGCGAAAGGCCGATCGACAGCATGAATACGACATAGATGATCTGGTTGACGGCCGCATGCGCCGCGAGCGCGGCCGCCCCGTAGGTTCCTGCCATGAGGGCGATCAGCGTGGTGAATCCCGCCTCGAAGGCATAGGAGCCCGCGGTTGGCACGCCGATCTTCAAAGTGCGCCTCAAGGCCGATCCGATCTCCACTGCGGATTTTTCCCGGATGAAACGCGTCGTACCGTGGGTGACCGACGCGATCGCGACGAACTGCAACAGATAGGAAATCGAGCTCGACGCGGCGACACCAGCAACACCGAGCGCGGGCAAGCCGAATGCTCCGAACAGGAAGCCGTAGTCAAACACGGCGTTCACTACAACCGTGCCGAGGGTGATCAGAAGCAGCAGATTGGCGCGCCGTCCGCCGACGACGACGCCACGGTAAGCGTAGAACCAGAACAAGGGGAACAGCCCCGGCGCAGCGAAGAGAAGATAGCGCGCCGCAAATTCCGAAACGTCCTCGTCCTGCCCGAACCAGGGAAGAAGAAGAAAGCCGCCGAAAGCCAGAACCAACGCACCTATGGCGGCGGCACCCGTCGCGATGGCAAGCCCCGCGAGAAGATGTGCTCGGAAGATACCAGCGCGGCTGTTCTCCGCGACAAGGTTGGACGTGCCGACGACGAGGCCGAAGCCCATCGTTCGCAGCAAATTGAACAGAGTGAAGCCGAGCGCGCCGGCCGCCAGCGCCGTGCCGCCCACCCAGCCCAGCATGATCATGTCCGTGGTGGAAATGGCGACCTGCGCCAGCTGCACGGCGGACAATGGCATGGCGAGCGCGCCGATGCGGCGCGCCTGGGCGAATGTGGGATAAGAAAGCGACACGGCAGGCATATCCGGTTTGGCGGCCGCTTTTCGCGGCCGCCGACTGATCAGTTGACGGTCGCCGGGATCATCTTGCGAGCCTCGGCCTTGACGTCGATGGCCGGGAAGACATCCGGGTAAAGAAGATTCGCTGCCTCGCGCAGGACCATCTCGCGGGCAATCGGCCCATGCGCCTCGACCCAGTGATCGCCGACATAGTGGACCCGCCCGTTCTTGACGGCCGAGAGCTGCTGCCAGATCGGATTGTTTTCATGCGGACGATCCGGACCGTAGTCATAGACGAAAATGACTTCCGGATCCTTTTCCAGCATGGTTTCGAGGCTCATCTCCATGCCCCAATTGTCCGGGACCGACGGGGTCGGGTTCTGCCCGGCAATGTTCTCTGCGCCGAGGGCGACGAGTATCGCGGCCGTCATGTTTTCTGAACGGAAGACCCATGGCGTGTCGCCGCCCCACATCACGACGAAGCGCGGGTGCTTGTCCTTCGGCGCCTTTTCAGCGAAGGCCGCCAGATCTGCCTTGAATTGAGCGTTCAATTCCTGCCCGCGCTTGGTTTCGCCAAGAACGGTCGCGAGCTGGCCGATGGTCCGGTCGCTATCGGCAAAAAGCTCGAGGCTGTAGGCAAGGTAGGGGGCGATCTTCTGATACTGGTCGGCATTGCCTTCCGTATAGCGCCGGATCGCGACGGTTACGTCCGGCTTTGCCTCGGCAAGCAGTTCGAGATTGGGCGTCGCGCGTTGACCGATCTGTTTCACCCCATCGAGAAGGCCGCCGAGGAAATCGGGGCTTCGGCCTTCGACCATGTAGGTGGCGGCGACCGGCTTGAGGCCCAGTGCAAGCGCCACGTCCGCGGCAAAATAAGAGACGGACGCGATCCGCTTCGGCTTCGCCGGAACCGAGACGGCAACGCCGCGGTCGTCAATGACGTTGAAGGTCGCATCTTCGGCACGCGATTGACTTGCGATACATGCCGACAGCGCAAGGCTTGCGGCAAGAAACCGACCGAGAACGGCGCGATTCTCGATTTTGGCGGGGCTCGGGAACATGAACGGTCACTCCGGATGGGAATTCTTGAAATCAGTAGATTGCTCGGTCTGACGGGCCGCGCTTGCGTGACGTGCAATCGCCCCCGCGGCTCGCACGCGGCGGTCGCGGGAACAGGCGATGTCCTGTACGGGCTTCAAAGCAGGCGAGTTCCAGTTATCAGTTGCTGTCTGGCTGGAATCTGGATAGTCATGGTCAACTTATTTGCAAGCGAAAGATTTTCAGGCCGGCATGAGAATTACTCAAACGCAGCGTTTCAAATTGCCTCCGCTTTCGACCCTGCCGGCTTTCGCGAGCGCCGCGCGCACCGGCAGCCTGACGCTCACAGCCCGCGAGATGAACCTCACGCCCGGCGCAATCAGCAGACAGATCAAGTCGCTGGAGGATGCACTTGGCGTCTCGCTCTTTCATCGAAGCCACAATGCGATCTCGCTGACGGACGCGGGGCGGCAATATCTGGCGCATGTCAGCGCCGCTCTCGCGACGATCGAAAACGGTACACGTGCGCTGCAGCCTGACCGGGCAACCCTGGTCATACAGGCGCCGATAACGTTGGCGCGGCGCTGGCTCATTCCGCGTCTCGGTTCGTACCGTCAAGACAACCCGAATGTCGATCTCAGCATCCAGTCGCTGGCGCTCGGGGCGACCGGCGTGCCCGATGTCGTCATCACTTATAGGCGCGGCACGACGGAAGCCGACTTCCCGGTCGCCTTCCTGCTCGACAGGTCGATCGCCGTCTGCTCTCCCTTGCTCTCCGGTGGCTCGGGGCCGCATGTCCAGCCGCAGGATCTCCTCGATCTGCCGCTCCTGCTCGACACAGCGGATGCCTGGTCGTGGCAGCGCTGGTGCGGCGCGGCGCAGATGGCATTCAAACCGCGCGGCGGCAGCATCGCCTTCGACACCGACGAGGCGTCGATCGACGCCTGCATCTCGGGGCTCGGCATCGGCCAGGCGAGTCCCTCGCTGATCGAGCGGGAATTGCGGGAAGGTCAGTTGATCGCCTTGTGCCCGGCGATCAATCCTATCGTCGGGGCCTATGAAATTTCCATTTCGACGGGAACGCCGTCTGCACTTGCCTTCAACGACTGGCTGTCCGCCTGGAGGGAGACCGGCGGCGAACAGTGAACGGACGGCGGCCGGAGCGACCTGCCCGTCCGCCGTCAAATCTCGATGAGACGATGTGCTGGCAGGCGTCAGCCGGCGCGAACCGTCGCATTGCCCTCCTCGACCAGACGCGTCGCCGCATCGGCGACCGAAATGCGTTCGAAGGCCAGTTCGTCGGCGATCGGGCGCAGCACCCGCTGATCGAACTCCGTCGATCCGAGCGGCGCGGGAGCCGGGTAGCTGCCCACCTGGTCCTTGAGCGCATTGATGTATTTCACCGTTTCCGCCTCAGTCGGATTGAGCGACGGCAGGATCGCCTCGCGCACTTTGGGCGACATCGGCACGCCTCGCTCGACACCGAGGATCTTGCCGGCTTCCGCGTCGTTGACGAAGAAATTGATGAACTTCGCGGCCTGTTCGCCATGCTTGGTGGTCGCGCCGATGCTCCAGATCAATGCCGGCCGGTAATAGTGCCCGGAGGGGCCGCCCTTCTCCGCGCGCGGCAGCATGCCGATGCCGAGCTTGCTCTTCATGATCAGCTGATAGCCGACCATCTGGTTCGAATAGGCCATGCCCATGGCCGAATAGCCGAGCGAAAGGCAGTTCGTATCGATCGTGTTCTGATCGAGCGTCTGGATATCGGCGCCGACGGTGCCGCCACGCTTGCGCAGTTCCTCCCAATAGGCATACCACTCCTTCGCTTCCTCGACGCCGAAACCGAGGCCGCTCTCGGTATAGAGGCTGCTGCCGCGCTGCCTCAGCCACGCATCGAAGACATATGCGTAGCGGGCCCCGTATGGCCCGCCCCAGACGTTCTTCTTGCCGGCGGCCTTGGTCATCTCGGTCGCGATGTCGGCATATTCCTTCCAGGTGGTGTCGACTCCCGGAGGTGTAATGCCTGCTTTCGCAAAGGCGTCGGCGTCATAGAACAGTGCGAAGGAATTCAGGCCGAGCCCGACGCCCCAGAGTTTCCCATCCACAGTCGTCAGCTTCAGCACATCCTTGCCGAACGAATCCACGTCCAACGTCGATGGAATGAACGGATCAAGAGCAAGGCAGGCGCCGCGCTTGGAGTAATCGGAAATCGTGCTCGGCTCGAGCTGGAAGACGTCCGCGATAGCACGGCCGGCCATCTGGGTCGCAAGCTTCGTCCAGTATCCGTCGCCGCTCAGGCTCTCGCCAACGATCGCAATGTCCGGATTTTTCTCCTGGAAGAGCTTGGCGACGCTCAAGGTCCGCTTCGAGCGATCGTTGGATCCCCACCACATGGCGCGGAGCTGCACGTTTTCGGCAGCGAAAGCCGAGGTCGCGCCGAGTGCAAGACCAGCGGCCGTGCCGGCCGAGCCGAGCAGGAATGTACGTCGATTGAGTAGCATGCCGTTCCTCCTGTCGTTGTCTGCCTCGCGCTCTCCTCCAGCGCCAGGCGAAGCCATTCTGCGAAAGCTTATGCAAGAAAATTGATTTTGCAAGATTTTGTTCGCGACTTGCAAATTTGCACAAATTGCGCGATCTTTGCGCCATGACAGACATTTCTTCCAAACGACTGCGGCAGGCCGACATCGCTACTCGGGCCGGCGTCTCCGTTTCCACCGTCTCGCGTGTCCTTGCGAACGAGCCGGGCATCAGCGACGACGTCCGCCGGCAGATCCTCCAGGTCGCCTCCGAGATCGGCTATCCGATCAAAGCCCCGCCAGCGACAAGCCCCGGCGCCTTGGCCCTGATCGCAAGCCATGGCGTGACGGGCGGCCTCAGTGTCTTTTACGAGGGGATTGTCGAGGGTCTGCGGTCCGAGGCAGCCAAGTTGGGCATGCCTTTCGATATCCGCCTTGCCAGAGAGGCGAAGGCGACACCTGAAGCGGTCCGGGAACACCTGGGATCCGTCGAAGCGGAAGGGCTCTTCCTGGTCGGGATCGACCCCGCTGACGCACTTTGCAAATGGCTCGAGGAAAGTCGCACGCCGGTCATCCTGGTCAATGGCACCGACCCGCAAATGCGTTTCGACGGCATCTCGCCCGCAAACTTCCACGGCGCCTATGCGGCGACCCGGCGATTGCTTGAGGCAGGCCATCGCCGCATCCTTCACCTGACCGGATCGCATCGGCATACGATCCGTGAACGTGTTCGCGGCTTCGAGGCGGCAATCGCTTCGGCGGACGGCGGCGAAGGGCGCGTCATCCGCCTGCCCTTCGAGGGCAATTCCAGCGTCGAGGCGCATGCGGCGACGCTCGCCGCCCTTGCCGAGGACGGCGGCTTCACGGCTGCGTTCTGCATGAACGACTTTCTCGCCGTCGGCGTGCTCGAAGCGGTCACCGAGCTCGGCCGGCGCGTTCCCGAGGATTTCGCCATCGTCGGCTTCGACGATCTGCCCTGCGCCGAAATGGCAAATCCACGGCTCGCGACGATGCGTGTCAACCGCGTGGCCCTCGGCCGCGACGCGATCGGTATGATGCACTTCCGTCTCCATCATCGCGATAGGCCCGCCCGGCACGTGTCGCACGCGGTGTTCCCCGTCGCCGGCGGAAGCTTGGAGGCGAGACGGCACCCATGACCTATGATCCCGCCAGTTCCAACCCGCTCGTCGGCAATCCGCTGGAAACACGCAGCGACATGCAGCACGCCCTGCTGGGCCTCTTCGATCCGCTGTTGCCGTATTTTTCAAAAGGGAACGCGCGCGTCCGCCTCGATGCCGCCGCCGCCCACTTCGACCGGGCCGCAGCCGATCTCGAGGGCTTCGCGCGGCCGCTTTGGGGGCTTGCACCGTTTGCCGCCGCCGGCGGCGATTTCCCCCATTGGCGCCGCTATGTCGAGGGCATCGCAAACGGCACCGACCCGAACCATCCGGAGTTCTGGGGCAATGTCGGCAACCGCGACCAGCGCATGGTCGAACTCGCCGCCCTCGGCTTCACCCTTGCCCTGATCCCGGAGAAACTGTGGGACCCGCTAAGCGGCCGGGCAAGAGACAACCTCGTCACCTATCTGCTCCGGGCGCGAGAGTTCGATTATGCCGAAAACAATTGGAAGTTCTTCCGTATCCTCGTCGACATCGCACTCGATCGGCTCGGTATCGACTACGACCGCAGCCTGACCGATGCCTATCTCTCGGAACTCGACGGATTTTACATAGCGGACGGATGGTATCGGGACGGCAATGTGCGGCGTGTCGACCATTACATCCCGTTTGCGATGCACTTCTACGGCCTCATCTATTCGCGCCTCGTCGAGGATGACTATGCCAGGCGCTATCGCGAGCGTGCGCTGGCCTTTGCCCAGGATTTTCGCCACTGGTTCGCCGAGGACGGAGCGACCGTCCCCTTCGGCCGCAGCCTCACCTATCGCTTCGCCTGCGCCAGCTTCTGGTCGGCGCTCGCCTTTGCCGATCTCGAGGCGCTGCCCTGGGGCGAGATCAAGGGCCTTTGCCTTCGCCACCTCAGATGGTGGGCGGACAAACCGATCACCCATCGGGACGGCGTGCTGTCGGTCGGTTACGGCTATCCGAACCTGTTGATGTCGGAAAACTACAATTCAGCGGGCTCTCCCTACTGGGCGTTCAAGGCCTTCCTGCCGCTCGCTGTTTCCAAGAACCATCCGTTCTGGACTTCCCAGGAAACGGCCCCGAGCCCGTCGCCCAACCCGGTGGCGCTCCCCCATCCTGGCATGGTGATGATGCCCGCCAAGGGCGACGTCGTGGCGCTTTCCTCCGGGCAGGAGAACCGGCAAATGCGGTTCGGCTCGGAAAAATACGCGAAATTCGCCTACTCGACGCGTTACGGCTTCAGCGTCGAGAGCGACGAGCGGGCCTTCAGCGGAGGCTCCTTCGATTCGATGCTGGCCTTCAGCGACGACGGCATTCACTACCGTGTGCGCGAGGCGAACGAGGAAGCACGGCTTGCCGGTAACGTGCTCTTTGCGAGGTGGTCGCCCTGGCCGGACGTCTCCGTCGAGACCTGGCTGCTGCCGGCCACGCCCTGGCATGTCCGGGTGCACAGGATCACGACGCCGCGGCCGCTTGAAACTGCCGAGGGCGGCTTTGCCATTGCCAGACGGGACTTCGAAGCCGATACACTTTCCGCACAGGCGGGTTGGGCCTATGCCATCGGCAAAGAGGACTTCAGCGGAATCCACGACCTCGGCTCGACAGTCACGCGCCAAGGTCTGGCACAGAAGGCGGCGCCCAATACCAATCTCATCGCCGCAAAGACCCTGGTGCCGCAATTGCGCGGCACGATCCCCGCCGGTGAGACTATTCTCCGCTGCGCCGTGCTGGCCGTTCGCGACATCTCGGCCGTGTCGGGCGATTGGGAAGGTCCGCCCGCTGTCCCCAAGATCGCCGAACTGCGCACCGTCGCCGAAGAGGGCGTAAGGGTCAGCGCCATGCAAGCGCCGGGACGCATGTCATGACCCCCCCGGCGATTGCCTTCGCGATGCAGCCCGAAAGGACGGAACACGTACTCACACCGGAACTTTTCGCACGCATAGACCGTCTCGCTCGCATACTCGATCGGCAACCCATGACCGTTTTCGGCGACGGCCGGGGAAGCCGCTTGCTCGCCGAAGCGGAGATCCTGGTGACCGGCTGGGGCGCCCCGAGCTTCGATGCGAACGCCCTTCGATCGGCCCCTCGCCTTCGGCTCATCGTCCATGCGGCAGGAACGGTCAAGGACCTGATCGATTTGTCCGTGTTCGATGCAGGAATCACCGTCAGCCATGCGGCCGAAGCCAACGCCGTGCCGGTCGCGGAGTTCACGCTGGCGGCAATCATTTTTTCGGGCAAGCACGTTTTTCGCTTCCGCGACCTTTATGCCGCCGACAGAGGGCGTCAGCGCATCCAGCTGCTGCAGGGGCAGGCTATTGGAAACTACCGCCGCACCATCGGCATCGTTGGCGCCTCGCGGATCGGAAGGCGGGTGATCGACCTGCTTCGCCCCTTCGATTATCGGGTGCTGCTCTACGATCCCTTGGTCGGGGAAGAAAGCGCTTCGGCTATCGGTGTCGAAAAAGCCGATCTCGAGACGCTGATGGCGCATTCGGATATAGTCTCGCTGCATGCGCCTTCTCTGCCCGAGACCCAGCACATGATCGACGGGCGGCGGCTGTCCCTGATGAAGAACGGTGCGACACTGATCAATACGGCGCGGGGTGCGCTCGTGGACGAGGCCGCACTGATAGACCGGCTGAAGACGGGCGCAATCAATGCCGTCATCGACGTGACGGATCCCGAGGTGCCGGAAGGAACGTCGCCTTTCTATGATTTGCCGAACGTCTTCCTAACGCCGCACATTGCCGGCGCCATCGGACTTGAGAGGACGCGGCTCGGCGAAATGGCCGTCGACGAAATCGAGCGCTTTCTGGAAGGCCGGCAGCTGCTGTTCGAAGTCCGCAAGCACGACCTGGAGCGCATTGCATGAGCGATTTCGAACCGGGGCTCTGCACCGTCACCTTCAGGAGCTTGCCTCCGGAAAAAATCGTCGGCTTAGCCCGGAGCGCCGGTCTTGCGGCGATCGAATGGGCAGGCGACGCTCATATTGCTCCAGGCGACACGTCCAACGCCCGGATCGTCGGGCTCCTCAGCGCAAGGGCCGAACTGACGACATCCTACGGATCCTATGTCGCGCCACCGACTGACGACCTCATCGAATTCAGGCGTGCGCTCGAGAGCGCGATTGCACTCGGTGCCTCGAATATCCGCATCTGGCCAGGCACCCGCCGGCGCGATTCAAAGGACTACAGCGCAGGCGAAAGACGTGATGCCGCAAAGGCGATCCGCGACATGGGCGCCGAAGCCGCGCGCCA
Source organism: Sinorhizobium fredii (assembly GCF_002944405.1). Classification (NCBI taxonomy): domain Bacteria; kingdom Pseudomonadati; phylum Pseudomonadota; class Alphaproteobacteria; order Hyphomicrobiales; family Rhizobiaceae; genus Ensifer; species Ensifer fredii. The sequence continues at coordinate 1,914,033 of NZ_CP024307.1, read as the reverse complement.
CCGCGTGACCGTCTCGCTGGAATATCACCCGCGATCGCTGACGGACACGACCGACTCGGCAAGCCGCCTGATCGACGCGATCGCCCACGACAATGTTTATCTCTATTGGCAGCCGCGGCCCGGGCTGGAGCTCGGCGAGGCGCTCGCAGAGGTCGCCCGCATCGGTCAGCATGTATCTCATGTCCACGTCTTCGCCTGGGATCGAAATCGCAACCGTTTTCCCCTGGCATCGGCATCCGACTATTGGCGAAGCGTCCTCACGGCCCTCCCCGCATCGCGCTGGACCGGGCGACGCTTTGCAATGCTGGAATTCGTCGCCAATGACGATCCCGCCGCCTTCATCGAGGACGCCGCGACGCTCAAGCAAATTCTCCTCGAGTGACATCCACGACGGCCCCGATCCTCCCCACGCGAGACGCCGGGAGGGACTGGCGCGGGCGCTCAAATCCGCCTATATAGGTGAACGGCTGGGGTCGTAGCTCAGTTGGGAGAGCGCCGCAATCGCACTGCGGAGGTCGAGGGTTCGACTCCCTTCGACTCCACCAAACGACCTTTGTCCGACCCGGAGACATAGGTAACAGAACATCGCTAAGACATCAGCGACATCTCTGTAGCGGGCCGATCCGACGTGGCTCGTCACCCTCGGACGACCACCACTTCAGACTGTGTTCGCAGCAGACCCATTGCGAACGCGAATTCCGTTAAGAAGCGAGCGACCCGAAGTCAGAGGGAGCGGTGTTTTCCACCCGATGTGCCGTCTTCCCGCCTTGCCCCTCGCTTGCCAAAGAGCCTGATTTGAGAGAGACTTAGCACCTGGCATCATTGCATATCGGCAACTCCCGCAAGTGGGGACTACCATGCCTCTCAAATCTCTGATCGCCGCCGCCTTAATCGCTCTTCTCACACTTTCAGGATGCGCCACGACAGGCGCTACGGGCAACACGACCTACACCCAGTGGTACGGCCCCTACCCTGAACCCGACTTCGACGTTCTTAGCCCCGGCGGGCTGCGCCTCGCCTACTAGGACGGCTTGTCAAGACGATGCACAGCGTCGTCAAAGGTGAGCAAACGCTCGCCTATGTGTGACGCTTGCCGCACGCAAGTCTTCACCACCATCGAAACCCGCAAACCGTCCGTGCCGCCCTGATAGCGGACGCGCCTCGACGCATGAGTTCACGGAATATTAAGTGCTTGCGGAACACATATGGAACGGATAGTTTCTGTTCTTGATTTGTTTCGCGAATCTGGAGTGACGCGCATGCTGACCCGCAAGCAACAGGAATTGCTTCTGTTCATTCATGAACGGATGAAGGAATCCGGGGTCCCGCCCTCCTTCGACGAGATGAAAGATGCGCTCGATCTTGCGTCGAAATCGGGCATCCACCGGCTGATCACTGCGCTGGAAGAACGCGGTTTCATTCGCCGGCTACCCAATCGGGCCCGAGCGCTCGAGGTCATCAAGCTGCCGGAAGCCTATTCGAGCCCAGCCCAGCCGCGGCGCGGCTTCTCGCCGAGCGTCATCGAGGGCAGCCTCGGCAAGCCCCCGGCACCGAAGCCGGCGCCAACGCCGCCGGTCGAGAGCGCGTCTATAACAGTGCCGGTCATGGGCCGGATCGCCGCCGGCGTGCCGATTTCGGCCATTCAGAACAATACGCACGAGATTTCCGTGCCGGTCGAGATGATCGGCAGCGGCGAGCACTACGCCCTCGAAATCAAGGGCGATTCGATGATCGAGGCGGGCATTCTCGATGGCGACACGGTGATCATCCGCAACGCCAGCACCGCCAGCCCGGGCGACATCGTCGTCGCCCTGATCGACGACGAGGAGGCAACCTTGAAGCGATTCCGCCGCAAGGGCGCATCGATCGCACTGGAAGCGGCGAATCCGGCTTACGAAACGCGCATCTTCGGACCCGACCGCGTGAAAATTCAGGGCAAACTCGTCGGTCTGATCCGGCGCTATCACTAGGCCGATTTGGGTTCCTGTGCCGATCCTGTGTGCGGTCGTTTCGCGCGGTCGCGACGACAGAACTGTTCTCTTTGCCTTCCGTGATCTCGCTTACTGCGGCCGGCGTTTATTGGTCTCGGCGTCCGCCATGCCACCGGCAAGAAGCGCTCTCGTATTCCGGCCTGTTCAAAGCTGTTTGTGGGCGTCTTTTTTGAACGTCTCCCTCTTGCGCTCCACATGGATTCGTTTTAAACGCCCGCCATCGCTCGATTTTACGAGCACGAGAGGCCTCGTGGCGGAGTGGTGACGCAGAGGACTGCAAATCCCCTCCACTTCCAATAAAATCAATGTCGTTTCTGAAAAACAGGTCCAAAAGCGCCTCGTTTTTTGCCGTTTTTGCACCATTGATTTTTCAGAGGAATCTCGACTTTTCAGAAACGGAAAACCGAGGATAATTGCTCATCGGCGCGTGCGGGCGCCCTTCACGACATGCGGGATTCGACAACCTCAAACGAGGAGCATCGCGCATGCCTGAACGTCTACGAACACTCGCCGAATTCACCCTCCCCCAGATGGTTCTGACCTGTTCGCAGTGCGGGCGAAAGGGCCGCTACAACGTCGCTCGGCTGATCGAAAAGCACGGCGCCGACATGCCTATCCGCGACTTTATAAACCTGATCGGCCAGAGCTGTGAGCGCAGGACGCAGCTGAGAGAGCACCAGAGATGCGGGCTCGGATGCGACGACCTGATCTACATGTTCACGCCAAGGCCGGCCGCTGAAGGATATGCCGATCAAGTGGAGCAGCAACACAGCGAGCGTCCCTGAGCGCCTCCGGCGGAGCCAGCGGCTGTTGACTCTGAGACAAAGATCGCTTCAATCAGCCGTCTAACGAATGGTTGTGCGCATATTGCAACGCTCGTGAACATCACGAAGGGTTGATGATTTCAAAAATTAATAATTTGTTGACGGGGATGTGTTGACATATATGTCAATAAGCGAGGTAATAAAAACACACTGCGAGAACCCCGATGAGACGCTGCGCTTACTTGTTCCCGCCCGTCCGTCCTATTTGGTCCAGAGGCACATTTTTCTTGGAAAAGAAGTGCAGCAATTCGTGGACGGAGATGGTGTCGACGGCCGGTTCGCCAGGCTTTCCGGTAGGACATTATCTGTCTTGGAGCGCATCTCAAACGGGTCCTATGTGACGTTTGGCATGGACCCGCACGACAAAGACGCCAGTTGCACAATAGCAAGGGTGGACCCCGTACTTCTGGGGATCGTCGACGTTCGGATCCGAGACCCGCAGCCCGCCATCCGAGTTTTTGGCGGATTTGCCGAGCCAGACATCTTGGTGTTGCTCAAATGGATGCCGCGAGCAGGCTTGGACTTTCGAGCGGCAGCACAACTATGCAGGCAAGAATGGGATTCCCTATTTCCGGGGCATCCCCCTATTTATGGTGAAAAGGTGGAAGATTATGTCTCCAAGCACTTCAATATTGGCTGAACCGCAAGGCGACCAGCGCATATCGGAGAGAACGCTTGGCTATGTGGCAGAGAACGCTCGCGAGGACATGTATGACCTCGTCGTGCGTAACTGCGTGGAGTCAGGTATCTCTAACGCTACTTTGGCAAGGCGGCTTGGGAAGGATCCGGCCCAGGTCTCAAGGCTCTTAGGCGCGCCCGGCAACTGGACGATCGATACTGCTGCTCGAATCTTATTCGCGATCGACGGTCGCGTTATGAAGGTGGACTCGTGCTGGCCCCTGAAAGAACCAGTCGCAAACATGCGCCATGCCACGTGCTTTCATCACCCGGAGCAAGTAAACAACCTAGTGGTGCTTTCCACATCAGCGCACCAGAAAATGCCGCGCGCGGCCAGGATAAGCCATGCGATTAGGTGGTCTCGATGATCGAGGTCCGTTCAATCTTCTGTGATGATGTTCGGATAGAGGTCAACGGCAAGTCCATTTTGATTGGAGTATACCCAGGTGTGCTGTTCGCTTCAGCCGGAGATGTCGTGAAACTTTCCAACTGGATCGAGGCGCGCGGACTGGAGCGCGGAAAGCATACTGCCACAATTTCTGCATTCTTTGACAATGGCCACGAGGAGATCTCTGTCGCTGACGTCGCTGTGGACTTTACCGTGGCCGACGAGAGATTTCCTGCTATTTTCACGCCTACCGATCTTCATTTTGTTCCGGACGGACCCGGGACGCTTGCCGTGCGCTTGTCTTTTGACGGCTCCGCCGATCTCGACGCAGGAAAAATTCCAGTCATAATTCCGGAGCCGGAAGATGATGAGTTGGTGAACGATGAATCGGCTTTTCCTGACTCGGTCGATTTTGATTAAGGATTGAGCAGGCTTTCACCGCCGCCGAGATGCCGATACGCGACTGATCGGCCAGACGTGCCTGATATGGGTGCGGCCGGACAAACATCGGTGGTGCGGCCTCGGCTGCGACGACCTGATTTACATGTTATGCCGAAGCCGGCCGCCGACGGTTATGCCGAGCAGATACAGCCGCTATCGGTCCAGCGAGTTGCCCGAGGAAGCGAGTAGCCTGGCGATCTCCCGCTCCAGCCGCTGCTGGTTTTCCTTGAGATCGAGGATGATGTCGCGCTGACTGTAGACGCTCCCCTGCGCCTGTTTCACCTCGTCTATCTGCCGTTGATGGTCAGCAAAGCGCTGATCGTAGCTCGTCCAGACGCGATCGAGCTCCTGACGTGGCACCTGGGCATCGCGCAGGTCTTTCAGCATGGACTGCTGCTGCAACCTGTCTTCGGCGCCGCGCGCCGACCGCCACTCCATTTCCTTCTGCGTCACCATCTTTTCGTTCAGGATGGAAACCGAGGCCTTCAGGTCGCTCGTCGCGGCGTTGATTGGCCAATAGGCGAGAGCGCCGAGAATCGTGCAGAAGCTCAATGCAACGCCGAGGGCCTGCCACTGTGGACGGTTTCGCTCCGCGAGTGTCGACGACAGAGCGGCCACGGAATTGCGCATCTCGGCCGCAAGCGCGCCGACCGCAGATTCCATTTGCTTGAAGCCGGTTCTCATCTCCGCCTCAAGGTCTGTCTGCCGCCGTCCGAGGTTCGTCACCCGTTCCCCGAGCTGTGCCGTCACTGCATCTGTATAGGTGCGGTGTGGATCATTCCCGTTCATATCATCATCCGCCATTATGTCCCCGATGCCCCATGCTTATGCGATCCAAAGAAATCGGCCGCCGCGGGGATGCGGCGGCCGTATGATGTCATTCGCCGATCGGCTTGCGAGCGCGGAACCGCCCGTAAATTGCCAGCAACCCGCCTACGGCAGAACCAGCGGCGGCGAGTGCGGCAGCGATGTTCGCCTGCTCATCAGCGCTGATGGTGACGGTCTCACCGATCACCCACGACAGCAGCGGAGCGGCGATGGGGGCGGCAATCGCAACGATCGACCCCCACATGACGCGGGACTGCCACCACGGCTCATTATTCGTCGCCGCGATGATCTCCGGCGCGATCTTCTTTGTAACCGCCTCGGCGATGGGAGACACAGCTCCTGGCTGGGCCGGAACGGCAGGATTGCCAACTGCGCTTACGACCGCACCGATGATCTTGTTCTCTAGTTTCTGTCTCGCATCCATCATCGTCACTCCGCTGCCTTGGCTTCGCGGAGCGCGGCCACCATCACGGCATAGCTTTCGGCCGCTTTGACCAGCGCGGTTGCCGCCGTAACCGAGCTCGGGTCTTTGCAGATGACGTCCAGCGCAGCCCAGGCAGCCGCCTCGCGCGCAACGGTGCGCTGTTTGATGTCGCCGGTGCTGGCGACGATGACGAAGGCGGAGTGAGCCGTAGCTGCCGCCGAGCAAACCTGGGGAAGGTTCTTCTGGATGGCGCTGTCGATCGAGGACGTGGTTTGGCAAGCGGACAGCGTAAAGGCCGCCGCTGCCACGAAGAGCAGAGACTTGATCATTTCAGATTTTCCTTTTGAGGGTTAGGCCGTAGCCTTGGCTTCGAAGAGGAGGCGGAGTTTGCTGACCGTCGGGGCGTCGAAGTCGCCGCTTTCGGGCAGGTTTGAGGCGAGTTGGAAGGCGCGGATGGCGGCACGGGTTTTCCTGCCGACGATGCCGTCGATCGGGCCGAGGGCATAGCCGTCCCGGACGAGCAGCCGCTGCAGGTAAGCAGTGCGAGTGTCTGGCCCCTCGATCACCGGTTTGTTTTCGATGACGATCGGCTTCCAGTTGCCCCGGATATCGGCGACCGGGAGACCCTTCGCCGCGGCCCAGGGGATGACGTCAAAGCACGGGCATGCCTTGATGTGCTCGAACGGCTCGATCACGCCATTGCCGTTCTTGTCCGGTGACAGATCCCGGTGGCCGCACCACTTGATGTCGGGAAATTCCTCCAACAGCTCGCGCATCCGCCTTTCCAGCGTGGCGAACTGCGCATTCTTGAGCGTGTTCACGTCCGGCCGGCCGGAGGCGTCTACCCCGCCGACCATCGCCAAGCCGTAGGAGATCGAGTTGAAGCCGGCGACATGGGCGCCGATCGCCATCTTGCCGCGGCCGATCTCGGCACGACCGTCCGCATTGATGATCTCGTTATAGCCGATGTCGGACCAGCCCTGAGCCTTATGAATTGCTCGGATGCCGGCGACGCCCTTGTCCCAGCCTGGCGGCGTGGCAGTAACGTGCACGACCCCAAGCGTCGTGCGCTTGCGATTTGCCATTGTTCACCTGATCGTTGGAGGATGATGTGTCTGCCCTATTGGCAATAAAAAACCCCGCCTAAGCGGGGCTTCAAGGACGAGGGGCTTTCAGTCCTTTTTCTTAATCCGGTATTGCTCTCGACTGCCACCGGCCTCTTCCAGTTCCCTGATCCAGATCGGAGTTGTCCCCTGACCTGTCCACGTGTTGCCTTTGTCATCCCGAAATTTTGGGGGCATGCGAACCGGCATCCGCTTTGGAAGGCCACCGAGCCTCTGTAGTTCTTCCAAGAGTTCGGCGCGACGCGCTTCAACCTTGATCTTTCTGAGCTTCGGCAGCTCTTCTAGAGCGGCATCGATTTCTTCGATGGTGAGGGAAGAGAAGTCTATGTTGCTCATTCGCGGCCTCGAACTTTAAAACCGCCGGAGTCCATAGGCCATTCTCAGTGTTGACTCAACCGATCAGCGTCACTTGTCGCCTTCTCTCATCAACTTCGCCTTGAGAGCCGCTATGCACAGCGCCATGGCTGGCGTCGGAGCGTGACAATAGGGGCCCGACCCGATGATGGCGGTTCCGGTTCCGTCTGCCATGCTAACACCCCACACATCAGCGGGGGCAATTGCCTTCATAAGGTCGACCGCGGCATCAAGCGACGACGTAAAAAACGGAACTGTGCCAGGATCGTCGCTCGAAGGCACAATCCAAAATACCCGCTTGGTCGGTTCTCCGTTCGCATCGTTCTTGATGTAATCGACCTGGCGGCGCCAGCCAAGCAGCGCCCCAATCTCGCCGTCAAAGATCCGCTCGACCTTCTCCGCGCGCTCGAGCCGCTTGATCAATTCCGAAAGTGTCATGCCATTTCTCCCCTTTCGCGAAGGGAGTCATATGCTATGAGGCACCCCGTGCAAAGCGAGGGAGGAGAATTTTGAACCGAGACGATCTTCTAGCCTGCGGGGCGGCAGTTGCGAGCGCCAAGGGCATTGGCGCTCCCCTCACATTCGAAAGCCCCGTCAACCTCATGTCGCCAGTATCCGAGCCGACGACGATCGGGGCCTATTCCTACATCGGACCTTCAGGCGAGATCTGCGGCGCTGAGATCGGACGCTTCTGTTCGATCGCGCCACGCGTCATCATAGGTCCGTTCGATCACCCGACAGACTGGATAAGCAATCACCCGTTCCAGTTTGGCCGATCCCGAAAATTTAACTTCTGGCCCGAGGCTTCGGAATTTCGTTTCCAGAAACTCGAAACCAAACCACGACCGGTCATCGGCCATGACGTCTGGATTGGCGATGGCGCCGTGATCACGCGCGGCGTTCGAATTGGCAATGGAGCGGTCGTCGCAGCTAACGCGGTAGTGACGAGGGATGTCCCGCCCTATGCCGTCGTCGGTGGTGTACCTGCCAAGGTGATTAGATTCAGATTTGACGAAACTACCATTGCACGGCTACAAGCCGCCCGGTGGTGGGAGTTCAAAATCTGGAGTTCCAGGCCCGACTATCGCAAAGTTCATTCAATTTTAGACCGAATTGAGTCGGGCGAGATTCCTCCCTTCAAGCCCGACGTATGGAAACTAACCAGCGAGAATGGCTCTCTCTCGCTCTCCAAGGAGATCACTCCAGGTGTCCTTCCCCAAGAACAGCCTCTCAGTTCCGCACGAAATTGACCGTATCCAGCGCCATTTCGAGGGGCGCCTGCATCAGGATTGCTACATCGTCGGCAACGGACCCTCATCCGCCGAGGTTCGCCTCAGTGACGAGCAGGCCGAGAATTCTGTCATCTTCCGCGCCAATTGGTTCTTCCTCGAACAGGAAAAATTCTACGGCGATCGGGTAGACGGCTTCTTCTGGTCCGTGGACAACGCTGGACTGCGCGACAATCTGAAGGAAGTCCAGAAGCTCGACCAGTACAAGATCGACGCGTTTTTCCAGCCGTTCCAAGCGTCAGACCTGCGCGAGAAGGTCGTGACGGCCTCGGCCGCCCACTTGATGCCGAACTTTGACCACTGGGCGGTGATCGCGTCCAATCCGACGCTAGCTCGCTTCATGATGGGTAGGCCGCTGCCCACCCAGGGAATGCAGATGATCGCCGTGGCCGCGATCCTCGGGTTCAAGAGGATCCACATCTCGGGTATCGACCTCTATGCGGACATGTCGCAGCGATACGCGTGGGATGTTCCGGACACTGTCCGGCAGCATCTGCAGGAGAAGGATGTCGCCGCCGGCTACGAAAAGAAGCACAGCCTGGACCTCGACCTTCATTTCCTGCGCGCAATTCGGGATCAATACGAGTTCGAGTTGGTCGGCCTATCCCGCATGGAGATCATGGCGCCGTTCCTCAACCGCACGGAAGTCCGCAGTGCCGAAGCGAAAACTATCCAAGCGGGCAACAAGGGCAACGTCTATGTCACCATGGCAGACGGCCGCTATGCGATAGGGGCTATGGCGTTAGCCAGATCGCTGGCGACCGTGTCCGACGTGCCATTGCTGGTTATGCATACGGACCCTTATACCCCGCGGCTTTTGAGGCACCTGCCCAATGTGTCGACTTTGAAGGTCGACCCGATCGACAACCCGCATAATCACGGTCAATCGAGATTCGCTGGCACGTTTACAAAGCTCCGCGTCTTCGAATTGCTCGACTACGACCGCATTACCTTCGTCGATGCCGATTGCGTCATGCTTAAGAACATCGACGACTTGTTCGGTCTCGATGGCTTCCTTGCCGCACCTGACTGGGGATCGGAACTGCACATCGCTTTCAACAGCGGCGTTTTCAGCTTCACCCCCTCGGAAAGCCTCCGGAACCGCGTCTTCTCGGCAATTCCCCACAGCCATAGCTCAGACGGCGGTGACCAAGGCTTTCTGAACGTGGTGTTCGCCGCGGACGTCAAGTGGCTCCCTGTCGAATACAATACGCTCAAGCGGCTGCCCGTACATCACCCAAATCTCGTCAACATCAGCGATGTGAAGGTGCTCCACTTCGTAGGCGAAAACCCGTGGGACACCTTCCAGAGCAAGCCTGAGTTTACGCATCTCGAAGCTATCTGGTCGTCTTTCATGGAGAAAGAGGACTGGCGGCATGCCTTCTGGATGAACAAGTCTTTCATCTCGAAACGATGGGGCAAGAACGGCAAGCCAGCCAAAACAGCCGAAGAGAAGAAGATCAGTTTCGAAAAGCGTCTCAATGGCTATGGCCCCATCCGCAGAACCGTGGTCAGATGGGGTGACATTCTGTTGCCCGATGCGGTTTCGAAGCCGCTGGATCGAACGCTAAAGAGGATCGGTATTCTTTGATTTCCCGCTTCATCACGCCACTCGATGCATCGATATTCACGGGCCTGTGTGGGGTGGCGATGGTTCTTACCGGCCGCGAGATCGGCGGGGCTATATGCCTCGCCGGATCGACCCTTACATTCGCCTTCCTCCACTGGCTTTCGTCCGACGATCAGCTGGCAATCGTTGAACAGGCCCCGGCCGAAGATGATGAACCGGACTTCAACAAAATGGCCGAAGAATCCGAGGAATTCGCGAGGCGTCTGAAGGAAGAGGACGATAAGAGGTGGGGCTACCAGCCGGACTGATCACGTCCAGCTCGTCCTCGTCCAGTCCTCAAGCATGATTACCCCGACCACGAATGCGCTGTCCGTTGGCGTGGCGTTATTGTAGCCGAAGGTTTTCACGTTAAAGCTGCCCGCAGCAAGCGACAAAACCTCATGCCGACGGGCGCCAGAGCCAACCGGCTGAACGAACGGGAAATAGAGCGTCGTCGCTTTTGGGTTCGTTATCGTGACGGTGTAGTCACCCGTTCCAACTTTCGTGCAAGTGACCCCGAATCCTCCCCTGTTGGATGTAATCGTGCCATCGGAGTTGATCAGCGCCACAGCCTGGAAGGTCGACGACCCGACCACCCGCTCCGCATAAAGCTTATCGTACGTCGCCAGGGCAGGCACGCCTCCGGAAATCGAGCGTCCGACAAGCTTCTGATACCCATGATCCTCGATCACCTCGTCCTCAAGGCGAATTCTGACCATCTCAATGTCTGGGATACCAGTTCCAAGGCCAGGGTCTTCGTTGTCCGTCGAGTGCGCCAGGATCAGGTTGCCATTAAAGACAACCATCGATCCAACGCCGACCACATTCAGGCCAGCATAGTCCGAGTATTTGTAGGCTGTCCCGATTTCGATCATCTGCAGCGCCGCCCAGTAGTTGGTCCGAAACGCCGACTTTGACCCGCGGAAGAGATAGAGAGGAACCTCCGTCTTCACGTAGTTGCCGCTGACGTCGTCCGTGCCTGCCCTGTTCGCCGAGCCGTAGGCGTAGATCGTGTCGCCGACGATCTTGCAAGGGAACGGGGAATACTGCAGCGCGCCGACGGGACCGCCGATGTTGGTGTTGAAGGTGTCGCCGCCATCGCTCGACCACCAGGCAAGCGGCGACTGGTCAGTAAATTGTGTCCGCCCGAAACCATACAGGTAGCCGTCCGCCTCATCGTAGTCGAGAGTTGCTTCGACTCTATTAGCCGTAGTGATCTTGTTATATTTTGCAAGCGTCGGGGAGTTGCTGAGCAGGTCTGTAATCATGATCAAAGTCGGGCCCGCCGTTGCCGCTCCGCCATGAACGCAGGTGTAGAAATCGCCGCCGCTCGCCGGAACCCCCGCGAAGGAGTGAAACATCGTCGGCTGGCCGGTTTGATCCGCACTTGTGTTCACCAAATGCGTGCCGAGCGCAACACCAGTCCAGTTGATTTCCGTCCAGCCGCTCTCGACGAACTCAATGACATAGTCGCCTGCGATCGTCTGAGCGGAGGATGACGAAGGCCCGGTAAAGACGATGCGCGTCGCACTGCCGCTACTAACGGTGTACTCGGTGCCAGCAACGATCGTGGTGCCGCCAATCGATACGTTAGCGTTGAACTTGATTTTATTGCCAGACCGGCAGCCGTGCCTGGAAAAGATCAGCTCCCATCCTGCCGTGCCGCTGGCCGGCGAGGACAGCGTCGCCGTAATCTTCTTCTTTTGCCCCACGCGACGGCAGTAAAGACGGTGCTCCGTGGCTGTCTCACTCTCTCGAACGATAACGACCTGCTGGCCGTCGACAATACCAGCGGCCCAGGAGGTGACGCCGCCCGTCAGTCCCGTCTTCTGGAACAGGCGCTCAAAATCGATGAACGTGCGGCCGCCATCGTAGGAGCGCGCCATGCACACATGCAGGTCGTCAGAAGAGTGCGTTGAGCCCTGGTTCCAGACAGCGAATATGACACCGTCGTATTCGTGCCACTTGTCCTGTGGCCAGCCGTCGTGGCGGCGGCTGCTGGTGAGCTTGTAACTCTCAGCGACAAACGTTCCTTCCATCGGATAGAGAACGTCTTTCGGGTTGGTCGCCTCGCCGTTGGACTTAGCGAAAAAACCATGCCGATAGTTGTTTCCGGTCGGGATGGCCGTGACTTTGAAGACCAGTCCCTTACAATCGATCTCGCGACCGGTCATGACGGCCTCGAGCGCGGCAAAGTTCGCCGTGTCGTCGGTCGTGCCGTTGGCATTGAAGTTCTTGAGCGGATCGAGCCAGTTACGAATGGCGGCTTCGTTGCTGAGGCGATCGACGCCTACATCCTCGGCGCGATACCAAGTGCGAGCACTGGGTGCCACAGTTGTGAAAGTGTCGGAACTGCCGTTGTTCGTGTCGATGTACTGGCCGCCTTGGCCATCGCCGACAGACGTGCCGCCAAGCAGATTAATGACGTGGATATCGGCTGGCACGGATGCGGCCTGAGCAAGGGCTTTAGTGCCGAATGACCAGCCGCCGGTTTCCAGCCTCCCTCCCCATTCACGGATCTCGTCCTTCGGCGGCTGATACGGATCGCTGGACGGACCATCTGCCCAAATTTCACTTGCGGTCTTGGCCATATTTTCCTCATGCGCGTAGCGCTCCGGCGCGCGGCCAGAGCAAAGAAAGGAAGGACGGGTGTCTTGTTGTTAGGTGACGACGGTCGTTACCGACGCCTGCGAAGCTGATGGCACGCCGGAGATGTTCTCGGCGCCGCACCAGTATTTGTAGGTTCCCGCCCCAGGGGTATCGTTGAACGAGATCGTCTGGTTAGCGGTGACCGAATAGGTTCCGATCGTCGTTGCAGCGGCGAAGCTCTGCGCTGTCGTGCCGCGCTTGAAGATGAGGAACCTGGTGTTGTCGTTTGCCGCTTTCGCGCTGACCGGCACCGTGGTGACTGAGTTCGGCGCCGTCAGGTTCGTCGGCGTTCCCGGCGCGACGGAATCAACAGTCGATGTGATGTTCGCCGTGACCGACCAATCGGAATAGCGGCCGTTCGACGCGATAAACGCGGCTTGCACGTCGAGCAGCTTGTCGGCTGGCACGACCGCCGTAGCGAGGTCGACATACCCGCCGGCAGGCGCCGCATCTTCATTCTTCTGCTCCACCCATGCGCCTGGATTTCCGAGGCCGTCAGCATCGGCCACGCGATACCGTACGGTTGGCGTCAGACTGTCGTCGTCTGGATCGACGATCACCACCCGGATATACACGCTTCCGGAATTGGCCTTCGCCTGAACCAGATTTATGACCGGTGTCACCAGCCCCGCTGGGTTCGGCGCCGGAGGAACCGGCGGCTGCTGCCCTTCATCGGTTGCCGGCGTCCACGCGTCGATGTTGTCGGGATGCTCGACGATATCCATCGTAAAGCCGCCACGAGTGACCGAAAGCAGTGCGCGGCGGTTCTCAATGATCTTGCCATCAAGCCGCGGCAGCCGCTTCGGCGTTTCCAGCAAATTCCAGCGGTTGTAGACCGAGTTGATGCCAGAGAGCCGGACATCGATGGAGCCGCGCGTCTTCTGCTGGATGCGGAGCCACTCGCGCTTCCCCAGCCGGCGGGCTTGCCGCCACTGGTGAACCCAGGTGTATTCGGCCTCCTGGGCGAGCACCCGGCCGGCCGACAATTGAGCGTCGGTATCCTCGAAATAGTCCGTGTCTGCCGTCGCGTAGTCGATCGCCGGATAGGTGAACTTGGGGATGAGGCGGTTGATCTCGTCCTCGAAGAGCACGTCATATTGGATGTTGTGCCCGACGATATCCGCATCGGTCAGGACGCCGCAGCGGCTCTCCCTGAACTTGCCGACAGTAAGGATGCGCGCCCCGTCGCCCCGGGCCACTAAATGCCCGTCACAGGCGGCCAGGATAGCGTTTGTCGCGGCCTTGGGCCCATTCTCCGTCGTGTCATAACCGTTGCACTGGTAGCGCTTCTCCGTGCCGCCGCCGGCCAGCGGGACGTCTTCATCGCAGATGTCGGCTTCCTCGATCCAGAGATTGAGCACCGGCAAGATAGCCTTGGTGTAATCCAGCCTTTCCCCGAACTCGTTAAAGCAGAGATGCCAGGCGAGGATGACGGCGCAATTCTGCGTCCAGGTCCATGTCGACGGATCTTCCGGGTCCTGATCCTCGTCGCGGAAATCCCAGCAGTAGGCGAGGTCCGCTTCAACCGAGACGGACGGCGCATTGTAGGGGAACCGCTGGCTGAAATCCTTCTGCCCGGGTGTTGCCGCAATCATGGCCACCGAGGCTTGGCCGTCGCCGCGATGGTTGTTGGTCCACGATTCCGGAATGCCGGCGACGATCGTTGAATACGGTGTCTCAGGGGTTTCACCCAAACGACTGTAGAGGCGGACTTTGTTGCCACCATAGCGTCCATCGGCCAATCCGTTCACGTAGTTCCCGGCGCCGATCGTCACTTCGTCGTCATGAAGATAATAGCGGTTGATCGCCTTGATGCGATGCCCGACCAGCGCCTGCACCGCATAGAGCTTGTTGCCCTTCGCCTCCCAAAGCATGTAGGCGCCGGCAACGCGGGTACGGCCGACGCCCCACCAGCGGTAAGGGATGGACTGCGTCTTCGGAACCTTGCCGTCCTCGGGCTTCGGCGTCTTGACGCTTGGAGCGAGGAGCAATTGCAAGCCGACCGTTAAAGCCGTGGTTGCAATGGCAGATGCAGCGCCGACGGCAAAGGTCGTCAGCGCGGTACCGGCACCGAAGATCGGCGTGAACAGTGCCGTGAAGATCGGCGTGAAGATCGGATCGAAAAGAACCGTGCTGTAGAGCGATGTCGTGCAGCCCAGCCCGTAGCGCTGCAGCATCATGCGATGATGGAAGCTCAATCCTGATCTCCCCGGCTCCAAGCCGCCACGAAGTCGTATCGTTTCGCCCTGACGCCGCCAGGCGCCAGAACCGCCCAGAGAGGCCCGAAGCGGATCGCCCCGATCTCCTTGACGTTGCCGTCGGTGTCGGACGGTACGAGCACTACGCCGATATCGCCCGTGACCGGGCTATCGGTCCGCGCGTAGCCGAGCGGCATCACGCCGTTATCGATCATCGGGATCAGCCCGCCGGAGCGCTCGACGAACGCAAGCGCTCCCTCTTCATCCCGATAGGTCCCCCTCACCTTTTCTGCCGGATCGACGCCCGTCTGATCAGCGACCCACGAGGCGCAAAACATGATGCAGTCATCGCCGCCGAGGCCGCCCCATCGGAACCGATGCGGCAGCTTCAAGAAGTCATGAATGTTCATGGTGGCCTCAGGTGTAGTGCGGCCAGACCGGCTGGACGCCGCGCGACAGGCGCGCCGTGCCATCGCAGAAGAGGTCCGTCGGCGAAATCGCCTTCTGGTGCGGCGCCGACCAGAGCGATCGCGAAGCACGCGAACGGGTCGTCTCGCCCGACACGACGGATAGAGCCAGCGTCAGGCTCGGGCTTTCATTTGCCGTGACCATCGGGCTCGACTCCGAGACGTGCGATGCCGTCCCGGTCCAGATCGGAATGATCTTGCTCATCGGCTGGTAGTATTGATCGAGCGTCGTCAGGCCGAGCTGGACCGCGGCGCCGCGCAGTGGCGGCAGGCTGTCGAGCATCTTGCCGCCGGTGGCCGGATCGATACCAGAGACCGTGAACTCGACACTGTCAGCCGTGCCGTTGACCAGGACCTCGAGCGTCGGGACACCCTGAAGCACCCCGCCGCCGAGATAGACGGTGCCATCCGGGTCGATGCTGTCGAAACCAGTTTGGATGTCGTGGACGCCGAACCACATGTGCAGCGCCGGGTCGGTGTCCACGCGAAGGAAGATGCCGAGTTGATGGCTGCCGCGCATCTCCTCGATAACATCGTCAGGAATCCAGCCCATCAGAAAGCCTCGACAAATTGCAGGGTCGGCCGGCTCTGATACCAGGCCTCATAGTCCCACGGCAGGCTGTAACCCTGCGGGAACTTCATGACGCAGAGCGGCCGTGCCAACTCGACGCGCGTGTTGATCGCCGCCGCCTCGCGGAGCGCCGGACTGATGCCGAGCTGATAGTCGACATAGTCGAAAGCGACACCGCCGACGGTCTCCACGCCTTCCGCCGTCTTCTGGCTCTCCCAGTAGCGATAGGCGCGCCAGCCTTTCGTCGGGTGGTAGATGGAGAACCAGTCCGACCAGCGTAGCGGCCTTGCAGCCTCGTACACGCGGATGGAGATCTGCCCTGCCCCGACGACAGCCGCGGCGGTCAATTTCGCCCAGACGGTCGCCTGCGAGTATCCGGACAAGTCCGAGAACAGCGCCCCGTCCGAATGCGGTATCCCGCTGATGATCGGCCGGCGCTTGCCGTTGATGACAGGGAACGGCCCGATGCCATCATTGATGATCGGTACGTTGAAGAACCGGAAGCTTCCGTTTCCTCGAGCGCCCATCCAGTTGATGACCTCGTGGCGCTCCATGTCGTCGCCCTGCAAGACGCAGCGCTCGTATGTCGCGGTAACCCGGCCGCCGCCACTCATCTCGATCGAGATGGATTCGCCGTTTCCGTTGACCCCGCCGTCGATGCCAGAGCCGACATTGTCGAAACTCGCCCGGGTGGGCCGCAAATACTGGATCGGAACCGTGGGCTGATTGATGTATGACCTGGCCATCCTCAGCCCTTCTGAGAAGTATAGCGCGTCTGGATCTGGCCGAAGCCGCCGCGGCGCTGCTGCTCGTTGTATTCGCGCAGAGCCTCGCCGACGCCTTGCTGAACGAGCATCCGGACATGCTCATCGCCATTGGCGCCGATCACGTTGACGTTCATGGTGCCCGCGCTGTTTGTACCGCGATTGCTGTTGGCGGCCATCGACTTCAGCTTGTGATTGCTGGTGACCTGCGCGCCCTGGGGAAGGTTGACGAGCTCCGGACCGCGCTCTCCGACGATCGAGAGACCGCCCGGCGCATAGTTCGTGCCGTTGGCGAATAGACCGATGCCCCCGCTGAGCATCGCCGAGGCGAATTGGCCAGAGCGCGAGAACACGCTCATGCCGAAGGACGACAGACTGCTCAGCAGGCCAGTACCTCCGCCGCCGGCGCTTGAGGCGAGGACCTGGCCGAACTGGCTAAGGCCGCCCCCGAACTGACCGAGGCTGCCGCTGGCCTTCTCCAGCGCGCTGTTGAACTTTGCGACGTAGGCGTTGCCGGTCGTGCCAAGAATGTCCGCACCCATGCCGCCCTTGCCGACAGAGCCCGGTCCGCCGAACCATGCCTGCGCGGCTCCCGCGGGGCCGTACTTGTTCACATAGCCGCCGAAGCGATGGTTGAAGATGGCGTCCTGCGCAGCCGGGTCCTTCAGAAACTCCGATGTCGACAGGCGGCGACCCAGCGCGGCCTCGGACCAAGGGCCGATGTTCGCTCCCATGACCTGATAGCCACCATAGGCGCGGTCTCCCGATCGAGTGATCGGACCGATGGCGCTGTAGTTGCCACTGCTCTCGATCGACCGGATAGCCGCTGCATAGGCCGACATTCCCGACGCTGGACTGATATTGTCGTTTGCCGCCTTGCCACCGTAGCCGAGCAGTGCGCTCAGCGTCGTGGTTGCAGCGCCGCCGCCAGATGCCGTCGACGAGGTGCCGCCGCCGAAGAACATGTTCACAAGTGAATTCGTCAGCCGCTCGATCGCCTGGTCGCCTGCCTTGGCCAGAGCATTGAGCAGAGCGTTCTTGATCGCGTCGCCCATCGCCTTGCCGATATCGCCACTGTTTTCCAGCAGGCCGTCCCGGAAGTCGGTCAGGAAGCTGCCTACCAGTTCCCGGTTCTGCTCGCGCTGAAGCTGCGACCGGATGGCGTTGGCCTCGGGCGAGTTCAGATCCTCGTTCATGCCATAGCGGCTGAGCGTGCTGGCGACCTGTCGATCGATGGCGCTGCGCTCGGCCTGGCGCTCCTGAAACGAGACGTCGAGCCAGAAATCCGCCTTCGCTTCGGCCGCCTGCCGGTACGCTTTCGTGACGTCGTCGACCTTCTCCTTTTGCTCCTCGAGCTCGAAGAAGTTCGGCTTCTGGCCCGGGACCGGAACGTTCGTCAGCCGGCCGTCGGGGTTGAGGATGGTGGTGGCATCCGGATCGCCGCTCAGTTCAATGTTCGGGCGCCGCGACGGAACGGCCGGATTGAGCGGCACGAAATCCGCCGTGCGCATCGTCCGGCCGTTGTCGGTGAAGAACGATCCGGAGATGATGTCCTGCACGTTGGTGCCGCCGGCGATGGCCGCGATCCATTCCGCCCTCGCCTGCTTTGCAGCCTCGATGCTGTCGCGGATCGATTTGGTGATGAGATCGAAGGCATCGCGGAAGCCGAGAACGGACTTGATGCCGTAACGGTCGACAGCCTCGGACAGGAGGCGCTGAGCGTTGTTGATGTCGGCGATCGATGCAGTGCCATCGTCGAGACGTTCGCGCAGATCGCCGAAGGCCTGCGAGAAGTCCCGGACGAATGCAGGATCCGCATCTATCCCGCGGAGTCCGCGCACGGCTTCGGAGAACTGTTGACCGATGCCCTGCAGTTGCTCGCCGAGGCCTTCAAGCTCGCGGCCGGCGAGGATCTCGGAAGCCTCTCGGCCCTGCGTGATCTTGTCGGCGCGGTCGAGCTCGTCGACATAGGCCTTCAGCTGCGGCGCGGCATCGCCCCAGAGAGCGGCCGCGCGCCGGATCAGATCGTTCTGCTCCTCAAAAAGCGCGTTCGTCTTGCCGGTGCCATCTTCGGCCGTCGTGAAATACTGGATCAGCGCAGCGGTCCCGGCGGTCAAGCCGATGGTGACCAGAGACACCGGGTTGATGAGCGATGCAAAGGCTGCGGCGAGGCCAGCAACAGGCCTCTCCATCGACCCTACGACGGATGCAAGCTGAGTGCCCTGCTGCAGACCGATCATCAGCGGGTTCATGCCCATGGCCGCGGTGACGGCGATGTCCTGAAACTGGAACGCGGCGTTGGCGGAGTTGAAGCTCTGCGCACCGCCTCTGTTGCTGTTGGCCGCCTTGACAGCGGCGCCGGCGGCCGTCGCTGACGTTTTCAGCCGCTCATAGGCCTGGCGCTCGCGATCGAGTGCGGCGGTCATCTCCTGGGCGGTGATGGCGCCGAGCTTGTGCGCGCGCTGGATCTCGCCAACCGACGCTTCATAGTCGCGCGTCGCCTTTGCCAACGGCTGATACTTGAGCGTCAACCTTTCAACTTCCATCCGGAAGGCGCGGACGTGCTCGTCCTGCGAACCGAAGGAACGGCCGAGATCGTCGATCGGCGGCTTGAGCTTGCCAGCGCCCTGACCTGCCTTCCCAAGCGCGTCGCCCAGCTGCTCGACCTCGTTTTCGAGCTTGCCAACGGCCTGCTGAGTGCGGCCGGCGGATGCAGTCAGCTGATCGAGGTCAGCCGCACCCCGAACGGCCGGCGAGCTATCGATCTTGAAACCAAGTGTCGCTTCGGTCACGGGCTACTTTCTCTTTCCGGGGAAGAGCGCATCGAACAGGCGCGCTGTGAGAGGACGCTCTGAAACCGGCGCATTTTCTGGTTCTTGCGCTTCTTTCTTCGAGGCGATGACTTCCCGGCGCTTCAAATCCATTGCTAGGATGGCATCCAGTTGCCACTGCTTGAGGACGAGGCCGCGAAGCCTCGCCCATTCCGCGATTGCGACAAAGCCGAGGGCATTGGGCCCGTAGCCGTTGCCGGTGCGCTGCGCATCGAGCTCCTGGAACCAAAACCAGACTTGCTGGCCGGCGGCCGGGACGATGAGCTTCCGCCCCTCCTGCTGATCGACGATAAGCTGACAGAGCCTGTCGATCAGCCCTTTGTAAAAGATGCGCGGCGCGCGGCCTTCGCCTCCACCTGATCACGGATGATCTTGAACTTGGTGTAGAGGTTCCGGACGTTCTCTTCGGAGAAGGGAATGACCTGGCCGGCGATCTTCGGGTTTGGCGCCCAATGGGTGGTTGCCTTCGCCAGGATGGCGATCAGACGGGCGTCTGCTTCATCCGCCAGCTGCTCGCCGAGGCTCTCGCGCTCGGCCGCCTTCTTCGCAAACTCCGCGGCGACGTCCCGCATCGCCTTCTGCATGCGGTCGCTGTCTGGGCCAACGACGCCAATCTTGAGACCGAGCGGATTGCCCTGCTCATTTACGATGGTGATTTCGATGCCCTCTTCCTGAGACTGGACGAGGGCTTCGAGGCCGGAAAGGTCAACGAACTCTTCAGACATCAATCACCTCAACCGATCGGAGCGATCGTCAGGATCGGCGAGTTGATCTCGACGTTGCCCTGCAGCAGGCGGGCGGTGTTGGCGCCGCCGCCGTTCTCCTGGGCGGTCATGACGATCCCATAGAAGTATTTGATCGTCCCGACCGGAACAGTCGTGGCAGTGTGCGTTCCCGACTGCGTGCCGGTGGTGTTGATCGCCGCGCCGCCCGGGGTTGCCGCTACGCTGAAGGCGTCTGTGGTGGGGCTGACCACATAGTAGGTTGTGCCGGCTACGAGACCGGTCGGCAGAGCGCCGGTCGTGCTGAATTTGATCGGCGTGCCGGCAGCAAGGCCATGAGCGGTCCACGAGATGACGCCAGGGGATGCGATAGTCATCGTTACGGTCGACGTCTTCGCCGGCGGGGCGTCGTCGAACGCCAGCTTGAAGGGATAGTTGTAGTCGGTCTTCTCGGCGGCAATCAGCGCGATCTGGCCGGCGTCGGTCGGCAGAATGATGAAATTGTTCTGCATCGAGCCGGCATTACGCGTGCCCTTGGCCTTGAGATCGCGGCCGGAAGAGATGACGGCTTCTGTAATCAGCGTGGCAGCGTCGCCGATCGCGCCCATGGTCTGCCAGCCCTTGACCTCGGTGAAGCTCACCGAAGTGAACAGGGATTCGATGACGTCCGCATCGTCGGGAACAGAGTTGACGGCCGGCCCGATATAAATCTTGGCGCCTGCCACAGGATAAAGCTGGGGCATTGAGTTTTCCTCTCATGTCTGATTGCGCTTGCCGAAGGCGCGGAACGGCAGGCCAATCAGGCCGGAACTTGCGGATAGCAGCGCCACCTGGTGGTGACGGGGATGTTGTGGTGCGTGTCGCCGGTGACGAGGACGCCGATCTCCGGATCCTCGTCGATGCGAACCTGTGTGTCGGTCCGGAAGAGCTTGGTGCCGCGGCGGACGTGCTGGCGCAGCTGGCCGGCCACGTCGTAGCCGTCGACGATGGCGGAACCCTTCGGCCACATGACGTTGGTGCGCATGAAGCCTTGCCGGATCGGGTCCAGGACGAGCGACAGGTCGGTTTCGACCGAGCGGTTGAAATGCACCTCGACCGAGACGAACTTGCTTTGTGCCGTCGGCGTGAATGCCTGGCCTGGCATGACGATGGTTACGCCTGCCGGTGGAACGAAGGCCTGCATTTGGATGAGCAGCGCCTGATAGATTTTCTTTTCAACGGTGTCAGCCATCTGCTACCTCTAGGCCCATGGCCGATAATCACCCGCTCAGCGACGAAGAGGTTTACGACCTCATCCATCAAGCTCTCGCGTTGCTGCTCAACCGCACCGTTCGCACGAAGCACGCTCAAGACGTGATCTCCATGGCGATCCGAGATCTGTCGATTATCCAGGCTGCTTTTCTGAGCATTTCCGAAGGTGTCAGCCTCTCTCGAACCGACCGCGAACCTTCTCCTCCGCCCGCTTGACCGTCTGAGGCCAGTCCTGCGCCTCGGCATCGACGAATCCATATCCCGCCTGGTTATAGAGCCGCCCAAGACTGTCTTCGCCGACGAAGCCGTAATTCATGCGGCGTCCATAGGCGGCCTGAAACCCGAGATAGAGCGTGCCGCCGACTTCGAGGTTCGAGATGATGAGCTCGATCTCGCCGCTGCTGTCCGGATAGGCCTTCTCGCCCTGGTCGACCGTCGGCATGGCCGAGGTGGACGCCATCAGCGAGTTCTTCAGATTACCCGTCTCGACAGGCATCCGGCCGCCGGCAGCCACCGACGTCCGAACATTGTTCGCGACCATCTGAGCGGCCTCGCGCAACACAGCCTCTTGGCGCGCTTTCTCTTGCGTTACCCACTCGGATACCTGAGCGGCGAAGCTATTCTCAGCCATCAGTGTCCCCGCGAGCGCGCGTATTCTTCCGCGAAGTCGAAGTTGTATTCCACGTGGCAGCGGCAGCCGATGATCTCGGCCGCGCCGGCGCCGAGGCTCGTATCGCCCGGGAAGCGCAGCAGGGCGCCAGACGGCGACTGAAACGGCAGATCCATGCCCGCGAGCTCGTCGCCATTTAGGGCTTGGTGCGTGTGGCGTACACGACCGTCGCCGACGGAACGCCAGCGCCGGGTAACCAGAGCGGCATCGCGCCCGGCGCGGTCCAGCCCCTGCTGATACGCCTCGTGCTTGGCCGCATGGACCGATGACTGCGTTTCCGTCCGCGCAATCGTCTGGCTCCGGAACTGGACATATCGGTCCGCAAGCCTGCCGGTGATCTTCTGCACGGCGTCGGCCGGGAGCGGCTTGCCTTCGCGGATGGCCTTGGCCACCTGCCGATCAAACCGCTTATCTCGGCGCGTCAGCGTCAGGTAGTGCTTCATGCCCTCGATATCGCCCGAGAGCAGCGCTGTGCGCGCTTTCTCGACCGTTCGGGCCAACTGCGACGTCATGCCGAGCAAGCCGCCCTCGCGGCGTCCGGTGACCTTGTTCACCCGTCCGGCGATGTCCAGAGCGATCGTGTTCGGCCCCTGCCTTTTGGCATAACCGGCTTCGATCCGCTCCCGTGCCATCTGCTTGGTGTCTTCGGTCACATGCGTGATCATCGTCGACGAGGTCTCACGGATGATCTGCTCGGCGCGCTGGTTTTGAACGTCCCAGCGGAAGACGACACGTCCTCCCATCGGGTCGGCCAGGCGCGGCATGTTCTTGGCGACGAGGAGACCGCCTGCATTGAAGGCATTCCGGATCGCTTCGGAGAGCGGCCGGAAGGCAGCCGGGTCGATATGCAGCGCCGCAATGGCGCCCTCGATGTCCCGCCGCTCGAGCCGCTCGACAACTTCGCGAAGCACGATCTCGGATTTGATGTCCTCGATCGCCTCGCGGAAGGCCTTCTCCATAGCAGGGGAAAGCTCATCGATGAGTGCATCGAGCTGCTGACGGAGCGATGCCATTATTCGGCGGTCTTCTCGCCCTTCTTGGCGACCTTCTCCTCGGGCATCCTCTCAGCGATGCCGAGATGGATCAGGCCTTGGGCGAGACCGCCCGAGAGGTCGGACGCATCTGCGACGTCGCCGACCGAGAAATGGGTATAGTCTTTGATGAAACGTATCTTCATGCTTTTGTCCTTCCGCGGAGAGAGTGAACGGGCTTCTGCGAGAAATGCGGCTCGACTTTCGCAAGACTCGCGATATGAGTTCATTGGTGACGGAGGCGCGAATGAACTACTCGATATCTCGAAAACTTGCGGGCCTACTCGCGCTATTGTCCTTGACGACCGCGGCAAAGGCCGAGCCATACCAAAAGCATGGCGTCGTAAATTGTGCGCTCCCGGGGACTACGATCAACTTCGCCCTTAATGGCTCTGGGGGCGCCGATGTGACGACAGTTTCCTCGAACTACGCGCCTTTTCGACGCGCAGCACGCGTGAAGACGTGGTCTGCCAACATCGTCACAAAAGACGGGCTCAGGTTGCTTGTCTTGGATAACCTCAAGGCCACACGCATCATGATCAGATTACCCGATGGACAAGGTATGGCATTCTCTGGGTCCGACGGCGTGTCGGACATCCTCTGCCAAGTTCTTGTTCAGGCGGATTGATCAGTCAGCAATCCTTCCTTGGACGATGAAGACGACGTTGGTTAGGCCGTCGTAGTTATTCGGGTCCGCCTTGATGACACGGAATGTCTTGCCGCTAGCCGCGACCAGATCGCCCGGCTTCGGCCCGATCACCAGACCGACGGACGAAATGTAAATCTGAATGTCGCCGGACTGGATCTCTGTCCCGTCGATCTCCCGGGCGCTGTAGGCCATCGCCACCAGCGTGGCCGCGTAGACGGTTTCGACCGGATCGCCGCCCAAGACAGGGTCCGGAGGCGTGATGCGCGTAATGGTGCTCGCTTGGCCGAATTTGGCGATGAGCCGCTGCGCCGTAGCCTGCAGGCGCGCGAAGAGAGGGTTTGCCATCAGACCACCAGAGCCCCGGGCAGGATCGGCACAAGGAACGGCCAGAGCAGCCCTTCGATCAGCGTCACGACTGGCGTGGCAAGGGCGACAATCTGATCGATATCGGTTGAAGTAGAAGTTGAATATTCGACTTCAAGCTGTCCCACCTTCTCGCGTTTTACCGTTGACGTCCCGGTGACGACAGGTGAAAGGCTGCCGGGGTTCGTCAGCTCGAGGTAGGCCGCCTCATAGGAGGCATTGACGATCGCGACCGGGACCGTGTCCGACGGAAGCGCCTCTCCGTAATAGGTCGTGACACCAGTGCGCGGCCATGCGCGCTCCTGGGTGTATCCGCCAGTGCGACGGCCGCTAAATCGTGGCTCATACCGATCGATCACCAGAGAGCCGCGCTGACGTGCTGCGGTTTTCTGTCCATCGCTCGTTCCATCGGGAAAGACATAGCCGGCCGCCGCAGCGTAAGCCGTGAAGCCTGCATTGTCGCCGTATCCAGCCATGTCGATCTCCGATGCAAGAATGACCCGGCAGCAAAGCCGCCGGGCTGATTGTCAGGGCTTGGTGGCCAAGTCTTCGAGAGCGGCGATGATCTCGTCCTTCTTGGCCGGCGTCTTGTCGCCGAGCAGCTTCGAAGCCGCCGCCTTGAAGGACATGAACTGCACGTTCGGGTCCTTCGCCATGTCGAGGACCTCGGCGGCCGTCTTGGGCGGCTCTTGCTGCTGGTCCGCCTTGAGCTTCGCCAGTTCGGCGTCGCGCTCGGCAAGCTGGGCGCGGAGGCTTTCGAGCTCGGAATTGACGTTCTCAGCGGCTTCCTTGAGCACCGGCGCCGCGGTGACGCTCGGGTTATCGGTGTAGTCGCCGTCGACATCGAACCACTTCGAAGCCTCGATGTGCGCCTTCTCGCGTGCGAAGACTTCCACTTCGATGGTCTCGCCCGGTTCAATGAGAACCGGGCCGTTGACCGTGTTGATGCCGCGCGGGCCTGCCTGGTTGTTGGTGACCTTCATCGTCGCCTCCCCTTAGATGCCGTCGAGGTAACGGACAGCCTTCGGCCGGCGGATGTCGACGCCACCGACGCGGAAGATGCCCGGGACGTCGAACTTCATCGGGCCGGTCTGCCAAGCCGGCAGGAACCGGAACGGCATCGGGATGTGCATCTTCAGCACCTCGGGCGAGCGGCGGTAAGCAACCATTCGCTTGGTGCTGCCGGCGCCTGCCGTGTCGAGGTAGCCGAACACACCGCGGATGGTGAGCGGCTGCCCGGTGGTCCGGGTGTAGATGTTGTTCCGCTCGATCCATTCCAGGATGGTGGTCTGGTTGACCGCATCGATCCGGCGCGTCGAGAGATCGAGCAGCACCGAATACGGCAGGAGCAGCGTGTCCGCGATCTCGGCGCCAAGCGTGCCGGTGAAGATGCCGGTCAGCTGGCCGTTGATGTCGCGGAGTATCTGATCCGGCGTCTTGCTGGCGAAGGTCGTCGCCGAGCCGGTACCGTCGGCCGGCGCCGTCGTGGCGGTCGGGGTCGAAGCATTGACCAGACCGGTGTAGCCCTTGCCGGTATCGCCGACGAAGGCAACCGTGTCGATCTTCTCTTCGGCGACGCGGCGGGCAGCGGAGGCCTTGTCCGGGTTCAGGTTCATGCCGAGCAGCTGGGCGGTGCCGAGCTCCTCGAGCGTGTACCCGTAGCCGATCGCCGCCATGCTGACCGTCGTCTCGAACTTCTCGCGAGTCAGTTCGACCTTCGGCACATCGTGCGCAAGGCCGCTGAACCACTGGGCCTGTCCGACCGAATCCATGGAGAAGTACGTGACCGACTGAATCCATTCCGGCGCCGAGGTGTCGACGGGGATCAGCTGGGCGTACTGGATCTCCTGGTATTTGATCGCATAGACCGTCGGCTCGATCAGCGAGGCCTGACGGATAAGGAAGCTCATCGCGACCTGCTGAGCGTCCTGGGTGATAATTGCGTTCATCGAGATCGCTCCTGGTTAGCCGAGGCGAAGGGCTGCGAGACCGGCACCAGAGGTGCTGGTATCCCAGGTCGCATTCGGGATGAGGGTGTTCGACGTCGCCGTCTTCGACAGAACGCCAGTCGCCGGGGTGTAATAGACGGGGTCGCCGACGGCGACGGCCTCGGAGGCCTGCACGACGATGACGCCCTTCTTCATCACGGCGACGTTCTCGTACTGCTCGTACTTGCCGGTGGGCCGGGTCGTGTCGAGCACGGCGATGCCGACGAACTTCGCCGTTGCTTCGGAGTCTACGACTTGGTTATCGGCGGTGCCCTGAACGCACACCTTGCCGAAGCCGATGCCTTCTACGTCCTCAGCGAGGCGCGTGACGACGACGGACGGCTCCATGTTGAGGTTCATGCCCTCGACCCAGCGAGCGTGCTGGGCGCTGTAAGTGGTCTGAACTGCAGGCATCACTTAGCTCCCTTCGTCTGCCAGGCCGATTCGAGATCGGTGACCATGGCCTTGTGAGCGGTTGCGGAGGCGCTGGCGTCAGAGACCTGAGAGAGGCCCTGCTGCACAGCGACGCGGAAAGGATCGGAGCCACCGCCCTTGCTGGCGTCTTCGACCAGCATGTCGAAGCGGGCGTCGATGTAGGCTTCCGACTTGTCGGCTACGGCCGCGTCACCGAGCTTGGCGACGACGACAGCCTTGCGGATAGCCGCATCGGAAAGGCCTTCGGTCTTGACGTCCTTGGCGAGAACGCTCGCCTTGGCGACGAGGTCGGCGCGAGCCTGAACGCGCTTGTCGAGGTCGGCGTCCGAAAGGATCTTGCCTTTCAGCGCATCGATCTCGGCATCCTTCTTCGCGAGCTCGGCATCCTTGGCGGCCAGAGCCGTTTGATGTGCCTTCTCGGCATCCGCGATCTTGGTATTGGCGTCGGCGAGCCGCTGCTGGAGCGTGCCGATCACCGTGGCACCCTGATCGGTTACTTCAACCGGGATGCCATCGACGGTAACCGTCTTCAGGGTCATGATCTTGTCCTCTTTCGGTTTCTGATCACTGGTGAATGGGGCAGCGCCCCACGACCTCACACCGTCGCCGATGCGAGCTTCTGATCCGGCGCGGCCGCGCTGCACGATGGCGACGTGGTTGATCCGGATATCCTTCTGAATGGCGTCGTACTTTTCGCCCTCGGGCGTGGTGCCAGGCTCCCAGGCGAGGTCGCAGGTGTAGCCGGCAGAGAGCTCCCGCTTGCCGCCCTCGATCTCGCTGATGACAGTTGCATCCATGACGATGAGGGGGACACGGACGAATTCACCGTCGCGCGCAACCTCATCTCCGATCGAGCCGACGGCGAGCGCCTTCCAATTGTCGGCGGTGACCGCCTCCGCAGGATGGTCGTTCGTCACCGGCTTGTGCGCGTAGCTGCCGAGGCTGGCGGTGTCGAAAACCTGCTCCTCAGGGCGATAGACCTTCACGACCTGAATGTCGGGCTTCCCCACCTCGCGGCCGGTGTATAGCTGGATGCCAGTGCGGGCCGTACGAACGTCCGCAACAAGATAGCCGTCGGCCGTCCGCCGCGTACCCGCGATCGGTGCAAGGTCTTTGAATTTCATGGGATTGCCCTTCGACCGGACTCGACTCCTGATTGATCAGAGGCTTGAATGCACCCGCATCGGAATGGAGTTGAAGATGGCGCTTTACGTAGACGGAACTCATGTGAAAACGGCGAAGCCCAGCGACGCTTTCACAAAGGAATGGAAACCGGGACAGACCCCAGATCACGCGGGGATTTATAGATGCAAGGGTTGCGGTGATGAGATTGCCTCGAACAAAGGCGTCCAGCTGCCCTCTCAGAACCACAAGCAGCACACGACAAGCCAAGGGGCGATCCGTTGGCAGCTGCTGGTGTATGCTCAACAGGGCTGATGCTAAGCCGTGAAGGTTTGTTCCTTCACGGCAGCCTTCCACGCCTCGTTGACTTCCTCGAAGACCTCCGGCCCGAGCTCGATTTTGCCGCGGTATGGCTCGACCTTCGATAGGTCCAATCCCTTCGGCAGTTGCCACGAGATGGTGACGTGCGGCTGGTATTCCGGATAATCGGTCTCCGCGCCCATCCGCTTGATGTCCTCATGTCGCCACGTCAGGCGCGAGGATGCGAACTGCAGCACGATTGCGTCACCGAAGCGCTCCATCAGACGCGGACCGCCTTCGGCGACGGTCATCTTGCCGCTATCTCCCCAATAATCCTCGCCCACCTTGATCCAGTCCATCGGCGTGCGAGTGTGGATGATGGTGACGTGCAGGCCTTCTTGCACGGTATCGAAGCCCTGAGCCTTGGCCCACTTCCTGATCTCGCCGGCATTGAGCACATCCCTGCGGATGTAGAGCGTGCGTGGTGCGGCGTCGTTTGCCGCCTGCTTATTGCCTGGCGGCTTTGCGTTCGCTGCCTGCGCGGCTGCTGCGGCGAGTTCCTCTTCAGATGGCTCTTGTTCGGAGAGCTTGCCGTATTCTTCGATCGCAGCATCGAGCCCGGGCAATGATCCGTCTTCGATGAATGTGTTGACCAGCGCATCGGACACCGCATCACGCGGGATGATCTCCTGCCCTGGCGTAGTACCAACCAGCTGGCGGGCGGCGTCGGCCTTCGTCTTGAAGACGTCTGCCTTTTCCTTTTCCGACATGCCCCAGAGCGGCGCCCACTCGTAGTAGATGTCCGGGTCACGGGAGCCGAGGGCGCTGCGGATGATGCACTCATCCAGCCGCGCCATGGCCGGCGTCATCTCGACTTCCTGCATGGCCTGCAGGCGGTCATAATAGTTACGCAGGTCGCTTTCGCCCGTGGCGTTCATGCCGGCCGGGGACTGGCCGAGAAGCCGCGTAGCCGGAATGTCGGCCGCACCCGAGACGATCTGCAGGAACGACATCAGCACTTCGGGCAGGGTCGCGAAGCTCGCCTGCTTCTGCTCGTATTCCTCCTCCTTGTCGAGGAGGAGGTCGCCGTTGATGCCCTTGGCCGTGGCTGCGAGCGTGTAGCGCTCGAGGATCTTGGCCCGGTACCGCTCGTCGCCGAGGTTCTGCATGAAATCCGGGATGCGGATGACGTTGACCTTGGCCTCGAACACGAGGCTGGCGATGTTGGCGGCCGTGCCGTCGGCCTGCTTGATCGCATCGACGACGGACAGAAGCACGCTGTCGCCCCAGCCGGCATAGGTCGTCGTGACGATCTCATCATCCGGCGGCGGGTTGCCGTTGAAGACGACCAGGCGCGAGGGGTGAATGTCGATCTGCATGCCTTCTGCTGATCGGATCTGGTAGAGCTTCGGCTTTCCGAACCACTCCGAGGCCGGATCTCGATCGATCTCGCCGGCCGTCAGTTGGCGGCGCGTCATGACCGTGAGGTATTTCAGGCCGCCTTTGCCGATGCGCTCTACCTCGAGCGGCTGCGTCAGGTCCTGGTCGCCGGTACCGATCACCATCGCAGCACCGCCCCAGAGCCGCGCCTTGATGCGCGTTTCGAGCAGCTTGCCCTTGAGGTTCAGGCGCTTCTCTTCCGCCTCGATCGCCTCGATCTGCGGCTTCTTCGCCTGCCAGTCTCGCCATGCGCGCATGCTGTCAAAGGCCGGGATGTCGACAATCTTCCGCGGCAGCCACGCGCCACGGTAGGCGTTGAGCAGATCCTCATCAGCAAGGATCGGCATCGAGTAGAACGAAGCCGCCGCCTTGTCCCGGCTTGTCCCGAGATTGGCGACCATGTTTGTCAGGCTGTCGCGGACGAACGCGATGATGTTGGCCATGTCCGCTCCTGAGATTGTTCTTGCACGCGCTGCTTGCAGCTGGGCAGGGCTTAACGTATGCATGCGTGCCGGCAATGAGCACAGGGGGTGGTGAATGCGGCGCTATAGAGCAGCCTACATACTGGTAGTTCTCGTCGTCGGTCTCGGGAATATCATTGCGAATTTCGTTTTCCCCCAAAACGAGCTTCTTTTAATGGCGATAAGTCACTGGACGCTCGCCGCACTGACATTTCCTCTCGGGATCTTTGCATCAGCGATCGGCTTTGTTCTGTTGTACAAGGGTCTTTCGACGCCTGCAGAGACTACGCTCGTAATAACGCCGATCTTTGCTGTGCTGGGGTATACGCAATGGTATCGACTGATCCCCGCGTTCTATCGAAGGCAAGGCGAGCGCGACCTCATGCAATAGCCGATGACGGTCACACGTTCGCCAGCGTGAACGTGCTTGCGCTGAGAAGCGCGTTGAAGGCTCGGCTCGTGCTGTCGGCGTCGTCATCGTGCACCGCTTCCGGAAAGCCCTCGAGCGAAGAAAACCAAGTCTCGTTCCATGGACCGCGAAGCACCAACACGTTGCCGGCTTCGGCCTGCGCCGAGAACGGACTGAACCGCGTGATCTTGTCGCCGGACTCGGGCGTTGCCCGAACGGTGAAGCCTGCCAGCAGCTTCGTCAGGTTGGTGACCTGCGATTTACCCGCCTGCCCCGGATCCTGCGGCAGGGATATCTGCACTTCCTTGCCATCGCCCTCGGCTGTGTTCTTGATCAACCGCTCGACACCGGAGGGCGACAGCCGATCGCGGCAGTGATGGGCGACGATGTACCGGCCATCCGGCAGCTTTCCGATCTTGGTACCGGCCGTCCAGTCCGGATCGTTGCTCTCCGTCTTCGGTGTCGCGCCCAAGTCCCAGCCGCGCATCCAGCGCGCGCCGGCCGGGATCGCATCGACGACCTCGCACCAGCCGCGGCGGAACAGAAGGCCAGCCGCCGGCCGAATCTTCCAGTTACCGCCGAGCAGGCGCTCGCGCTCGACCGTCGGAAGTGCCATTAGGTTGGCGAGGTAGCCGGGATCGGCCGCCATCAGCGCCTTGTTGTCGGTCAGCTTGGCCGGGACGAATGTCACCGACTTCGGCTCGATTGGCTTCGGGTTGCCGTTCTCGTCTGGCGCCGTGTAATCGGCGAGCTCCGACGGATGATCAGCCCAGATGATCGCGTCACCGATGCGGACGAAATACCGAAGCACGCCGGCCCGCTCAGGTATTGGCAGACCGGTATCCTCGTTGATCCACCACGAAATGAACTCTGCAACCCAGCTATCTGCATCAGGGTTGCAGGTCGCCCTGACATACGGCCGGACGCCGCACATCGATCGGTTACGTGACAGCAGGTACCAGAACTGCTTCGCACTGAAATGGGTGAGCTCGTCGAAGCAGATCAGCGGTATCTGCGAGCCCTGCCAGTTCGACACCGTCTTGTCGTGCTCGAGGTGCGCGAAGCTGACGGACGCCCCAGACGGGAACGTCCACGACAGATCCGGTGCCACCCTCGGCTTCGCCATCAGGCTGGGGTAGAGCTTCTCGCTCTCGTCCCACAAGCCGCCCTCGTTTCGGACTTGCACCAGCGTGCGCCGGAAGAACACGGCGCCGAACTGCGGGTTCGCGACATGGCGCAGCGGCTCCATGAGCAGCGCCCAGGTCTTGCCGCCGCCAGCCGAGCCGCCATAGATCGCGATATCAGCCGGGGAAGCGAGAAAGGTCGTCTGCGGGCCAGCCTGCGGCCGGATGATTGTCTGGGCGCCCTGCCCTTGCTCAACCTCTGCCATTGTCGGGCAACTGGAAGATCGTCACCGGGGAGACCGGCGTCGGCAGGTCCTTGCCATCCTTGCCGGTGATCTCGCGCCGGTTCGTGTAAGCTCCGCCGACTTCTTCCGCCGCCTGCTTCAGCAATGACGATGCCAGCACCATGTTGCCCTGGGTCTCTGCCTTGTCGGCCATGCGCTGGAGAGCGCGGAGGCGAACGGCGCGATGGCTGATCGCGATGGAGGCTGTATCCTCGAGAAAGGTCTTTCGCGTCTCCTCAAACAGGACGCGCCATTTGGGCGCCAATCCTGAAGCCGCCTTCTTGTTCGGGTCGTGGCTCTCGACAAGTTGCCGGCTCACATCGAGACCGAAATCCTTCTTGACTGCCGCGGACACAACCGACGGGCTGTCAAAGCAAGCCAGGGCTTGAACGATGAAGGTCTTCACCTCATCTGAGAGTTTCGCTTTCGCCATCGTGGTGTCAAAGCCCGGTCAAATGGAGGATAACCTTGGCCATCAACTCCGTAAGGTTCACTGTGATGAAGAATTTCCAGAAAGATGGACACGACATTGATTTGGGCGACTACGCCGGGCAGCAGATAACGCGCCCAGACATGAATTCTCCAGGTGGCGTGAAGACATCCTACCTTCTCCACGCCGTGGTGCCGGTTCGTGAAGGTGATGCTGTGCTTAGCACCGGGGTTAACCTTGATGTCACCGATCTCGTCGCCGCTGGCGATATTAAGGTGAACTAAGCCACTCGCAGTTTGCAGGTTCCGCACGCATGGCCGATGCTCGCCCGAGAAATTTCGGGTGGCCGGTTGGCTGCATCGACCATGGCGCGGACGCCGGCAGCATCTGCCCCATAACGACGAACGACGCCGACGAACTCTTCAACGTCGTGTCCACGAATGACGAACACTGGCCTGCCTGTGCTCTTGCTGAACTTCGGCGCCCCGAATGCGTCGACGTCCTGGGCGGCGTGATAGAGCTCGTGCTCGACTAGCGCCATGAACTCGGCGTCGCCGCACTCCCGGCAGTATTCAGCGTCCAACGTGATGATGAAATCCGGGACGTGGCCGAACCACTGCTTGATTTGCATCTCAGCACGGGCTCTGGCCCATTTTCCCATAGCGCCCTGCGGCTTCCCCTCTTCGCACTGGCCTATTATGCGGCGTCCCTTGCGGCTGTTCTCTACGACCGTCCAAAGGAAGCCAATGCTCGCGTGCACCAGATGGGCGTGCTCCTCATTGTGGAGCGGTGAGGCCGGATCAAGGAATGTCGTCCGCACCCATTCTGGCAAGTCTTCGGCCGGGTCGAAGGCCGGCGAGTGGATGTCCTTGTGGAGCGAAATCGGCGGTTGCGGGCGTATGATCGATCCGGCTCCTTTTTGTGGGCTCCTGTCCACCTCTTGCCACCTCGCGCCAACTTTGATTTCTTTTGATTTGTTTCAACCGGGGAAGCCGAATGGCCGAAATCTATACAAGCCTCATTTCCAGCCAAGGCGGCCATGCTGCCGCGGGCAAACTCCTCGGGGTGGGACGGTGCCCCCATTGTTCTGTCGCAAGCCCAAACCTTAATAGACTGTGGAGCGATACGTTCAAGGCAATAGGCACACAGGGATGGGCTACCTATAGGTGCAACTCCTGTAACGCTGTCGTTTGCGGTGAGTTCATTTGGGAACAGGGCGGGCTGCTAAAGGCGATTAGCATTTGGCCTGACGCCAAGGCAGCGCATGAAGATGTACCCCAGCCGGCCCGCACGTTCCTGCAGCAAGCATTTGAAACCCTGCACGCGCCGGACGCTGCCGCCGTCATGGCAGGCAGCGCAGTAGACGCCATGCTAAAACATCATGGTTACACTGAAGGCTCACTCTACAAGCGGATAGATCAAGCGCTAGAAGACAACCTCCTGACGAAAGGTATGGCTGACTGGGCGCATGAAGTCCGCCTCGGCTCGAACAGACCCAGGCACGCGGATGCCGACAAACCCCACGTCTCCTCAGACGAAGCGAAGCAATCGGTCGAATTCGCAGAAGCCTTGGGTAATTTCCTCTTTGTGCTCACGGCAAAGATCGATCGTGGCATCGCGGCTGCGAAAGCGGCGGAAGCATAATCTAGGCGCATACCGCGCTTTTCAGAGGACGGAAGCTATGGCTACTGGCAAATGCCCCAAGTGCGAAAAGACTGTGACGAGACTAAAGCTGGAGGGCGTAGACGCCACTGAAGGGTTCTCCACCGGCGGATGGAAAGCCGTTACTCTTCTCTGCCCGAGCTGTTCGACCGTTCTGGGCGCTGCCATAGACCCCATCGCCATCAAGACAGACATCATCAACAGCCTAAAGCGGACGTGAGGCCGAGAACCGGGCATGGGGCCCGGCTCTCCATTTCAGGCAAGCGGGATTACGGTCGTATTCGACCGGCGGCGAGACTGAGACCGTGCGTCTCGTAGCTCTCGCGGTAGACTGGCTTGAGAGAGCCGACGAGGCGATAGGCCGCGAGGCTGAAGCCCTGTAGCGAATGCCAGGTGACACTGGCGCCGTAGCGGACGACGGCGAGCGCGAGGGAAGCGACGACGACCGCAACCGCGGCGACGAGGTCGGCGATCACGAACAGGCGGCTGTAATGGATTGCGAAGCTATGCATGCGCATGCTGGTTCCTTTCGGCTGATGGAAACGAGGAAGGCGATGAGCCCAGCAGCCAGTGTCACGCCGGGACTGCGAAGAACGGCAGGCGATAGAAATAGCCTGGTGCTCCGAGCTTGATCTTCTTCGCATTGAGGAGATCGATGAAGCGGGTCTGCTCTTCGTCGCTCAGATGCGAGGTGGAACGGATGGTGAATTGATCAGGATCAAGACCGTTGCGGAAACGTTCCGTCGCGTTTGATGAGAGCTTCTAAGCCCGGCATACCCTTAGGGCCGGAATCATATTCAACGACGCGGTACGGACTCATTTGTTCGCCCCTCTGCTATACTTGCGCGAGCAGTTGAACCGTCGAAAGGAAGCAAGCCATGTGGCTCGAACTGCACGACAATAATGGCCCGATCTTCGTCAACATGGACAATGTCATCCACTTCCAGCGGGTTGAAGGGCAGCGACGTACCACTCTCATCGCCTTCGCGGCCAACCACGGGGCCGGCGTGACGCTTCAGGTTCACGAAACGCCCAACGAGATCATGGAAATGCTATGGGAGGAGCAAACCGCGGACTAAGACGTGCTGCCTCCGCCTGAAGTAGCTATGAACATATCGGGAACGTTGTGGCGGCGGATTGCGCCGTACCACCTGTAGTCTCAGGCAATGTGCTCACCAGCATGGTATGATGCTAGTGTGTTGAAACTTCTCAACCTTTGTTACCCAGGTTCCACATCGGCGCAGGGTTTTCTGCATCGTTGGCACGTTCTCTCTGTGTCTAGAGAGTGGAGTACGTTCGAAATGAGCGGACGGCATTATCAAGAACCGGAACACCACGCCTCGGCGGCACTTCCGGTAAGCATTTTGCTACTCGTGGTCCTCGGAATATCAGCCTACCTGTTGATCGGAGGTTCACTGAATAATGGAGAGCGGGTCGGATCCAAGGTGTACCTGCCCGCCGAGCAAATACAGGATCGCTGAGAAAAACACCCGACCGACCCTGGGCGGAATGGAGGCGACCACCCGCCCGCATAGACGGCGGTCAGAGAGTGGTCGCGGCGACGCTTTGGTTGCAGGCCCGGGAATCGAACCCGGTCTTACAATAGGTACCGAGCGCACCATAATCGGCCCCGAAGGGTGGCAGCCTACCTGGGATTTCGTCTGCCGTTTAACCGACTAACCATGACCTGGCGTCGTCCTGCCATGGCTCGACCGACGCAGCCGCCGCCCGATCTCGCGAAAAAAGGCAGGCACCCTACCGCATAGACGGCGGTCATTGGGTGGCCGCACTTCAACCAAACTGCGTCAATAGTACGGGGAAATGCACTGCTCCCGCGGCCCATAGTAGGGCTGAAACGAATTGTCGTAGGCACTATACGAACGATATCGCGAGTAGCACCACTCAACGTGGGCCGAGTTTGAGTTCGAGTAGGCCGGACGCGGTGGCGAGGCAATCGCTCCGCCGATGACCAGTCCGGCTCCAAACGCCGCTAGGGGATACCACCAACCATCGCTGTGACGATGGTAGCCACGTCGACTATAGCGATATCCCCGGTAGCCATTGTAGTAGCCATAGCGCGGACCGGCGCTGTAACGCGGGCCGCTGTACCTTCCGTATCCACGCGCGTGCTTGGGGCCACGGTAGTGACCGGGCTTGTGGTGGACCAAGTCCACGCCCTGAGCGCTCAAATCCGGCACCGTAACCATCGAAACAGGCATCGCCTGCGTGGGGACCGCGCCACCAAATGCCGTAGCAACCGAGATTAGCAATGCACAAATTTTTTTCATCAGATCACCCAACTTTTGCGTCGGGCGATTTTCCGGTGTTTGCGATGAACCTAGGATGAACAGAGCCACTTATTGGCAGGCGCATTTCTCCTGTGCGCCGAGCGTGAACTTTCGGCAGCGGTCCGGCGAGTGTTCCCTACGAGAGGTCCGCAACTGTACAACCGCAAATCACTGCAGAAAATCTATACGGCCTCCTGGAGATTTTCAACATCAACATCGCTGGTGAGCGCGTTCAATTCACTGATTATATTCTGCACACGCTCTTTGATTTGCGGGCTCAGTGAATCTATAGCCCTCTCGGCCTGTTCGACCATCGAGGCGCGCGCTTTCCTGCCCTTCGGCAGTATTTTTCGGAGCTGGCCCCGGAGGTGCTCGACGCGCCCCCGACGCTCGTTCTCTTTCCGGCAATACTGCTCATAGAGGAAGGTCTGCCGACGCTCATGCTCGGCGAAGTACAGCGCCTCGATGATGCCGTTGGGGAATTCGAGAGGACCATGGCCGATGCTGCCCCTGAGGAAGCACACCACACCATCGACGCGGCGGAGCTCCTCGAAATTCAATCTCGGAAGGTCGACGAAGGCATAACCGACCAGGAAGGGAAAGCGCTTCTGGATGATCTTGTTCGTCCGATGGTGCTTAAGCTCGGCGTAGAACGACGGCATGAAGATGTCGAAGCCATCCTTGCGGCAGTTCCGCTCGATGATCGACTCCATGCGCCGGCTTTCCGGCAGCCGATCGTCTGCGGCGGCCATGCGCTGATAACCGGGGGCAACCCTGATTGCGTACCAACGTGATCTCTTCATGCTCATCCCTCGTTATGCTCTGGCCTGATGGTTGCTGCAGTAGCGTCCCGTCGTTTCCGCCGCACAGAACAGGTACGGGCCGCCAGCGTTTAGGGGCCAGCAGCATTGGCCGGCCGTCAGTTCGTAAAGGAGCTTTGCGGATGGGAGGCGCTCGGCGTCGTAGGCCGTCGCCGGGATGTCGACCTCTGGCGTTGGCGCCGGCGCCGAGAGAGATTTGCGCACGCGCGGCGCTGCCACCTTCTTTCCGGGTGTCTTGCGCTCCTCACGCTTGGGGAAGCGGTCACGGTTGCGGAAGGCTAGGCCAACGATGACGTGCCGGGTGACGCCGAAGCGCTTGGCAATCTGCGAAGCTGAGAAATCATCCTTCCATAGCTTCGAGGCGGCCTCGATGTCGACGGTGCGGTGCTGGATGGTCATGCCGCGCGCTCCTCTTCGACCGGCTCGGCGGCTTCGATGTCCTTTTCGACCTTGCGGCGGTAGGCCATCTGCTCGGAGCTGACTTCGCGAGCGTCTGGTAGCGCCAGCATCCGCACGAGCTCGTCGGCACGCTCCGGTGAGATTGACGTTTCTTGAACCTTCAGGCGCGTGTGCATGGCGCTCCGGTTCACACGGACCGCGATCGGCGACCAGACCTCATCGATGGCCCACAGGAGGATTGAGCCGGTCGGCAGTTCCCTCGACCTGGCGAGCGTGGCGAACTCCTGATGGTCGACGCCCTGGGCGACCAGATAGAACCCTTTAGCCGCCAGTTCGTTGGCGCGCTCGCGCTGGGTGACGCGCAAGTCCATCAGACCATGAGCGCTCGGCAACGTCCTGCTTACGCTGTCCTCGATCGCGCGAAGCGTCTCCTGCTTGCGGATCCGGTCCTCACGCAGGATGCGGCATTCGGCATTCGCCATCGCCGCCAGCTCCGCCGGCAAGGGGATGAAGGCCAGGTTGATGTTTTCGTATTCGCCTCGCTTGAGCTTCACGTAGGCTCTGCGCAGGCCGTAGACCGGGACGTTCCGCAGCGAGAGGCGGTATTCCTCGACGGGGTTCGCCGCGGTGATGCTCTCGGACACCCTCATGCCGCCGCTCATGAGGCCTTCGATGCACTGGCCGATCTCGTCGGCACTGGCCGGCCCGAGCTTCTCAGTGAGAGCGGAAATCTCCTGCTGCAAGGTCGACAGTCGTGCCGGCAAATTCGTCATCTGGTTCACCGTAGAGTTCTCGTTTCAGCCTTGAGTGGATTTCGTGGTGGCGCTGCATAGAGGGGCTTTGCGGGCGTGGTGGCGCTTGAGCCTGCGGTTGGTGGCGACCGCCGCCGCGGTCCTGGTCGCGAGACAGCCAGGAAACGACGAAGCGCTTCATGCCCTTCGGCGTCTTGCGGTTCTTGGGATTGGCGTTTAGCCACGAACGCATCGCCGCCAGCTGCTGGCGAACGTTCACGGCCGGGAAGGCATCCGACCACTCGGCTACATCCGCCTCGCTTATCGAGACCATCTCGCCATTGACGGCCGGAAGCTCGATCGCAGTCGGAGAGGCCGGAGCGGATTTTTCCGGCTCCGGGCAAACATCTGAACGTAGTGAAGATGTATTATCTCTGGTTATGGTATCTGGAGAATGCTGCGGCAAAACGCTAGCATTTGCTAGACGTGCTTCTTTATCTTTCAATGCCTTAGCACTTCCACCCTTTGCCCCCGCGTCGGCTCTCGATTGAGATTTTCTCTCGCTTTTTTGGATCTCTTTCGTCAGGCGATTATGGGTAATTTCACCGCCTTCGACGTCGAAGAATCCAAGCAGATCAGCTTCGATAGATTTCCATTTCTTCACGCTCATCCTGACGACGCGTGCCAACTTCGCGTCATCGTTCGGCAGCCGGCCGCCGGCATTCCACATCGCCATGAGCAGCAGCATGTAAGCCCCGATCTGCTCGGTGCTGAGATGCAAGGTGTCACCGATGAAATCGGAGACGTAGAGCTGCATGAAGGGGCGTTCGCTCACTCAGCCGCCCTTCCCTACATGGCGTGCAGCGTGCAGGGTCCGGCACACGGCGTCTTCGCCGCAGGAGAGGACCTGGGCGATGTCGTATGTGTCAAAATGCCCTGAATTCCAGAGGATGATAGCGGCGAGCGCCTGACGATCATCCAGCTTGCCGCTCATGGCGGCCGAGCGAGAGAGGCGCTTGTCAGCGTGGCCGAGCGGGATCATGCAGCCACCTCGCTATAACCGGCGTAGTCCTCGGCGCGTTCAAGCTGCTTCCGGCAGGGCGGTATCCAAACCAGCTTCGTGCTGGAGACACCCTTCAGCCACACGAGCCAGCAGTAGGAGGTGGCCGTCGAGCCTGTCGCGGTCAGTCGGCCTCTGACCATGGGAACGCGCTCGGAGAATTGCGCGACGATGTTCGGCGGCCTCTTGCTGTACAGGTTCTCGTAGCGTCCGACGCCTTCAAGGAATGAGGTGCGGACGATCATCGCGACGCCTTCGGTGGCTACTTCCAACGCGCGGGCGATGAACTGCTCTGCGAGCCGGAACGGCGGGTTCGCAACAATCCAGTCCGGACCATGGCCGCACCACTGAAAGACGCGCGGCACGAACG
The DNA here is from genome assembly GCF_002944405.1 of Sinorhizobium fredii. Lineage (NCBI taxonomy): Bacteria > Pseudomonadati > Pseudomonadota > Alphaproteobacteria > Hyphomicrobiales > Rhizobiaceae > Ensifer > Ensifer fredii. Next base: position 1,874,593 of record NZ_CP024307.1, on the reverse strand, counting down.
GCATCAGAAAGTCGTGCTGGAACGCGCCTTCTAAGCCATAGTCGTGGATGTCAGACGCCCAGACGGCGGAGAAGAATTCCCCTAGAGGATCGACCATGTGGCCGCGATTGCACGTCGGCTCCCAGACGGTCTTGCTTTTGAGGTGGCATCCGGCGAGGACATGGGTGCACAGCGCGCGTGTGCCCCATGGCTGCGTCGGGAAGTCATCTAGGCTGTCGTGTGGCTCGGCGCGTTGCTGCATGACGGCGGATGAGGTGTTCTGGCTCATGCCGCCCTCCCCCTTGCAAGCCGGATCACCTCGTCGAGCATGGCGATATCGCGCAGCTTGGTGTCGCTCTCATTTTCTGGACGAGGACGCTTAGAACTCGGGCCGTGGCATTCGAGCCAGGTGCGCTTTTGCGCTATCTGGCGTTCTGCCCATTCAACGATTTCGGGGGTGGAGATGCTCATGCAGCCACCTCCTGCACCGCCAGGTGCCCGCAATTGGCTGCGACGAGCGCGCAGGCGACCGGCGGCGAGACGGAATTGCCGACGCAGGAGACCTGCACCGATTTCGAGAATTCGCGCCAGACCGGTCCGGTGCCTTCGCCCTGGTAATCCCAAGCGCCATCAATCCTGTAATCCGACGGGAAGCCTTGCGCGTTGTAGAGCTCGCGCGGTGTCAGCATCCGCATGCCGATGTCGACGATGACGAAGGTATCCGCCCCGATCTCCACGGTGACGAACTCGCGATCGTCCCAGAAACCGTGCGCGCGCATGAAGTCGGCGACCTGCCGCGCGCGATCGGCCTGCGCATCGGTGAAGGGCGGCGCGCCGACGGTAGCCTCGACATGGCCGTGGCGATCCTTCGTCGTGACTGTCCGCATCGGCTCGGTCTCATGCTGGCCGTCGCCGGTTCCGTAGTAGGCCTGCAGGTACGGCACGACGAGCTGCGACTTGCCGCCGCCATCCGCCATAACCGTCGCGGCCGGTTCGTCGATCGCGTGCCCCGTCGAGGTGCCGAACTGGCGAGCAACGAAGGCACTGACGAGGTTCTGCTGGCTTCCTGATTGGGTGATGGTAGCCAAAGGCTCGTCAGCTGCGCGGCCGGGGTTGACGCCACCGATGCGTCGACTGTCGTTGTTGTGCTGCGCCATAAAAGCGACGGCTACGCAGCCGTCTGCCTTCGAAGTGATCGTTCCCGTCGGCTCATCGCCACCGCGCGGCCGGCTCTGCCCTGCCCTGCCGCCGCAACCGACAAGCGTCGGGACGATGACTGAGTTCTGATCCTTACTGCTGGCGGTAATTGTGTGATGCGGATCTTCGACAGACCGAACTGAGCCGCCCTGTTGCGCGGCAGTTAGAACGGGCGCGACAAGCGTCAGCCCTGCGCCGCCGGCAGTGATCGTGTGCGTCGGCTCATCCGCACCGTTGAACGGCTTGCCGGCGTTCCGCATCGTCATCAGATGCGGGGCGACGAGAGCGTGACGGTTTTCTGTAGGAATGACCGCTAGCGGGTCGTTTAGTTCTGAGGTGCGCTCCGAGCGACCGTCGGTGTGGCTGTAGTAAGAGGCGACGTAGGGAGAAACGACAGCCTTCTCCCCGCGATGGGCCCCGGTGATGACGTTGAAAGGCTGCTCCATTCCCTCGAGCCGGACGCCGTGCGTCAGGTTGACGAGGAACGGCTTCTGCGCATCCAGCACGTAGCGCTTCATGCCGCGCGCCACTCTTGCCATCGTCGCGTCTGCTAGCGGTCGCACAGCGCGCAGCGCATGCTTTTCCCAGATCTCTGCCGACGTGTCGAAGATCGACGGGCAAGGCAGAGACCAGTCGATGCACTCCGCGGCAGTCCGCCACGGAAGTTTCTTGCCGGAGATCACGTCGGGATCGGTCGGGCTGCCATGCGTCGGCTCTGGCCAGACGATCGGCAACCGGTCGAATCGGATGATGACGAACAGCCGCTTGCGGATCGTCGGGGCGCCATAGTCGCAGGCTCGCAGCTCGCGATGTTCGATCCGGCCGCCCAGCCGGCGCAACTGCTTGCACCACTTCTGAAAGCTTTCGCCCTTGCGCTCCGGATCGGGCATTAGGCCGCGATCGGTCTCGACGAGCGGCCCGTAATCCTTGAACTCCTCGACGTTCTCCATGATGACCACATCGACGCGCCCGCCGCTTTGCTGGATGCGTTTGATCCAGCCGGGAATGATCCAGCAGAGATCGCGGATGTTGCGCTCTACCGGCTTGCCCCCCTTGGCCTTGGAGAAGTGCTTACAGTCCGGTGAGAACCAGGCGAGGCCGACATGCTTGCCCTTGAGATGATCGAGCGGGTCGACGCGATAGACGTTCTCGGAAAGGTGATGCGTCTCCGGATGGTTCGCCGCATGCAGCGCCAGCGCCTCCGGATTGTGGTTGATGGCGATGTCGGGAGAGCGGCCGAGCGCCATCTCTATGCCCGTCGAGGCCCCGCCGCCGCCGGCGAAGCTGTCGATGATCAGAGGCGTTCCGACATAGGCGGAAGCCATCAAAGCATTGGCGCTGGTTTCTGCGAAAAGATCAGTTCGGAACATCTCTGTCGCCCTCCTCTTCCCGCAGCTCAGGCGCGATGGCGTATGCCAAGCGCCGCGCGAACCGCAGCAACGATCGAGCGAACGAGATGCGTATCCTCGCCACCAAGGAGGGCTGTGGCCCTTGCGATTGCATCGTCATTCTTTCGGAGCTCCTGTCGTGCCTGATAGAGAAGCCCGCTGACCGCTTCGACGCGGAACAGCTCTTCAGGCTTGATTGAAATGCGGGGATCCGCGTACCAAGCGTCTTTGGTGCGCGTGTAAGACCAGCCTAGCTGGCGAGCGGCGTGAGAAATGCGTTCCTTGACGCTGCCGATCGATGGAGGGGCAATCTCCCTCCTCAGAGCATCTTTGCAAAAAACTAAAGTAGACATTTCTGACTTCTCCGATGCGTTTTCGGACATTTCCGAAACTCCCTGTGCGATCGTTCTCGTGTCGAAGGAGAAGCGTGATGCGCACAGGCATTACTTCCGATGGAGAGGACCGGACCGCGCCAACGGCTTCCGGTCCCTCCCAAGTCTTTCCGTTTCGTAGGGGCTCCGCCGCAACGTCCGCCCCTACTGCCGGCGACGTGACCTCGTCGCCGGCTCCCATTCCCTTGGGTGTCGCTGTTCGAGCCGTGGTCATGAACCTGGCGAACAAGCGCATCAGGTTGAGAGTTGCTGGCCCCGATCGGGAGGAGGAGGACCGGGACCAGCGTTGAGCGCCTCGGGAGGAGGTGAAAGCGCTCAATCCTTTGCCGTGTATCCGCGGCGGCGGAATTCATGGGCGATGAACCGGGACAGAAAAGGCATCAGCAACAGCAGAAGCCAGATCGTCGCGCCGGTGGTGGCAATGGTGACCGAAAGAGAACTAGACATGGGAGACCCCCTTCTTGATCCGCTCGTCGTTGCCGAAATCGAGCGCATTCATTGCCTCGACGCCCGCATGTCTTCCCAAACCGCCAGCACGGCGACGAACGGGAACATTGGGAACACCGGTAACAGGAAGAACATCAGTGGCATTACGCGGCCCTCCTGAGCGGCTCGCGTCCTTCGGAGACGCGCAGCTGGTCGACGAAGTCGAGGACGCTGTCCCAATCCATGCTCTTCGCGCGGCCGCCCGTTCCGACCTTCTTCAGTTCGAACTTGTGGACGCGGCGGCGCAGCTCGTAGCCGCGGGACAGCAGGAAACTCTGCACGCCGTCGTAGGAGCCGGATTCGCCTTGATCGAACCGGCGCACGCCTTTCTTGGCGGTGAAGTCGGCGACCATCTGCGAAAGCTCCGTGCGAGACACCTGGGCGCGATCGAGACCGACGCCCTTTTCAATCGCGCGCTGCGCCATGGCGCCTTCAGCTTTGGAGAGGCGGACAAAGGCGTTGAACATTTAGGCGACTTCCTCTTGCTGGCGCTTCGCAACGGTGCAGGCATGGCAGTGACGGTCGCCATAGCCGGCGCATGCTTCAGGGTTCCGGCAGTTCGGCCGGAGTGCGCTTCTGGGCTTGGCGGTGAAAGCGGATGCCGGAGTGACGGTGGCATCCGCTTCGTTACGTGCGGCGGTGGCGCGCTCCGCGCTGCGGTCTACATCGGGTCCTCCTGCGTTGGCGCCGGCGTGAGTGTCCGCCGCCTCGCGGTCGGTTTCGCGCTCGTCGATGGGGATCTCGGAACTGGTGGGGAGGCCTTGTGCATTCGCGGCGGCCTCCCCTGCATGGTCGGCGCCCGCAGGCACTCCGTCTTGCCCTCCATGCCTGGCCCCATCAGTCTGCCGGGAATAGACGTGCTGATGGTCACGCGATCCATTGCCCCGCGATTGCTCGCGCTCGGGAACTTGATTGTCGTCGAGGATTTCGCCGGTCTCGGCGTCAAATTTCTCAATGTTTTCTCGTGTGCGCGCAGGCGCAGGCGCATGAGAGCCGTTGCCCTCGTAAGCAGCCAGGTACAGGTCGAAGATGGCGCCCTGCTCGGCGACGGTGTCATGGCCCTTCTTGGAGACTTTGCGGAGATGCGCCACGACGTTGCCCATGGCGGTCTTGTCGAAGCCCATTCCCTTTGCTTCCGCGTAGATGTCGCGGATGTCCTCGCCGATCGTGTCCTGCTCTTCCTTCAGTCGAAGGATGCGGTCGATGAACGCTCTGATCTGGGCGTCGGAGGTCATCGCGCCGCCCTCGCATTCATCTCGTCGATCGAAGCGCGCCGAGCACGCCAACCAATAGAGGGGGAACCAGCATGAAGCAGACGGTCGGCAAAACCCGGTTCAAGGGAGGGCCGGACGGGATCGCACCGATCTACGACCACGGCGCTCCGGCGCTCTTCAGCGACATCGTTACCGAGATCGAGGAAGTCGACGGCATCATCCGATTGACGTTCGCCACACTCTCCCGAAACGGCGATGGCGTGGAGAAGGCGGTTATCGCGGTTCGCCTGAGGATGCCGAAGGACGTTGCATGGCAGCTCTGCCGAGACATGCGGGCGCTTGAGGAGAAGTGACGTCATGCCGCATTCTCCTGTTCCGAAGCTTCCATCGCCTGCAGGATGCGCTCGCGCGTCTGCGTCCTCGGTTCGCGCCCGTCTCTCAGCTGGAAGACGAAAAGCGGATCGCCTGCGAACTGCTTGCCGAACTGCGTCGGCGTCATGTTCCGATCGGCGATGAAGGTTTCCACCGTGGTCTTGAAAGCTTCGAGTTCGGACACCGCCCAATTCCTAATAGGACTATCACTATAATGATAGGTACATTCCTATTCGCTTCCTGTCAATTCCTATGCCAGTGATTTTTTCATGGACCAGGTGAGACGAACGATTCTGAAGCGGATGCAGGAGCGAGGCCTGAATTACAAAGAGGTCTCGCTGGAGCTTGGGAAGAACGCGGCCTACATGCAGCAGTTCATGGAGAGGAACATTCCGGCCAAGCTCAAAGAGGATGTCCGCTCACGCCTCTCGGAAATCCTGGACTTGCCGGAAGGCGATTTGGGAGCTCCTGAACGGACCGACAGCCGGTCTGCCGATGACAAGAGCAAGGACATTCCCGAGATTGACCTGGTCGCAGGCCTCGGCGCCGGCGGTTTCAGTGCTCTCGAGCAAACCAGCCGGAACGGCATCACCTTCGCGAAAGAAGTTGTCCGCGATCACTGGCGCCTTCCCGAGTGGATGCTGGCGAGGATGGGCGTCAAAGCCCTGCACGTCGCGGCGTTCCCTGCCCAGGGGGACTCCATGTCGCCGACGATCGCAGACGGCGATGTCGTCTTCATCGATACGCGCCACCGAGTGCCGTCACCGGATGGCATCTACGCTCTTGCGGATGAATTCGGCGGCGTCGTCGTGAAGCGGCTCGAGGTGACATCGCGCCCGGGCGCCGAGACGGTGACCGTGAAGATAATCTCCGATAACCCGCGCCATTCGGAGCGCGAGTTCACTCTCGACGAAATCCACATCGTTGGCCGGTACATCGGGCGCTTCACCGTCTAGCCGGCGAGAAACCGCTCGTTTCGAACCTTGATGTCAGCCACGACGATCCCGACAACCCTTTCGTTGAAATCCTCCCTGCCGATCGTCTTCGATCCGTAGCGCGGGTTTTCCCTGGACAGACGAAGGGCGCCGCCTTTCTCCAGCGTGTTGGTCACGCGGTATAGGTCGAGCGAAAGGCCGTCGTCGATGAGATAAGTCCCCTCTCCCTGGTATGCAGTCACCGGTGCGAGAAGCGCATAATCGCGCCCTCCGCGGAGCGCCGGCTCCATCGCGTCGGATTTCACCGCATGGATGCGGAAGCGACCAGACAGGAGAGCTTCGGGCGGAAGGTTCGGATTAAATAGCTCATGCATTTTGCGCCTCGCTGCAACAGCTTACCGATTTTGGGTACGCCCTGCACGTTAACGCAGCAGTTGCATGTTCCGACAGAAGTATTTCTTTAAGTGAACATTTGTGGGTTGTCACAGAACTGTCATACTTTCCGCGACCGAGCGCCGAGCGCCTCAACCTTTAAGACAGTTTTCTAACAATCCACTGCTTATTCGCCGGCACTTTTCTGGGGTTCTCTGGATCGTAGTTTAGGGAATACTCAAGTTTCCGGCGATTTCGGCTCATCGCGGCACAGCTTTTGTGCCTGAATCGAACGGTCACTTTTTCCGTACTTGGATAACATTTCGTTATTTGGATAGTCCGCCTCGGAAACGTTCACGCCAGGCCTCTTCCAGAGAAAAACCTATCGCGTATAGGCTAATTCCTATTTTTCCTATTGACATACAAATAGGCTTTTTCCTATAGTCCTCCTATCGACACGGCAACTTCCTGCCGAAGGGGTTTGGACATGGGCACGATGGTTACCCGCTACCGCATTGAAGACGAGGTCGGCCGCGTCCTGACCGATGAGGGTTTCTTCTCCTACGAGCGCGATGACGCGGCGGAGTTCCGCTGCGAGCAGGACGCTATCGAAGAGTGCGCCTACCTGCCCGGCACGACCGTCGAGCAGTTCCAGCGCTACGCCGAATACCCCGACTTCGACGCGCTGGCCTCTTTCAAGGAAAGGGCTGCAGCGTGACGCTCACCTCCTCGAACATGCGCACCATCATTGCCGAGCTCTGCTGCATCGATCGGCACGAGATCGAGGTGGCCGGCCCGCTCTCTGAGAAGCGCTGGCGCGATTTCCAACAGGACCCGCACGGCACGTTCATGAAGCTCAACGACGAGCAGCAGGACGCTGTCACGGCCATCGTGAACCGGAGGCTCGCGTGATGGTCGGAAAGACCTCTTCCATCGCCTACGCATGCGACCCGCCCAATCGCTACTGCGAGTGCGGAACCTGCGCACTCCCGCCGGCCCGCAACATCGACCTGGACGCGCTGAAGCAATCCAACCGGGCCTATTACACCGCCGCCATGTTCCTGATCTTCCTCGCGGCCTTCTGCGGCGTGCTCGCGGCCGGCCTCTGGAATGCCAACCGGGTTCAGGAACTCGTCGCCCACGAAAGGAACGTCTGATGACCACTTCCGATATCGCATTCAACGTTGTCCGGCAGACAGAAGCGGCGAAGACGCTTCTGTCAAGCCTGCGCAATCAAGGCGTCGACGACGACGCCGAGCTGGTCGCCGACGCGATCGAGGGCGAAACCAACCTCGTCGAGGCTATCGAAGCCGCCATCGCGGAGCTCGACGAGTGCGACGTCCTCGTTACCGGCCTGAAGGCGAAGGAAGAGGAATTCGAGACCCGGCGCAAGATGATAGAGCGCCGCGCTGATCGCGTCCGGGCCCTCATCGAGCAGGCAATGCTCGCCACTGATCAGACCTCAATGAAGTTGCCGACGGCAACGCTGTCGCTGACGAAGCGCGCGCCGGCCCTGATCGTCGTTGATGAAGCCGACATCCCGGCCAAGTACTGGGTCGAGCAGCCGCGCCCCGCCCCGAAGCTCGACAAGAAAGCCCTCACCGCCGATCTGCGCGAAGCGAACGCCACCATTCCCGGCGCCACGCTCGACAACGGCTCGTTCTCTCTCACGGTCCGGAGGAAGTGACCATGAATGCTATCACCACGTTCGACCTGACGTCCAAGCAGATCGCTTTGGTCAAGCAGACCATTGCGAAGGACTGCAATGACGAAGAATTCAACCTCTACATGGAAGTCGCGAAGGCCAAGCGCCTCGACCCGTTCCTGAAACAGATCATCCCGATGGTCTTCTCGAAGAACAATGCCGAGAAGCGCAACATGACCATCATCATCAGCCGCGACGGCCAGCGCGTTATCGCGCAGCGCTGCGGCGATTACCGGCCGGCGAGCAAGCCCCCGTCCTATGAGTTCGATCCGGGGCTGAAAGGGCCGCTGAACCCGCACGGCATCGTTTCCGCGACTGTCTTCCTGTGGAAGCAGGATCCGAAGTCTGGCGAATGGTACGAAGTCGCCGGGCAGTCCTTCTGGGACGAGTTCGCTCCGATCAAGGAGGAGTGGGCGAAGAACGAGCAGACCGGCAAGAACTACAAGACCGGCAATCAGACACTCGACGACAGTGGCAACTGGGCACGTATGCCACGCCTGATGATCGCCAAGTGCGCCGAGATGCAAGCGCTGCGCGCCGGCTGGCCGGAGCAGTTCACCGGCCTCTATGACGAAGCCGAACTGGATCGCGCCAAGGTTATCGACCTCACCGCCTCCGAAGTCGTCGAAAAGGAGCGTGAGAACCACCGCATGCGCGCGATCGGCGCCGACAACTCGATCACGGTTACCTGGGGCGACAACTGGGCGCTCGAAAAAGATCCGGTCGGGAAGTTCGCCGACGAGGTGATGCGCTTCATCAAGGAATCGACGCCTGAGACCGTGGCGAAGTGGCAGGACGCGAACCGCGAACCGCTGAAACGCTTCTGGGCTTTGCAGCCGGGCGACGCGCTCGCACTCAAGAAGGAAATCGAGGCGGCAATCGCGCGTAAGCCGAGCAGGCCAGCCAATGACGAGCTCCGCAACCATCCCATGATGGCAGGCTGACTATGGGCGGCCCCGTGCTTCTGCAGTGGAACGGTGAGGCCTTCGAGCCGGCAAATCGGCACTGGGCCCGCGAATGCGACAAGCGTTTCGTGGTCGGCGAGTTCTATACGCTCGCCGAGCACAACGACCGGAGCATGAACAGCCACCGGCATTATTTCGCTGCCGTGAATGATGCCTGGCGCAATCTGCCAGAGCACTATTCCGGTCTGCCCTTCGCCGAATCCGCTGAGCACTTGCGCGCCTATGCGCTGATCAGGACCGGCTACTGCGACGCTCACACGATCGCCTGCAGTTCGAAAGCCGAGGCGGCGCGGATGGCGGCGTTCATCCGGCCGATCGACGCCTTCTCGGTCGTCGACGTCAAAGAGGCGACGGTCACCCGGTACGTGGCGAAAAGCCAGTCCATGAAGGCCATGGGCAAGCAGGAATTTCAGGAAAGCAAAACGGCCGTCCTCGACTTCCTCGACGATCTGATCGGCGTCGAGCGCGGCGCAACTCAACGAAATGCGGGAGCCGCAGCATGAAGAACCCGTTCCCTGTCAACCTTCAGATATCCGAAGATGTGCGCAAGGCTGGATGGCAGGCGGAAACCCGCGATGCTGACGGCCACCTTTGCCGAACCCATGCGCCGTTCGAGACCGACGAGGACATAGTCTGGATGGTTCGCGAAGCGCTTGAACACGGCGAGACCGTAACAATCTGGCCAGCAAAGACGAGCCCGGCCGCCTTCTTACCCGAAACCACCAACAAGCAGCTCGACGCCTTGCAGCGACGCGCAAATTGACGGGGAGAGCATGACGAATTCAGCTCTCTCAAGTCTGATCGGGCGCCTTTTCACCTTTTCGGTTGCTACCGACGTTCGCGCCCTCACCGGAAGATGTTTTCGACTTGTCGGTCTGCTTAATCGCCGACCGGTTACGGAGATACGGAGGATTTTCCGTTCCGCAAGGGCCGATCCGTGCATGGATGTGCATCATCATTTTGAAGTCCATCGTAGCGCTCCTTCGCGCCTGTTGAATGCTCAACGGCGATTGACCAACAAGGTTCCTGCGTCGATCGCAAGTTCGAGCATTCATTGCTGGGGGCGTGCGTGATGGCCCGCTCGGTGGAAGAATGGATCGGCAAGCACGACGATCAGAAGGTCCCGCCGCGCGTCCGGCTGCGCGTCTTCGAACGCGAGGGAGGCATCTGCTATTTGACAGGCCGGAAGATCGATCCGGTGCGCGACGAGTGGGAGCTCGAGCACAAGATTGCTCTGATCCTCGGCGGCGAGCACCGGGAGAGCAACCTCTTCCCGGCTTTGCGCGAGCCGCATCGCCGTAAGACGGCCGTCGAGATGAAGGTGAAATCCAAAATCGCCAAAGTGCGGAAGAAGCACTTGGGTATCAAGAAGCCGAAATCGAGCCTATCGAACCCGCGCTTCAAGCGCTGCATGGACGGAACGGTCGTTGACCGCCGCACGGGGGAGGTCGTCAGCCGATGAGCCTTCCCTACTCTAACAGCACGTCCGGCCGATCGGCGATGGACGATATCCGCAAGACCATTCAGGCGTTCGGCTGCTCGAAATTTGCCCCGATGGAAGACTTCGCCGAGGGCAAGGTCATCATCCAGTTCGAGTACCGCGGACGGATGGTGCAGGTCGAAGCCAGCGCGAAGGGGTATGCCTCCGCCTGGCTGAAGGAGAACCCGTATTCAAACCGGATGCGGATGACGCGTGTCGAGCACGAGCGGCGGGCGCTGGAGAAAGGTCAGATCGCCGTCTGGTCGATCCTTCGCGATTGGATCAAGGGGCAGTTGACAGCGATCGAGACCGGCATCCTATCATTCGACGCCGCCTTCCTCGGACAAATCCTGCTTCCGACCGGCGAGACCATTTACGAGCGCACCACGTCGCAAGGCCTTCTGCCCGCTCCTGAGAAGGATGCCAAGCCATGACCTACACCAAGGCTACCCTCCAATTTTACGAGCTGCCGGCGGACATCCGCGCGCGCGTAGAAGAACTCGTCGGCCCGACCATGACCCGCATGGAAACGATGGCGTTGGTCGGGAAACTGATCAACGCTCTGACGATCGCCAAGGACCATGCCGAGTTTGAAGACGAAGTTCTCGACTTGATCGACGATGCCATTGCCCCGCCAGATGGCACTATTGGAAATTGGGGATAAGATGACCAAGCACGCTGTCATTCCCCCAGGATGCTGGCCGGCCGTCTTACGCGACGAGCTCGCCGCCGCTTATGCTGGCGAGAAGACAGTTGACGCCTTCATGAGCCGGGTCGGGACCATTTGGCCCCTGCCCTTTATCGACGTTGGCACGGGCAAGGGCAAGTTCCGGGCATGGCGGAAGACCGATCTGGACAAGGTGATCAACCCAGAAGCAGCAGAGGCCGCCGTCGGAGACCTGGAGGTGTTCTGATGGTGCCGGTGTCGATGCCCCGCTATACCTCGTTCAAGAGGAAGCAGAACGGCTCCATTTCCTATTTCTGGACATGCCCGACTGCTTTCCGCAAGGCCGGCGCACCGTACACCTCCGCCACGCTCGGGCATGATCTCTCGCAGAAGGAACTGAACGAGGCGGCGGCGGTCTGGAATGACCGCCTCGACGGCTGGCGCAAAGAGCGAAGCCCTTTCGAAGAGCCAGACCTGACCAGGTACGGCACGATCGAGTGGCTCGTGAACGCCTATCTCAAGCACGACAGTTTTCTCGAGCGCGTCGCAGAATTCAGCCGGCCGGATTATCGGCGCGTCTTCGATCGCGTTTGCGAGACAGAGATCCAGCGCGAATCCACGAAGCAGAAGGTGCGCGTCGGCGATATGAAAGTCTCCAACATGGGCGTGAGCACTGCGGAGAAGGTTTATCATGCCTTCCATCGCGACGGAGCGGCCCGGACTTCGGAGAAGGTAGTCACCTACTGCAAGGCTATGTGGAAGCGCATGCAGCCGCACCATCCGACCCTGTTCAGACCGGACACGCCTAACCCCTGGGAAGGCGTCACGGTGAAGAAGCGGGAAAGGGCCGTGAAGGGCCATGTCGACCGTGAGACGGTCTACCAGTTTGCCAGAGGAGCAATCAAGGAAGGACGGGGAGAGTTGGCGGCCGCCGCGGTGCTCGCCTTCGAGTGGCTGATGCGCCCCTCGTCGATCGGCGCCGGCTATGCCGCCTGGAGCGGCTATCGTGGCCCCTCGGATCCGGACAAGATCCAGATCAAGCACAGGAAGAACGGTGTATCCGCCTCGCACCCGCTCGAATTCACGGAAGAGGACGGCACGAGGGTGCTGCTCTACCAAGACGCGGAAGAGGTCCTCTCGCAGACGCCACGCTACGGCACGTCGATCGTCTGCAAGAAGAACGGGCAGCTCTTCGGCGACGGCACGTACCTGGCGCACGAGGTCAGGGAGATGGGAGATAAACTCGGGATCGAAGGCTTCAGCCTGGACAAGTGCCGACATGGCGGCATGACCGAGTTGGAAGAGATGGGCCTGACCGAAGGCCAAGGCCGGGTGCTGTCGAAGCACAAGACGGCGAAGGCCTATCGAGGCTATGCCAAGGAGACGGAAAAGCGCGTTCTGGAAGCCACGAAAAAGCGCATGGGCGCGACTTCCGGCAAGGCTGTGGAAGAACAGTCGGAAAACGCAATTTCAGAAATGGCCAAGGACGTTTTTCAGAAATCGGCTATTGCAAAATCGGATCGGAAGGGCTAAACGCCCGCCATCGCTCGATTTTCCGAGCACGAGAGGCCTCGTGGCGGAGTGGTGACGCAGAGGACTGCAAATCCTTGTACCCCGGTTCAATTCCGGGCGAGGCCTCCATTACACATCTAATTGCCGATTCTACGTCACGAGATCAGGTGCTCGATCCGGTGCCACGCCCTTGGCTGGTAGCAATCTGCTCCAGGGTTTTCCCACAGCTCAGGTCGATGTTTATAGCCCGTCGATCGGCGACCCAAAGTTGTATCGAGGCATTTTTCGCCTGCCGAGCCATATAAGCTTGGCGCGAACCTGCCCCGGAGCTTTAGCTGTTGAGGCGATTAGACCGGTACGCTCGACAAGACCGCCGCCAAGAGCGCCGGATGCGGCGAGGCAGTTGACAAGCGCAGATAGCGGCCGGTCGGCTTTGAATGCCGCATCAGTGCGGCGTGGACAGATTGTTCTCCGTCTATCGCGGCTGGATGCTCCAATATTCTCGCCAGCTTCGTCAGCAGCTTCGAACGCATCCGTCTGAGCTTGATGTCGTTCGCACGGCGACAGAGAGCGAAAATGCGTAAGAAACTCTTCTCTCCCGTCCCATCGACGCAGATGAGTTCATCGTAACCGCGGCGATCGGTAACGACGAAATTGCCGGGATTTACATCCATCATGACGATGTGCAGGCGGCGAAACCGTTCGAAGATTTCGTCGATCATCGTGAGATGCCTGGCGGTGAGCTGCCCCGAAAACGCCAACTGAGCGAGGGTGGGCGCGAGCTTCCCATCGCGTCTGGTTATTTTTTCCACCACGAGCCCCAGGCCGTACTCGGTCTGGGCGAAGCCGAATATCTTCGGTATCGGCAGTTCGATGGCGTCCGCGAGGGAGAACTTTCTCGCCTGCTCAAGGAATTCGTCGACTTCACGCCGAAACGTTCGATAGGCCCCGAAACGTTTGAATTGGTTGAGGAATGCAAACGCCCTCTTTGACTGGCGTGTGCCGCTTGCTTCTCTGGATCCCAGCTTCAGAACCTTGATGAGAACACTCGGATGGAGACGATTCTCGAAAATGCTGCGCTGATGGCCGGCAGCGCATTCACGCCAGTCGGAAAGTTCGATCCTGTCGTCGAACATTTTCTGAACCCCGGATTGTGACAGTTTTGTAAAAAAACTGTGTCTGGGGGAAAAGTTCAAGAGCGGCGTGCTTGGCGGCGCTATCTCTACCGTACATAGTATGCGGTAGTTGCAGTCTTGCCACTGTGACAGGGAGCGACGGGTGAAAGCAACCTTCCGGCCGTCCTCCCCGTGGGAGGAACTGCAGGCCTGTGCCCGGCCTACTTCCCGGAGTTCTCAGTGCCGCGCCGACGCGCCCACCAGACGGCGAGCTTCCGGCGGGCGCGGCGCACTGCAGGGATGTCATGCGACAATACGAGCAGGCCGAGCGGGACCATCCAGAAACCGAGAACCGGCAGAAAACCGAGCAGGCCACAGACGACGAGCAGCGACCCGATCAAGATGCGCAGGGCCGGCGAGTCGGGCAGCCGAATTCGCCAGTTGCCGAGCACGATTTGACGTGTTTGCGGATCGATGCCGAAATATCTCTTCTTGCCGCCGTTCGCCATTATGCCTCTTTAATCCAACTCCCCAACAGTTGGTGCCTTCTCCACAGGGTGACAACCGCGGCCCAAGATTTTTTTTGAAAAATCGCTTGGCAAATCGGAAAAGCATTTGTATTAGCAGCCTCACTTCTGCGGCGCAGATGATCCCTGGTAGCTCAGCGGTAGAGCACTCGACTGTTAATCGATAGGTCGCCGGTTCGAATCCGGCCCGGGGAGCCAGTTTCGAAAGAGCCATTCGCGGCGTGCGCCCGAATGGCTCTTTTCATTTGTCGTCCTTACTCGACCTTACATGAAGGTGCTTCATGCGCTTGGCGTGGCTTTTCCTGGCGCTCGCGATTGCGACCGAAGTGGTCGGTCTCACCGTCATGAAGGCCTCCTCGGCCTCGTGCGCCTATATCGGCCACGCGGTCATGTATGCCTCGATCGCCCTCTCCTACGTGTTTCTCGCAAGGGCCGTGAAGACAGTACCGGTCGGCGTGGCCTATGCCATCTGGGAAGGCTCGGGCGTGGCGCTCATCACCCTCGTCTCTGTCTTCATCTTCGGCCATGTACTGAGCGGCCGCGAAGTGGTCGGGCTTTCCATGGCAGTGCTCGGCATCCTGCTTGTCAATGCGGGCAAGGCTCACGACGACGACATCGGCGAGGAAGCCGCGCCGTGACGGCCTCCGGTCTCTCCTTCGCCTTCGCGTTCATGGCCGGCCTGCTCGATGTCGCGGCAAATCTCGCTTCGTCGAAGTCGGATGGCTTCGTCAAACGCGGATGGGGCGTGCTTTCGATCCTGCTGGTGCTCGCCGCGTTCGCCTTGCTCGCCGAGGCGGTGAAAGGCATGGAGCTTGCGATCGCCTATGCCGTGCTGGGCGGCACCGGAATTTTCGGCACGGCGATCTCCGGCCGCCTCTTCTTCGGAGAGAAGCTCAAGCCGATCGGCTGGGTTGGCCTGATCCTCGTCTTCGGCGCAGTGCTCGTGCTTCACACCGCCTGACGCGGCCGCTTGTCGGATGCCGACTGCTTGTGCTTCGGAGCTGTACCATGCGGGCCGGGCCCGGACACGAGCCAGTCGACAAGCGCGAAATAGGCGCCGTAGGGCAGGAGCCGCAGCAACTTGACGGCATAGGTGAAGCGTTTCGGGAAGGTGATCTCGAAATGTCTCGACTTCAGACCCGTGCAAATCCATTCCGCCGCCTCGTCGGCGCTGACAAGGGCCGGGCGCGACAGGTTGTTCTTCACCGAGCCACGCGTCGCGATGAAGCCTGGACAGATCAGTTGCAGCCTGATGCCGATCCGGTCGAGGTCGAATTTCAGGCTCTCGGTCATGTTGATGAGGGCCGCCTTGGTGGCGCCATAGGCGGCGCTCATCGGCAGTCCGCCATAGCCGGCCACCGACGACATGATGGCGATCTGGCCATGGCCGTTCGCCTTCATGTGCTCGACCAGGGGCACGAGACAGTTGACGACGCCGTGCAGATTGACCGCGAAGCTCTTGTCGAATGCCTCGAGATGGAGGTCGTCTCCGCGCACGGGTATGGCTACGCCGGCATTGAGGATCGCCAATGCCACCCGGCCATGCTCATATTCGATCGCCGTCAGCAACCGCTCCATGTCGCGCGGGTCGGTGACGTCGCCGTCGAGAACGACGATCTTGCCCGGTCCGTCGACCTCATGCTGAAGAGCGACGAGCTTCTCGTGACTGCGCGCCGTGACGACGACCGAATAGCCTTCCCCCACCAGTCGAAGCGCAACGGCGCGCCCTATTCCGGAACTTGCCCCGGTTACCCATGCCCATCCATGCTCGGGGCGGGCGGTAAATGCAGTCATCATTTCGTCCTCGCACGTCGTTCGGGAAGCTTTCCTTCCCGGAAGGCTCGGAAGGTCCGAACCCTGTTGCCTCTCCGACGGCAGATCCTGTCCCCGTTCTCCGCTTCCCGCCCGTCAAATTGACTGCGGAGACGATTTTTGCCCGCGACAGGAAAGCGGCGAAACGCTTTTTCTTGCCTGTTGAACAGCCTGAGCCGAAAACACGCCAATATTTCGGCGATTCTGCTCCAAATGTTTGCTGCTTGCCGTTCGTCGAGGTTAATGCTTGGCTGAGGCCCGGCCATTGTTCCGTCCAGCGTGAGGTTTTCCAAGATGAGTGTCCATCCGTCCGTGCTCGAAGCCATCGGCAATACGCCGTTGATCCGGCTCAATGCCGTTTCCGAAGCTACCGGCTGCTCCATCCTCGGCAAGGCGGAGTTCCTCAATCCCGGTCAATCGGTGAAGGACCGGGCAGCGCTGTGGATCATCCGCGAGGCCGAGAAGGCGGGCCAGTTGCGCCCCGGCGGCGTGATCGTCGAGGGCACGGCAGGCAATACCGGCATAGGACTGGCGGTCGTCGGCAGCGCGCTCGGATATCGCACCGTCATCGTCATCCCGGAAACCCAGAGCCAGGAGAAGAAGGACGCGTTGCGGCTTCTCGGCGCCGAACTGGTCGAGGTTCCGGCGGTACCCTACAAGAACCCCAACAACTACGTGAAGGTCTCCGGGCGGCTGGCGGCCGAACTCGCCAAGACCGAACCGAACGGTGCCATCTGGGCGAACCAGTTCGACAACGTCGCGAACCGGGAGGCGCATGTCCAGACGACCGCACCGGAGATCTGGCGCGACACCGACGGCAAGGTCGACGGCTTCATCTGCGCCGTCGGCTCCGGCGGGACGCTCGCCGGCGTCGCACAGGGCTTGCGCGCCAAGAGCCCCGCCGTCAAGATCGGCATTGCCGACCCGGAAGGCGCGGCACTTTTCAACTACTATGCCCATGGCGAGCTGAAGGCGAGCGGGAGCTCGATCACCGAGGGCATCGGCCAGGGCCGTGTCACCGCCAATCTCGACGGCTTTACGCCGGATTTCGCCTATCAGATTCCCGATTCCGAAGCGGTGCCCTACGTCTTCGACCTCATCGAGAGGGAAGGCCTCTGCGTCGGCGGCTCCAGCGGCATCAATATTGCCGGTGCGGTTCGACTGGCCCGCGAGCTCGGCCCCGGACATACGATCGTGACGATCCTCTGCGACTATGGTAACCGCTATCAGTCGAAGCTCTTCAATCCGGACTTCCTTGCCTCAAAGGGCCTGCCGGTCCCGGCTTGGCTGAATAGAAGTTCGAACATTACCGTTCCATACGAACCCGTCGGATAGTCTCTCGATGACCAGGACCGTGACCGCCCTCTTCCGCGAGGATTTCTACCTCTCGACCTGCGAAGCAAGCGTCACGGCGGTCCTGGAAGACGGCGGGATCGAACTCGACCAGACCTGTTTCTATGCCACGTCCGGCGGCCAGCCTGGCGACACGGGCTTCTTCGAGCGCGAGGACGGCAGCCGGATCCCGATCGTCGAGACCCGGCATGGCGCAACCAAGGATGTCATCGTGCATGTTCCCGCCGAGGGACACCCCCGGCCGACAGTCGGCGAAAAGCTCGTACTCCATATCGACTGGCCGCGCCGCTACCGGCTGATGCGCATGCACACGGCATGCCACTTGCTTTCGGTCGTCTGTCCCTTCCCTGTCACCGGCGCCGCCGTCGGCGAGGAGGAGAGCCGTGTCGATTTCGACATGAGCGAATCGATCGACAAGGACGAAGTGACGGCGGCGCTGATGAAGCTCGTCGATGCGAACCATTCGGTCTATGTGCAATGGATCACCGACGACGAACTCGCCGCCAATCCGGACCTCGTCAAATCCAAGAATGTCCGGCCGCCCGTCGGCATGGGACGCGTCAGCCTCGTCTGCATCGGCGAAGAGTCCTGCGTCGACAGCCAGCCCTGCGGCGGCACGCATGTTTCGGAGACGCAGGAAGTCGGCGCCATTTACATCGCCAAGATCGAGAAGAAGGGTAAGGAAAACCGGCGGTTCCGGATCCGCTTCGGAACGCCCGAAGACCGTGCCGCCTCTTAAAGTCCACGGAGGAAACGACAATGAGCAACGAGAACAACAAAAGAAGCGCCTTCATCGTTTCCCCGGACTGGCTGGAGCAGCGGCTTGACGATCCCAGCGTCAAGATCGTCGATGCCGCCTGGTACCTGCCGGCCCAGAAGCGCGACCCCAAGGCTGAATACCAGGCAGCACATATCCCGGGGGCTGTCTTCTTCGACCAGGATGCGATCGCCGACCAGGCGAGCGGCCTGCCGCATACGCTGCCCTCGCCGGAAGCCTTTGCCGAAGCCGTCGGAGCCATGGGCATCGGCGAGACCGACACGATCGTCATTTATGACGGACCGGGCATCTTCACGGCGCCGCGGGTCTGGTGGATGTTCCGCATTATGGGCGCGAAGAACGTCTTTGTCCTTGATGGCGGCATGGACGGCTGGAAGGCCGAGGGACGCCCCACGACCGCCGAGATTTCGAGCCCCGCACCGCGTTCATTCCATGCAAGCTTCGACGCCAAGGCCATCACCTCCTTCGAGCGCATGAAGGACATCGTCGAAAACCGTCTCGCCCAGGTCGCCGATGCCCGTAGCGCCGGGCGCTTTAGCGGAGAGGAAGCGGAGCCTCGCGCCGGCATGCGGTCGGGCCACATGCCCGGCGCTCGAAGCCTTCCCTCCGGGACCTTCTCAGAAGCGGGCAAACTCAAGGATCTTGACGAATTGCGCCAGAGCTTCGCGGAGGCCGGCATCGACCTGACGAAGCCGGTCGTCACGACCTGCGGATCGGGTGTGACGGCGGCAATCATCACGCTTGCGCTTCAATCATTGGGACATACAGACAATACGCTCTATGATGGCTCCTGGTCGGAATGGGGTAGCCGCCCCGACACCCCGGTTGCCATCGGTAGAGAGTGAAAACCATGCAAGGATCGAAGCCTGCTGCGATCACGGCCCACGTGACTGAGCTCGAGATGACGGCGCCGCCGAAGCAAAGCCTGCCGGTGCCCGTCAACATCCACACCGCGATCCTGCGGGTGTCCGACATTCCGCTTCCCTATTACCGCTTCCTCTATCTGCGTGTCGGCAAGCGCTGGCACTGGGCGGAGCGGCTGCGGATGAGCGATGAAGACCTGGCGGCGGTACTCCACGACAAGAGGACGAACCTGACGGTCCTCTATGTCAACGGTGCGCCCGCCGGCTTCTTCGAACTGCAGCAGCGCGATGGCGACATCATGGAGCTTACCCATTTCGGGCTCATGGAACACGCGCTTGGCCTCGGCCTCGGGAAATGGTTCCTGCTGCAGACCCTGTTCGCCGCCTGGGCGATGGACCCGCGCAAAGTCAAGGTAACGACAAACAGCTTAGACCACCCTCGGGCATTGCAGCTCTACCAGCAGTTCGGCTTTTCCCCGGTCGCGACGCGGGATGCGATCGTTCGGCCCTTAAGCGACGACGAGCTGCTCAGCTTCGCGAAGAAGCTCTGACCGGACCTCTCCGGCAAGTTTCGGGTGTCGCAACCGGGCGCAATGGACCAATCTCCTCGTCGACAAGAACAGGAGAGATCGATGACACTGCGATATGTCGCGATGCCCGACAAAGATGCGCAACGGCTATGGCAGGGCGGCCGGGATGCCTATGGCAACCTGCCCGAACGGCACATCTCGGACGGCGACGGCGTTCCGTGCCGGCATTGCCTGCGAAACGTCGAAGAGGGTGAGCCTTACCTGATCCTTGCCTATCGGCCGTTTTCGTCAGCCCAGCCTTACGCTGAAACGGGACCGATCTTCATGCATGCCGATGCGTGTCCTGCGCCGGACGGAGCGTTGCGGCCGCCGATCCTGACCTCCAGCAAGGACTACCTGCTTCGCGGATACGGTAGCGACGAGCGCATCGTCTATGGGAGTGGCGGCGTGGTACCCGTGGAGATGCTCGAGCGGCGTGCAGAAGAACTGCTGGCACGGACGGACATCGCCTATGTGCATGTGCGCTCCGCCAAGTACAATTGCTATCAGTGCCGCATAGAGGCGGTCTGAGGACCGGTCCGGCAGTACAGCGCCGGACCGGTTTGAGCTTCACCGCTCAGGCGACGTTGAGGACGCTTTCCGGCGCGTAGGAATCATAGCCGAGTGCCTCGGCGACGGGCGCATTGGTCACCCGGCCCCGATGGACGTTGAGGCCCGCCCGCAAATGCCGGTCCTCGGCAATCGCCTTGAGCCCGCGATCGGCAAGCTGAAGGCCGTAATAGAGCGTCGCGTTGTTGAGCGCGTGAGCCGACGTGATCGGCACGGCGCCCGGCATGTTCGCGACGCAGTAATGCACGATGCCGTCCACCTCATAGGTCGGCTCGGAATGGGTCGTCGCATGCGAGGTCTCGAAGCAGCCGCCCTGGTCGATTGCGACGTCGACGATCACCGCGCCCTTCTTCATGCCTGACAGCATTTCGCGCGTGACGAGCCTGGGTGCGGCAGCGCCGGGGATCAGCACGGCGCCGATTACCAGGTCGGCGGAAAACACTTCTTCCTCCAGGGCGTCGATCGTCGAATAGCGCGTATGGACGCGGCCGTTGAAGATGTCGTCGAGCTGGCGCAGGCGCGGAATCGAGCGGTCAAGGATCGAAACGTCGGCGCCGAGGCCGACCGCCATTTTCGCGGCGTGCAGGCCGACGACGCCGCCGCCGATGATCGCCACCTTGGCGGGAAGCACGCCGGGAACGCCGCCGAGCAGGATGCCACGGCCGCCATTGGCCCTTTGAAGCGAGGTGGCGCCAGCCTGGATGGCGAGCCGCCCGGCCACTTCGGACATGGGAGCAAGCAGCGGAAGGCCGCCGCGCTCATCCGTCACCGTCTCATAGGCAACGGCGGTGACGCCCGAATTCAAGAGGCCCCTCGTCTGCTCCGGATCCGGCGCCAGATGAAGATAGGTATAGAGGATCTGGCCCTCGCGCAGTTGCGTCCATTCGGACGGCTGCGGCTCCTTGACCTTGACCACCATGTCCGCCTTTTCGAACACGTCCTTGGCCGTCGGAACGATCCGCGCGCCGGCGGCGCGATAGGCGTCGTCATCCGCCCCGATCCCTGCCCCGGCCTTGGTCTCGACGATCACCTCGTGGCCGTGGGCGACATATTCCCGCACCGATCCCGGCGTCAGGCCGACCCTGTATTCATGATTTTTGATTTCCTTCGGGCAACCGACACGCATCTTCGCGTTCCTCTCCTGTCTGTGCGCTTTCGCGGCATTGGCGATCAGACAAGGAAAACAGATGCTGGCGAGAATGTCCTTGCAAAGGCGCGCCCCTCAGCGCATTGCTTTCGACTTTTGTTGCGTACGAAACGTTTTTATTGAAGGAAAACTCGAATGAGTGAACTGGACGCCATCGATCGTTCGATTTTGAGGATCCTGCAGCAAGAGGGCAGAATCTCCAATGCCGATCTCGCCGCCAAGGTGGGCCTGTCGCCTTCCGCCTGTTCGCGGCGCGTCGATATCCTCGAGAAAACCGGCACGATCGCCGGCTACCACGCCCGTATCGCGCATAAGGCGCTCGACTACAAGATCATGGTGATCGTGCATATTTCGCTCTCCGGCCAGTTCGCCAAGACGCTCGCCGAATTCGAAGCAGCGGTCAAACTCTGCCCGAATGTTCTCGTCTGCTATCTGATGTCCGGGGAATACGACTACATCCTGCGTGTCGCGGCACGGGATCTCGAAGACTACGAGCGCATTCACCGCGACTGGCTGTCGGCGCTTCCGCATGTGGTGAAGATCAATTCGAGCTTCTCGCTTCGCGAAATCATTGACCGCCCGAATGTCGGGATCTGACACTCGCGCGGCTTAACGGCCGACCACCCGGTTGCGGCCTGTATTCTTGGCGGCATAGAGGCGAATATCGGCCTGCGCCAGCAATTCGTTGATCCCGGCGCCATCGGCAAGCGTCGACGACACGCCGATGCTGGTGGTCACCGGGTCCCCATTCGGCGTCTTTACTCCCGAGGAGACCGCCAGCCGTATGTCCTCGGCCCGCGAATGGACACCCGCATAGGGGAGCCCCGGGCAAAGCACGACGAATTCCTCGCCGCCATAGCGGAACAGGCGATCCTCGGGCTGAAGCTTTGCGTTGACCGCTTCTGCCAGTTTCTTCAGCACGCGATCGCCTTCCATGTGGCCGAACTGATCGTTGACGCTCTTGAAGCGGTCGACATCGATGAGCATCAGGCTGAGCGGAGCGCCGTCGGCTGCCGCCTCGCGTATCATCTGCTTCCCTTCCGCTTCGAAACGGCCACGGTCCAGGGCACCGGTCAGGGTATCGTGACCGGAACGCGACAAGAGATCCTCGTAGCGCTCGCGAAAGGTGAGGTCGTTGAACACGTCGCCGAGCGGCCGGTCCGAAATCGCGAGGAAGGCATGACGCGAAGATCTCAGATAGAATCCGATGGCGACGGCATAGAAGGGGGCGGCCAGCATCTTCGCCATCCACCCGCCCCAGAACACGTCCCAGGGCGCACCGTTCACGAAGCGGAGCGCCGCATAGAAGCCGAGCTGGTCGAATGTCAGCACGACGACGCCGCAGATCAGGAAGCGCATCGTGACGAAGCGGCGAAACCACCGGCCAAGCTTCTCGTAAATCAGGATGATGATCAGCGAATCGAAATATAGTAGCGTCGTGCCCCAGACCATCAGCCAGCCCATTTCGTCGATGAAGGCGATGTCGGCGACACGGCCGGCGACGACCGAGACGGTATCATGCCGCCGCAACAGCAGGCTGAGCGCCACAGTCAAAAAATTGCCGGCAAGCAAGCCGTAGATCGGCTGCCGGACTGTCGCGGCGTCCTCCTTCACGTAAAGGAGAAGGATCATCATGAGCTTGCCGGAAAAGAACACGGCAGAGCCCGGAGAGATCACCCCGAACGGCAGCTGAACGTAAAAGACGGCGGCAAGATAGGTCTCGATGAAATGCATGACGCCGAGGGCTGCCACGAAGACGCCGAGCCCCAGGCGGGCACGCAGGTGAAGAAGCCCGATCATCGACGCGACGTAAACCAAGGCCTCGGCAAGCAGGAGCATGAGATTGGCGTTTGGCATGCGCGCAGGAGACTTCCGTTTCACTCGCCCGTTCCTTAAAGCTAGAAATTGAACAAAGCTTTACCGGCCTACGAGGCGGCGAAAAACAGGCGAGATTCTGCCGCTTGCCGTTCCGCTCCAGTCGGTCATAGTCGCGCGGAAAGGTTGCGCTGCCGACGCGACATTGCCGGCGCCTTGCACGTTCTTGACGTGCCCGAACGGAGCTTGAATACGGAGACCGCCATGACTTCGAAGATCGCACTGCATCCCATTTCCCGCCGCGCCCTGCTCGGCGCGCTGGCCGCCTCCTCCGCCCTCGCCGTGCTGCATCCCTTCTCCGTCAGAGCTGCCGCTAACCAGGCCCACCTCCGAATCATGGAAACGACCGACCTGCACGTGCATGTGTTCCCCTACGACTATTACGCCGACAAGCCGAACGACACGCTCGGCCTGGCGCGCACCGCCTCGATCATCGACGCGATCCGCGCCGAGGCAACCAATGCCATCCTCGTCGACAACGGCGACTTCCTGCAGGGCAACCCGATGGGCGACTACATCGCCTACAAGCGCGGCATGAAGGCGGGCGACATTCACCCGATCATCGCCGCCATGAACGTCCTCGGCTATGACTGCGGCACGCTTGGCAACCACGAGTTCAACTACGGCCTGGACTTCATGTTCAATGTGTTGAACGGCGCGAATTTTCCGATCGTCTGCGCCAACCTGACCAAGGGCGCGCTCGCCGCCGGCCCCCGCCAGGACGAACTTTTCCTCAAGCCCTACGTCATCCTCGATCGGAAGGTGAAGGACGGCGCCGGGGAGGAACACCCGATTCGTATCGGCCTGATCGGATTCGTGCCGCCGCAGATCATGACCTGGGACGCCAAGAACCTCGAAGGCAAGGCGAATGCCCGCGACATCGTCAAGGCCGCGGAAGCCTGGGTGCCGCAGATCCGGGAGGAAGGCGCCGATATTGTCATCGCCCTCTCCCACTCCGGCATCGGACAGCAGGCGTATGCCGAAAATCTCGAAAACGCCTCCGTGCCCCTGGCGGCGATCGACGGCATCGACGCCATCGTCACCGGCCATAGCCATCTCGATTTCCCGGGGCCGAAGTTCGATGCCGTCGCAGGCGTCGACAACAAGACCGGACTCATCTCCGGCAAACCCGGCGTGATGGGTGGCTTCTGGGGCTCCCATCTCGGCCTGATCGATCTCCTCCTCGAGCGCGACGGCGGAGCCTGGCGGGTGATCGGTTCGACGAGCGAAGCGCGGCCGATCTACCGGCGGGAGGAGAAGAAGGTCATCGCCGAGGTCGGCGACAAGCCGGAAGTTCTGGCGGCGGCACAGAAGGACCACGAGGCGACGCTCGCCTATGTCCGCACCCCGGTCGGCAAGACCTCCGCGCCGCTCTATTCCTACTTCGCCCTCGTTGCCGACGATCCTTCGGTGCAGATCGTCAGCCAGGCGCAGACCTGGTACATCCGCGACATGCTGAAGGATACCGAGCACAAGAACCTGCCGGTGCTCTCGGCAGCGGCCCCCTTCAAGGCCGGCGGACGCGGCGGTGCCGACTATTATACCGACGTTCCGGCCGGCGACATCGCCATCAAGAACGTCGCCGACCTCTACCTCTATCCAAATACGGTCCAGGCTGTCGTCATCACCGGCGAACAGGTCCGAAACTGGCTCGAAATGTCTTCCGGGATCTTCAACCAGATCGCGCCGGGCTCGACCGACGCGAACCTCATCAACGGCGACTTCCCGTCCTATAATTTCGACGTGATCGACGGCGTCACCTACCAGATCGATCTTTCGCAACCGGCCAAATACGACAAGGACGGCAATCTCGTAAACGCCTCGGCAAGCCGCATCCGCGACCTGCAGTTTGACGGCAAGCCGATCGACCCGGACCAAAGATTCGTCGTGGCGACCAACAACTACCGCGCCGGCGGCGGCGGGCACTTCCCGGAAATCGCGGCCGACAAAGTCGTCTTCGTCGCCCCCGATACCAACCGCGACGTGATCGTGCGCTACATCGTGGAGCAAGGGACGATCAATCCGTCGGCCGACGCCAATTGGAAATTTGCACCGCTCAAGGACACCAGCGTCGTCTTCGACAGCGGCCCGAAGGCAAGACAATTTATTGCTCAGGTCAAGGCCGTCGACGTCGAAGACGCCGGCGACGGCGCCGACGGCTTTGCGCGCTTTCGCATCAGGTTATAGCGGGAGCAAGTGGCCTCTGGCGTGCCGGCCCCCGTCGGTAGGCCAGAGGGGCGAGCGCCCCCAAGAACTTGACTTACATGTTAAGAAAACACTGCAACCGATTGCTGCAGAACAAGATTGTCCTGCTTACACCGAGCGCGACTGTGCCTCGTCGGCAAAGAGCGCCGCGCGCTGCTCGTCGACGATCTGCCGCCCCTTGCGGAGCGCCGAATCGATGGCGTCCTGCTCGGAGGTGAAGAGATCGGCGCGGATGAAATTACGCACTTTCGTGCCGCCCTCGGGCATCGTCTTTTCGATGCTGCCGGCAAGCCGGAACTGCGCGCCCTCGCGCATCGGCGTCGCGCGGATCAGGCAATCCGCATAGGTCTCGGTCTTGCCCGAAGCGGGCTGAACCGGCTTTTCGGAGCCACCGGAGAGGCCGAACAATTTCGAGAAAAACGATGCCATGGCTCATGGTTAGCCGTGGCTGCGGCCCCTGTCAAAGCCAAAATTGGTTCGCTTGCGCTGCCCGGCGGCAAAGCGCGTCAGATGACCAGATTGGCGAGAATCTCGTTCTCGGTGATGTCCTGGTATCGCAGCCCGGCCGCGTCGAAACGCTGCTTCAGCAGCGGGAAGTTCTCCGCGTGCTTGGTCTCGATGCCGATCAGCACGGAGCCGAAATTGCGCGCCGACTTCTTCAGATATTCGAACCGGGCGATGTCATCCTCTTCGCCCAGCAGATTGAGGAAATCGCGCAAGGCGCCCGGTCGCTGCGCCATGCGCAAAATGAAGTATTTCTTCAAGCCCGCATGGCGCATGGCGCGCTCCTTGACGTCCGGCAGGCGCTCGAAGTCGAAATTGCCGCCGGAAACGACCGCGACCACCGTCTTGCCTACCAGCCGCTCGCGACCGAGTACTTCCAGCGCAGTAATCGACAGCGCGCCGGCCGGCTCGAGCACCACGCCTTCGACATTCAGCATCTCGATGATCGTCAGACAGATGGCGTTTTCGGCGAGAAGCATCACCTGCTCGGGCGCGAAATCGCGGAGCGCCGAGAAATTGAGATCGCCGATGCGCCCCACCGCCGCGCCGTCGACGAAATTATCCACCTGATCGAGCGTCACGACGCTGCCCGCCTCCAGGCTGCGCCGCAAGCTCGGCGCGCCCTCCGGCTCGCAGAACATGAACCGGTCGGGCATCAAGGCATCACGGAAATAGCCGGTCACGCCGGCCGCCAGTCCGCCGCCGCCGACGGGCAGCACGACGAGATCGGGAAGCAGCCCCTCCGGCAATTGCGCGACGATCTCCGCCGCGACCGTCGCCTGCCCTTCGATGATATCTGCATGATCGAAGGGCGGCACCATGACGCCCGCAATCGCCTCGACATGGTCGCGGGCGGCCTGGTAGCACTGGTCGAAGATATCGCCGACGAGGCGGATGGTGATGTATTCGCCGCCGAAGATGCGGGTCTTGTCGATCTTCTGCTGCGGCGTCGTCACCGGCATGAAGACGACACCCGGAACGCCGAAGTGCCGGCAAACGAAGGCGAAGCCCTGCGCATGGTTTCCGGCCGAGGCGCAGACGAAGGTCTTGCCGGAAGCACCGGCCGCAAGTGCCTTGCGGAAGAAGTTGAAGGCACCGCGGATTTTGTAGGAGCGTACCGGCGAAAGATCCTCGCGCTTCAGATAGACGGTGGCGCCGTAGCGCGCGCTCAGGTGATCGTTGGGCTGCAGCGGCGTCGCCGGAAAGATTTCGCGCATCGCCGCGGCCGCCTGTTCAACATCCTGCTTCATCTCGTGCCATCACCCGTTCCATCTTGATCGCTGTCGCTATCGCACATTGCTGCGACTGAAACCACCGATTTGACTTGCTGCGCGCTTGGCCTGGCAAAGACTCGCGAACCATCACTCTACGCCGATCGGCTGCGGTCACGGCAGTCTCCTTCGGCTTGACTTGCGCATGCCAAATGCCGACAGTTTTCAGCAATCGGGATGCTGGGAAACTGAGATGGCGAACTATCTCTCCATGCTAGCGATGCTGGCTCTGGCCGCCCCTGTCCTGGCCGTTTCCGGAGCCGAAGCGGGGCCGCTTTCCGATGCCGCGGTGAAAGCGGAGAAGCAGGCAAGCGACGGCGACGCGGCAGGAGCACGAGAAACGCTGCGCCAGGCCGTCAGCGCGTTCTCGCAGACCCTTCCCTTCGCGATCGGCAAGGCGCTTTTCGTCACGGCCGAACCGGCAGGCTACGCCATGTACGAGCCGAAGCAGGATTCGGTCTTCAAGCCCGGCGAGACGCTGCTCTCCTATGTCGAGCCGGTCGGCCTCACCTGGAAGGACGCAAGCGCCAAGGGCAAGCTCGAAACGCGCTTCACCGTCGATCTCGACATCGTCAGCCCCAAGGGCGAGGTGCTTGCGACCCGCAAGGCATTCGGCGACTTCACCTTCACCGGCTATCTTCGCAACCAGGAGATCTATGCGACGCTGACCGTCGACGTCAGCGGCGCGCCTGCCGGCGACTACGTCCTGCGCTTCCGCTTCAACGACATCAACAGCGGCAAGAGCGCAACCGTCGACCAGCCGTTCAAGATTGCGGCGGAGTGATTGAGAGGCAGCAGCATTTCGGTGGTGGTGCGGACGACGGGGATCGAACCCGTACAGCCTAAGGCCGAGGGATTTTAAGTCCCTTGCGTCTACCAGTTTCGCCACGTCCGCATACCGCGTTTGGAATACTTTGCGATTCAAGCGATGGGAAGGGCCGCCAGCGCATTTTTTGATGTGCGTCTCCGCGAACATGCTCAAGCCGCATCTTGCACCGAGAGTCGCGCAAAAAATTCGCATCAACCCCTGATTCGCCAGGGGTTCAAACCTTGCGTGTTGCTGGCAATATTCGATCCAAAGACTGTCCTGGCATCGATGGCAGAGGGGATCGGCGTGCGTCCGTTGCGAGCGTCTAGCAGCACACCTTTGTGGCCGGAAGACCTTGACGCGCTTCAGCGCGTGTTCGACCGGCTGTGTAACGAGTATCGGTGGCCGCGCAAGAGTGCCCAGGCGCAGCGATATGGGCGGATGCTGATCGAAGAGTATCAGGCCGGCACCAGGGACGAGCGCCTGCTGCTGGCGGCAGGCCGCTCGTTTATCGACCGCTCTCTCGCCCAAAAGAGGCCGGCATGACGCAGCAGGTTTCGATCGACAGCGAGGATCTCGCCGAAAAACGACGCGTCATCGACGCGATGAAGGACGACTTCGCCAGCGCCATCGAGGCGCGGCAGGCGGAACTGCGCGCCCGCGACCTGCCCGGACAGCGGACGGGCTGGATTGGCATGCTTGTGCAAAACCGCGCTGAGAGGCGTCCTGTGGCGTGAAACCGCGGCGCGTGGCTCGCGCCTGAAATTCCGTGCACGAAAACAACGCCTGCAGCGCCGTGCACCTTTCAGGACGCACGCTGCAAGTCTTTGAAACTAAGCATCGTTTCTTCCGACAATCGCGTCCGATTTTCGGGCCGATGCGCCAGACGCAGCTCAGTGATAAAAGAAACAGTCGCAATCGGCCTTCTGGGCGTCTTCGCCGCGCCAGACCCGGACTGCCAGTTTCGACGACTCGCCATTGTCCTCGAGCCGTAACCCGAGCAGCGATACTGCGGCTGCCTTCGGGTTGGGTGCATCGACTTCGATGACCGATCCGACCTGGTGAACGCCCTCCCGAGCGGTCCAGGTGAAGATCTGAACGCTGTAGTGCATAGATATCCTCCGTCGCG
This sequence comes from Sinorhizobium fredii, assembly GCF_002944405.1. Lineage (NCBI taxonomy): Bacteria > Pseudomonadati > Pseudomonadota > Alphaproteobacteria > Hyphomicrobiales > Rhizobiaceae > Ensifer > Ensifer fredii. The sequence continues at coordinate 1,845,403 of NZ_CP024307.1, read as the reverse complement.
CTGTCGCTCGCGCCAGGGGCGGGCAGGATTTTAGGGGTCCGCAGGCAAAGCCCCTATCTCAGCCGTCCTCGACGGTTGCTTCAGGTCGATCTCCTCCATCAGCGTGTTCGAAATGCCAGTTTCCCTGCTCATCCTGGAAGCTGATTTCCTCGTCGTCGCCGCCAACTTGCTGTTCCGCGGCGGCAGCCTTTGCGGCCGCCAGCGCCATCTCGCGACTGGGAAAGGGCTCTGAATACGCTTCGGCGGCCTTGTAGGCCCAGCCTCCGTCGTGTTGAACGATCGAATAGGTGATCCGCGCCATTCTTCACTCCCATGGATGTCCAGGGACATTCCTGCCCACGGTTGGACCGTTGCCGCACGGCCGCACTGCTCCTCCTTGCCTGTGGCAGTCCACCTCGGACGGGGCGATGTTAACACAAATTGGCTAGCGTTGTGCCTTTTTTGAAGGAGGGTGCGCCCACCTCCTACCATTTTAGAATTAAACAGCGATATCAACGACAAGCGCGGCCACTTGATGCGGCAGCGCTCGCTCAGACGTGGCTAATTCTACTTTGATCAGTCCGCGCGCATGGCGAGCATGCTCGCCACATGAGCGCCCTGCTTGCCGACCAATTTACCCTCGTTGCGGGATAACCGAAGAAAAACGCCTTCGATGCCCGGCAATTCCGCTTGATCGCCGCCGCCGGCAAGTTTTATCAACGCGCATGCTGCCATCAGAACGGGCTAGCAGTAAGATCGTGTCGAACGATCCGAACCATTCCGGAGCGCAAATGACCAGTGCCAGTATTGTCACCGCTGCCATGCTCGCCATTGGCGACGAGCTTCTCTCCGGCCGGACCAAGGACAAGAACATCGGCCACCTGGCCGACATGCTGACGATGGTCGGGATCGATCTGCGCGAAGTTCGTATCGTCGCCGACGACGAGGAGGCGATCGTCGAGGCCGTCAATGCGCTGCGCGGACGCTACGACCATGTCTTTACCTCTGGCGGCATCGGCCCCACGCATGACGACATCACCGCCGACGCGATCTCGAAGGCGTTCGGGGTCGAATGCGTCCACGATCCGAAGGCGATGGAACTGCTCGGCGCGTTGTATGAGCGGCGCGGCATGGAATTCACGGAGGCGCGCAAGCGGATGGCGCGCATGCCGCTCGGCGCAGCCCACATCGCCAATCCGGTATCGACCGCTCCCGGCTTCAAGATAGGCAATGTCTACGTCATGGCCGGGGTGCCGCAGGTGTTTCAGGCGATGCTCGATAGCCTGCTTCCCAGCCTTCCGACCGGTACGCCGGTTCTGTCGCGTACGGTCCGGTCGCCCTTCGGTGAAGGAGATATCGGGACTCTTTTGACCGAGGTGCAGAAGCACCATCCCGAAACGAGCATCGGTTCCTATCCGAAATTCGACGGCAAGAGCTTCTCGACCGATATCGTCATCCGCGGCCGTGACGAGTCGGCCATTGCAGCAGCCGAAGCCGATGTGGCGGCGATGATCGAGGCGATCTCGCGCTCGCGCCAGGGCACCTAGGCTCGCCCCGCACCGCGGCCAAATCCTGCCCATACAAGCCCTTGCGCTGCGGGCTTCCTTGCCGGTATTGCATTCGCTAACGGGAAGCGCCGCAGGAGCGACTCCCAACCTATTCGATCAGATATCGGAGCGCCTCATATGTCTCTTCCCGAAAAAGCCTTTCCCGTATCCTGGGATCAGTTTCACCGCGACGCGCGCGCGCTCGCCTGGCGGCTGGCCGATAACGGGCAGGAATGGCGGGCCATGGTCTGCATCACCCGCGGCGGTCTCGTGCCGGCGGCGATCATCTCCCGGGAACTCAACATCCGCATGATCGAAACCGTCTGCATCGCCTCCTATCATGATTACGACATGCAGGGGCAGATGAAGGTGCTCAAGGGCATCTCGCCGGAAATCGCCAAGGGCGGCGGCGAAGGCGTTCTCATCGTCGACGACCTGACCGATACCGGCAAGACCGCCGCCGAAGTGCGCGCCATGCTGCCCAAGGCGCATTTTGCCGCGGTGTATGCCAAACCGAAGGGCCGGCCGCTGGTCGACACCTTCGTCACCGAGGTCAGCCAGGACACCTGGATCTACTTCCCCTGGGACATGGGCTTCACCTATCAGGAGCCGATCGCCAAGGGCAGCCGCGGCTGACCCCCTCGCTCCTTCAGGGGCGCGGCGGAATGTTTTCAACCAGCGTCTCGGCCGTCAAGGCGCGGCCGGCACGGATGCCCGCCACGCCGTGGCGCCAGACCGCGGCGGCGGCCGCTTCGAAAGCCGGAAAGCCCTGCGCCAGATGTGCGCCGATGATGCCGGCCAGTACATCGCCCGATCCGGCGGTGGCAAGCCAGGGCGGCGCATTCCCGTTCACCACCGCTAGGCCGGACGGCGCCGCCACGACGGTGTCCGACCCCTTGTAGACGATCACCGCATGGCTGAGCCTTGCCGCGGCTTGCGCCTTTTCGATCTTGGAGAGCGTGGTATCGGCCGCGACGTCCGGGAACAGGCGCGCGAACTCACCCTCGTGCGGCGTCATGACCACTTGGCCGCCGCATTCGGCGATCTTATCGAACAGCTTTTCCCTTTCCTGCTGAAAGGAACTCATGCCGTCGGCATCGAGGACCAGACCGCGGTCGCAGAGCATCAGGGCGAAGTCCCTCGCCTTCTTGCCGACGCCAAAACCCGGGCCGAGCACGAAGGTGTTGAGCCGCTTGTCGCGCAGCCATTCGGCCAGATCGGCGGCGCTGCCTATTTCCTTGAGCATGACGGCAGTCAGGTGCGAAGCGTTGGTGGCAAGTGCCTCCGGCGGCGAGCCGAGCGTCACCAGCCCCGCCCCCGCGACGAGGCCCGCTGCGGCGGAGAGCCGCGCCGCACCGGTAGAGATCGGCCCGCCGGAAAGGACGGCAAGGTGGCCGCGCTTGAATTTATGCGTGCCGGCGTCGAGACCGCCGGCATAGTGTCTCCAGACGGCCGGGCCATTGATCCGCAGGGCGCCCGCCCTTGCGGCGACGAGCCGAGCGGGAATGCCGATATCGAAAACCTCGAGCGTACCGCATAATTGACGCCCCGGCATCAGCACATGTCCCGGCTTCGCCGCCATGAAAGTGACCGTGTGGGTGGCGGTGAAGCTTGCGCCGCGCACTTCGCCGCTGCGTCCATCAATTCCGGAAGGCAGATCGACCGCCAGAACCGGTATCCTGTTCGCACTGACACGATTGATGACCGCTTCCGCAGCATCCGGCAGGTTGCGAGCGAGCCCCGCCCCGAACAGCGCGTCGACGACGATATCGCCCGCCTGCGGCTCGTAAGCCTCGAGGGGTAGTCCTGCGAGCCGACAGCCCTTGCGCGCCCTGGCTGCGTCGCCCCGCAATTTATCGGCGTCGCCGAGGATATATAACGCGACCTGCGCACCGCTCTCCGCCAAGACTTCTGCGGCGACATAGCCATCGCCGCCATTGTTGCCCGGGCCGCAGAGTACGACGAAGCGCAGGGCGGCCGGGAACAGCCGCAGCGCGGCAGCGCACACCGCTAGCCCTGCCGAGCGCATCAGCGAGAAACTGTCGATGCCGGAATCGGCTGCGTCCTTGTCGATCGCCGCCATTTCAACCGGCGTCACCAGCATATCTTCGAGCGCGTCATCCATGACGCGATCTAAGCGCGGCCGCGCGCACTAGACAAGAGCCCGCAGGACAACGCAGCCTGAGCATTTTTCATGCATTTGCCTATAATTGGTGCTCAAATATGAGGCTTATCGCATTAAACGGCAGCGAACGCCTTGCGATCACCCGTGGCGGGGAGTGAATCTTCATAAAAAATAGGCAGGTGCGAATGAGAGAGACAAGCCGGTGGCAGCCGACTCGACCTGAGCGGGTGAAAAGTCCCTCATCTCGCATCATGCCTCTATAAAATTGGCACGCTACATGCATACTGGAAGGCGAGCGGGTGAGACCCAGCTTTACAGGGAGAAGCGGAGAGACATTTTCTCATGAAAAAGATCGAAGCGATCATTAAGCCCTTCAAGCTCGACGAAGTGAAGGAAGCCCTTCAAGAAGTCGGCCTGCAAGGCATAACCGTCACGGAAGCCAAAGGCTTCGGGCGGCAGAAGGGACACACGGAGCTCTACCGGGGGGCCGAATACGTCGTCGATTTCCTGCCGAAGGTAAAGGTGGAAGTCGTGCTGGCGGACGAGAATGCGGAAGCCGTCATTGAGGCCATCCGCAACGCCGCCCAGACAGGCCGCATCGGCGACGGCAAGATTTTCGTGTCCAATGTGGAGGAAGTGATCCGAATCCGCACCGGTGAGACCGGCCTCGACGCCATCTGACTGACTGACCGTCCAAATACCCCCATCCGATCCTGGGGGCCGCCCGGCCCCGATTTTCCAACTGCGTCATCTCACACAGGGAATTGCAAACCATGACGACTGCCAGTGAAATTCTGAAGCAGATCAAGGACAACGACATCAAGTTCGTCGACCTGCGCTTTACCGACCCGAAGGGCAAGCTGCAGCATGTGACGATGGATGTTGCCGTGGTCGATGAGGATATGTTCGCCGACGGCGTGATGTTCGACGGCTCCTCGATTGCCGGCTGGAAGGCGATCAACGAGTCCGACATGGTGCTGATGCCCGACACGGAAACGGCCCATATGGACCCGTTCTTCGCCCAGTCCACCATGGTCATCGTCTGCGACATTCTCGACCCGGTTTCCGGTGAAGCCTATAACCGCGATCCGCGCGGCACGGCAAAGAAGGCCGAGGCCTATCTCAAGGCATCCGGCATCGGTGACACGGTGTTCGTCGGTCCCGAAGCCGAGTTCTTCGTCTTCGACGACGTCAAGTACAAGGCCGACCCGTACAATACCGGCTTCAAGCTCGACAGTTCCGAATTGCCCTCCAACGACGACACGGATTATGAGACCGGCAACCTCGGTCACCGTCCGCGCATCAAGGGCGGCTATTTCCCGGTGCCGCCGGTCGACAGCTGCCAGGACATGCGCTCCGAAATGCTGACGGTGCTTGCCGAAATGGGCGTCACTGTCGAAAAGCATCACCACGAAGTGGCCGCCGCCCAGCACGAACTCGGCGTCAAGTTCGACGCGCTCGTGCGCAACGCCGACAAGATGCAGATCTACAAATATGTGGTGCACCAGGTTGCCAACGCCTATGGCAAGACCGCGACCTTCATGCCGAAGCCTGTTTTCGGCGACAACGGCTCGGGCATGCACGTTCATCTTTCCATCTGGAAGGACGGCAAGCCGACCTTCGCCGGCGACGAATATGCCGGACTGTCCGAAACTTGCCTCTACTTCATCGGCGGCATCATCAAGCACGCCAAGGCACTGAACGCGTTCACCAACCCGTCAACGAACTCCTACAAGCGTCTCGTCCCGGGCTATGAGGCACCGGTTCTGCTTGCCTATTCGGCCCGCAACCGCTCGGCCTCCTGCCGCATTCCGTTCGGCAGCAACCCGAAGGCAAAGCGCGTCGAGGTCCGCTTCCCGGATCCGAGCGCCAACCCCTATCTCGCCTTCGCCGCCATGCTGATGGCCGGCCTCGACGGCATCAAGAACAAGCTGCATCCGGGCAAGGCGATGGACAAGGACCTCTACGACCTGCCGCCGAAGGAACTGAAGAAGATCCCGACGGTTTGCGGCAGTCTGCGCGAAGCGCTGGAAAGCCTCGACAAGGACCGCAAGTTCCTCACCGCCGGCGGCGTCTTCGACGACGACCAGATCGACTCGTTCATCGAGCTCAAGATGCAGGAAGTCATGCGCTTCGAAATGACCCCGCATCCGGTCGAATACGACATGTACTATTCCGTCTGATGACGGGATTGTCGGCGCATCAGATGCGGCTGGTCCAATCGACATGAAAGCGAAAGGCGGGTTTCGATCGAAGCCCGCCTTTTCTCAAATGCGACAGAAGCGATGCATTTCCGCGAGGTTCATGGGGCTATTGATGTTCCACATGCGACACCCCAAATAATCGTCTGAAAGGATGTGTTGCGTCATGAAACAAAGAAACGCGAAATTCGAAATCGGCCAGATCGTTCGCCACCGGTTCTTTCCGTTTCGGGGCGTCATCTTCGACGTCGATCCGGAATATGCAAACACCGAGGAATGGTGGAACTCCATTCCCCAGGAAATCCGCCCGAGCAAGGACCAGCCCTTCTATCATCTGTTCGCCGAAAACGACGAAAGCGAATATGTCGCCTATGTCTCCGAACAGAACCTCGTCTCCGACGAGAGTGACCAGCCGATCCGCCATGCTCAGGTAGACGCCTTGTTCGAGAAGGCGGATGTGGGGCATTATAGGCCGAAGTCCAACTATCGCCATTGAGCTTATGGTACGGCTCGTCCACGGCCAAGGTCAGACCGGCTCATGGATACGCAAGGTGCGACGGGAAACCGTTCGCACCTTTTTACTGCGGCTTCCAAATAGAAAAGCGCCCGGCGGATAGCCGGGCGCTTTTTCAATTTTAGAAGTGAAGCGATTACTGCTTCTTGGCAGCCTTCTGCGCCTCTTCCAGCTTCTTGCGCGCGTCTTCCGCCTTCTTCTGCATTTCTTCCTGCAGCAGGCGCTGACGCTCTTCGAGCTGCGACTGTTCGATCGGCTCGCCGTCGAAGACGCCGGTGAACCCTTCCAGCGTCATCTTGATCGGGTTGGGCGCGCGCTGGAAATTGACCGACGTGAAGACGACTTCATTGCCCTTCTTCAGGTTGGCGATCAGCGCGTCGGAGAGCGGCGCCTCGGCAACGCACTTGTCGGGCATGCAGATGGCGTAGTCGAGCTTGACGCCCTTGCCACCGTCGATCTGCATCTGAACGCCCGGCGGGATCATGCGCGCGGAGGGGACGGAAACCTGCACGACCTTGCGGTTCACCTTGCCGGAGACCGTGATAAGTCCGACCGCGGTGATAAGCTGACCATTGTTGGCGGTGAGCAGGTTCTGAACGATGCAAACGTCGTTGTCCTCCTGCTTCGTGCAAACCTTGAACCAACCCTGCGGCGGCTTGCCCTGCTGTGCAGAGGCGATGCCCGGCGCGCCGGCTGCTGCTACGGAGAGCGCCAGCGCTGCCATACCCGCGCGTTTGGTGAAGTTCGACTTGAAGATCATTGTGATTCCGTCTCCTGAAAACCGGCCACGGAACAATTGTTCCGCTGGTGAGTATCGTCAGCCCGCCGTCCTGTTGGCCAAATGAGGCTTTTGAATGGCCCCGATTCCGGAAACACCTGTTACATTGGCTCGTGCCGTTTATCCAGTGTTTCGTTGCATTTTTTGCAACTCGGCGACAGCGGACACCGTCTGCCAGGCGCACTATGACATCGTCGGTCCATGCGGACGGCGCGCGGACGTCTTGCCGCTGCCGTGTTGGAAATATCCCTGCGCATTGGTAACGTGCCGGGAATCGGACCGTCTGTTCCTACGGGAGGTGAAGTTGCGCGCAGTTCTATCCGGCCTGGTCATGCTTCTGGCGACCAGCCTATCGGCCAATGAAGCCGCCGCCGCACCGGTGCACGCCATCTCCATGCACGGCGAGCCGGCCCTCCCGGCTGATTTCAAGCATTTCCCCTACGTCAAGCCGGACGTCAAGAAGGGCGGAAAGGTCTCCTACGGCGTGGTCGGCACCTTCGACAGCCTCAACCCCTTCATCCTGAAGAGCATGCGCACCACCGCGCGGGGAATGTGGGATCCGGGCTTCGGAAACCTGGTCTACGAATCGCTGATGCAGCGCTCCCAGGACGAGCCTTTCACCATGTATGGGCTGCTTGCGGAATCGGTCGAGTGGGACGACGACCGAACCTTCATCCAGTTCAATCTCAATCCCAAGGCGCGCTGGGCCGACGGCGAGCCGGTGACCGTCGAGGACGTGATCTTCACCTTCGAACTGCTGCGCGACAAAGGACGCGCGCCCTTCAGCAACCGGCTGGCGAAAGTCGAGAAGATGGAGAAGGTCGGCGAGCGCAGCGTGCGCTTCGCCCTGAAGGAAGATGCCGACCGCGAGTTCCCGCTGTTGCTGGCGCTTTCGCCGGTGCTGCCGAAACATGCCATCAATGTCGAAGCCTTCGACAGGACGACGCTCGAGCCGCCGCTCGGTTCCGGCCCCTATCGCGTCGCCGAGGTGAGACCGGGCGAACGGATCGTCTATCGCCGCAATCCCGACTATTGGGGCAAGGATCTGCCCTCGAAGACCGGCGTCGACAATTATGATGAGATCTCGGTCGAATATTTCCTCCAGGACAACACGTTGTTCGAAGCCTTCAAGAAGGGCGAGATCGACCTCTATCCGGAAGGCAGCGCCACCAAATGGGCGCGCGCCTATGATTTCCCCGCCGTTCGCTCGGGCGACGTGATCAAGGAGAGCTTCAAGCCGAAAACGCCCTCCGGCATGCTCGGCTTCGTCTTCAACACCCGCAGGCCGATGTTCAACAACGTCAAGCTGCGGCAGGGCCTTGCCCTGGTGTTCGACTTCGAATGGGTTAACAAGAACCTGTTCGACGGCGCCTATACGCGGACACAGAGCTACTGGCAGAATTCGTCGCTCTCCTTCCTTGGTGTCGCGGCCGACGATCGTGAGCTCGGCCTGATGGGCGACGTCCGGGAGAAAATCAACCCGGCCATCCTCGACGGGACCTATCGGCTGCCGGTCACCGACGGCTCCGGTCGCGACCGCAACGTCTTGCGCGAGGCGGTGACGTTGCTTCGCGAGGCAGGCTACTCGATCAAGGACGGCAAGATGGTCGATGCCAAGGGCGCGCCCCTTGCCTTCGAGATCATGAGCCAGAATGCCGGCCAGGAGAAGATCGCGCTCGCCTACCAGCGCTTCCTTGCGCCGCTCGGGATTGCGGCAACGGTCCGAACGGTCGACGATTCCCAATACCAGCTGCGCAGCCAATCCTTCGACTATGACGTGATCATCAAGTCCTATCCTTCCTCGCTGTCGCCCGGCGTGGAACAGGTCGGCCGCTGGGGCTCGCAGGCGCGGGACAGGCAGGGCAGCGAAAACTTCGCAGGCGTTGCCGACAAGGATGTCGACAAGCTGATCAACAACATCCTTCAAGCGCGCACACCGGAGGATTTCACCGCCGCCGTCCGGGCGCATGACCGGCTGCTGGTCAACAACGCCTATGTCGTGCCGCTATACCATCTGGATGAACAATGGATTGCCCGCTGGAAACACATCGGCCGCCCCTCGGCGGTACCGCTCTACGGCTATCAACTGCCGACCTGGTGGGACGAGCGGGTGCAGTAGGTAGCCTGGTTCCCTTTTGGTAACGCATTGAAAGACGTGCCCGGCCGGCCTATGTCGCTGCTTCGGAGCATTTTGCGGTCAGTTGGCATCACCCGACGCCGCACGAATGCGGCAGAAAACAAGCAGAGGGCAGCGCGAACGGAGCGCATCCCGCTCTGTCGAACAGAAAGGCCGCCACCATGGAAACCGTCAATATCGATATCGTCTCGGACGTCGTCTGCCCGTGGTGCTATCTCGGCAAGAACCGCCTCGACCAGGCGATCGCCAATGTCGCAGGCGAAATCGATGTCGTGATCCAGTGGCGCCCTTATCAGCTCAACCCCGACCTGCCGCCGGAAGGTGTCGATCACAAGCGCCATCTTGCGGCAAAGCTCGGCGGTCAGGACGCGGTCGACCGGGCGCATCAGACGCTCGACGGCTTAGGGCGGGAAGCCGGAATCGCCTTTGACTTCGATGCCGTGAAGATCAGCCCCAACACGCTCGATGCCCATCGCCTCATTCGCTGGGCGTCCACCAGCGGCACCGCTGCCCAGGCCGAGACCGTGCGACTGCTTTTCAAGGCGAATTTCGAGGAAGGCAAGAATGTCGGCGATCACGCCGTTCTGCTCGACATCGCCGAACAGGCGGGCCTGGACCGGCCCGTCATCGCCGCGCTTTTCTCCTCCGATGCCGACAAGGATGCCGTCAAGCAGGAGATCGACATGGCCCGGGAGATCGGCGTGACGGGCGTTCCCTGCTTCATCATCGAACAGCAATATGCGGTGATGGGGGCGCAATCCGTCGAAGTGCTGACAAATGCGCTTCGCGAAATCGCCCAGATGAAGGCGGCCCGCCCGGCCAACTGATCGTCAATAGCGGCGCCGGCCTGCGGCGCCAATTTCCTTTCACGCTGGCTTGGCGAGCGTCGCGAGCTGGGTCATCACCATGGCCGCGCCCGAGAGGCGCTTGTCCGGCGTGACGAGTTCGCGCTGGAAGAAGATGCTCTGGTCCGGCCTGATCTTGGCGAGCGTTCCCTGCTTGGCGATATGCCCGACAAGGGCTGCCGGATTGGGAAACTCCTTGTTGCGGAACTGCACCACGACGCCCTTCGGCCCGGCGTCGAGCTTTTCGACATTCGCCGTGCGGCAGAGCGCCTTGATGTAGACGATCTTCAAGAGGTGCTGGACCTCGATGGGCAGCGGGCCAAAGCGGTCGATCAGTTCGGCGCCGAAGCCGTCGATCTCCTTGAGATCGGTCAGTTCACCGAGGCGGCGATAGAGGCCGAGCCTCAAATTGAGATCGGGAACATAGTCCTCCGGGATCATCACCGGCGTGCCGACGGAAATCTGCGGCGACCAGCCGGTGTCGTGGATTTCCTCTTCACCCTTGAGCTCGGCGACCGCCTCCTCCAGCATCTGCTGGTAGAGCTCGAAACCGACCTCCTTTATGTGTCCGGATTGCTCCTCGCCGAGCAGGTTGCCGGCGCCGCGAATGTCGAGGTCGTGGCTGGCAAGCTGGAAACCGGCGCCGAGCGTGTCGAGCGACTGCAGCACCTTGAGACGGCGTTCCGCCGGGCCGGTCAGCGTCTTGTTGACCGGAAGCGTGAAGAGCGCGAAGGCGCGCACCTTGGAGCGCCCGACCCGCCCGCGAAGCTGATAGAGCTGCGCCAGGCCGAACATGTCGGCGCGGTGCACGATCAGCGTGTTGGCCGTCGGCACGTCGAGCCCCGACTCGACGATCGTCGTCGACAGAAGCACGTCAAAGCGGCCTTCGTAGAAGGCGTTCATGATGTCTTCGAGCTCGGTTGCCGGCATCTGGCCGTGCGCCACCGCGACCTTCAGTTCCGGCACGTCGGATCTCAGGAAGTCGTGGATCTCGGAAAGGTCGCTCAGCCGGGGGCAGACATAGAAGCTCTGGCCGCCCCGATAGTGCTCGCGCATCAGCGTCTCGCGGATCACCAGCGCGTCGAAAGGCGAGATGAAGGTTCTGACTGCCATGCGGTCCACCGGCGGCGTGGTGATCAGCGACAATTCGCGGACGCCGGTCAGCGCAAGCTGCAGCGTGCGCGGAATGGGGGTCGCCGAGAGCGTCAGCACATGGACGTCGGTCTTCAGCTCCTTCAAGCGTTCTTTGTGCTTGACGCCGAAGTGCTGCTCCTCGTCGATGATCAGCAGGCCGAGATTGGCGAACTTGATCGAGGAGCCGAGCAGCGCGTGGGTGCCGACGACGATATCCGTCTTGCCGTCGGCGACTTCCTTCTTCGTCAGCGCCAGATCCTTCGAGCCGACGAGGCGCGAGGCCTGCTGAATGCGGATCGGCAGCCCGCGGAAGCGATCGGAAAAGGTCTTGAAATGCTGCCGCGCCAGCAAGGTCGTCGGCACGACGACGGCAACCTGCACGCCGTTCATCGCCGCTATGAAGGCGGCACGCAGCGCCACCTCGGTCTTGCCGAAGCCGACGTCGCCGCAGACGAGGCGATCCATCGGCCGGCCGCCGCCGAGATCGTCGCGGACCGCCTCGATCGAGTTCAGCTGATCCTCGGTCTCGTCATAGGGGAAGCGGGCTGCGAACTCGTCATAGACGCCGTCCTGCGCAACGAGGACCGGGGCGTGCCGCGTGTGCCGCTCGGCAGCGATGCGAATGAGCCCGCCGGCCATGTCAAGCAGCCGCTTCTTGAGCTTCGCCTTGCGCGCCTGCCAGGCGACACCGCCAAGCTTGTCGAGGATCGCATCGGTCCCCTCGGAGCCGTAGCGCGACAGAAGCTCGATGTTCTCCACCGGCAGAAACAGCTTCGCATCGTCGGCATAGACGAGCTCCAGGCAATCATGCGGTGCGCCGGCGGCCTCGATCGTGCGCAGGCCGACGAAGCGGCCGATGCCGTGTTCGGCATGCACGACGTAGCTGCCCTCGTCGAGCCCCGTCACTTCGGCGATGAAGTCGGCGCCGCGCTTGCGGCGCTTCGAGCGCCGCACCATCCGGTCGCCGAGAATGTCCTGCTCGCCAATGACGACGAGATCGCCGGTCTCGAATCCGGATTCGAGGCTCAAAACCGCTGATGCGGCCTCGCCCGCCTTCAGCGAGCGCAGATCGGCGAGCGCCTTCACCGGACGGATATTGGCGAGACCGTGCTCGGCGAGCACCTGAAGCAGGCGGTCGAGCGAACCTTCCGACCAGCCGGAAATGACGACCTTCGAGCCCTTCGCCCGCTTCTCGGCTATGTGTTTGACGGCCTGATCGAAGACATTGGCGCGAGCGCGGTCACTCTCCTCTGCTTCCCCTGCGGCCTTCGCCCAGCGCACCCCCTGCCGCGCCTCGATGGTGACGACCTGACGGGCTTCGCCCTCATGTTCGGAAAACGGCGACAGGCGCACGGCATTGCGCTCGGCTAGGCCGGCCCCGAAACCTTTCCCGCTGAGATAGAGCAGGTCCGGCGGCACCGGCTTGTAGGGCGTGCCCTGCGATATCTGCGACTTGCCGGGAGATGCGGAGGACTGGCGCGCCTCGTAATAGTCGAGAATGAGCTTCGACCGCTCCGCCGCCGCTTCGCGCGCCAGGTGGTCCGTGACAATGCGGAAGCCATCGAGATAGTCGAAGATCGTTTCCAGGCGATCGTAGAAGAGCGGCAGCCAATGCTCCATGCCGGCATAGCGGCGTCCTTCGGAGACCGCCTGATAAAGCGCATCGTCGCGCGTCGCGGCGCCGAAAAGCGACAGATACCGCGTGCGGAAATGGCTGATCGTCTCCGGCGTCAGCGACACTTCGCTCATCGGATTGAGAGTGAGCGACCGCACCTGCCCGGTGGTTCGCTGGCTCGCCGGATCGAAGGAGCGGATCGTTTCCAGAGTGTCGCCGAAGAAATCAAGCCTGAGCGGCTCGCCGCTGCCAGGCACATAGACGTCGAGGATACCACCGCGCACGGCAAACTCCCCGACCTCGCGCACGGTCGGCACGCGCTCGAAGCCGTTTCGCTCCAGCCGCGCGGCGAGATCGTCCATCTGTACTTGATTTCCGGGTCGCGCCGAAAAGGCGAGACTCTCGATCACGTTCTGCGGCGAGGTCTTTTGCAGGGCCGCATTGACCGTCACCAGCAGGATTGCCGGGTGCGGCTTGTGCCGATTTGCAATTAGGGCGCTGAGCGCCGCGAGCCTTCTCGCCGAAGTGTCGGCGCTCGGGGAAACGCGGTCATAGGGCAGACAGTCCCAACCCGGCAAAGTGAGAACCGGGATGTCGGGCGCCACGAAACCGAGCACCTGCTCGAGATCCCCGATCCGCTGGCCGTCGGACAGAAAATAGGCTACCGGCGCGCCGGAGCGTGCCAGATCGGCAAGGATCAGCGCTTCGGCGCCGGAGGGTACCGGCCCGATCGTCACTTCCCGCGCGGCAGAAAGAATTCTCTTCGCGTCAAGGCCAGGGATCATCGTCGAATTCATTCCGCCTCTTGCTGAACGGGGTCGAAGTCCGGCCGGTAGGCGGCTATGCGCGCAAACAGCGCCGTTGCGAAGCGCTCGGGCAGCGGCATTTCTCCGGTGATCCAGCGAACGAGATCGTTGTCTTCCTCGCGCATGATCGTTTCGAGCTCATCCAGTTCCTGTTCGGAAAGGGTGGCAAGCTCCACTTCCGCGAATTGCCCGAGTATCAGGTCCATCTCGCGAATGCCGCGATGCCAGGCGCGGAAGAGGATCCTGCGCCGACGCGGATCAAGATCGGCGCTCGTGCGCGAAATGCCGGTCATGGAACGTCCTTCCTGTCACCCGCCGCAGCAGCGGATCCTGTCACGGGCTCTATAAACGCTGGAAAGCGGCTTGTCAGCCTTGCCAAGGCCGGATTTCTTGTCGCAATTTCATGGTCATGCGCCCTGCCCTGCTTGATCCGCTGTTTTCTCCGCTCGATAGCCTGCCCGGCATCGGCCCCAGGACCGGCGAGCTCTACGCGCGCCTGCTCGGACGCGAGTCGATCGACGACTGCCGCGTCATCGATCTCCTCTTCCACGCGCCCCACTCGCTGATCGACCGGCGCCGGCAGCCCGGCATCGCGTATGCGCCACAGGGATCGATCGTCACCATAACCGGCCGCGTGGACCGGCACCAGCCATCCCCGCGCGGCCGGCCGAACGTCCCCTATCGCGTCTTCCTTCACGACGATACGGGCGAACTGGCTCTCACCTTCTTCCGGGTCAAGGGAAACTGGCTGGAAAAAGCCCTGCCGGTCGACGAGACTGTGATCGTCAGCGGCAAGGTGGACTGGTTCAATGGACGCGCTTCGATGGTGCACCCGGACTACATGGTCCGCGCGGCCGAAGCCGAAAGCCTGCCGCTCGTCGAACCGGTTTACGGATTGACCGCCGGCCTCACGCCGCGGCCGTTGCGAAAATCGATCGAAGCGGCGCTGGCGCGCGTTCCCGATCTTCCGGAATGGCTGGACGACACCTTGCTGCGCCAGCAAGGCTTTGCGAGCGCAAGGGATTGCTTCCATCGCCTGCACGAGCCGCGCGACGAAACCGACATCGCCCCGCAGGCACCGGCCCGCCGCCGGCTTGCCTATGACGAATTTCTCGCCGGACAGCTGTCGCTCTCCTTGGTGCGCCAACGCTTACGCAAGGTTGCCGGAACGCCGGTGCGTGCCACGGGCAAGCTGAGCGGACCGGTCATCGCCGCCCTGCCCTTCTCCTTGACGGCCAGCCAGTCGGCCGCCGTCGGCGACATCCTTGCCGACATGTCCGGAGCCGAGCGCATGCTGCGTCTGCTGCAGGGCGATGTCGGCTCCGGCAAGACGGCCGTCGCGCTGATGGCGATGCTTGCCGCTGTCGAATCCGGCGGCCAGGCGGTGCTGATGGCCCCGACGGAGATCCTCGCCCGCCAGCACCATGCAACGCTCCAGAAGATGGCGGCGCCGGCGGGCATCACGATCGACGTCCTGACCGGCAGGACGAAGGGCAAGGAGCGCGACGCGATCCTCGAGCGCATCGCTTCCGGCAAGACGCAGATGGTCATCGGCACGCATGCGCTGTTCCAGGATGCAGTGAACTATCGGCAGCTGGTGCTCGCCGTGGTAGACGAGCAGCATCGTTTCGGCGTCCACCAGCGGCTGCGGCTCACCGCCAAAGGCATCTCCCCGCATATGCTGGTGATGACGGCGACACCGATCCCGCGCACGCTGGTGCTGGCCGCCTTCGGCGACATGGACGTCTCGAAGCTGACGGAGAAGCCGGCGGGGCGAAAGCCGATCCAGACCGTCACCATTCCGGCCGAACGCACCGACGAAATCGTCGAGCGGCTCGATTCGGCGCTTCGCCAGGGCAAGAAGGCCTACTGGATCTGCCCGCTGGTCGAGGAATCCGAAGAGACCGACACGATGTCCGCCGACGAGCGCTATCAAGGCCTCGTGCAGCGTTTCGGCAAGGACGTTGGCCTCGTCCATGGCCGCATGGCCGGGCCGGACAAGGACGCCGTCATGCTCGCCTTCAAGAACGGCGAGATTCGCGTGCTGGTGGCGACGACGGTGGTCGAGGTCGGCGTCGATGTTCCGGATGCGACGATCATGGTGATCGAGCATGCGGAGCGCTTCGGGCTTGCGCAGCTGCATCAATTGCGCGGCCGCGTCGGGCGCGGCGACGAGGCTTCGACCTGCATCCTGCTCTACAAGGGACCGCTGAGCGAAGCCGGGCACGCCCGCCTGTCTATCCTGCGCGAGACTGAAGACGGTTTCGTGATTGCCGAAGAGGACCTGAAACTACGCGGCGAAGGTGAACTGCTCGGCACGCGGCAATCCGGCACGCCGGGATTTCGCATCGCCAGCCTCGAGGCGCATGCGGATCTTCTGGAAATTGCCCGGAAGGACGCCGGCTATATGATCGAGCGCGACCCGGAGCTGACGACGAAGCGCGGCGAGGCGTTGCGAACACTGCTCTACCTCCACCGGCGAGACGAAGCGATCCGCTTCCTGCGGGCCGGTTGAGGGCGCCGCTAGCGCTTGACCCGAGGCTGACGTTACGCCCTTTTCTGCTGGGTGATTGTCCGCGGCGGGGCGTTGGCGAGCGGCTTGTGATCCGGCGTGACCAGGCCGCCGGAAATCAACAGCTTGGCCGCATCCTCGGCGCTCATCTGCAGCGGCACAATCTTATCGCGAGGCACGAACAACAGGAAGCCGGCGGTCGGCAGCGGCGTCGGCGGCAGGAAAACGGCCACCATATCCATGCCGCGCTCGTCAAACTTGGAAGCGATCTCGCCCTTCACGTCGGTCGCGATGAACACCAGCGACCAAAGCCCGGGGCTTGGATATTCGATCAGCCCGGCCTTCTTGAAGGAGGAGGATTGGTCCTGCAGCACCGTCTGGAAAATCTGCTTCAGCGACTTGTAGATCGTCCGGACGAGCGGCGTGCGATTGAGCAGCGACTCGCCGAAATGGATGATCGAACGCCCTATGATGTTCGCCGTCAGGAAACCGACGAGGGTGATGACGACCATCGCGACGAGCAGGCCGAAGCCGGGGATGGCCACCGGAGAATAGGTGTCCGGATTGTAGAAGCTCGGCAAATAGGGTTTCACCCAACTGTCCGCCCATTCGATGAACGAGCGCACTAGCCAAACGGTGATGGCCACGGGCGCGCAGATGATAAGGCCCGTGAGAAAATAGTTGCGCAGCCGGGCTGCGATGATGCCGCTTTTGGAACCGTCCGTCATGCCGTTGCCATCGATCTCGTCAAACCGACCCGAAGGCCGGATGATAACTGACCGTGCCGGAAACGTGTGTTTCCGCCAAGGGTAGAACCATGAAATATTGCGGCGCACAACCGGGAAAGACAAGAGCCGGATCGTTGCGGAACCCGAACCTGCCATAAAAAGCCGGATTGCCCGCCAAGACACAGCCGGATGCGCCCAAAGTCCGCATTCTATCAAGCGCTTGCCGGACGAGCGCACTGCCCGTGCCGCGACCCTGCCGGTCCGGCCGCACGGACAGGGGACCGAGTCCATACCAATCCGCCGCAAAGGGCATGATCGTCACCGGCGAGAAAGCGATGTGGCCAATCACCTCACGATCGTCCTCGGCGACCAGCGACAGCGTCAGGGCACCCTCGGCGCGAAGACGTTCGATGATCCGCGCCTCGGTCTGATCGCTATAGGGCTGACCGGCAAAGGCAGCCTCCGTCACGCGCTGGATCGACTCGATGTCCCCTTGCGTCTCCGGCCGGATGATCATTCGACGGTGACCGATTTTGCGAGATTGCGCGGCTGGTCGACGTCGGTGCCCATGAAGACCGCCGTGTGGTAGGCGAGCAGTTGGACGGGTAGCGAGAAGATCATCGGCGCGATGATCTCGTCGACATTCGGAAGCACGATCGTATGCATCGTGTCGAGCTTCGAAGCGGCAGCACCCCGCTCGTCGGTGATCAGGATGATCCGTCCGCCGCGCGCGGCCACTTCCTGCATGTTGGAGACGGTCTTGTCGAAGAAGCGGTCATGCGGCGCAATCACGATCACCGGCATGTTCTCGTCAATCAGCGCGATCGGTCCGTGTTTCAGTTCGCCGGCGGCATAGCCTTCCGCGTGAATGTAGGAGATCTCCTTGAGCTTCAGGGCGCCTTCCATGGCAAGGGGGAAGCTCGTGCCGCGGCCGAGATAGAGCACGTCGCGACACTTCGACAATTCGCGGGACAGAAATTCGATCTTCGGCTGGATGCTGTTGAGCACCTGGCCCATGAGGCGCGGCATCTCGGCCAGGCTTCGCACCAGCGCCTGCTCCTCCAGCTCGCCGACAGTGCCGCGCGCTCGACCCGCAGCAATCGCGAGCGAAGCCAGAACCGCAAGCTGGCAGGTGAAGGCCTTGGTCGACGCCACGCCGATCTCCGGCCCGGCGAGGATCGGGAAGACGGCGTCGGACTCGCGCGCGATCGTCGATTCGCGCGTGTTGACGACCGCGCCGATCTTCAGGCCGTGTTCCTTGCAGTAGCGCAGCGAGGCAAGCGTGTCGGCAGTCTCGCCCGATTGCGAGATGAAGAGAGCGGCAGACTCTGGCGAAAGCGGAATTTCGCGGTAGCGGAATTCCGAAGCGACATCGATTTCGACCGGCAGGCGCGCATAGCGCTCGAACCAATATTTGCCGATCAGCCCGGCCAGATAGGCAGTGCCGCAGGCGGAGATCGCCAGGCTCGGCACCTTGGCGAAGTCGATCGCCTCCGAAACCGGCAGCACCCGATGGTCGATGAAGTTGACATAGTGGCTGAGCGCGTGGGAGATGACCTCCGGCTGCTCGTAGATTTCCTTCTCCATGAAATGGCGATGGTTGCCCTTGTCGACCATATAGGCGGCCGCCGAGGATACCTGGCGCGGGCGGGTGACGGGGTTGCCATCCATGTCGAAGATATGGACGCCGGTCTTGCCGATCACCGCCCAGTCGCCGTCGATCAGATAGGTGATTTCGTTGGTGAAGGGCGCTAGCGCGATGGCATCGGAGCCCAGGAACATCTCGCCGTTGCCATGGCCGATCGCCAGCGGCGGGCCGTTGCGGGCCGCCATGATCGTCGAGGGATCGTCCTGGAAAAGAACGGCAAGGGCATAGGCGCCCTTCACCCGTTTCAGCATCGCATGCATCGCCTCGCGCCGCCCAAGGCCGTCGCGGCAAAATCTTGCCAGCAGCTGCGCGACGACTTCGGTGTCGGTCTCGGTCTGGAATTCGGCACCCGCCTCGGACAGCTCGTCCTTCAGCTCGGCAAAATTCTCGATGATGCCGTTGTGCACGACAGCGACGCCGTCGGTGAAATGCGGATGGGCATTGCGCTCGGTCGGCGCCCCGTGGGTCGCCCAGCGCGTGTGCGCGATCCCGATGCTGCCGGCGAGCGGCTCTTCTTTCAGTCTCGCCTCGAGATTGGCGAGCTTGCCCTCGGCGCGCCGGCGATCCAGCGCTCCACCCTCGATCGTTGCAACGCCGGCTGAATCGTATCCCCGGTATTCAAGGCGTTTCAACGCATCGACCAGCCGCTCCGAGACCGGCTGGTGCCCGACGATACCCACAATCCCGCACATATTGCTCTCCGCGTTTCGTCGCACGCCGGTCAGCGTGTCAGCTCAAATGCGGCGACCCCCGTCGCCAATGTCGCAGCCTTGGTAGCGAAATTATCGCGGGAAACAATCCGCTGCGATTTCACTTTCAGTTTCAATGATTAACGAGACTATTCGGCAGCCTTGACCTTCTTCCTGGCTGCTTTTTCCGCCTCGTAGCGCTGACGCAACAGGGGAGCCCGACCGGGCTTGATTTCCTGCCGCGCCCGGCCGAAAGCAACCGCATCGGCCGGGACGTCCCCGGTTATCACGCTGCCGGAGGCGACAAGGGCGCCGTCGCCGATCGCCACCGGAGCGACGAGCGACGAGTTGGAGCCGATGAAGGTATTCTCTCCGATGCGCGTGAGGTGCTTGTTCACGCCGTCATAGTTGCACGTGATGGTGCCAGCGCCGATATTCGATCCGGCGCCGACGACGGCATCGCCGATGTAGGTGAGGTGATTCACCTTGGCGCCGGCGCCGATCTCCGCCTTCTTCACCTCGCAGAAGTTGCCGACTTTGGATTTGGGACCGAGATCGGCGCCAGGACGGAGACGGGCGAAGGGACCGACCGTCGCACCTGCGCGGACATGCGCACCTTCGACATGCGAGAAAGCGTGGATGACAGCGCCGCTATCGACCCGCACCCCGGGGCCGAAAACCACATTTGGCTCCACCAGGACGTCCTGGGCCAATTCGGTGTCCCAAGCGAGGAACACGGTCTCCGGGGCGATCATTGAAACCCCGGCAAGCATCAGCTCGTGGCGGCGGCGTTGCTGCCAAAGGCGTTCGATATAGGCGAGTTCGGCCCGCGTATTGCACCCGGTGAGTTCCTCCTCCGGTGCCTCGACGGCAATCGCCCGGCCGCCGATGGAACGGACGATCTCGACAAGGTCGGTCAGGTAGTATTCGCCCTTGACATTGGCATTGCCGATGCGTGCAAGCAGGTCGAGCGCTTTACCGCCGCTGATCGCCATCAGGCCGCCATTGCAATAGGTGATGCGCCGTTCCTCTTCGGTGGCGTCCTTGTGCTCCCGGATCGCCAGCAGTTCCCCATTCTCGACGATCAGGCGGCCATAGCCGGTCGGATCGGCGGTTTCGAAGCCGATGACGACCACATCATTGCCTTGCGCCAAGCGTTCGCGCGCTGCCTTGAGCGGTGCGGCGGTGATGAGCGGCGTATCGCCGAAGACGACCAGGACGTCGTCATAGCCCTTCTCGATCGTCTCACGCGCCGCAAGAACGGCGTGCGCCGTACCGAGCCGTTCCTTCTGCAGGAAGGAGGAAACCTGGACCGCACCGGTGCTTGCGGCAGCCGAAACGGCTTCCGCGTCGCGGCCGACGACCAGGGCAACGTCGGAAATGGAAGCGCTTGCCAGACCGTCGACCACATGGGCGATCATCGGCCGGCCGGCCACCGGATGCAGCACCTTCGACATGGCGGATTTCATCCGCGTGCTTTCCCCCGCCGCCAGGATGATCGCCAGGCAAGTGCGTTCCATTCTCTGATCTCCTTCGTATGCTTCGGGTATTCCGCGGCCTGCCCGTCGCCCGATTCTACGCGTGCTGTCAGCAAAATATTGCGAAATGCATATATCGCACAATCACATCGCATTAACCCCGGTCAAGGGGCGATGCTTCTCCGTCTCGGGAAAACTCCTCGGCGCAGTCCGCTTTGCGCCGGGCGGCGACATCATGCCTGCGGCCGCAGCCGGCTTTCCGTCAATAGCCCGCTCTCTTCGACGATCGGGTAGGCGACGGAGGCGATGTGCGCATTGACGCGCTTCAGGTCCCGCAGCATGTCGAGATGCAGCGAGCTCGTCTGCAGGCTTTCGAGCAGGCCGTCACGCAGGCGCTCCAGATGCCGTTCGGCCGAGCGTTTTTCCATATGGCGGACATCGACCTTGACCTCGATAAGGTGACGGGCGAGGTCCGCATTGCGCGAGACGAAGATCGTCTGGGCGATCCGCAAGTTGTCGAGCGTCAGGTCGAACAGGTTCTTCAGTTCCTGATAGCCGTCGTCGGAAAATTTCAGACCGTTGATGACCTTCTTGCGGATCTGCTCGCAAAGGCCCTTCTCGATGATGTCGCCCATGTGCTCGAGGTTGATCGCATAGTCGATGATCACGATCGAGCGACGCCCGTCTTCTTCATTGAGCCCGTGGCGGCCCAGCCGCGACAGGAAGATCTTCACCTCCTGCTGCAGCAGATCGACCTGCTTCTCCATCTTTCCGATATCGCCGAGTTCGCCGAGGTCGTTCTTGTTGAACGCGGCCGATGCGCGCAGCAGCATGCCCTCGATCACGTCTCCGACCCTGAGCACCTCCCGCGTCGCGCCGGAGAGCGCCATCACAGGCGTATCGAGCGCCGCGTCGTCAAGATAGCGTGGGCCCGTCTCGCTCACCTCTTCGTCCGGGACCAGACGGCTCATCATCCGCGACAGCAAGCCTGCGAAGGGCCAGGCGATCAGCGCGACGACCAGGTTGAAAAGCAGGTGGACATCGACCGGCAGGTTCTGTCGCGGCAAAGGCAGGCCCTGCAGAATGTCGGCGTTGAGACCAGCCAGCGGGAGTGCGATCAGACAGCCGATTCCGCGGACGATCAGGTTGCCGATCGCGACCCGGCGGGCACCGGGCGCCGAGCCAAGCGTGGCGATCACCGGTGGGATTGCGCCACCCAGATTGGCGCCGAGCACCAGCGCCACGGTCAGCCCCGGTGAAAGCACCCCTGCGGAGGACAGCGACAGGACCAGCATGACCATGGCGAGGCTCGAAGACGAGGCGAAGGCGAGCCCCGCCGAAATGAGCAGGGCGACCGGCCAGGCATTGTCCAGCATGCCCAGAAAGGCCGCCAAGGCGTGTGACTCCCGCATCGGCTCAGTAGCCGTGCCGAGCAGTTCGAGCGACAGAAGCATCAGGCCGATACCGACCAGCGCAAAGCCTGCACCCTGGCGTGCGCTCGATCGGCTCATCCGGTACATCATGACACCGGCGAGGATGAACAAGGGGGCCAGCCAGCCGATGCCGATCGCAACGATCCAGGCCGTCATGGCCGTGCCGATATTGGCGCCGAGCAGCACGATCTGCGCCATCCGCGACCGCACGAGGCCCTTCTCCACGAAGGATGCCGTCATCAGGGCCGTGGCCGTGGAGCTTTGCAAGGCAAGCGTGGCGATCAGCCCGGTCACGAATGCGCGCAGGGAACCATTCGTTCCTCGAGCCAGGCCGGCGCGCAGACGTGATCCGAAGGCGCGTGTCACACCCTCCTTCACCA
Source organism: Sinorhizobium fredii (assembly GCF_002944405.1). Taxonomy (NCBI): domain Bacteria; kingdom Pseudomonadati; phylum Pseudomonadota; class Alphaproteobacteria; order Hyphomicrobiales; family Rhizobiaceae; genus Ensifer; species Ensifer fredii. The sequence continues at coordinate 1,822,854 of NZ_CP024307.1, read as the reverse complement.
GTGAAAGACCGAACAGGAGCAGTGCGACGGCACCGAAGAGATTGACCATTACGATGGTGGATTGCATGGCATGGAAATTCCGCAACGGCCGTCGGGCTTCAAGTTTCCAACAATATCGAAGACACGATTCCCTCTCGTTGACCATAGAGAGACCAGCCTGAAACCGACAATTTTGCATACTGATTTCAATTGCCGGCTAACGAATCCGACATCGGCTTTTCCGTTCGCGGCGATCCCCAATTTGTGTAGACAGCGATGCCCCTGCGAAGGTGCCGATTAGTGCCGCGGAATCTCCGGAGCAACGGGTCTGTCGGTCCACTCGCCAAAGCAACGCGATTTACGACGGATCGGCCTTCAATTCCCATTTGGATTGTTCTAAGGAACGAAATCATTCGGCGTAAGGCCGCTGCACTGAACGAGGTTTCTGCCCCCCATGCTCGACTCCCTGAGAAACGCCGCCCAGACGCGGATCGTCAAAGGCCTCCTGGCCATTCTCATCCTCTCATTCATGGTGTGGGGCGGACAGACCTTGATGGTTACCGGCACGCCCGATGCGGTGGTAACGGTCGGAGACGTGAAGGTCACCGCCAGCGACTATCGGCTTGCCTATGAGCGTCAATTGAGCCTGCTTTCGCGGCAGCTTGGAACGCCTCTCACACGCCAGCAGGCCCGCGCATTCGGCGTTGAGGCGCAGGTCTACTCGCAGCTCGTCGCGGGCGCCGCTCTCGACCAGCTCGCCGAAGACATGAATCTCGGCCTCTCCGAAGACCGGCTCGCGAGACTCATCGGCGAGGACCCCGCCTTTCATGGGGCGAACGGCCAATTCGACCGACTGACCTTCTCGAGCGTGCTACGCAACGCCGGCCTGACGGAGCAGGACTACATCAAGAATCGCAGCCAGGTGGCGGTCCGCTCGCAGATCGTCGATGCGCTCTCGGACGGGTTCGCGGCCCCCGCGGTCTTGGTGGACGCCGTCGGCAAATACAGGCATGAAACCCGCACGATCGACTATCTGCTGCTCTCGAACGCGAATATCGATCCGGTCAAGGCGCCGGGCGACGATGTGCTCGCTCCCTGGTTCGAGAGCCACAAGGCGAACTATCGCGCGCCAGAATATCGGAAGTTCAGCTACATCAAACTCGAGCCGGAGGATCTGGTCGCCGCCGACGCGGTCACCGAGGAAGAGGTGCGCGCCGACTACGAAAAGCGCAAGGAAAGCTTCCGCACACCGGCGACGCGAACGATCGAGCAGCTCGCCTTCCCGTCCCGCGAAGCCGCCGTGGCCGGTGCCGCCAAGCTCGCCGCCGGCACCTCCTTCGACGATCTCGTCAAGGCCGAAGGCAAGAGTGCGGCGGACGTCCTCCTCGGGGACTTCACCAAGGAGCAGATGCCCGACCAGAAAGTCGCCGAAGCAGCCTTCGCTGTCGCGGCGGACGGCGGCGTGACACCGGTCGTTGAAGGCGCTTTCGGCCCCGTCATCCTGCGGATTACCAATATTCGCCAGGAAGCCGTGCGCAGCTTCGATGAGGTCAAGGAGGAGTTGCGCAAGGAGATCGCTCTTTCGGTGGCACGCGATCAGCTTGTCGGACTGCACGACAAGGTCGAGGACGAAAGGGCCGCCGGTGCGACCGTCAAGGAAGTCGCCGACGGGCTGAAGCTCAAGCTCGCGACCGTCGACGCAATCGATGCCACCGGCAAGGACCAGAATGGCGACGACGTGACGGGGCTGCCGGAGCAACGCACGCTTCTCCAGGACGTGTTCAAGGCCGAAGTCGGCCTCGAGACGCTGGCCGTCCATATCGGCCGCGACGGCTATGCCTGGTTCGACCTCGAAGAGGTGATCCCTGCCCGCGACCGCACCCTCGACGAGGTTCGCGACGAGGTGGCTGCCGATTGGACGGCCGAACAGCAGCGAGTGGCGCTGGCCGCCAAGGCGACCGAATTGAAGGATCGGGTCAAGAAGGGCGCGAAGCTCGCGGACATTGCGAGCGAACTCGGCCTCGTCGTCGAAACGAAGACCGGGTTGAGCCGGTCCACCCAGGACGCCGCTCTGAGCCAGGCCGCCATTGCGGCGGCCTTTGCCGGGCCTAATGGACATGTCGCCAATGCAGCCGGCATGGGCGGCGAAGGCCAGATCCTCATGCAAGTGATGGCCGTCGACGACAGTGCTCCCGCCAACGCGCTCGACAATGACAGCCGCCAGATCGAAGCGATGGCCCGTGCCAGCGGCGACGACATACTCGATCAGATGGTCTCGACGCTGCAGTCGGTCTATGGCGTATCGATCAACCAGGCGCTTGCCGAGCAGGCATTGGCGCAGCGCTGACGGACGAGGAATCGAAGCATGACTGATTTGAAGCCGTTCGTCGCAAAAGTCGCAGCGCGCGAGGCCCTCAGCCGCGAAGACGCCCGCGCGGCCTTCGAGATCATCATGTCCGGAGCGGCCACCCCGTCGCAGATCGGCGGCTTCCTCATGGCGCTCAGGGTACGCGGCGAGACGGTCGACGAGATCGTCGGCGCCGTCGGCGCGATGCGGGCGCGCATGCTCCCGGTCGAGGCGCCCGAGGACGCGATCGACATCGTCGGAACGGGAGGCGACGGTGCCGGGACCTACAACATATCGACACTGGCGTCGCTGATCGTCGCCGGTGCCGGCGTGCCGGTCGCCAAGCACGGCAATCGGGCCTTGAGTTCGAAATCCGGAACAGCCGACGCGCTCTCCTGCCTCGGCGTCAAGCTCGACATCGGCCCCGAAGCGATTGCCCGCTGCATACGCGAAGCGGGCGTCGGCTTCATGTTCGCCCAGCAGCACCATTCGGCGATGCGCCATGTGGGACCGACCCGCGTCGAGCTCGGCACGAGAACGATCTTCAATCTCTTAGGCCCGCTCTCCAACCCGGCCGGGGTCAAACACCAACTCGTCGGCGTCTACGCGCCGCAATGGGTTGATCCGCTGGCGGAAGTGCTGCGCGACCTCGGATCCGAGAGCGTCTGGGTCGTGCACGGCGAAGGTCTGGACGAAGTCACCACGACCGGGGTCACCAAGGTTGCCGAGCTGAAGGACGGCAAGATTCGCAGCTTCGAGCTGACGCCGGACGACTTCGGCCTGGCGCGCACCACTCTCGATGCCCTGAAGGGCGGCGACGGAGCCCATAACGCGGCAGCATTGCAGGCGGTGCTCGATGGCGAAGAGAATGCTTATCGGGACATTTCCCTTGCGAACGCCGCCGCATCGTTGATGATAGCCGGGCGCGCCAAGAATCTCGCAGAAGGCATGGCGATCGCCCGCGATGCGCTTGCGAGCGGCGGCGCCAAGACTGCCCTGCAGCGGCTGATCACCGTCTCGAACGCCGCTTGAGGAGAGGACATGACGGATATTCTGCGCAGGATCGAGGCCTACAAGCGTGACGAGATCGCTGCCGCGAAGGCGCGGGTGCCGCTCGACGAGCTAAGGGCGCGGATCGCCGACCAGTCGCCGCCGCGCGGCTTTCACGCCGCGCTTGCGGCGCGCCGCCAGAAAGGCGAGTTTGGACTGATCGCCGAGATCAAGAAGGCCAGCCCGTCGAAGGGCCTGATTCGCCCGGACTTCGATCCGCCGGCGCTGGCGAAAGCCTATGCTGCGGGCGGTGCTGCCTGCCTCTCGGTCCTGACGGACACGCCGAGCTTTCAGGGCGCCCCGGAATTTCTGGAGGCGGCGCGGGCCGCCTGTTCGCTGCCGGCGCTGCGCAAGGACTTCATGTTCGACACCTACCAGGTCTTCGAGGCGCGCGCCTGGGGGGCGGACTGTATCCTCTTGATCATGGCATCGCTCACCGACGAGGATGCGCATCGTCTCGAGGACGCCGCAGCGGCGCTCGGGATGGACGTGCTCGTCGAAGTGCATGATGCGGAGGAAATGGAACGCGCGCTGCGTCTCTCGTCTCCCCTGATCGGGATCAACAATCGCAACTTGAGGACCTTCGAGGTCGATCTCGCCGTTTCGGAACAGCTCGCACCGATGGTGCCGGCCGATAGGCTGCTGGTCGGCGAAAGCGGCATCTTCACCCACGAGGACTGCAGGCGCCTCGAAAAGTGCGGTATCACCACCTTCCTCGTCGGGGAAAGCCTGATGCGGAAGGACGACGTGGGGGCGGCAACGCGCGCGCTGTTGACCGGTTCCCGAAGCGCTCTGGCAGCCGAGTGATGAGCGGCCCGCGCCTCACCCATATCGACAGCGCCGGCGAAGCCCATATGGTCGATGTCGGCGACAAGGCGGAGACCGTGCGTGTTGCCGTCGCCGAAGGCTTCGTCCGGATGCACCCGGAGACGCTGGCGTTGATCCTCGAAGGCAATGCCAAGAAGGGAGACGTCATCGGCACGGCCCGGCTCGCCGGGATCATGGCCGCCAAGCAGACGTCCAGCCTCATTCCGCTCTGCCACCCGCTGATGCTGACGAAGGTTTCGGTCGATATCCTTCCCGACGACGCCCTACCCGGCTTGCGCGTCGAGGCGATGGCGAAGCTCAAGGGGCGGACGGGCGTCGAGATGGAGGCGCTGACCGCGGTCGGCATTGCCTGCCTGACGATCTACGACATGGCAAAGGCTGCGGACCGCGAGATGGAGATCGGCGGCATTCGCCTCGTCAGCAAGTCGGGCGGGCGATCCGGCGACTATCGCCGGGACGGAGACCAGGGCTGATGTCGCTGCTCCCGGTCGAAGAGGCGCTGAGAAGGGTCCTCGCCCAGGCCCAACCCCGTTCGGAGACCGAGCGGCTTGCACTGCATTATTGCCTCGGCCGCGTGCTTGCCGAGGACACGAACGCGCTGCTCACCCACCCTCCCTTCGACAATTCCGCCATGGATGGCTACGCCGTCCGCCATGAGGACATCGCCGCTATCGGCGCCGAATTGTCCGTCATAGGGCAATCTGCGGCGGGCCGTGGATTTCAGGGCCGGGTTGGACCGGGCGAGGCAGTGCGCATTTTTACCGGCGCGCCGCTCGCGGCCGGTGCCGATACAGTCATTCTGCAGGAAGACACCGAGCGCCTCGAGGGCAATCGCATCCGCACCCTGTTCGCGCCGGCGAAGGGCCGACATATCCGTCTGGCAGGCCAGGACTTCGAGCGGGGCGAAATCACACTTTCTGCCGGAAGCGTGCTCGACGCCGGCCGGTTGACGCTTGCGGCGAGCATGAATCACCCGAGCCTGCCGGTCTTCCTGCGCCCGAAGGTCGCAATTCTTGCCACTGGCGACGAATTGCTGCCGCCCGGCAGTTCGCCAGGCGCAGACCAGATCATCGCCTCGAACAGCTTTGGCGTCGCGGCGATCGCTCGCGAAAATGGCGCGGATATACTGGATCTCGGCATCGCCCGCGACGACCGGCAGGCGATTGCCGCTGCCGTCGCGCAAGCGCAGGCGGCGCGAGCCGACGTACTCGTCACGCTCGGCGGAGCCTCGGTTGGAGACCATGATCTCGTCCAATCGACGCTCCTAGCCTGTGGCATGACGCTCGATTTCTGGCGCATCGCCATGCGGCCGGGAAAGCCGCTGATGGTCGGAGACCTCGCCGGCATGCCGGTGCTCGGCCTGCCCGGCAATCCGGTCTCGAGCCTCGTCTGCGCCTTGCTCTTCCTGGAACCGTTGACGCGCAAGCTCGCACATCTTCCCGACCGCTCACGACTGGCATCGGCGAAGCTCGGCGCACCGCTGCCCGCCAACGACCGCCGCCAGGACTATGTTCGCGCGCGCCTCTCCAGCGAGCCGGACGGCTCGCTCATGGCGCACCCCTTCCAACGCCAGGACTCGTCGATGACCAAGGTCTTCGCACAGTCGGACGGCCTCATCGTTCGCCCGCCGCAAACACCGGCCGCGGGAGCGGGTGACCCCTGCACCGTTCTCAAGCTCCGGGATCCCGCCTAAGCCCTTGCCGGACGTTTGGGCGTATAATCTCAGGCCGGGTGCTCCTCGGCGCGGCGGCTGACGAGGATCTTGTCGATGCGGCGGCCATCCATGTCGAGCACTTCGAAGCGGTAGCCGTGCGCCTCGGCGCAGTCGCCCTCCTCCGGCGTCTTGCGCAACTGCTGCACCAGAAAACCGGCAATGGTTTCGAAATCGCCGTCGCTGTCTATCCCCTCAATGCCGATCTGCAGGTGGATCTCGTCGATCGGCGTTCGGCCGTCGACAAGGTAGCTGCCGTCCTCGCGGGCTCGGATATGGGCGTGCTCGATATCGTCGTAGTTGGACGGGATGACGCCGACGATCGCCTCCAGGATATCGGCAGTCGTGATGATGCCTTCGGTGCTGCCGTACTCGTCGACGATCATCGCCATGTTGACGCTGGAGGCCTTGAAAGCTTCGAGGGCCTTCAGGCAGGAAGCCGTCTCCGGAAGGGTCAGGATCTCGCGGACATAATTGCGGATATCGAAGGGTGCCGCGACCGTGGCGTTCAGTATCTCCTTGGCCAGCACCGCTCCGATCACGTCGCCCGCCGGACCATCGATGACTGGATAACGGGAATGGCCGAACTGCCGAATCTTGCGGCCGATCGTCTCCATGCTGTCATTGACGTCGATGAAGCTGACCTCGGTGCGGTGCGTCATGATCGATTTGACGTTCCTATCGCCGAGACGGATAATGCGCCGTAGCATTTCGTGTTCGCTTTTCTCGATCGCGCCGCTCTCCACGCCTTCCGCCATGATCGCATGCACTTCCTCTTCGGTGACGTGATCTGGGTCCTCCGCCTTCATGCCCATCAGCCGCATCGCCAGGCGAGCGGCGGTCTCAAAAAGATACACGACCGGCGCGGCTATCCGCGACAGCAGGGTCATCGGCCGCGCGACGAAAATCGCCAGGCCTTCAGAATTCCTGAGCGCGAGCTGCTTCGGAATCAGTTCTCCGATCACCACCGACAGAAAGGTGATGAGCGTGACGACGAGGGCGACGGCAACGGTGTTGCCATAGGGGTGGATCCAGGCGATCTGGTCCAGGGTCGGTGCGAGCTTCGCTGCGATAGTCGCGCCGCCATAGGCGCCGGCCAGGATGCCGACGAGGGTTATGCCGACCTGAACGGTGGACAGGAATTTTCCAGGCTCCTCGGCAAGCCTCAGGGCGGCTTCCGCGCCATGGTTTCCCTGCTTCACCATCTGACGCAGCAAGGGTTTGCTTGCCGAAACGATTGCCATTTCCGAGAGCGCGAAGAAGGCGTTGATCAAAAGCAGAAGAAAAATGACAAAAAGCTCGGACATAGGCTCCGTTCACCGCTCTACTGCATCTCTCCTTAAATCGACCTCGATTTAAGGAGAGATGCAGCAATTCAAAGTGCTACAGCGACCTTTACGCGTCTGATAAGACGCGTGGCGCTGTAGGTAGGTCGCCAGATGAGACGACTGCCGTCTCAGATAGGCCAGGCCGACTGTGCGGGCAAGGCCAGTCCGGCGATCTGTATCGTCTGAGCACATAGCGACGGTTGCAGAGGCGCCGGGCTGTCTCAGATTTTGGCGCTCTGGTCCGGATTGAAGGCCTTCTGGATTCGATTGCGACCATATGTGATGACGTATTCCATCGCCTGCCGCGCCTTGAGCTCGTCCCTTCTGCCGATCTCCTCGACGATGCGGATGTGGTTGCGGGCCACCTCGTCTATGCCGCCCTTCTCGTCCGTCGGGGAACTCAACTTGAAGACGCCGACGAGAGCCGCCTCGATCAGGCCGCCGACCGTTCTGAGGAACGGATTGCCGGACGCTTCGAGGACTGCGAGGTGGAATTTCAGGTCGGCGACAGCGAGGGTTTCTGCCGTGTGACTGGCATCCCCCATGGCGACTGCCAGCCGCATCATCGTGGCGATTTCGGCGTCGCTCGCGTTGCGCGCAGCCAGAGCGGCGGCGTGCGTCTCGAAGGCGAGGCGAACCTCGCTCAGGTGATAGAGGAAATCCTCGTCCACCCCACAGGCAAAATGCCAGGTGAGGATATCCGCATCGAACAGATTCCAGTCTTTCCTGGGTGTCACGCGCGTCCCAATGCGGGCACGCGGAACGACCATCCCCTTCGCCGCAAGCGTCTTCATCGCCTCGCGCAAGACAGTGCGCGACACGCGGAAGCGGAGGGCAAGTTCAGGATCGCCGGGCAGAATGCTGCCCACCGGAAACTCCCCCGAAACGATCGCCTTGCCGAGTTGATCCACGACCTGTGCATGGCTCGTTCGTTTCGGCGTCTTGGATATCACCGTATCAAGCAGGCTCTTCAACCCCGTCCCCCTCCAGAGTGCCCTCCTGCTGCGGGCAGGCGCCATTCTTTTCATGTCGTCGCCGCTTCTCCTTCCGAGAGGAGAAGCTTTGTATAACAGTAGATCGAATATACGATTCCCGAAAGTGCGACGAAGAAACTGCGGGCGGCCGCCGGCGCGATCCGACGCCCCAATATTGGATATCCCCGCAAGAACAAACCCCGCGGCCTTGGCGCGGGGTTTGCAGATGGTTCGAATGCGGATGTCCTTCCCGCCCTATTGCGGCAGCTTGTCGTCGACGCCTTCGACGTAGAAGTTCATGCCGAGGAGCGTGGCGTCGTCGGAAGATTCGCCTTCCTTGAGCCACGGCGTGCCGTCCTGCTTGTTCAGCGGACCGGTAAACGGCTTCAGCTCGCCGGACTTGATCTTGGCTTCCGTCGCTTCCGCCATCGCCTTCACGTCATCGGGCATGTTCGTGTAGGGCGCCATCGTCAGGATTCCGTCCTTCAGACCGTCCCAGCTGGAAGTCGTTTCCCACTTGCCGTCGAGGAAGGCTTGGGTGCGCTTGACGTAATAGGCGCCCCAGGTGTCGACGATCGCCGTCAGCTGCGTCTGCGGCCCGGCGGCGATCATATCGGAGGCCTGGCCGAAGGCCTTGATGCCGCGTTCGGCCGCAACCTGCATCGGAGCGGTCGTATCGGTGTGCTGGGTCAGGATGTCGACGCCCTGGTCGATAAGCGCCTTGGCGGCGTCCGCCTCCTTACCCGGGTCGAACCAGGTGTTCGCCCAGACGACCTTGATCTTGAACTCGGGATTGACCGAGCGGGCGCCGATGACGAAGGAGTTGATGCCCATCACCACTTCCGGAATCGGGAAGGAGGCGATGTAGCCGGCAACGCCCTTCTGAGACATCTTGGCGGCGATCTGGCCCTGGATGTAGCGGCCTTCGTAGAAGCGGCTGTTATAGGTCGCGACGTTCGGCGCGGTCTTGTAGCCGGTTGCGTGCTCGAACTTCACATCCGGGAACTTCTGGGCGATCTTGATCGTCGCGTCCATGAAGCCGAAGGACGTGGTGAAGATCAGACCGCAGCCGGACCGTGCCAGGCGCTCGATGGCGCGTTCCGCATCCGGCCCTTCCGGAACGTTTTCCAGAAACTGTGTTTCGACCTTGTCTCCCAGTTCCTTTTCGACCTGCTGGCGGCCGATGTCATGCGCCTGCGTCCAGCCGCCATCGGTCTTCGAGCCCACGTAGACGAAGCAGATCTTGGCCTTTTCCTGGGCGCCCGCGGCTGAAGCGAAGCCGAGCACCGCAGTCGTGGTTGCGAGGGCGAGGAGTAGTTTTTTCATTTTTGACCTCTGTCGGTTTGAGAATTCCGTCTGGTTGTTGTTGTTCACCGGTCCGGCACAAACGGTTTGCCGAGCGATGCCGGCGTATTGATCAGGGTCATGCGCCGGTTGTGGGATATGAGAATGAGTACGACAATTGTCGCCACATAGGGAAGCGAGGAAAGGAACTGCGACGGGATACCGATCCCGAAGGCCTGGGCATGTAGCTGGCTGATCGACACGGCCCCGAACAGATAGCCGCCGGCAACCACCCGCCAAGGGCGCCATGACGCGAAGACCACCAGCGCAAGCGCGATCCAGCCACGGCCGGCCGACATGTTCTCGACCCATTGCGGCGTATAGACGAGCGACAGCTGCGCGCCGGCAAGCCCGGCGCAGGCACCGCCGAAAAGCACCGCCAGGTAACGGGTGCGGATGACGTCGACGCCAAGAGCGTGCGCCGAGCCGTGGCTGTCGCCCACCGCGCGCAGCTTCAGTCCCGAACGGGTCCTGAAGAGGAACCAGTGGATGCCCGCGACGATCGCGATCGAGAGATAGAAGATTGCGTCCTGGCGGAAGAGAAGCGGTCCGATAAACGGCACATCGGAAAGCAGCGGAACGGCGATCGGCTGCAGCTTGATGCCCTGCATGCCGAGGAAACTCTCGCCCAGCATGCCGGAGACGCCGAGACCCAGCAGCGTCAGCGCAAGACCGGTCGCCACCTGATTGGCGACGAGCGTCAGCGTCAGGACGCCGAAGAGCAGCGAGAACAACGCGCCGGCCGCTACACCGGCAAGCACCCCGACATAGGGCGAACCGCTGAGCTGCGTGGCGGCGAAGGCGCAGACGGCGCCCATGACCATCATCCCCTCGACGCCGAGATTGAGCACGCCCGACCGTTCGGCGACCAGTTCGCCGGCAGCGGCAAGGACGAGCGGCGTCGCCGCGGTAATGACGCTCAGGAGGATTGCTTCGACGATACCCATCAGTGCGCCTCATCCGTCTTGAGCGCCGCAAATCTCTCGCGGACGAGCCGGATGCGGTAGTGAATGAGCGTGTCGCAGGACAGCACGAAGAACAAGAGCAACCCCTGGAAGACGCGCGTCACCTTGTCGGAGACGCCGATCGAAAGCTGCGCCGCCTCGCCGCCGAGATAGGTAAGAGCGAGCACAAGACCGGCAGCGATGATGCCGAGCGGGTTGAGCCTTCCGAGGAATGCGACGATGATCGCCGTGAAGCCGTAACCGGGAGAGATGACCGGCCTCAGCTGCTGGATCGCGCCGCTGACCTCCGATATGCCGGCGAGGCCGGCAAGCGCGCCCGAAAAGAGCATCGAGAACCAGATCATCTTGCGTGACGAGAAGCCGGCGAAGCGCCCTGCCCGCTCCGACTGGCCGAGGACGGTGATCTCGAAGCCGCGCAGCGTGTAGCGCATCATGAACCAGACCGCGAGCGCCGCAAGGATCGCAAAGGCAAATCCCCAATGCGTACGACCGGAAGCGATCATTTCGGGAAGGATGGCCTCTACCCCGAAGCTGCGGGTTTCCGGAAAGTTCATGCCCTGCGGGTTGCGCCAGGGGCCGCGCACGAGCCAGTCGAGGAAGAGCTGGGCGACATAGACCAGCATCAGGCTCGTCAGGATCTCGTTGGTGTTCATATGGGCCTTGAGGAAGGCCGGGATCCCCGCGAAGAGCGCGCCACCGATCATGCCGAGCAGCAGCATCAGCGGAAGGACGAGTGGCGACTGCCAATCATAGAAGACCACCGGAAGAATGGAGCCGGCGATCGCCCCCATGATGAACTGACCTTCGGCACCGATATTCCAGTTGTTGGAGCGGAAGCAGACGGAAAGGCCGACGCCGATCAGGATCAGCGGCGCGGCCTTGATCGCCAGTTCGTGCAGCGACCAGACCTCGCTCAGCGGCTCGACAAAGAAGCTGTAGAGGGCCGCGACCGGGTTCTTGCCGAGCAGCGCGAACATGATGCCGCCGAAGACGATGGTCAGCGCAAAGGCGATGAAGGGAGACAGGATGGAAAACAGCGCCGAGACCTTGGGACGCCTTTCGAGCTCAATGCGCATGTGCCGCTCCCGCACCTTCCGTCTTGCCATGCATGCCGCCCATCAGGAGGCCGATCTTCTCGCGCGAGAGTTCCCGGGCCGGATAGGGCTCGGAGAGCCTTCCCTCGCTGATGACGGCGATTTCGGTAGCCACCTCGAAGATCTCGTCGAGATCCTGGCTGATCACCAGCACGGCGGAGCCCCCCTTGGCGAGGTCGACGAGCGCCTGGCGGATGCGGCTCGCCGCCCCAGCGTCGACGCCCCAGGTGGGCTGGTTGACGATGAGCACCGCCGGCTGCCGGTCGAGTTCGCGGCCGACGATGAACTTTTGCAGGTTGCCGCCCGAAAGCGAGCCCGCCGGCGGATCCTCGCCGCTCTTGCGCACGTCCATCGCCTCGGAAATGCGTTTGGCTGCGGCTTTCACCGCGCCCTGTCGGATGATCTTCAGGAAACCGCCGCCGAGAAAGGCGCGCTTGTCGGACTGGTTGCGCGCCAGCACGAGATTGTCGGAAAGCGAGAGCGAGGAGACCGCCGCATGCCCATGCCGCTCCTCCGGCACGAAGCCGGCGCCCATCAACCGTCGGGCATTGATATTCTTGGTCCCAACCGGCCTCTGGCGAATTTGCACGGCACTGTCGTCGGCCACCGGATACTCACCCGAAAGCGCGTCGAAAAGCTCGCTCTGGCCGTTGCCGGCAACGCCCGCGATCGCCAGCACCTCGCCGGCCCTCACCTTGAGCGAGACGTTCTTGAGCGAGACCGCGAAGGGCGTGCGCGCCGCGACGGAAAGGTCGCGGGCTTCGAGTTGGACGTCGCCCCTGGTGCTCGTGCCCTCCGGCGTCACCACGGCCACATCGTTGCCGACCATCATGCGCGCCAGCGAGGCCGGCGTCTCGGCGCGCGGGTCGCAGGCGCCGGTGACCTTGCCGTGCCGCAAGACGGTGGCGCGGTCGCAGATGCGCTGCACCTCCTCGAGACGGTGGGAGATATAGAGCACCGAGCGGCCTTCCGCCTTCAGCTTCAACAGTGTCTCGAACAGCCGGTCCGCCTCCTGCGGGGTCAGCACCGAGGTCGGCTCGTCGAGGATGATCAGCTGCGGGTTCTGAAGCAGCGCGCGCACGATCTCAATGCGCTGCCGTTCGCCGACCGAAAGATCGGCGACATGCGCGCTCGGATCGAGCGGCAGCCCGTAGAGGCGCGACAGCCGCGCCGCCTCTTCGGCAACCCGTGCAAGCGAGATGCTGCGATCCATCGAAAGCGCGATGTTTTCGGCGACCGTCAGCGCCTCGAAGAGTGAGAAATGCTGAAAGACCATGCCGATGCCGAGCTTGCGCGCGTCACCGGGGCTGGAGATCCGGACAGTGTCGCCCATCCACGAGATCTCGCCGGCGGTCGGCGCAAGGACGCCGAACAGCATCTTCACCAGGGTCGATTTCCCCGCCCCGTTCTCGCCGAGAAGCGCGTGAATTTCTCCGGGTTCTATGTGCAGATTGATCGCATTGCAGGCCGCGAAGGAGCCGAACAACTTCGTCAGGTTGCTCACGGCCAGCAGCGGGCCGCTCGCAATTTGTCCCGTAACAGGCACGCTGCCCTCTTTTCCCCTCTTTCGAATCCCCTGCTGCTTAAACAGGTCAGGGAATCAGCAATGTCGTTCCACTCGTTTTTCTTGTTTCAAGATCCGTATGCGCTCGGCCGGCCTCGGCGAGCGGATAGGTCTGATTGATATTGATACGCACTTTGTTGCTTTGCACAACATCAAACAAGGAGTTTGCACATGCCTCCAGCGCCGGCCGGGCCGCGACATAGGTGAAAAGCGTCGGACGGGTCGCGTAGAGCGCCCCTTTCTGCGCCAGAATGCCGATATTGAACGCATCCACCGGTCCGGAGGAATTGCCGAAACTGACCCACAGGCCGCGCGGCTTCAGGCAGTCGAGCGAGGCCGGATAGGTGTCGCGGCCGACCGAGTCGTAGACGACATCGACGCCCTTGCCGCCGGTCAGTTCCCTCACGCGTGAGACGAAATTCTCCGTTCGATAGTTGATGACATGATCGTAGCCATGTGCAAGCGCCAGATCGATCTTGTCCTGCGATCCGGCCGTGCCGATGACGGTCGCGCCAAGCGCCTTCGCCCACTGTCCGGCAATCAGCCCGACGCCGCCGGCAGCCGCGTGAAACAGCAAGGTCGTCTCGGGCCCAACCTTGAAGGTCTGGTTAAGCAGATATTGCGCTGTCATGCCCTTCAGCATCATCGCCGCTGCAGTCTCGAGGCTGATTCCGTCCGGGACCTTGACAAGCTGCGAAGCGTCGACATTGCGTTCGCTTGCATAGGCGCCATCGGCCGAAGCATAGGCGACGCGGTCACCGACGGAAAACATGCCGACACCGTCGCCGACGGCGGTCACGATGCCGGCGCCCTCCTTGCCCGGAATGAAGGGCAGGCCGGTTGCCGACTTGTAGAGACCGGTCCGGAAATAGACGTCGATGAAGTTGAGGCCGATGGCGACCTGCCGGATCTGCACTTCGCCTGGTCCGGGCGCGGCAAGCGTCACGCCCTCCATCTTCAGCACTTCCGGTCCGCCGAGTTCGCGAACGACGATCGCCTGTGGCATGAACAACTCCTATACGCGGCCGAGATTGGGAAAAATCTGCAGAACGAATCCGATGACGTAGAGATAGATCCCCGTCGCCACCACGCCAAGGACCACCCAGGGCGGCGTCTCGAAATGCAGCAGCAAGGCGTACATGCCGAGCACCGACCAGACGAGGAAGACGCCGAGATTGAGCGGTCGCAACCTTTTCACCCGCACCGGATGCAGGAAGTTGATGGGCAAAAAGGTCAGCACGACGGAAAGGAAAACAACAATCGATGCAGTGACTTCGCTCGCCTGGATGACAAACAGCGTGAAGACGACCATGTTCCAGACCACCGGGAACCCGGAGAAGAAATACTCATCCGTCTTCATGCCCATATCGGCATAGTAGATGGCGCTCGACACGACGATGGCGCCGGCTGCCGCGAAGGACCAGGGTTCGCCGATCATGCCGCTCTGGTAAAGCGCGAAGGCGGGAAGCAGCACATAGGTAACGTAGTCGATGACGTTGTCGAGGGTATCGCCCGACCAGTTCGGCAGAACTTCCTTGACCTGCACCTTGCGCGCGATCGGGCCGTCGATGCCGTCGACGAGCAGCGCCAGCCCCAGCCACCAGAACATGTCGATGAAACGATGCTCCGCAGCCGCCACGACGCCGAGAAAGGCCAGGAAGGAGCCGGACGCCGTGAGGATATGCACGGAAAAGGCGCGGATTTCAGCGTAGGGAACGCGTCTGTAGTTGAAGAATTTCATCTGCGACTGCCGCCCATTCCCTTCGGTTCGTCTTTTCGCGCCGTCGCCAGACCGCCGCTGACCCGCGATCGACGGCACTCGGCGGCTAATATGCACCCTTTGCGAGGCATCGCCAGCAAAATTCACCTTCGTCAACCCTCAAGCGGCATTGTCCTGTGGACACGCGGCAAACGCGTCTGCGCCGTTTCATCCCATTTATTTCAATGAGCTAAGGGGCTACAAGAGATTGCGGTATCGACATCAAGGCGGACAACCGCCCGGGAAAGCGACGGCCATGCAACATTATGACATCGCCATCATCGGCGCAGGACTTGCCGGCTCGCTCGCGGCGATCGCACTCGCCCGCGACGGCCACCGGGTGGCGCTTGTTGGGCCGAGACCGGTGATCGCCGACGGACGTACCACGGCCCTAATGGACCAATCGATCGAGTACCTCAAGGGACTTCGCCTGTGGGACGAGGTCGAACCGCTGACGACGCCGCTCGTCGCCATTCACATCATCGACGGAACCAGGCGGCTCCTGCGCGCACCGCCGGTCAATTTCCGTGCTGCCGAGGTCGGGCTCGACGCCTTCGGCTACAACACTCCAAATGCCCCTTTCCTCGAAATCCTGGAGAGGCACGAAGCGAGCCTGGCCACGCTCGAGCGGATAACCGCCTCAGCCATGACCTTCGACATCGGCGAAGTCGAAGCGCGGATCGGCCTCGAGGACGGGCGAACGATTGCCGCGGATCTTGTCGTCGGCGCCGATGGCCGGCGCTCTGCGGTTCGCGAGGCGGCGGGCATAGAGACCTTCACCTGGTCCTATCCGCAAACTGCGGTGGTGCTGAACTTCGGCCATGAGCTTTCGCACCAGGAGATATCGACGGAGTTCCACACCGAAAGCGGACCGTTCACACAGGTGCCGCTGCCGGGCAACCGCTCGAGCCTCGTCTGGGTCCAAAGGCCGCGCGACGCGGAGGAGACCCTGAAACTTCCGAGGGATGCCCTGTCGCGCACCATCGAGGACCGTATGCAGTCAATTCTCGGGAAAGTGACGGCCGAAGGGGCGCCGCAATCCTTTCCGCTCTCCGGCATGACCGCCCGCCGCTTCGGCAAGGGACGCACCGCACTTGTCGGCGAAGCCGCACATGCCTTCCCGCCGATCGGCGCCCAGGGGCTCAATCTCAGTCTCCGGGACGTGATGACGCTGGTCGAACTCGTCGGCCGCCCAGCCGGCGGGCAACTGACGGCAGATATCGGAGACCGATTCGACGGCCGCCGGCGCATGGACATCGTCAGCCGAACCGCAAGCGTCGACCTGCTCAACCGATCGCTGCTCTCGGATTTCCTGCCCATCCAGGCGCTCAGGGCGGTGGGCCTGCAATTCATCGCCTCGGCCGGTCCGCTCCGCGGCCTCTTGATGCGCGAAGGCATCCATCCGGGCAGCGCGCTGCGCTCGCTCAAGGAAAGCTTATGGGAAAAGGTCGGCCGGCAGCGCGCCTGATCGGATGAGGTAGAGCAATCCGGTCACGGTCGCGACGGAAAACAGTGTGGTGATCAGGATGGTCGCGGAGGCCCGCTCCTGCCAGATCCCGTATTGATGGCCGATCACGAAGACGTTGGTGGCGGTCGGCAGGGCGGCGAGCAGCACCGCCGTCTGCATCCACACGGGGTCGTAGCTGCCGGCAAGACTCAACGCCAGATACATGAGCACCGGGTGAAGCACGAGCTTCGCCGGAACGATGTAGCCGATCTCGACGGGAATGCGCTTCAGCGGCCGAAGCGCCAGCGTCACGCCCATCGCGAACAGCGCGCATGGAGCGGCCGCCTGAGCAAGGTAATCGATCAATCGCTGCAGCGGTGCCGGCGGCTCGATCGCCAGGAAGGCGGCCGCCACCCCGGCGAAGGTCGACAGGATGAACGGGTGAAGAACGATCCGGCGCGCGATGCCGAGGACGAGCGATACCGGCTTCTGCCTGCGTCCGCCGGCAAACGCCATCATCGCCGGAGCGACGGTGAAATGCGCCGCATTTTCGAAGCAGAAGATGAGCGCCACCGGCACAGCGGCCGCTTCCCCGAAGGCGAGCAGCGCCAGACCGGGCCCCATGTAGCCGATATTGCCATAGGCCCCGGCAAAGCCCTGGATGGTCGCCCCCGCGATCGTGCTTCGGCGCAGGAACACTCCGATGATAAAGATCAGCACGAAGACGACATAGGTCGTCCCGACGCTGGTGAGGATGAAGTCGGCGCGCGTCAGCTCTTCCACGGGCGTGCGCGACACAAGTTTGAAGAAGAGGGCCGGCAGCGCCAGATAGACGATAAAGGTGTTCAGCCAGCCCATCGCCTCGCCGGGGTGCTCGACGAAGCGCGCCGTCAGATAGCCGAGGAAGATGAGCCCGAAGAACGGCAGCACCAGGCCCGCAATGTCCGCCATTCTTCCCTCCGATCCGGCACCGGCTTTGCTTAGCCGATTTGCGACAGGATCGGGAAGGTCTGCTGGAACCAGATCGCAACCGAGCTGATGAAGCCGAAGAGGAAGGCAAGGCCGGCGAGGACGAGAAGCGCGCCCATCAGCTTCTCGACGAGGCCGAGGTGCCGGCGGAAACGCATGAGGAAGCGCATGAATGCGCCGGAAAAGCCGGCGGCGATCCAGAACGGTACGGCAAGGCCGAGCGAATAGATGGCGAGCAGCATCGCCCCGTCGCCGACCGTTTCGCGCGCCGCCGCGACGCCGAGGATGGTGCCGAGCACTGGGCCGATGCAGGGCGTCCAGCCGAAGGCGAAGGCGAGCCCCATGATATAGGCTCCCGACAGCGTCGCCGGCTTGCCGCCGCCGTGAAAGCGCGCCTCGCGGGCAAGCAGCCCGATGCGGAAAACACCCAGGAAGTGCAGCCCCATGACGATGATGATGATGCCGCCGATGCGTGAGAGGAGATCGATATATTGCCTGAGCAGGAGGCCGATCGAGGAGGCCCCTGCCCCGAGCGCCACGAAGACCGTCGCGAAGCCGAGCGTGAAGAACAGAGCCGCCGACAGCACGGCGCGCCGCGTGCTGCCGACCGTCGCGGCATCGCCGCCGCGGAACTGATCGACCGATACGCCGGCCATGTAGCAGAGATAGGGCGGGACGAGCGGCAGGACGCAGGGTGAAAGAAAGGACAGAGCGCCGGCAAGAACGGCGGTCCAGATGGAGACATCGGCAATCGACAAATTCGGAACTCCGGCACACGGTTGGTGGCCTTCTTACCCGCATGTATACTGCGACACCAATCACCTTTCGGCGATCATTTTGCCGCACCGCGTCTTCGGCAGCGCCGTCACCGGGAATGGGCCAGATTCCTGGTCCGGCGCAATTTTTCGGTTGACCGGCGCGAAGCTCGCGTGCATATGTCCGCCCACTTCCGCCGGGCTTGACAAGCCGGGCCTGGGAGCGCGTAGCTCAGCCGGTAGAGCAACTGACTTTTAATCAGTAGGTCCAGGGTTCGAATCCCTGCGCGCTCACCAAAAACTTCCAATAAAAACAACCAGATATAGTTTCGAACTCGAAACGTTTTTTGCCGATCCGGTCGGCGGGGGAAAATCTGGGGGAAAATCGGCTTTCTGTTTCCCCGGGCCCTGCGGCATTCTCCCCACGCCGGCCGCTATTGCGTCATTGCGGGGCTGTCCACCAGCTTCTCGACCAGTCGCCTAAGCTCCGCCGGAGTCGTGAGACCAGCCACGACCTCGTGATAGCCGATCCCAGCGCGTCGTAGTGCTTCCTTCTTCACGGCATCGCGCGCGGCTGCGTCACCCTGATAATGCGCCCCGCCCTGATATTCGATTGCGTGCCGAGGCTGGCAGTTACCGTCCACCAGCAGCAGGTCTACCCTCTTCGAGTTAATGCAACTGTGCGCGAGCGGATCCTCGCTACGGACGATTTCCCCTAACGAGACTTGCGCCATCACCTGCCATGTCGGATTGCGGCTAATCACGATACGGTCAAGCTCCTTGAACACGCGTGCTTCACTTTTGTTGAGTAGCGGTTGGATGACGTAGTTCGCCCCCATTACGATCCGCAATTGTTCGGGAGCATCGAGTTTTGTCGGCGCCTGCGGGACGGGCCTCGGAAGCCAGGGCCCGGCGACCAACTTCGGGCCGCTGCGTTTTCCCTGCCAGCGTAATCGGTTCCTTGGCCGCGCCTGGACATCGGCTATATCCGGGTGACGGATGACCGCCTCCTGGCTCCGCATGTTGGACAGGAGCTGCTCAATGGCCATGCCGACGATAACGCCGACGAACAGGGCGGAGATCAGCAGCTCAGGCGCCTCGAAATCACCCACCGTCATGCCGCCGGCAGCAGCTACCGCGACCACCCCGATAACGAGTCCAGGTGCAGCGAAAAGCACCGACTTCTGGCGATACTGCATGCCCATCTCCGCCAATCTCGCGCAGTGATGGTAAATGTGAACTCACATCCGCAAAAGCTGCCCGAAGGGGTTAGTCGAACCCCGCGCGGCAGGTCATTGACTCTCACCGAAGCTAGAACATAATAAGAACATCCATCGGCGCTGCGGCGCGCCAATCCGACAACATAGGGGACCGAGACTAGCGCCTTGCGCGGTCGAGAAAGGTGCGCCATGCGAACACTTGAGGAAGAGATCGAGAGCCTCATTGCAGTCGATCTCGCTGTTTTGAAGCCCCATCAAAAACGGGCTTTCGCCGGTTTGGATCAATATCGTCGTCCAGTCGAAATCCGTGGCGTGCCGGAGGTCGCCGCAACCATTGCCAACTCCTTTGGAGCCTTTGCAATTTTCGATATCGAGACGGTGCTGCGCCATCCGGCGATCACCCCCCTCGTGGCCCAGGCGCTCTACTCGATACCCGTTGAGTTGCGTCGGGCAGCATGTGACCGGGACCGGTTGAAAGCGGAACGCGCTCGCAACGAAATGGCCCGCATCATCTCAGCCGTGTTGCTGCAGAGGTACCACTTCGAACGACTGAAGCACGTAGGCACGTCCTGTCACGACAATTGGAACCTGGCGTTCGAAGAGCAATTCAGTAGTCGGCGAGGGAAACAGGGCCAATGAGCGATGAGACCGGTGCCGTCGGCAAGCCACGCCAGGACACGCTCCTTTACGTCCACGACTGTGAGCATCCGGGGTGCCAGAAATGGGGCTCATTCGGCTTCGCCATCGGCAGAGCCGAGCCGAACTGGTTCTGCTTCGAACATCGACCGGTTGACAGGGAGCTAGGCTCACCGAAGAAGGACCCGCCCGATTTCTCGTAAACCGACCGAGTCGATTCAATGACGTTTCTGCCTCTCGCCAATGCCGTGCTCGCCACCGCCCTCGCGATAATTCCGGTTAAGGCCGCTTCGGCTGCCGACGCGATCACCGGGCGTGCGACTGTCATCGACGGAGACACTATCGAGATCAGAGGCAAGCGCATTCGGCTGCAGGGCGTCGACGCGCCGGAGAGTTGGCAACACTGCGGGGATGGCGACGGCGGCACCTATCGCTGTGGCAAGGAGGCCGCTGCCGCACTCGACAGGTTCCTGTCCTCCTCTCGCCCTACCCGCTGCGAGATCCTTGAGCGGGACCGGTACGACCGTTCCGTTAGCGTATGCTTCCGTGCCGACGGCCGCGAGGTCAATCAATGGCTGGTCCAGGGCGGGCACGCCGTAGATTGGGGCAAATATAGCAAGGGTGCTTATGCGGATGTTCAAGAGCTTGCGCGATCACGCGGTGCTGGCATCTGGCGCGGCGATTTTGATTTGCCTTGCCAAGCGCGCGCTAAGCACACGAGACGTGAACCGTCCTGCTGAGGTCCAGTAGGTCACCCATTTGCGTCAAGCTCGAACACGTCTGCTTCATCCGCTTTTGCGCGTATCCCCTTGAAGGAAGGATGCCGAAGCTTCCCCTCATGCGTCCAGGCGCGATACTGGACCTCGGCGACGAGCACGGGTTCGGTGAAGATCACGCCCTTGCGTTTCAGAGCCACTGCCGGTGTGTCTGTGGCAATCTCGTTGAGAACCTTCCTCAGCGCGAAAGCTTCCTTGTCGCTGAAGCCGGTTCCGACGCCGCCGACATAGACCAGCTCGCCGCCTCTTCGCGCTGCCAGCAGCAATCGTGCGATGGCGCTTGGTAGGGCTTCTGAACGTTCAAAGCCTACGATCAAGAAGCTGTCCCGCTGGGTGCACGTAATCTTCAGCCAATCGCCCGAGCGGCTCCCCGACCTGTAGGGCTTATCCCGGTTTTTGCTGACAATACCTTCGAGACGGTGTTCGCAGGCAACACGGAGCAGCTCATCGCCATTCGCTTCTACTTCCTCGGAGAGCTGGATCCCGCCCGTCGCGCCCCTAAGGATGCTTTCGAGGATGCGCCGGCGTTCCCGTTGCGGAAGGCCGCGAACATCGCGGCCATCGTGGTAGAGGAGATCGAACGCATAGAGGATCGCGGCACCGGCCGTTCTGGTGCCGCCGATGCCGCCAAGCGTCTGCTGCAACAATCCGAAGTCCGGCCGCCCGTGCTCATCCAAAACCACCGCTTCTCCGTCGAGGATCATAGTTGTGGTCTGGAGGGTCTCTGCCGCCTTCGCGATTGCAGGGAAGCGGCCGGTCCAATCATAGCCTCTGCGGGTCAGAATGCGGACCCTGCTCGGCTCAATATGGACCGCGACGCGGTATCCATCCCATTTGATTTCGTGGACCCACTGAGATCCTTTTGGGGGCTGGGATGCCAGGATGGCGAGGCACGGCTCGACCCGCTCGGGCATGGGATCGGCGGGTGTTTCTGCTTTGCGTCGGTTCATGAGACAGAAACTCGTAGGCCGGCTGGTTTGATCCTTCCCCACTCTTTTCGTAGGGTTGGCAAGGTTTGATTGCCGTGGCATCGTATCCCACAGGTCGCAGTGCAGACCGAGTTCCGTCGTCGACCTAATCCCAGACGACGGGGCGTCGAGAGTGAAGGTGGTATACAATTACACCTCCCTCCGATTGTCGCGGAACGGCACGGCAAAGACGACTGGTAGGACGGCCCGACGAGCGTGATTAGGGGACGGCCACCTACCTCCAGCCCCCATCAAACGATGGGGAGAGAGGAGGTATGGAATGTCCAAAGACATCCCCCCAGAACTAGCAGAGCATCTCGGCAAATTCCTTCGCCATTGCGTTGTTGACGAAGGATTTGCCTGTCCACTCTATGTCACCGCAGCGGCCTGCAACGGGAGCGCCTATATCACGGCCTATTGGCCGGGAGAAGGCGGTCTCAAACCGCAGGTTGTCGCCTCACGCATTGAGGATAACGGCTTCAAGCTGCCGATAGCCCTCGTGGTCGTCGGCGCGAATGCGGAAGCCGCCTACATGCAGATCGAACAGAGTGAGCCCTTGATGATGCTTAACTGACGCAGAAGGCGGCGGTGGCCGCCGCCTTCCTTGAACTTACCCCATATCTAAGAGGAGTATGACGACATGAATATGGTCGTTGAACGCCTGCGGGCATCGAAGCAGAAGATCGACGAAGAGCAGCGCCCCGAATGGATCGAGGATGGGCGCAAATGGGCGGCGGAAACCGCCGAGTATGACGAGCTTAAAAGGGTTGCTGAATTGGCGGAACGACTTGATGCTGAGCAGCCGACGGCTCGTCCGGATGCTGGCGCACTTTTCCGCGCGCTTTGCGAAGCCATATATCAGGAGGATGCTGACAGCTATTCACAGGAAGAACTGGCTGAGCAGCTAACCGGCGACGCAAGACGCTGGCCATCTCACGACCAGCTGTGCTGGTATATCGAGGGTGCCCAGCAGGTGTGGGACGAAGTCTCTGACAAAATCTAAACAACGGCACCGTAATGCCCCCACCGTATTGCAGCCGGGCCGTTGACGCCCGGCTGCATGCCTAACCCCCTGCATTAGCGCGGTGGCGGCAAATACGGCGACCATCCGAAACGCGCGCGAAGCAAGAAGATGATCGCCTTGAGCGCCACGGCCCCCGTGCCGTTTGCAAGCAGGTAAAGGTGCATAACGAGCGCGGCTTCCAGTTTAGCGGCGCCTCGATCCAGCTCCGCCCGGTAGTGCTTGCGGAGTGTTTTTCCGTCGATACCGAGAACACGGCAGATTTGAAACTGCGGAACGGACTCGGCTGCAAGCACCGCAACGAGACGACGGTCCACATCCGTTGGGCTATGGGAAGGTCGGCCAGGGGGCCGTTTCGGGTGTTTCATAGGCGGGCGGGAAAAAATCATGGAAAGCCCCCTCGATATTCTGCCGGGCCATGAAGGCTGCCGCTGCCAGCAATATAACGCCGGATCGTGGCGATTATTCCTACGGTTGTAGCCTATCTGGCTTAGCCCACACGCTCTAATTGCTCTTGCGCTACCCGCTGTTTACCTTGCTCTTTCCTAAAAAGGAGAAGCAGGGGGATAAGCATGGTCGTTCTTAGAATGCGCTACACGATATGGGGTTATGTTGGCGTGCTGGCCTTCCTCGCGGCACCAGTGATTGGACAGTCGTTGCTAAAGTCCGATTGGGAAAAAGCCGTGAAACAAACGATCCTTGGCCGGATGCATGAGTTCGACACAGTTCCTTACACGTTATTAGGGCTCGCCTGGATGTTGGGGCTCTGCATGATGCTCGTTGGCCGGGAGACATTTAAAACAACTATCGAAAACGATGCTTGGCCGGATGCCGCCCCAGATAAATAGGAACGTCCCGAAGCTCCAGTCGAGAACTAGGCGAACAAGCATTTCCGTCGCATCTGCCCGCAAACGAGAACGGTTTGTCTTGGGGGGAATTGCAATAACGGTTTTTCGGGTTTCCCCTAAAGCGTGAGCACCTCTTCCTCGCGCCAAAAAAAATCTACGCATGAGGCCCGCGCGGGCTCCCACACCGCGGGGCATCGGTAGTTTAAAACCGCCCCCCGGCTCCGCCTAGGGCTGGACTACCGCTTCGGGTGAAAGGCGGTCGCCTGATGCGGTCAGACCGGCCTGTGCCGATACTGTTGAAAAACTCGTCGTTGCAGGCACTTGGGACGCGTGATTCAATCCTCTGAGTGATTTGGCAGGGGATCAGGCGATGATGGGAACGCAGGCGGCTCCGGCGCAGCTCTTTTACGATTTCAGTCTCGATGAGCACGTGCCAGCCGACCATCTTCTGCGCCGGATCGATCAACATCTGGACCTCGATGGCGTCCGCGCGCAGTTGAAGCCCTATTATAGCAGTACGGGTCGACCCTCGATCGATCCGGAGCTGATGATGCGCATGCTGATCATTGGCTACAGCATGGGCATCCGGTCGGAGCGCCGGCTGTGCGAGGAGGTTCATCTCAATCTCGCTTACCGTTTGTTTTGCCGGCTTGGACTGGATGGCAAGGTGCCGGACCATTCCAGCTTCTCGAAGAACCGCCATGGACGTTTCCGCCAGAGCGATATCCTGCGGCATCTCTTCGAGACGGTGGTTGAGCGCTGCCTGGCACAGGGTCTTGTCGGTGCTGAAGGCTTTGCCGTCGACGCCAGCTTGATTTCCGCGGATGCCAACAAGCAGCGCTCGGTATCTGGCGCAGAGTGGAGCGCGCAAGCGGCGAAGGAGAATGCAGGCCGCTCCGTTCAGGAATATCTGGCGGTGCTTGATGACGCTGCTTTTGGTGCGGCTTCGCCGGTAACGCCGAAGTTTGTTTCCCCGTCAGACCCGGCAGCCCAGTGGACGGGTGCCCATAAAGGCCATGCCTTCTTCGCTTACGCCACCAACTATCTGATCGACACCGATCATGGCGTCATTCTTGACGTGGAAGCGACCCGTGCCATTCGACAGGCGGAAGTTGGCGCTTCACGCACCATGATCGACAGAACAGAGAACCGCTTTGGCCTGAAGCCGGGTTATCTGGTCGCCGACAGTGCCTACGGCTCCGCTGACAATCTGGCCTGGCTTGTGAAGGAAAAGGAGATCGCTCCGCACATTCCTGTGTTCGACAAGTCCAATCGGACAGACGGGACTTTCCCGCGTGCCGACTTCCATTGGGATGGCGAGGGAGATCGCTACATCTGCCCGGCGGGCAAGGAATTGGTTCAGTTCCGCCGCACCTACGCGACGCCCCGATCGGGCATCACCAGTGAAGGCACCCGGCTTTATCGGGCCAGCAAGAAGGACTGTGATGTGTGCGATCTGAAGCAGCGCTGCTGCCCGAATGCAGTTGCTCGCAAAGTCCCTCGTGATCTCAATGAGGATGCCCGTGACGTCGCCAGAGCCATTGCCGGCACGCCCGATTACGAGCGTTCACGGCATCGTCGCAAGAAGGTCGAGATGCTCTTCGCTCACCTCAAGCGCATCCTGCGGATGGCCAGGTTGAGACTGCGCGGTCCCTGTGGTGCACGCGATGAATTCCTGCTCGCAGCAACGGCACAAAACCTCAGAAGGCTGGCAAAGCTTAGGCCTTCACGCCTCCCATCCGCCGCCATCGCCGCATAATGGTCGGTTGCCTGGCGCCATCCCACCGCATCAGAGCGGGAGACACCTTGCCGACCCTTTGAAAAACCGCGTGCAGAGCGTCGCGGTTGCTCAAACTGCGAGTTTTTCAACGATATCTGCCAACAGCGGTCATTCGATGTGCTAAGCGTCCGTGCCTGGAGTCCTTGAAGAACGTCTCGTCGCGCTTCGGCGCAAAGAGGGCGATTTTCCGCCAAACCCAGAGCCACTAACCCAGTAACAAATCTGCGCCTGCTATGCTGACACTATGCGCCAACGGCGTGGCCTAAGCGTGGGCAGTATCCCCTTCCCCTCCTAGAGTATACTGTGGAAAACGCACCGCCCGTCTGACGAGCCTTCCGAACTCAGGTATAGGTTGCAATGTCGGAGGGTAGTCGCTTGACGGGCACGGAGCAAAGAAACATCCCCTATCGCGTCCTCAGCTTAGATGGTGGCGGGGCCAAAGGTTTCTATACCCTTGGCGTGCTGGCCGAAATCGAAGGCATGATCGGTTGTCGCCTGCACGAGCGGTTCGACCTTGTATTTGGCACCAGTACCGGCTCCATCATAGGCTCCATGATTGCGCTCGGTATGTCGGTGGACGAAATTCACGACCTCTACAGGCAGTTCGTCCCCGCCATCATGAAGCTCAAGAGGCCGAACGAGAAGTCCGCAAAGCTGGCGGAGCTCGCCCAAGAGATTTTCAAGGACGCCAAGTTCGATGACGTGAAGACCGCCGTGGGGGTGGTGACAACGAAATGGGTGATTGAGCGCCCGATGATCTTCAAGGGTAGTATTGCGCAGGCCCATGGACGCAAAGGCACGTTCCAGCCCGGTTTCGGCGTATCCATCGGCGACGCGGTTCAGGCGTCCTGCTCCGCATTCCCATTTTTTGCGCCCAAGACTGTCACCACCGGAGCAGGCGATGAGGTGAAGCTGGTAGACGGCGGTTATTGTGCCAATAACCCAACTCTCTACGCAATCGCGGACGCCACCCGAGCGCTCAATATCGCACACAAGGACTTGCGCGTGGTCAGCGTTGGTGTCGGGGTTTACCCCAGCCCGAAGCCGTCGCTGTTCAGTAAGATGTATTGGGCGAAGCACCTCCTTAGTGTCCAACTTCTGCAAAAGACGCTGGAGATCAACACGCAGTCCATGGACCAACTCCGCGCCATCCTTTTCAAGGACGTGCCAACGGTTCGGATCAGTGACACTTTTGAGCAGCCGGAAATGGCCACCGATCTTTTCGAGCATGATCTGAAAAAGCTCAACATCTTGCGCCAGCGCGGACGGGAATCGTTCGCCAAAGTCGAAGCCACCCTGAAAGATTTTCTCCTGTAACGGATACGAGAATGGCTGTTGGTGAAGCACAACTGGAAACATGGTCAGCCCAAGGCAGCATCCAGCAGTCGGCGGCCACCTACAAGACTATCAGCGGCATTCTGAACGATTCCGGTTCCCCTTATTACCTGAAGGACTTTGACACCTTTCTTCAGGGCTCCTACGGCAACGATACGAACGTCTGGGCCGACAGCGACGTGGATATCGTCATCCGTCTCAGCTCAATCTTCTATTCTGATACCAGCGAACTCACGGCAGGCGACAAAGCGAATTTCGACAGCAAACGCTCGCTTTCCGAATATTCCCTTGCGAAGTTCAAGGAAGAAGTCACGGACTGGCTTACGAAGAACTACGGCAACCGAGTAGACGGAAGCGGTAAAGCCATTTATGTGCCCGGTAACGGAAACCGCCGCGATGCTGACGTTCTCGCGTGCGCAGAACATCACCATTACACGAGCTATCCGGTCTACGGCACGCCTACCTACCTTGAAGGTATTGTCTTCTGGACCAGAGACAATACGAAGATCGTCAACTATCCCAAACAGCATTCCGCCAACTGCACGACCAAGCACCAGAACACCAATGGCTACTTCAAGCCGACGGTGCGCATCTTCAAAAACATCCGGAACCGGATGATCGCTAATGGAAGCTTGCAGGAAGGCATTGCACCGTCATACTTTCTGGAAGGTATGCTCTGGAATGTGCCAAACCACCTCTTCGGCACCAGTTACCAGCAAACCGTCATCAATTGCTTCAACTACATCTACCGCATGCAGGATAAGTCGCAGCTCACTTGCGCGAACGGCATCCATTGGCTGCTCCGCCACGGGCATCCGGTGTGCTGGCCGCCTAATAATCACGACACCTTCATGGAGTCTTTCAAGAAATTTTGGAAAGAATTCTAGGGTGGCTTGGCGATGGCCACTCATCAATGTAACCGGCGCGCGCCAATGCGGGCACTAGTCTAAACTTAAAGTCCTTGTCGTCAACTGAACAGATTCTCGCATTGCTGACAATCCATGGATACTACTTTGTTTTTGGTCGCAGACGATGGCACGCAGCTCAATGCTAAGCTAGAGATGCACGATCTTGGCATAATCCTTCACAGTCGCAGTGGTACAAACCGAAATCGTGATTATCGGCAAGCGCTTGAATTGCTACTGGCCCGTTTAGACAGCGCTCAAATCGCCTACAAAATCTACCTTGATAGCCGGCCTGTTCAGGGAACTGATCTCGCTAAGCGCCAACTCTCCTTCAATCGACTCGCATCAGTCGCGACTCGGTTTGATGAACTGGTGCGTGCCATGAATGCGGGCAGTGCCAGCCACGGTGCCTGGCGAAGGCTACTGATCACGACGCCCGGCACAGGCCATGCGAAGTTGCGAGCTGCAATTCGCGCGGTTGAGGCCACAGGTGAGGTTGTCCGGTTGCCCGCCAGTGAATTACGGAAAGTAACAACGTTGCACATCGACCACGCCGTCCAGAAGCTTCTTACAGGCGGCGACGCTCCCAATTTTGCTCCGTCCCGCGACTATGACGCCTTAACCGACGACGGGATTTCCCTCGCGCCTAAAAAGGTGTTCGGTCTGGCCCTGGAGGAGGCGCTTGGAATAGAGGCCTATCCGGGCCACTTTAGCGCTGGCTGGGGGCAGGTCTGTTTCGAACTGCTCGAAAGGGCGGGCCTTTGGATCGTACCGAAAAACGGCGCCGCCGTCCGCCCAAAACCTAATCCATCGGAGGTCGAGTCAGAGCTGATCGGCTTCACACCGACCGAAGAGGAACGAAGCTGGATTGAGGGCAATCCGAAGATCGTCTCTCACCTGAAACGTGAACGGCAACCTGGTCTGGCAAAGCAGAAGCGAGACGAATTTATCGCAGAGCATGGGCGCCTTTTTTGTGAAGAATGTAAGCTCGATCCCGCCGAGCGCTATGGCGAGGAGGCCGGGTCCGCCTGCATTGAAGTTCATCACCATCGAACTCACGTTGCGAAGATGGAGCTCGGTCACAAATCGACAACGAGCGATTTGAAATGCTTGTGCGCCAATTGCCACCGTGTTCTGCATCGCAAGCTTGCCCTCGGGCTCGCGGTCCCTTTCTAATGTTCGATCTTGAAATAGCGCCGCAGGAGCAGGGCGGTACAACGAGGACTATGTTTCTCGGCAATGCAGAGCACTTTTCACGCGCATTTGGAGGGGGGAGGCGATGGGCGCTTTTGACATTATCGCCGTGGCTGCTGGTTGCATTATCGCCGTGGCGGCGCTGACAATGATATTTCGGCAACTCGAGGTTTCAAGCGGACACGGCATAGTGATGGGCGTCGCTGCGGTTCTCTTGGCACTCCCGTTAATATCGAATTTTGAGTGGACCGGCGACGGCTTCAAGGTCACCACCAAGGAGGTGGCTCTTGAGCTCACAGAACAAGTTAAGCAAGTTCGGGAGCAGCAGGCCTCCCTGAGCCAAGGTCTGCAGAGTCTGAATGCGGTCTTGCAAGAAGCGTCAGGCCAAATCGCTGCCATTCAACAGGTCCTGAAGAGGGATGCTCCCAATGCGGAGACTGATCTGTTGAAGCCTACGGTCGATCCGGAGAAATTCGAGAAACTACGGAACCAGTTCGAACACGCAATTCAAACCAACAACGCAGCCACTGAGCAGCTAGAAACACTCCAGCAGACCATCACCAAGGACTGGGATAGGCAGCTCGACGTCTTGAAGCAGCCGTGAAGCCTACGTTCGTGTCCACGCCGTAAGTTCTCGCTCGATCTCGGCATAGGCGTCCTTCTTCCACTGGACCATGCGCTCCTGCTGTTCAGCCATCAGCTCCTCGATCTCCTCGTCGGTGAGCGGACTAAAGTGCAAGCTCTCGCGCGACCGTTGCATCGCCGCATCAGCTTGGGCGTCGAGGGACGCTTTAGTTCGAATAAGGACCTCTTCGAGCGTCATCATGACTGTCCATCCTTCTGCTTGCGGACCCGAGAACTGCCTTTTTCAGCGAGCTGCCAAAAGGCACCGTTTGAGCCGGGCTGAACGCCTGCCGGCACCTCATCGAGCGCGATCCACATCGAGGAAGCGAAGGTAACGATGCTTCCCCGTCCATATGCCAGCGCTCTCTGATAGCAACCGGAATAGCGGATGCCGCGAGATTCGACTTCCTCAAGGCGGCTAGTGAGCGCCTTCAGCTTCGCGGATGTTGCGGCGGTTACGCCCGCGACGAGCGCGTGGACCATGCGCGTGCTCATCGGCCTTTGAAGCTGCTCTGCCGTATAAGGCGCGTCGAGACCGGCTCGAATCTCTGCGGTCTTCGCGCTAACAAAGGCGAATTCCTGGTCTTCTTGCTTATCAGTCATGGCCGCCGCACCTCCTGAAAATTTCCGCGAGCTCGGCGCCCGTCATGGCGCGGCGTCGATCAAGTACACCAGCGAGGTGTTCGATCTCGTCGCGATGCTTGAGCACGAAATGCTCAGCGAGGGTAGAAAAAGCGTGGCACATCTCGTCGGGCGGATCGGCCAGGGAGGCGAGAAACAATGCATGCTGCAACAGAAGTTGGTCTGCCTCCGACAAGCCGGTTTCCGGCGCAGCAGCTCGGCCGGCTAAAGCGACTATGGCATATCCTGCGGCCACGGCGCTGTAGTGGTGTCCTTGCTCCAGGCTATCTCCTGGCGGCTCGAGAATTACCTCGCCCACGTCAAGCGACACGTGAAGGACGCCGATACCATTTCTGATGGCGGCCAGGACATGCGCGGCCTCATGCAAGGCGATCTCGCTTGGGGTTGGTTTAGTCATTAGATTACGTTAGCAAATCTCACCGATGCACGTCGTTACACGTCATCATCGGCCAGCGCACGGCAGAGCACTCGGACCATCTCGTCGAAAGCCTGCTGGACTGCTTCGTCGTCGTCTGCCTTTAAGGGGTCGAGGAAATGTAACCTCTCCAGCGCAGCGGCGAGTTCGACCTCGTTGACCTCAACCTGGATCATCCGACGGCCGGCCTTGCGCCGTTCACGATAGCGGCGCTGACGCTCTCGGGAGGACGTGGCTGCGCTACCCCCGGCAACATCGGCAACATCGGTAACAATCGCCGTCCTATGGTTGTGCATAGTTATCTTGTCATCGATGTTCAAAAGGGTGGCTGGAGCTTCTTTGCTCACGCCTTCAGGTTGAGGTCGATTGTTACCGGTTTTCGTCATTGTTACCGTTCCCTTGCTTGAGCGTTAACAATCACGGTCCCACCAGAATCCCCGGTTTTGCTGGGTCTCCGATTGTTTTCCGGACCTATTGTTATCGATGTTATCGATGTTACCGGGGGGTGGGGAAATCGCGTAAACGCCGCGTTCCAGTTTGATGATCTCGTCGTTCTTGACCATTTTTCCCAGCAGGCCGCGAATGTTTCCGTCCTTGCGGTTGAGCGCGGCGGCGATCTCCTTCGGCGCCTGTGGCCCGGCTTCCTCCAGGAGCTTAATGATTGCCCGTCGCTGATCGCTGCGCTCCACCTCGGCGCGCTCACCGATGATGGCCCAGCGCGCGGTGTCCGAGTCGAACCTCAGCGCCTTGTCGATCTCATCGACATCGCGCCCGCGCCCATAGAGTGACGTGCCTTGCGCGGTCTTGTTGATGACGAGGATCGCGTCAGCGGCGGCGGTGAGTCCGAGCGTGCCGGATACCGTATCGAGAGGATCATCGTCGGCTTCCGATTTGCGCAGATGATGCACTACGACGATGGCCACGCCGTTCTCGGCGGCAAGGGTCTGCAATTCAGCGATTGAGGCGTAGTCGGAGTCGTAGTTCTGTTTCCCGGCGGGGACCAGCTTGCGGAAGCGCGCGAACACGTCGATGACGATGAGCTTGGGATTCTTGGCGCCGGCAATCCAATTCCGTAGTTGCTCGATCCCGCCTTGATCGGCGCGCGGCCATTTGTGCGCGACCTTGAAATGCGGCCACTCGCGCTTGTGCATGCCGAGCAGCTTCCTCAACCGCCGCTGGAGACGCCGTGGATTGTCCTCCAACGCAAGATAGAGCGCGTCCCCCTGCTCACACTGAATATCGCCGAGGCAATAGCCGCCTGCGCCGACGGCAATGGCGATGTCGAGCATCAACCACGTCTTGCCGACTTTCGGTCGCGCGGCGAGGACGGTCAGGCCCTCGACGATGATTTCTCCGACTATCTGTTGAAGCGGCGGGAAGGTCTGAAAGCGCAGGTCGGCGGCATCGTAGATTTCGGACGGCTCGCGAGCATGTCCATTCGCCTTGTCGCCGCCGTTGCCGCGATCTGACTGCGGCCGGCGGTTGGAGTCGCCGGTTGGGCTTAGTTCGATGCGCTCGGCATCGCGCTCAACGTCGTCAACTGTCTTCATGTCTGACCGCCTCCGCAAAACCACAAGTCCCAATCCTTGAAGGGCGGCGGGGGTGCGAGGATTCGCGCCTCACGTCCCGCCTCATGCCAGCGGGTGACGGCGGCCAGCGCCGCATTGCGGCCGGGATCGTCGCGATCACAGAAAACCGTGAGGAACTCCATCCAGGGCAACAGCGGGAAGGTCCGCATTGTGGAGGTGCCGCAGGTCACCCAGATTGGCCTCCAGCCGCTCGCGGCAAGCGCAAGCCCTTTCTCGACGCCCTCTGTAATCCCGACTCCGCCGAGGCTGATGTCCTCGTACAGCTTGATTACCTGTCTCCGCGACGGACCAAGCGCCAGCTTGCGCCTGTCCCCGGAATACCTATCGAGCCTGATGCGAAAAAGCGCGGTCGGCTCGGCCCTACGACCGGGGTCGTTTTCAATCGGAGAGAAGCGAGCGATTAGAGCCGGCACATGCTCGCCGTCGAAAGGGCATCGCGGATGATAGCGGAAGACCGGAATCTGATCGTCATCCAGCGGGGGTAGGCCCCGATGTCTGAGGTAGGTCATGACCGGCGCCACGCGCGGGTCCTCTGCTTGACCCCAGAGGCGGCGGACGACATCGATGCGGGCTACCTCGTCGCGATCAGCAGATCGCCGTCTTGCCGCGAGGGCAGGCGTCCGTTTCTGACCCTTTCCCGGCTCCCACGCGGGCAATCCGAGGCGTTCGCGCACAAAGTCCTTACACACCTGCCAGTCGTCGCCTGCAAAGCTGTAGACCCGAAGATCGTCGCCGTCGAACCAGACGCTCAGAGATCGGTCCTTCGCCGAATGTCCGGGGCCGGGACAGGTGACGATGCCGTTCCGGCCGAGTTCGCCGTCGAGTTGCTGAGCTAGATCGTGGAGGTTCATTTGGTGCCTCCCCTTCCTTGCCAGCGACGATAGGCGTCTATCTGGTCTAGATAGGACCGGCTGCTATCGAAGAGAGGCTCATCGGGAGGTGTGGCAGCTCGCGGCTCCGGCATTTCATCTGGGTCGAAGGCTGGGATGCGAGCTTCCAGCTCCTGGGCAATCTGCGGCCAAAGTTCCCGCGTCTCCTCTTCCAACGCCTCGGCCCCTACCTTGAAGGCATTCTTCAAATCGTCGTAGCGGCGCTGGATGTCGGCTATGTCGTATTCCTTCAGGACATCCTCTTCGACCCGTTTTACGTCCCGCCAATAGCGCCAGTTTGCTTCGCGAACGCGGGAGGAAAGAGTCGTGTCGATGTAACGACAGACCTCTTGTCCAATAATTTTCGCTAGCTCGCCCGGGTGCAGCGCCTCCAGGGCGTCCAACTCGGTTGCGCCTTGCCCGAACCGCTTCTCGAACTTCGCCGCCCGACGTTCGGTTTCCTTCAACGGCGTCCGGGGGAGCCGGTATCGTTCACATTGCTCAGGCGTCAACACGATGGGATCGAGCGTTACATCTAGATCGAGGTCCGCCTCCCTGATCCAGAACTCAATCTTGCGGGCCAGGGCGACCGGCATGGACCGTCCACCGGGATCGAAGTCCGACACGTAGAGAATCCGCATCGGCCTGCCATCCGACACAGCACGCCCCACAGCCTGCCGCGCCAATATCTCCGATGTCTCGCCGGTGCCGCAAACGAGGTTGAATTCAAGCTGCCGGGCCAACGGGACGAGGACATCGTTCTGGGTGGATTTCTCGACCCAGACCTCCACAAGGTAGGGCTGAGCGACAGAAAGATCATGGACAAGTACCCCCGGCGGCCAGACCTCATTGGTGGGTGTGTGGTGAGCCACCTCTGCCTGATATGCGCCAACGACGTGCATCCACAGCTCATGCGTTCCCGGATTGGACGCGTTCAAGATCGGCGGATCATTACGATGATCGGCGAGCGCTTCGTCCGGGATAAGCCGCAAGTAACGTGCGGAAAGTGAGGCCGACAACAGGGTCTTCCAATCGTTTTCCGTGTTGAGATACGGCTGGCCATTCGGTTTCAGGATAGGCGGGTCCTGGGAGACGATGGTGTAATGCAGACGCCGCGGATGGCTTCCGGCCTTGAAACCGAGAGAGTCCCACAGGTCTGCGAACCACTCCGCCTCCGCCTTACGGCTCGGCCGCTGCACATAGAACGGGTCGTTCTGTGAGCTGAGAGCGATCAGATCGTCGCGGCGGCAGCCTATTTCACCGGCTAGGGTGCTAATGGTTTCGTAGTCAATCTTCATGGCCGGAGACCTCCAACCCGCGCCGGCGGCACTCGGCTATGAGTGCCTCGGTCGTCGCTGTCGAGAGCATTCGCTCCACCATCGAGCCGCCCGTTGCTGCCGGTTCGGCTTGGCGGACTTTCATTTTGGCGACGGAGCCGTGCTTGGTGGTGTAAGTCCGCTCAGTGGGGATTTCCCCGGTCAACTCAGATCGCACCTTGGCGACGGTCTTGTGATCGACCGCGCATCGCTTGCCGATTTCCCGGTCGGACCATTTGGACCATTCCGGATCACGCAGCAGGGCGAGCACCGAGCGCCGCTTGTCCGCGCTGGTGCGTCGCAAACCGTGGCTCGCGTTGGCACCGACGGCCAAGAGCATTGCCTCGCGCTTGGCGCCCTCGCGAACGTCCGCTTTGATTGTCTCTCTGCCGAGCTTCCTGCTTGCCTCGATCCGGTGGAAGCCGTCACCGGGCCAGTAGCCCTCGCCGTCGAAGAAGAGGATCACAGGCGGTAACTCCGTCCCGGCGTCCATTGCCTCGGCATAGTCAGCGACCA
Source organism: Sinorhizobium fredii (assembly GCF_002944405.1). Lineage (NCBI taxonomy): Bacteria > Pseudomonadati > Pseudomonadota > Alphaproteobacteria > Hyphomicrobiales > Rhizobiaceae > Ensifer > Ensifer fredii. The sequence continues at coordinate 1,788,086 of NZ_CP024307.1, read as the reverse complement.
CGGCGGGATCGACCCCCGCCTCCCGCATCTGCAGATCGGGGTCGTGGCGTATCAGGGAGAGTGAGATGGCCTTGGTCATCGCCGCCTCCATCCGCCTGCCGAAGGCCGCACAGGCAACACGACCGGCGTGCGCCGAATCCAACTCGTCCTTCGATCTTTGGAGAAGTCAGCGATGCGCCAGCCCTTGCCGGATGGCCGGGTGACCTTCGTCCCCCAGCCGCCATCGTGATCTTCGAAGGGCTCGTCACGGGTCTCGATGACCTCGACGACTTCGGCGAAAAGCCGTAGCTGAACTACAACATCTTGCGCCCGGCGGCGGCGCTTTGACGATATGATGGGGATGCATTTCATGCGCGGTCTCCACTGGGAAACCGCCGCGATTTGGCGCTCAACGAAGCTCTCTGTCTATTTTATCGTTCTCTCGCCCCCGCGAGAGGTCCACCCTCACCGCGAGCCCTTGTTTGCGTCTGTGCGGCGGGGGCTCACTCTGTGCTCGCTTCCTCGGTGTTCTTGCTCTGCGGCGGCGTATGCTTCTGCGGCAGTGCCCGCGCCCGGTCATATGCAGCAGCCGCCTCACGGTCGGATGCATCAAGCCCGTCCTGGTCGAAATAGTCGCGATTGCCGTATCGCACCGGCTTCTTCAGGCGACCGCTAACAACCCAGCGCCGAACCGTGATCGCGGCAATGCCGCCGTAGCGCTCTTGAACCTGTCGCGTGGTGAGATATCGCTTGGCCATGCGCGCATCCTCCTATTCTTACCAAATCACCCCCTTGGCGAACAGTTTAAGGCATTTGCGCGCAGTAAAACAAAAAAAATCAGCTAACTATTTGATTTCTGGCAAGTAAAACTTGCCATTATGAATTGCTAATACATTCTATCTAACTGTAACTTTAAACGATATTATTCGCCGGCTCCCGGCAAGGTAAACTTGCTGAACGAAATTACATTCGAACCCGGTTTAGCGCCAATGATCGTCTTGATATGACGTTCCCACCGGATCAGGGCGCGCTTTTTCTCCTGATCGTAGTCGTAGCGATTGTAGACGGCGGCGACTCCCTTGATGGTTCCGCTCTTGTGGTTCAATACGGCCTCGATGACATGCGGCTGAACCCCGAGAGCGGCCATGCCGCTTGCCGCCGTCCGCCTGAAGTCATGAAGCACCCAGGGGGAAATCTGGACTTCATCAGGATCGTCGCCGCGCTCCTCAGCCTCCTTACGGGCGATCTTCAGCATCGCTGCATCCAGCCGCTCCTTGGCTTTCGAAAAGCCGCCGACCGTGGTCTTGCCGTTGGTCGTGAAGAGCAGTTCCGATTCATCGATAACCGGCAGCGCCTCGATGATGCTAATCACCAGCGGCGTCACAGGCACAAGATGCTCGCGACCGTTCTTTGCTCGTGCCGGCGGAATGATCCACGCGGGCTCCTTTCCCGTCAGTTCAAACTCCGGACGGGCGGCGCCGGCTACCTCCTCCTTCCGCTGGGCCGTCACCATCAACATCTTGAACAACGGGCCGAACGGCCATCCGATCTCCTCCGCCCCCAGCCATGCCCATCGAAGCTCCCTATCTGAAAGCACCCTATCGCGCGCGGTGACCGTCGCTGGTGCCTTAAGGCCGGCCATCGGCGAGACTTCGAGAATTCCGCGCTCGACGCACCAGTTAAAAGCCTTCTTGAGCAGCGCGTACGTCCTCACCGCCATGGTCGGCACGCCGCGATCCACCATGTCATCGAGCAGGTTGACGACATCGCGGCGACGGATCACCGTGATCAGCTTCCCCTTCCATTTCGGTTTGATCTCCCGCTTGATCGTATTCTCGACATCATAGGCCGTGCGACTCTTGTTCTTCGCCTTGACATGGCGCTTTAGGAATTCATCGAACACGTTCTCGGTGAGATTGTCATCGGAGAGCAACTCCTTCTTCTCGGCGCGCGGATCGCGACCCTCGTCGTAGGCGCGCATGACGCGGCCGGCCTCCTTGTGGGCATCCTTGAGCGTCCAGGCCAACACGCTGCCTATCGTATATTTTGGATTACCCTTGTATCGCACCGCCCAGCTCTTGGCGCCGCTAGGGAGCTTCTGAACGACGAGATAGAACCCCTTGAAGCCGGGATCGGGGTACTCTTTCCGTTCATCAGTTGCCTTTACGGCATCAACCCATTTCTGGGTGAATGCTGACTTTGCCTTCGCCATTATTGCCCCCTTTAAATTTTCCCCCAAACCGCCGGGGGAAAGCTGGGGGAAAATTATAAGGGGGATTGCAAGTGTTGGCGAGTGTTTATATTTGATAGGCTAATATATTGTATTTTACGGTTTTTTCGCCAACCTTGGAGATCATTATGTAGGCAACTGTTAGGGCTGGAATCTAGCTTGCAACTTACTTTTAATCAGTAGGTCCAGGGTTCGAATCCCTGCGCGCTCACCACCTACCCAATAAATTCAATGCTTTACTCTGTCGGGGTCACTGGGGCTCAATCCTACTCCGCTATGGCGTGCTCGAACCACCTGCACCAGGCGTTCCGAAGAGATCCGGAATGCTTTGGCCAATGCCGCCGATGTGATCGTGACGTCGAAGTTTGTGCCTGATGGCAAGGCGACATCTGGGCTGAATCCCCCGGGTCGGCCGGTCCGCGCATGGCTGCTTTGCGGCAAATCTCAGCGCCAACAATCTCCGCTCGACGTTTAGGGAAAGCTAAATTTCGAAGCATCCGCGTGAACAAGCGTCAACCTCGCCCACAGCTTTTTTGAAGAGGCGTACCGGAATCACGGAATCAGATCTTCCTCTCTGATCAAACCGTAGATAGCGTCTCTGCGTAGCTCGCATCTGTGGGCTACGTCTCCGCATCCGCTGAAGGCAACGGGGTGCGGACTTGCCCCGCCCTCGTGCGGGGCTTTTTCGTAGTGCTCGTCACTGCGTTCCTGTCAAACGCTGCCGCAGAAACGGCACGGCAAACATCTTCAGCAGCACGGGATCGCGAACGCCGAGGTCGTAGGTGAAGATCAGGCGTGCGAGGATGCCCTCTGCTGCAGCGCTGTCGCGAGACGTTTGATGGTCCTGCAACAACTCTTCGAACACCACGCTGAGCATGTCGACATCGTGAAGGGCGATGGGAGTTTCAATTTGCATGGCGCATCTCCCTGTGTAGGCGCGACAGCGCTATGACATCGTCGGCGCTCCAAATATTCCCGCCGATGACCACGGAATGCGTCCTCGACGAAGCGCTGGCTCGAGAATGTGCGTCGGAGTGTGAGCACGCGGACGTTTTTCTTCTCTGGATGCTGGCTCGCGGCTCCACGTTCTCTGACGAAGTCAAATTGCTAACCGCAATGTCCGACCTGCCAAACGAAGCCTACTTGATGTTGGCGATGAGCCGGGCACGAATGGGAAATCCGATCGCACCGGGCGATATCATGACGGAATTGCGCTCCAAGGACCCCGAATGGACGCCCGCGCATCTTGACCGAATGCCGTTCGTGAAAGCGGAGGATCAGGAGCACTGGATGAAGGGTCTGGAGATGATAGGAATCCCGAAAACCACCAAGTAAACCGTGCCTTCCCGTCAATCGGAGCCAACAGCAAAACGCCGCGCGCCGAGGCTTTCTGCTTCGAGCATCGGCGGCCGTGAGGCTCACCGGTCACTGAGAAGCGAGTCGAGCACGTCAAGCGTGTTCCCAAGGGGACTGACCGATCGGGGCTTATCTGCTTCCATCTTCACCTGTTCTTCGAATGCGGTTCAGCGAAATAAGATGGTGAACGATCGCGAAGGAAGGCGCACGCGGCGCTTGCAAGTGCTCAGGTTCTTCGGTGTGTTGGCTCTGCCGGTCATCATGCTCGGCTCGGCGATTGCGGTCGCGGAATGGGCGGCAAATGGAGCTCCGACGGCCGAATTCGCGCGAACGCCGGCAACTCCCCGTTAGAGTCCTTTGAGGATCGCCAACCTCCGTTAGTATTCACAAGATTTCATATATGTAACACTGCGTTACTACCAGGACATGCATCGTTTTCAAAGTCACGTTCAGGAACAAATCAAATTACGCGGCGTTGTACCCCACGTATAGCAAGGGAGTACGACAGATGAATGCCAAGATCATCATTGCTACCGCGATCGCGACGGGCATCTTTGCCGCGCCCGCTATTGCAAATGACAGCAACCAAGGGGCAGTAACCGGTGCCGCGGGTGGTGCTGTTACTGGCGCGATTGTTGGCGGCCCGGTGGGTGCAGCCGTGGGTGGCGCCGTCGGCTTGGTTGCCGGTGCGGTCATCGCCCCACCGCCGCGGCAGGTTACGACCTACGTGCAGCAGCAGCCCGTCCCCGCCGACACGGTCATGATCAAGGAACAGATCGCCGTCGGTAGACCGTTGCCGCGCACTGTTGTCCTGACGCCCGTTCCGGAAAACCCGGCTTATGCTTATGCTGTCGTCAACCAGCAGCGCGTCATTGTCGATCCGAAGACCTATACGGTCGTTCAGGTCGTACAATAACGACCCAGAGCCCTTCGCTTCAGCCAGCGAGGGGCTCTTCTTTCAGCGCGCCCGTGGCAGGATTGCTGCCCTCGAGCGCGACTGTGGCTTATACACATCGACCGCTCAACAAAAATCATCGACGCCAAAATTCCCCTTTCGTTCGGAGCAGATTCGCCCTCTACCAAGTGAGACCGAGGAAACGACCCGGCAGTTTCCTCGTCGACCCATCGGGAGGCCTGCCGCCATGTTCACAGCCCTGCTGATCGCCTCGCTCGTGGCACCTTCCGGTGGCGCCTCCGCCCCGGCCAGCGTCGATGACCTGCAGGCGGATTTCGAAACTGCGGTCGCCTGCCAGCAGATCGACGGTCGCAAGGTGTGGAAGGGAGAAATCGCCTACTACATCCAGTCCTTCGTCTACGAGGGCGAGGCGGCGGCGGCCGAGGAAGTTGCCGACGCGGTGCTGCCCGAGGACAATACGCCTGAAACGGTCAAGGAATTCGAGAAGGCGTGCGCGCTCACCGGATCCGGCGGCCCGCACGCCCGAAACTAAAGCGCGTCGCGTTCAAACACATTCCCGCGGCGCGCTTTAGGTCTTTGTTTTTGTGCATGTCGTCATCCCAAAACCGCTGCATTTTTGGGCCCGCTGCACATTTTTGGGCGACATGCATTAGCCGCCTTCTGATCGACCGCTCGCCGGACGATTGGCGCTGCGCATCTTCAATGGGCTCGCCCCATATTCCCGCCGGTAGGCGCGCGAGAAGGCCGATAGGCTGTCGAAGCCGCAGCGCAGCGCGATATCGCGCATCGGAATGCCGGAGTCGCGGACGAGCCGATGCGCGACCTGCAATCTCAGGCGCAGATAATAGGCGCCAGGGCTGATCGACAGCCCCCTTGCAAAAAGCAATTCGAGCTTGCGCTGCGAAATGGCGAGCCGCCGCGCCAGGGCCGCGACCGTCATCGGCCGTTCCAGCGTGCGCTCCATCAGCCTTATCGCGCCGGCAAGCTCGGGATCGCGCGCCTCGATGCGGCCGAGCGAGACGAAGGGCTGAATATCGGTCGGGCTGTGCATCTGGTCGTAGACGAAGATGCTCGCGACATCGAGGGCCAGGGCCGGGCCAAGCCGCTCGGTAATCAGGTGCAGCATCATGTCGAAGGTCGGCGATGCGCCGCCCGAGGTCCAGTATTTGCCATCCGTCACGAAACGGTCGCCGATCACCGTCAAGGCGGGAAACGCCTGGCTGAAGTCCTCGAGTTCTTCCCAATGGGCCGTCGCCTTGCGGTCGTTGAGCAGTCCCGATCGGCCAAGCAGCCAGCAGCCTGATTCGATACCGGCGACGATGTCGAAATGACGGGCGCATTCCTGCAGGGCGGCGAGAAATCGCTTGCCAACGTGCCGGTCGAGATTGAAGCCGCCGATGACCAGGAGAAGGTCGCCGGCAAGCGGCAGCGAAAACCGGCCGTCGACGGGGATCGGGATGTCGCAGGTCAGCTTCACAGCCTGTCCGTCGGCCGAGAGAAGGCGCCAGCGAAAGACGGGCCGGCCGGCGACGCGATTTGCTGCCCGCATCGGGTCGAGCACCGAGGCGAGCGACATGATCGAGGATTCGGGGAGAACCACCACGATCACCTCGATCGGAGCGCTCTTTTCGGCTGCCGCAGTCATGCGTATAATGTCAAATTTCATGCGCACGGTGTCAACTCGTAAAAGCCCGTTCAGGCATTATCAGGTGGCAATCGGTCTCTTCCGCGCGGCCTTGTCGCCAAACAAAGAGACGTTCCCCTTTTTCCGCGATCATTTCCGGGCGGGCCGGCTGGAGTTTAGTCCACCGGCCTGTTTTTTCCCCGCCAGCGCACGTGATTCCGAAAAGCGCCATTTTTCGCAGACTTGTTCCCGATTAGTTGCTACTCTCGTTCTCGGACAACAGGAGGCATCTGTGATGATCAGAAACGTGCTTGTTGCAATGTTCGGCGCCGCCCTGGCCGCCGCGCCAGCCTATGCAGCAGACATCACCGAAGCCCCGGAACCGGCCCCGGCCGCCATTGAAACGACCCCCACCTTCGTCTGGACCGGCGGCTATGTCGGTCTGCAGGGCGGAGGCGGCTGGCTGAACAGCGATCTCAGCGTTCCGGGCGCCAGCGCCTCGGAGGATTTCAACGGCGGCATTTTCGGCGCCTTCGCCGGATACAATTACCAGATGGGCGACTGGGTCGTCGGCGTCGAGGGGGACGTCAGCTACAACTGGAACGACAAGAGCTTCACGGTCTTCGGCGCCAGCACGGAGGTCGGAACGGATGTCTCCGGATCCGTGCGCGGCCGGGTCGGCTATACACTTGGTGAGAAGGCACTTCTTTACGGCACCGGCGGCTGGGCGGTTACCCGCGGCTTTGTCGACGTAGCCGGGGCGCCGAAGGAGAAGGAGACGTTCAACGGCTGGACGATCGGCGGCGGTATCGACTACGCCTTCACCAACAGCATGTTCGGCCGCGCCGAGTATCGCTACAATGATTTCAGCGACAAGGATGTCGGCGGCGTCAATGTCGATCTCGACCAACACCAGTTTACGGTTGGCGTCGGCGTAAAATTCTGAGTTTTCTTATTGCCACCCGTCTCACCCTCCCCGGCGCCCGGCCGGGTTTTTTCTGAGAAGCGTGCAACGGGTGGCGCGGCCAAGCCCCCTTAAATGAGTGCAGCGCGTCCAATCGGCGCGGAAACCCGGTGCCCTACAGCGCCGCGCGTTATCAGACGCGCAAAGGTCGCTGTAGCACTTTGAATTGCTGCATGTCTCCGAAATCGGGGTCGCTTTAAGGAGACATGCAGTATCACTTTGAATTGTCGTCCGATTGAGGAATCATGCAGCGGATGCGGCAGAAGGGTGCAGCGAGTCGGACTGGGCAACGAGATAGGGGAGCCACGGATGGGAAAGTTTCTCGAATTCCTCGGCGGCGCGATCGTCATCGGTACGCTTGTCGTGCTCGCCACGATGCTGCTGCCCTCGCCCGATGTCAGAACCCTGCTCGCCGTTCTTCCCTGGGCCTTTGCGGCGATTGCCGGCGGGCTGGTGCTGGTGGCCTTTGGCGGGATGCTCGATCACCTGGTTGCGATCCGCGCTGCGACCGAGCGGCAGGCGGAGATCTTTCAGCAACTCATCGAGCGGCGAGCCCCGGCGAAGAAGGAGCAAAACACTTGAAGATCCGGGATGGGTCACGATCGAGACAGGCCCTTCCCCCTAGTCTCGGCCTACGGCATGTCTTTGTCCTTAAATCGACCCTCGATTTAAGGACAAAGACATGCAGCAAATCAAAGTTCTACAGCGACCTTTGCGCGTCTGATAAGACGCGCGGCGCTGTAGGCAATCTTTGATTTCCTCCCATACTCCGATAGCTTGTCCTCCGCGCGAAAAGACATCTTCTCTGCGAACCGCCTTGGCGGAGCCAGGGTTATCCAGTGCTAAAATGCAGTTGGTGCGTCCAAACTCGTTCGAAATCAGGGGGAACAATGGGCTCGTGGTAAGGATTGGGCAGGAGCTCGGCCACGATTCCGCCCGATGTCATTGCCTCCACGGTTGAACCGGTGACGGACGCGGCGTGGCGGAATTCGACGGGATTTGCGCAAGGTTTCGTCAAGGGCGAGGTCGATTCGATACCGAGCATCTTCGGCGCGGTGGCAGCCGACTACTTCGTGTTCGGCGACGTCCGCGACACCTATACGGAGGGCGGCAAGCTTCTCGTCGGCACCGATTACGACCGCTTCACTCTCGGTGCCTCCCTGTTTGGAATGGCAATGCTCGCTCCAGGCACAGGCGCGTTCTATGCCGGAGCGTCAGTCCTGAAGAACGCCAACAAGGCGCGCAACTGAGCAGCAAGCTGGCGGCCCGCCTCGTCCGGTCGGCCTGCGACGCCATCGACGTCGGCGCCTTGAAGAAAGGCCTGACGACGATGCCGGCGCCGAAGGTCTCTTTCTCCGGCCTGCCGCGTCTGTCGAGCGCGGTGTCGGAGCTAACCGTCGACGACGTCAGGAAACTCGATTTCTGAAGCTTGAAGGGGCTGTGAAGGAAGCCTGGCCGATAGACGCAAATGCCAGAGACGTAGGTTGCTGGAGAGCGCTGTTTAAGGGCGGATCAGTTGGCCAAAGCGGCAGCGATTTGTTTCCGCATCCGGCGGATGTCGCGGGCGGGCGGCGCCCCGAATTGCCGGAGGTATTCGCGGCTGAATTGGGATGCACTTTCATACCCGACCGCGAAGGCGACGATCGATGCGTTATACTCGCCCCCCAGGAGCAGCCGGCGTGCCTCCTGGAGGCGAAGTTGCTTCTGGTATTGGAGCGGGCTGAGGCCCGTGATCGCCGAAAAGTGCCGGTGCAGGCTCGCTCGGCTCATGCCGCTTGCCTCGCACAGGGCATCAATCCGCAATTGCCGGTCGCGATTGTCCCTGATCCATGCGATGGCGCGGCGGATGCGAACCAGCGGCCCCTCCGGTTGCGCAATCTGGCGGAGAAGGCGCCCCTGCGGGCCTTGCAGGAGACGATAAAGCAATTCTCGCTCAACCATGGGCGCGAGAACAGGAATGTCGGTGGGCTTGTCCAGCAGCGAAAGCAGCCGAAGCAGCGCATCGCGAAGCTGGGCCGTCATCGGATTGATCGACAGACCGATCTGCTCGCCGTCGCTCTCCCGCTTGGGCGGCATGGCAGCCGCCAGTTCTGCCAGCAAGGCGGGATCGAGTGTCAGTGAGACGGCGACATAAGGGCGATGCTGGTCGGCATCTAACACTTGGCCCGTCAGCGGCAGATCGAGGGCGCTGACCAGATATTGCGAACTGTCGTAGTTCAGAACGCTGTCGTTGAAGGCGACCCGTTTGGAGCCCTGAAGAATGAAGCAGACCATCGACCGATAAAGGCAAGGCGTCTCACCGGTCGGGCGATGTCCGACCAGCAGCTCGACGCGCGGAATCGGCGTGAGCACTGTATTAGGCTTCGCGTGGCGCAAGGCGATTTCAAGATGCGGTTCGAAGACATCCGTCATTCCGGGACTATGTCAGTATCTCTGGCACGGGACAAGCCACTTGAGACAATTGGGCAAGATGTTGATCCGATCAGACGGGTTCGGGTGACGGCTTGCCGCTATCTTGCAGAGGCAGGCAGCGCTCGTCGTGAGCGATTTGCCGCTCGCCAAATAATCTCTCTCAAAGGCCCGAACATGACTGACAGAATCGCTCTCATCACCGGCGCCAGCCGCGGTCTAGGCCGCGCCATGGCGCTTCACCTCGCCGACCGTGGCGTCGGCATCATCGGCACCTACCGCACCGGCGCGGCCGAAGCCGATGCATTGAGGCGCGAAATCGAAGCAAAGGGCGGCAAGGCCGCTATGATCCCGCTCGACGTGACTAAAACGTCGAGCTTTCCGCTCTTTATCGAAGCAGTGGCCACGGCGCTAGGCGACACCTTCGGCCGCCCGCAGTTCGATTATCTCCTCAACAACGCTGGTATCGGTGTGTTCGCCAATTTCACGGAGACCACGGAAGAACAGTTTGACACGCTGGTGGCGACACATCTGCGTGGTCCGATCTTTCTCACTCAAAAGCTTTTGCCGCTGATGAAGGACGGTGGTCGTATCCTCAATGTCTCTTCCGGTTTCATACGGTTCACTCTGCCTGGCTATAGCGTTTACGCGGCAATGAAGGCGGCGACCGAGGTACTAACGCGCTTCATGGCCGTCGAACTGGGCGACCGCAGAATTCGGGTGAACGCTATTGCCCCCGGTGCAATCGCGACCGACTTTGGAGGAGGCGTGGTGCGCGATAACGAGGCTGTTAACACGTTCGTCGCACAGGGTATCGCGCTGGGTCGCGTCGGGCAGCCAGACGATATCGGTAGCGCGGTCGCCGCAATCCTCTCTGACGACATGGGTTGGGCGAACGGCACCTCCTTCGATATCTCGGGTGGACAAATGCTGTAACCGCTGCCATGGCTGCGCAAGGGAGGCGTGGAGCGTTCATCGCGTGCCAAGGCTTATTGCCTCGGCGTTGTTCCTGTACGAGAGGGCCCCCACGCCCGATCACTCAGCTTGGCAAACGGCGCCCATATTATGCAGTCCGGGGCGAGCACGTTGGCGGTAGAACAGTTGATATCGGATCCGTCGGCCCGGACGAGGGGGAGCGGCATAGGTGACGTGACAGCCGCTGGTCTCAGGGTCGCTTAGCTGGCCGCGAGCTTCTCTGCGGGCAAATGGCCGTTTACCGGAGTCTCTTTCGTCACAGACCGCAATTGTATCGGGTGTGCACTAGGATCTGCGAATAAGAAGGCTCCACGGTTACGCCCCCGACGTTGTCACGGATCCATTTGGCGGCCGCCGTCAGCTCGCCGCTGAAGTCGTGCGAAATAACATAGTCCATGACGCCGGATTCCAACAGGTTTCGTGAGTGGTTGGTCAATTCGTGGCCGACAAAGACCGTATCGCGGGCCTTTCCGGCGTGTTCCAGTGCCTTTGCGACGCCGCGGTTGGCACCGGCGACATTGTAGATCGCGGTGGGGTAACCATGTGCCTCGAAATAGCGGGTTAACTGCTCACAAGTGCTCTCCGGTCTGTCGTCCGAAATCACACGTTCCTCGATCTTCAAATATGGAAAATCGGAACGGAGCACCCTCCGAAACCCCATCTCACGCTCCTGCTGGCAGCGGAACGCCACGCTCATGACGATCAGAATATTGTTACGCTCCTTCGGAAGCGCATTGCCGATCAACAAAGCGGCCACGCTGCCAGCGGCGTACTGGTCATTGCCTATGTAGGCGCTGCGACGGGAGCTCGGCAGATCGGTCGTCAGGCAGAGGACGGGAATATCGATGGTCCGCAGCTTTCGTATCGCGCGGTTGATCGCCGGATGCTCGCGAGCGATGACCACGACGCCATCCGCAGCGCTGCCTTGCTGCTCAATCCGGCGCGCGAATGATGAGGGCTCGACTTCGCTCGTGGTTACGTAATCTCCCTCAATCTCGATGCCGGCAACGGTTCGGTTGACCTCCGTTACAGCGGCCGCCATTGCTGCATTGAAGGTTTCGCCAGAGTCACAAAATAGACGAACATGCAAAGGGATGTCGCGGCCCGCGCTTTCGTTCTTCAGCTTTTCGAGCGCCCCCAGGACGCGGGCTCTCGTTCGTTCTCGGACGCCGCTGCGGTTGTTGAGGACCCTGTCGACCGTCGCAGGACCGACTCCTGCGAGCTTGGCAATTTCCTGGACCTTGGGGCCTTTCCATGTTCGATTTTGCAGGTGATCGACCACAGCTTTCTCCAGTTTCCGGTTAAAGTTGATGGTAAAAACATCATCTTGGAAGTCGTCATTCATTGCAACGTCAATTTTTTGAGCGGCTTGCCGCTATGTTGGGCCCTATGGACTTTATGATGTCTTTTGCATCATGTAATGCGCTTCATCTTCCTTGTCTGATGTGATTCCAATCTGGATAATCACATCGTTAACGGAGGAGGAGCCCAATGAAATTCGGAAATTCGATTCTGCTTTCTGCCTTGATGGCCGCCACCGCACTCGGAGGCATAGCCAATGCGCAGGACGGCGAAAAGCAATATCGCTTCGTCATGGTCTCTCACATCGGCTCGAACGATCCGAACATGGGTTGGCTGACGAAGTCCATGGAGGAGTTCGAGAAGAAATATCCGAACGTCAAAACCGAATATATCTCCACCAACAATTATTCGGTCCAGGAGCACGTGCGTCTTCTCGAGCAGGCGATTTCAACGCAACCGGACGGTATTGCCGTGCCGATAGTCAGCTCCGATGCTTTCGAAGCGCCGCTGCGCAAGGCGATCGAGGCCGGAATCCCGGTCGTCGCCTTCAACATTCCCGATGGACGCCCCGACGCTGAGCGTATTCCCTACCTCACGTATGTCGGCGGCGACGAGTATCTCACCGGCAAGAAGCTCGGCGAGTACGCGCTTGAAAAGGCGGAAGCCGGAGAAATCCCGAAGCCGACCCGCGTCGTCTGCGCCAGCCATGACTCGGCCCATCAGGGCCTCAAGGCTCGGTGTGCCGGAATGAAGGATGCCATGGAGAAGGCCGGCGCCAAAGTCGATGAACTGTTCATCGGCGCCGAACCGGCGACTGCTCGCAACGCGCTTCAGGCCTTCCTGCAGGCCAATCCGGACACCAACTACATCTTCACGGTTGCCGGCTGGTCTTCGCCCTGGGCATGGGGTGTCGCCAACGACATGAAGCTTGACCCGGATGTCGACGACAAGGGCGTAACCGTCCTGACGGTCGACGAGGGACCGGTTTCGATCGAAGGCGTGCGCGCCGGCCACGTCTTGGCGACGAACAGCCAGGGTTTCTGGCTGCAGGGCTATGCTCCGATGGAGTGGCTCTACTGGAACAAAGAGTTCGGCTACGCACCGCAGTCAAACATCCTGACGGGCCCGGTCATCATCAACAAGGATAATGCCGATCAGTGGGCCGAACTGGTCCGGGGCGTCTTCGGCGACAAGGCCTACGACGAGCAGAACACCTGGTAAGGGTTCCTCCCAGAGGGCGGCCGGACACCACACGGGCCGGCTGCCCTCGATCGTTTGGATGTGCCTCCCGCCGCGTACTGAACCAGCGAGCATAATGTCATGAAACAGCTTGTGCGAAGCCAAGGCTTCGGCGCGATCATTGGCGTCGTCGTCATGCTTGTCGTCTTCACATCGATCGATTTTTCCGGCTGGTGGACCAATCAGACCGTCGCCAATGTCAGCCAGTTCACCGCCATTCTTGCCTTTGTGGCGATGGGCCAGGCACTGGTCATCATGACGAAGGAAATCGACCTGTCCGTGGGATCGGTCTATGGATTGGCGGGTGTCGCCTTCATCACGATGGAACCGGCGCTCGGCGTGCCAGGCTCCTTTGTTCTGGCGCTTGCCGTCGCGGCGCTCGTCGGATTTCTTCAGGCGATCGCGGTGGTCAAGGGCGAACTGCCGTCGATGATCGTCACGCTCGGCGGCCTCTTCGCCGCGCGCGGGATCATCTATGTGTGGACGGGCGGTTCCGTGCACAATTTCTCGCCGGCGGCACGCAGTCACCCAATGACACGCCTGTTTGGCGGCGAGCTTTTTGGCATCGACGCCGCCATTCTCTGGCTGATCACCGTCTCAGCAATCCTCGGTCTTCTGCTGTGGGCGACGCCGTTCGGCAATCGGCTCCTCGCCACCGGCGGCAGCCGCGAGAGCGCGGAATCGCGCGGCGTGCGCACCGATCGCATCAAGATCGCCGCTTTCATTCTCTGCTCATTGCTGGCTGGCTTCGCCGGCATCCTGACTCTCTGCAATCAGCCGCAGACCCATGTCACCCTCGGCGAAAACATGGAGCTTGAGGCGATTGCCGCGGCAGTCATCGGAGGCTGCCTGCTGACCGGCGGGCGCGGTTCGATCCTCGGCGCCATTCTCGGAGCGCTGATCGTCGTGAGCTTCCGCTACGAACTGATCGCACTTGGCGCGCCGTCGTCCTGGTACATCACCTTCATCGGCGCCGTGCTCATCGTCGCGGTCATCTTCAACCAGAAGCTGGCCCGTTTTCTCGGGCACAGCGCTTGACGCGGGAGGACGCTCAATGACGAACACCCACCCCCTCATTCAGGTCAAGAACCTCGACCTTCATTTTGGCGCCTTCCATGCCCTCAAAAACGTCTCGGTGGACTTCCATGCCGGCGAGCTGATCGGATTGGTCGGCGACAACGGTGCCGGAAAGACGACGCTGATCCGCGTACTCTGCGGCATCTACGCGCCCAGTTCAGGAGAGGTTTTTTTCGACGGCAAGAAGATCGAAAAGTTTCACCCGAAGCTCGCCATCGACCAGGGTATCGAGACGATCCAGCAGTCTGTCGGGCTTTGCGACAATCTGTCGATCGCGCGTAACTTCTATCTTGGACGTGAGCCGGTGAAGCGGATCCTCGGCATCCCCTTTCTCGACCTTGCCAAGATGCGGGAGAAATCGACACGGGTTATCCGGCAATTTGGCCTGCGCGACAACGTCTCGGCCGACGACGAGGTGGAACGCCTTTCCGGCGGCGAGCGTCAGTCGGTGAAGATCGGCCGCGCGGTCGAGTTCATGAACCGGGTCGTCATCATGGACGAGCCGACGAACCACCTGTCGGTGCGCGAGCGCGAGCATGTCAACGAGCTTGCGGTGCAGCTCAAGGAGCAAGGTCTGCTGGTCATCTACATCACACACGACATCTTCCAGGTGCACAAACTCGCCGATCGCATCGTCATTATGGAGAACGGCGAGAAGGTCGCCGATGCCTCGACCGACGCGATGACGGCGGAAGAACTCGAAGAGGTCATCCGGCAGGGCGGCCGCCTTGTTGAGAAGCGGGAGGCGGTCTGATGACACTTTCGGCCGCCAAACCCCTCATCAGGCGTCATGCGGACATAGGCATCTTTCTGATCGGGGCGATTCTGGTCGTGATATTCGCCGCTACCTCGGACGGAAAGTGGGCCAATCTCTACAACATCGGAACGATCCTGCAGGTGACCGCGACGCTCGGGCTGATGAGCCTCGGCGTGGCCTTGGTGATAGGCACGGGCGAGATCGACATTTCCGTCGGCTCGACCTTCGGCATGGGTGCGCTCGCCTATCTCTGGCTCGCCGCGCACGTTGACCCGTCGCTCGCCGCCGTGGCCGCGATCGCTGTCGGCGCCGCGATCGGCCTGGTCAACGGACTGCTCGTCACACGGACGGGGACGCCGTCCCTTATCATCACACTCGGCACGTTGATGATCTTCCGCGGCATTGCGATCGCATTGACCGAAGGATTCTCCTTTTCCATCCCCTATGCGGCCCGCAAAGGCTGGGCCTACTTCGGGCTCGGGGGCGGCGAGTTCCTCGGTTTCAACACCGCGCTCTACTGGCTGATTATCGTGCTCGTCATTCTGACGGTGATGCTGAAGGCGATGCCTTTCGGCAATCGGCTGCTTGCGGTCGGTGGTTCGGCCGAGAGCGCCCATTCCCGCGGCGTGCGGGTCAGTCGGGTCAAGCTATCGGCATTTGTCCTCTGCGGTGTCCTCGCCGCTTTCGCCGGAACGCTCGAGGCCGGCAAGCTCGGCTTCGCGGACGGTTCCATGGGCCGCCTGATGGAACTGCAGGCGATTGCCTCCTGCGTGCTGGGTGGCTGTCTGCTCGCTGGGGGGCGAGTGTCCTTGATCGGGGCACTGAAGGGCGCGTTCGTGCTGTCCTCGATCCAATCCTATCTCGTCGTCACGGGCGTTCGTCCGCAATGGTTCATATTGATCCTGGGCCTCATCGTGGTGATCGCCGCCTATGGCGACCGGTCGCTGCGTCAGTGGGCACTCCGGAAATAGAGGTCTTTAATGTCTGTCAGAATAGCGATCATCGGCGCGGGTATCATGGGCGCGGACCATGCCCGGATTGTCTCCGAAGACTTGCCGGGTGCAATCCTTCAGGTGGTGTGCGATGCCTCTTCGGAGCGCGCCCGAAAGGTGGCTGAGGAATGCGGTGCGGCCGATCTCTCTTCCGACCCCCTCGCAACGATCACGCGCGGGGACGTCGATGCCGTGCTGATCGCCAGCCCCGACGAAACCCATGCGTCGCTGTCGCTCGCCGCAATCGAGGCCGGCAAGCCGGTACTCTGTGAAAAGCCGTTGTCGCAGCGCGCGAAGGAGTGCCTCGGCGTGATCCACGCAGAAGTGTCGCGCGGTCGTCAGTTCGTCCAGCTCGGCTTTATGCGGCGCTTCGATCCGTCATACCGTGACATGAAGGCATTGCTCGACGACGGTTCCCTCGGCGGCGCAATCATGATGCACAACTTCCATCGCAACGTCGAAGCACCGGCGAATTTTACCGGTCAGATGGCAATCACCAATTCCGCACCGCATGAATTCGATGTCGCTCGCTTCGTGCTCGGCGCCGACTATACGGCCATCACCGTTTTCCAGCCAACGGGCGTCGACGCAACGAGGACCGGCGCTCCGGTGTTCATGGTTCTCGAAACCGACAAGGGACAGCTCGTCAACATCGAGATCAACAATAACGCCGCCTACGGCTACGACGTTCGCGGTGAACTGATCGGCGAGAAGGGATCGATTTCCCTGAACGCACCCGTCTACACGCGCCACAACGGCGACCTGATGGCCTACGAGCGCTATGCGCCCGATTGGCGCCCGCGCTTTGCCGAGGCGTACCGGCTGCAGAACAAGGCGTTCCTGAACTTCGTTCGAACCGGCGTTTTCCCGGCGAGCGCCTCCGACGCCTGGGACGGCTATTGCGCGGCCCTGGTCGCCGAGGCCGGCGTCGAGGCCCTGCGCAAGGGCGAGCGCGTTACGATCGCAAGGGCGGAAAAGCCGTCCCTGTACAACCGATAAAAGGACAGAGACATGAAACTTGGCTTCGTTTCCGACAGTCTTGGCGGCCTAGCCTTCGATGCGCTTCTCGACAATGCCGCTCGCCTGGGCGTCTCGGGTGTCGAGGTGAACACCGGGGGATGGTCGACAGCGCCGCATTTCGACCTCGAGGCGATGAAGGCGAGCGCCGATGCCCGCCGCAGCTTCATGAAATCCTTTGAGAGCCGCGGGCTTGAGATCATCGCGCTCAACGCCAACGGCAATCCCCTGCATCCGACCCAGCCGGAACAGGGCGAGTGCCTCAAGGATACGATCCGCGTTGCCGGCGGGATGGGCATCAAGACGGTCTGCGCGATGTCGGGCCTTCCGGCCGGCCGCGCCGGCGACCTGATGCCGAACTGGGTCGTCTCCTCCTGGCCGCCGGAGACCCAGGAGATCCTGCGATACCAATGGGAGGAGAAGCTGCTGCCGTTTTGGATGGAGATTGCTGCGCTTGCCAGGGTGAGCGGCGTCGAGCGCATCGCGCTGGAACTGCACGGCAATCAGTGCGTCTACAACGTTCCGTCCCTTCTGAAGCTTCGCGCCACCATTGGTCCGGTGATCGGCGCCAACCTCGATCCCTCGCATTTGTTCTGGATGGGCGCCGATCCGCTCGTCGCGACCGAGGCCCTTGGAGAAGCGGTCTATCACGTCCATGCCAAGGACACGTTGCTCAACGCTCCTATCCAGGCGACGACCTCGCTCCTGGAGAACGGCTCGCTGATGAACATCCCGGCGCGTAGCTGGTCCTACATCACGCTCGGCTTCGGCCACGGCGAGGAATGGTGGCGGCAATTCTGCTATCGGCTCAAGATGGCCGGCTATGACGGCTGGCTGTCGGTCGAGCATGAGGATGTGCTGCTCAATAGCCTCGAAGGGTTGGAGAAATCCGTCGCCCTGCTCAAGGGGGTGATGCCCGTCGCGCCAAGCGACTTCAAACCGCAGGCAATCTGACGCTCGAACGACGCACCGGCGCGATCCGAATCCACCTCGCCATCGCTAGTAAAGGAATGCGGTTATGAGCGCTGACATAGTCCCCCCAACCCTCCCGTTCACGTTCGTCGCCTGCGCCGAGATGGTGTCCGTTCGCTCCCATCCTCGGACGGGTGAAGCAGTTCCCCGAACTCGGTTTCCTGGCATGCTTCGCGGCGTGCGTTTGGACACGAGCGTCAAGCCCTTGGGAATTAGAGGGCGGCCGGTGCGCTCACATCTGGAGAACAGCGACAATGCGAGATTGGCACGACAGCGCACCACCAAGCAGCCTTTCGGAGCTGAAGTCGATGATTGCCTCGAGAGAGATCGTCTTCCCAGACCAGCTTGAACGGGTTATCCGCCACGCGCTTCTCACGCCGGAACTAATTGCTTTTGGTAGTTCCAACTCGGTGGCGCTTGCCTGTTCGGTGTCTCCGACAACCGTCGTTCGGCTCGCCGGCTTCCTCGGCTTCGAGAACTTTCGAGACCTTCGAACCTTATTTCGGGAGCATTTGCGGAGACGTGCCGCACGAGTGGCGCCCGGCAGAGCCGGTGGAATGTGAGGTAGCCGCTTGGCGGATGTAACCGGTGCCTATTAGCGCGATGGCCGCTGTTGGGCACATTCCGATCTCACCGGCCGAGACAGCCGAACTTCCGCCCACTGCGCCGCATCCTTGATGATCCAAGCGGGCGGCGCACTGACGGCAAGTCGGTCCATCGGAAACATGCGCAGTCTTATTAATTAGATCGCCCCGCTCAACGTCGGATCGGCTGCGCGCTACCGGGGTGAAGGAGTGGCCCTGGGGCGGAGCGTTCTGGTCGCAGAAGACCTTGTGGCAGGCCGCCTTGCGTCGATATTCCCGCAAGCCAGGCTGGAGGTCGAATGGGGATACGACCTTGTTTACCAGATGGGCAATCAAGACCACCCGAAGGTTCGCGCATTCAGAAATCGGATAGCGGACGAAGTACGGGAATTTCTAACCGCAAACTTTTAAACCGGAATGATCGACCCGTTGCGGAAGTTCAATATTTGACATCCAAACGCCCGCTCTCGCGCCAGAAACCGAATTTCAGCGCAGGATCAAGCAGCGTGCGATGCAGGATCAGCGGCAATGCCAGCTCCGCTGACGTGTGTTGCCATTCTTCTGCAATGGGCGTCAGTTCGAATGCGTTCAGAGCCTGAGCGCTCAGACCGACAAGGTATTAGCCGCGCTGCTCCCGTGCAACGATCTTCAATCGACTTAGATCTTGGAGGTGCCGAGCCATGTAGCGTGAGGCCTCTTCGTTCTTCCCGGCTAGAATGAGGTCGAGCAACTCGATGTGCTCCCGGCTGCGCTCCCGAGCGCTTTCCCGATCCAGCATCTGTCGATAGTCGATCAGTCTGCGAAGCCGATCCAGCCGCTTCAGCGCATCGATGAAGAAACTGTTGTGGCAGCATTCAATGATCGCCTCATGCATGCCGCTGTTCAGTTCGAAGAGCTTCGCGTCCGAAACCGTCCAGATGCCGCCGTTCACCAGCCACTCCTGCTCCTCCCGGCAACGCAATAGCACCGGCCGATTCAGCCTGAAGGTCGGTTCCAATAGTGCTGCAGGTTCGATCAGCAGGCGAAACCGGTAACTGTCTTCGTACGCCTGGAGCGAAGTCAGCACCGGCAGGAAAGCCCAGCCGTGGCCGGGAAGGCGCTCGATCCAGCCCTCGTTGGCCATCCGCAGCAGGATCTTTGATAGGCGACCCTTGGTGAGGTCGTAGCGCCGCAGGAATTCGCTCTCGGTGATCCTTTCCGGCAACCGGCCATGCAGCCGGTCATCCGCGATCGTCAGATAGATCTGCTCGTCATCCTCCGCCGAGGCGGACTCCAGCGACAGCTTCTCGGCGGCTTCGACGTCGGCGATCAGATAGCCGCCGCCTTCACCGTGCTTCAGCACGCCGACGTCGTGCAAGAGTTTCATTGCATTTCTGACCGGAGACCGCGAAACGCGAAACTGTTCGGCGAGCTTGCGCTCGACGAGGCGATCGCCCTCGGCAAGCTTGTCGGTGCGGATATGGGCAACGATCTGGTCGGCAAGGCTGGCGATCAAGGGTGTCATCTGCAAGGCTAAGCTCCCGATTTTTCTCATCTATGCCATATGCCCAAGCCGGCGCCAAGCGTTTTTGGTATTTTCCACTTGCAAAATACCATTCCCTCCCTTACTTGGTACTTTAGAGGAGAAAAAGACCACGATTGGTCTGGAGGACTCCATCTTGATCGCTGTTTCCGCAACGCCGGCAGATGTCGGCGAACGATCTCGTGCGTCTTCTCGACTCTCCATAAGAGGTGAGGAAAAAACATGACCTTGAAGCTTCTCGTGCTGCCGGGTGACGGGATCGGGCCGGACATCACTGCCGCGGCGCTCGAGGTTCTGAAGGCCGCCGATGCCGAAATCGGACTGGGCCTTGACTTTGAGCTGCAGGATATCGGCCTCAAGGCCCTTGCCGAGCAAGGCACCACGCTGCCGGATGCGGTCATGAAGCGCGTGCCGGAGGCGGATGGCGTCATCCTCGGACCGGTTTCGCATTATGAGTACCCATCGCGCGACAAGGGCGGCATCAATCCTTCCGCCGAGCTCAGGACCAAATTCGAGCTCTACGCCAACATCCGCCCCTGCCGTTCGCGCGAAGGGCTGACCATCCTACGCAAGCCCATGGACCTCGTCCTGGTGCGCGAGAACACCGAAGGGTTCTATTCCGACCGCAACATGTTCGCCGGCGCGGGAGAATTCATGCCCGATCCGGACATGGCATTTTCGATCCGCAAGGTGACCGCAAAGGCGTCTTCGCGTGTGGCGGAGGCGGCCTTCGAGTTGGCGCGTCACCGCCGCAAGAAGGTGACCGCGGTCCACAAGGCCAATGTCGTCAAGCTGTCGGACGGCCTCTTCTTGCGGGAGGTTCGCAAGGTGGCCGAAGCCTATCCGGACGTCGCCCTCGAAGAACTTATCGTCGATGCCGCCGCCGCGCATCTTATCCGGTCGCCTGATCGGTTCGACGTCATCGTTACCACCAACATGTTCGGCGACATTCTTTCCGACGAGGCTTCGGAACTCTCGGGCAGCCTCGGTCTCGGCGGCTCGATCAATGCCGGTGACGACATCTGCGTCGCCCAGGCCCAGCACGGCTCTGCCCCCGATATCGCTGGCAAGAACGTCGCGAACCCGACCTCGCTCATTCTTTCCGCCGCCATGCTGCTTGACTGGCTCGGCCGCAGGCGAAACGACCAGCGTCTGGTGCGCGCCGCCGCCCTCATCGAGGAGGCGATCGAGGCCGTGTTGCAGCAGCCGCAATCGCGTACACGCGACCTCGGCGGAATGCTCGATACCAACGCCTTCACCGCCAGGGTGGTCGAAGCTGTCCGCGCCGCAGGCGCATCGACCACGGCCGCCTGAAGCGGTCTCAGCAAATCCCGAAAGGGCAAGCCGGGAATGTGTTCCGGCGATCCTGGAGGAAGGGACCGAGTGGCGGTCACAGGGATCGAACAACACAACGCATGGATGGGAGGAATTTCCATGAAGAAAGTGACACGACGCGTTTTCTCAACACTGCTCGCCGCTGCAGCGACAGCAATGCTGATCCACCAGACGGCTGTCCCCGCGTTCGCGGAAGAACAGCTCGAGTCCCTGCACATCATGGCGCCCAGCAGTCCGGGCAGCGGTTACGACCAGTTGGCGCGAGCCGTCCAGACCATCCTGCAGGAGGACAAGATCACCGGACCCGTCGAGGTGCAGAATGTTGCCGGCGGCGGCGGAACGGTTGGCCTGTCGCAGTTCGTGACGACAAAGCCGCGACACCCGAGCGCCATGGTCATTGGCTTTGCCCTCGTCGGCGGCGTATTGACGACCAAGTCTCCGGTAAAGCTGGACCAGACCGTTCCGGTCGCCCGCCTGATGGGCGAGGCTGATGCCATCGTGGTTCCGGCGAACTCCGACATCAAGACGATGGATGATCTGGTGGCACGTCTGAAGGCCGATCCGTCGAAGGTTGCCTGGGCCGGCGGCTCGATCGGCGGCATCGACCACGTCGCGGCCGGCCTGATCGCCAAAGCCGTCGGCGTCGATCCGAAGAAGATCAACTACGTCGTGCATGCCGGTGGCGGCGAGGTTCTCGCCTCAACGCTCGGCGGCCACGCGACCGTCGGCATCAGCGGCTACGAGGAATTCCGCGCCCAGGTTGAGGCCGGACAACTGCGCGCCCTCGCCGTCACCGGCGATGCGCGCATTCCGGGCGTCGATGTGCCGACGCTCAAGGAAGCGGGCGTCGACCTCGCCGTGATGAACTGGCGCGGCATCATGGCCCATCCGAAGCTCGCCGACGAAGACCGCGAAGCGCTCGGAAAGGCGATCGCAACGCTCGTCAAGACGCCCGAATGGAGGGCGGCCCTCGAGAAGCGCGGCTGGATCGACACCTACCTTCCGGCCGAAGAATTCGGTGCCTTTCTGGCGGACGAACAGAAACGTGTCGAGAGCGCGCTGAAGGAAGTCGGGTTGCTCTGACGAGCGTCCCGCCCAATCGGGAGGCATCATCAATGTCGAAGTCGGCCAGTCTCCGTATCGGTGAGACAATCCTCGGACTTGCCACGCTCAGTCTTGGACTGTTCATCGCGATCGAAACATGGATGACCCCTCCCATCGCGGCGCAGGCGGTCATTGGACCGGGATTGTTTCCGGCCCTGATCGCCACCGGCCTCGTCCCCGTCGGCCTGCAATTGCTCTACGAGGCATTCCTCCACCGCTTCCAGGTGGAGGAGTTTCCGGAACTCGATTGGAAGGCGGTGATCATCGTCGCCGCCGCTTTTGCCTCGCAACTCGTATTGTTGGAGCGGCTGGGCTGGGTCATTTCGGGGACGCTTTTGTTCGCCGTCTCGGCAATCGCTTTCGGTAGCCGCGCGCATGTCCGGAATGTCCTGATCGGACTGGCACTGACGGCGATCACCTATCTCGTGTTCCACTATGGGCTCGATCTCGATCTGCCAACCGGCAGCTACGTCGAGGAGCTGATCATCATGTTCGGAGGATCGGTGTGATGCACCCGCGAACCCCAGCCAACCCAACGACGTCGACGATACCGAGCCCAGTTCTCCAAGGGGCGCACTGATCATGGATACCGTTGCAGCACTCTTCCACGGCTTCGCCGTTGCCGTCACGCCCTACAACCTGTTCTGGTCCCTGGTCGGCGTGACGCTTGGCACGGCAATCGGCGTCCTTCCCGGCATCGGCCCGGCGCTCACGGTCGCCCTGCTTTTGCCCGTCACTTACGGGCTCGAGCCGACCAGCGCCTTCATCATGTTCGCCGGCATCTACTACGGCGCCATGTATGGCGGCTCGACGACCTCGATCCTGCTCAACACGCCGGGCGAATCCGCATCGATCGTAACGGCGCTCGACGGGCATGCCATGGCCCGGAAGGGCCGCGGGGCGCAGGCGCTCGCGACGGCCGCGATCGGCTCCTTCGTCGCCGGTACCATTGCAACGGTCGCGCTCACTTTCGTCGCGCCGCTGATGGTCAAGATGGCGCTTCTCTTCGGCCCCACCGAGTATTTCGCACTCATGGTGCTTGCGCTGACGACCGTCACTGCGGTCCTGGGCGACTCGCTCTCGCGCGGCCTCGCAAGCCTGTTGTTCGGTCTGGCGCTCGGCCTTGTCGGCCTCGACCTGCAGACGGGCCAGGCACGCTTCACGCTCGGGATTGCCGAGCTTCTGGACGGCATTGACGTGGTGGTCGTCGCCGTGGGTCTCTTTGCCGTGGGCGAAACGCTGTTCACCGTCGCGCGCCACTGTTTCGAGACCGAGGAAATCTACCAGCTCAAGGGCTCGAAATGGCTGAGCCGCGAGGACTGGCGCCGCTCTTGGAAGCCGTGGCTGCGCGGAACTGCGCTCGGTTTTCCGATCGGCGCGCTGCCGGCGGGCGGCAGCGAGATTCCGACCTTTCTCTCCTACCTGACCGAAAAGCGTCTTTCGAAGAACCCGGAAGAGTTCGGTCATGGCGCAATCGAGGCGGTGGCGGGGCCGGAGTCAGCCAACAACGCCTCTGCGGCCGGCGTGCTCGCTCCGCTGTTGGCTCTCGGTCTGCCGACCTCCGCGACGGCGGCGATCATGCTGGCGGCGTTCCAGCAATACGGCATCCAGCCCGGGCCGCTGCTCTTCGACAGCAATCCCGAGCTCGTCTGGGGGCTTATTGCCAGCCTCTATATCGGCAATGTCATGCTGCTTCTGCTCAACCTGCCACTGGCCGGCGTCTGGGTGAAGCTGCTGGCCATCCCGCGCCCCTGGCTCTACTCGGGAATCCTGCTGTTTGCGACGATGGGTACTTATACCCTCAACAACAACATCGTCGACGTGGCGCTGCTGTGGATCATCGGTCTCATCGGCTTCGGTATGCGGGTCCTGAACGTCCCGGTCGCGCCCTGCATTGTTGGTCTCATCCTCGGGCCGCTCGCCGAACAGCAGTTCCGCCGTGCGCTGACAATCAGCCAGGGTGATGCGAGCGTTTTCTTCACCCATCCGATTTCGCTGGCGCTCATCGTCATCGCCTTAACGCTCGTCCTCGTTCCCACCGCTTTGCGCTGGCGTGCCGCGCGGCAGGCGAGAGAAGCCGCGAACCACGTCTGAGCCATGCCGTCTGTCATCGATCAACCAGGAACACCGCCATGTCGAACGTAAAATACCTCCCGGCCGACGAACTGATGGCCTTCGCGACGAAGATATTCGCGGCGACCAGAATGTCCGACGCCGATGCGGCGACGATTGCTGGCGATCTGGTCAAGGCCAACCTCCGCGGCATCGACTCTCATGGCGTGTCTCGGATCCCGATGTATGTCGAACGATTACAGCGGGGGCTGGTAAATCCGAGGCCTAATGTCACCGTGTCGAAAGTCGCTGGAGCAGTCTCCCTCGTTGATGGGGACAACGGCATGGGCTTCATCGCCTCGCACCGAGCGACCGAAGAAGCCATCGCACTCGCCAAGACCAACGGTATCGGCCTCGTCGGCGTCCACCGCAGCACGCATTTCGGAATGGGGGCGCTCTATGCGCTGCAAGCGATCGAAGCGGGCTACATCTCCATGATCTTCACCAATTCGTCGCCGGCGATCCCGATGTGGGGCGGCCGCACCACCTTCCTCGGCGCGAGCCCCATTGCGGCCGGCATTCCGGGCGGGGAATACGCTCCCTACGTCATGGACATGGCAATGACGGTGATTGCCCGAGGCAAGATCCGGCTGGCGGCGATGAAAGGCGAGAGCATCGCGGAAGGACTTGCCCTCGACGTCGACGGCAATCCGACAACGGACGCGGCCAAGGCCTTCGAAGGCGTTTGCCTGCCCTTCGGCGGCGTCAAGGGCTCGGTGCTCGCGACACTGATGGACCTGATGTCCGGCGTGCTCACCGGGGCGAATTTCGGCGGCGACGTGAAGAGTCTCTATTTCGATCACAGCGAGCCGCAGAATGTCGGCCACCTGTTTTTCGCCATCAAGCCCGACCTCTTCATGTCGATCGAGAATTTCGCCGCGCGCATGGACGAGTTCTACGAGCGCATTAAGGCGCTGCCCAAGGCAGCGGGCGTCGAGGAAATCATGATGCCCGGCGAGCCGGAGCAACGCCGGGAAGAAGAACGGCTCAGAACCGGCATCCCGATCACCGAGAATGTGATTGCCGACCTGACCAAGGAAGGCGAACGCATCGGCGTGATGTTCCCCATTGGGCGGTCGTCTGGCGAGGCTGCCTGATGGCTCTCAATCTGTTCTCCGCCCATATCGGCTATCTCTATACCGAGCTGCCCCTGCTGGAGAGGATAGCGGCTGCCGCAGGCTCGGGCTTCACCGCAGTCGAGCATCCGCAGCCCTTTGCAATCCCCGCAACCGAGATGCGGGCCGAACTTGCCCGCCATGGCTTGGTGCTGTCGCAAGTCGCCGCCGGCATGGAAGATTCCAGCAAAGGCGAGAAGGGTCTCGCGGCGCTTCCCGGGCGGGAACCGGATTTCCGCGAAGGATTCAACCGGGCGCTCGATTACGCGATCGCCGTCGATTGCCCTTTTGTGCATCCGATGGCAGGCGCTCCGACAAACGCCGAAGTCTCCGCCGTGGCGGAAACCTATCACCGCAATCTGGGCTATGCCGTCGAGCGGACGGCAGGAACGAGCGTCAAGATCCTGGTCGAGGCGATCAGCGAGGCGGCGGTGCCAGGCTATTTCATGTCGACGCTCGACCATGCCAGCCGCATCCAGGATATCTTCGGTCCCGGCAATCTCTCGCTGCTGCTGGACGCATTCCACGCCCGCGCCAACGGCGTCGCGCTGGAGAATTGGATTCCGGCCAATGCCCACAGGATCGGTCATGTCCATATCGCCGACCATCCGGGCAGGCATGAGCCGGGGACCGGATCGATCGATTTCGAAGAGCTGCTCGGCACTCTTGCAGAACAGGCCTACGGGGGCGCGATCGGCTTCGAATACACCCCTTCCACGACCACAGTCGACAGCGCCGCCTTCCTGCCTCGCTGGAAGCAACTCATGGCGGTCAAGCTCGAGCAAAAGAGGCAAGACAGGAGACCCGCATGATTACAGCAATCAATCCGGCGAACGGCGGCGAACTGGCACGGTTCGAAGCCCATGACGACGCCTATGTCGATGCCGCGCTGAGCGCCGCGGCGGATGCCCAGAAGGCTTGGCGAAAGGTGCCGGTCGAAGAGCGGGTCGGGCTGCTGCGCGGCATGGCAAGGGTACTGCGGGCAGGCAAGGCCAGATATGCCGAGATGATTACCCTCGAGATGGGCAAGCCGATCGTCGAATCGGAAGCCGAGATCGAGAAATGCGCCTATAACTGCGATTTCTATGCCGAACATGCGCCGCAGTATCTCGCCGATGAACCGGTGGCCTCGAATGCGTCGGAGAGCGTCGTCGCCTTCGACCCGCTGGGTGTGGTTCTGGCGATCATGCCGTGGAACTATCCGTTCTGGCAGTTCTTCCGCTTTGCCGCTCCGGCCCTTGCCGCCGGCAACGGCGCGATCCTCAAGCATGCCAACAACGTGCCGCAATGCGCGCTGGCGATCGAAGAAATCATGAAGGAGGCCGGCTGCCCCGAAGGGCTGTTCGCCACGCTGCTGATCGAGCCTGCAAAAGTGGCCGCCATCATCGCCGATGACCGGATCGCCGCAGTCACCCTGACCGGGTCGACCGAAGTCGGTGCGATCGTCGCGTCGCAAGCTGGCAAGGCGCTGAAGAAGCAGGTGCTCGAACTCGGCGGATCGGACCCGTTCATCGTGCTCGCCGATGCCGATCTCGAGGAGGCTGCCGCCGGCGCCGTCAAGGCGCGTTACATCAATGTCGGCCAGTCCTGCGTCAACGCCAAGCGATTCATCGTCGAGGAGGCGGTCGCTGATCATTTCGTCGAGCTTTTCTGCGCGGGTGTCGCAAAGCTGAAGATTGGCGATCCGATGAAGCGCGACACGAACATCGGTCCGATGGCGCGCGCCAATCTGATGGGCGGCCTGCATGCGCAGGTCGAAAAGACCGTCGCTGCCGGCGCAACGCTCAGGATGGGCGGCAGGCCGATCGACGGAGAAGGTTTCTACTATTCGCCGACGGTGCTCGACCATGTGACGCCGGAGATGACGGCGTTCCGAGAAGAGACCTTCGGACCCGTCGCCGCGATCATTCGGGTGAAGGACGCCGGCGAGGCGATCCGGCTCGCCAACCAGACCGAATTCGGCCTCGGCTCGGCGATCTGGAGCCGCGATGTAGACCGGGCCCGCACCCTCGCCCGCGAGATCGAGGCGGGTGCGGTCTTCATCAACGGCATGGTCGCCTCTGACCCGCGTTACCCCTTCGGCGGCATCAAGCGCTCCGGCTATGGCCGCGAGCTCGGCGTCTATGGCATTCGCGAGTTCGTCAACATCAAGACCGTCTGGATCGGCCCGCCGAAGGCACAAGCGGCAATTTTGCGGCCCAAGGAGTTGAAGACGAACGATCGCGGGGGCGGTGCTCGCACCACACCGCTTGTGACCCGCGGTTGCGGCTCCACCAGCATGATCAACGGCATCACAGCGTTCGATCCCGGAGCGGCCATCGGCCTGCACAAGCACAACTGCGAAGAAAGCGTAATGGTCATCGAGGGCAAGGCGATTGCCGAGATAGACGGCGTCCAGCATCACCTCGATACCAATGACACGACCTGGATTCCGGCAAACGTTCCGCATCGGTTCATCAACGCCACCGACAAGCCAATGCGCATCTTCTGGACCTATGCGTCCATTGACGCGACCCGGACGATGATTGCGACTGGAGAGACCCGCACGATCGATGCCGAGCACAGCCCCGCAAACCCATAAGGGGATCCGGAATGTTTGTTGAGGTCGCGGAAATTGCGGTTGTGGCAGGACAGGAAGGCGCCTTCGAGGCGGGCGTGGCAAAAGCCGCGTCGCTCTTCCTCCGCGCCAAGGGTTGCCATGGCGTGTCCCTCCACCGAGTCGTCGAAACGCCAATATCTAGCGGCTTCTGGTAAAATGGGAGACAGTCGAAAATCACATGATCGATTTCCGCAACTCTGCTGATTTCCAGGAATGGCGGCGGCTGGGTCATGTGGCATTTCCACATGCCCCTCGCCTGGCTGCTCGGAGCAATGATCGCTAATGCTTGGCAGCGCTGATGCGGCTCCCTATCGCCATGCCGCCAGTCGCGCGGCCGCAATGACGGCTGCTATCGGCGCGATGCTTGGCACATCCTTCTCTCCCGCAGTCTTTGCGCACGCACCGTCTTGGTTGATAGCACTGGCGGGCATGGCTGTCTTCATCGGTGCAGCGGGCGGGATTTCCTACCTCTACTTCAGATGGATTGCCGGATTTGACCAGCCGACAGCATTCTTTGCCGGCATGCCCGGTGGCCTCGTGGAGATGGTCACGCTAGGAGCCGAGCGCGGAGGGAGCGGATGATTTCGTTGATCCATGCCGCACGGATATTCCTCGTGGTCCTAGCACTTCCCTTCATGATCGGTGTTCTGACCGGCCAGCCTCTCTCCCGAAGCGGGCGCAGCTACGTGTCGGTCGAGGAAGTGAACGTGCAAGATCTGCTCTGGTTTTCTGCTGCGGTTCTCGGTGGCGCGGCTCTCGGCCGCAGCGACCAGCACAGGCTCGACAAAGACGGCCCTCTTCTTCTTCAGGTTCACCGCCGGCGAATCCGTCCGGATTGCCTCGAGCAATTCGCGCAGCTTGGCCGACTCCGCGCATGTCCAGCCGGTTGCGCAGCCGCCGACATAGACAAGCCCACCCCTCCTCCTTGCCGCCAGCAGCGGCCGCCCGATCGCGCCAGGTACGGTAGGCGGCTCGAACCCAACGATCACGAAGCTGTCGCTGCGCACGCCCGTGATCTTCTGCCAGTCGGGCCGACGGCCGGAGTGATAGGGCTTGTCACGGCGGTTGGGGACTATCCCCTCGAGGCCGCGCTCGCGTGCGAGCCGAGGACACGCTGCAGCATGCCGAATTCGGAGCGGCCGTGCTCGTCGAGCACGACCGCCTCGCCGTCGAGGATTGCGGTCTTCAGCCCAAGAAGCCGCGCCTCGGCTGCGATAGCCGGGAAGCGATCGGTCCAGTCATAGCCGCCCCGCGTCATGATCCGTACCTGGCCGGACTGAACGGCTAGCCTGTACCCGTCCCACTTCACCTCAAAGGTCCAGTCCGGCCCCGGAAGGTGGTCTGTCGACAAGCGTCGCCAGGTATGGATCGACGCGTCCCGGCACGGAGCCGGGCGTAGGTGGGTCAGGCGGTTTCCTCGAGAACGCTCTTGCCATTCGTGCATTCACACGCAAACGCCCCCAATCGGATCGCCCCCTCGAAATTTCGTGGAGAAAAGATGAGCCCGATCGCTTACGGGGGACCAGCGAGCTCATCAGTCGAGACGGGAAGTGATTTTTGCTGTGGGTTCATCTTAACAGGCGCGGCAGGCTTGTCGATTAAGCCTTAGATACATACTAGGCTTCGGGACTAATCCCTTCGTCGCTGTCGAGTAGCGCTTTCAGAAGCTGCCTTCTGTTCTTCATATCGAACTCTCGCATCAGGTACAGGACCCCCAAGCCCTCCATCACCGCCGTGTGGCTTTTCGGGTCGACCTGGTGCACTTCGCACCAGTCGGAGACGACCTGCTCAACAAGCTCGACCTCGGTCTCCATCGTCGGTGCAATCTGAATCTTTCTTGTTGAATGCGCCATCAAGGCTCCTCCCAAATGCACGCAAACTTACATCGAACATGGAAAGCCGGCGCGTACGACAAGCCCTAGCGGGGGTTCGGGACCTCTGCGGTCTGCGGTGTGTAGACGACCATTTCCGTTTTATTTTCCGACCAAGCCCCGCCGATCGCGAGGTAAGCCAGAATAACGCCAACCGAGAGCAACAGCAGGCTGATCGGGAACGCGGTTGAGGCCTTCTTTTCGGGCATATCTTGACGATGCAGGCGATACATTGAGCCCTCCCTTGTAGTTCAGGAGAACGAAGATGGCGTTCGCGGGTTCCCTGCCGGCGGGACATTAGAAACTTTCTGTCTCCCGAAAGCGGTATCAGTGACGGGGAAATAGTCATCGCCCTGCTCAATCGGCTAAATGAAGGCCGGCTTAAGATAATTCCGCAGGCGAAAACATGTCTAGAGTTCGAGTGGGCAGAGCCCGCTTGGCGATGGCTCTGCCGCAACATCGAAAACAACTGCTCTCGATAAAGAGCGCTGAACTGGACGACCTTTTCGAAAGGCGCTGCCGGAAGTCCGTAAGGGACAACGCCGCTCGAACCATGCCCCCGCCGATCGGCAGTTTACCAATTACTATTTGTGAGCACGTCTCGCAGGGCTTCCTCCCTCCTTATGCCCGACTGGAACAGGTCGATCAGCCTTTGCGCGAGTATTTCCGCTTCTTCGCTGTCGGCCCGGAGCTTTCGAAGCTCCAATTCGCAGTCGAAAACTCTCTGCAGCAGACAGAGGTCGTCCGGTCCGAGAGGAGATTCACAAGTTACTTGGCTGGCAGGATACATGACGCGACTCCCTCAACTGAGGCGAAAGCGCAACGTCCCTTCTTCAAGCTTTTAAGCGGCTGATTCAAGGCTATCGCGACACTTCGCCATCCACGCCAAGCTCGACGAAATCATCGTATCCATGCGTGAGACCCGAAACCACGTGGTCGGCCTCGAACATGAACAGCCGGAGCACATCGCGGCGGCAGTCGAGCGGGAAGCAAGAACTGATTCGCACTGCTCTTTTGCTATCATCGACCACGGAGCAACTGGAATGAGTTCTGACCAGCGGACCATGTTGTCAATCGCGCTTACTGCGGTGATCGCTATTTTCGCGGCGACGATGATCGGATTATTCTTGGCTTAATTAATCTGCAGGTGACCTGAAGCGACGGTAACCGCCAAGGCGAAGCCCACTCCGCCGCTGCGATGTCTACCACCAGAAGAATTACGGAAAAGCGAGAGCTGCGAGGAACCGCAGCCTCCGCCGTTGGCGCCGAATGGCGATCGTCAGGTTTCGTTTCTGCTCGGTCCTCGAGTATTCACACAAGCAAAGCGCCCGCCGATCAGCAGCACGGGCGGCTTCATCGTGCGCCCAGCCGCCCGAGATCGCGATCAGTCCAAGTACAGCCGCGCCAGTATCGACCGCAATTCTCGCCTCGCTCTCTGCTTCGTGTCGCGAGCACTCCTCCTGTTGGCGCCGGATGCAAGGCGCTTGTTGACCTGGATCTGCTCCACGTGCACTGCCGCCCTCGCCTGCCTGTCTTCAGTAGGGCGGACGACCAGTCCTTCCGTTGCAGCAGCCCCGACCGAGCAACTGCCACGCAGCATCGCACAACTCCCCCTGCCCTACCTGACCTCAAAGGGATTTTAGTCTGGTGCCGGCAGCATGCTGAGGCGGTCAAAGGTCTGACGCGCCACCAATTCTTTTGCTCTAAGAGAGACCGCCGTTGAGTGGCTACACTCCTAACTCCGTTTCCCGGCGAGCTGAAGCCAGCTTCGTTGAGGCGACGTGCGCAGCGCATCCAATTCACCTTGCAGGGAGAACTGATTGCTCAGCCGTCCACTGGAGAACAGAAAACCAGACCCGATTGATCTTCAAGTTGGCCGAAGAATCCGAGCGCGGCGTCTCTTGACGGGCATGACACAGAGCGCGCTCGCGATGGCCGTTAGCGTGACATATCAACAGATACAGAATACGAAAACGGCCTCAGCAAGGTCGGCGCAGGTCGACTTCAGGCAATTGCCCATGCTCTCGATGCCTACGAGCCACACTCCCTGGACCCCATGATCGATCGATGACGGACAATTATCCCAAGGAAGGAGCTAGCGTCATGTCTCCCACGGATTTCAATCCTCTGAAGCCACCGGCATCATAAGAGCTGGCGTGGCTGCAACGCGACGCGCTTCTTGGAGGCATGTCGATCGCGTACGAGTTGGCCGCTCGGGCCGACGGGTTGCGGTGGTCGATCAGCCGGATCGGCGGCGGCGTGACCGTCCGCACGACTGCACTCCTCGCGTCGGTGTGCCACGACTATTTTGCGGAATAGCGACCCGCCTCCGTGGGACTGCGATCGGGAGATGCAGGCAATTGGTCGACCGGCTCGGCGCCTTCCGTCTTGTCGAGGTACAGCATGAGCGCGGTGACGAGATGGTAGAAAATTGAGGCCGGCACCTCGGTCGCGAGTGCCCTGCCGTTTTCATCAATGCGATCAATCCACATGCCGAGGGGCGCCGGGTCGATGTGCCAGTGAAACAGGCGGGCCACCCGAGACTCGATTTCGGGCTTAAGACCCGGTCCACCGGTGCCTTCCAGCCCGAGCGCGGCCTTGATTGCCTCGGCCTGCGGCCAGCTGCGAGAGACGAGGTCGAGCGGAAGGCCCGAGCGCGACACCGCGCCATAGGCGAGCCCGGTCGAGCGATTGAGCCCGTTGGCGACCGCGGAGGCGTAGAGCTTGCGGGCAAAGGTAGTCAGATCGGCCTGCCCACTCTCCGCTGCGAAATCAACCAACAGCGAAGCCCACTCGAAGTGATGGCCGGGCTCGGTCCACTCGCCCTTCTCGCCGCGGGCAGGCCTCCAAGCTTCGTCGAAATATTCGCCGACCGTCCAGTTTTCCGCATCGAAAAAATGGCTGCGGAAAAGATCGATGATACCGGCAGCACGCCGCAAATAGCTCCGCTCTCCGGTTGCCGCGTACCAAGCCAGGAAGGCTTCAAGCAAATGCATGTGCGAGTTACTGCGCCGTCGCTGCCCGCTCCCCTGCGAGGTTTCCAAGAAGCCGGTCAGTCGTTCATCCTCCAGATGCGAGTCCAAGAATGCAAATGTCTCCTGGCCGAGCCGTAGCGCATCGGAATTGCCGGCCTGATGAGCGTAGGCGAGCATAAGCATCACGCACGCGTGATCAAAAGCGTCCTCACAAGCGTCGGCGACCGTGCCGTCTACGTGGAGCATCCGCGCCCAACCGCCGCGTTTCGTACGCCCCTTCTCCATGAAAGTGATACCGTGTGCGATCAACCGGTCGGCATCACCTTCCCACCCGCGCAGCTTCGCCATTGAAAAGGCACAGACCTGGCGGGCCATCGTACGCATGCGCTTCGGCTTCATAAGCGGCATAGCCTCGAAGCTCAGCGCTTCGTGGAAACCGCCGTGACGCTCGTCGACGCCTGCGGTCGACCACAGCGGCAGCGTTTCGTCGAACAACCAGTGGGCGACGCGCTTCCTCCAGGCGCCGGGCAGCAGCACGCGGCCGGCCGCGGGTGTGAACTTCCCCTCCAGGCGCCCGCTCCTCTCCAGTTGTTCGACGATTCGTCTGACGTCCTGGCTCTTGGCAACAGGGGCAACAAAGGTCGCGTCGGCCGTTGCCACGATCGCGATGTCCCTTAGCCCGACCACCGAGAGCAGCCGGCCCTGACTGCGCAGGTAGGAGTGCTTGCAGTCGATCGCGATAACGTCGCCTGCCACGACGTTGCCCTTCGCATCCGTACGACTGATGTCGAGCAGAGACTGCCAGGAACCGAGATCGCTCCACTGGAAGCTCGCCGGTACCATCGCGATGTCGCTAGCATGCTCCATGATGGCATAGTCGATCGAGATAGACGGTATCGTCGAATAGAGCCCAAGCGGCAAATAGGTGCCCGACAGATCCCTGAACGCTGCTGCGAGCGCGCGCTCCGTCTTTACCCACATCTCGACCTGGTGTTTGCGGAAAGCGGAGCGCATGGTGGTGGCGCGGAACAGGAAAATGCCGGCATTCCAGAGAAACTTTCCAGACGCGATATAGGCTTTGGCAGCCTTGAGACCGGGCTTCTCGACGAAGCGGGCGACATCTCGGACATCGCCATCGCCGACTACCTCGATATAGCCGTAGCCGGTCTCCGGGCGGTCCGGCCAGATGCGAAGACAACGAGCTTTCCCGCTTGAGCGGAAGTCACGCCCCTTTCCACGGTTTCCCAGAACTGCTCGTCGGTGGAAATCTCGTGGTCGGAGGGAACGGTCAGAACCAGCCCGTCACCGTGGACGGCAATCGTCTCGAGTGCGGCCACAGCTACGGCGGCGGCCGTGTTTCGCCCGATAGGCTCAAAGATCAGGTGCCCGCCCGCCAATTCGATGCCAGCAATGTCAGATCTCACCCGGTCGGCATGGCGCTCCGAGGCGATCACGTAGACAGGCGTATCGCCGGCTCCCCTGGCCCCCAACCGCACGACGGTGCTGGCGAGCATCGAGCCGTGGCCGACAAGGTCGTGGAACTGCTTGGGATAGTCCTCGCGCGACAGCGGCCAAAGCCGCGAGCCGACGCCTCCACACATCACGAAGCAGGAGATCCGCTCTGCCATGCACTCGCCCTTCCTTCCGGGGGATGGGATGCCGCGCGATCGTCTTCACCGCGCTAAAGGCTCTGGTTATAGGCGCCGACCTCCGCATGCTCCCGGAGTATCCGGTCGATAGCCTCGAACATCGCATGCCGGCGCGCTCCCGAAACGGGGCTTTCCACTACCACGACCAGTTCCGGCTTGTTGGAAGAGGCCCGAACCAGTCCCCAAGTCCCGTCCTCGACTGTGACCCGCACGCCGTTGACGGTGGTGAGATCGATGATCTTCTGGCCGGCGATCGGCAGTCCCTCCTGCCGCATCGTCCAGAAACGCTCTTTAGTGTGCTCGACGACGGCGTACTTGACCTCATCGTCGCAGTATGGAGACATCGTCGGCGAGGCCCAAGTCACCGGCAGTGCCCGGTAGAGATCGGCCAAGTTGCTGCCCGGATTGCGGTCAAGCATCTCGCAAACGGCGATCGCGGCGGCAAGCCCATCGTCGTAGCCGCGCCCTAGCGGGGGGGCGAAGAAGAAATGGCCCGACTTCTCGAATCCCGCAATGGCCCCCAATTCGGCGACCCTGCGCTTGATGTAGGAGTGGCCGGTCTTCCAATAATCGGTGTGAGCGCCGTTTGCCTGCAGCACCGGATCGGTCGCAAACAGGCCGGTCGATTTGACGTCGACCACGAAGGTCGAAGCCGGATGCAAGGCGGAAAGATCCCGCGCCAGCATCACTCCAACCTTGTCGGCGAAGATCTTCCTGCCTTCGTTGTCGACGACCCCGAGGCGGTCACCGTCGCCATCGAAGCCCAGTCCGACATCCGCGCCGCTTTCCAGCACCTTGTCGCGAATGGCGCGCAGCATCTTCAGGTCCTCGGGATTGGGATTATAGCGAGGAAAGGAATGGTCGAGCTCGCAGTCGAGCACGATCACCTCGCAGCCGATCCGCTCCAAAACCTCAGGCGCGAAAGCGCCGGCCGTGCCGTTGCCGCAGGCCGCGACGACCTTTAGTCTCCGACCGATGCGCCTGCAGCGGACCAGATCGTCGATATAGCGCCGGCGGAAGTCTGGAACGAACTCGTAGGCTCCGCCGCCGGTCAGGTCGAAGTCGGCTTCCAGCACGATTCTTCTCAACTGCGCCATCTCGTCCGGCCCAAAGGTCAACGGACGGGCCACGCCCATTTTGAAGCCGGTCCAGCCGTTTTCGTTGTGCGAAGCGGTCACCATCGCCACAGAGCGCGTGTCGAGCGCGAACTGCGCGAAGTACGCCATCGGAGACAGCGCCAGCCCGATGTCCTTGACGCGCGCGCCCGCGGCCATCAGCCCGCAAACCAACGCGAGCTTGATTGCCAGCGAATAGGAGCGAAAGTCGTGTCCCGTCACGATTTCCGGGCCGGCGCCCGAGCGTCGAATGAAGGTGCCGAGCCCCATTCCCAGCGCCTGCGCGCCCATCAAGTTCAGCTCCGGGGTCTTGCCAGCACCGGGTCGGCCGAACCACCAACGGCCATCATATTCCCGAAACCCGGTCGGCCTTATCAACGTCCTTGTCTCGTCGGTAAGCTTGTCGGGTCCGGCATGTTGGAGGGGCTCAGGCGCTTGTGACGAGCCGGCACGGACGATTTTCACCTGCACCGTCCCGCGCACCGCCAAAGTTCGGAGCGACTGCAGGATCGTGGTTGCGCCATTCCCGGCTCGGCCTCGAGGGAAAGCATATCTCTCAACTTGTAAGCAACACTGTTCCCCTTCGTAACCTTCGGCTCTTTCACGACAGTCCGGGTATGCACCTTGGTAGTGCTCTCACGCGGATTGAAATCTGTCTTTGCGCTCGGTGCATGCAGTTCGAGCGCGGTGCTGTCTCTGAGTCGAGCCACTGACATGTTGGAAACTCCGCTCTCGCGGCAGTATGAGACGGAAAGGACCGGCTGAACCGCACCCAACACCGCTCAAAAATGCCTATCAAAAGCACCTGCGAAGCCAAAGCAAATAGATATGAAAAATTGGCTTGGTTGGCGTTATCACTGCTCTCCAAAAGAGCTAGTACGAGGGTTAGAATTTAGCATAAATCCAAACCAGTTGGAAGTATGTATAGGTGAGCTGCATTTTGAACTTTTAGTCTAGAGATTTCAGTACATAGCCCGTTTGGGCTACCTTTATTGTCTTTTTAACATCAGCAGCCGCGCCTCCTTGCCCGGTTTGGGGAACCCGAGCGCGTACTGTCGGTTTCAATCAACGCATTAGGCGAGCCATCGAATAAAGTTACAGCGTGCTCGATGTCAACTCAGCAATAGTTCCGGAGTTTTACCCCTAATGGGTTAATTAGATCTACGCATACT
Source organism: Sinorhizobium fredii (assembly GCF_002944405.1). NCBI lineage: Bacteria > Pseudomonadati > Pseudomonadota > Alphaproteobacteria > Hyphomicrobiales > Rhizobiaceae > Ensifer > Ensifer fredii. The sequence continues at coordinate 1,751,124 of NZ_CP024307.1, read as the reverse complement.
GAACCAACCAAATGTACTATATGGAAAACTTGAACTTACGTCTCCTTTGGCTTTATTATGCCTTAGAGCGACAGGCATCCCCCGAACCGGGGGCGGAGTACCTCTCGAGCGAGAGCCGGCTCGAACTTCTGAGTATTTGCAGGCGTTCGAGTCGCAACGCACTGGTTTTCACGAGTGCTTCCTGCTGGCGTCGCGGCAGTGCGGTTTCCGCGATGCCAGGACCGGTGAGCCCCAGTAGGCCGAGACGAATTCCGGCGATCACCGGCGAAGCAACGGATGGCACATAGGAGTGGCAGTGATGTCGGTCCTGGTTACGGGCGGAGCGGGCTACATTGGTAGCCACATGGTCTGCCTGCTCATCGATGCCGGTGAAGAGGTTGTCGTGCTCGATCGGTTGTCGACCGGGTTCCGCTGGGCAGTCGGCCCGGCAGCCCGTTTTTACGAAGGTGACATTGCGGACCGTGGTCTTCTCCGGATGATCTTCTCCGAAAATGCAATCGATACAATCGTCCATTTCGCCGGCTCGATCACCGTTCCGGAATCGATCGCCGATCCGCTGTCCTATTACGAAAACAACACCGTCAGTTCGTGCGCTCTGATCGCCGCCGCTCTTGAAGGCAAGGTGCCGTATTTCGTATTTTCCTCCACGGCCGCGGTGTATGGCACGCCGGAGAATGCCGGACCAGTGGCCGAGACCGCAGCGCTGCACCCCGAGTCACCCTACGGCACATCGAAACTAATGACCGAAATGATGCTGCGCGACATCGCGGCCGCATACGACTTCACCTATACGGCGCTGCGCTATTTCAATGTTGCAGGCGCAGACCCACATGGCCGCACCGGTCAGTCGACAGCTGGTGCCACCCATCTCATCAAGGTCGCGATCGAAGCCGCGCTCGGCAAGCGCAACGGCATCGAAGTGTACGGCACCGACTATCCGACGCCAGACGGCACCTGCGTTCGCGATTACATTCACGTCACGGACCTTGCAAATGCCCACTTGAAAGCCGTGCAGCGCATGCGTGCCGGCGGCAGGTCGATCATTGCGAACTGCGGCTATGGCCGTGGCTTCTCGGTGCTGGAGGTATTGGATCAGGTCAAAGCGGTTTCCGGCGTCGATTTCCCGGTGCGCAAAGGGGCCCGCCGACCAGGGGATCCGGTATCGATCGTCGCCAACCCCACCGTCGCGATGCAGGAACTCGACTGGAAGCCGCAATATGATGATCTTTCTTTCATCATACGAACGGCGCTCATATGGGAAGATCGCCTTTCCAGAGCGCCGTGCGTTTCAGACGCACGAAGAGTGCTGTAGCACTTCAAACGGACGGCTTCTGGAGTGGATAGTAAAGCCGGTTGGCACCTTTCAAAAAGCGTAGGACACGATTTCGACAACCTCGGGATTTCTGGCGCCGCGGTTGCACCGACGGTTGGAAGCGGTGGCGCGACAGTATTTTACAACGGCTCTGATGAACGACCGGTTGAATCGCCCATCAATCCTTCCGATGCGAGCCCCCAGCTCTTTCAAACGGGCCTTCACGACGTAAGCGAACAGACCTGAATTGACTTTGGGCAAATCACGTACGATCTGCCTGCGTTCCGGCTGAGAAAGAGCCGACAGACGCTGGTTGAGATCGGCGAACGCCCTGGTTTTCGCTGTTGCCGCGGCAAAGAGAAATTGCTGAACGTTCCTTGCCGGCACAGGCAGCATCTCGATCGATGCCGTAAGCAGTGCCTTTGCCTTTCTCGGGGCCTTTCGCACAAGCCGCTCCTTGCCGTCCTGCTTGCCGTCCCGGTAAGCTGCTACTAAAGCGAGCAAAGCCTGGCGATCACCCTTGCTTCGCGCCGCTTCGAGAAGACTAAGAGCCCCGGACGGATCCCTTGCGGTGCCATAGCCGTAGAACATCGCGTCGGCGAGGGCGACGGCGGCTCCATCGACACCTTCATTTGCTGCCCGACGCAGGCGAGCGGTTCCGTTTGCGGCGATTCTTTTCCGGCCGGCGGAGGCCTCGAGGACACCCAGAGCGATGGCCGCACCGCGATTCCCCGCCTCCCAGGCCTTCCGGTAGGAGTCTGCGGCCTTCGCGAGGTTACGCGAGCCGAAAAGTCCTTTGCGGTAGCCGTCACCGAGGCGAAGAAGTGCAGTCGTGCTGCCTTTCCCGGCAGCCGATTCATAGTAGTTCCTCGCCAAACTCGCTTCGATCGGCACGACCTCGCCCGTTCCATAGTGATCGCCGAGAGCAAGCAAAGCCCGCGCTTCACCACTTCTGCCAAGGTCGTGAAGTTCTGCCAGCGCGCCGATAACGTCTTTCCGCGTGCCCTGGCCTCGCGCTTGCATCTCCGCAATTTTCACGGTCGCGTCGATGGAGCCTTTCGCCGCTGCCCGCCGGTAGTGTTCGATGGCGAGGAAGTAATCTGCTGGCACATCCTCCCCACGTGAATAGAGATCGCCCAGTCGCAAATAAGCCTCGGCGGAGCCGAATATAGCGGCGGCTCTCTCCAAGGCTGTCAATGCCAGATCCGACCGCACGGCTATACGTCCAGACAGGCATAGGCCAGCGAGCGCCTGTAGCACACGCGCATCATCGGCCCGCGTCAGCTCCTGCAGCGCTGTGAAGCCAGCCACGATGTCGCGTTCGGTTCCTTCGCCGCGAATTCGTAACTCGGCGACCCGGAGCTTGCCTTCCAGATTGCCTTGCGCTGCGGCTCTGGCGTACGCCTCGAATGCTCTTTCCGGTTCAGGAGCTCCCTCGAGGAATTGTCCCCGTAAATACAGATTACCCACTCCGATCAAAGCGCCCGAATCCCCGAGGGTAATAGCGCGCTCGTAGAGATTGAGCGCGAGGCGGCCGTCAGGTAGGTCCGCAACGGTGCCCGCAAGCGGAGAGGGTGCTGAAACCGCTAAGAGCGCATCAGCGCCCGCCTGGCGCAGCATCTGCTGGTACTCGCCAAGATGGCGCTCTACGGTCGTCCGGTCGATGCGCCGTGCAATGTAGAGGTCGGCTAGTTCCGACAGCGTGCGTCCGAGTGCAGGCTGCGCCTCGTCCGCCGGAAAGTTTGCTGTCAACGCACCGGTTGGCAACTCGTCGCCCGATACATCTCCCGACACCCCGGGAAGAATCGGCATGCTCAGTAGGAGGATCGCTCGAGCCAGGCCAATCCGCAGGGAGCGGCGCATCACGAGTCCCTTTCCTGTCCGCCGCTTCGAAAGGTCCGGGCCAGAGAACGGTGCAAAGCCCGGACCCGCCGTGCTGCTCGCCACCCCCGAGCGATCAAACGGTCTGCCGGCGGCGCGACTGGAAGCCTCGATGTGTCCATGAGGTCAATAAGGTCTGCGGGCGCGATGTCGCTTGTAACGGTAACACGCGACAGTTCGAATAGGCCCTCAGTATCAGCGCTTAGGGCATTGCCCACGCGGCACGCCGCAATATAGCCCGCCTCCTCCGCGAGCCTGCGGATCGTTCTGGTGGCATAGCCATGAGGATAGGCGAACGTCGCAACCGTGTCGCCGAGCCCGTCTTCCAGCGCGAATTTGCTGTCTTGGATCTCGCGTGTCGCCTGCTGGTGCGTAAGTATATCGAGCTCTGGATGGCTCACCGTGTGCGCGCCGATCTCTATGCCAAGCCCATGCAACTCGCGCAATTTCCGCCAATCCAGCATCGGACGGTTGCCTTCTCCAAGGCAAGTGAGCCAGCGGCTGGTCCTGCCGACGAATCCGGAGACTACGAAAAGCGTTGCCCGGAAGCCATGCGAAGTCAGTACCGGCATTGCCCCTTCGAAAAAATCCAGCAGCCCATCGTCGAACGTTATGAAGCAAGTCCTCCGGGACAATGGCTGGCCACTTCGCCGCAACAAAGCGAGCTCCTGAACTGTCATCGGTCGGTAGCCGCATTCTGCCAGCGCAGCCATCTGAGCTTTGAATTTGGCGGGCGGTATCGACCAGTGGCGATACGCCGGCGCGAAGTCTTCGCTGACGCTGTGGTAGAGCAGGATTGGAATCGCTTGCATCTTCAGGTTTCCTTGCTTGCGATCGCATTGCTGGAACTCGCAATGCTGCGTGCCCGGTCGTCGCGTCGCATCTTCGAAACACTGCGTAGATAGCCGGGCACGCCTGCAACGATGCCGAGACGCTCGATCCAGACCAGCCGCTTGGGATAATCGGATGGCAGCCGAAGCCTTTTGATTGAAAAGGGGCCGGCCATATGAAGGATGCCGGCTGGCAGGGCAGCTGCGAGCCGAAGGAATCGACGCGGATCATCCAGGAGGATCTTCGTCAGATACGCCCCGAGACCCACGCCATAGCAATAGGCCTGCCGACGCATTCCGTCCTCTCCCCGCCGATGATGATGCCAAACAATCCCCTGTGGCTGATAGACAAGTTGGAATCCGCCGCTGATGATCGAGAAAAAAGCTGCGAGATCGTCGCCGCCACACGCCAACGTTCCCGCTCCCAATGCGGAGTCGAAACCGCCAACTTGCTTCAAGGCACTGGCACGGAAGGCCATATTGGCCCCCGAGCCGAATTGCCCCGCAGTGAAGGGAAACAGAGCTCCCTTCGGCCGGTTCGCCCCAAGGTCGTAGGTCCGGGGTCGGAGACCCTTGCCGAAGCCGCCATGCCGCTCCGCCCAGACCTGTGCCCGCGTTTCGAGTTCGGCCGGCAGGATCAGACCGGTCACGCAGCCTACCGCCGCGTGCTCCTCCATCGGAGCAGACATCGCCGCGACCCAGTAGCGGTCGAGCACCACGTCATCGTCGGTGAAGAGCACGAGGTCGCTGGAAACATGTTGAAGACCCGTATTGTGGGCGCGACCGAGCCCCGGTATCGGTTCTAATACATGGCGAACACGTCCGGAATACTGCCTCGCGAGGAGATCCGCAGTCGCCGTCGACGCTGGCGCGTTGTCTACTACGATCACCTCATCCGGCAGGCGGGTTTGGTCGAAGAGCGAAAGGAGGCAGCGATTGAGGCTGTTGGCCCGGTCTCGCGTTGCGATGACTACGGCGACCCCATGACACGGCCGGTCTAAAGAGATGGAAGATAACGGACGAAGAGATCCGAGGGCGGACAGCACCTCTGCTGTCTCGACGACTGGGCCCGGATGCTCCAATTCAACGATCGACAGTGGTTGCACTCCAGAGCGGACCAGGCAAAAAATCCCCCCATAAGAGCCCTTCCCTTCGCTGACCAGCGAGATCGACGAAGGCGGATTGGCTATGTCAATCGTTACAACCTTTATGGGCTGGAAGGTTCTCACGCTCATGTGGTCCCACGGGCGCCGGGACAGTTTCGCGATTGCATACCCCGCCACGGTGAGCGTAAGACCAGCCAGGATCCCAACGGCACGTGGCAGGCCCCAGGGGTCTAGCCGCAGCACCGCATCGAGCAACGCCCGCGCCACACCTTTCGGTAGGGTGCGTGTCACGTACATGTGTTCGGCGGACAGCCCGGCACCCGCGCCGAGCGACTCGACCAGCGCATTTTTCGACCGTCCCTCCGCAAGACAGCGCTTACGGAAATAACCCCAAGTCGATCGTCCTGTCGGCACGCGATGATGAACCACGGCTTCGGGATCATAGAGGATGATGGCCTCGGGCATCCTTTGCCGAGTGCGAATGCACAAGTCAGTCTCCTCGCCACCGGCGGCGTCTTGGTCGGTGCGTCCGAATCCCTCGCGGAAAAACCCGATCGTCTCGAAAACCGTTCGGCGAAACGACATGTTGCAGCCTATTGGGTTGCGTACAGGGTGCAGGCTTTGCGGTAGGCCGCGATAGCTGCACCCCACTACCCACTGGAACTCCTCCGGAAACCACGGAGGCCGGCCACCTTGCCAGAGCGGCAAGACCTTACCACCGGCAGCGACCACTGCGGGATTGTTGTAATGCCTCGTGAGGCGCCCGAGCCAAGCAGGCTCGGCGATCGCGTCGTCGTCGAGAAAGGCGATCACAGTTGTCCAGGTTCGGCGGATGCCGGCATTGCGTGCGCCGGAAAGCCCCCGCATGCCATCGTTCGGGACGACCTCGAAGTGCGGGAAAAACTCGCGCGTATCGTGCAGCAGGCTTTCGTTGTTATCGATGACGACGACCACCTGGTCGGGACGATGTTCTTGTTCTTGGACGGAGCGTATCGCCTCGTGCAACTGCTCGCGTCGCTGGTTGGAATAGGCGCAGATGATAACAGCAATCGATAACACGACCGGAATCTCAACGTGGCTAAATCGGACGTTTCCTTATTACGGCTACAGCTTTGCCGCCGGAGGTGAACCCCAACCGGACGATGGTCTTCAGGACGCGCCAGCCGTCGGGGAAGGTTCGCAAGTTGCTTACGCCATGGATGCGCGCGTGCTCCCGACTTGGCAGCTCGACGATAGCCAGCTTTGTTTGGAGTGCACGAATGCTCATCTGCGTTTCGATCTCAAATCCCGGAGCGATTTCGACGCCGAGATAGGGCAGCACGTCGCGCCAGAAGGCATTGTAGCCGTAACAAAGGTCGCTGTAGCGGCCGCCGAAGCGCAAGCGAACAAGATGGACCAATCCCCAGTTCCCTAGCCGCCGGTACCATTCCATGTCGCTCGTCTCACCACCTTGGAGAAAGCGCGACCCTTTGACGAAATCGGCCCCGGCAAGGAGAGCGCCGACAAAGCTTGCCATCTCTCGAGGATCCGCTGAGCCATCGGCGTCCAGCGTGATCAAGATGTCGCCTCGCGCGGCGGCGAAGCCGGCTGCAAGTGCCGCGCCCTTGCCAAGCCGCGGTTGCTCGACGACGACGATGTCGGGCCTGAGCTGCCGCGCCACGGCAACCGTGTCGTCGTTGGAACTTCCGTCTACCAGAATCACCTCTTCCACCCACGCCGGGATGCGGGGTAAGACATGCGGCAAGTTATCGGCTTCGTTGACAGTCGGGATGATCACGCTCACGCTCGGCACAATCATCGTGTGCGCGGTGTCGTGCGATCTTCGTCTGCGTGACGCAGAATTGCCCATCTTTGCACACGCTTGAGTAATAGCAAGGTGCTTCAACTGGCAAACATCTTCTTAGCTGCCTGGAGGGCAAAGCCAACCCCACCAGCGGCAGATCATTTCCCACACTTCTTTTAAAACATCCAGAATACCGTGGCGGCTCACGAGAGTCGAATAGTCACATTGGATTACTACGTCTTAGCATCCTGGCTATTTACTTTCGCTGCATTCGTTACGAACGTGCGCGCCAGGCGCTCGCGGACGGCCACTGAGCTGCCTGCCCGCCTTAATCGCGGCGGGCGCTCGGAGTTTCGGCTAAACCTTGCTTCGGCTTCAGCAGCGTAAACACCTTCACATTCGGAGTAGCGTGGACGACGATGAAGCGCGGTGAGACCAGCAGTGCATTCTCGATGCGTTCGAAGTCCCCCCGGCGCATGTACCCGCCCGCTTCGAGATAGGCCTTCTGGCTGCGGGTCAGGATTACGTAAGCGTCCTTCCAGCGCGGGTCACGCATCCAGCGACCCAGCACCCCCTCAGGGTCACTTGCGATCCTTTCTTTCGTTCCCTCACTCTCTTCTGAGATGGGCAGATAGGAAAAGTTCTCGTAATTCATGAATTGAGAAGGATAGCTGCGGGCGCCTTCGATCAGCAGGGAGCCTGGCGGCGCAGTTGAGTAAAGCCACTCGGAAGCAGCCACTTCATCGGGTGTGAACCGATATTCGCGATCCTTCCCATCATTGGCGAACAGCAACCCGACTGCCGAAAGGATGCAGGCGGCGCCTAGAATCGGAAACACAAAAGCGGACCGGCCGCATTGAGGCGCCGGGAAGAAAGCAGCCGCCGTGAAAAAAGCCAGAAACGGGAGGGAGAACAGATAGACGCGGAATACAGACTCGCCACCATAGGCGGCAGCCAGCAATGGTGCCGGCGAAAGCACGAGGGCGGCAGCGGTGAGGTCCCAGTACCCCCGCTTCAGTCGGCGCAGCCCGCCGTATAGAGCAACAAGCACGATCATCGTCGAAAACACCCGTCCGACCCAGACGACCCAAGCGCGGTCGGGACTGACGAGAGCAAGATTGGCGAACTTCGACGTCGCCTCCGAAAGCTCCCAAAAAGAAGCAATCTGGCTCTGCAATTGCGAGTAAACGAACGGCGCCGCTCCCCACAGCAGCCAAAGCGTTTCAGCGACAAGCGCGAACACAAGGTAGGACGGCGCAATCCATCCGAGCATAACGAGCATGATGGCCGACAGAATGACAACCAATGGCGTCAGTTGATGAGTAACAGCAATCGCGAGAATGGTCACCATTGCGAGCGCGGCAAACAGCGCGCAGGGAAGCTGCCCGACCTCTTTCGATTTCAGTCCTACTGAGAAAGCAGCCGGCCCGAGGCTCTTCAACAGGCGCGGATGCCGCCTCGCGACCTTTGACCCGTTCTGACGCAGCGGCCCGAGAAAGAGACCGAGCAGAACCAGATAGAGCAAGAATGTTATGCCCTGGGGCGAGAAATAGTCCTGGCCGATCCAATTGGCGGCGACGAAGAACCAGCCCGCTGTCAGCAGCAGACGCTTGTCCTCGGTGAAGCTTTCCAGCAGCCACAGGAAAACTGCCAAAAGGGCGATATTCAGTGCGACCGGCGTAAACTGGAGGACGGAAGCAAGGTCGATGGGACGTGCATCGAACAGATCGGCGATCCAGGCAGTGACGACGAACAACCCCGGCCAGTTGTGATAGGCCGAAAGGAAAGAGGCTGCCGGATCGACGGTCCCATGCCGTTGTATGTAGTCAACAATGCCGAGATGTTTCCAGGCCCAGGAATAGCGCAGCGTCTGATATAGAATCGGGGGTGTCGCGTGCAGGATGAAGATCAGCGCGACGAGATAGAGATAGGGAAGAACGCTGTTCACGCAGCGGTAGGCCACCTGCCATGCAAACCCCGTGCAAAGCAGCACCAGCGACAGATAAAAGGCCGGCGGCAGTATCGACACGAGGCCGAGATCCGTCATGCGGTTCGGGTCTATTGTCGGCAGTGAGAGCTTCCAGAGCAGGATCGCCGCGGCAAGCAAGGCCAATGCTACCGCGACGTATGCTTTTTCGACCACATCGGCAGTGCGCGAGACTGCCTCGAGCGCTCTATGCTCCGTGGCGCCGCCGGCGACGGCTAACTCTACGGCGGGCGGGGTGCGCGCGAGCTCGGTGACTAGCTCATAGACTGAGGCGCGAATCTCATCCGTCCGGTCGGCAACGGCCGCGGCTGCCACGGCTCCTTCCGCCTTCCTCTCGCCGGGCCTGTCGGCGCTTGTCTTCTCTGCCACCGCAGCTGGCGTTTCGGTGATGACCGCGCGGGCTTGCCGGTGCGACGCCTCGAGACCTTCGACCGTCGCTCCTCGCCGGCGGCGGCCCCGAGGCGGCGGAGGCGCCTTGTCAGGGCCCTCATCTTGGACACCGGGGACGGTTAAGGCTAGGCCATTATCGATTTCCCGTAGCCGCTGCGCCGCATTGTCGAGCTGCTTCTGGGCTTTCTCTATACGTCTGGCAAGCGGACCCATCCCCTTGCGGGGCCGCTTTGCAGGCTTGGCCGCGGATCGGCCCGCACTCGGTTTCGTTGCCGCCGGCGCTACCCTGCGGTTCTGTTTTGCCTTGCCCGTGGTGGGTTCCGGGGTTAACGCGGGGGCTGGCGGCTCTTCAGGGATTGCTGGTGCTGGCTCGCGGGCAATGCGGTTGCGCTTGTCTGATGTGCCCTTCCGGCGCTCAGTTTTCGCTTTCCTGGGCATCGCTGCGACTCACTATGGCAGTGCCGACTTGGTCCTGGACCCGTGGATCTTCAGGCTTTTGAGACCGGTGGTAACGGCCGACAACAGCCCGCCAGCGGTCTCGGAGTCCTGAATATAGCAGGCAAGGACCAAATCGACGTTGATGGATACCCAGAGAGGCTTGTTGGCGAAGCTTGATGATTTAGACAGGTTCGCCGCAATGTGCCGCCACCATGCCAGCCCGCAGAGCGCTCGAATGACTGCGTGGTGGCGCAGAGAGCCATAGGATACTTCGATAGCTGTCCGCAGCGAAGCCATGCTTAGTTCTTCCTGGCGTGTCAGCTCTGGATTCTGCAGCATTTGCCTCACAACGAAACCCAGTTCTTCGCCGCTACCCAGCGCACGGGCCGTTAGAAGCATGAACATCGCGTCGATCCCGGGGGGAGCGTCGCAAGAGGCAGCTTCCCAATCGACGATCGCAACCAGCCGAGCGTCCGTGTCACCCGGCCCTACCGCAAAAAGGAGATTGCCCGGACAAAAGTCGCCATGGCCGAGCCCAAGCGGCAGCCGCCGTCCCGCCCAGAACTGACGCTGCTCCTTGAGGAAATGAGCGAGCCCCTTGGCGCGCGTCGCATCGTCCAACAAACAGCACTGCACCTTCCTTGCGGCTTCGACGCCGCCGTCGACCCAACGCTGCAACCATTGTCTGTCGATCGTTCGTGTCATTGCCGTGCGCGCGTGAATCTCGGCAATGCCAGCGATGGCGCATGTAACGGCAGGGAAATGCAGGCGGCCTGATGAAAGTACGGCGCGCCCGTCCTCTCCCGGCCATGCATGCTCCGCCAAGCTAACCTCCGACGTCGACACGTGGCAGGCAACGATCCTTGAAACCTCGAAGCCGAGATCGTCGAGCAAGGGCTCGGTCCTCAGGGCCTGCGCCCGCAATATGTGCCGCACAAGAGCCCCCCGCCCTCCGGCGGATGTAGAGGATTTGAAGATCAAACCCTCCCCATCGGTCTTCAATGCCTTAAACAGCCCCGTGCGCACGTCGCTCTCACGGCGGAATTCGCGAACGGTGCGGGGATCGGCGGCGCCAAGCCGTGTCACCGCGCAAAACTGCGCGATAGAGACTTCGAGCGACACCGAGGATCGCTCACGAGGAGCGATGCTACGCCAATGCCGCGCTAGCGACGACAGGATTCGAAGGCCTAGTTCGAATCGGCCCGTTGGGCCGAGACGAAGCGAGACATAGGCCAGCAGGGCGAGCGCAACACAGCAATGCGCGACCAGCCATGCGGCCGCCATGCCGACGGCACCGGCGGCGATCACGAGCGGCGTACCGAGGCCGAGCACGATTGCGAGCGTCACGACCTGCGCGGTTGCCACGACTTCTGTCCGGCCAGTTGCCCGCGCTACGGCAAGCATGAGGGTAACGAGGCTCCATGGCAGGCAAGACAGGGCGAGAAGCTGCAGCAACAGGGAGCTCGCTCCCGCATATTGCGCGCCTAGCAGCGACAAAAGCAGCGGCGCACCGAGAAGGAGAAGGGCGACGCCCGCCAGAAGGGGCACGGTCGCGTAGATCAGCGCGTCGACGGCCAGCTGGTGCAGCCTGCTGCGTTCGAAAGCGGCCTCGGCAAGCAGGGATACTCCCATGGACCGGCTGACGAGATAGAGACCGTAGGCGACTTCCCAGGAGATGTAGTAGACGGCCAGCTCACCCGGGCCGCCGTAATGAAGTATGATCAGCGGCGCGACGCCAATGGCCGTCATGGAAGTGAGAGTTCCCGCATAGTCCCAGCCGAAGTAGCGGATCAGCGCGCGCCGGTCGGGCGCGCAGGTTTCCGCATTGTGTTGCGGCAGAAAGCGAAAAAAGATCAGCCAGTTGGTTAGCGCAAGCAACAGGGGAAGTGGCAACACCCACGCGGCATAAAGGCCAGAGCCGAGCAGGGAGGAACCGGACAAGAGCGCGAGCAGCAGCAGCTTGGCGGCAGAAAAGACCGCGTTCTCGACTGGCACTACGGTTGAGCGTCGCAGTCCGGCGAGCACGCTGTCCTGCAGGGCGAAGAGCGTCCAGGCGACCGTTGCTACGACGAAAGCGGCCATTAAAAGCGGTTCGTCGCGGAGAAAACCCAGTTCCGAGACGAGATGCGAGATAAATAAGATGATCAATGTAGAGAAGATTGCCGCGCCGCCGCCGGCGAGGGCATAGGCCGCCAATATCAGCCGCAGGGCGTTCCGTCCGGCGGGGGGCAGGTAACGATTCAGGAAGTTACCGAGGTTGAGCTGGGAAATGTTACCAAGCGTCAGCATGGTGGAAATGAGCGCCGCCCCAATACCCACCTGCTCAGGCGAGTAGAGGCGGGCCGCCAGCCCCCAGAACGCAAGCCCGAGGGCCGATGTGAGTCCGGCGCTCGCGATCAGTGCATAGCCGTTCCAGATCAGTGGGGAGCGTACGGCCGCCGGTAGGGCATGCCGCACCTGCAACAGAAGTGACGGAAGCCTGGCGCGACTGTGGGGCTGGCTCAGTGACATCATCATCCATCCCGTTGCCAAATGCGCACGTAATCGATGAGATACTCGGCAGGGAAATTCGTATTCTCCGAGGGCGACCCAGCCCATTCTCCGCCGACGGCAAGGTTGAGCAGCAGGTACATGTCCTCGTTGGAGATTGAGCCAGCGTCCGAATATCGCCACACCTCCTTGCCATCGAGATACCAGATGATCCTGTCGGGATCCCAGGTCAGGCTATAGACGTGCCAGTCCTGCGTCAGATTTGGTGTCTTAACCTTCTCGCCGACGCTCTGTTTTTCGCCGGCCTCGTCGCGGTAATGATAATGCACCCGCAGGGTCGTCGGGGAGTCGCCGAGCGCCTCCATGACATCGATCTCCGGTCGCGACTCACGCGTCTCCGGCAACAACCAGATTGCCGCCCATAAGCCTTTGCCATCCGGGATCTTCGCCCGTACCTCGACATGCCCGTAGCGGAAGCGGACTCGTGAGGGCCGGGGCAGTTCCTCGTAGTCGCGGCCGGTGGTGACCATTCCCGACGTATATTCGAAAGTGCGCCCCTCGAAGCCAATGATGTTTTGCGGTCTCGCCTGCAGCCGCAGAAGCCCCTCGTTGAGGGAGACGTTCTCGGGCCGATACCACTGGAGTTCCCCATTCCCGAGATTGGTGCAGCCGTCCTTATTCCACCAGTAGCAGGTGGTCCATTTCTCCCGGTCGAGGCTCACCACGTCGAACTCGTCTGCGAAGATCAGCCGCCACGTACCGTCCTTGACGAGCGGAGTTGGCTCAGTAGCGAGCCTCGGCAGCAGTACGAAGACCACTAAACACGCAAGCCCCACGAGGACGGGCAACCACTTAGGGTGCATCGCGAAACCCCAGAATGCGTTTGACGGCCCCTCGAGCAAACCCGTCGAGCCGGGCCAGTGGAAACCGCTCGTAACGGTATTCCGCATAGGGAACGGCAACGGCTCCGAATCTGGATTTGTACTGTGCGAGCGACGTTGAATTTCCCGTTTCGCCCATATGGTATCGCGTGCAGCCCCGACGGCAGGCATCCTCGATCGCGATCGCCTGCAGCAAGTAGGCGGCGCCGGATTTTCCGGCGAGGGCTTCGCTCATCGCACCCCGCGTGTAATGTGCCTGCCCCCCTAAGAGGACCAGGATCGCCGCCGCTGGCTGCCCGTCGACGCGCGCGACATAAAGACGACACGCGTCGCCCATCCGCGCGGCCATTGCCGCGAATTTCGCACGCGGGTCCCTGCGTACGCCGCGCAACCACGCGAGCGCCGCCGGTTCGTGCTGCTTGCGCGCCCAGCGAACGAAGGAGAGTTGGAGCAGCTCATGAAATTCGTCGATCAACCCCTCACTGTTACCCACATCCACTTCAACGCCTAGCCTGCGTGCGCGGCGGATGTTTGTGTGGGCATTGCGGTGGAAGCGTCCGCGCACAGCGTCGAAACCTCCCGAAAGGTCGACCACATGCGCGCAGCGAGGGATTGAAGTCCACGCCGGTCTGGCCCCGGCTGCCCAGAGGTCGGCGGTAAGCGGGTTCGGCCGGATCTTGACGCCGAGACAGGGGAAGGTTTCGAGATGCGCGAAAATAGTCTCGAGATGCGCGGGCGTGACTGCGCCATCAGACAGGATGCCGCCGAACCCCCAGGCCGGCGGCGGCGACCAGGCGTAGCGTAACGAACCGACGCCCTTGGTAAACAGGGGAAGCACAGCGCGGGCCCCGTCGTCGAACTCATAGAACTGCGGGCTGCTGCGGAAGTTGCCAGCAGCTACGACCGCCTCGGCCCATTCAGGCGACAGGCTGGCGATCGCCTCGTCATTCCGCTGATAGAGTTCGCGCCAGATGGTCTCAGCGGCCGGATTATCGAAACGAGACAGACCGACGTTAGCCACGGACTCACCATCCATTTCGTGCGATAATGCGGTCGCCAAGGAGGTGCTAACCCAGTTATGCGGCAGACTGAAACCCGATGCAGTATTATAGACGCGTGACGCACAAAATGAAAAGTTGGGGCAACCTCGAAACTACCAAACCGCTTGAATATACACCGACACAGAACGCGCGTGAAGGTCGAGTTCTCATAAGAAGCTGTGGCCAATCTTTAAGCGTGATCCTCTGTTTCGGGTTAGTCTTGGCGTCGGTGGTGCCGGCCAAAGCCGCGTCGCCGGTAGAGCTTGACACGCGGAACGTAGCGCAGCCGGCCATCGCATCGGCACTTCGGGAAGCCTATCAGTTGCCACTCTTGATCGAGGGCATGCGAGCTGGAAATACGATCTCGGCCAATGATCTGGAAAGCCCTGTCGAGCATGAACGCACAAGGCTGAAACGGGTCATGGTCGAGCTCGGATATCTGGATGCGCAGGTCGCTCTGGATCGTTCCAGCACCGGATTGGTGCTCCGGCCGTCGCTGGGTAAGCTTTATACTGTGGCGGCTGTACTCCTGAAAGGAGTTAAGCAGCAGGAACTCGATCGACAGGTGATTGACGAACTTGCATCCATTATCGATGACTACATAGGTCAACCCGCCAGCGCACAGGCTGCGGACAACCTAGGCAGCCGCATCCTCTATCGGGTCGGTGAGATCGATTTTGCTCTGGCACAGCTCAGCAAGGTGGAGTGGATCCGCTCGGGGAACGGCGTTGTAACCGCCCTCGTGCACCTCGAAGCTGGTCCTAGATTGCGTTTTGGCACAGTGACGTTCGACGGCTTGCGCCGCCTGCGCGAGAGTGAGATCAAGCGCCTCATCCCCTTCCGGCCCGGAGAGCGCTACGAGCGCGGCAAGGTAGAGGAGATGCGGGAAAGGCTTAAAGCCCTTTCCAACGTCGATGCTGTCAACATCGGCACAGCAAGGGGGAACGATGCGACGCTCGACCTTGCGGTGCGTCTACAGGAAAGGCCGGCCAATCCGTCATTGCCGCAGCCACAGGGAACATTCGGTTTGGTAAGCGGGGTGGCCACCCTGACAGGGCTGGCGATCATTCAGATCGCAACGAGTGCGGGTATCTCCCCAAGCCGCTTGCGGCCAGTAATGTGGATGACGACCGCATGCGCCCTGACATTTGCGGGCCTCGCAATTCATAGACTGGCCCATTTCCTGTAGAAGGCGTTGGCCTCAGTTTTCTCCAGATGACGCTCCGGGACGAAGCGGATCTGCGACGAGAGAATAGCGGCATTCGAAGCGCATGTCCCGCTTTGGGGTCGAATCCCGACCCCGTATCTTTTCCCTTGAATGGATTCGTCGCCCGTGTTTGGTCTTTTCGAAAAGCCACGGCCTAGACTTGAGATCAGGGCCGAGCCGTACATCCTGCGTTGTCACGATCGTGCCCGCGCCGACATCCGCATTGTGGCGTTCAGCGGTCATTCAGTGCCATCCCAATAACTTTCGGCTATCCACCCGACTGCGACAATCGAAAGCCGGCAACATGCCCCCAAGCCGGGATGCCGACTCCTATCCCTCGCCTTGAAAGGAATTGAATCGTAGACTCCGCTATTCTAGCTACGCCGCATGATCTGCGCCGCGGCCAAAGCGCAGAGACTGTACCCCCTAGAGCGGAAAAAGGGAGGGCGACTGCCCTCCCAATATCCTATGCGACCTCAGTGGAAAATCGCTGAAACAGTGGTTTCAGCCGGGGATGCCGCACTGCCCGCGGCGGATGGACCTCGATGGCCCGGCCGGACCTCGCCTCGCGCCGTAACCATTCGCTGATGGTCTCTGCGCTGGTGTGATCCATGTAATGAAGGTCCTCACCGACGATCCTCACCTTACGGCCTTCGGGCAACTGCTCGAGCGTGTTGAGCAGTATAGGCACGTCCCTGCAGGTGGCGGCGCCGCCGAGTTGGACATGGATTTCCTCGTCTATCTCGGCATGCCTGATCGCAAGCTTTCGGCGAAGGTACGGCACGATCTCGATGATCGACAGCGCCAGGCCAAGCGCGACACCGACCAGCAGGTCCTGCAGGACGACCATTGCGACGGTCACCGCCCAGATGCCGACCGGGACCAATCCATGGTGCTCGAAAAGGTGGCGGACATGGCGCAGGCTGATCAACCGCCATCCCGTGACGAGCAAAACCGCGGCAAGCGCCGACAAGGGGACCAAGGTCAACAGGGCCGGCGCCAGCGCCACCAGGCTTAATATCCATATCCCGTGCAGGATGGCGGAGGCCCGCGTGCGTGCACCGGCCTGTATGTTCGCGGAGGAACGGACGATAACGCCGGTGATTGGCAATCCGCCGAGGAGGCCGCAGAGCCCGTTGCCGACGCCCTGGGCGAACAGCTCCTTGTTGAATTTGGTACGCACCCCGTCATGCATCCGGTCGACGGCCGCAGCCGAGAGAAGGGTTTCGGCACTGGCGATAACGGCGATCATCACCGCCATGAGGATGACGCCGGGCTCGACCATCCGGGCAAAGCTATCCACACTCGGCAGTGTTATGCTTTCGACGAGTGAGGCGGGCACCTCCACTCGTGCGATCGGCAATTCCAATGCGGCGGCGAGAACCGTCGCCGACGCGACCCCGACCAGCGCTCCCGGAACCAGCGCAAGGGATTTCGGCCGGCACTTCTCCCAGCACACCATTGCAAGGAGAGATATGAGGCCAACCTTCAACGCGGTTGCCTCGCTTGTCAGGCCAGTCCCCCAAAGACGGGCGAGACTGTCCTCGATCGCCGCGACGTTCTCCATCCCGCCGGCAGCGGGCTTGGCATCCATCAGCACATGAATTTGCCCCAAGATGATCAGAATACCGATACCGGCGAGCATGCCATGAACCACGGCCGGCGAGATCGCCCGGAACCAGGAGCCGACCCGCAGGAATCCCGCGGCGATCTGCAGGAATCCGACGACGAGCAGGACGGGAGCGAGCATGGCGACGCCGTAGTCCTCTACGAAGCCGAAGACGATGACGGCAAGTCCGGCGGCAGGTCCGGAGACCTGCAGCGGCGAGCCCGACAGGAAGCCGACGACGATGCCGCCGATGATCCCGGAGATCAGGCCCATGGAAGCCGGCACGCCGGAGGCGATTGCGATCCCGAGGCACAGCGGAATGGCAACGAGAAAAACGACCAGCGACGAGGCGAGGTCGCGCGAAAAGGACGAGCTATTGGCTGTCATGGCGCTACTCCGCGGCAAGTGTTGCTGCGATTTGCGGCATGACATGCGGGCGATCGCGGCCGGTGAACGCGACCGGCAGCGGCTCCCCGTCCTGCGGCACCGTGAAGGTCGCTGTCGCCCCGTCATAGACCTGGACTTCGCCGGTCTCGATGTCGAAGAACCAGCCATGAAGGGTGATCTCGCTGGTGGCGAGTTTTGCGGCCACGGAAGGATGCGTCTTCAGGTGATCGAGCTGAACGACGACGTTTTCCATCGCCACGGCGCGCACGCGGTCAGTTTCGGAAAGGTCGTCAGGATAGGCCCGGCAGACGATCGAATAGGCGGCGTGACTGTGGCGCAGCCAGGCCGCGACATTGGGCATCGGCTGGAGCAACTCCGGATGGCACAGGCCCTTCATCGCCCCGCAGTCCGAATGGCCGCACACGACGATATCACTTACGCCAAGCGCCAGAATGGCATATTCGATTGCCGAGGAGACCTCGCCGTTGAGGGTCGAGAACGGTGGAACGATATTGCCGGCATTGCGGCAGACGAAGAGATCTCCGGGACCTGCTTGCGTGATCGTCTCGGGCATCACCCGGCTATCGGCACAGGATATCATCAAAGCTTGTGGTTGCTGGCCTTCCCTCGCCAGCTTGCGGTAAAGCGCCGATTGGTTGGGAAACACCGCGCCGCGAAAATTGGAGATACCTTTGAGGAGATCACCCATGTTCGGATCCTCTTTCTGGCCGGACGTCGGACTGGGAGGAATGTCTCTCGTCCGGCGGGTTGCAGAAGCGATCTGTTCGCAGGCGCGAAAAAGACCAGCAAAAAGGGTGCAGCGCAACCAGCCGCTGCTAGATCACGATCAACAACACGTGAAGCGTGCGCATGCGTCCCCGCCGACTGGGGAGTTCCAAGTGCTTGCTTCTGTCCGCAGTCGGAGCTGGGCCGCTGCTCTATGGAGTCTGCTGAGGACCGGTTGGACAATCTTTAGAGGCACAGTTACCTCGTGCTGCTGATCGCATAGCGGCCCAACCCATCCATCGTCCCGGCGAAGGGACCTTGCTCCGGAGGGCGGATGGCTGTGCCCGTCCGAGAGCCTGTCTTGTCGTCTCCGCTCAGGGTCTATAGCGCAGACTCTTCCGTGCATCGGCAAACCGTCGCATTGACTGTTCGGATGATGAGAACATATTAAGAACGCGACCGGGCGAAGCGGCGCGCCATTCACGACATGCGGGATACCGACAAACTCGATTCGAGGAGGAAACCGCATGTCGGCGCCAGAATACGATCTCGAACGCGCAATCTTCACTCGCTTCGCTATGGTCGGCCGCCCTGTCCTGAATGGACTAGCGGCGAAGGGTCAGCGGCGGCGGCGTGATCCACAGTGCTCCACCCTCTTTGCCCGCGACATCGTAACGGCTTTGAGGGCACAGATCGGCTTTCGGCGCCATGGAGAGGCTGTTGACGATGCGATCGTGCAGGAATTCCTGCGCGCCGCCATATGGGAGATACCGGTCGGGGATTGCGCCGTGCTAGTCGGTATCGACGCCACGCCAAGGGACGCGGCGAAGCGGGAGATCTCGAAGCGGTTGGCCGAGCGGCTCAAAGCCGAATTCGAGATTGTTTACGACCCGGCTTTCTATCACGGCCGCAGCGGAACAGGGCCGCTCGGGCCGAGGAGATAATTTCAAGGTCGGCTGCGGGGAATCGGAACAATGACGCCCCCGCTGGATTATCTTGGTGCCGCATAATTGTCTCAGCGGCACAGGTCCCCCCACCTGTTAATGAGTGCCCGTCCTGTCCCCCGGTGCGGGCACTCGCACTATATGGCTTGCCATCGCCGTCACAGCGAGTACTTCGGAAAGCCAAATTGACAGGATGAGGCCTCTCAGGTCGATGATCGCGTGTGATACTCTGGCGGAGGCACCCATGGAAGACGATCGGAACACGACCACCACCGAGTATCAGGGCAACGACATAAGCGTGCACTCGACTGACCCGCTCATTGGAACGCTTGAGCTTATGTCAGACGGGGACGAGATTATCCTGCTCGAGCTCGATCGAGAGAGCGCCGAGAGTCTCGTGTCGGCACTAGTTCAGTTTCTTGATAGGGGCGAAGGCGACGATGCGCCGACCATCATAACGTCGACGCTTCAGTGATCCCCGCGCGTACATCACCACCCGCTGTTCGCATCTATGGAACAAATTCAGAGGTTTAGAATTAGATGACTGTCGCCTCCTCCGGCGATACCTGATGAATGGCCAAGAGACAGAAGCAGCGTTCGCGATCCGGGCGGACGCTGCTTTCTCAATAGTCCCAGGCAATATGGGTGCTCGCGCCCCGTCACCGTAAGCGTTGTTCTGACTCCACCTTGATCGGCGCGGATAGGGAAGACGATCCAATCTAACCGTCCGGCTTAGGAATGGTTTCGTATTTTGACCCTAGAGCTTGTAGACTGGAACCGAAAGGCGAGGTTCGGCGCTTCCGAAGGCATCGGTTGCGAACTGCTTTGGTCGACCGGTCACAAGATCGAGCGGCTGTATCAGAAGGCCGTTGGCAAGGCCGCGGTCCGCCGTTAATCGGTAACGCTTGGAGCGCTCGCAAACGTGCCCTACTATCATACCGTGGGGCTTTTCGAAGTTGAGCGTTAGGCCCTCGGCGCCGAGAAGGTCAAGCGACATGAAGCTCGTCCTCATCGCTCTCGCTGTCGCCCATAACTGGTATTCCGGCCACCATGATCCGGTCACCGGCTACGAATGCTGCGACAACAAGGACTGCCGGGTCATCAGCCCGCGCTATGTCGAGCCGCTGCCGGGCGGCAACTTCAACATCCGCACCGGGTCCAAGACAAGATACTTCATCCCCAAGAACCGGGTTTTAGAGAGCGAAGACAGCCAGTATCACATCTGCACGTCCGCCCCGCATATGACGATCCGCTGCTTCTTCGCGCCACACACTGAGGCAAAAGCGATGGGCAGCGTTGCGGGCTCATGAGTTGATGGCAATGTACGGCTGGACCCGACTCGCGATGGCCGAAGTCTATACGAAGGAAGCCGATAAGAAGCGCCTCGCGAAGGCCGCTTCGGAACGCCTTGCGAACAGAATGTAGGTCGCACCTATAACCCTGCCCGGTCGCACCTTAAATAGAATCGATTGGTTAGATAGTAGTTTGGCGACCCCTGCAGGACTCGAACCTGCGACAACCTGCTTAGAAGGCAGGTGCTCTATCCAGCTGAGCTAAGGGGCCGTCAGGCCGGTTCGCCCGGGCCTTCAATGGGTCCAGGGCTGCATCCGGTTGAAACGGAAATTGTCCGAATAGGACACACTCTTGCGCGTCGCGTCCTTCGGCGCGATGACGCGGTATTCGATGCCGTTGCGTTCGGCATAGGCGATCGCTTGCTCGGCGGTCTCGAAGGTCAGCCGCAACTGCTGCCGCATGTCGCCGGAGCTCGTGTAGCCCATGATCGGGTCGATGGTGCGCGGCTTTTCCTGATCGAACTCCAAGACCCACAGATGCGTCTTGGCCTTGCCGGACTGCATGGCTGTCTTCGCGGGACGATAGATCTTCGCGGACATTGCTTTCAAACGGCTCCCGTCTTTCATCTCGACGCCGGCCCATCATCCGGATGCGCGACGTCGCTGTCGTCTTTCGGCTTTGAGCACGGTTTCTTCCGGATCGCTGGCAAGCCGAAATCCTGCCTGCGAGCAGTTTTGCCCCATGCTCCGTCTTCCCTTAGCGCAGAATGATTTAAAACGGAATGACTTGCGTCAGGAAATTACAGCTTTTTCGAGCGCCTGCCGCCCTTGCCGCGATGGCCGAGCGCCACGATTTCCTGCCCTCACCGGCGGGGGCGTCGTCGACTGCCCGCTGGCCTCCAGCGGATTGAAAAATCAAGGGCTTAAATGGTCGGAGTGGAGAGATTCGAACTCCCGACCCTCTGGTCCCAAACCAGCGCCTCGGACGGCTACGCAACGGTTGTTGACGTTTGGGACACTCCCGTTGATGCCCGTTCGTTCCCGTTAGATTCCGTTGTTCCGTTGGCGGTTCGTTGGCGGTAAATCGCCACCGGAACAACTGCCGAATGGACCGACTCCGGATTGGAGTCAAGCCGCCTTGTTGCGCTCATGGCGGGTCGTCGAACCAACCTTCGGCTTTTTCGCGAATGTCTGGTGGACTGCGGAATACTCGCCTGGGATCACGTGCTTGTAGACCTTGCGGATCACGGCTGGCGTGGTCGAGACAAAGTCGGCAACATCCTCAACTGAAACTCCGTGCTGAAGCAGCAGCGTAACGCAGGTGTGTTTTAGCGTGTGACGATTGACTTGTGCCGCGCGCTCTTCACCGAGAACCTCGTTTTTGAGAGTGTAGAATCCTTTCCGGCAGTCGACCGGGCGGCCCTGATATTCGATAAGGTATCGGGTGCCTTTCATGGCGCCTCGTCCATGATGCCAGCGCTTCATCAACCTCAAGAGCGGATCTGGGATCAGGATTGGGTCAGCCCTTTTGTTATGGGGAACCATCTCCTTCTCCGCAGCTCGGTAGAAGATGCCGTTCTCCAGATCAATCCACGGCCGCCCAGCTTCCTTCACAAAAGAAGCAGACTGGATGCGTTCCGCACGCGTTCCGGTGAACACTGCGACCGCGATGAATTTTCCGATATGCTCCGCCACCTTATGAGTAGGCTCTCCGTTGAACGTGTGGCGCTTCCACATGGCCGCCTGATAAAGCTTCCGAACCTCCTTCTCGGTGAAGTAGTGCAAACGGCTGCCCTGGGGCTCGGGGATCTCATAGTTCAGCTCGCGGTCGTATATCTTGACCTTTCCCTCCTTGGCGCAGAAGTTCACGATGGCGCGCAGCGCGATCAGTTCGTTGCGAACGACGGACGGCTTCCGATCCTTCTGATATTCCTTCGATGTCTTGCGCTTGATCTCCGACACGAACCTGTCGCCCCAGAAAGCCGACAGCCGCTCGATCTGATCGAGATGCTCCTTCCGACGGGCCTTCGGCATCGCTGCGATGTCGTCCTCCTGTTCCTGGAGGTAATACAAGATCAGGTCGCCGACCTTGACCTCTGAAGCCAGCAATCCATCAGTGATCTCCACCTTTGAATAGCGCTCCACATTGTACTCGTGAAGCTTCAGCAGCGCCTCTTCCTTCGCTACCTTAGATTCTTCAGCCGTCGAGAAAGAGCAGCCTGTCGCAACTTGCTTGCTTCCGTGTTTGATGAACCAGGTGCCTTTGTGGGTGAGCTTGCCGGCTTTGTCGTAGCGGGGCTTTCTTTCGAGGATATGAGGTTCTTCGATTTCTCTCGGCATCCTTCCAGCCACTCCTTTATCATCGATCTGGTCGTGAACTTGTTCTTTCCGAGCATCAGGAATCCGAGGTCACCCCGATCCCAGGCGCCGCGAATGGTCTTTTCCTTGATGTTTCGGCTCGGCGTTCCCGGGGTATCCTCTCCAACATAGAGCTGACCTCCCAGCTCAGGCAGGCAGAGCACCTCCAATACGTTCAGGGGCGCGTCCGGCGACGGATCTCTGACCACTCGAGCGGGCACATCCACATTCGGATCCAGCGCCCGTCGGATGTCATCGAGCGCCGCGAGTGCGTCGTCCTGATCCCGCACCTGACGGTCGACCAGATCCTCGAACTCGGCCATCACCCGGTTCACCTCTCGGTCGACCTTGGTGATGAAGGCCCCGTCGGGATCCTCGGGGCCATCGTCGTACGTCAGGCCGCGCGATCCTAGATAGAGATCCCAGTTGTCGAGCTGCTCCTCCACCTCGCGGCGCTGCTCGTCGCGTTCGGCGAGGTATTCCTGCTCTATGCGCTCCGCAGCCTGCAGGCGGTCAATCCAGGGCTTGAGGCTGATGATGTTGTCGCTCACGGACACCTCCGTTGTATACGCTATTCGATTATTCAATCCGGCAACCTATCGGCGGCGGCTTAACGTCGAGCTGACGGTTGCGGTGAATCCTTCGTGAAATCCCCCATAGACGAACATCAGGTTCGTGTCCGGGGATTTCTCCGGTTACATCGCCAGCGCGAGTTGGATGGGCTTGCCGTGATCGCGGACGGCGGCCGTCACCGCTTCGCCTGAGATCTCCCCTTTGTCGGCGAGTTCCTCGGCGAGACGCTCGATGAGATCGCGGTAGCGTTCTACGATCTGGCTGGCGCGCAGGAGCTGTTCCTGCAGGATCCCGTCGACCTGCGGCTCAAGCCGATGACGGCGCAGCGACATGTCCGCACCAACGCCATCCGACATCAGAGTGTCACCGAAGCCTGCCACGGCAAGCATGTGCAGTGCCGCGTCGGTTGCCTGCTGCAGGTCGTGAGCCGAACCATCGCAGTGACCACCAAGGAACAGGGTCTCGGCCGCGACGGAACCGAGATAGACGCAGATCTCGTCCTCCCACCATCCTTTGCTCTTGCGCTCGGCCATCTTTCCTTCGAAGTGAGCGTAGCCGGCCGCCTGCGACGCTTCGGTCAAGAACACCGCCTTGTGAACCACGATCTTCTTGAGGCGACGGTGATCGAGAGCGATCCCGACAACCGCGTGGCCAAGTTCGTGGATCGCGGTCGACAGACGCTGCTCGCGTGGCAAGGAATGCATTTCCGGCATCGCCGTGGCGACGTGCTCCACGCTGACCGGAACCTGCTTGCGGCGGGCCATGCGGCGGGCATCGCGGGCGATGCGCTCCAGATCGGCGCCCGAGAAGCCTTCCGTGCGGCCGATGACCGAGGACACGTCGACCACGGACTGCAGATGGTACTGGAGGATCGCAGAGCGTGCGGCAGCGTCCGGCAGGTCGATCTGGACGTGGCGATCCAGACGGCCCGGGCGGAGCAACGCGGTGTCGATGCCGCCCGGGTGGTTAGTCGCTCCAATGACAATGACACCCGGGCGCTCGATAGCGCCATCGAGGCATTCCAGCAGCCCATTGACCACGCCGCGCATCCATTCGTCGCTGCTGGCGCGGCCTAAGCTGCCACGCTGGACGAAGTTGTCGATCTCGTCGATCAGGATGATGGCCGGCGCGTTCTCACGGGCATGATGGAACGCGGCGCGCATGGCCTTGAGCATCGTGCCCTGATGTCCTTCGCCAGTGCCGAGCCAGGTCGAATAGCTGCCGACGACGAGATGAGCGTCCAGCGAATTCGCCAGCGCCTGAGCGAACGTGGTCTTTCCGCAGCCGGGCGGGCCGGACAACAGCAGCCCCGAGTCGACATCCTCCCATCCGATCTTGCCCGCAGCATAGTCCTGCAGGTCGCGCTTCAATTCCATGCCCCATTCCTTCGCGGCGCCGTAGCCGTGCAGATCCTCCAGACGCGGGCCGTCCTCCGTTTTCTGCGGCACGACGGCCGCAGCTTCCTTCGATGGCGGCTGGATGGCGCGCATGCGCTGCAGGACGTTCTTCACGCCGCGGCCGGTCTTGCGGAGCACCAGACGGACTTCTGCGGAAAGTGACATGATCTCGGCGGCCTCGTCGGCCGTAACTTCGGCGCCGGTCACTTCCTGGATGGCGCGCTGCACGAGGATCATGTCCAACTCGGCGATGTCGATCACCGCATCTGCAATCGCTGACGTGCGCGAGCCGAGGACAGGATCGGCATCGCCGCGGCGGCAGATGAAGACCGAGCGGAAGTTGGCGAAGTTGACCGTCGTCCATGGATCTTCCTTCGGCGGGATCAGCTTATCCTTGACCTTGCGCGGGGTGATTTCGAACGTGTCGGCGCGGAAGTCGTTGCGGCGGGTGAAGTCGTATTCGTCCCCAGCTTCGCTTTCCTTGGCCATGGTCTTCATGATGTCGTAGGCCGCCTGCTGCCAGTGCCCCGCGCCATCATCGGCCGGAATGACGACAACCAGCACGAAGGCGCGGCCGGCGCGATACGGACGCAGGGCGCGCTGCAGATGGAGCTCGGCGATCCAGCGGTCGATGGATTTCGTTTCGTCGGACATGTGTCACCCACGTTGTTGATCGGTAAAAGCAGGTTCTGTGGGTTGACGGGATTCAGTCGCGGCACTCTTCGCAGATAGCGAAGACGTAGCCGGGGCGTTGTTCGGCGCGGTGGCTGCCGCACTCGGAGCAGATGTGCCATGACATAGAGGAATAGCCCTCGCAGAACTTCAGAGCGCGCCAGTTGTGCTCAACACCGACGGAATGCTTGTCGAAATCAACGGTGAGCCAGCCGCCCGGATTAGCGGAGATGTTCGTGAACACGATCCCGCCGAACTGCTTGCGCGCCTTTTCGAGCAGTTCCTGCGCCATCGCGCGCCAGCCTTTTGGGAGAAGGTCGAGGTCGGTGGTCATCACTTCATTCCTTCCGTAAGTTCCTTGAACGTCGACGGTGTGAACCGAACGTCCGGCATATCCACGCCAACATCCCGAGACCGGCCGATGCCAGGCAAGGCGCCATGGGCATGGCCGTAGAAGTGGTAGCCGCCCTTGCGTTCCCACTGCCACGAGCGCTGGGCGTAGTGCGCGAGGACGAGCTTCGCGCCTTCGTCTTCGGTGAAGATGAATCCTTCGGGGCGCGTGTCCCACGGCAAGCCGGCGATGGTCGGATGCAGCTCGCCATGGCGAAGGTCATGGTTGCCGATCACGAGACGCTTGCGGCCGTTCAGGCGGGAAAAGATCCAGCGGACCTTGCCGGCCTTGTCGGTCAGAGAGAAGGCGAAATCTCCAAGGTGGTAGACGATGTCATCCTGGCCGACGACGAGATTCCACTGCTGGATCAGGTGTTCGTCGTGCTCCTCGATCGACCGGAAAGGACGATTGGAGAACTGCAGGACGTTGTCGTGGAGGAAGTGCGTGTCGGAAATGTAAAACTTGCGGCAGAATGACATGTGGGAACTCCGAAAACAAAGACACAGAACAGCGACCGCCTTCTCGGGCGGTGTCAGGCTATTCGGGCTATGTGGAGTTCGGTGACCATTGAGGTTGCTTTCGCTTTCGTTATCCGGGCTAATGTCTAGCAGGACCCGGGAAGGTTGTGAGCCCTTCATTAGCGGATCCTGCGAAGATGGTAAAGCGTGTTATAACGGATATATCCGTTATCTGTAGCCACCGAGCAGCAATGTCCGGATCGATAGCTTCTCGTCATAATATTCGCTGAACTGGTCGCGAAGAGCGGCATGGAGTTCCGTCTTGGTTTTCCATGCACGTTCGAACTTCTCTCCCGTGACGAGTTCGAACGCGGAGATCAGGTTCTTCCCATAGTCTCTGAGCGAGCGCCTCTCGTCGTCTTCGCGTTCTCGAGCCTTTTCCTCCTCCGTCATGTTCATCCTGTATAGGATCATCGGAACGACACCGGGACTGGGACAGATCTCTCGGTCTCCGTAGGTGGCGAGCCTGGCTTCGTCGTTCATCTTCTTCCGGAGGCGCTCTCGAAGGACAGGATCAGCAATATCGGAGAGCTCTCGCACGGCACCGCGTGGTGCTCGGGTATCGTCGTCCTCCTCCATGTCGAACTGGCGCCCGCTCGTATCGAGCAACTGCTCCAGCTTGTCCTGATATTCGATCATGTAGTTCGCGGAGGCGACCATATGCTGCGGCCGGCCATCGGCAAGATCGTTCGCCCAGGTCTGCCGCCACATGAGCCATTCAGGAAGTCGCCTGCCGTCTACCATGACCTGCAGCGATGCCGTCAGGGTGCCCTTCATGACTTCATCGGCCTGAGCAATATTTGGGAAGCGGCCGCCTTTGATGCTTTCGATGATATGATGGAACTGACTGCTCGTGCGGCCGGGATCCTTTCGGTAGGAATAGGTCGAGAACAGGTTCGCCATCTTCTTACCTTCCTCCTTGGCCGCATTCGAAAGCAGGAAGCGAAGGCGCGGGCGAACTTCGTGGATATCAATTGTCTGGGTCATGCTGCGTACTCAATGGCGCCTTCGATGTGGTTTGAGAGGCGCTTGGCAAGCTCCATCGCATCGCCTTCTGAGATTCTCTTCCGGAGGATCATGTGGTTATCGACATCATCCAGGCGCCACTGCACCCTGATTGTCTTTTCCTGGCCACCGCTCCAATCCCTGTAGTACTCGATCGGATCGAGAACCATTTCCTCGATGGCATCAAGCGTCGTCAGCGAGTTGTTGACGGTCATCCTGATTTCACGGCAGCATTCGAAAAGGACAATCGGATCCTGTTGAACTGCCGATTTCGTGGCTGGGCTGGCGACCGGCTTCGCGTCATCCCTCCAGACGCGTTCACGGCGCGCAGCTTCGCCGACGTTGGCGATCTCGATCCTTTCCTGCTTGCTCCTGCTGAGCAGATCCGGATCCTCAGCCTCTTCCTGGATGAAGCCCCATGCGGCAGCGTCAGGACCGAGCCTGTCGATCTGATCGCGCAGGCTTTCGCCTCGGAAGATCCGGTTACGGTATCCCTCAGAGATCGGCGCGCCTGTCAGCATCTCGTTGATCGCAGCCGTCCAGAGCCGGAACAGCACCTGATGGCTCAGACTGACATGGGAGGTATCGGCGGCGACGAGCTGGTTGATGGCTTTCAACCAGATGTCCGACCGCACACGATACTCTTCGACATCCGTGCCGCCGAACTGCTTGATCCCGGCGCCATCGTAGATGGCACGGATGCGGCGGTGGTCGGGCGGAGCGAGCGTGAGCTCGAACTCGACTTCGATGATCGGATTGCCACGGGTCGCCCCTCTGACAGGATTGACCGCGATCTTGAAGGCCTGAATGCGCTCGAAGTCCCGCACGACGTTCTCAAGCATTCGGGTGCGCAGCTTGCCGCTGTGGATGCTGCCGTCCTTCTCACGAGGGAAGCCGACCCATGTTCCGATCTCGTCGACGCTGGCGGTCACGACGACGGTGTTGTTCTCGCCCGGGATCCATACGCGGCCGGACTCCCGCACCTTCGCCAGGAGCACACGATAGAGCGGTTGCGAGAACTTGCACTTCATCTTCGGCAGCGCCGCAAGTTCGAGATATGCGAACTCCCGCTTCTCGGTCATGATCCGTCGCATTGGATCCGCCAAGCCGAAGTGGATCGTCTCGACGTTGTCTTTGCGAGAGAGCCAGGAAACCAGCAACGGAACCTGCTCGTAGCGCTGGCCATCGTCCGTCCCGAACGACACGGTGTTCTTCAGCAGGCGCCCCAGCGATGCCTTCACTGCATCCCGGCGCGCTTCAGCACCGAAGTAGTGAAGCACATGCACCATCGGAATCGTGTGCACATCGGCGGTCAAACCTCGGTCGGCTTCATAAGCCGAGGACAGGAGTAGATCGTGCAGCGCGGCATCGTGCGATGTCAGGGTCGAGTTCCCGTCGACCGTCATACCCTTCAGCAGCTCGATCGGCCTCGGAGACTCCGGGGCGACGCGTTCCAAGTTGCTCGGCTTCGCCAGTGCGGTCGAGAGAGAGCCGCGCGGCTTCGGCCTAAAATTCTGGCGGTGTGGTCTCATGTGTCGTCCTCCTGCAACTATGATTGTCGCCGGCGGAGAACGGCGCAACGTCTTCGTCCAGCTTTTCTTTCCAAGTGGACGAAGACGGGAACAGCCCCGTAGTGATGTCTTCGTCCAGTTATGGAATTCCATAGGAGAAGAGGAATTCTGTCTTCGTCCACCCCTCGATGGCTTGCGCCGCGGGGGTTTCAGCCTCTTCGTCCAGTCTCTCACGAACGCAGGACGAAGACGCGGTAGTGACGGCGATAAACTCTTCGTCCTAGGGATTTTTGAGACGAAGACGAATTTAAGTGGATGCTAAAACCGGGATTTTTGAGACGAAAATAAAATGGACGAATCCTTGCGGCATCGGCGTTGTAAGCCTGTCCAAATTGTCAACTCTGGACAATCCTAAGAGAGGGTGCGTGCGTGGGCGTGCGCGCGCCCACGGGAGGGCATCCCCCCGCTGTGATGTTCGAGATGGGCTTACCACTCTCCAGGCTGGGAGAAACCTAACGGTTCTCGTGAGCGCTACGCTCCCGCTCCGCTCGACCAGCTCCGCAACTCCCTTACCATCGTAGTGCCGACCGTTTTTGTCCCTTGCATCGTCCCACCCGATATTACCCGTAGTGCAGGTTAGTGCGGATGGAGGTTGCCGTGCCGAGGATTGCTGATCCGAGAAATGAAGTGGGTCGCCGAAGGACCGAGGCGTATCGCAAGAAGCAGGCGGCTCGCGGCAAGAAAGGCACGAAGGGGCGCCCCGAAGCATCGGAGGTTGACCGCGCGTTGGCGGCTGCCGTGGCGGTGTTCTATGGCCTTGGCGACCCGTCTCCGGAGATGCAGAGCATCATCCGTCTCGCTAAGGATATCCTGAAGCAGCAGGGCTTCGACACGCGCGAGACGAAGCTGAAGATTCAGTCCAGGATCCTCCTGAGATCCGACCTCCATCAGCTCCGCGAGATTCCCCGTTCCGGGTCGTCGCAGGCGCCTGGAGAAGCGTCACTATGACCAAGCACGATTCATCACCGTCCCCACATTACTTCGCAATTGAGAATCAGGAATCTCCGGATTTCCGTAGTGACGATCCGACCGCCACACCCGTCACGATCCAGCCCGTTCCGAGGTTGAAGTTCCGCACCCCTGCGCACCATCCGCGACGCAAGGCGATCAAGGCTGCTCTGGAGGCGCTGAAGATCGTGGCGGACAGGGATGCCGACTACGCCAGAACGCAGAACGGCGAAGGATTCAGCAAGTCCGATTCCAGCCAAGGTCACATGCTGAGCGAGGCGACGATCGAGGATGCGATGCAGAACGACAAGCTCGCTGAACGAATCCTTTGGATGGCCGCCCGATACAGGCGCCAGGTGCTACGCCTTCAGCAGATGGATCTGATCTGACGGCCTTACGGCCGGCGACGGCGAAACACATCATCGTCTCGAACAGTTCATGTTCGTCCGGCCGGGCACTGCTCGGCCATTTTTCGTTGTGCGGTCCCGCCGGCCGGCCATCATCGTGATGGGAGGACGACGCATGAACATCGAAACATTTCCGGAATACGCGACATCAACTCGGCGGGAGTTGCCCTTCATCAGGATCGGTCAGGTCTGGGAGATGGACATCCTCGCCCGGGTGTGTTCGCCGCTCTCGGCTGCTCGAGCCTCATTATCAGCGACGGGCTTTCATTCCTCGCTGATCGCTTGATGTACGCTGACCGCCACGAAGGTTTCATCCGCATCACCGATCCTGACGATGATCACGGTGACGTTGCGATTGCCGACTATCTCCTCGACGACCTGCAGGAAGGCTGCGCGCAGCTCGCCGTTGCCCTTGCCAAGGACCAGTGTTCATCCGCTCCTCGGATCGTTGATGCGGCAGCCGACCATGCCTCCAGAGTCTGCCGCGAGATCTGCCGACTGGCCTGATTACGATTTTTACAGAGGATTCACTTGCGGTCCTGTATCACGGATGAAACCGTGAAGGATCCAAAGATGCGCTTTGTCGAACTTTTCGCCGGAATCGGCGGCCTCGGCCTCGGCCTGGAACGAGCAGGTCTCCAGATGGTGGTGGGCTACGAGAGATGGGACAAGGCCATCGATGTCTGGCAGTTCAACAACAAGTCCAAGGCGTTCAAGATCGACCTGGGCAACGTAGCGGAGGCTGCGCTGCACATCATGGGAGCCTCGCCGCAAATGATCGTCGGAGGGCCGCCGTGCCAGGACTTCTCCGAAGCAGGGAAAGGCATCCTCGGCGAGAACGCGGCGATGACGCAGGCTTTCGCGATGATCATCGCCATTGTCAGGCCGGAGTGGTTTATCTTTGAAAACACCCGCCGCGCTCCTCTGAGCCTCAATTACCGCCAAGCCAGAAGCATTTGGCGGCGCGCAGGGTATGGCCTGACTGAAAAGACCGTTGACGCGTCGCTCCTGGGAACACCCCAGACTCGTCAACGCTTTTTCTGTATCGGTCGGCTTGGAGAGGTCGATGATTTCCTGCTGTCTGCTCTGCTAGCAACAGAATCGAAGAATCCGGTAACGGTCAGATCGATACTCGATCCTGACCGGTTTCCCGATGATGCAGAACTCCTCCGGAGAGGCGGGTATTTCGTCAGACCATACCGAGGCGGCCGCGGCGTTCGCCGACTCGATGAACCTGCACCCACAATCATCCGCACCTCGACCGAAGGTCCGGGGCCGAAGTATCGCGCCAATCCACATCCGGACGACCACATCTCCTACAAGGCGGCCTTCAAGCTCACGGAGCATCAGGCGATGCGCATCCAAGGCTTTCCAGCAGACTTCGACACGGCTGGCTATCGTCTGCAGCGGGAGGGTAAGCCATGGAGCAAGAGGGATACGATGCAGATGATCTCAAACGCCGTGCCTCCGACCTTGGCGGAGAAAATCGGCGAAGTGATCCTTACTCGAGCCGAGGGCAGATCCATCCCGGACATTGACCCAGGATTCATCCCGTTCCTTTTCAGGAAGTTCCCGCCGAAAGACTTCGATCCTGACAAGCCGACGATCCCTGCGAATTTCGCGAACATCAAGTCCCGGGTGAACCGCGCCCGGCGCCTGCTGCACGGCCGGACATACCAGGACATCGCCCTCGAACTGGCGGAGCTGGAAGACACGGCGGATTTCGCCACGCTGGATGTCCGCCAGAAGTCCGACCTTCGGGCCGCGCTGCGGCTGTACCACGAATACATGTCCGCCCGGCCACCATCCAAATACGCCCGCAAGATCGAGAAGCTCAAGAAGGGCGAGAAGCCAAAGCCGGTCATCCCGGACTTCGGTCGCCGACCGCGTGCTGCCGATGTCTCGCCGACGGACGTTGCAACGATCGAATCCGCCGGAACCACTAAGCTGAAGAAACGCTATGTGCCGCAGTCACCGGAAGAGGAAGCGAGCGACTTCCATGTCGATGTCGGCCCGGATCTGGATCCTCGGCACGAGCCGAACATGGTCGTGACCGACCGCGACCGACTTGATCGCGACGAATAATCCGCTTGGTACTTTCAGCCGGCCGACTCACCATTCCTGTTTAGGGGACGGAGACCTAGGGATGGCAGCCAAGCACAAGCGTCAGAGGGCTAGAACGCCGCGGTGGCATCCGTCGCGGAGGACAACGACGGGCCATCGCTGACCCCAAGTACACTAAGGGCAGCATAATGGTGGAAGCGCAGATTACAACAGTGCGGTCTATACGAGAGTGACCGGACGCGCATTAAACCCGCGGTTCCGCAGTGGCTTGCTCAGCCTCGTCCCCAGCGTCGAGCAGATCGTCGTAAGGGCTCCTGAGTAGGTCAAAGTCAGCCGGCGTGATGACCAAATACTGATTGTTGTCCGGCCAGGTGACCCATTTCCCTCTGCTTAGGACCGTTTCGTAGGCCTTTAGCATTGCCAGCTTGGCTTCGATCAGCTTGTCCATAGGGTCCCTATTGGTGGGAGTTTTACAAACATTTTGTTGCGCAGGCACCACTTATCCATGTGTGCGCGATCCAGGATGTTTGCCACGCCGGGCAGGATCGGCGTGTATCATCGAATGCCATTGGTGCTGTCCGTCAGTGATCTACAAGCTCATCCCTATACGCGTGAAAGGCCTTCCTGCTTGCCGCCTCTACATCTACTTCGACATAGTCCTTACGGACTTTGTCAAGCAGTGCTTTGCGGGCCTTTGCAAGCATGAGCGCACCCTTCATGACCCTGTCCTCGGCCTTGCTCGCGCTAGGCTGGTTTCCCACCCACACGTAGTAATGCGGATTGCTTGACATCTGGTAATGCTCCCCTGCGGAGAGGGCCATCGTCCAGCCATCGAGCATCTTTTTGCACAACTTGGCTACGGCCGCATCGTTGATGTGGAACAGGCTGTTGGTGACGACACCTTTGAAGCACTCAAAGTACCATAATGCCTTGTCGCTCAACTTGTAGGGAAGGTCGGCGATGAGATCGTCGATGCTGGGTTGATGGACCTGCTCCAAGGCCCAGGTGATGTTGGTGACATCGCGCCGCTTGCGCACCTGCTCCTCGGATTGGCCGTCGATATCTTTCGGTCGAGGTGGATCGTGCTTAGCGATCAAGTCAATGGCGCCCTTCAAATCTTTCGCCAGGGCCTCTTTCTGCTCCGCCGTCGGCTTTTCATCGTGCTCATAGACCATCGCGCGGTGCCGATCAAAGTCGAAGGGAAGGTCGCTCAACTGTGAAACCTTGCCATTGATGACCAAGATAATCCGATCCCAACCCACATGGGCGACCGCGTACCCAAGCTCGAAGATCACATTAGGGTTGGCGCACGGCCGGCTTTCACCTGCCTTGCCAACGATCGTGGTGACATCCGCAACGAAGAGATCGCAGGTGCGAATCTTCTCCATAATCTTCGCGGGAATGTTCGGGCTTCCAGGCGTGTCTCGGGTTGCTTCATCGACTGAAAGATTCACACCCGGTTGCACCTTCTTTGCGACAGCCTTCAGGGCATCGCGGATACCGTTCCGGTTTGCCTTGCTGGGGAGGTCGCTTTGCCATGCGTAGAACAGCCTGAGCTTCTTCGGCGTGGGCTGGACCGCTGCTTCTCCTGATTTTTTCGCTGCGCTACTCACGACCGCCCCCAAGTCATTTAGATGTTGCCATGCACGCGGGCAGCGGCATGATGAGTCGATTTTACATACCAGTCCTTTACGCGCGCCGTGAAGCGCGATTCCAGCGAGTTGTATCCCGACTGGTCAGCGGTAGGGAACCTCGCCACGGTACGATAAGATGCGGCTGAGCCGGCGACAAACAATGGCGCGCTCAGCATCGTGGTGAGCGGTCGCGGGGTTGAGATTAAACTGGTGGAGCCGCAGTCGCGCGGACCCTCATGGAAACCGCAAAACCATAATAATCTCGGATCCCCATTACCGAGGCTAGCTTCCCGCCCCCGGGAGGTGGTCCCACTCAACGGGAGGGACAAGCCGATCGCTATAAGGGTCAGCAGATTCCCAGTTCAGAGGCTCGGAGAGCGCGGCGACCTGGCCCCATTCTCCAAAGTAAGCCTGTGCGATTTCAGGATCTTGGATGAATAACCCGTTCTCGAGGTGGTTCCCAGCCGAACCTGTAAAGTTCATCGAACCAGTCCACACTGATATGGGTCGTACAATGCTGATATCCATATAATCATACGGATCATCCGGCCTTGTGCGTGTCGTTTCCTTATAGTCGCAAAATACAACGAACTTGTTGTGCATGTACCACGGTGATTGAGACTCTGTTCTCAAGCGTCCGCAACAGCGGAATGCCCCAAACTCAATTCCGGTTTTTGAGATCGTTTCGAATACTCTGGGATAGGGGGCAGCCTCGGTCTCCTTGTCCGGTTTGAAAGGGTGAATCCCTTCGTAGAGCCTCCTCGCGTTTCGGATAGCATGCTCGTCTTTGAGGAAATTTTCCTTGTTAAGGATGAAGGAAGCGGCGACCGAATGCTGACCGACGGCCTTCAAAATCTCCAAGTCAGTGAACCAGGCAACGCAGCCAACCATGACGCAACCGTCATGTTCGCGGATCCTCTCCAGCAGAGCTTCCTTGAGGTTGCGAAAATACACAGAGACGTTTCCTGACGCACGCGAGAAGTCCTCGAGGGCGCCCGCGGTAGGGACGAGACGCTTGAAGTACACGTCGTCCACAACGACGGAATGATCATTAAGGCCCTTTGCAGTCATCGAACTTCGACTCCCCGGCTGCTTCTGCAGCGACAACGCATAACTCGCCGGGAATGCGTCACCAACCCTGCTTCATCATCCGACTAGGTGAGATTTCGCTTCGGATCAAGCGCGACATGAGATCGCAATGTCGCGCTCGATGTCGAAGATGGTATGGGCGGATCAATAATCTGACGTGCGTGTTTCCAGCCATCCGTGGCTCCATCAGGGCCTTCGGGAAAGCAGCGACCCGAGTTCTGTATTCAAGTGTTCGAAGGACGCGATCACTTGGTCGAATACGAGGTCGAGGGCATGTCCGTATCCGCTGGTCACCCCCGCGATGTCGAAGCCCAGGGCGGTGAGAGCTTGCAGGATCCCGCCCGCCTGATGGGCATCGGCGATGCGCAGGTCGTTGTTGATGAACAGGGCCGCTATCTTCTCGTTCCGGACCGAAAGATCTGCTGGATCCGCACCGGAGCTGAACGCATCGAGCTGTTCGTCATCCCTATTCAACCGTTCGACAATGTTCGTCAGCGCCTGCAGCAGTTTCAGGCTTCCAAAATTCGCCACGTCTTTGCGCGCATGTCCCGCTCGCTCGACAATCCCGCGAATGAAACCATCCGGGATCCGCTGGTAGAGTTCGTGGAGGCTCTTGCAGCGTGCCAGAAACGCCTGCTCGGTCATAGATAAAGGCGCGACCTGCGCCAGACGTTGTAGTTCCGGGAGATTCGTCCAGCCGTTGGCTCTGATCTCCTTTCTGGAAAGCTTCATTATTTGCTCGGAATCCTTCGGGGTTCCGACAGCCTCACCAAGGGCCGACAGGTTGTCCCCGAGGGTCAGAAGCTCGCGCACAAGCCGATCGACCTTGGCGACGATATGCTCTTCAGCGAGGTCGAACTGCGCAACCTGTTCCGGAGGGACGGCATACTGGAAGGCATGGACGATCTCGCGATCCGGCTTGGGCTTGTACAGCTCGCGAATGGGCACTTTGATTAGGTTGCGTCCTACCCGCACACAATCGCTGAAGCCCCACTGTCCGCCGTAAGAGGGGCTGCACAGCCAGAGTCCGTGGTAGTCGATCGGACAGGTGCTATAGAACCCGCTCTGTTCGTATTTCTCAAGAAACCGATCATCCAGATAGACAGTATTCCTCTCGACAATTCCTTCGGCGCGACGCTTGGTCATTTCGCCGTCGATACCAGGCCACAGCAGCCCATCTGCGCTGACGGCGGAACAGCGGTCTGGGGAGACGGCGAACACCTTTGCCCAGACTTGAACCAGCAATCCGCCATCGTCCTCCCGGATGTCGAGTTCGAACCAGGAGTCTTGTCCACCAACCGACTCGTGTGTCCTGCCATTCATGAGCTTGCGGATTTCTGGACGATCCGGAAGGAGGGTCTGATAGTAGAAGATTCGGACACCCCACGCGCCACGCGTCCAGAGATACTGTCGGAGATACTCGTTGGTCATACGCCAGCGAATGTTCCGGGATGCGATGTAGCGATAGCTTCCTGAGACCTCACCATCGGCGACCCCGAATTCGGGAGCGCCGAGGTCGTCGAACACCACGCGTTGCGCGTCCTGGCCAATAACGCGCATTGACAGTCCGAGGGTCATCCAGACCTTTTCGGCGAGCATGTAGGTGTAGAACGAACCCGATCCCCATGAGGCTACGATGTAGTCGAAGCCATCAATCGACGGAACGTATTCTTCCAGGCCGCCCTGTTCCTCGATGTGCGGTGTCGAGAAGGACACCACCCCATCGCCTGAAGCCCGCGGCTGCCCCATGGTCTCCATCTCTGCTTCGGGCATTACGGCCATGACCATATGAACGCATTCTCGTGCTGGACCGTACGGGTCGTGCTCGTATCGCTCGCTCACGTCAACGCGGCGCGCCGGGTCCAATCCTACTGGCTCTAGCAGCGAACGCAGACGTGATGGAAGCAAGGCTTCATCGATCGGGAATTGCTGAAGGTAGTCGATTGGCAAGGGCAACTCCGTGTAGTTTTCTCGGTTCGCGGGAGCGGAAACTTCAATCCTGGTGCACGCCACGCTGCAGAAATTAGACTGCAACCTTGGTCGCAAAGACACAGGGCTCCGCGTCGGTGGGCGCGGCGAACAGCGGCCACCAGAACTTGTGTGCTGTCCATCCAAGATCCCGGCCGCCTTCTTGTTGAAGCAAAACCAGGGCAGATTTCGAACGCGGCTCATCAAGAATTTTCTTGCGAAGCGCTGTACCGAGAATCGACCGACCGGACTTGTCGCCCGATCCGGACCGTGACAGCTTTCTACCCGTCTCGGCCCAGATCAAGATTTTGCCATCGCCTCCCTGCGCCACATCCGCGTAGTAGTCGATCAGCCCGCGCATGGCGTTCCATTCGAACTCAACTGTGTCGAATTCCATGCTCTGCTGAATCGCATCGACGATAGCCAACGCAGTCGTGCGGTCCACTGAAACGAAGTCGTCGATATTACGCCACTCAGGCTTGATCAGGCGATCCAGCTCCGCCTGAACTTTAGTCATCGCCGCCCCCCCTTTGGTTTGGAAGTCGCTCGGAAGGAGCATGTCATTGGGTGAGACGGCGACGACATCGCTAAGCAAGATCTTGTTCGGCGCGCAAGGACGAATGCGACGAGCAGCGTCAGATTGGATAAACACGACACCAGCATCGTGGGCGCCATTCTTGAAGGCGGTCCGCAACGACTCTTCGAGAGCGTTGATCGTGTAGAGCCGATCGTAAACGGCACGGGAGGTGTAAAACCGGGTGACCGCCAGATCGCGCCGGTCGCGATTGCCGTACATTCGCGAATGCTGGAGTACAGTATCCGCCTGCATCATCTTGGGGTTCCGCCCATAATAAAACGAAATCAGGTTCGGGATGGTAATGCCGCGATCGAGGATGTTGCCGCCGACCCAGATGTTATAAGGCGTGCGTAGCTTGAGCTCCGCGTTAGCATCGAGCAGAGCCATGACATCGGTGTCCGAGTTTACCTTCTCTACCACCACATCGTCGCTCTGCAGAGCATCGATGAAGGCATCGAAAGTGTCGTCACGGGGAGGCATGCGCCCCTGGTCTGCGAGGACTGATGCTTCCAGATCGTCGAAGGCATCGTTAAAGAGCGGACGCAACGCATCCGGATCATTTTCGGCAGCATTCACAATGGCGCTGAAGATCCAGTCGATCACCTGATCCTGCCAAGCATGTGCGGCGCGCTGGATGTCGTTGTGGATTACCATCGCGTACTTCAACGCCCGGTCTCCTGCCTCGCGCTGCTGCCACCGCCGAACGCCGACTGCTACGACGAAGGTGATGATAGCGCGGCGCAAGCCGGCGACGTTGTCGCTTTCAAGCACATTGTTGGAGCTGATGCGGCGCCGATCAGCGCGACGCAGTGCGTCCTGTTCTTGTTCCGCAACTTCCACGATCAATTTGGAGCGCGGGTCGTCCGTGTCGAAGGGGCCGAAGTAGTCGTCCCCGCCCACGTAGCCGGAATGAATCGGTAGCAACTTGGTGAAGGCGGGGCGCTTGGGTTTGAAGATATAATTCGAACCGTTTGCGTCGTCCTCATAGCCCTCGGGCTGAAGGTAGAGCGAGTAGGGTGTCGCCGTCACCTGTAGGAAGGCGATGCCCTTCGTCATACCGCGGAGTTGATCAATCTGGTCGGCGATCGTGCCTTGGTTGATGTTCGGATCGCCGTTCTTGCGGACGAACCGCACACTGGCCAGATCGGCTTCATCGTCTACCAGCAGTACCTTGCGACCTTGCAGGTCCTCATGATCGTTGATGAATTTGATCAGCCGCTCGAGGTTGCGCGCCTGTTTCTTAGCCACGATCACGACCTTTCGCCGTAGTTCGCTGCGGCGTGGTGTCCCCGGAAGGTTCATAATGTCGAGCACGAGGAACTCGTCATCATCAATGAACTCCTTGAAGTCCGCCTCGAGACGACGAACGGTCTGGGCAGAGAGCGTCTTGGTGCCTTTCGTCAGCACGATGGCGACATCGAAGCCACGATCGAATGCCTTGGCAATAATCCCGACGAAACCTCGCGTCTTTCCTGACTGGATTTTGCCGAGCAGCATGCCCGGTTTGTCGCCAGTGGTCGATTCCGTCTCAAGCTCGTTGACAATCTCTTCGATGCAGTTCGAGAGCGCGTCGTCGTCATTTCGGAAACTTTTGAGGCGGGGATAGTACGAAGAGGAGGCCTCAAGAGACCCCAGCTTCCGATTGTTGCGCTTCAGCCAGGCCCGAACCTGCGCCCGACGGAATACCGGGCCAGATGCCAGCTCTTGCAGAGGCTGGGGGAAGTCGGACGAGCGCACTCTCCAGTTGGCCACAGCCTGGGTGGTCACTCCCGCCATGGCCGCGATTTCGTTGATGCCTACCAAGTCACTATCCATGTTCGCCTCCTGCGAGTGATCGATTGTCTGTGAATATCACTCACAGCAATCTTGTCAAGATGTGTGACTACAATCCTCCTACGCTAGCTTTTTTATGTTTTGTTTTGTCACTTTGGGATGGCATTGGCATGTGGCGATCGAAGAAGAGAAGCATCGAATTCTGGTGAGGCTTCCGTGACCGCAGGGCTGCATCATCACCTCAGCGATGCCCATAGCATTCGCGCTAAGAACCAGCCGAACACAACCCTGCGAGCGACAGCCGCACTCGGGATGCGCAGTGCGTTCTTCTTCTCCTCGAGCAGATCGAACTCCCCTTGCCCGCAACCAAGGTTGTCGCCGGCGAGGCCCAACGCAAGGCCATCGGCCGTCTTGTCGCTTGCACCTTCGCTGGCGACCCTCTCGAGCAGGACGCGGGAGGACGACATGAGCAGGGACAATGAATTCCAGTGGTGGAACCCGCTCGGCTGGGCCGGCCTAATCCTGCAGATGCTGGGCGCTATGTTCCGGAGCATTCTGGAGGTTTTCGGCATGGTGTCGCCGCCGCCCACGGGTGGGCATGAGAACATTCAGGTCGCCGATGTCGAGACGGAGAAAAAGATCGCCAGAGAGCAGCAGGTCGCCATCGACCATCTGCGGAGCGAGATGACACCCGCGCAGATCGTTCACGCTTACTGCAGGGCGACCGAGGATGAGCGGCGGCTTGTGAATCTGTCGAGTCTGTCCGTGGAGCAGCAGGACTGGCTGCTACGGCTGTCCGATGCCGAGCTCGTCATGCTCGGTGAGTCTGGAGAAGGCGCCTGTAGCCGAAGCATAGAGGCGCTAAAGCTCATGGTCAGCAGGTCGAAGCTGAGAGCTCCTGAGATCGAAACGCCGCCGCTGGTTCTGCCGATCCCTAAGAACATGCCGATGACGAGAGAGCAGAAGCAGCAGTTCGTCGAGGATCGCTTTGACGAACTATTCCCGGGGATCCGGATGGCCCGCATGGATCCGAAGTGCAGACCCGCTGGCAGCGCCGCAATCCATTGAGACACCAGCATCCCCACGAACCGTGAAGCCACCTTTCGTCGGGCGGTTTTGAATTTCGAACATGCGCAGCGCATCCCACAGTTCGGGAATCTCAAACAGGATGTCGCCGTAGCGTTCGGCCATCGCCTTATCCGACATGTCCATGAGATCAGCCCGCGTTCCGCATGCGATCGATGTGAGCCTGGCGCTGATGAAGAGCAGCCTCAATGCGGCGGACGTGGGCCTCCAGACTGGCGACGTGTCGGACAGCACGGATAGCAACACGCCCGAGAGCATCGGCGCGTCCGCGGGCTTCGTTCAGCTCGGCGGCGTACTTGTAGGCTGCGCGACGCTCCTTGCGCTCGTCCGCAGCCTGGCGCCCAGCGGCAGCGGCCTCCGCCATCGAGGTGACGAGGGATGTCGTTAGGAGGCCCAGTTCAAGCCCTGCGCGCATCGCCGGATCGCGGGAATCGAAGATCGTCATGCCCATTACCCCAAACTCCTGTGTCAAAAATCTTGAACGCAATCGATCGCACTCCGGAGTCTCCGTCAACAGGAGGTCCGCAAGAGAGTTAACGGAGGGCTCCGTTATTCTGTCAGATGCTCGACAGCGCGCTTGCACGGCAGACAGATCCGATTACCGATGTGTTCGGAGCCGAACGTCTGCTGACGGGATAAGCATTTACGCAGCGCGTATCCCTTTTCCTTACCGGTCAATAAGGAGGGCCTGATATCGAGCCTGTGCAGCCTCGTCTGGATGGAGCGTAGCGAATGCCGCGGGATCTCGATATGCCTCGCGGCCGGACCGCTGGCGACAGCCTCGATCCACGCCTTATTCTCTTCACCCGTCCACAAACCCGTTCCATGCCATTCTCCTCGCATTTCGAAGAAAAATGGTTTTCGGCTGGCGCAAGTCAGCCACCGCTTGAGTGGAGTCCCGATCGCGCATTCGGCCTGAGGATGGTAGTTAGGATTCAAGTGGTGATTCTGCAGATCTGGGGGAACGGCGTTCATGGGTGGCAAGAAACGAGAGCCATCAGGCGACGTTAACGTAACTGCAACGCGGAGGCCGCCGCTGGAAACTGATGAACTTCGCAAAGGGATTCAGAGATTTTTCCGTGAGACAATTCACGAAAGTGAAACGGGCGCCAAGCGTCCAGTGGGCGGCTTCAGGTGGGGTGTCTACGCATTCTACGACTATGATGGCGAGCCGATTTATGTCGGGCAGACCAAGGAAAAGCTGTCCGGGCGTGTGAGCCGTCATCTGACAAACCAAAGGACAGATGCAGTTGCCATGTCCGTTCTGGATCCTTTCGAGGTCGCGGATATCGAGGTCTGGCCACTCCCGGAATTCGAGGGCGTTGGATCGAAGCATCCTGAATTCAAGAATGCGAAGGCGCATCTGGACGGGCTTGAGCATATGATCTTCACTCGGCTCCGAGAGCAGAGTCACTTCAAGGTCATCCTCAACGAAAAGGATCCGCCGGCTCCGACGGTGGAAATCACCGAGCCGCCATCTTTCAGGGGCACGATCCTCAACGATCAGATCCGGGAGCTGCGCGGTCATCCGGACAGCAGACTGGCGCGACGCGCTCTGACCGTCTCAAAGCTCGCCCAGGTCATCTCGGAAAGGGAGCTTAAAGGCTTGGGATTGAGGCGCGTCCTACTGGCTCAGGCAAGCCGAATGCGCTGGCTGGCAGAGCAGCGGTTTCTTGCCCTGGGTGGCGAAGCGGGTGTCGAGGTCGGGTCGGAAGATGAAGATGAAGCGGAGGGCGGTGAGTGAGAGCCGCCACGGCTGGACGCTCTATGTCCTCTTGATCGCCGAAGGCTGAGACTGCTTCACCACGTTGCCGTCGCGCGTGATCGTTGTCGTCCGGACGGTCTCTACGC
This sequence comes from Sinorhizobium fredii, assembly GCF_002944405.1. Taxonomy (NCBI): domain Bacteria; kingdom Pseudomonadati; phylum Pseudomonadota; class Alphaproteobacteria; order Hyphomicrobiales; family Rhizobiaceae; genus Ensifer; species Ensifer fredii. The sequence continues at coordinate 1,708,939 of NZ_CP024307.1, read as the reverse complement.
CTTGGTACTCTACTGCGAATCCAACCTGATGCAGGTGATGGTCGCTTCCGCCGAAGCACTCATGGAACGCCTTGAGGATCCCGACCTGCTGCAACGTCTGCGGCGCCGGGGTCGGATTGTTCCTTGGCGCGGGGATCGTCCCGGGAAATAAGTAGATGCACGGCGGCGGCAGCTCAAAGGGGCCGATCGTCGTCACGGGAGCGCCACCTGCAGAAACCTTCGGACATGGCCGACCGATGGTTCCGCACGCCCAGTCCCAAATGAGCAGACCATCGACGCGCTGGCTGCGGGAGATGATCTCGGCCGACAAGCGCGTATGGATCCCCGACCAAGCATTGTGCGGCGGCGATGCCCCCGGGTTCGAACAGACGGACCAGATGATGAATTCCTGGACGTGCGGCGGCCGTTCGAAAATATTCGTGTTATTGCCGTCGAGGCAGCCTTTCAGTTCGATGGCTGCCTTCTTGCCATCCAGCAGCTCCACAACGTAGTCGTGCCGATTGGCTTCGCCGGCCGACTGCCATTCGGCGATCGCCCCCTGATCCTGCATATAGTTGAGAACGTGCCGGACGAACTCTCGCTTTTCGGACATCGTGGCGGAGTACTGGCCGCGAACGCGCTCGACGGCGCCGCGGAAGAGACCGGAATTATAAAATTCCTTCTCGTCCAGGCCGTGATCTCCGAGCTTGTGGGCTTCCGTCTTCAGGACTTCCGCGAACTTCTCGATCTGTTTCCTCAGGTCGGCGTTCGCAATGCAGGGTATCGGCGACTCTGCCGTCATGCCACGTGTATCTCGTCGGTTGATTCGTCCGACGAGACTACACCCGTGAGGGGCTCGAGCAAATGATGGGCTAGGAAGCGAACCACAGGCACGGCAACACCGTCGCCTGTTAAGTGGTACGCTTCATTGTAGGCCTTCGGCAGCTTGTAGGAGTCGGGCAGGCCCATCAGGCGCGCGGTCTCGCGCGAAGAGATCAGACGGCTGCGCACGACATTCCCGTCGACCACAATGATGGTCTGGCGGGACGAGCCACCTGCAGGCGTGCGAAGGCAGCCGGCCACGTCATCGAATCGCACTTCGGCGCGCACGCCACGGCCTTCAGAATCCTCGCGGGTGCGCTTGTAGATGCCACCCACCATTCGACGACCAGCGCGCTTGGCAGCCTCGACCTTGGCGCGGTTGATGGACGACATGGAATCGAGCAGCTTCGCCGTCTCCGCCTGTGTGTGCCATTCGACCGAGGTCGGCTTCTCTTCGATGATGTCGGCGAACGTGGTCGTCCGCATCTGCGGCATGGACAGATTCCACCACACCCAGTTCTTCATCGCGGACGCAGGGACACGCTCGACGGCGTTGCGCAGACCACGGGTATGGAACGGCATCGTGGGCCCCGGAGCGACCAGAGCGGAATCGATCTCGATGTCGTCGCGGATACCGATCACGAACAGGCGCGGACGGGATTGTGGAACGAAGACGGCAGCGTCGATGACGAGCGCGCCATAGCGGTAGCCGTGCTTCGTGAAGGTCTCGCAGATCGCGGCGAAGTCCTTGCCGCCATGCGATGTCAGGGTTCCGTTGACGTTCTCGAGCGCGATCACGCGCGGGGCGCGGTTGTCCTTCTTGAGATCGGCGATGATATCCCAAAACGGGTAAAAGGTGCCCGAACGTTCGCCCCTGAGGCCTGCGCCGCCGCCAGCGAGGGAGAGATCCTGACAGGGAAAGGATCCCCAGACGAGGTCGGCGATGCCCGGCAGCTTGTCGATCTTTACGCGGCGGATATCTTCGACCAGCAGTTCGCCACCGAGGCCCCAGTTGAGCTGGTAGGTCAGGCCTTTTTTCTTGTCGAAATCGTTGGCGAACGCACAGTGCCAGCCCTTTCCGAGACCAGCGCGCGCCATCCCGGCGCCGGCGAAGAACTCGTAAAAGGTCAGCTTAGACATGGCACTCCCCGATTCTTATCCACAGCTTATCAACAGGCGGTTGAGGATAAAACTCTAATAGTTTACGTTTTGTTCTCTTTCCAGAACTTTATTCATGAACTCCTGCCGGACGAGGCAGGCCGCGGCAACCCGAAACTTGATGGACCCCCAAGAAACTGCGTCAGCTTCTCTGACAGCGCGACTCGGTCTTTCAGTTCGCATTCCCACACCGTCAGGACACTCCACCCGGCTTGTTCGAGGCTGGACACGTTCCGGGCATCGCGATCCTTGTTCCTGCCGACCTTGGCCAGCCAGTAGTCCTGCCGGGTCGATGGGATCCGCGCGCCGCGCTTGCAGTCGTGGCCATGCCAGAAGCAGCCGTGGATGAAGATCACCTTCTTCCGTCCTGCGAACACTAGGTCGGGCTTTCCTGGGAGTGTCTTGCTATGCAGGCGATATCGGTAGCCTAGGGAGTGCAGCAGGCGCCGGACGACCATCTCAGGGGCCGTGTCGGTGGACTTGACCTGGGCCATGGTCCAACTGCGATGGCGCTCGGTTTCCGGAATCCTCATCCTGCCACTGTTTCAACGAGCCGCTTGTTCCGGAGGATCTGTTTGGGCAGCTCCGAGTCACCGCTCAAGACGGACAGCAACTGATCAAGGTCTGGTCGAAACAGGTCGAAGGCGTAGACCGACGACGAGCCGATCTGATAGCCGTCCTCAAGCGCAATCTCTGCACGGACCTCGCGTAGTTCCTCGATGACGGCCTCTAGGGAGGAACTGAACCCCGTTGTTACGCTGGTGCCCGGCTCGACTTCATATGCATACACCGTGACGCTCACTACCCCTCCTGCATTCCGTTCAAGACCCGGGCATTTGCCGGGCTGCGAGCGTCTGTGTCCATTGTAGGATTCTACAAGGTCCGCAAACGTCAGCCTCCTGAAACTATCATGTCGATGCGGAATACCACGCCCGCCACCGTCGCGCACATCACGAGTAGAGGCCGAGCAGCAGGTATTCGCCGAAAGTTCTCTTCATGCCGGGATTCGTAGCCGGTCAGGAAAGCGACGTCGAGGCCCTTGCTTCCCGCGCTACCGACCCAGCACGACGGGAATCCTGCGAAATGAGCTTGGATTTGGCTATTCCTGGAGCGTGGCGTTGAGTTCGCGATACGCCTTTGCCGACGCTAGCAGATTCAACTGCGCCCCCCGCTCGCCAGAAAGTATGGGATATGTAGAGTACACCAGCTTTATGAAGCCGTCCCAGTTTAGGGTTTTCGTATTGCTGATGACGTGATCGAGAATGCGCTTTTCCCAATCATTCAACGTGACGCTCGTCGCCTGCGGGACAACCAATTCGATCCGCTCTTTCCGTTTGCCGTACATATTGATCTCAGACCGCACTTTAAAGGCCGGATCATCAAGAGCCATTTGGTGAACGTCATCAACATAGGGTCCGAAATGATGGAACCGCCAATTGATCGGCGTGAGTTGATGACCGTGATCTAAGGCAGCTTTCCAATCCGCCAGATAAACCATCTTTGTGACGCGCGCCTTCGATAATTCGTCCTTATGAGGGTAGTTCGCTATGAGGTATGCGACAGCATCGCGTGTTGTTGCCATGTCAGAATCCTCGCGTAGCGGCGAAATCAAGAGACGGCTCTCTTTCACCCATAACCTTGAGCAAGTGCGCAATATCTTTCCCGGTCGTCCCATAGATGTGGTGCTCGAGGAGTTCGATCGAGAACCGATCGGCCTCGTTGCTTTCAAACACTACGATTGCGTCCCGGACACTATCAGCATGTCCGTTCAGCGCAAAAGCAGCGATCGAACGCGCCTTCATTCCAAGCTTCTTGACCACCCCTGCAGGCAACTTCCACTCATCTCGGCTCCGCGCACAGTATCCATCGAGATCATGAACGGGGTCGGGGAGATCCTGGACTACGCACTTACCGTCACCGCGTGACCAAGCCGCACCGATAACCCCTTGGTCAACCGGATAAACACCACGACCAGGACGATCCAACTCCGGCAACATTGCGAATCGTCCAACCATTGTGAACGAATTTCCTGTATGGCGATAAACGCTCACGCGGTCCCGGGCATCGAGATTGAGGACCTCGGCGAGGACTTTCAGCCGATTGTCCCATATCGCAAAATAGTCGCTGCCGAAGGTGCGAACGAGTTCATTGGCATCATCGAGCTGCTGCTCGAGTTCACGGTTCCTGCCAGCCAGTTTCGCTTGTGAGACACCGCCGTACCACGCGCTCGCAACGGTCCCAATGACAGCAACCGCACTGGCAATGCGCGCCCAGGCATTCTGGTCTCCGTCCAGCGCAACCACGCCAAGATCTTTTATAACAGAGAGCCCAATCCCTGACACTAGAAGCGCGATGGTAGTCTTGTGATCGTCTAACCATCTTCCAGCCTGTTCGAAAGCGCCACGATCCACCAAACTCTCCTTCGCTCGCCGCGAGATTGCCACGAGTCGTGATCTGCTACTAGAGACCGCCGAGCAGCTCGAGGTGCAGCATTGGGAATCAAGCGCGTGCAGCTTCAACTGCCACTGATTCCGCGTTGGCGGTGATCGTATCGTTGGCGGTGCCGTTGGCGGTAATCTTGTCGAGAAAATTTAGGGATTTCTTGTAAGCCTTGCCCCGTAGGGGAAGGCGGTGGTCGGAGTGGAGAGATTCGAACTCCCGACCCTCTGGTCCCAAACCAGATGCGCTACCAGACTGCGCTACACTCCGAGCCGACGAAGGCGGAGATACACGCTTCGCCTCCCACCTGCAACAGCAAATTTGGAAGCGGCGGCAGTGCGGATCTCCTGCATGGCGCGCCCCAAAATGCGCAGCGGTTTTGGAATAACGACAGTACCCGCGAAGGCGACGCGCTTAGCGCGCGGCGGCCGGGATGCGTGCGCCCGTGATCCGGTCGCCGGGCCTTATTCCGAGGCGTTTCACCGTTCCGGCGTTGAGCTCCAGCACGAAGGCGACCGGTTCTTGCGAATCGATGATCGCTTCGGACAGCGGGACCGCGTTCTCATGAATGGTTGCTACGGTGCCGTCCGCGCCGATGAAGAGCATGTCGAGCGGCAGATAGGTATTCCGCATCCACATCATCACCCGCCGCGTCTCGCCGAAATCGAACAGCATGCCGTGGTCCGGCGCCAGCTGGCGGCGGTGCATTAGGCCCTGTTCGCGCTGCTCCGGGTCGATCGCCAGTTCGACGGTCAGGTCATGGGCCCTCCCGCCAGTGGTGAGAAGCCGGATTCTGTCCTTCTCGAAGGTGAGATCCGCGGCGTGCGACGCGACGAACAGCGACAACAAAAAAAGCGCCGCAATGGCGCTTCTCGCAAGAAAGTCGCGAAGCATGCGCATCAATGCGACCGATTGCTCGGCGTGGGACCGTCAGGATGGATCTCCGCAGCCATCAGGCCCTTCTCGCCGTCACCGAAGCGGCACAGCACCACCTGGCCGGGGCGCAGTTCCGTCAATCCGAACCGGCGCAGCGTTTCCATATGCACGAAGATATCCTCGGTGCCCTCGCCGCGCGTCAGGAAGCCGAAACCCTTGGTGCGGTTGAACCACTTCACCAGAACCCGTTCGAGCCCGCTCGTCGGCGTGACCTGGACATGGGTGCGCACCGGCGGAAGCTGCGAAGGGTGAACCGCGGTCGACTGATCCATGGAGAGAATACGGAAGGCCTGGTAACCGCGCTCGCGCTTTTGCACGAGCGCCACGACCCGAGCGCCCTCGAGCACCGTCTGGTAGCCGTCGCGCCTTAGGCAGGTAACGTGCAGCAAAACATCCTGCATGCCGTTGTCGGGAACGATGAAGCCGAAACCCTTGGCGACGTCGAACCACTTGATGACGCCGGTGATCTCGATGAGATCAAGAGCGTCATTGCCAAGGTCGTCATTCTCGATGACGCCTTTTGAAGATGTTCTGTCCGCCATTCTCCCAGCCCCTCGTTACGCGCAACTCTCGATACGGTTAACTGATTCTTATGGACCAGAATAACATCGTCCCGCTGCGCATGCGCAAGTCCCTCGACATAAATTGGCCGAGGTCATTTATGGGGCCGCAGGCTTGCCTCTGGCTTGCTCTCCCTTAAGTATACGCCATCTTCTGCAAAACAGGGACAATCCAATGCGCTATCTGCACACGATGGTTCGCGTAAGGGACCTCGACAAGGCTCTCCATTTCTACTGCACATTGTTCGGACTCCAGGAAATTCGCCGATACGAGAACGAGAAAGGCCGCTTCACCCTCGTCTTCCTCGCCGCACCCGGCGACCTCGACCGCGCCAAGGCAGAGGCGTCGCCCTGCCTGGAACTAACCTACAACTGGGACACCGAAGACTATACCGGCGGACGCAACTTTGGTCACCTCGCCTATGAGGTCGATGACATCTACGCCTTTTGCAAGCACCTGATGGACAATGGCGTGACGATCAACCGACCGCCCCGCGACGGTCACATGGCCTTCGTCCGCTCGCCCGACGGCATTTCGATCGAGATTTTGCAGAAGGGAGAACGCCTCTCCGCCGAGGAACCCTGGGCCTCCATGGCCAATACCGGAACCTGGTAAGCCTCGCACAATACTCAGCGCCCAAGGTCTTGACGCAAGACCGAATGCGAAGATCAACAGCGTCGACTGACGATCGAGGCCCGGCCAACGCGCCGGGCTTTTGCATAGGTTCGTTAAGGCGGAAGGTTAGCGCCAGTTTACAAATTGCGCGGTATCCACTAATTTCCGCGTCATAGTTGAAACGGGGTTATGCCCGCAATCATTTGCGGCACCCTTACTTGGCCTGACCTTCCCGTGGCGGGATCGCTTCTCGCCGCGAGAGAAAAGTTATCTGTTCCGGGCAAGTTCTCGGAACCGAGACTTGCGCATGATCGCGGGCAACCGGAGACGTGCACGGAGAGCGGGGATAAGACGTTGCAACAGCTGAATTCGAAACGCACGCTCCTGTCGATCGGGCGCGCCGCGGCGTTTTCCGTGTCAATCCTGACGCTCGCCGGCTGCGTCTCGGCGGTTGCCGAGAGCGAGGGCGCAAATCCGGTCGAATCGCTGCAGGCTGCAACTCCAGCGGGCGCGGCGACGCCGAACGTGGAAGACGGGGTTTCAGATGGCCAGGCCGCCGCATCCGGTGCCGGCGCTCAAGAGCAATCAGATGATCCGGCCGCCCAGGCGGATGCAGCCCTGCAGCCAGGCCTGACGATGCAAAGCACCGGCCTCAATGCCACCGCGTCGAGCATTTACGGGCAACCGCCCGTCACCGCGACCGTGCCTGCAAGCGCCACCGAACCGTCCGGATCGTCAGCCGGCGCCGCAGCCCAACCAGGCGTGAACGCCACGAGCAACAGCCTTTTCAGCGGCGCTCAGCCGGCGACGCCGCCTGTCTTGCCGGACCAGGAAGGCGCGAGCAACGCAGTTCCGGCCAAGGCGCAGACATTCGCAGAAAGCACTGCCGGCGCGGCAGATCTTCGTGCCGCGATCCCCTTGCCCACGAGTGCGCAGGCGGCGCGTGGCGGGCAAGCATCCGCCCCCCTGCAGACGGTTGAAGTCGCATCCACCGGACAGGTGACGCCGCCCGTGGCGGCCGCCACTCAGCCCACCTCCCCCGAGGACGACGGGAAGGACCAGCAGCGCACGGGCAAGAGCTGGACGCTCGCAAGTCTCTTTGCCGCCAAACGCAAGCCGAAGCTGCGGATGGCCGCTGAGGGCAACGCCGGCGGCGCCGAGAAGCGGACGATCACTGCCGCGAACGCGGCTGAACCTCAGGTCGCATCGCTCGCCTATACCGCGCTTCCCGGCGTCAAGCTCAATCCGCTGTTCAACAGGGACCATGCCGACCATGCGGGTGAAGAGGACGACGCGCCGATCGAGGTTGCCAATCTCTCCGGTCTCGCCCGTCTGGCGCCAAGCGGCCTCATCCTGCAGACGGAGAGCGTTGAAACCGGCTGCTTCAAGCCGGCGCTTCTCCAGATGCTGAAGAGCGTCGAGCGGCATTACGGTCAAAAGGTGATGGTCACGTCGGGGCTTCGGCCAATCAAGGTCAACCGGAAACGCCAATCGCTTCACACGCGTTGCGAAGCGGCTGACATCCAGGTCAAAGGCGTCAGCAAGTGGGATCTCGCCGAATATCTCAGAAGCCTGCCCGGCCGCGGCGGCGTCGGCACCTATTGCCACACCGAATCCGTGCATATCGACATCGGCCGGCAGCGCGATTGGAATTGGCGCTGCCGCCGTCGTAACGGCTGAGGAATGGCTGCGACCGCGATGTAAATTTTCTGAGAAAAAGTGAGATTTGCCGCTTGCGGGAATCCGAAGTGCTCTCTATAAGCCACTTCGTCTTGGGCGCCCATCGTCTAGCGGTCTAGGACGCCGCCCTTTCACGGCGGAAACACGGGTTCGATTCCCGTTGGGCGTGCCATTCTTCTTCTCCAATACTTGCGGATACTTTGACATTTTCATTTGTCACGCATCTGTGTTTGTGTGTGACAATCCTCTGCACCGATGCTTTTCAATCTCGGCAGAGAATAAAAAATATTGTTTCAGACGACTTGCAGGAATCCCAAGCGCCTTTTATAAGCCGCCCTGTCTTGGGCGCCCATCGTCTAGCGGTCTAGGACGCCGCCCTTTCACGGCGGAAACACGGGTTCGAGTCCCGTTGGGCGTGCCATTTTCTAAATATTTCAGTTTAGATGCAGAAACTCCCGCAGCCTCTCCTCAAAGAGCGGGGAAGCTATCGGCCACTGCGCCGCCTCTGAACCTACGCCGACGGCAGGCGAGCCGCAGACGCACGTCGCCTCGGCTTTCTTTCGCCTATCCCTGTTTGACGACAGCGACGCTGACCTCTCCGTCCGACGCCACCGTGCAGGCGATGGTCGCCGAGCGCGGCTCGATGGCGCCCTCGCGCTCGTAGTCGATCTTGACGTCGAGCGTGGCTATCCGCTCGCCGGCAGCGCCTGCGCGCACAGGCTCGGTCAGACTTGTGTCGATGGCAGCCGGATTGTACGGCGCGGCCCACTGGGCGATTGCCTCGTTGCAGCGGTCGACGGTCGGCTGATCGGCCGGCGAAACGCCGTGGCTGACCGGCGACACCGGTTCTGGCAGCAAGTCGGCCGCGAAGGCTGGACCGGCGAGAAAAAGCACGGCGGCGCCGAGCATTCTGATCATGTGCATGGCTGTGGTCCTTTTCCTGGTACGTCGACCAGGCATTCTAGCCTGTCTGGCTGTCAAAACCGCAGTACGCCTTTTGATGGTGGAGGGAGGCCCAACGCCATTCACGGCCTCGACACGCAATGCGCAGCTAAGCACGACGGCGCCCACCTGGCTCCGCTACGCTTAGGTCACGGCAACGACCAAGCCGTTCGAGTCGAGATGGCATCTGACGCGCGCCTGACGGACCTCGACGAGGCCCCCTGCCGCATATTCAATCCGCACAGTAATTGGAGCCATGAGCGCGCCGTCGCGTTGGCGGACGAGAGGGCCGGCGCTGGCCGCGCGTATACGCACGGCGCCAAGCGGCAGCGCAGCCGAGGTGATCGCCTGGAGGCAGGCACGAACCACGCCGCCCGCCCCATCCGAAATCGCTCCCGTTATCATTGGGTCCGTCACGGGATTGCCAAAAATACCTTGCTCGTATTCGCCGCGCTCGTCGAGCCGAATCTTTACGGGCCAAAGGGCAGAAGGCAGTCCGACGGATGGCGACGCGCCCGTCGCGGGAGCAATGCCAGCAATCGCTCGTGCACGGACACTGTTTGGCGTGCTGCTCTTCTTTGGAGTTCCAGCGCCTACGACCGGACCAGCCAAAGCACCGCTCGAAGCAGGAGGCGCTCCCTTGCCTTTCGGCACCGCGGCTCGTCTGCCGGCACCCGTCAGTTTGCCGCCACTCTTATGGCCGACATTGCCGCTGGTCCCACTGTTTTTCCCAGCCTTTACGCCGGCCGAGGCTCCGGCCTTCGTTCCGCCTCCGGCACTCGTCCCTGGCGAGCCGCCACTCCCGCCACTCGCCACACCACTTCCCACCGATGTCCCTTGATTGCTTGCAGCGCCACTGCTTTTTCCCGCTTTTGCGCCGGCCGACGCTCCGGCGTTTGTCCCGCCAGCAGTGCTGGTTTTTGACGAGCTGCCACCCGTGCCACCCGGGGCGGCGATGACCCCGACACTGCGGAATTTTCCAACCTCGCCAAACTCAAGAGCCGGCGCCAGCGCCAGCGCAAAGGCAACAAGGAATGTGGCAGACGTATGAGTGCGCATCGCCAACGTCCTCATCTTCGCATATCAATCCTCGCTCCTTACCAAAGGCCGGGCACCAGACGTCTGGGGAGGAGCGCATCGGGCAGCGCCTCCGGCATAGGCTGGATCACCACCTCGCGGCGCGAATTACGGTTCTTGCGGGCGCCATTTTCCATCGGCTCCGCCGCACGCTCGCGGCCGGTGCCCCGATCGCGCGCTTCCTCCGACCCACGCCGTTGTGCCGCCAAGATCCGGTTCAATTGCTTCTTTGTCGCGTCGCGTTCCTCGCGGACGGAGTCGAGCTCGCGAGCGAGCGACCGTGCCTTCTTGCGCTCCAATGCGAGCTGGTTGGCAGCCCGACTTGCCGCGGTCTCCGCCACTTGGCGCGCCAGCACGATGGCCGCCTTCTCCGCCGCTGCCGAGTTGGCGTCCAATTCCGGGGCAGCGGACGATTGGCTGGCTTTGGTGAGTTCGCGCTCATCCTCCTCCGCCCGCTGTTTCGCTGCGAGTATTGCGGCGTCGCGATCCTGGCGAACAGCCTCGAGCTCCCGAGCGAGCGCACGTGCCTTCTCACGTTCCGATGCGAGCTGTTCGCTAATCCGCCTCGTCGCAGCCTCGGCAACCTGGCGGGCCTGCACGGCGGCCGCCCTTTCTGCCGCTGCAAGACTGGCGCCAGCCTCCTCGCTCGCGGCCGACTGACTGGCCTGCGCAAGATCGCGCTCATTCTCCGTCGACCGCTGTTTCGCTGCGAGTATCGCGACGTCGCGTTCCTGGCGAAGGCTGTCGAGCTGCCGAGCGAGCGCACGTGCCCTCTCATGTTCCGATGCGAGCTCTTCGCTAATCCGCCTCGTCGCAGCCTCGGCAATCTGGCGGGCCTGCACGGCGGCAGCCCTTTCTGCCGCTGCAAGACTGGCGCCAGCCTCCTCGCTCGCGGCTGACTGACGGGCCTGCGCAAGATCGCGCTCATTCTCCGTCGCCCGCTGTTTCGCTGCAAGTATCGCGGCGTCGCGTTCCCGGCGAAGGCTGTCGAGCTGCCGAGCGAGTGACCGTGCCTTCTCACGTTCCAATGCAAGCTCTTCGCCAGTCTGCCTTGCCGCATTTTCGGCAATCTGGCGGGCCCGCACGGCGGCAGCCTTCTCCGCCGCTACCAACCTGACGCCAGCCTCCTGGGTCGCAGCCGACTGGCGGGCCTGCGCAAGATCGCGCTCACCCTCCTCCGCCCGCTGTTTCGCTGCGAGTGTTGCGGCGTCGAGTTCCTGGCGAAGGCCGTCGAGCTCCCGAGCGAGCGACCGTGCCTTCTCGCGTTGCAACGTCAGCTCTTCAACCGCCCGCCTTGCCGCGTCTTCAGCGACCTGGCGGGCCTGCACGGCGGCAGCCTTCTCCGCCGCTGCCAAACTGACGCCAGCTTCCTGGGCCGCGGCGGACTGACGGGCCTGCGCAAGATCGCGCTCATTCTCCTTCGCCCGCTGTTTCGCTGCGAGTATCGCGGCGTCGCGTTCCTGGCGAACAGCGTCGAGCTCCCGAGCGAGCGACCGTGCCTTCTCACGTTCCGATGCGAGCTCTTTACCCGCCCGCCTCGCCGCAGCCTCGGCATTCTGGCGGGCCTGCGCGGCGGCAGCCTTCTCTGCGGCTGCCAAACTGCCGCCAGCCTCCGGGACGGCGGCCGACGGACGGGCCTGCGTAAGATCGCGCTCGTAGGCTTCCTGTTTTCGCTGCGCCTCAGCGAGTGCCCGTCTCGCATCAACCAGCAACGCTTCCGCTGCGTCCCGCGCCCTGAGTGCGGCAGCTTTTGACCGCGTTGCTCCAGCGGCCTTGGCCTCCAACTCTTCGGCGACTTCAAGCATCATCGTCAGATCACGCTCGAGTGTGTCGGCTCTCTGGCGCTGCTTCTCGGCGACACGGCGCATCGCCTCGAGGTCCCTTTTCGCCGCCGCCAAAGCGCGGCGGAGAATTTCCTCCAGCTTGCCACCAGCCAGTTGCGTGCCGTTTTTGGGCGTATCGACTGCCTCCTCCTCCGCGAGGAGTATTTTCTCCGGTGCGGCGTTCCTTGCGCGTTCACCCGCGGTCAACGGGGGTATCTGGTTGATCGGCGCATCCGCAGGGCCAGACGCACGCAGTTCGACCATGTCCTGGGCAGGTCCATCGGCCGTTGCTGATTGCGCTCCTGTGGGAAATCCAAGGAGTAGAACGAGACAGAAAGGTTTGAAGCTGAGCGTTGCCATAGCTGTGTCCCCGCCGGGCGACTTGCCATGATACTGCCTTGCTTCGCTCCTCGCCAGTGAAGAGTGTCCCATGCCCCCGGGCGAGCCTTCACGAGATGGCGAACAGGGGCAGCCGCTCACCAAGAAAGCTCCTCAAAGCAAGGCGAGCGGCAATATCGTTCGCGCGCTCTTCCTCCTCTTCCCCATTTCGTCCTTTTCATAGTATGTTGCTGACGCTTCGTCTCAGGCGCCCATCGTCTAGCGGTCAGGACGCCGCCCTCTCACGGCGGTAACACGGGTTCGAGTCCCGTTGGGCGTACCAAATATTCTTTTCATTGAAGAGTTTTCCCGACATCCGTGGGGCTTGCGCTATAGGTCGAAGACGGCCCAGCCCAATTGAATGTTCAATTTTCAGAAGAAAAATCGAACTTTGCGGCTCCTGCTCACTTGCGAGAATCCGGCGCGCTCTCTATAAGCCGCCTTGTCTTACGGCACCGCGCGTCTTTCGCAGGCACAAGGTCGCTGCAGCAGGCGCCCATCGTCTAGCGGTCTAGGACGCCGCCCTTTCACGGCGGAAACACGGGTTCGAGTCCCGTTGGGCGTGCCATTACGATCCTCAGAAATCTCCTTAAACAAATTGCACAACCGGTTGGTCGGGCTTGGCAATCCTATCGAGGATGAACGTTATCAGCTTGCCTTAGCCGCGTCCGTCACACGCAGTTGCACGCGCCGCGTTCCCTGCCAGAGATCCGACGAAACGCAACCAACGACGTGCACTGTCGAGCCCCGATTGCCGAGCAGGAAATCGCCGAGCGGCGTTTCCGTTGCCCGGAAGGCGATCCCGTCGATGCGGCTGCCGTCGTGGCCCTCGAGCGTGACCTTGACGTGGTTGGCGCCGACTTGGCGGCTGTCGCGCAGACGGTGCTGGGGAAAGGCGAAGACCGGTTGCGGATGGGCCGAGCCGTAAGGGCCCGCCTGGTCGAGAAGGTCGACGAGATCGAGCGTCGCTCCGGCCGCTGCCAGTGCACCATCGAGCTTGAGGGTCTCGACGGCCACCAGTTCCCGTACCGGGTTCTCGGCGCGCTCCTCGAAAAACTGGCGCAGCCGCCCGAGATTGGCGCGCTCGACCGTCAAGCCGGCGGCCATGGCATGCCCACCCCCTTTGACGAGGAGGCCATTGTCGACGGCCGCGCGAACGAGTCTGCCCATATCGAACCCGGTGATCGATCGGCCGGAACCCGTGCCGCGGCCGCTCGGGTCAAAGGCGATGGCAAAGGCCGGGCGGCGGAACTTCTCCTTGATGCGCGCCGCTATCAGGCCCACGATGCCGGGGTGCCAGCTTTCCCTGGCGGTGACGATGACCGAGGCCCCCTCGCCCGTACCGTACTCTGCCAGCACTTCGGCCTCGGCCTCTGCAAGCATTGCCGCCTCCATCGCCTGCCGCTCGCGGTTGAGCTCGTCGAGCCGGCTGGCGATCACTTCGGCCGCCGCCGCGTCGTCCAGCGTCAAGAGCCGGCTGCCGAGGGCCGCATCGCCGATCCGCCCGCCCGCATTGATGCGGGGCCCGATGAGGAAGCCCAGATGATAAGGCGTCACTGGGCCACCGATCGCAGCCTTGCGCAGAAGGGCTGCCAGGCCGCTATTGACCATATGCCGCGCCGCGATCAATCCCTTGACGACATAGGCGCGGTTCAGCCCCTTGAGCGGAACCACGTCGCAGACCGTGGCGAGCGCAACGAGGTCGAGGAGTGACAGCAGATCAAAGCTGCCGGCACGCGCATTCCCCTCAAGCCGCAGCACCCGCAACGTATTGACGAGCACCAGATAGACCACGCCGGCGGCACAGAGATGCCCCTGCCCGGACAAATCGTCCTCGCGATTCGGATTGACGAGCGCGTGGCACGGCGGCAGCACCGCGCCTACCTGATGATGATCGATAACGACCACGTCGATGCCGCGTTCGGCAGCGACGGCGAGCGAATCATGGCTTGTAGAACCGCAGTCGACAGCAACGATCAGACCGGCCCCGTTACCGATCAGTTGCTCGATCGCCTGCGGGTTCGGCCCGTATCCCTCGAAGAGGCGATCGGGAATATAGATTTCGGCCGGAACGTCGAAATGGCGCAGGAACCGCAGCATCAGTGCGGAGGATGCCGCACCGTCGACATCGTAATCGCCGAAGATCGCGACCTTCTCGCCCCGGCGGATGGCGCCGGCGAGCCGCTCCGCGGCCTTGCGGCAATCGGTCAGTGCGTCCGGATCGGGCATCAGCGCGCGCAGCGTCGGATCGAGAAATTGTGCCGCATCATCCAAGCCGACGCCACGGCCGGCCAGCACCCGTGCGATGAGCTCCGAATAGCCGTGCACCTGGCTGATTGCCAGCGCCCGGTTCTGCCCGGCCTGATCGAGGCGCGAGACCCAGCGCTGACCGCTGATCGAGCGTTCGACGCCGAGAAATGCCCGCTCTATCGGATCCGCCAATACGTCCATGCTGCCTGTCCGTCCGAAGTTCATTCGTTCTAACGAAGATTTCGAGGCGGAAAAACCGGCAGGCTGGGCGCTCCGGCCCGCAACAGGCATGCCGGAGCGGTTTCTCAACAGATTTAATGCAAGAGCGGGATCACCAGTCCTTGGGACGCTCGATGCGGATCACCTGGGGTTCCCCAACGAGATAGCCCTCGCCCTTGATCGAGACGATAGCCTTGCGCACGGAAGCTTCGTGCGTCGCATGCGTCACCAGGATGATCGTCTTCGGTTCCGCAGGATCCGCGTAGTGCTTTGAATGCTGCATGATCGATTCGAGCGAGATGTCGTTCTCCGCCATATGGCCGGCAATGTTGGCGAAGACGCCGGTGCGATCGACCACTTTCAGGCGGATGAAGTAGCCGCCCTCGTGGCTCTGCATCCGGGCGCGCTTGTAGGGCAGCAGCGCCGTGGTAGGTCTCCCGAAGGCCGGCACGTGTTGGGCGCCCGGGCGGCTCTTGGCGATGTCGGCAATGTCGCCAAGCACGGCCGAGGCCGTCGCGTTGCCGCCGGCGCCTGGGCCGACCATCAGCAGTTCGCCGAGAATGTCGGACTCGACTGCGACCGCGTTCGTCACCCCGTCGACCTGGGCGATGACGGAATCGTAGGGCACCATCGTCGGATGGACGCGCTGCTCGATACCGCTCTCGGTGCGCTGCGCCACGCCCAGCAGCTTGATGCGGTAGCCAAGGTCGGCGGCCGCCTGGATATCCTCGATCGAAATATTGGTGATGCCTTCCAGGTAGATGTCGTCGGCGGCGATTGCTGTGCCGAAGGCGAGGCTGGTCAGGATAGAGAGCTTATGGGCGGTGTCGTTGCCCTCGATGTCGAAGGATGAATCCGTCTCGGCGTAGCCAAGACGCTGCGCTTCCTTCAGGCAGGCGTCGAAAGTCAGCCCCTCCTTCTCCATCTTGGTCAGGATGTAGTTGCAGGTCCCGTTCATGATCCCGTAGACGCGCGAGACGGTATTACCGGTGAGCGATTCACGAAGCGCCTTGATGACCGGAATGCCGCCGGCGACCGCTGCCTCGTAGTTGAGCAGCGCGCCCTTTTCCTCGGCAATGCCGGCGAGTTCGATCCCATGTTTGGCAAGCAGCGCCTTGTTGGCGGTAACCACATGGATACCGCGCTCGAGCGCCGCCTTGACCGAGGAATAGGCCGGATCCCCGGCCCCGCCCATCAACTCAACGAAGACATCGATGTCCGCCTCGGAAGCGAGCGCCACGGCATTCTCGAACCAGGCGGTCTTCGAAAGATCAACGCCGCGGTCCTTCGTGCGATCCCTTGCCGCCACGGCGACAAGCTCGATCGGCCTTCCGCACGTCGTTGCCAGCATCTCGTGACGTTCCTGGAGAATCCGCACGAGCGAGGCACCGACCGTCCCCAAGCCCGCAATGCCGATTTTAAGGGCATCTGCCATAGCAAGTTCCTAACATGTAGAAGGCGCCCCGCCGGGCTGGCGGGGCCGTTTTGCGCGAAAGCCGGCTTCTCCGTTACCGGTGTGCATTCAGCGAGACGACATTGTGCATCGTCTCATCCGCCGTCGACAGGAAGCGCTTGATGTTGCGCGCCGCCTGGCGGATGCGGTGCTCGTTTTCGACGAGCGCCAGCCGCACATAGTCGTCGCCCTGCTCGCCGAAGCCGATGCCCGGAGCGACCGCGACATCCGCCTTTTCGACAAGCAGTTTGGAAAACTCAAGCGAGCCGAGATGACGAAATTTTTCGGGGATCTTCGCCCAGGCAAACATCGTCGCCGGCGGCGGCGGCACTTCGAAGCCGGCCTTGCCGAAGCTGTCGACCATCACGTCACGGCGGCGCTTGTAGATGTTGCGGACCTCGGCGATGTCGCTGCCGTCGCCGTTCAGCGCCTGCGTCGCGGCCACCTGGATCGGCGTGAAGGCGCCGTAATCGAGATAGGACTTGACCCGCGTCAGCGCCGCGATCAGCCGCTCGTTGCCGACGGCGAAGCCCATGCGCCAGCCGGGCATCGAAAAGGTCTTCGACATCGAGGTGAATTCGACCGTCACGTCGATCGCGCCCGGCACTTCCAGAACTGAGGGCGGCGGCACGTCGTCGAAATAGATTTCCGAATAGGCGAGGTCCGACAGCACGATGATGTCGTGCTTCTTCGCAAATGCGATGACGTCCTTGTAGAAATCGAGCGTCGCGACCTGGGCCGTCGGGTTGGACGGATAATTGAGGATCAGCGCCAGAGGCTTCGGGATCGAGTGCTTCACGGCCCGCTCGAGCGGCGGGAAGAAGCTCTCGTCCGGCTCCACCGAGATCGAGCGGATGACGCCGCCGGCCATCAGGAAGCCGAAAGCGTGGATCGGATAGGTGGGGTTAGGACACAGGACCACGTCGCCCGGCGCGGTGATCGCCTGCGCCATGTTGGCAAAGCCTTCCTTCGAGCCGAGTGTCGCGACGACCTGGGTCTCGGGATTGAGCTTGACACCGAAACGGCGGGCATAATAGGCCGCCTGGGCGCGACGCAGCCCCGGAATACCCTTGGACGAGGAATAGCGATGGGTGCGCGGGTCCTGCACCACCTCGCAAAGCTTGTCGACGATCGACTGCGGGGTTGGAAGGTCGGGATTGCCCATGCCGAGGTCGATGATGTCAGCACCGGCGGCTCGCGCGCTTGCTTTCAAACGGTTGACCTGTTCGAAAACATAGGGCGGCAAACGCCGGACTTTATGAAACTCTTCCATCTCCAGACCTCATTTGGCGCGCGTTTTTGGGCCTCGTCGGCAATCGCTCAACATGCGCGGGGTGAATGGCCGTCATTGCGGCCATTCAACGCTTTGCGGCCAAATCACCAGAAAGGCAAGTGCTAATTCTCGATCTGTTTCAGCGCTTGGGGCCCGTGCTGTTCGGCCAGCAACTGCAATTCCTTCAGACGGCGCTGATACTCCGCTTCGGAGATGGCGCCGGATCTGCGCTGGGCGGCAAGCGCCGTCAGCCGCCCCTGCATGTTGACCGCCTCGTCGTCGGTCATCTGCTGCATGGCGGCAGGCTTCTGCCCATAAACCGAAGGATAGGTGGCGAGATCCGCCGTCGAATTGCATCCGGCAAGCATGCCTGCAAGAATCAACCCGGAAATCCGGGAAAGCGAACGCTGGTTTGCGACGACGAGCATGCTGGCGATGACCTCTGCTTTTTAGGGTGCGACGATGCGCTAGCCCTTGTAATCATTTTCGGGCAGAATGTAAAAATACAAAACAAACAACGTGCTGTGGAGGACGCCGGGTGACATCAGACAAGGCCGAGGACACCACGGGCAAGGGCGGCTATGTGGGCTTCGACCCAAAATCGGTCGAGCCCTATATCGTCAAGGACCCCCAGAACCTGGCCATCAACCTGGCCCGCGCCGTCGAACAGATGGGAAAGGCGGCGTCCGCATGGCTGGCGCCGCGGGAGACCGGCGAGAAAAAAGACACCTATGCCGAGCCCGTCTCCGACATGGTCAAGACGCTCTCCAAAGTCTCCGAATACTGGCTCTCCGATCCGCGACGGACGCTGGAGGCGCAGACGCATCTGATGGGGAGCTTCTTCGACATCTGGTCGCGGACATTGCACCGGATGGCCGGTGAAGATGTCGCCGAATCGGAGAAGCTGCAACGCAACGACAAGCGTTTTGCCGACGAGGACTGGGTGAAGAACCCGTTTTTCGACTTCATTCGCCAGGCCTATTTCGTGACATCCGACTGGGCGGAGAACATGGTCAAGGAGGCCGAGGGGCTCGACGACCACACCCGGCACAAGGCCGCCTTCTATGTCCGCCAGATCTCCAGCGCGCTTTCTCCAAGCAATTTCATCACCACCAATCCGCAACTCTATAGAGAGACGGTGGCGTCCAGCGGGGCGAATCTCGTCAAGGGCATGCAGATGCTCGCCGAGGACATTGCCGCCGGGCGCGGCGAGCTCCGGCTCAGGCAAACGGATACCAGCAAATTCGCCATCGGCGAGAACATTGCGATCACCCCCGGCAAGGTGATTGCGCAATCCGATATCTGCCAGGTCATCCAGTACGAAGCGAGTACCGAAACGGTGCTGAAGCGGCCGCTGCTGATCTGCCCGCCCTGGATCAACAAATACTACGTGCTCGATCTCAACCCTCAGAAGTCCTTCATCAAATGGGCGGTGGACCAGGGTCATACGGTCTTCGTCATCTCCTGGGTCAATCCGGACGAGCGCCACGCCCGCAAGGACTGGGGAGCCTATGCGCGCGAAGGCGTCGGCTTTGCGCTCGATACGATCGAACAGGCAACCGGCGAGCGCGAGGTGAATGCGATCGGCTATTGCGTCGGCGGCACGCTGCTCGCCGCCACGCTGGCGCTCCATGCCGCCGAAGGCGACGACCGGATCCGCTCGGCGACGCTTTTCACCACTCAGGTGGATTTCACCTATGCGGGCGACCTCAAGGTCTTCGTCGACGACGAACAGATAGAGCAGCTCGAAGCCAATATGAGCAAGACCGGCTATCTGGAAGGCTCGAAAATGGCGACCGCATTCAACATGCTTCGCGCTTCCGAGCTGATCTGGCCCTATTTCGTAAACAATTATCTCAAGGGCCAGGATCCCCTGCCCTTCGACCTGCTCTACTGGAACTCCGATTCGACGCGGATGCCCGCCGCCAACCACTCCTTCTATCTGCGCAATTGCTATCTCGAGAATAGGCTCGCCAAGGGCGAGATGGAGCTTGCCGGACGCAAGGTATCGCTCGGCGACGTGAAGATCCCGATCTACAACCTGGCGACCAAGGAGGATCACATCGCGCCGGCGAAGTCGGTCTTCCTCGGCAGCGCGTCCTTCGGCGGCAAGGTCACCTTCGTTCTGTCCGGCTCGGGCCACATCGCCGGCGTCGTCAACCCGCCGGACAAGAGCAAATACCAGTTCTGGACCGGCGGCCCCCCAAAAGGCGATCTCGAAGAGTGGATGGACAAGGCCAAGGAAACGCCAGGCTCCTGGTGGCCGCACTGGCAGGACTGGGTCGAACGGCTCGACAAGCGGCGCGTTCCGGCCCGCAAGCCCGGAGGGCCCCTCAACTCCATCGAAGAGGCGCCGGGATCCTTCGTGCGCGTACGTGCCTGAGACGCGGAAAGCATCGTGAAGTTTTCCCGTCCGCTCGTTCAGGCAACGCTCTTGCAGCGCTACAAGCGCTTTCTCTTCGATGCAGATCTTGCCGACGGCACGCGGATCACAGGCTCTTGCCCGAATACAGGCTCGATGCGCGGGCTGACGGCGCCGGGATCGGCGATCTGGCTGTCTGAGCACGACTCTCCGACGCGCAAATATCGCCACATGCTGGAGATCGTCGAGGCGGACGGCACGCTGGTGGGCATCAATACCGGCCTGCCAAACCGGCTCGCCGAGGAGGCGATCGCTGCCGGATTGGTCAGCGACCTTCACACCTATGAAACGCTCCGCCGCGAGCAGAGATATGGGCGCAATTCAAGAATCGACATTCTGCTCAGCGATCCGGTGAAAGGTCTTGCCTATGTCGAGGTGAAGAATGTCCACTTCAGCCGCGCCGCGGCCCTGGCGGAGTTTCCGGACAGCCCGACCGAGCGCGGCGCCAAACACCTCGAAGAGCTGGGCGACATGGTCGAGGCGGGACACCGGGCGATCATGCTCTATCTTGTTCAAAGAAACGACTGCGGCGTCTTGCGGATATGCCGCGACCTCGATCCGGTTTATGCTCGCGCATTCGAACGGGCGGCTCAACGCGGCGTCGAAGCCTATGCGATCCGATGCTCCGTGTCGCCCTTCGAGATCGTGCCGGCCGGAGCGATGATAGTGGACGAACCGGTCCATGCTGATTTAAGAAAACCGCCTGAAACATCGAAAGTCTTGGAATGGTAACTTACATCGAGGCCGGCGCTGCCCCCTACAAGAATACGGGCGTCATTCGTCTCTACGGCCCGGACGGATTCGAAGGCATGCGCAAGGCCTGTCAGGTGACGGCACGCTGTCTGGATGAATTAGCGTCAAGGGTGCGGCCGGGCGTGACGACGGAAGAGATCGACCGTTTCGTCTACGAGTTCGGCTTGGACCACGGCGCCCTGCCCGCGACCTTGAACTATCGCGGCTATACCAAGTCGTCCTGTACGTCGATCAACCACGTCGTCTGCCATGGGATACCGAACGACAAGCCGCTGCGCGAAGGCGATATCGTCAACATCGATGTCACCTATGTCGTCGATGGCTGGCACGGCGACTCCAGTCGAATGTACCCGGTCGGAGAGATCAAGCGCGCCGCCGAACGGCTGCTCGAAGTCACGCATGAATGCCTGATGCGCGGCATAGCGGCGGTGCGGCCCGGCGCCCGCACCGGAGCGATCGGCGAGGCCATCCAGACCTATGCGGAATCGGAGCGCTGCTCTGTCGTCAGGGACTTCTGCGGCCACGGCGTCGGCCGGCTGTTCCACGATGCTCCGAACATCCTCCACTACGGCAATGCCAGCGAAGGGCCGGAACTTAGGGAGGGCATGATTTTCACCATCGAGCCGATGATCAATCTCGGCCGGCCGCATGTGAAGGTGCTCTCCGACGGCTGGACCGCCGTGACGCGCGATCGGTCGCTTTCGGCGCAGTACGAGCACACCGTCGGTGTTACGGCGAATGGCTGCGAAGTGTTCACGCTTTCGCCGGCCGGCCTTTTCATGCCAGGCGTCCGCGCACTGGGGACCGCGTGACGAAGCCGCCTCCTTTTCCCGAACCGGACGAAGAAGAGACCGCCGACGAGCGGCAGTTTTTCGCGCCGCAGAAGGCGCGGAAATTGGACAAGATTTCGACGCTTGGCGGCACTGCCGAGGCGCATTATCACGGCCACCGCGATCGTCTGAGGGCACGCTACCGCGAACAGGGCAATTCGGCACTCGCCGACTACGAGATCCTCGAACTCATTCTGTTCCGCCTTATTCCCCGCCGCGACACGAAACCGATCGCCAAGGACCTCCTCGCCCGCTTCGGCACGCTCGCCGGCGTGTTCGGCGCACCTCAGCACCTGTTGCAGGAGGTCAAGGGCGTCGGCGAATCCGTTGCTCTCGACCTCAAGCTCATCGCCACCGCGGCGCAACGGACGCTGAAGAGCGAGTTGCGCAACAAGCAGGTCCTGTCTTCCTGGAGCGGGGTGATCGACTATTGTCATGCCGCGATGGCGCACGAGACGAAGGAACAGTTCCGCATCCTCTTTCTCGACAAGCGCAACACGCTGATTGCCGACGAGGTGCAGCAGCAGGGGACGATCGACCATACCCCCGTCTATCCGCGCGAGGTCGTCAAGCGCGCGCTGGAGCTTTCCGCGACCGCCTTGATTCTGGTGCACAACCACCCGTCCGGCGATCCGACGCCGTCGCGCGCCGATATCGAGATGACGAAGCTGATCGCCGAGGCGGCAAAGCCGCTCGGCATCACCGTCCACGACCACGTGATCATCGGCAAGGACGGACATGTCAGCATGAAAGGGCTGCGGCTGTTTTAGGCCAAGGGGCTGCTTAAAGCCAGCGCGCCCGCCGGAAGAACCGATAGAGCGTCGCGCAGAGTCCGAAGATCACCGCCAGTACGATGAAGTAGCCATAGCGGAACCGGAGTTCAGGCATGTCCTCGAAGTTCATGCCGTAGATCCCAGCGATTGCGGTCGGAACCGCCAGGATCGCCGCCCAGGAGGCAAGCTTGCGGGAGATTTCCGTCTGCTCGGACTGGCCGATCATCAGGCTTGCTTCGAAGGTGAAGGCCAGCACCTCGCGAAGCGCGTCTATGTCCTCCTGGACGCGGCGAACATGATCGGTGACGTCTCGGAAGAGCGGCTGCATCGCCGCGTCCATGCCCGGCAGTTCGAGATGCTCGTGCCGGCGGCAGACGTCGACCAGCGGAACGACGGCATTGCGCAGCTTGAGCAGATTGCGCCGCATCAGATAGAGCCGTTCGATATGTGTCTTGTCCAACCGCGAGCGCAGCAGGCGGTCCTCCAGTTCCTCCACCTCGCCGTGAATCGTCTCGACGACCGGCATGTAGTTGTCGACGATGAAGTCGAGGATCGAATAGAGGATGTAGTTCTCGCCATGGGCCAGCGCTGCCGGGGAAGACTCGCAGCGCTGCCGCACCGCCATATAGGACGTCGAGGCGCCGTGACGAACGGAAACGACGTAGCCCCGCCCGACGAACAGATGCGTCTCCCCGAAGGCGATCTCGTCCTCGACCATATGGGCCGTGCGCGCCACGACGAAGATCGCATCGCCGTAGATTTCCAGCTTCGGCCGCTGGTGCGCCTTGCCGGCGTCCTCGATCGCCAGATCATGCAGATCAAATTGTTTCTGCACCTGCCGCAGCAATTGCTTGTCCGGTTCGTGCAGGCCGATCCAAACGACGACGTTCTCGCGATTTCGCCACTCTCCGGCCTCTTCGATTTCGATGTCTCGAACGCGTCGGCCGTTCTGATAGACGGCGGCGGCCACGACCCCCGGCCGATTGCACGGCGGTGCTTCGAGCGCCGGCGCATCGCCATTGCCTTGCGCTGTCTGTGAAGCTGGACCATTCATCCACTCGAGCGCCATGCCTGTCCGTCCTCCCTCTCCGCCGAATGTGCGAAGCATAGCGATATTTGCGATCGGACGCATCCAGGACAGATCGTTGCGGCATTGCCACTTCATCAAAGCGTGCCATTGACGATATAGATGTTCACGCGCGAGTTTGCCGCGTTGCAAAAACGATTCTCGCTTGGCTCAGGGGAAGCGCTCATGAACCAGTTCGATCTTATCGTCGTCGGCAGCGGTCCGGCCGGACGCAGAGGCGCAATTCAGGCGGCCAAGCTCGGCAGGAAAGTGCTCGTCATCGAGCAGGGCAAGCGGGTCGGGGGCGTCTCGGTGCACACCGGAACAATTCCGTCCAAGACGCTGCGCGAGACGGCGCTCAACCTCTCCGGCTGGCGCGAGCGCGGCTTCTACGGCCGCTCCTATCGGGTGAAGCAGGAGATCAGCGCCGAGGATCTGCGCCAGCGCCTGATCATCACGCTCAACCACGAAGTCGAGGTGCTGGAGCATCAATTCGCGCGCAACCGCGTCCATCACATCCGCGGAAAGGCGAGCTTCGTCGATCCGACGACGCTCGAAATCGTCAAGGACGACGGCGAGAGCATGCATGTTGCCGGTACCAGCATCCTGCTTGCCGTCGGCACGAAGCCCTTTCGGCCGGACTATATTCCCTTTGACGGCAAGACCGTCGTCGACAGCGACGAGTTGCTCGAGATCCAGGACCTGCCGCGTTCTCTCGTCGTCATCGGCGCCGGCGTCGTCGGCATCGAATATGCCACGATCTTCAGTGCGCTCGACACGCAGGTGACGGTGATCGACCCCAAGTCGACCATGCTCGACTTCATCGACAAGGAGATCGTCGAAGATTTCACCTACCAGCTTCGGGACCGCAACATGAAACTCAATCTCGGCCAGAAAGCTGAGAAGGTGGAGCGTCTCGACGATGGTAAGGTCATGCTTACCCTCGACAATGGCCGCAAGATCACAACGGAAATGGTACTGTTTGCCGCCGGCCGCATGGGAGCGACCGATGCGCTCAATCTCCCGGCCGCCGGTCTCGAGGCGGACAGCCGCGGGCGCCTGAAGGTCAATCCGGAAACATTCCAGACCGCGGTTCCGAACATCTATGCGGCAGGCGACGTGGTCGGCTTTCCAAGTCTCGCCTCGACCTCCATGGAACAGGGCCGTGTCGCAGCGCGCGTTGCCGTCGGCGCGATCGCCAAAGAGCCGCAGAAATACTTCCCCTACGGCATCTATGCAGTGCCGGAAATCTCCACCTGCGGCCTTTCCGAAGAGGAAGTGAAGGAACGCGGCATCCCCTACGAATGCGGCATTGCACGGTTCCGTGAGACCTCGCGCGGCCACATCATGGGGCTCGATGCGGGCCTCTTGAAAATGATCTTCTCGCTGAAGACCCGGCGCCTGCTCGGCGTGCATATCATCGGCGAAGGCGCCACCGAACTCGTGCATATCGGCCAGGCGGTTCTGAACCTGAAGGGCACGGTCGAATATTTCGTCGAAAACACCTTCAACTATCCGACCCTTGCGGAGGCCTACAAGATTGCCGGGCTCGACGCCTGGAACCGCATGGGCGAGATCAAAGCAGTGTAGGTCCCCCCGCCTCTGCAATTCATGTCGCCGGTTTCGGCGGCTTTCTCGGCGCAAACGAAAAGGCCGCCCGAAGGCGGCCTTTAACTATTCTGGACGATGCTAATTACTCGGCGCCTTCGTCGGCGGCCTTCTTCTTGGCCGGAGCCTTTTTCTTCGGAGCCGCGGCTTCTTCGCCTTCGGCAGCTTCGGCCTTGGCAGCGGCCTTCTTCTTGGCGGGCGCCTTCTTTGCCGGCTTGTCTTCGGATTCGTCCTCGGCCATCAGGGCTTCCTTGGAAACCGTCTTGTCGGTTACCGAGACTTCCGAAAGCAGGTGATCGACGACCTTCTCTTCGAAGAGCGGCGCGCGCAGCGAAGCGGCGGCACCGGGGGTGTTCTTGAAGTAGTCGAGGATCTGCTTCTCCTGGCCGGGGAACTGACGGAGCTGCTCAAACAGCGAGCGCTGCATTTCGTCGTCGCTCACCTGGACGCCGGCCTTCTCGCCGATTTCGGAAAGAACGAGGCCGAGACGAACGCGGCGCTCGGCGAGCTTGCGGTATTCGGCGCGCGCCTCCTCTTCCGTCGTGTCCTCATCGGCGAAGGTCTTGCCGGCCTGCTCGAGGTCGGTGTTGATCTGGCGCCAGATGTTGTCGAATTCGGCGTTGACGAGGCGTTCGGGGGTCTCGAACTGGTAGAGCTCGTCCAGCTGGTCGAGCAGCTGACGCTTGACCTTCTGGCGGGTAACCGAGCCGTATTGGCCTTCGATCTGGCCGCGCACGATTTCCTTCAGCTTGTCGACCGATTCGAGGCCGAGCTTCGTTGCCAGTTCGTCATTGATCTCGATCGGCGCGGCACCGGCGACATCCTTGACGGTGATGTCGAAGGTTGCTTCCTTGCCCGCAAGATTGGCAGCCGGATAGTCTGCCGGGAAGGTGACGGTGATCGTCTTCTCGTCGCCCGCCTTGACGCCGACGAGCTGTTCTTCGAAGCCGGGGATGAAGCGGTTGGAGCCGAGAACCAGTTCGGCGTCCTCGTCCTTGCCGCCATCAAAGGCGACGCCGTCGACCTTGCCGAGATAATCGATGGTGACGCGGTCGCCGTTGGCGGCCTTGCCCTTCTTCGATTCATAGCTGCGGGCGCTTTCGGCAATGCGCAGGATCTGCTCGTTGACCTCGTCGTCGCCGATCTCGACGACTTCGCGGGTCACCTTGATGCCGCTCGAATCCTTGAGTTCGATCGCCGGGATGATCTCGTAAGCGAGCGTGAATTCAAAATCGGCCTCGGCCTTGAGGATCTTGTCGGCTTCGGCCTCGTCCTCGGTCATGGCGACTTCCGGCTGCGTGGCCGACTTTTCACCGCGGCTCGTCAGGATTTCGGTCGGCTTCTCGCGGACGATCTCGTTGACGAGATCGGCCATGATCGACTTGCCGTAGACCTTCTTCAGATGCGCAACCGGCACCTTGCCGGGGCGGAAGCCGTTGATGCGGACCCGGTCCTTCACCTCGGCCAGACGCTCGTTCATCCGAGTTTCCATTTCATCGGCCGGAATAACGACCTTGAGTTCGCGCTTCAGCCCTTGAGCGAGCGTTTCGATAACCTGCATGTTCAAACCTTCACTTCACGTTGACCGTGCTGTTGCCTAGATAAGTTCCGGCGAGCACGTGAGCCGATCCATTTGCCGGGAGTGGCTTTACGCAATTCCGCAACCGTTTTGCAAGCAAAATGGCACTTTGCCACCTTCGCTACCGTCGAATACCGACATGTGGCCGCGACATTGTCCCTGTGCAGTTGGTAAGACTAGACTCAGTCTCGACCTGCTGCGCCGGATCAAACCACGCCACGGAGATGTCGGTCGACCAGACGCCAGTGAACCATTCAGTTAGCCGCAACGACCCGTCGCTTTCGACAGGCGCGTCACCAAGTCATGGCACATTGCGCTGTGTGTCACGGGCGCCAAATACACCCGATGGCAGACGAATGGCAAGCATTTCCGGTGCCGTGCCGACCGCGCGACATGAGGGGCCAAGTCAGCACCGGCGCCTGCTCGCCTCCACGCAAGGCTTGCCAAAATGCCCGTCATTGTTCTACAGGCTTCGCAAGCACCTCCGTTGCCCGGTTGGTGGAATTGGTAGACACACTTGGTTTAGGTCCAAGCGCGAGAGCATGGGGGTTCGAGTCCCTCACCGGGCACCAACGTGACATCCCCACCAGCACAACGACCGTAGCACCCCCGCCACCGGCCCGATCAATTCGACCGCAATGGACGATTTGCGCAGGATGCACATCTTCCATACCGATATTGCACTGCACAAAATGCTCCCAGCTGCGCTATGTTGAAGACATGAAAAGGCCGGTGGTGACGAACCAAAGCCGCCCGCGGTTGGTCTCCCGCCCGGACTTCCGGAACGACCCGAGCCGAAGCTCGACGGAATTCGAAGCAGCGTACTCCTCCTCCCAACGCTGTTTCGATAGGATTGGCAACACTCCTCCTCCTCCCGGTTGCCAATCGACTTTAGAACGCCCGCCGGATCTCCTCCCCCAGCGGGCGTTTTTTGTTCTTCGCACCTGCGAGAAGATCCATCACGCTTGTGAAGTTAATCTGAGCGTGTTTGCACGAAATTGAAGCATTTCCGCCAAGCGGCTGTCGCAGCCATGCATCGCGCGCATATGTGCCATTCCGCAGTGTCCCTATACAAATTAGGGGTTCACGCCTATCTTCAGATCATCGATCGGGCAGCGCACTCCTCCTCCCAGCGCTCCCGATACGGATTGGCAACCTCCTCCTCCCAGTTGCCAATCAGAACAGGCAACGCCCGCTGGATCTCCTCCCCCAGCGGGCGTTGTTTTTGCATGGTTCGAGCAGCCTTTCGAGCTTCGCCTCCCCACCTGAGGCGATTCCAGGCACACTCGACAGCACCATAAATTAAGACTGGATTAACGGCCGACAGAGGATTGCAAAAGCTGCATGGGTGCGATGCAGCATCGTCTCTGTTTTCCGAGCACAAATCGATTATATTCCTGCCCATAAGATGATGGCCAGCAAGAGAGATAGAGCGCTGGCGAACGACCCTGAAAGGAATAGGATCATGAACCTCGCACGTTCTTTCAACAATTGGCGCAAGTATCGTCAGACCTGCAACGAGCTCGGCCGCATGAGCGACCGTGAGCTGAACGACCTCGGCATCGGCCGCGCCGACATCCCCTACGTTGCTCGCAAGGCTGTCAAGTAAGTCACAGACTGCTGCTGTTTTCGTAACGCCCTCCGGCCCTGCCGGAGGGCGTTTTTCGTTGCCTGATCGGTGCATGACACCGGGCTTTCGGTAGAGGCGGTTTAGTCCGTCCGTTCGGTGCACCATTTCGCGTCGCATAATTGCTGCCATGGGAGCCTTGGTGAGCCAGCCCGCGCGTCGACACTGTCCGCGAAAACCGCGGCAAAACAACGCGCTACCGCTGGCGCGATGGGAGTAGCCGCGTGCTGCATTTTCGGGCTCCGCCCTTTCCATGCACAGCAAATCATCGACGCAGTGCACAAATGCATAGCAGATGCATTTTCTTTGCACTCCACCTGCCAATTGGACAAGCGTATAAGAACCTCAACGACGCAGACAAATCACTGTCGCGCCCAATCGATCTGAGGAAACGACCATGAACCCCATTCGTCTTGCAAAGAGCTGGATCAACTACCGCCGCACTGTCGCCGAACTCGGCGGCCTGTCGAACCACGCCCTGAGCGATATCGGCATCACCCGCTACGACATCCGCAACATTGCGGCCCGCTCCTTCCGTTAATCGGAACGAAGCCTGAAACTTGAAAGACGGCGCCCGCGGGCGCCGTTTTTGTTGGAAGCGCGGAAGGGCTATGCTAGGAAGCCGCGCATGAACAGGACCACCTCTCCTTATTCGCCCATTCATGTCATCGGCGGAGGGCTTGCCGGCTCGGAAGCCGCCTGGCAGATCGCCGAGGCCGGCGTGCCGGTCATTCTGCACGAGATGCGCGGCGTGCGCGGCACGGAGGCTCACAAGACCGACGGCCTCGCCGAACTCGTCTGCTCCAATTCCTTCCGTTCCGACGATGCGACGAGCAATGCGGTTGGCGTGCTGCACGCGGAGATGCGCCTCGCCGGCTCGCTGATCATGCAGGCTGCCGATCGCAACCAGGTGCCGGCCGGCGGCGCACTTGCTGTCGACCGGGAGGGCTTCTCTCGGGCCGTCAGTGACCATATCCACAGCCACCCGCTGATCTCGGTGGTTCGCGAGGAAATCAGCGATCTGCCGCCGAGGGAATGGGACCTTGCGATCGTCGCCACCGGTCCGCTCACCGCTCCCGGCCTCGCCGAGGCGATCCGCCGCGAAACCGGCGCCGACGCGCTTGCCTTCTTCGATGCCATAGCGCCGATCGTCTACACCGAGACCATCGACATGGATATTTGCTGGCACCAGTCGCGCTACGACAAAGTCGGCCCCGGCGGCACGGGCAAGGACTATATCAACTGCCCGATGACCGAGGCTGAGTACAACGCCTTCGTCGATGCGCTGATCGCCAGCGACAAGACCGGCTTCAAGGAATGGGAAGGCACGCCCTATTTCGACGGCTGCCTGCCGATCGAGGTGATGGCGGAACGCGGCCGTGAGACCCTTCGCCACGGCCCGATGAAGCCCATGGGGCTCACCAATACCCACAATCCCTCGGTCAAGCCCTACGCCGTCGTGCAGCTGCGCCAGGACAATGCGCTGGGCACGCTCTACAACATGGTGGGCTTCCAGACCAAACTGAAATACGGCGCCCAGACGGAGGTGTTCCGGATGATTCCGGGCCTGGAGAACGCCGAATTCGCAAGGCTCGGCGGCTTGCACCGCAACACCTACATCAACTCGCCGGTCCTGCTCGACCGTTCGCTGACGCTGAAATCCCGTCCCGGCCTGCGCTTTGCCGGCCAGATCACCGGCTGTGAGGGCTATGTAGAAAGCGCCAGCATCGGGCTTCTCGCCGGACGGTTCGCCGCTACCGAGCGCAAGGACGAAGCGCTGTCGCTGCCGCCGGACACGACGGCCTTTGGCGCGCTCCTCAATCACATTACCGGCGGGCACATCGTTTCCGAAGACGAGCCGGGCAAGCGCTCGTTCCAGCCGATGAACATCAATTTCGGCCTGTTTCCGCCGCTGGAGCCGGGTGCGCTTTTGCGGCCCGAAGGTGCCAAACGCTTCCGCGGCAAGGAAAAGGCACTGGCCAAGAAGCACGCGACTGCGGCACGAGCGCTGAAGGACTGCGCCGAGTGGCTTCATCACGAAGCCGCATAAGCGTTCAGTCGATCGTCTGCGCCGCCGCCTTGCTTTCGGCCGGTGGCTCCGCGAATTCGGATTTCGGATTGAAGCTACCGAGCAGCCAGAGGGAGACCTCGGCCGCCTCTGCAGCGGTCCGAAACTCGAAGCTGTTATCCAGATAAGCGAAATCCGGGAAATGGACGATGAGCCCCTGCCCGCTTTCCGAGCTGTTTACCCGCAGCTTACCGGGATGAATCACATGGCATACATAGTGCGTGCCGTGCGACTGGATGAATCCCGCCTTGCCGTCGTGCAGACGAAGAAAAATAGCCTTGCCGTCGATGGTCGCATGCAGCGCGCGGATTGCCTCGTCCGGAAAGGCACGACCAAACTCGACCATGGCCGAGCCGGTATCGGGATTGCTGGCGTCGCGCTCGGCGCGCGCGTTCATCCAGGCATAAAAGGCGGCAACGAACGCAACCACAGCGATGAGTATGAACCAGAGCATCATCCGTCCCCTTCGGACGACAGGAATAGGTAAGGCCCGTTCTTATCGCTCGAGGCTTGCGCCAGCTTGAACGGGGACATTCGTCAAAAACGCCGGCGTCGGCTCGCGCGCCACATCCGCCATTGCCGTTGCCACTGGGGCGGCTGGATCGAATACCGCAGGATCCGGGCTCCGGCGGCCTCGGCGCGCTCGAACACCGGCTCGGCAAGAGCAACGGGAACGAAGGCCGAGAAATTCTGCGGAGAGATCGAACCCAAACTCTTGCGCGCCTTGGCGAGATGATCGCGGCCGAGCCCGCAGAATGCGCGAACGGCCCTGCCGATCGCGACCTCGTCGCGCCCGTCCAGCAGCATCTCCCGGTCGAGACCGGTCGCCCGCAGGAGGTCGGCGGGAAAATAGACCTGGCCGCGCCGGCAATGGACCGGCAGGAGCAACAAAAGGCCGGCGATCGTCTGCGCAACGCCGGCGTGCCCGGCAGCCTCTGCGGACATTCCGGCGTTCGCCGGGTCGAGAGTGAGCGAAGCCAGTTGAATGAGTGCGGACGCCGTTTCGCCCGCATAGCCCTCCAGCGCCGTCGTGTCCTCCATCGGGTCGTCGTAGAGGTCGAAAATGCGCGCATCGATCATGTTCTGCAGAACGGCAACGGGCAGACGATGCTCGGCAATTGAGGCAAGCAGCGCCTCGGCTAGCGGGTGGCCCTCGCCCCCCGAATGGTTCTCCAGCAGGTCACGCCACCATTGCAGCCGAATTTCGCCGGGAAGCGGCTCGTGTACCAGGTCGCGGATGCGGGCGATCTCGGCGTTGAAGGCGTAGAGGCAGGCAAGCGAGTGCCGCTTTTCCGGCGAGGCGAGCAGGCATGCGAGATAGCGGTCGCGATCGGTGTCCCGCAGTGTCGCGAGTATCTGGGGATCTGGCATTTGCACGCTGCGATTCCTTCGGCTCGATCACACCGCAATCAGGGCTGCAGCGACGGCGCGCGATTCTGCCAGCATGACATTGTAGGTGCGAACCGCCGCGCCGGTATTCATCGGATCGGACGAAATATCGGCGGCCTTCAATGTTGCCTTCAGATCCGCCGGCAAGGGTCTGATGTCGCGGCCGGTCCCGACGAGCAGGACTTCGATCGCGTGAGCCTCGCCAAGAACGCGCCGGAATTTCTCGATCGCCAGCGGATCCCCCTCGGCGACGTCCCAGGCATAGACGCCGGAGGGCAGCAGCAGCACCGAGCCGCGGTGCGACATGTCGGCGAAGCGGAAGCCGCCATTGCCGTAGGCGTCGATAGGCGCGCGTCCCGGAAAGTGCGCTTCGCGCATTTCGATACCTTTTGCCATCAGGCCGCCCCCGTTGCCGTACCCGGCGTCGTCCCGCGTCCTCCCAACTCGCCGCCGAGACGATTGTTTCGACGGTTGAAGAGAATGAGCACCGGCCCGGCGATATAGATCGACGAAACCGTCCCGATAACCACCCCGAAGAGGAGCGTCGCGCTGAAGGATTGCACGAGGCGGCTCCCGCCGAACAGGTAAAGCGCAACGAGGGCAAGCGCCGTCGTCGTCGCCGTGAGGATGGTACGCGACAGGGTCTGGTTGATCGATGCGTCGATCAAGACGGAAAGCGGCATCCGCCGATAGCGCGCCAGGTTCTCCCGGACGCGGTCGTAGATCACCATCGTGTCGTTCAGCGAGTAGCAGACGATGGTCAGAAGCGCTGCGAGGCTCGCGAGATTGAATTCGATGCCGGTCAAGACCAGGAAGCCCACGGTCAACAGCACGTCGTGAAGCGTGGTGATGACGGCACCGGCAGCAAACTTCCAATCGAAGCGCAACCAGACATAGAGGATGATGGCGAGTATCGCCGCCGCGACTGCGAGCGTACCGGCGCGCGTCAGTTCTCCGGACACCGCCGGGCCGACGACCTCGACACGGCGGAAGCTGTAGTCACCTTCGAGCTCGGCGCGGACCAATCCCATTGCGGTCTGATCGGCGTTGTCGCCTGCCTCCTGCGATGGGATGCGCAGCAGGATATCCCGCGCCGAGCCAAGCCCCTGAATCTGGACCTCGCCGAGGTTCAATTCGTCGAGGCGGGCGCGGACGTCGGCGACGTCGGCTGTGCCTTGCTTTGACCGGAGCTCCAGAAGAGAACCACCCTTGAAGTCGGCCCCCATGTTGAGCCCGAGGCTCACCAGCAGGACGAGCGAAGCAAGCGAGAGCGACGCCATCAGGATGAACACCGGATTGCGGAGGGCCATGAAGCGGATATCGGCCTCGGCAAAGAAGCCTGTGCGGATACCCCTTGGCAGATGTTTCGGCCGGCGGCGGCGATACCATCCGCGGATGAGCCGGCGGGTCAGGCTATGCGCCGTCAGGATGGTCGTGACGCTGCCTATGGCGAGCGTCGTCGCAAACCCGCTGATCGCCCCGGTGCCAAGCAGGAAAAGGATGACGCCCGCAATCAGCATCGTCAGGTTCGCATCGATTATGCTCCTCAACACGCGCGAAAAGCCGTTGTCGAGGGCCTTGCGCAACGGCTCACTGCTGTTGCGCACCTCCTCTCGCAGCCGCTCGTAGATGAGAACATTCGAATCGACCGCCACCCCGATCGTGAGAACGATCCCGGCGATCCCCGGCAGGGTCAGCGTAATTCCGAGAAGGGAGATTACCGCGATGATGAGCACGACGTTGACGATCACAGCGACCACGGCGACAAGGCCGAAGAAACCGTAGAACCCGATCATGCAGGCGGCGACCGCGGCTGCCGCGACCAACCCGGCCGTTAAGCCGTTGGCGATCGCGTCCGTGCCAACTTCCGGACCGACCGTGCGCTCTTCGATGACCGTCAGTGAGGCGGGAAGCGGCCCGGCTCGCAGCAGAGCGGCGAAATTCTCCGCGCCCTCCTCCGACAAGTCGCCGGAGAGCCGGACCATATCGCCTTCGATGACGTCCCCAAGCGCCGGTGTCGAGACCACCTGTCCGTCGAGCACGATGGCGAATTGCCGGTTCGACGCAGCTTGCGACAGCGTTGCGAGCCGCGTGGACGCTTCAGCCGTCAGCTTGATATCAACCACGGGTTCGCCGGTCTGAGGATCAGTCCCGGGCTGCGCATCGTCAAAGTCCTCAGCGGAGGCGAAGGCCTGCCTTTCGACCAGATAGGGCACCGGCGGGTCATCCAGCGAATAGAGCACCTCCGACGCGGCAGGCGGCCGTGTGTCGAGGGCCTGCTGCGCCGGTATCGATGGGTCGAGCCACCGGAAAGCAACGCTGCCCCGCTGGCTGAGGAGATCCTTGAGCCGTTGCGGAT
Organism: Sinorhizobium fredii; assembly: GCF_002944405.1. Taxonomy (NCBI): domain Bacteria; kingdom Pseudomonadati; phylum Pseudomonadota; class Alphaproteobacteria; order Hyphomicrobiales; family Rhizobiaceae; genus Ensifer; species Ensifer fredii. The sequence continues at coordinate 1,674,860 of NZ_CP024307.1, read as the reverse complement.
CCTCCAAGCCGGGTATCTGGATGCTCAAGCGATCGCTGCCGCGGCGCTGGATCACCGGTTCCGCAGCCACCACTTGTCCGACGCGGCGACGCACCGCCTCGATCGACTGGGCGAGCGCCGCGGAGAGCCGGAAATCGATGCCCTCGTTGGTCAGGCGAAGCCGAACCGGCTCCTGCGCCGTCGTCTCGTCGACGACCAATTCCCGGATCGGATTGCCAGCCCGGTCCGGTGCCTCAACCGGCGCGGTGAGTGTATTGAGGGCCTCTCGGGCTGCCGCTAACTGCGACGTATCGCGCAGCCGAAACTGAATTTCCTGACCGCTGCCGGAAAGGCCGGTATAGCCGATTTCGGCGCCTCTCAGCGCTTGGGCGATGGCCTGGATCGTGGCTTGCAGGCGGTCCGCGACGATGCTGTCGCGATCAACCTTCAGAACGATATCGGAGCCGCCCTTGAGGTCGAGGCCGAGCGGCACCTGCCGATGCGGCAGCCATGCCGGCCATCCGGCAAGCTGCTCCCTCGGAACGATGTTCGGCAGAGCAAAGGCAAAACCGGCCAGGACGACCAGCCAGATCAAGGTGTTCTTCAGCGGCGAGAAGTTGGGCATGCCTTGAAATGCTCCATCGCCAGACCCGGCCGGCCGTGGCAGGTGAGGTTATTCCTTGACGGGCTCACCCTTCACGCGGACTTCGGACACGCCGCTGCGGGCGACGCGGACCTTGATTCCCTCGGCGATTTCGACCTCGAGTTCCGCATCGTCGATAACCTTCGTCACCTTGCCGATGATACCGCCGCCGGTAACGATCTGATCGCCGCGGCGGATGTTCTTCAACAGCTCTTCGCGACGCTTCATCTGCGCACGTTGCGGGCGAATGATCAGGAAGTACATGACGACGAAGATCAGGATGAACGGCAGGATGGACATCAAAATGTCGGCCCCGCCGGCGGCGGGCGCGGCAGTCTGCGCAAAAGCTTCGGTAATGAACATCGATCACTCCTTGAGTTCAACCCACGCGGTTACTTTGCCCGCGCGAAATCCGACGGGAATATAGGGAAGCAATCCCACGACACAAATGTCGGCACCCTTCTCCGTTGCTCCTGCCTCTGACATAATTTCCGCAACAGGAGAACCCCTTGAGGGCGGAGAGCCGGGCTTTTCCAGCGCAAACCGCCGTGCTACCGACAAAATCATACCGCCGGCGGAGAAACGGCCGGATAGATCAAGCAACTGCACCGGACCCCGCATCTTTCGCCAGGAGCGTGAGCCAAGCCCGCAGACCAGTATGCCCGGAGATATAATGATGCGCGAAAGCAAGCTCGACATTCTGATCAATGAAGTGCAGAGGCTTTCGGCAGCGCTCGACCGGATCGCCGGGCCGGCGCCGGCGGAGAACGACTGGAACGAAGCAGAATGCTTCGTCTGGGTCCCCGTTACCCGCCATTTGCAACCGGTCACCAAACCGAATCGCATCGATCTCTCGTTGATCACCGGTGTCGATCATGTCCGCGACATCCTCTTCGACAACACGCTTCGCTTCGCAGAGGGTTTTCCCGCGAACAACGTGCTCCTCTGGGGCGCACGCGGCATGGGCAAGTCATCGCTGGTCAAGGCGGTACATGCGAAGGTGGCGCGCGACAGCGGCGGCGGCCTCAAGCTCGTTGAGGTGCATCGTGAGGACATCGCGTCCCTCCCCGCGCTGATGGACATCCTGCGGCAAGCCCCGATGCCGGTGATCGTTTTCTGCGACGACCTTTCCTTCGATCACGACGATACGTCCTACAAGTCGCTGAAGGCCGTTCTTGACGGCGGAGTGGAGGGCCGCCCGGCAAACGTCGTACTCTATGCGACCTCGAACCGCCGACACCTTCTGCCGCGCGACATGATGGAAAACGAACAGTCGACTGCCATCAATCCTTCGGAGGCGGTCGAGGAAAAGGTCTCGCTCTCGGATCGCTTCGGGCTATGGCTCGGCTTCTACAAGTGCAGCCAGGACGACTATCTGGCCATGGTCGACGGCTATGCGCGCTATTTCCATCTGCCCGTCGAACCGGCATCGCTGCATGCCGGCGCCCTCGAATGGGCGACGACGCGGGGATCGAGATCCGGCCGCGTCGCCTGGCAATTCATTCAGGATCTGGCTGGCCGTCTGCGCCGTCAACTGGACGAGACGGCATGATCGGGCGCGCAGGGCGCCCGATGAAGACTATTCGAGGAAAGTCGCCGGGTTAACCGGGGTCGCATTCTTGCGAACCTCGAAGTGCACCTGCGGCTGGCTCGCCTTGCCGGTCATGCCGGAGGCGGCAAGCGTCTGGCCGCGCTGGACCTTCTCGCCGCGCTGAACCTTGAGCTGCGAGGCGTTGCCATAGACCGTGACGGTGCCGTCATCGTGGCGGACCAGGACGGCATTGCCCAGTTCCTTGAGGCTGCTGCCGGAATAGATGACCACGCCGTTCTCTGCCGCCTTGATCGGCGTGCCTTCGGGCACCGAAATATTGATACCGTCATTGCGGTTGCCGTCGACATTGGCGCCATAGGCGGCAACCACCGCGCCGCGGACCGGCCAGCGATATTTGCTGATGCCCGTCGACTTCGGAGACTCCTGGTCGATATCGGTCTTGATAGCGACGTCCGAAACGCTCTCCTTGGCGACCGGAGCCTTGTATTCCGCCGGCTTGCCCTGATCGAGCGAAGCCACTTTCGTTTCCGTTTTGGCCGGTACGGAGGCCGTGACGACGGCATCGGTCGCCGCTGCTCCGGCTGCAGGCATCTTCAACTTCTGGCCGACGCGAATAGCTTCCGCCGTCAGACCGTTTGCCTGCTTCAGCGCCGCGACGGACACGCCGTTGGCCTTGGCGATCTTGTTCAGCGAATCCCCCGGCTTGACGGTGTAACCGCCATCCGAGCCGTCGCCTGCACCGGCATTGTTGAGCTTGCCGGCGGCCACATCGTTGCGGCCTTCGCTCTTTTCGCGGGACTGAGACTGGCCGGGAAGGATCGCCATCTCGCGCTGGCCGGTGGGAAGCGGCGAAGGCTGCCTCTTTCCGCCTTCGAAGTCGGCAATGGAACCAGAGGCTGCGGCCTTTGCTGCACTGCTCGAAGCGCCAAAGGTCGGGACGATAAGGCGTTGACCTGGCTCGACCTGGCTTGCCGACTTCAAGCCGTTCGCCTTGAGGATTTCCTTCTCGGGAACTCCGAAGCGGCGGGCCAACACGGCAACCGTATCGCCTGGGCGCACCATGATCGTGGGCGCATTCGCCGTCGTCCAGCCACCTTTGTTCGGAGTCGTCTTGAGATCCGACGGCAGCGGCTCAGCCTTTGCGAGTACGGGCTGCGGTTGGCGGGCGGCGGGAAGCGCCTGTGGCTGACGCGTTGCGACCGGCGCCGGCTCCGCCAAGGCAGTACGCTGAACGCTGACCGGCGTCGAAGCGGCCCGGGCGCTGGAGACCGGCGTACTCGCCGTGCTCATCGGATCGTAGGACGCGGCCTGCGCGGAACTCGGAAAAGCCTGGCCGTAAGAGCCGCCGGAACCTGCGGATGAGGCCAATTGGCCGCCGGAGATATCGCCACGTGGAACATTCCCCGGGATGGAACTGGTGGTGATGTCATCCGAACTCGAAAAGAGCCCGTTGAAACGGCTGACGTCGGAGCTGCAACCGGTCGCGACGCTTGCCAGCAAAACCGCCCCGCACAGGCGGATCAAAGACTTCCCTGCACCGGGAGATGAAAATTGACGCATGACGCTTACCCACTCCGAACGCAACTCGCTGTGGAATGATTAAAGCGCATTAGAGTTACCGCCCGGTTAAGGGCGGGACTCATTTGACGAAATGCTAACCATAGGATGTCCGCGCATCCGTGACGCAGAAGCCTTTCCGCTCGAAATGCCGCAGAGGCAACAGCTCAAAGGAGCTCGGAATAGAGGCGCTCGATTTCCGACAGCGACCGCGATTCAGGCGGCTGCTCCTCATAGCTGATGCTGCCGACGTCCCAACCGACGAAGGGTGTTTCGCGGACCGGCGTATCGGTGGAACCGACTGAAGAGACAGCCTTGTCCTCGTCCAGGAAGACGCTGACGAGTCTTTCGAAATTTCCGCCCGTGTCCAATCCGCTTCCGGCATCGTATTCGAGCGACCGCAAGCCGGCCAGAGCCGCCTCCCTCGTGCCGAAATAACGCAGGCTGTTCTGGTCCTCCGTGCGGAGGCTGTCATAGTAGTCGATGAAAGAACTATAATAAGCCTTGTAGTCGCCGGTCTCGGCATGCTTCCCAAAGGCCTGATATTCGCGCGCAGCCAGCTGTGGGGAAAGCGTGTTGTTCCACTCGTCCCGGGTTAAGGGCGGCAGTTTCTCCGGCGCCTTTCTTGTCCGGCTGAGATAGAGCAACGCATCGACCGACAGCGAAATGCGTGGCGTCGGATCGAAAAAGCTTGTCGGAGTTGCATGGACGCCGCCATCGTCCTTGCTTCCGGAGACGACCTGCCCGGCGGGACGGCCGGCGAGATTGCCCAAACCGTCGCCCGTCGTCGCTGCCGTCAGCCTGTTCGCAATCTCCATCCACCGTCTCCGTCACTGGCACGAGGGAGCGGGTCGCCGTCGAGGCAAGCGCGCCTTCAGCCATCGTGCCCGTCCGGGCTAAGGGCTGAAGCTTGCGCGAAGCTGGATTTGGTTAAGAATGGGTTAACAGGCTGATCCGCAAGGGGTTTGCTGCGTCGAGGGAACGGCGCAGCGGTGCCTCAGCCACCTCCGGCAGCCGAGAATCAGATCACCCGTCCATCAAAGAAACGATGCGAGCTGCGGTACGATCGGAAGATAGGGCGCATCGAACAGGTCTTCACGATCGAAACGGCTGCCCGTGCGGCTGACCCGCACGATGCGGCACTGTGTTTCGCTCATCATGATCGGCACGAGCAGAGTACCGCCGGAGACGAGATGGTCGGAAAACATTCGAGGCAGGCTGCCGAAGGCGGCGGTGATAAGAATTCGGTCGAAGGTCCCCTCGCCCGGCACTCCGGAACTGCCATCCGCCTGCCTGACCACGACATTGCGGATGCCAGCTTTTTCGAGGTTCTTCTGCGCCGAACTCACCAATGTCTGGTAGCGGTCGATCGTCAGGATGCGTTCGGCGATGCGCCCCATCACTGCGGCGGTGAAGCCGCTGCCTGTCCCGACCTCGAGAATCCGCTGGCCCGGTTTGATGTTCAGGCAATGCAGCAGGCGGACTGCAAAGTCACAACCTTCCATGAACGAACCGCAGTCGAGCGGTATCAATCGTTTGGAATAGACCTCGTCCTGGTACTGCGGCGGACAGAAAATGCTGCGCGGCGTCTGCTCGACGGCCTTGAGCAAATCGTGATTGACCACGCCGGCGGAACGAAGGCGCAGCGCCATCGCTGCAAAGCCTTCCTGCTGCGAAACGCGTCCGTTCAAGCGCCTGTCCCTTCCCGCAGTGCGCGCGCAATGCGCTCCTGGACGGTATAGTCGGTCATATCCAGTTTAAGCGGGGTTACCGAAATCCGGTTTTCGCGCACAGCGTGAATGTCGGTGCCGGAGCGGAAGTCGCCGGAGCGCTCGCCGAAGCGGAGCCAGAAATAGGGAAATCCGCGGCCATCGATGCGTTCGTCGATGCTGAGGCCGAATTCGAGCTTGCCTTGTGAGGTCACTTCGACGCCCGCCACCGCATCGGCCGCGCAATCGGGGAAGTTCACATTGAGGAGCGTGCCATCCGGAAGCGCGACATCCATCAAGGTACGGATCAGGGCGGGCGCATGGGTCTCGGCCACGTCCCATGAGACTGCGCCGCCGACGGCATGCCGGTAAGCCTGGCTGACGGCGATCGACCGGATTCCCTGCAGTGTGCCCTCGATTGCGCCGGCGACCGTGCCTGAATAGGTGACGTCGTCGGCGAGATTGGCGCCGATATTGACGCCCGAAAGGACGAGATCCGGCCTACGGTCGAGGATCTTTCGCGCTGCCATGATGACGCAGTCGGTCGGCGTTCCCCTGAGGGCGAAACGCCTCTCCGCCACCTGCCGCAATCGCAGCGGCTCCGACAGCGTCAGCGAATGGGCAAGGCCGCTCTGGTCCACTTCCGGAGCGACGACCCAGACATCGTCCGAGATCGTCAGGGCGATCCGCTCGAGGACAGAAAGCCCTTCGGCATGAATGCCATCGTCATTGGTCAGCAGGATGCGCATGCCGGTCTCTTTCGCTTGCCCGCGCTTCAGGCCGCCTTCTCGATGCGTCTAAGACCGCCCATATAGGGGACGAGAACCTCCGGAACGGAGACCGAGCCGTCGTCATTCAGATAATTCTCGATGACGGCGATCAGCGCGCGGCCGACAGCGACGCCGGAACCGTTCAGCGTATGGACGAACTTCGTGCCCTTTTCCTCCTTGGTGCGGTAGCGTGCATTCATGCGCCGCGCCTGGAAGTCGCCGCAGACCGAGCAGGACGAGATTTCGCGGTAAGTATCCTGCCCCGGCAGCCAGACCTCGATATCGTAGGTCTTGCGTGCGCCGAAGCCCATGTCGCCGGTGCAGAGCGTCATGACCCGGTAGTGGAGCCCGAGCCCTTTCAGCACCTCCTCGGCGCAGGCCGTCATCCGCTCATGCTCGTCGATCGAGGTCTCGGCGTCGGTGATCGACACCAGTTCGACCTTGTTGAACTGATGCTGGCGTAGCATGCCGCGTGTGTCGCGGCCGGCAGACCCCGCCTCCGAGCGGAAGCATGGCGTCAGGGCCGTGAAGCGCAGCGGCAGCTTTTCGCCCTCGAGGATCTGCTCGCGCACCATGTTCGTCAGCGGAACCTCCGCCGTCGGGATCAGCCAGCGATCGTCCGTCGTGCGGAAGAGATCTTCCGCGAATTTCGGCAGCTGGCCGGTTCCATACATCGCATCGTCGCGGACGAGCAGTGGCGGCTGCACCTCGATATAGCCGTGCTCCTGCGTATGCAGGTCCAGCATGAATTGGCCGAGGGCGCGCTCCAGGCGGGCAAGCTGACCCTTCAGAATGGTGAAGCGCGAGCCGGCAATGCGTGCGGCCCCTTCGAAGTCCATGAACCCCAAGGCTTCGCCGATTTCGAAATGCTCGAGCGGCTTGTGATTCCACGTGGGCTTGGCGCCGACGGTGCGCTTCACGACATTGCCGCTCTCGTCCGGACCGACCGGGACGTCCTCAAGCGGAACGTTCGGGATGCGCGAGAGCGTATCGTTGAGCTCGGCTTCGATCCGGCGGCTTTCCTCTTCGGCAGCCGGCAGGGCGTCCTTGAGTTCGGCGACCTCGGCCTTGAGCTTTTCCGCGAGTTCGCCGTTCTTCTGCGCCATGGCGGCGCCGATTTCCTTCGAGGCGGCGTTGCGGCGCGACTGCATCTCCTGCAGCGATTGCAAGACCGTGCGGCGGCGCTCGTCAAGCGCGATCAGCGATGCCGACAACGGCTCCGCGCCCCGCTTCGCCAGCGCATTGTCGAGCAGGCCAGCATTCTCACGAATCCATTTGATGTCGAGCATAGTCGTCCCACGCGTTGGTCTGCTGCATGTCTCCTCAGATCGACCTCGATTTGAGGAGACATGCAGCAATTCGAAGTGCTACAGCGACCTTTGCGCGTCTGATAAAACGCGCGGCGCTGCAGGTCACGGCGCGATTAGATCAGCCCTGGGCGGGCCCGACCGTACCCGAAGAACCTTCCTGCGAAGACGCAGACTCGCCTGCAAGTGATTCAGCTTCCCGCTGCCTTTCAACGAGTCGCGCCGTATAGATTGAAATCTCGTAGAGAAGGATGGCTGGCAGCGCAAGACCGATCTGGGAAACCGGATCCGGCGGCGTCAGCACGGCCGCGACGATGAAAGCGATGACGATCGCATATTTGCGCTTCTCGGCGAGCCCCTGCGAGGTGACGAAACCGACGCGCGCCAGTAGCGTGGTGACGACCGGCAACTGGAAGACCAGACCGAAGGCGAACACCAGCGACATGATCAGGCTCAGATATTCCGAGACCTTCGGCAGCAGCTGGATCGCAACCTGCCCCTCTCCACCGCCCTGCTCCATGGCCAGGAAGAACCACATGACCATCGGGGTGAAGAAGAAGTAAACCAGCGCCCCGCCGAGCAGGAAAAGGAGTGGAGACGCAACCAGGAACGGCAGGAAGGCGGCGCGCTCGTTCTTGTAGAGCCCGGGCGCGACGAACTTATAGACCTGCGAGGCGATTACCGGAAAGGCGATCACCAGCGCGCCGAACATCGCCACCTTGATCTGGGTGAAGAAAAACTCCTGCGGCGCGGTGTAGATGAGTTCCACGTTACGATGGCTGAGACCGGCCCAGCTCACCGCCCACTTGAACGGCAGGACGAGGAGATTGAACAGCTGCTTGGCGAAATAGAAGCAGACCAGGAAAGCGACGAAGAACGCGCCGACCGCCCACATCAACCGCGCCCTAAGCTCGATCAGGTGCTCGATCAACGGCTGCGGCTTGTCCTCGATATCGCCGCTCATGCGTCACCTTTTTTCTTGCGCGCAGATGCGCTTGTCTTCTCGGTTCCGACGGGGGCCACGCGGTCGCCGGCTGTGGTCTTCCTAGTCGCCGCTTTCTTCGGCGCGGCCGTAGCGGCGGCTTTCTTGGTGGCTGCCTTGATTGCCGGTCCCTTGGCGCTCGCCGCCTTCTGCGAAGCTGCTCTCGGGTTAGCGGCACGCTTCGGCGTCGCCTCGGGCGCCTTCGATTCCGCCACCTTTACCTCGTCCGCCGCTGCGCGTTGCATCTGCCGGGAGGCAGACCCGACGGCCGCGGCTGCCACCGTCTCGACCGGCTTCGCCGGCATTCCAGCGGGCGCAGTCGCCGGCTCGATTTGTGGTGCAGGCGTGACAGGAGCCTCGGGCGCGACCGGTTGGGCCGGAGCGTCGGGCGTCGTCGCCCTTTGCAGATCGGATTTGATCTCGTTTCCGAGCTGCCGCAGCGGGTTCATGGCATCGCGCAATGCGGTGGTCGGATTGAGGCTTTGCGCATCGCTGATCGTCTTGCGAACCTCGTCGAGATCGGCCTCCCGCAGCGCTTCATCGAACTGGCGGCGGAAGTCGGAGGCCATGCCCCGCATCCGCCCCGTCATTCGTCCGAAGGCCCGCAGCATGGGCGGCAGGTCCTTCGGTCCGACGACGACGATCAAGACGATTGCAATAACAACAAGCTCGGTCCAGCCGATATCAAGCATCCGACGCGCCCTACAAACCCGTAATGCGGCTCACCGGACGCTAGGCGCGCCGGTTGGCCATTTCCGATCGTCAGCGGACTTCGTCGGACTTGTGCTCGACGGTCTTGCCGTCGATCGTCTTGTCGGCCGAGGCAGCGTCCTCGTCGGTCATGCCCTTCTTGAAGTTCTTGATGCCCTTGGCAACGTCGCCCATCAATTCCGGGATCTTGCCACGACCAAACAACAGCAGCACGACCACCAGGACGATCAGCCAATGCCAGATGCTAAACGAACCCATCCACTTACTCCCTCAGGCTTTATCGATTCAAAGCCATCACGTTGTCATTTTTCAGGCGCCGCTTGAAGGCGCGCCGTCATTGTGACCGAACCTAAGATGTCGAGGCGTCTTTTTCAAACACCAATATGTCGCGCTCGTTAACGGAAAGCGTGACGTCACGCAATCCTGTCGGCAACAGATCGGCCCGAATGCGGGCCCGTACCGTCCGCTCCGACTGCGGCACGGCGAGTTCCAGCAACTCGACGACGCCCAGGAAGCGTCGAGACAGGATGCGCGCCGGGATGTCGCCGCCCTCCGGCTTCAACTGAACACCGGAGAGCCGCACCGCCACGCTCAAGGGCTGCCCCTCCTTGTATTCCCCGGCAGGCACGTCACCGAGCGGCGTTTCGACGCGGCCGCCGCGCACACGCGCATCGAACACGTTGATCTCGGAGAAGAACCCGGCGGCAAACAGATTGCAGGGCTTGCGATAGAGCTCGTCGGCGGTGCCGACCTGAACGAGGCAGCCATCCTTCAGGAGCGCTATACGGTCGGCCATGCGCATGGCCTCTTCCGCGTCATGGGTGACGACGATCGCCGTCGCCCGCGTTTCGCGGAGGATCGCCAGCGTATCGGCACGAATGGAATCCTTCAGGCGGGAATCGAGACCGGAGAAAGGCTCGTCCATCAACAGCACCGCCGGCCGCGGGGCGAGCGCCCGCGCGAGCGCCACCCGTTGCTGCTCGCCGCCTGAAAGCACATGCGGGTAACGATCTGCGTAATGAAACAGCCCCACGCGATCGAGCGCCGCATCGGCCTGGATCAAAGCCTCCTTCTTCGGCAGGTCGTTCAAGCCGAAGCAGACATTGTCGCGAATGGTCATGTGCGGGAAGAGCGCGAAATCCTGGAACATCAGCCCGACGCCACGCCTTTCCGGCGGCAGGAAGACGGAGGGACCGGATATTTCCTGCCCGTTCAGCAGAAGCCGGCCGCCGGTCTGCATCTCGATGCCGGCCGCGATCCGCAGCAAGGTTGTCTTGCCGGACCCGGAGGGGCCGAGCAGGCACAGCACTTCGCCGGCCTCGGCAGTCAGCGAGACGTTCTTGATCGTGTCCTTCGAGTGATAGCGGTGGCTGATGTTTTCGAATGCGAGGCTCGCCGCAAAGGACACACCCTGGCGTCTCGTCGTCGCAACGGCGCCGTTGAGCGTGTCTGAACCCATGCCCGCATTCCTTGACCGAAGGCCTTCCGGAGGGATAGCGGCCCTAAAGCCGATAGCCCCACTCAGGATTCCTAATCGTCCCCTTCAGCCTTCGGAGTCAAGAGGCCCAGTTCCTCGAGGTCCATCTGGGTGATGGGATCCTCATTGTCTGAAAGTTCGTCCTCACCGACAGGGACCGGGATATGCAGGTTGGAGGGAACCCGACCGGACAGGAGACCGGCGCCCTTCAATTCCTCGATGCCCGGGAGATCGCGGATTTCTTCCAGCCCGAAGTGATCGAGGAAATCCCGCGTCGTTCCGAATGTGACCGGCCGCCCCGGCGTGCGTCTTCGGCCGCGAAACCGCACCCAGCCCGCCTCCATCAGTACATCGAGCGTGCCTTTGGAGGTCTGAACGCCGCGGATGTCCTCGATCTCCGCACGCGTCACCGGCTGGTGATAGGCGATAATGGCCAGGACTTCGAGCGCGGCGCGCGAGAGCTTCTTGATCTCCTGCTCGTCAGTTTGCACGACGAAGGAGAGATCGGCCGCGGTGCGGAACGCCCAGTGGTCGGCGACCTGAACGAGATTGACGCCGCGGCTCGCATAGGACGCTTTCAGCCGTGCCATGACACGGCCGACATCGACACCACGGGGTATCCGGCTGGCGATATAGCTCTCGGAGATTGGCTGCGCCGATGCGAAGACGAGCGCTTCGGCGATCCGCTCCGCCTCCTCCGCCAGCCCTGGATCGATGAACACCTCGAGCTCATCCTCGTCGTCGGGTAGTCCGGGCAGGAATTTTTGCGCCTCAGCCACGCGCTGCCTCCATTTCCGCAAGGGTCGCGGCATCGATCGGCTTCGGCCCTCGCCTTAGATAGATTGGTGCGAAAGCGGCCTCCTGCCGGATTTCCAACCGTCCCTCCCGCACCAGCTCGAGCGACGCGGCAAAAGAACTTGCGATCGCCGTTGCACGCTCCTTCGGGCCCGTCATGTAGCGGATGAGGAAATGATCGAGCGCGGTCCAGTCTTCGAGGCTGCCGACCATCCGGGCGAGGATGAGGCGCGCATCGGCAAGCGACCAGACATGGCGCTTCTCGATCGTCACCTGGGTTATCGCCTGCCGTTGGCGGAGCGTAGCGTAGGCCGTCAGCAAGTCGTAGAGCGAAGCGTCGTAGCCGGACTTTCGTTCCGATACGAGGTGCTCAGGCGCACCGCGTCCGAAGACGTCTCGGCCCAGCCTGTTGCGGTTGACCAGCCGCGTCGCGGCATCGCGCATCGCCTCGAGACGCTTCAGCCGAAAAGCCAGGGCGGACGCCATTTCCTCGCCCGAGGGCCCCTCGTCCTTCGACTGCTGGGGAATCAGCAGGCGCGACTTCAGATAGGCAAGCCATGCCGCCATCACCAGGTAATCGGCGGCAAGTTCGATGCGGATCGAGCGCGCCCGCTCGATGAAGGCGATATACTGCTCGGCAAGCGCAAGAACGGAGATTCGCGAAAGATCGACGCGCTGGCTGCGCGCAAGATGCAGAAGCAGGTCAAGCGGGCCCTCGAAGCCGCCAATGTCGACGACGAGTTCTTCCTCGTGCAAGCCGCGATCGGCGGACTCGTCCTGCCACAAAGGCTCCATCGGCGCCTTTGCCACCGGTTGCCCCTGCCTTTCGTCAGACCCCATCGACCCCATGCCCTTTCAACGCGGCGTAGCCGCGTTTACCAACTAGAGCGCCCCCACCTTCATGCGAAGGCACAAAAGAACTCTCTACCGCTTTGAATCCAACGCATCTTTTCTGCCTTCGACATATCCGCTCGCAAGCAGAATGCCCTAGGCGAGCGAGAACATCGCATTGAACTCCGCTCGCAATATGTCTTCGTCCGAACCGTCAGGCTGCCGGAAGGCGGCCTCGGCCGCCTTCGCGCGGCGCAGCCGGTCGCCCGACAGAAACGGGACGACATCGGCGACCGCCTTCATTTCTTCCATAATGCCGTGGCAATGCAAGACGAGATCGAGCCCTGCGTCGACAATCCCCCGGGCGCGGGTGGTCATATCGCCAGCAAGTGCGTTCATGGAAACGTCGTCGGACATCAACAGGCCGTCGAAGCCGATATAGCCGCGGATGATCTCCCGCACGACCTTGGAAGAGGTGGTTGCCGGATTGTCGGGGTCGATCGCCGTGAACACCATATGCGCCGACATCGCCATCACCTCGTCCTTCATGGCGGCGAATGGCTGGAAATCGACACGCTTCAGTTCGTCCAGCGAGGCGTCGACCACCGGCAGGTTGTGGTGCGAATCCACGAAGGTGCGGCCATGGCCGGGCATGTGCTTCATCACCGGCAGCATGCCGCCCGCTTTCAGGCCCTCGCCGACGGCACGGCCGATCGCCGTCACGGTCGCCGCATCGTGGCCATAGGCCCGGTTGCCGATGACGTCATGGCTGCCGGGCACCGGCACATCGAGAACCGGCAGGCAGTCGACCGTGATGCCGAGCCGCATGAGATCGAAGGCATGCAGGCGGCCGAGCAGCCACGCGGCACGCAGCCCCATTTCAACGTCGCGCCGGTAGATCTCGCCGATGGCTGCACCGCTCGGATATTGCTGCGCGAGCGGCGGGCGAATGCGCTGGACGCGGCCGCCCTCCTGGTCGATGAGGACCGGTGCTTTCGGATTGCCGACGCTGTCGCGCAGGGCCGCGACGAGATCGCAGATCTGATCTTTCTCGCCGATGTTGCGACCGAAGAGAATGAAGCCCCAAGGGCGCTCGCCGGCGAAGAAGCTGCGCTCTTCTGCCGTGAGGGAAAGGCCTTTGCAGCCCGAGATGAATGCCTTTGATTCGCTCATATGCCGATCATAATGGCCCGCGACCGAACCGCGAAGCCGCAAAGCGTCTGCCGGCGCCTCCATGCACAGGCAAGCGCATCGCGCGTAACGAAACGGGCGCGGCATTACTGCCGCGCCCGCCTAATTTCTTTCAAGCCTTCGCGGCTACTTCGTCACGAGGCAGCTTCCGCCGGCGCTCTTGTAGCGCGAGCAAAGGGCATTGGCCTCTTCCCGCGAACCAGCCGGTATCCTGACGCGGTAATAGGTACCCTTGCCGGCAATCTCCGCCTTGCGAATATCCACTCCGCGGCCGCCGATGACGCTCGCGAACTTGGCCGAGAGATTGTTGTAGCTCTTCTGCGCCTCGGCCTCGGAGGGCAGCGAGGCAATCTGGACGACGTAGCTGCCGGCCGGAACGGACGCGGTCGCGAGCGGCGCGGCGGGCTGTGCAGCCGCCGTTTCCGTGGCCGGCTTAGCTTCCGGCGCTGCAGCCGCAGGGGCTTCTGCGGCGGGTTTCGCCGATGGGGTCGGCTCGCTGCCGACGGCCGTCGTCTTGACGCTGCGGACGGGCGCGACCTCGTTCCCGGCCGGCTCACTCGGTGCCGCAAGCGCGACCTTCCCGGCCGGCGCGGCAGGTTCTTCGGCGGTGCGCAGCTCGGCTGCCGCCACCGCGACCGCTGCCTTGCCCTCAGTCCCGGAGGCGCCCGCCTCCGCCGAAGCATCGGCGGGAATGGGCTGAGCAGCAGCCGTAGCCGCGCTGGCGCTTTCGGTCGGCTCGTCACGGGGAACGAGCGTGCCGTCCGGCTTGACGATCATGGTCCGCACCTTGCGCGGCGCCACAGCCGGGGCAGCTTCCTCTTCGGCAGCGGCATTGTCCGCAGATGCATCAGGCGTCAGACGCGCGACTTCTTCCTCTTCCGGCGGAGATACGCCAGGCAAGGCGTCCCCGTTTTCACTGCCTTCAAGCGGCAGGGATTCCGGCGTCAGCGTTCTCTGCACCACGTCCATCGGTTCTTCCGTCGAGGAGACCAGAGCCTCCTGGCGCGGAGCGGTGCCCTGGTCGCCGGCCACCCGGTCGTAGACCGCTTTGTCCTGGTTCGGCACGGTTTTGCCGCCCTTCTGTTCCGGGACGATCTTGACCGGGTCCTTGTCGGCTAGGATGATCCTGGGGCCGTCGCCCGACAGGACAGCACTGCTTCCGCCCATCCAGGCGTAGACGGCGGCGCCGCCGAGGATGATGACACCGGCCACGCTTGCAGCCAGCAGCATCGTGCGCTGCGAGCGGCGGCCATAGCCCTGTTCGGCGAAATCTTCGCTCTCGGCCCGCGGCATCGCCGCCAGCCGCTCGGCGTCCTGCGCGGCGCTGCGGCGCTCCGACATGGAACGCTGGAAGTCCTCTTCCATCGCCTTCTCGAATTCCTCGAAGTCGTCGAGCGACGCGAGCGGCGCGCCGCCATTGCCCGCCGATCCGGCGCGCGCTGCGGGCGCGGCGTCGGCCTGGCTCGAGCGTCCGCTCTTTGCGGCCGGCGCCGGCGTATTGAAGAGCTGTGCCATTTCCGCGTCGATATCGAGGTCGAAATCGCCAGGATAGGAAACCGGTTTCTCTTCGGCTTCCAGCGACGGAAGCTGCGGGACATCGAGATCGGCGATCGGCGCGACGCCGCTTTCCATCTCACCGATCATGGCGGGATCGAAAGGCAGCGGACTTTCCGATGACGTTTCTACGGCCTCGGCAACCCCGGGGGCTTGATCCACTGCTGACACCGGCGCCTGTTCGCGACGCAGTTCCGGCGCGCTCACCGGAGCAAGTGCCTGCAGGAACGGCTGAGCCGCCGGCTCCACCAGCGCAGGATGCCCTGCGACCGGAGGCGCTTCGGCAACTGCCTTCGGCGCGTTCACCGGAGCAAGCGCCTGCAGGAACGGCTGAGCCTCCGGCTCCACCAGCGCAGGATGTCCCACGGCCGGAGGCGCTTCCGCAGCTGCCTTCGGCGCATCGTCTTTCAACAGATCCATGTCCAGCGCAATGTCGGCGAGTTCCAGCTCGAAATCATCGAGATCGAAGCTCGGCTCGGACTCGGCCTGCGGCGCTACGTTTTGCGCGAACTCCGCTTCCCGCACGGCGGGCGCCTCAGGGGCGACGGCCGGAGCCGGCGCCTGCACGGCGGCAGGCGCCGGCATCGGAGTGGCGTAGGCGCGCTGCTGAGATGCACCGGCTGCCGACGCGACGGGCGTCGCGCGGCTGAACATCGGCGTAAAGGGGTAAGTGTTCTTCTTTGCGACAGGCGCGGAAACAGCGGGCGCCGGCTGCGCGGCAACCGATGCGGCCGCAACGGCTGCAGCCGGGACGATCGGTATTATCGGAAAGCGCTCCACATCGGCGAGCAGCCGATCCACGGGCTCGGGAGCCGCCGGTTCGGGCGGCAGGGCCGGCGACACATGCGCAGCAACCGCCTCGGTGACCGCTGCCTCCTGCGGCTGTTCGGGCTCCGCCATATACAGGTAAACCGGTTCCGCGATATGGGCGCGTTCGGCAGCCTTGCCGGCCGCGGCGAGCCTGGAGGCAAGCGGCTCCTGCCAGTCTTCGAATACCGGGAGGTCCGGGGTCTCGGGCTGCTGGACCGGCTGCATGCCGTCGCCAACGGGCGCGGCCTCGGCCGACAGATCTTCATAGCCGAGCGACAGTTCGAGTTCGCGTTCCAGATCGACGGCGGAATCGACGTCCTGCGTCACAAAGACATCCGCCTCGCGATCGCTCGGCACCTGATCTTCTTCTGGAGAAAACGCTACCGGCTCGCCGGAGAGTTCTGCAGCGCGTTCTACGGCCGGCGCCGACGGCTCCATGAGCGGCGCTTGGCTTTCCGGCTCTCGGCTTTCCAGCACAGGCTCAGGCGAGCCCGCCGCAGTCGCGGCCGGATGCTCGACAAGCCCGCTATCGGGGTGGACCGGTGCCGCGCGCGGGGCGTCATAGCTGTCGAATGCGCGCAGCAGCTCGTCTTCGAGATCGAAGGCCGGATCGCGCCGGATCGTCTCCTGGTGTCGCTGCAACTCCTGCAGTTGCTGAACTGCTGGCCGAGCATCGTAACCGACAATGCGGGCAAGTTCGCTCAACGGATCATCATCGGCCAATTTGTCGAATTCTGCCGGCCCGCTTCGTGCGAATTGTTTGTCTGCCATAGTTTCCACTCACAACTGCCTGCGTTGAATTGCCAGCGCATTGTGGGGAAATGGTGACACTACTTACCGCATCTCTTCCGGCGCCGAGGTGCCCGTAACGGACAGACCCGACCTCAATACCGAGGCGACAGCATGCACCAGCCCGAGTCTGGCAATGCTTAATTCTCTGTTCTTATCGTTAACAAAACGTAATTCCGGATTTTCTTTACCTTTGTTCCAGAGAGCGTGGAAGGCTGCAGCAAGATCATACAGGTAAAAAGCGATTCGATGAGGCTCCTGCGAGAGTGCTGCGGCCTCGACGACGCGAGGATATTCTGCGAGCTTGGCGACGAGCTGCAATTCGGCAGGATCGACGATCGCTCCGATAACTGCACCGGCAAGATCGATCGAGGGCAAGTCGAGATCCGGGAAAGCTTCTTTCGCCTGGCGGAACACCGAGCAGCAGCGTGCATGCGCATACTGAACGTAAAAGACCGGGTTGTCCTTCGACTGTTCCGTCACCTTAGCAAAGTCGAAGTCTAGCGGCTCCGAATTCTTCCGGTAGAGCATCATGAACCGGACCGGATCCCGGCCGACTTCATCGACCACGTCCCGCAGCGTCACGAAGTCGCCCGAGCGCTTCGACATCTTCACCGGCTCGCCGTTCCGGTAAAGCTTGACCAGCTGGCACAGCAATACAGTCAGCTTCGCCGTGCCATCGGATATCGCCCGCGCCAAGGCTTCCAGGCGCTTGACGTAGCCGCCGTGGTCGGCCCCGAGGACGTAGATCATCTCGTGGAAGCCTCGGTCGAACTTGTCCTTGAAATAAGCAACGTCGGCGGCGAAGTAAGTATAGCTGCCGTCCGACTTGATGAGCGGCCTGTCGATGTCGTCGCCCACTTCGGTGGAACGGAACAGCGTCTGCTCGCGGTCCTCCCAATCCTCGGGCAATTGGCCCTTCGGCGGCGGCAGCGTGCCCTTGTAGACATGTCCCTTGAAGGTCAGGTCGTTGATCGCGGTGCGAATCCGCGCTGCGCCATTGTCGTGCAGCATCCGTTCGGAGAAGAAGACGTCGTGGTTGACGTTGAGCGCGGCCAGGTCCTCACGGATCATCGCCATCATCGCGTCGATGACGCGCTCCTTGACGAGCGGCATCCACTTGTCTTCCGGCATGATCCTGAGGCTCGTGCCGAATTCGTCGGCAAGCGCCTCGCCGACCTGTACGAGGTAATCGCCGGGGTAAAGCCCCGGCGGTATCTCGCCGATCTCTTCGCCGAGCGCCTGCCGGTAGCGCAGAAAGGCCGAGCGGGCGAGCACGTCGATCTGCGAGCCGGCGTCGTTGATGTAGTATTCCTTGGTGACGTCGTAGCCGGCGAAGGCGAGAAGGTTCGCCAGGGCATCGCCGACGACGGCGCCGCGGCAATGGCCGACATGCATCGGCCCGGTCGGGTTCGCCGAAACATATTCGACGTTCACCTTCCGCCCGGCACCGATAGTGCTGCGTCCGAAATCCGTGCCCGCCCGCACCATCGCCGAAAGAAGCTTCTGCCAATAGGAGACCGACAACCGGACATTGATGAACCCGGGCCCGGCAACGGACACGTCGGCGACCTCCGGATCCTGGCGCAACTTGTCGACGATGAGATCGGCAAGGGCGCGCGGGTTCGTGCCCAGCGACTTTGCGAGGACCATTGCCGCGTTCGTCGCCACGTCACCGTGGCTGAGGTCACGCGGCGGCTCCACATTGACCCGTCCAAAATCGATCTCTGATCGCTTTTCACGAACGATATCAAGCGATTCCAGAATGTTTTTAACTCTTGATTCGAAGTCTGTGAAAAGGTTCATCTGATCCATCCGCTCTTTCCCAGTCCAACTGGAGAATGGCGCAAAACTCAAAAAGGAGGCCGGGTCCGTAGGAACCTGCAGCCTCCGCGCGGCGCGTCACTACCGCAAATCCGGCGTGTGGTCAAACAAGCGCCGATGCACGCTGATCGCGAAGGTATCGGTCATGCCGGCGAGATAGTCTCCCACATGGCGCGCGCGGGCCGGCTCGGCCATCCCGGCGATCTGGTCGATCCAGTAGTGTTCCTTCATCAACAGCGGGTCGGCCATGAACGCCCGATAGAGATCCGTGACGATCGATGCCGCCGCCTGCCGCACGCGCATCACCTCCGGGTGGCGATAGATGCGTGTCATCAGCAGGTTCTTGATCTGCCGGTCGGTCTCGCTCATCTCCTCGGAGAACATGGCGATAACCCTGCCGGCCTTGCGCAGGTCGCTCGCGCTCTCGGGTCGAACTTCGCGCAGACGCGCCTGGGCGACGCCGATGACGTCCTCGACCATTGCGGTGATCTGCCGGCGCATGATCTCGTGGGTGAAGCGGCCATCGTCCAGGCCGGGATAGCGGTCGTGCACGTCGCGCATCAGGCGGGCAAGGAACGGCACCTCCTCCAGCATGTCGAGCGTCAAGTACCCTGCTCGCAATCCATCGTCGATGTCATGGGTATTATAGGCGATATCGTCGGCGATTGCTGCGACCTGGGCTTCGAGGCTTGCGAAACTTGCCAATTCGAGATCATGGACGGCGCAATAATCCAGGATCGGCTGCGGCACCGGTCCGCGGATGCCCTCGCCTTCCGGCGTCATCAGCGGGCCATTGTGCTTGACCAGTCCTTCGAGGCTCTCCCAGGTGAGATTCAGGCCGTCGAATTCCGCGTAGCGGCGCTCGAGCTTGGTGACGATGCGTAGCGACTGCGCATTGTGGTCGAAGCCGCCATAGGGTTTCAGCACCTCATGCAGCGCATCCTCGCCGGTATGGCCGAAGGGCGTATGGCCGAAGTCGTGGACCAGCGCCACCCCCTCGGCCAGGTCCTCGTCGAGCTTCAAGGCCCGAGCCAGGGCGCGGGCGATCTGCGCGACTTCGATCGTGTGCGTCAGCCGGGTGCGGTAGTGATCGCCGTCGGCGGCAATGAACACTTGGGTCTTGTGCTTCAGGCGACGGAAGGCGGTCGTGTGGACGATGCGGTCGCGGTCGCGTTGAAAATCGGAACGCGTCGGACTAGAAGCTTCGGGATAGAGCCGGCCGCGTGATGCCCAGGGATTGGAAGCAAAGATCGCGTGCTCACCATAACCGAAGCCGAGCGCCTGTCTGTCGAATGCCATTTCACACCTGTGATGCGGTCCCATTGACGGGACATTCAAGCCTTCATACCTATAGTATGCGTTGCAGGAAAGCGACGAGGGAATAGCTGATCAATCACCGCTGATCCCGGTGGCTTGCCTCTCGAGCCCAGCAATTGTAGCGCCGGGTTGCAAACGAATCTCTCCGGTTCTTGACCCCGGCAGGAGGCCAGACATGATGCAGGATACAGTGACGCTTTCGGATGCGGCAGCCCGGCGCATCGCCGCCATACTCCAGACCGAGCATGACAAGACGGCAATGCGCGTCTCCGTCGAAGGCGGCGGCTGTTCAGGCTTTTCCTACAAGTTCGACTTGGTGGACAAGGAAAACGACGACGACCTGGTTCTCGAGAAGGGCAATGCGAAAGTGCTGATCGACAGCCTCTCGCTGGTCTATATGGGCGGTTCGGAGATCGACTTCGTCGACAACCTGCTCGGCCAGTCCTTCCAGATCAAGAATCCGAATGCCGTTGCAAGTTGCGGCTGCGGAACAAGCTTCTCCGTCTAGCCTCTTTTCCGATTGCCTCTACAGATAGGGTGAGCCCAGCCAGAGCAGGCGGTTCGCAAGCCGGTTGAGCATGGGCTCGGCTTCAAGGCTCGCGAGCGTCACCTCGGCGGCCATCTCGCGCACAGCGCAGAATTTCTCGCTGATCGCCTGCGCAAAGGCGTCATCGAGAATCTCGAGGTCGAATTCGAAATTCAGCCGCAGGGAGCGCGGATCGAGATTGCTCGATCCGACATAGGCCCAATGGCCGTCGACGACGATCAATTTCGAATGGTTGAAGCTTCCCTTCGCCCGCCACACGCGACAATGGCCTTCGAGCACCTGGTCGAATTGCGCCGTCATGGCGCGGTCCACGAGCGTCAGATTGTTGACCGCCGGCACGATGATGTCAACTTCGACGCCTCGTCGCGCAGCCGTCACCAGCGCGCTGATGAGCTCCCTATCCGGCAGGAAATAGGGCGACATCACCCGGATGTGCCGACGCGCAATCGAGAAGGCGCCCATCAGCATCTTGTGGTTGGTCTCGTTGGTGCTGTCGGGTCCCGAGGGCACGGCGCGCATCAGCACCGACGGCACATCGCCCCGCTCCTCCAGATCCGCCAGCCGCCAGGCTTCGCCCGACAGCAACTCTCCGCTCGAGAATTGCCAGTCTTCGGCCGCCACCTGGAAGATGTCGGCGACGATCGGCCCGGCGACGCGGAAATGCGTGTCGTAGGAAGCGGCGATCCCGGCGACCTCGGTAGTGAAGCCGGCGCGAATGTTCATGCCGCCGGTGAAGGCGACCCCGCCGTCGACGACGACGATCTTCCGGTGGGTCCTGAGATTGGCATAGGGCAGCCGCAGGCCGATGATGATGTTGCCGTTGAAGACGGCCGTCGTGACGCCTCCCTCCTGGAGATAGCCGACGATGCTCGGCACGGAATAGCGGGCGCCGACCGCGTCGATCAGGACCCGCACGCTGACGCCGCGCTTGACTGCGGCGATCAGCGCATCGGCAAAGCGAAGCCCGATCTGGTCGCGATCGAAGATATAGCTTTCGAAGAGGATGCTGCGGCGAGCGCCGGCGATCGCCTCGAGCATTGCCCCATAGACCTCGTCGCCGCCCTCCAGCGTGGTGATGTGGTTCCCGGTCGACATGGAGAAACGTGATACGCGATCGCCGAGAATTTTCATCGCCGCGAATCGCTGCCCGAATCGGACTGCCACGTTTTCATCCGTGACGTCGGAACCGAGAAACGGGTCCGGGCCGCTCGCGCGCAGGAGCGAGCGCTGCAGGCCGATCGAGGATCGGCGAATGCGGTTGATGCCGGCTACCGCATAGATGGCCGCGCCGATGACCGGAGAGAGGAGAACGACGCCGACCCAGCCGGCCGCGGCGCGGACATCGTCCTTCGTCATCGCCGCATGAATGATCGCCGGCACCCCCAGCGCGAAGGACAGGAGCGCCAGGAAATGCGGCCAATAGTTCTCGATGAACGCGATCATGCGCGGGACTATAGACGGACCGAATGAGGAATCAATTCCGCCACCGACGGCTGGATTCCTTCAGCGAACGCGCAAGGAAATGGGCCTCTTAGCGGCAATCCCGCCTCTCGCTGGGGATTTGTCAAAAGAAACCGCAGCCGCTAAAACGACTCGGCGCCAATGCGAGACCACAAAAGAAAGGCAGATGCGGCCCATGAAGATCGCCACCTGGAACATCAACGGCGTCAAGGCGCGGTTCGACGGTCTCGTTTCCTGGCTCAAGGCATCGAACCCGGACATCGCCTGCCTGCAGGAGATCAAGTCGGTCGACGATGCCTTCCCGCGGGAGGAGATCGAGGCGCTCGGCTACCACATCGAAACCTACGGGCAGAAAGGGTTCAACGGCGTGGCGCTGCTTTCCAAGCTGCGGCCGGACGAAGTCAACCGCGGTCTGCCCGGCGACGATTCGGACGAGCAGTCACGCTTCATCGAGGGCGTCTTTTCCGTTGCAGGCGGATCGATTCGCGTCTGCTGCCTCTACCTGCCGAATGGCAATCCGGTCGGCACGGAGAAATATCCCTACAAGCTCGGATGGATGCAGCGGCTCACGTCCTTCGCGAAGGAGAGGCTGCTGCTCGAAGAGCCGCTGATCCTCGCCGGCGACTACAACGTCATTCCCGAGGCCCACGATTGCTGGGACGTGAATGTGTGGCGCAACGACGCGCTGTTCCTGCCCGAGACACGTTCGGCCTTCCGGCGGCTGCGCAATCTCGGCCTCACCGACGCCGTACGCGCGACGACGGATGAAGTGCCGCTCTATTCCTTCTGGGACTATCAGGCCGGCTGCTGGCAGAAGAATTTCGGCATCCGCATCGACCACCTGATGCTGTCGCCCGAGGCCGCCGACAAGCTGGTTTCGACATCGATCGAAAAGCATGTCCGCGCCTGGGAAAAGCCGTCCGACCACGTGCCTGTGGCTGCCGAATTTGCTTTTTGACACTGCAGCGCCGGGCTTCCCGTCCGAAGGCTCATTCCTGTGCTTGTCACAGGAATCCAGCCAGCCCAAGTCTTTGGGCTGAAAAAGTCTCTTCCGCGCCGCGGACGCGCCGCTGCTGGATCCTGCGATCTAAGAAGGCATGCGACAGCTGGAACTACAGGTCCGGCCCGGCCCGCCTATTCGTCGGCCTGCGGATGCATGTTCTGGGCCATGGCGATCGCGACGCGGCGGTCGTCCTCGGTCGCAAGCGAGAAGGCCTGCTCCTGCATGGACTGGAGCCACGGCCTGTCCTTCGGCGAACACTGGTCGAGCGCCGCCGTCATATAGGCGAGGCCGCGCACCGTCTGGCCTTCCTGGAAGATGACGTTTCCGAAGACACCCATGGCACCGGCATGGCCGTTCTTGCGCGCCCGGTTCAGCCATTTCTTGGCCTGCTGAACATTGACGGTGCCGCCCTCGCCCGAAAGCAGCATCCGCGCCAACTGGAACTGCGCTTCGGCGATGCCGAAGGTCGATGCCGCCTGGAAATAGAGCTGCCGCGCCTGCGGCAGGTCCGCCTGGACCGGACTGTCCGGAATGCCGCGGCGGTAATAGCCGGCAAGTGCGATCAGCGCGTTGACGAAATAGCCGGTGTCCTCGGAACCGGGCTCGACGCCTTGCTGGGCGATCTCGCTGTAGATCTTGAACGCTTCGAGATCGTTCTCGGCGACCCCGTCGCCATAGGCATACATGTTGGCAAGCGCCCAGCGCGACCCCGTGTGGCCCTTTTCGGCGGCATAGCGGTAAGCTTCGACCGCCTCGTCCTTGCGACCGCTCTTGTAGGCGGAGAAGCCGAATTTGAAGAGTGCGAACGGACCCGATTCCTTCGTCACGCCCGCGGAGGGATCGAAGGCCCGCGCCGGTCCTGCAGCGGTGGCGCCAACCGCCAGGGACATGCCCAGCACCGCCATTTTCAGCGACTTTAGTTCACCCGCGCGCATCACAATCAGCTTCTTCCGTCCCAGCCGGCTACGCCGACCCAATCACCACGCACATCGACCAGTCCCAGGCCCCGTGCCGCTTTAGCGTTCTGCCCTATCAACGCCCGTCGACTCGTTCGGTTGCCGCGCGCGTCAGCGCCGTCGCGATCGATATCGGCCCGACCACGCGCCAAGCGCCAACTGCTAAGGGATGTCATGGCGGCACACAAACTCAGTTCACCTCAAACGCAAACACGGCACTCGCACGTTTGTCGCTATTATCGCTGCTCCCATTTTGTGGCGGGAAATGGACATATTCGACCCGGGGCGGATACTAGCAAAGCATAGTAATAAATGTGTTGCTGAATCGTCACATTCGCGATTGCTTATAAGAAGTGGCCGAAGTGATCGCTTCTCACAAAAGAAAGGCCCGGCAGAACCGGGCCTTGAGACGCTGATCGATGGAGATCAGAACCTGACTTTTAGCGATGTGGAGATCGCGCCGACGAAGTCGTTGTCGAAATCGTAGGAAACGTCGTCGCCAATCGTTTCACCTTGATAGGTTACCTCCCCCGAGCTACCGCTCGTCATGATCCCGACGACACCAGCGAGGCGAAGTTCAACATTTTCCGTCGGAGCGTACGTTACCCCCGTGCCAACCGTCCAGGTGTCAGTCTGCGCACCATAGCCGTGGCTCGTGCCGCGATCCCAGGTGAGGCTGACCGCGCCGCTCCACTGATCGTTGAACTTATGACCAATGCCGCCGGTAACTGTCCAACCATCGCGATACAGGAGGTCCAGTGTGGTGCACGGTTGCGCAAGCGTGCCGCCTCCGGCAGGGCAGAATTCCAGCACCTGCAACTGGCTCCAATCCGTCCATTTGACCGAGCCGAATGCCAGCCAGCCAGGAGCGATACCCGACTGGACCTTCAGTTCCAACGAGTCCGGCATGGACGCGAAGCCGGATACTTCATAGAAGTTTACAGCGGCAGGACCGCGGACATTGCGGAGGTCGATGGTGCCAGCAAGATTGTCGAGATCGACGGCGCTGTTGTACACGAGGCTTGCTCGCATCGCGTATTCCGGGATTTCATAGGCGACGCCCGTTCGCCAGCCCCAACCGTCGCCCTCGAGGTCCAGCCTGCCGACGCCCGAGAAAGGCACCCCAGTGCCAGTGAAGTCCTGCACGAGCCGTTCTTTGAAGCCGCCGACCTCTTGGTAGAAGGTACCCCCGATAACACGGACAAACCCGGGGCCCATATCCCATTTGTAGGAGCAGGTCGCGGCGTAGTTATCACTTTCGACTTTTGTTTCGATGTTGCTGTTAGCGCCGGCCCAGTTCTGGCCCGGATTGGTGTGAGCGCCCCAAGGCTGCGAGTAGTCCGCCATACAGTCAATACTGTCACCCAAGGCAGCCTTTACACCAATGCGGGGCGCCCAATACCCCTCTGTGTCGTCAGCGGTATTCGGACGAGAGTTAAGGTCACCGCCGCCGAAGCCGGTCCCGGGCGGAGGAAAACCAGTTGTTGTGTCCGTATCAACAACGTTCTTCAACTCTCGCTGCGGACTGACGTAAGTCGCCGTCGCTTCCGCCGCGTAATCCGATGGATCGAACAAGAGATCGATATTGTAACCGCTGCGCTCGAGCCCCCCAGCCTGCGCAGCCGACGCGACGAGCACTCCGGCGACCGCTGCGAGAATGCTCTTCTTCAGTTTATTTCGAGCCATTCAGCTCCTCCCCTGCATTTCAATCAATGCGGCGTTTGACCTCGCGCCGCCGCACTTGGGCTGACTATTCGTCACGATGCCGTGATTGGCAATTCGCGGTCGGAGGGCTAAAGCCGACGAATTCAGTCATCAAATTTACGTAAGAGTTTCATGATTCGGGCATATTCCGGGGAACAAAAAAATTATTACTCACCACCAGTATGATCTTCGCTCATAATAGAAATTTTTTCCAACAATCCAGCAGTGTGTGACGTCACGACAACAACATTGCTTTTTGCAAAACAACCCGCCGGCTGTCCGCGAGAAAACGCCGCTACAAAACCCGCGCGTGTAATTCGGAGCTTGATCGACCAGCGGGGAAATTGATTCGAAGTTGCCTCGATACGAAAAAGTCCGCTGCATTTCTGCCGCGGACTCTCATATCCAAGCTGGCACTGGATTAACCCGCTTCCGACACGCGGCTTAGTGCAACGCCGAGCGAGTCCTTCTGCAGGTTGAGTTCGGCCAAGCGTTCCCGCTCCGCTTCGACCAATTCCGGCTTCGCATTGGCGACGAATTTTTCGTTGGCCAACTTGCCGAGGATCCTCTCGCGCTCGGACTCGACCTTGGCAATTGCCTTCTCGAGGCGCAATTTTTCTGCCGCCAGATCGACGAGGCTGCCGAGCGGCAGGCAGGCCGTCGCCTCGCCGATCACGATCTGTGCGCTGCCACGCGGCGCCACCGCCGCGTGCTCGATGCTCTCCACCCGCGCCAACCGCTTGATCGCCGGGCCGTGCCGGTCGAGCCGCTCGCTCGTCAAACCCTTGGCGCCGACGACGACCAGCGGCGCCATTGCGGCCGGCGGGACGTTCATTTCCGCCCGGACCGAACGAATGCCAGAGACGAGATCGATCAGCCAATTGATTTCGTCCGCGGCGAGATCGTCCGCGTAGAAGGCCGCCGGCCATTCGGCGTGGCAGAGCAGCGTCGCGCGATCGCGCCCCGGACCGCCGGTCTTTTCCCAGAGCTCCTCCGTCATAAAGGGCATGAACGGATGCAAGAGCTTGTAGGTCTCGTCCAGAACGTAGGCGACGCAGGCCTGCGATTCGCGCTTGGCTGTCTCGTCCTCGCCGCCGAAGACCGGCTTCAAAAGTTCGAGATACCAGTCGCAGAACTGGTTCCATATGAAGCGGTAGAGACTTCCCGCCGCGTCATTGAAGCGATATCCCTCGATCGCCTCGGTGACATCGCGAATTGTGCGCGAAAGTTCGGTCAGAATCCAGCGGTTAACCGTCAGCGAGGCGGCTTCCGGGATGAAGCCCTCGCTGCTCGTGGCGCCGTTCATCTCGGCAAACCGCGTGGCGTTCCAGAGCTTGGTGCCGAAGTTGCGATAGCCGGCGATGCGGGCCGGATCGAGCTTCACGTCGCGCCCCTGGGCCGCCATGATCGCCAGCGTGAAGCGCAGCGCATCGGCGCCGTACTCGTCGATCAGTTCGAGCGGGTCGATGACGTTGCCCTTCGACTTCGACATCTTCTGCCCGTTCTTGTCGCGAACCAGCGCGTGGACATAGACGGTGTGGAACGGCTCGACCGGCGTGCCGTCGGCGTCCTTCATGAAATGCAGGCCCATCATCATCATCCGAGCGACCCAGAAGAAGATGATGTCGAAGCCGGTGACCAGGACGTCGGTCTGATAGTATTTTTCGAGCTCCGGCGTCTCACTCGGCCAGCCGAGCGTCGAGAAGGGCCAGAGGGCGGACGAGAACCAGGTGTCGAGCACATCCTCGTCGCGCGTCAGGATTTCGCCCGGTTTGAAGTTTTCAAGCAGGTCCTCGACATAGGCCTTCATAGGTCCTTCATGCGCGATGTAATGCTGAATTGCCGCGTGCAGCGCCTCTTCCTCGGTCTTCTCGACGAAAACCTGGCCGTCCGGACCGTACCAGGCGGGGATCTGGTGGCCCCACCAGAGCTGACGCGAGATGCACCAGGGCTGGATGTTCTCCATCCACTCGAAATAGGTCTTCTCCCAGTTCTTCGGGACGAAGCTCGTGCGGCCTTCCCTGACCGAGGCAATAGCCGGCTTGGCCAGCGTCTTTGCGTCGACATACCATTGTTCGGTAAGGCGCGGCTCGATCGGCACGCCGCCGCGGTCGCCGTGGGGAACCATGTGCTTGTGCGGCTCGATCTTGTCGAGCAGCCCAGCCTCCTCGAAGATCCGAACTATGATGCCTCGAGCCTCGAACCGGTCCTTACCCTCGAGTTGATCCCAGGCGCCATGCAGGGCCGCCGGTTCATCGAGGCCCTCGAGAAAGTCCTCGTTGTTCTTGATGGTGATCCGACCTTCTACGGTCATGATGTTGATCGCTCGAAGTCCCGCGCGCCTGCCGACATCGAAATCGTTGAAATCATGCGCAGGCGTGATCTTAACGGCACCCGTGCCGGCCGTCGGATCGGCATAGCTGTCGGCGACGATCGGGATGCGGCGTCCGACGATGGGCAGGATCACGTGCTTGCCGATCAGCGATTTGTAGCGGGCGTCGTCGGGATTGACCGCGACACCGCTATCGCCGAGCATCGTCTCCGGCCGCGTGGTCGCCACGACCAGGTAGTCCCTCGTTTCCCACTCGGTGGCCCTTCCGTCATCGTCAAACGCGACCGGGTACTCATAGGTCACGCCAGGTTCCAGCGGGTAACGCAGATACCAGAGATGGCCGTTGACCTCATGCTGCTCGACTTCGAGATCCGAAATCGCCGTCAACAACTTCGGGTCCCAATTCACCAACCGCTTATCTCGGTATATGAGGCCCTCCTTATAGAGCGTCACGAAGACTTCGAGGACAGCTTCGGAGAGTCCGTCGTCCATGGTGAAACGCTCGCGCGACCAGTCGCAGGAGGCGCCGAGCCGCTTCAGCTGATTGAAAATCAATCCGCCAGATTCGGCTTTCCATTCCCAGACCTTGTCGATGAAGGCCTCACGTCCCATCTGCCGACGATGCTGTTGGCTCTCCATCAGCTTCCGCTCGACGACCATCTGCGTGGCAATGCCGGCATGGTCCATGCCCGGCTGCCAGAGGACATCCTTGCCGCGCATGCGCTCGAAGCGGACCATGATGTCCTGGAGCGTGTTGTTGAGCGCATGGCCCATGTGCAGGGAGCCGGTGACGTTCGGCGGCGGAATCACGATGCAGAAGGTTTCGGAGTCCGGCTTTGCGCCGGCGCCGGCACGAAACGCGTTTTCATCGTCCCACGTCTTGGCGATACGCGGATCGACGGATGCAGAATCGTAGGTCTTGTCGAGCATTCTTTGACCGATTTTCGAGAGTGATGTCAGGGTTTGTAAACCGGAACGGCCCGTCCAAGTCAACACAAACGGGGAAAAAGCCGCGACGATCACGGCTTTGACCTGTCAACTCAAGGATGTCCCAGCAGCTTTTCTGAAACGGCTCGATGCACCGGAAGGCGCAGAAGCGGTTCCGTCGCCTCCTAGGCGCTCCGCAACGGTTTTAGCGCCGGGGACCGCGCGCGACCCGTTCGATCTCCTCGCGCACCAATCGCTCGACCAGCGTCGGCAAATTGTCGTCGAGCCATTCCTGCAGCATTGGCCGGAGCATCGCCTCGGCGATCTCGTCGAAAGACCGCCGCGGTCCGTGGTCCACCGCGTGGGCCAGATCTTCAAAAGCACGCGCCACCTGTCGGCCGACGGAGGGCGATACGATCGCCCCGGCCTCCTTGTCGCCTCTCTGGGCCACCTCCGGAGCGGAGGAGTGGGCCGGCGCCGGCGGGACGGCCGCCATCGCCACGGGCTCTTCGGCAAGGCTGTGCGGCGACGCGCTTTCGGGCAGCTGCTCGGTAGCGGCCGAGGGCGCTTTCGAAAACGACACACCCGCCATCCGTGATGTGATCAGCGGGCTGTCCACTGCCGATTTTTCCGGCGGACTTCTTTCTGCCAGACTGGGCTGCTCGGGGATCGGGGCCTCCTTGGCAGCGTAATGCGACGCATGCCGTTCGGAGGCCGCACGCACGCGCGCGGCGACGTCGGCGAGCGAAAGGGGCGACGAAGCGGATGCCGTTGCCGTCCCCGCGCCGCCATTGGCCGGCTCGGCGTCCGACAGGGAGATGCGCGACGGGAGGTGGTGTTCGGACGAAGCGAATGCCGCAGCATCGATTTCGGAGTCGATCGTCAGCTCGATCTCGTCGTCCGGGCCGTCCTCGAAGGTTTGCGGTACAGAGGCGCCGGCCAGACCAGGCTCGTTGTTCTCGATGATCTTGCGAATGGATGCCAGGATCTCATCCATCGAAGGTTCTCGTGCGACATTGAGCTGTGCCATTTCAATCCTCGTTTGCTGCGGACAGGCGCGTCTCAGAAGCGGTCCGCGTGCCGATTTCGAACGAACCTTATGTGAGTTCGCGAACGAAACAAATGTCGCGAATCAGCTGAGGAAATTCTTGCACAGATTTGTTTTTTGAAGGAGGTGCCAAGGCTACGAAAGCAAATAACGCGCCGATGGTAGCCCACGGCGCGCCATACTACTTTGCAACATCAGCCCTCTCCTTGAACCGAGGGCGGCTCAAGGAGAACGATGCGGCGGAGACTTTAGCGTCCGTCTACGGTACGCAGGCCGAACCACTTGTCCTTGACGGCTTCATAGTGCTGTTCGGGGCGATATTCGGCGACTTGCAGGCCTTGAACGGCGACGGTCAACTTGCCCATGGCAGCAAGCAGGGCGTAGCTTGCCACGACGGCATCGCGCTGGGCGGCGGCAAGCGATTCCTGCGCATCCAGAACGTCCTGCTGCGCATCGAGCACGTCGAGCGTGGTGCGCTGGCCGACCTTGCGTTCTTCGATGACACCTTCCAAAGCGAGATTCGCGGCCGAGATCTGCGACCTGCTGGCGGTGATCCGGGCAAGCGCGGATTCGAGCTGCGCATGGGCGGAGACAACCGTCTGCTGCACCGAGGCGCGCGCGGAATCGACGAGGATGCGCTGCTGGCCGAGAATTTCCTTCGCCTGGCGAATCTGGCCGTATTCAGCGCCACCCTGGTAGATCGGCACCTCAAGGCGGGCGGTGACACTCGCGGTGGTGTCGTCGAGTCCGCTCGTGCCGGAATTGCCGGTGTTGCGCGTGACCGATCCCTGGAGGACGACGCCTGGCAGCATCGTGCCCTCGGCCGATTTCACCTGGAAACCAGCCGAATCGACATTATACTGCGCTGCAAGGATCTGCGGGTTCTCCCGCAGGCCGGTGGCAACCGCCTGATCCAGAGACCGCGGCATGCCCTTCGTTGCAGGACCGGGCTGGCGGATACCCGTCGGGGCGGCGCCGACGATCTGCACATAGACCGCTTCGCTCTGCTTCAATTGGGCAATCGCGGCGACGAGCAGCGACTGCGCGTTGGCAAGTTCGGCCTCCGCCTGGCTGACGTCGGTCCGCGTGCCCTCGCCCACGTCAAGGCGGGCCTGGGCGGCATTCAACTGTTCGCGGAGGAAGGCGAGGTTCTGACGGCGGATGGAGACGATCTGCTGGTCGCGGGCGATATTCGCGTAGGACTGGGCAGCCGACAGGAGAATCTGGATCTCGTTGGCCTTCAGCGTCTCCCGCCCGGAGAAGACGTCCGACTGCGCCGCCCTGACGTTGTTCAAGGTCTGAAATCCGTCGAAGATCGTCTGAGTGATCGAGATGCCGACCTGCCCGTCATGGAAATCACGGGTCCCGGTTCGCTCCTGATCGACGCGCGTCAGCGTCCCGGTTGCAGAGGCAGAAACCTGCGGGCGATAACCGGACTTGGCGATCGGAACGCCCTCATCCGTGGCCCTGAGGCCGGCGCGAGCGGCATTGAGATCCGGATTGTTCGCATAGGCCTTGGCCATTGCCCCGAAGATCGTCTCAGCGAGCACGGCGTGCGGCGCAAGCAATACACTGGTCGAGACAGCCGCCCACAAGGCTGCTTTGCGGACAATCGACACCATCTTCCCTCCGTTCAGCCGGGCGGCACGCACCCGGCAATTTCCAGCAGACCAAATCCCCACGGGCGGCCTGTTCAATCCCCATGCGGCAATCCGCCCTGCCGCCCCTCGGCGGGCAAATCACCACGTCGTTCCACTTTGAACCCCGGATTCGACCTTACGACAACCGTACACTGCATGCGAGGGGGGCATTTCAAAAAGAAACACATGATACGTTGCCGATTGGCAACATTGCAGATTTCAGCCAAAAAGACGCGTGCTGAGATGCCTCAATAAGTGGCACCTCAGAAAATAAAAGACCGCTCGCGATTGAACCCGGGCAGCGGCTTTACGGACGTATTGAAATCGGATCGCTCGGAAGTCCTGCCCGATTCTCGCACATAGAGTTTCGCACGCGATGCGTTACCAAACCCTTCCACGGCGACCAGTCGGCCGCCGTCGCGAAGCTGCTCAAAAAGGGAAGCGGGAATCGTTTCGACCGCACCATTGATGAAGATCACGTCATAGGGCGCTTCGGCAGCATACCCCTTGTTAAGATCGCCGCCCACGACCTTGACACTGCCATAGCCGAGCCGCGCCAGCGTCTCAGTCGCTGCGGCCGCCAACGCCTCGTCGCTCTCCAGCGCCACGACCGAGCCGGCGATCAGCGACAGCAGCGAGGAAGCATAGCCCGTCCCGGAACCGATCTCGAGCACCTTGTCGGCTTTGGTGATCTGGGCGAGCTGCAGCAGCTTTGCCAGCGGAGACGGCTCCATGAGGTAGCGCGGGGTGGCGCCGCCGACGAGCTCGATATCCGTGTCGATATAGGCGAGTTCCTTCATCTTCGCCGGCACGAATTCCTCGCGCGGCACGGAGAGGAAGGCAGTCAGAACCGAATGGGAGGTCACATCCGTCGTCCGGATCTGATTGTCCACCATCTTAATGCGCGCTGCTTCGAAGTTCATGATACTGCCTCGTGTGCGAATGGGCGCGGCGCCGCCATCCCGGAACCCCGCGCGATCTAGCCAGGCTGCGTGAGAGCCTCTTGCCTAAGCTCATAATTCGCCGCACCGCCGGTTTCAAGCGACCGCGGCATTCGGCCCGCAAAAAGGAAAGCCGCCGGCGCGACGGCCGGCGGCTCGAATGCGATTGGTTGGCGTGTTCAGTGCGACGGGGATCGTCAACGGCCGGGAGCGGCCTCGAGCCCGACAAGGGCGATCTTCCCGTAGCCTGCTCCCTGTATAAGGTTCATGACGCTCATGAGCTCGCCATAGTCGACGAGCCGGTCGGCGCGAAGCAGAACGCGGGTTTCCCTGTTTCCATTGGCGATTCGATCGAGCTCCGCGACGAAGGCGTCACGTGCCGTCTCCTCATTGCCGATCGCCAGCGAGAGATCCGCCTTCAAGGTCACGAACACCGGCTTGTCGTCACGCGGCGTCGGCGTGGCGACCGATTGCGGCAAGTCTACCTTCATGTCGACCGTCGCCAGCGGCGCAGCCACCATGAAAATGATCAGGAGAACCAGCATCACGTCGATGAACGGTGTGACGTTGATCTCGCTGTTCTCGTCGAGGTCGCCGCTGCCTTCGGATATCCGTCCCGCCATGTCCGCTCACCCGATCCTGGCAATCGACGCATCGGCACCATGGCCGTAGCCGTCCTGCCGGCGCGGCTGCGGCTGCGGCTTGCGGATGTGGCGGTGATCGAGATCGCGGCTCACCAGCCGTTCCACCGCGGCGGCGGCATCCGCCAGGATGAGCTTGTATCCGCCGACCGAGCGGGCGAAGTAGTTGTAGATCACCACTGCCGGAATGGCAGCGACAAGCCCGATGGCGGTCGCCAGCAGAGCTTCGGCGATGCCTGGCGCGACAATTGCCAGATTGGTCGTCTGCGCCTTGCTGATGCCGATGAAGGAATTCATGATCCCCCAGACCGTGCCGAACAGACCCACGAAAGGACCGACAGAGCCGATCGAAGCCAGAACGCCGGTGCCTGCGCTCATCCTCTTGCCGGCGCGGATTTCGATGCGGGAGAGCAGCGAGGCGACGCGCTCCTTGACGCCTGCCGCCGGCGCTTGATCCAGGACCGCTTCGGAACGGGACATCTCATCGACGGCGGCGGCGATCATTTCGCCCGCCGCACCTGCCTTGCGGTCAAGCTTCAGCTCTGCCAGACCGTTTGCGGCCGTCAACGCCCGAACCGCGCGGTTCATCCGCGCCTTCGCAAAGGCCAGTTCCAGGGTCTTCACGAAGAAAATCGCCCAAGTCGCCACCGAGGCCAGGGCAAGCGCGATCATCACGCTTTTGACGACCACGTCAGCGGCGAGGAACATACCGACCGGCGACAGGTCGTGCGGAAGATTTGGCGCGCCTCCGGCGGCGACCGCGTCACCTTCGGCCGGCGCTGGCGTGGTTACGGGGACCGGGCTGCTTCCAGCCTCTTCCGGCAGCGGGGCAACGGTCTGCTCCCCGACCGGCGCCGATGGTGCTGTCTGGGCTACGCCCATGCATGGGCCGGACAGGAAAATGGCAAGTGTCGCCGCCAGCAACATGGTCTGGGTCGGCCGGCTCCGATTCGACATCTCGTTCCTCACTATTTCGTGCGCTTCCGATCGACGTCGGCGCTTCGGGCAATCGAGGTCGCTGGCCGAAGGCGCCAGGATTCCTCGCCGGCACGGTCTTTTACGCAATGCCGGTCCGTATGACAAGAATACTGGAGTAAAATAATCATGAATAATCGAGAGGCAACGCCAAACGGTGCTGCAGACCCTCGTCTCTTGGGCTCAGGATCTAGAATGCAGGCGCTTCGGAGGAAAAACTGTCGCTGCGCCAATCATAGCGGCGGTGCTGCTCCCACGGTCTCTGCGTCGATGGAAACGACCTCACGACGCGCATGCGCTGAGGCTGCGCCGCGTCGGCATAAACCTCGATCGCGCCGGTCTGCCGCAAGGTTCTGCCTGTCACGAGCAGCGTCTTGCCCGACGAACAGGCCGGCAACGCCCGCCTCGTTGCGGCCACCACTAGGTCGACGCGGCCGCACAGGTCTGCAAAGGCGTCCGGCGCTTCAACCACGGCAATTGTCCAGCCTTCCCTGCTTACACCGACGCACCACTCGCCCTTGCGACAAGTAAATGCGCCCCGCTTGGCCGCAACCAGATAAGACACCGCGTCCCCACTCGCCATTCTGCCGGCAGGCTGAGGGCCTGGCACGGTCCGCGCTCGGCGGTCGACGCCCTCCTTGGAGAGGCGGCCTGCGGCGGACGCGTTGACCGGGGCAATATGGCTTTCGAGGGCAAGTGCCCGTTGCCATTGCGAGAAGATGAACTCGGGTGGCCGCGCCTTGTTGGTGGCGATCGCCTCGCCGGTGATCAGGCCGACGAGTTGTCCGTCTTCGGAGATCGCAATTGAGGGCAGTTCTGCCTGGCGTTCCAGTGCCACGGACAACCCGCCCATGACGATCAGCGCCGCGCCGGCGAAAGCGAGCCGGGTTCTGAGCACGCAGAGCAATACGCCGCCGAATGCGAGCAGGAAGAACCCTGTGAGGCCGATGCGGCCAGTGACCCACTCACCGTCGAGTGTCGCCACATAGCGCGCGACCGCAAGCATCCAATCCAGCCCCTGCCCCATGACCACCAAGGGGTAATATTCGAGCCCGAAGGGCATGAGAAGCATAGCGAAGAGTCCGAAGGGCATGATGAGAATGCCGATCAGCGGTGTCGTCAGGACATTGGCGAGCAGTCCGTAGGCGGGCAACCGCTGGAAATGCGCTGCTGCATAGACGGCAGTGGCTAACCCGCCGATGAGCGACGTCGCGACCGTGGCCACGACGGGACCGGAAACCTGGCCGAGGCTCCGCCGAGAGATCCTTTCCTCTGCATTCCGCAGCCGATGGTCGCGCCAGCGAGCGTAGCCGGCCACGAGCGCCAGCGTCGCGGCAAAGGACATCTGAAAACCGGGACCGGCAACGGCCGAGGGCGACCACGCAATGATGATCAGAGCGGCAAGCGCGACATTGCGCAGGCTGATCGAGACTCGGTCGAAAAGAACGGCGACAAGCATGATCGAGATCATGATCCAGGATCTGAGCGCCGACACTGCACCGCCGGAAATCAGAATATAAAGGAAGACCATGGTGAGCGCGCCTGTGGCCGCGTATTTCTTGATCGGGCGCTTCGCCGCCAGGCCGGGAACCAGGCTCAGCAGGGTTCGTGCACCGATGAGAAAGGTGCCCGCCGCCAGCACCATATTGAGCCCGGAAATCGCCAGGACGTGGGAAAGGCCGGCGGCCCGCAGCGTCTCCACCGTTTCCCGGCTGATGGCACGCTCCTCGCCGGTCACCAATGCGGCAGCGATGGCGCCGGTGTCGCCGCCGATTGCCGCCCGAATCCGATTGCCCACCCCTTCGCGCAAAGCCGCAAGGCGGGCGTCCATCTGCAACGAGAGCGACAGATCGCCGTTGCCGTCCGCCGGCCTGCGCGGCGCACCGTAGAAAAAGCCGACGGCGCCCACGCCCTTGAAATAGGCACCGAAGGCGAAATCGTTGAGGCCCGGCAGCGCCGGTCCGGACGGCGGCGAGAGACGAACCTTGCCTTCGATGGCCGCGCCGATGGCGAAGGGCTCGTGGCGACTGCGGGCCACCAGCGTCGCCTGCCCGGGCGGCTTGCGGAGCTTCGGCTCGGAGGTGCCGACGATCTCGACCAGGTAGCGCCACCGCCCCTTGTCGTCCGGCTCGCGCGAGAGCACGGTGCCGCGCAGGTTCGTCGTCACCGGGCCATCAAGGACGATCGTGTCGACACGGCGCGTTTCGATCACCGCAAGCAGCATGCCAGCGACAAGGATTGCTGGCGCGAGCAGGAGCGGCCGCCACGCACGCAGTTTCCCCCGGCATAGCAATGTAGATATGCCGAAAACGCAAAGCAGCGGTGCGAGTTTGGCAAGTCCGACGTTCTCCGGCAGCGAAAACCAGATAAGCGCCCCGAGCGCCAGAAGCACCGGAACCAACGCAAAGCCATGGCCGAAATCGTCTTCCTCGCGCAGCATCGCGCGCAGAGAACCAGCAACGGCGGCTGCTGGAAAACGAAAGGGGCTGACAGAAGAGCGGCGATCGAGCCTTGCGAGGGGAGCTGTGTGCGCCTTGATCTGCGGGTTTTCGCGAGTATCGACGACCAAGTCGGCGGCTGACAGGCTCCATGCGCCGCGCTCCGCGTCGCGCATCACTGCCGGTCCCTCCCCCTCCCGCATTTCGCCCTGCTCTGCCCCCTCTGGCCGCCCGCACCGATCCTGCAACCAAAGGAACCTTATTGCAATCGCAAGACTATCTGCCGAAAAAATAGGCAGATCTGAACTGACCTGCCTGAACCGTGAGATTAGCGATCATTGATCTTTGCGGATATATTGCCATACCATGCGATTGTTGCGCCGCCATATGCACATTTTCGCATCGCACAATTTGCCTTTCGTACAGCTTGGCAGTCGAAAGTAAATCATATAGCAAATTCGCAACGCTTAATTTGGTGGCCAGGACGACGTGCCACAGCGCCAAAAGACGGAGGGTCCCATGTCAGGAACAAGCGCGACAATCTCAATCGATGGAAAAGCAGCGGACCTGCCAGTGAGATCGGGATCGATCGGCCCGGACGTGGTGGATATCGGCTCGCTTTACAAGCAGACCAAGATGTTTACCTACGACCCTGGCTTCACGTCAACGGCATCGTGTGAATCCAAGATCACCTATATCGACGGCGACGAGGGCGTGCTGCTGCATCGCGGCTACCCGATCGAACAGTTGGCCGATCACGGCGACTTCCTGGAAGTCTGCTATCTTCTTCTGTACGGCGAACTGCCGACGAAGGCGCAGAAGGACGACTTCGACTATCGCGTGACGCATCACACGATGATTCACGAACAGATGTCGCGGTTCTTCACCGGCTTCCGCCGCGACGCTCACCCGATGGCCGTCATGTGCGGCTGCGTCGGCGCTTTGTCGGCCTTCTATCACGACTCTACCGACATCACCGACCCGCATCAGCGCATGGTCGCGTCGCTGCGCATGATCGCCAAGATGCCGACAATTGCGGCAATGGCCTACAAGTACCACATCGGCCAGCCCTTCGTTTACCCGAAGAACGACCTCGACTACGCCTCGAACTTCCTGCGCATGTGCTTTGCCGTGCCCTGCGAGGAATATGTGGTGAACCCTGTCCTGTCGCGGGCGATGGATCGCATCTTCATCCTGCACGCTGACCACGAGCAGAACGCCTCGACCTCGACCGTGCGTCTCGCCGGCTCGTCGGGCGCAAACCCGTTCGCCTGCATCGCCGCCGGCATTGCCTGCCTCTGGGGTCCCGCGCACGGCGGCGCCAACGAAGCGGCCCTCAACATGCTCGCCGAGATCGGCTCGGTCGACCGTATCCCGGAATATATCGCCAAGGCGAAGGACAAGAACGATCCGTTCCGCCTGATGGGCTTCGGCCACCGCGTCTACAAGAACTATGATCCGCGCGCCAAGATCATGCAGAAGACGACCCATGAGGTGCTCGCTGAGCTCGGCCACAAGGACGATCCGCTCCTGGAAGTCGCGATGGAACTCGAGCGCATCGCGCTGACGGACGAGTACTTCATTGAAAAGAAGCTCTATCCGAACATCGACTTCTATTCCGGCATCACGCTGAAGGCGCTGGGTTTCCCCACCACGATGTTCACGGTGCTCTTCGCGCTTGCCCGCACCGTTGGGTGGATCGCCCAGTGGAACGAGATGATCGAGGATCCGGAACAGCGCATCGGGCGTCCGCGTCAGCTCTATATCGGCGCGCCGCTGCGCGACTACGTGCCGATCTCCAAGCGTTGAAGCGCCCACCTCGAAGCGAAAAGCCCGGTCAGGACTGGCCGGGCTTTTTCTTTTGGAGAAAGTTCATGACGATTTCCGCCGCTTTCTCGCCCGGAGGGCTGTCGGTCGCCATGCGCTGCTGCACGAGAGCGAAGCCATCGAGCATCGCAGCGCGCTGCGGCGTGTCGCTCGATAGCCTCTCGAACCAGCGCGTCAGTGTCCCTGGCCGAATGGCCTTGTTGAAATATTCGGGAACAATCGGAAAGTCTGCGATGAGGTTCGGCAGTGCCGCCGTCCATATCCGGATCTTTTCATGGAGGAGCGTGACGAGCCAGTCCGCACGATAGGTCGAAACGACCGGGACACCCGCGAGCGCCAATTCGAGGATGACCGTGCCTGACGCCGCGATTGCCGCGTCCGCCTCGCCGAATGCCCGCCACTTCATTTCCGGATCAACGGTTATTTCCGGCTGGATTTTCCAGGATGCGGTCAATTCCCGCACGCGATGTTCCTGGCGCGGGACGGTCGGCAGCAGGAAACGCGTGCCCGGGTTGCGTGCAGCAATCTCCGCAACGGCCTCCGCGAAAGCCGGCAGCAGGCGGCTGATTTCGCTCGCGCGCGATCCCGGAAGCAGCAGGCAGGTCTTGCCCCCTTGCCCCCGCCCCGTTTGCAGCCTCTGACGCCGGTGTTCCCGAACCGCGAGCAGGTTGGCGTCCGACGCCAGCCGGTGGCCGACATAGCTGGTCGGCGGGCCGCCGAGCGTCGCCATCACCGCCGGCTCGAAGGGAAGCACGGCAAGCACATGGTCGACATAGCCGAGCATCCGGGGCGCCCGCTCGGGCTTCCAGGCCCAGACGCTCGGACAGACATAGTCGATGATCGGCATGTCCGGCATTGCGTCGCGCACCTGCCGCGCGACGCGATGGGTAAAATCGGGGCTGTCGATGATGACGAGCGCATCCGGGCGCGCCGCCACGATGGCGCGGGCCGTTTGTCTGATGCGCAAAAGAAGCTTCGGCAGACGCGCCAGGACCTGCGAGAAGCCCATGATCGACAGTTCGCTGTAGTCGAACAGCGAGACAAGTCCCTCGGCCTCCAGCGCATCGCCGCCGACGCCGACGAGTTCGATCGGCGCGCCCATCCGCCCCTTGAGCGTCCGCACCAGATCGGCGCCGAGCAGATCTCCGGAAACCTCCCCGGCTATCACCGCCAGCCGATATTTCCGGCCGTTCATCGCGCCCGCTCCCGGGCGTCGCGCTCGATTCCAAGAACGAAGAGGCCGCGGCGGTTCGCCGTCTCGATAACGGTCGACCGTTCGAGGACCAGTGCACGCCCGGCCTCGACCGCTATGCCGGCGAGCCCCGCGGCGGCGGCGCCTGCCACGGTCGAGGGCCCGATCGACGGGAGATCGGCCCGTTCGTCCTGCTGCGGTTTGCAGAGCTTGACGAGAACGCCGCGACGGCGGCTCGATAGGCGGCCATCGGCCTTGAGTTCGGCGACCCGCGCCAGCATTGCGTCCGTTCCTTCGGCGCCCTCCAGGGCCACCACCCTGCCCCCGACGGCGACGGCGCCCTGCCCGACGTCAAGCGCTCCGAGCGCGTTGGCGGCGGCAATCCCCGCCTCGATGTCGCGCCGATCCTCGTCCGCCGGCGCGTGTTCTCCGATGGAGCCGGCTTTGGCAAGCAGATCGGGAACCACCTCGTGCGCGCCGATCACTCGGGCGCCGCTTGCCTCGATAAGATCCATCGCCATGCGCAGCACGGCATCATCGCCGCCGGATACCAGCGTCCTCAGGACACTCGGTACTTTTGCGAGCGTTTTCAGCGTCGGCCGGATGTCGCGCCAATCTGGCCGCCTTTGGACCGATCCGGATAGCACGACCCGATCGATCCCCTCCGCCGCAAAGGCTTTGCTGATCGCGGCGAAGTCGCCGATGGCCAGCGTCGCGTGGTCGAAGCCGCTCCAGTCGCCATCCGCCTCTCGCGAAAGCGCTATGACGAACGGATCTTCGCCCTGCCTGCGGGCCGCCTCTGCAACATGGTGGGGAAGCGCACCGGCGCCGGCAATGATGGCAAGCCTGCCGCTGCTGCGCGGCAGGTGCGACGCGGCCATGGCCCTCAACCCTTACCGCCGCGATTGGGCGATGAAAGTGCGCGGTCGCTTTCCGCAACGATGAAATCGAGAATCTCCAAAGCCGGCGGGCAGTCGAGATATTCGCCGCGAATCGCAGCCGCGTTGGCGCGGATCGATTCCGGTCCCTCGAAGATCTGCTTGTAGCAGCGGCGCACCGCATGGATGACCGGGCGATCGATGCCGGCGCGCGTCATGCCGACGACGTTGAGGCCGCTCAGCACGCCCGGGTTGCCGTTGAGCATGCCATAGGGAATGACGTCGTAGCTGACGGCCGACAGCCCGCCGATAAAGGCCTGCTTGCCGACCCGGGTGAACTGATGAACGGCCGAGCCGCCGCCGAGAATGGCGCGATCCTCGACGGTCACATGACCGGCAAGCATCACGTTGTTCGACAGGATGATGTTGTTCCCGAGCCGGCAGTCATGCGCCACATGCGAATAGGCGAGGAACAGGTTGTTGTTGCCGACGATGGTCGTCCCGCCGTGTTCGACGGTGCCGGTATTCATCGTTACGCCTTCGCGGATCGTGCAGTTCTCGCCGATTACGAGAGTCGTATCCACGGCGCTGTGATGCACGCTCTGGGAATCACCGCCGATGACCGCCCCGGGGAAGATCTTCGTGCCCTTGCCGATCGTCGTGCGCCCGATCACGACCACATGACTCAGGAGCTCGATATCGTCGCCTAGAACGGCGTTCGGCCCGATATGGCAAAACGGGCCGACCTTGACGTTCTCGCCGATCACCGCGCCGTCTTCGACCACGGACGCCGGGTGGATCTTGGCACTTGATGCAATCATGTTCAGGCGTCTTCCTTGCTGACAATCATCGCGCCGATATCAGCTTCCGCGACAAGTTGCCCGTCAACTTTTGCGTCACAGTGAAACTTCCAGATATTGCCCCGCTGCTTCTGCTTGGTGACATGGAACTCGACACGGTCGCCCGGCACCACGGGCTTGCGGAAGCGCGCGTTGTCGATCGTCATGAAGTAGACGAGATTGCTGCCGATGCCCGTTTTGCGTGCGCAGATGGCACCCGCCGTCTGGGCCATGCCCTCGATCAGCAGCACGCCCGGCATGATCGGCTTTTCCGGGAAATGGCCGGTGAAATGCGGCTCGTTCGCCGTCACGTTCTTGATGCCTATCGCCGAATTGTCGTCATCGATCTCGATGATGCGGTCGACGAGCAGGAACGGATAGCGGTGGGGAAGAAGTCTGAGGATCTCCTGAAGGTCTGCCGTGCCGAGAACTGTCGCAGCGTCATTCATCCTTGCCACCCTTTTTCTTATGCCTTTCGCTTGAGCGCATGGCGATTTCCGCGATCTCCCGCAGGAAGTCGCGCATCGGCCGCGCCGGAATTCCGCCGTATCGCTCACCCGCCGGAACGTCGCTCGCCACACCGCTCATCGCGGCGATCTGTGCTCCATCTCCAATCGTGATGTGTCCGTTGACGCCGGCATTGCCGCCGATCATTACGCCGTCGCCGATGCGTGTGCTGCCGGCGATGCCGACCTGGCTGACGATGCCGCAGTAGCGGCCGATGCGGACGTTGTGACCGATCTGCACGAGATTATCGATCTTCGTGCCCTCGCCGATCACCGTGTCGTCCATCGTGCCCCGATCGACCGTCGTATTGGCTCCGATCTCCACATGGTCCTGGATGATCACGCGGCCGACCTGAACGATCTTGATCATCCCGCCCTTCGGACCAGGTGCATAGCCGAAGCCGTCCTGACCGATGCGCGCGCCGGGATGAATGATGACATTGTTGCCGATCAGCGCACAGAGGATGCTGGCGCCGGCCGAGATCGTGCAATCCCTGCCGATCCGAACACGGGGGCCGATGACCGCACCGGCGGCGATCCGCGTGCCGCTGCCGATCTCCGCACCGGCACCGACGACCGCCGTCGGCTCTATCTCGACTCCAGGCTCGAGTCGCGCCGTCGGGTCGACGAAGGCTCCGGGCGCAATACCCCGCCCGCTGGTGTTGAACGATGGACGCAGTGCCTCACCGTGCAGCAACGCGCCGGCGAGCGCGAAGGCCGTATGCGGCTTCTGGGTCAGGAGAACGGGAATATGGCCCGGAACGATCGAGGCGACGGCCTTGTCGCAGATGATCGCGGAAGCCTGGCAGCTCTCGAATTCATCCCGGCTCTTGCGCGACAGCATGTAGCAAATGTCGCCGGACTTGGCGCGATAGACCGGTGCCACCGTATGGATGGTGCGATCGGCCGCGCCGGCATCAGAGAGTTCCGCCCCAAGCCGATCCGCGAGGTCACCCAGACGAATCCCTTGATGGGGCGGAAAAAACCAGTTCTGTTCCATGGACACTCCAGAACGTTTTCGTGGCAGTTCTGGACTGCACTTATCAGAACGACGAGTTGATACCAAACTTGAAGTTCTGGATCTCGTCGAAGTCTTCCTTTGCAACCGGCACTGCGTAGTCGACACGCAGCGGTCCGAACGGCGAAGCCCAGATCAGGCTGACGCCGACGGAAGCGCGCAGCGAGGCGTCCGTACCGCGGGCGAACTCGCCCGCACCCGTCAGTTCCACATCGTTGCCATAGAGCGTACCGGCATCGACGAAGAAGGCGCCACGGAAGCCGCTGTCACGCGGAATGCCCGGCAGCGGGAACGAGGCTTCGGCCGAGGCGGTGAAATAGGTGGTGCCGCCGAGCGCGTCGCCATTGTTGACGCGCGGACCGATGCCATTGCGTTCGAAGCCGCGGATGTCGTTGCTGCCCAGCTGGAACTGGTCGAAGACTTCCATCGAGCCGGAGGTCTTGAAGAGGTGCCCGGCGCTGCCGGCGAGTGAAGCGATGATGTCCGCCTCGTCGTTCACCGTGTAGTACCACTTGGCCTTACCCGTGAGCTTGTAGAAGTCGGACGTGCCGCCGAGGCCGGCGAACTCCTGCGTCACCGACGCGAGGATACCCTCGTGCGGCAACTGCGCATCGTCCAGCGTGTTGTAGGTGACCGACTGCGATACCGACGAACGTGTCCACGGGCTGTCCTCGACCACGCGGTCATAGGGCGACGACAGCTCGTCCTGATCGCCGAAATATTCGAGCTCCGTGTAGTTGTAACGCAGCGTCGT
The DNA here is from genome assembly GCF_002944405.1 of Sinorhizobium fredii. Taxonomy (NCBI): domain Bacteria; kingdom Pseudomonadati; phylum Pseudomonadota; class Alphaproteobacteria; order Hyphomicrobiales; family Rhizobiaceae; genus Ensifer; species Ensifer fredii. Next base: position 1,631,435 of record NZ_CP024307.1, on the reverse strand, counting down.
CGACAGGTTCTCGGTGATCGGCGCGGTGACGCGCAGGCTGAAGCCCTGATCGTTGTAGCTGTAGTTGTCGTCGTCGTAGTCGTGCTCGTTCTTGAAGAGGTCAAAACCTGCGGCCAGGCGATAGCCGAGGAAGTAAGGCTCGGTGAACGAGACATTGTAGGTCTGGCTGTCTTCGCCCTTGCCGGCGGCCAGACGGATATATTGACCGCGTCCGAGGAAGTTCTTCTCTTCGATCGAGGCTTCGACGAGGAAGCCGCCGCCGCTGCCGGCGGCATAGCCGGCGCCGATGCCGAACGAACCGGTCGACTGGTCCTGCACGTCGACGACGACGATGACGCGGTCAGCCGCACTGCCCGGCTGGGTGGTGATGTTGACCGACGAGAAGTAGCCGAGGGCCTCGAGCCGGCGCTTGGCGCGGGCGATCATTTCCTGGTTGAAGGCGTCGCCTTCGCCGACATCGAATTCGCGGCGGATGACGTAGTCGCGCGTACGCGTATTGCCGCGGATCTCGATGCGCTCGACATAGGCGCGCTCGCCCTGGTCGACGAGATAGTCGACGGCAATCGTGTGATTGGCGAGATCGCGATTGCCGCGCGGCGTCACGCGGGCGAACGGATAGCCCGCCGAGGCGACACGCTTGGAGATCGCGCTCATCGTGTCCTGGATGTCCTTGGCCTTGTAGACGGAGCCTTCATGGCTCTGCAGGAGGCCTTTCAGCTCCTCCGCATTGATGCCCTCAACCGTCGACTCGACGTTGATGGCACCGAAGTCGTAGCGCGGACCTTCTTCGACAGTGATCGTCACCGTATATTCGTTGGTCGCCTCGTTGAGCGTTGCTTCGGACGAGATGATGTTGAAGTCGGCATAACCGCGATTGTAGTAGAATTGCCGCAGCAGCTCTTCGTCGGCACGCAGCTTGTCGGGGTTGTAGACGTCCTTGCGAGTCAGGAACGAGAAGATCCCGGATTCCTTGGTGGCAATCACCGACTGCAGGCGGCCGTCGCTGTAGGCCTCGTTGCCGACGAAATTGATCTGCGTGATCTTGGTGCGCTCGCCCTCGTTGATGACGAAGGCAAGGTTGACGCGGCCTTCGGCGATCGGCACGACCTGCGTCGTCACCGTCACGTCGCTGCGGCCGATGGCGGCATAGGCATCCTTGATGGCCTGGATATCAGTCTCGACGGTCGCCTCGCTGTAGGGACCGAGCGGCTGCGTGCGAACCACGCCCTGCAGCTTGTCGTCCTTGATCTTGCGGTTGCCGTTGAAGACGACCTGGTTGACGAGCTGATTCTCGCTGACATTCACGACGAGCGTGCCGCCGGAGATGCTGATGCTGACGTCGGAGAAATAGCCGGTTGCGTAGAGCCGCTTCACCGAAGCGTCGATATCCGCATTGCTGAAGCTCTTGCCGGGGACGATCGTGATGTTCGCGCGAACGGTTTCCGGGCTGACGCGCGTGGCGCCACGGACTTCAACACGATTGATGACCGCGGCCTGGGCGACCGACGCGCTCGCAACCAGTGCCGCACCGGTTCCTGTCGCAACCATGCTTGCCGACAGCGCAAACGCCGACACCGCGTTCAAAAACCTTGAACCAGCTTTCATTGCAATTCTTACCTTTTTCCAACGTCCCGCGGCAATTTCGTACCGACTCCGGTCACGGTTGCCGTTTTACCCGCTTTTCCCATACAAGCAAGCCAGCTCGTTAATTTCTGTTTACTTCAATTCGAACCGTGGCTTAACAGCCACTACGGCGTTGCGTTATCGTAAACAAATCGTTGCAAAGCAAGCTTGTGAAACTCGCTCGTCACAGCTTTCCCAAAAGTTCAGATCCCCTCGTCGGCGCCCGTCAGTGCTAACCGAACAGCCAGTTGATGTCGTTCCAGGCGGCAAAGACCGTGAGCATCAGCACCATGGCGAAACCGATCCGGAATGCGAGTTCCTGGGCCGCCGGGCCGACCGGCTTGCCGCGCAACGCCTCGACCGCATAGAACATGAGATGGCCGCCATCAAGCACCGGAACCGGCATGAGGTTAAGCAATCCTATCGAGACCGAGAGGACGGCGGCAAAATTGAGCACTTCGGCGATGCCGAGCTTTGCCATCTGGCCGGACATCTGCGCGATGCGGATCGGCCCACCCACCTGATCGGCATTCATGCGGCCGACAAAGAGATTCGACAGATAGTCGAACGTACCGGTGACGATCCGCCAGCTCTGCAAGGCGCCCTGCCCGACCGCTTCGAGCGGGCCGTAGGTCTCGACACGGAAGTTGCCGGCCTCCTGATTCGTGCCGATGCCGATCTTTCCCTCCTCGACCTTGTTGCCGAGCGGATCGACGGATTCGGTGCGTTGCGGCACCATGTCGAGGTCGACGGTGGCGCCTGCGCGCTCTATGCGGACCTTGATCGGGAGTTCCGGACGAACACTGACGTAACGGCGCACGTCGTCGAAGGTGGCGATAGGCTTGCCGTCGATCGAAATCAACTTGTCGCCCGGCAGGACCCCGGCCTTTTCGGCCGCACTGCCGGGTGCGACGAAGGCCACCACCGGATCGGCCACGGCGCGGCCATAGATCGAGAAGAGAACGGCAAAGATGGCGATCGCCAAGAGGAAGTTGGCGATCGGGCCGGCCGCGACGGTTGCAGCCCGTTTCCACAGCTTGGCGCCGAGAAAGGTGCGGGCGCGCTCTTCCGGCCTGATCGTTTCCAGCCGCCGGTAGTCGGGCGTGCTTGCCGCATCCTCGTCGCCGAAGAATTTCACATAGCCGCCAAGCGGGATCGCGCAGAATTTCCACCTCGTTCCGTGCCGATCCGTCCAGCCGAAGAGCTCCGGGCCGAAGCCGACGGAGAAGGCAACGATGCGAATTCCGGACCAGCGGCCCACGAGGTAGTGCCCCATCTCATGGACGAAGACCAGCAAGGTCAGGAGGAACAGGAAGGTGGGAATGGTGTATTGAAGATTGTCTAGCAGAAGGCTCATATCGATTCCTATCGCATCCGCGTTGTCGCCGCCGTCAGACTTTGGATGCCGCGCGATCTTACCCTTATTTCTACCGGGATTTAAGGAAGTATGCAGCAGCGCCGGATGCGATGACGGAAGTGTGAGGTGATTTCCGGGCTAGAGGCCCAACAGGACGGAGGCGAAGTTCTCGTTCCTTCCGCCGCCGAGCAGGAGTTGAACAAGGACCAGAAGCAGCGCCGCGACACTGGCGAAGATCAACCCGTCGACGCGGTCCATAACGCCGCCGTGACCAGGGATCAGATGGCTCGAATCTTTCACGCCGAAGCGCCGCTTCACGAAGGATTCGAACAGGTCCCCGATCTGGCTTGCAATGGAGAGCAACAGCGCCGCGACCGGCATGCGCGCGTCGTCGAGCGAGAAATGGGCCATGAAGACGGCGACCCCGGCAAGAACGCCGCAGATCGCGCCGCCGACCGCGCCCGACCAGGTCTTGCCGGGCGAGATCGCTGGAGCCAGCTTCGGACCTCCGACCGCCCGCCCGACGAAATAGGCGAAGATGTCCGTTCCCCAGACCACGGCAAACACGAAGAGCATCGCAATGAGGCCCAGATAGTCCGCGCCACGGATCGCCGCCAGCGATATGCTTGTCAATCCGGCATAGGCGACGCCGGCCGGCAGCCACCAGCTCGTCCTCTTGATCAGCACCCAGAGAGTGGAAAGGACGATGCTGCCGGCAAGCACCGGCAGGCTGTAGGGCATATAGTCCATCAGTACCAAGGCGGCGATGACGGCCTGCGACAGCCAGCCGAGGGCATTGCCCTGGAAATCCCGCTCGGCAAGCTTGGTGATCGTCGACCATTCGTAATAGACGAGCAGGCCGATTGCGATAGACAGAAGCTGGAAGGCAAAGCCTCCGGCCCAGGTGGCACCGAGGGTTATCGCAGCAAGCACAATGCCCGATGCGATGCGGAGTTTGAGCTCTCTCTGCATCAGGACCCGACCGCCAAAGTCGGTTGCGGCAGCCCGCCGAACCGGCGTTCGCGGGAGGCATATTTCTCGATGGCGGCGACGAATGTCTCGCGCGTGAAGTCCGGCCAGAGTTCGGGAACGAACAGCAATTCGGAATAGGCCCCCTGCCAGAGCAGAAAGTTTGAAAGACGCTCCTCGCCGCTCGTCCGCAGGATGAGATCAGGGTCCGGAATGCCGGCGGTGTCGAGCGCCGCCGCTATGCGGTCGACGGTAATCTCGTCCGGGTGAAGGCGGCCGGCCGCCACCTCTTCTCCAAGACGCCGCATCGCTCTCGCCAATTCGTCGCGGGCGCCGTAGTTGAACGCGATCACAAGCGTGATCCCGGTGTTGGCGATCGTCGTCTCCTCGGCCTCGAGCAGGAGCGGCAGGATGTCGCCGCCCAAGTTGCCCCGATCGCCGATGACGCGGATACGGACGTTTTCGCGGTGAAGGTCCGCGAGATCCCGGCGGATGAAGGCCTTGAGCAGGCCCATGAGATCGCTGACCTCGTCTTCCGGCCTGCTCCAGTTCTCGGAAGAGAATGCGAACAGCGTCAGATAGCGGATGCCGAGCTCGGCGGCAGTCTTGACGGCACCGCGCACCGCCTCGACGCCCTTGCGGTGTCCCATGGTGCGGGGCAGTCCACGCGCGTTCGCCCAACGACCGTTGCCGTCCATTATGATGGCGACGTGAGCCGGCACGTTTGTGGGAACGAAATCTTGCATGGGCCGTCCGAAACTAGAGACTCGATTTTTCCGCGGTCAGACCTGCATGATTTCCTTTTCCTTCTCCGCGAGCAAGCGGTCGATTTCGGAAATCACTTCGTCGGTCATCTTTTGCACCCGCTCGGACTGAGCACGGCTCTCGTCCTGGCCGATGTCACCATCCTTTTCGGCTTTTTTCAGGCCGTCCATGCCGTCTCGGCGGACGTGGCGCACGGCCACTTTGCTCTTCTCGGCATAGTCGTGGGCGACCTTGACGAGGGACTTGCGGCGTTCCTCGTTCAGCTCCGGCAACGGAATGCGCAGATTCTGCCCATCGATGATCGGGTTGAGACCAAGATTGGACTCCCGGATCGCCCGATCCACGGCGCCGACCATCGACTTGTCCCAAACGGAAACCGAGAGCATCCGCGCCTCCGGGACGGTGATGTTGGCGACTTGGTTCAGGGGCATGCGCGAACCGTAGGCTTCGACGGTCACCGGATCGAGAACGTTCGCGGATGCACGACCGGTCCGCAGCGATGCGATGTCGTGCTTGAAAGCGGCGATCGCTCCGTCCATGCGGCGCTTCAATTCCTTCAGATCCACACCTTCACTCATGGTTCAGACTCCCATTTCTTCATCTCGGCGGCCGTCCCGGCCTCTGCAGATTATCAATTATCAGACACGATGGTGGCACGACCGCCACCGGTCAATATGTCCGCGAAGCCGCCCTTCTCATGGATCGAGAACACGACGATTGGAATGGCATTTTCCCGCGCCAGTGCCACGGCAGCAACGTCCATGACGGCGAGCCCCTTCTCGAGAACTTCGCTGTGGGTCAGGCGGTCGAAGCGCGTCGCGGACGGGTCCTTCTTCGGATCGGCGGAATAGATGCCGTCGACCTGAGTGCCCTTGAAGATCGCCTCGGCGCCCATCTCGGCGGCGCGGAGCGCCGCTGCGGAATCCGTCGTGAAGAAGGGATTGCCCGTGCCACCGGCGAAGATCACGACGCGGCCGAGCGAAAGGTGATAGAGCGTGGCGCGCTGCGAGAAGCTCTCGCAGATCTCCGGCATGGCGATCGCCGACAGCACCACCGTATCGATATCGAGCTTGCGCAGCGACGTCGCCAGCGCAAGCGCATTGATGACGGTCGCCAACATGCCCATGTGGTCGCCTGTCACCCGGTCGCCGCCCTTCGAGGCGACGGCGACGCCGCGGAAGATGTTGCCGCCACCGACGACGACACCGACTTCGACACCCATGGCCCGCGCCTCGGCAATGTCCGAGGCGATACGGTCGGCGACGGCGACGTCGATGCCGAAACCCTGGCTTCCCATCAAGGCTTCACCGGAGGCTTTGAGAAGAACGCGCTTGTAGATTGGCTTGGCCGACATCATCACTCCTGAGCAGATCGGCACGCATGGGCGACAGGCGCACACAGCGGCATGAGGACAATTCGTCTTGCGTGGTATCGACCGCCCCTGGCACAGCCCCGGCGGGTCCGCCGCAATAACGCATGCCGGATACACGAAGGGCACCGCGTTGTCACGCGATGCCCCCAGCTTTTCCCAATTGGAAAGAAGAAATCAACCCTTTGCGGCTGCTGCGACTTCCGCCGCGAAATCGGACTCTTCCTTCTGAACGCCTTCGCCGAGCAGCAGACGTGCGATACCGGCAACTTCGATCGGCGCACCGACGGTCTTCTCGGCTTCCTTGATCGCCGCCTCGACCGTCTGGTCGGGGTTCATGACAAAAGCCTGCGACAGGAGCGCAACTTCCTCGAAGAACTTGCGCATGCGGCCGTCGACCATCTTCTCGATGATGTTGTCCGGCTTGCCGGAAGCGCGCGACTGTTCGATGAAGACGTTGCGCTCACGCTCGGCGACGGCCGGGTCGATCTCGCTCGGGCGAACGGCAAGCGGGTTGGTCGCGGCGACGTGCATCGCAACCTGACGGCCGATCGCATTCAGCGCTTCCTTGTCGCCGGTCGACTTCAGAGCAACCAGCACGCCGAGCTTGCCGATGCCGTCGCCGGCGGCGTTGTGGATGTAGGTCGCAACTACGCCGTCCTCAACCTTGAGGAGGGCGGCACGGCGCAGCGTCATGTTTTCGCCGATCGTCGCGATGGCGTCCTTGATCGTATCCTCGACGGACTTGCCGGTTGCCGGATAGGCCGCCCTGGCGACAGCCTCAACAGTGCCTTCGGTACCCAGCGCGACATTGGCGACGCCGCGGACGAGGTCCTGGAAAGCGTCGTTGCGGGCCACGAAGTCGGTCTCGGAGTTGATTTCGACGACAACGGCCGTGTTGCCGGCACTGGCGATGCCGATGAGGCCTTCGGCAGCCGTGCGGCCGGACTTCTTGTCGGCCTTGGCAATGCCCTTGGCGCGCAGCCAGTCGATGGCGGCTTCCATGTCGCCGTTGGTCTCGGCCAGCGCCTTCTTGCAATCCATCATGCCTGCGCCGGTCTTTTCGCGCAGATCCTTCACCATTGCGGCAGTAACAGTCATCTTCTTGCCTCTTTGTCTGTTTCGCTGGCGCGCCAATCGCGGGTGGCGCCGTGCCAGTGGGTTTGGCAGGGAATGGCCTTTCAGTGTGACATCGTTATGACGCTGCCGTCGCGATGCTTGCGCGGGCAAAAACGTCTGCCCGACCGCACCATTCCTCGCTGAAAAAGAACAAGGCCGTTCAGATTTTCATCACAAACGGCCTCGTCCCGATATTTCATGGGTACGGCAGCCACGTATCGGCTGCCGTGGGCCAGATCAGGCTTCGGACGATTCGTCGAGAGCCGGCTCGACCGGTGCCTCTTCGGCTGCGCCGAGGTCACGGCCGGCAGCGCCCTGCTGACGGGCAATGCCGTCGATGGCAGCACGGGCGATGAGATCGCAATAGAGAGCGACCGCGCGCGATGCGTCATCGTTGCCCGGGATCGGGTAGTCGATCTGGTCCGGATCGCAGTTGGAGTCGATGACGGCGACGACCGGAATACCAAGGCGCTTGGCTTCTTCGATCGCAATCGATTCCTTGTTGGTGTCGATGATGAACATCAGGTCCGGCGTGCCGCCCATGTCGCGGATACCGCCAAGCGCCCGGTTCAGCTTCTCGCGCTCACGCTCGAGGTTCAGACGCTCCTTCTTGGTGAAGCCGGAAGCTTCGGAAGCGAGGATTTCGTCGAGCTTGCGCAGGCGCTGGATCGAGTTCGAGATCGTCTTCCAGTTGGTCATCATGCCGCCGAGCCAGCGAGCATTGACGTAATACTGGGCGGAGCGCTTGGCAGCGTCGGCGATGATCTCGGAGGCCTGGCGCTTGGTGCCGACGAAGAGCACGCGTCCGCCATTGGCAACGGTGTCGCTGACGACCTGCAGGGCGCGCGACAGCATCGGAACGGTCTGGGCGAGGTCGATGATGTGAACGTTGTTACGATCGCCGAAGATGTACGGCTTCATCTTCGGGTTCCAGCGGTGCGTCTGGTGGCCGAAGTGCACGCCTGCTTCGAGAAGCTGGCGCATGGTAAAGTCAGGCAATGCCATGCCTTTTTCTCCTTTTCCGGTTGAACCTCCGCAAGGCGTCGAACGCATCTAGATGCGCCCACCGGCGGAACAATCCGGATTTCTCCCGGAAAATCCCATGCCTCACGTGTGGAATGGGCAGCCCCTTAGCTGCAACTGCCCGATAAATCAAGTCAGCAAGTCAGTTTTTTGCCGCGACTGCTCTGCACAGCTCCGGCGATGGCCGCTACTTGCACTCTTCCGCGTTGAAGACTTCGAGATCGGCAAGCTTGCCGCTGAGCACGAAGTCACCATAGTCCATCGTCAGGTCGCGGGTGACGCCATTCTCGTAGAGCTTGAAGGACATGCGGTAGATTGGCAAAGCGTCGCCGCTCGCCTCGTCGTTGAAATAGGAGATCGTCACCGGCCAATAGCTTTCACCGGCGAGCTTGCCCGCCTTGCCGGCGTCCGCATCGTCGGGGGCGGGCTTGCGCGGCTTGCCGACGAAGGTCGAGGTGATCAGCGTCTTGTCACCCGAATCGGACCCGTCGAAGATGCGGGATTCGAAAAGGCCCTCGCCGCGCTTGGCCCGCTCGATCACCTCCAGCATATGCTCGGTCGGGAAGCGGCTTTGGGCGAGCGCTACCTCGCGTTTGTCAGGCGCCGTCAGTTCCACCTTGACGCCGGACTTGTCGTCGTGAGCGTTGCCGCGCACTTCCTTGTCCAGCTTCTCGTCGGTGAAGGAGCGGGTGAGAAAGCGAAAGCTCCTGTTCTTCAAGTCCTCGTAGGTGGTGGTCTGCTGGTCGGTCAGGCGAACTTCCTCGCCGGTATCGACCTGGGTGACGAAGCGGAAGCTCACTGTATATCCCTCGCAAGCCGACCCATTGAACTCATAGACCATGCGTCCATACATGCCGGTGATGCCGGAGCGATCGGAGGCATTCTTCAGTTCGAGATCGTAGACGGCGCGGTGCGGCGTCAATGCGGCCGCATAGGTACCGCCAGCGACGGTCACGGCGGCGAGGCAGACGCTCCCCAGAGCGAGAAGACCAAAGCCTTTACGAAACATCCGTTTCCTCCTGTTGGACTCGCCGGCAATGGGATAAACAAACATTCGGCAGAAGCGAGGCAGATCCGGTCCGTGCCTGTCGCGATCCCTGCTTCGCATGCAGGATTTTAACACAAAAGACAACAAGGGAGCCCTCCATGTCCGCAGAGATTGAAACGCGTCTCAACGAACTTGGTATCGTCATTCCGGAGGCGGTTGCGCCGGTCGCCAACTACGTGCCTTACGTCATCACCGGCTCGACGCTCTACATCTCCGGCCAACTGCCGATGGAAAGCGGAAAGGTCGCGATCACCGGCCATGTCGGCAAGGATGTCGACGTCGCCGCGGCGCAGCGTGCCGCCGAACTCTGCGCGATCAACATTCTGGCCCAGGCCAAAGCGGCGCTCGGCGGCGACCTCGGACGCATCCGCCGCCTCGTGAAGATCAATGGCTTCGTCGCCTCGGTTCCCGAATTCACCGAACAACATCTCGTCATTAATGGCGCGTCGAACCTCCTTGCCAACGTGCTCGGCGAAGCCGGCAAGCATGCGCGCGCCGCCGTCGGCATGGCGTCCCTGCCCTTCAACGCGGCCGTCGAAATCGACGCCATCCTCGAAATCGCCTGACCGGGTCGCTTCATGAAGGATATTTCCTGGCTTAAAGCCCAGCCGATCGCCCACCGCGGCTATCACGACATGAATCGAGAGGTCTGGGAAAACACGCTTTCGGCCTTTTCCCGCGCTGCGGAGGCGGGCTTTGCGATCGAATGCGATCTGCAGTTTACCGCCGATAGCGTTCCGGTCGTCTTCCACGACCACGATCTGCAGCGCCTCTGCGGCATCAGGGGAGACGTTCGGGCGAAGACCGCCGGCGAACTCGGCCTATTGTCGATCGGCGGCACGAAGGACAGGATTCCGACGCTCAAGCAGATGCTTCGTCTCGTCGACGGGCGGGTTCCTCTCGTGCTTGAACTCAAGGGCCGCAAGGACGACGACGAGGGGTTCGCGGCGGCCGTGCTCGACACGCTCGAGGACTACGCAGGGCCAGTCGCTCTGATGAGCTTCGACCATTGGCTGCTCAAGGACCTGAAGGCGCTAGACGCCCCCTATCCGCTCGGTCTCACCGCCGATGGCGCCAATCCCGAGAAATTCTTCGTGCACGAGGAAGCCATGCAGCTCGGGCTGGACTTCATTTCCTATTTCTACGGGGACCTGCCGAATCCCTTCATAACCAAGGAGCGCGCCATGGGCCGCACCGTCATCACCTGGACGGTGCGCGATGGCCGGGCGCAGGAGCACAGCTTCGCCCATGCCGATCAGATGACGTTCGAGGGTTTCGATCCAAGGGAGACCATGATTTCCTAGGCGCATGTCAGACGCGATCAACATCCGCATAGAGCATTCGTTCACTTCGATACCACCGGCGAGCTGGGACAGGCTTACCGGCGCTTCGAAGACCTCTCCCGGCATGCCCTATAACCCCTTCCTATCGCATGCCTATCTCTCGGCGCTCGAGGAGTCCGGTTCGGCGACGACGGAGACGGGCTGGCTCGGTCAGCACCTGCTGCTCGAGGATGCGGACGGCTCGTTGCGCGGCGCGCTCGTCTGCTACCTGAAGAACCACAGCCAGGGAGAATACGTCTTCGATCATGGATGGGCGAACGCCTTCGAGCGCGCCGGCGGCCGCTATTATCCGAAGCTGCAATGTTCCATACCGTTCACGCCGGTGACCGGGCCGCGCCTGCTCAGTGCCGCGGGCGGCGATCTAAAACCGGTGCGGGAAGCGCTTGCCGCCGGCCTCAAAGAGCTTTCGCGCCGACACGGCGTCTCCTCCGCCCACGTCACCTTCGTGCTGCCCGAGGAGATGCCGATCTTCGAGCGCTCCGGATTTCTGCACCGAACCGACCAGCAGTTCCACTTCATCAATGAAGGCTACGGCTCGCACAACGATTTCCTTGCAACGCTCGCGTCGCGAAAACGCAAGGCGCTGAAACGGGAGCGTCGCGCCGCAGTCGAGAACGGGATCACCATCGAGTGGCTGACCGGCAGCGACCTCACCGAAGCGATATGGGACCAGTTCTTCGCCTTTTATATGGATACCGGCGGGCGCAAGTGGGGCCGGCCATACCTCACTCGCGCCTTCTATTCGCTGATCGGCGAGCGGATGGCCGACGACATTCTGCTGGTCATGGCCAAGCGCGGCGGCCGGTATATCGCCGGGGCGATCAATTTCATCGGCGGAGATGCGCTCTACGGCCGGCATTGGGGCTGCATCGAGGACCATCCCTTCCTGCATTTCGAGGTCTGCTACCACCAGGCGATCGACTTCGCGATTGAAAAGGGATTGCGGCGTGTCGAAGCGGGCGCGCAAGGCGAGCACAAGCTGGCGCGCGGCTACATGCCGGTGACGACCCATTCAGCCCATTTCATCACCCATCCGGGCCTGGCAAGAGCCGTCGCCGACTACCTGGAGCAGGAGCGCCGCGATGTGGAGGAGACTGGCGAATTCCTTGCGGAGCACGGGCCCTTCCGCAAGGGTGAGCGCCAACAGGATTGATAGGCAGCGGGACTTGCCGCTGCGAACCAGCAAGAGGAAACGACATGAGCGGCTATGACACCAACAACATCTTCGCCAAGATATTGCGCGGCGAAATTCCCTCACACCGGGTCTATGAGGACGAGGCTACGGTGGCGTTCATGGATGTCACGCCGCAGGCGGAGGGGCACGTGCTCGTTCTGCCTAAGGCGCCGTCGCGCAACATCCTCGACGCCGACGTTGCCACCCTGCCGGCGCTGATCGCCACGGTCCAGAAGGTCGCGATCGCCGTCAAGGAAGCTTTCGGCGCCGACGGCGTGACGATCATGCAGTTCAACGAGGCGCCGGCCGGCCAGTCCGTCTTCCACCTGCATTTCCACGTTATCCCGCGCCGCGAGGGCACTCCGCTGAAGCCGCATTCCGGTAAGATGGAGGATGGCGACGTGCTGGCGGCGAATGCGGAGAAGATTCGCCGGGCGCTGTAGGCCCCCCTGTCAGAAACCCAGCCACCATAAGCCGCCGGCGAGCGTCAGAATCGCGGTCGCGATGCCAACTGCCGGCTTTTGCCTGGCAACAAAGAAGGCGACGGTGCCGACCAAGACGGCGCCGACCCGCAGCCAAAGCGGCGACTGCGCCAGCACTCCAGTCGGGTAAAGGATAAGCTTGGCGATCACTGCGGCAACCAGGGCGGTCGCGACCGCCCTCACCCAGTTCAAAGCCTCCGAATCATCGCGAAGTCGCTTGCCTGCAAGCACGCCCAGCCAGCGCCACAGGTCGGTCGCCAGCCACCCGGCTATCGCTATGAAGGCATAAGCCCACCATCCGTCCGTCCAGGTCACGGGCGCGCCTCCCGCCTGGAACGCCAGAGACGCTCCGCGCCCCAGGCGAGCGTGCCGCCGCCGACGCCCGCCAACAGAACGTCGAACTCCGGTGCGATCCAGTAGAACAGCGGACCTGCAACGAGACCCACCGCAAGCGCCACGTAGATAACCGGGTGGCGGGCCGAATGCCAGATCGAGGCAAGGAAATAGACCGGCGTCAGAAAGAAAAGGCAGCCTGCCACCACCGGCGGAAACTCGGCGACAAGGTGATAGACGACGCCAACCAGCACCATGTTTGCCGCGACGAGCGTCATCCCGAAGCCGGCGAAGAAGGCGACGCGATGCTCGCGCGGAACCTTTGGCACACGCTCCATCGCAAAGACCCACGCGGTAATGGCGATAAAGTGCGACAGAATGAGAAGCAGCCAAGTCGGCGTTCTGGAGCCACGTAGTTCGGGGACTAGCGCCGCAACCATCGGCATCAGGCGGACCGACGAGAGTGTGACCGCCAGGAACGCCGCCGCGAGGCTCGCGCCGCTCATGATCGAGCTGACGAGAATGACCTTCGCCGGCAGAGCCCAGACGATGCCGGTCATGAAGACGACCTGCTCCGGCGGGATGCCTGCCTGAGCGGTCAGGGAGCAGAAGCCGACGAAGGAGAGCATAAGTATGATCGCCGGTAGACTGAAAATCCCCCGAGCCCCGGTCAGAAACCAGGCCAGCGCCGACCGTTCGTCTTCGATATCATCCATTGAATCACGCGGAATGAGATCGCCCCTCAACAAGACGGTGCCGGGTGAACCACCCGGCACCGTCAGGCGAAAATGGCGATGGCGCTATTTCTTACGCGGAACCTTGGGAACCGTTCTCCCCTTCAGCGGAGCCGCATCCGAAGCGGCTTTGGCGGCCTTCTTCGGCTTCGACTTCGGAGCTGCCTCGGCGGCGACGGTTTCCTTCTCTTCCGACTTCTTCGGCTTGGCGTTCTTACCGGGCCGCGACACTTCCGCCTTCGGCTTGATCGGTGCCGTCTCCGGCACGGCATCGAGGATCAGCCCCTTGGTGCCGTCTTCCTTCATGCCGATCGTCACCTTGACGACGCCGCCCTTCTTGAGCTTGCCGAAGAGGATTTCGTCGGCGAGCGGCTTCTTGATGTTTTCCTGAATGACGCGTGCCAGCGGCCGCGCGCCCATCTTTTCGTCGTAGCCCTTGTCCGCGAGCCAGGCTATCGCCTCCGGCGCGAGGTCGAAGGTGACGTTGCGCTCGGCCAACTGCGTCTCGAGTTGCATGACGAATTTCTGCACGACCTGGTGAATGACAGGCGTCGGCAGAGAGTTGAACGGAATGACCGCATCCAGGCGGTTGCGGAACTCCGGTGTGAACAGGCGGTTCAGCGCCTCGATGTCCTCGCCCTCGCGCTTCGATGAGCCGAAGCCGATCGCCGGGCGCGCCATGTCGGAGGCGCCCGCGTTGGTCGTCATGATCAGGATGACGTTGCGGAAGTCGATCTTCTTGCCGTTATGGTCCGTCAGCGAGCCGTGATCCATCACCTGCAGCAGGATGTTGAAGAGATCCGGATGCGCCTTTTCGATCTCGTCGAGCAGCAGCACGCAGTGCGGATGCTGGTCGACGCCGTCGGTCAGCAGGCCGCCCTGGTCGAAACCGACATAGCCGGGAGGTGCGCCGAGCAGGCGCGAAACCGTGTGCCGCTCCATGTATTCCGACATATCGAAGCGCAGCAGCTCGACGCCGAGCGACGTCGCCAACTGTTTCGCCACTTCCGTCTTGCCGACGCCGGTCGGACCGGAGAACACATAGCAGCCGATCGGCTTGTTCGGTTCGCGCAGGCCGGCCCGGGCGAGCTTGATCGACGAGGCGAGCGCCTCGATCGCCAGATCCTGGCCGTAGACGACGGAACGAAGTTCCTTCTCAAGATTGGCGAGAACGGCTTCGTCGTCCTTCGAAACCGACTTCGGCGGGATGCGCGCCATAGTGGCCACTGTCGCCTCGATTTCCCTTTCGGTGATCAGCTTGCGGCGTTTGCTGACTGGCAGCAGCATTTGGGCCGCACCCGATTCGTCGATCACGTCGATCGCCTTGTCGGGCAGCTTGCGGTCATTGATGTAGCGGGCCGAAAGCTCGACCGCCGCCCTGATCGCCTCGTTCGAATATTTGAGGTGGTGATACTCCTCGAAATAGGGCTTCAGCCCCCGCATGATCTCGATCGCGTCGGCAACCGTCGGCTCGTTGACATCGATCTTCTGGAAACGGCGGACGAGCGCCCGATCCTTTTCGAAGAACTGGCGGTACTCTTTGTAGGTGGTCGAGCCGATGCAGCGGATCGAGCCGGAAGAGAGCGCCGGCTTCAAAAGGTTCGATGCGTCCATCGCACCGCCCGATGTCGCGCCCGCGCCGATCACCGTATGGATCTCGTCGATGAACAGGACCGCGCCGTGATATTCCTCGAGCTCCTTGACGACCTGCTTCAGGCGCTCTTCGAAATCGCCGCGATAGCGCGTGCCGGCGAGCAGCGTTCCCATGTCGAGCGCAAAGATCGTCGCGTCCTGAAGCGCCTCCGGCACCTGCTTCTCGACGATGCGCTTGGCAAGCCCCTCGGCGATCGCCGTCTTGCCGACGCCGGGATCGCCGACATAGAGCGGGTTGTTCTTGGACCTGCGGCAGAGCACTTGGATGGTTCGGTTCACCTCGGCGTGCCGGCCGATCAGCGGATCGATCTTTCCGGACTTGGCCTTTTCGTTCAGGTTGACGCAGTAGGCCGTCAGCGCATCCTGCTGCTTCTTCGGACCGGTCTCCTCGCTTTCGCGCGATGATTTCTGTTCCGAATCCTGATCCTCGGCGCCGCGCACCGGCCGCGATTCCGAGCTCCCGGGGCGCTTGCCGATGCCATGAGAGATGAAGTTCACCGCATCGTAGCGGGTCATCTCCTGCTCCTGCAGGAAATAGGCCGCATGGCTCTCGCGCTCGGCAAAGATCGCGACGAGCACATTGGCTCCCGTCACCTCTTCGCGGCCGGAGGATTGAACATGAATGACGGCCCGCTGGATGACGCGCTGGAAGCCGGCGGTGGGCTTGGAATCTTCATCGTAGCCGGTGATCAGATTGGACAATTCGTTGTCGACATAGTCCGTCACGGTCTTGCGAAGTGTTTCTAGATTTACATTGCACGCGCCCATCACGGCCGCCGCATCGGCATCATCGATCAATGCCAGCAGCAGGTGCTCGAGCGTCGCATATTCATGATGGCGCTCGTTGGCAAAAGTCAGTGCCTGATGCAGCGCCTTTTCGAGGCTGGGCGAAAAAGTTGGCACGTTAGGTCCTCATTTCTTTTCCATGACGCATTGCAAGGGATGCTGATGCTGCCTGGCGAAATCCATCACCTGCGTCACTTTGGTTTCGGCGACTTCGTAGGTAAAGACGCCGCATTCTCCAACGCCGTGGTTGTGGACATGAAGCATGATGATCGTCGCTTGTTCCCTGTCCTTCTGAAAAAAACGCTCCAGAATGTGGACGACGAACTCCATCGGCGTGTAATCGTCATTCAAAAGCAGAACGCGGTACAAACTCGGCTTCTTGGTCTTCGGCTTGGTGCGTGTGATAACGGACGTGCCACGACTGGGGCCGCCTCCGTCTCCATCGCTTCCCTGCTGCATCCGGACCGGCATGGCGATCATTCTGTTTCATTCCCTTGACGGCCGCAATCCACCAACGTGGCTGCGGCCTGCTTGCCTTTATCTAATGGTTCGTTCTTGGATTTTAAGACCGAACCAACGCACTGCAATCATATTCGCACGGCCAAGCACAAGATTGATCAATTTTCTTCGGCCGCTACAGTCGACGTTGAATCTCTGGCCAAGCTACCGAAGTAAGCCCGGAAACCCGATACCCCAAGAACGACAAGGCCGGCCGCGGCAACCGCGACCGGCCTTTTGGCAATGGCGATATTCTAATCGTCAGGCGGCGGCAGCTGCGGACTTCACGGATGCCGTTGCCTTGGCGACCGGTGCCTCATAGGGCTTGTAGGCGTCCTTGGCGAGATCGGCATACATCTCGCCGATCTTCGATGCTTCGGCGACGAAAGATTCATAGCTCGACTTCAGATAGTTCGTCTGCAGTTCGAAGGCAGCCTCGAGGCTCTTGGCGCCCGACAGCTTTTCAAGATGGGCAATGCCATCTTCGAAGGACTTCTTCGAGTAGTCTGCTGCTTCGGTTGCAATGGCCTGGAAGCCCTTGGTCATCGCAGAGTAGCTCTTTACAGCCACGTCGAGTGCTTCCTTGCTCTTCTTGTTTGCATCGTCGAAGTTGAACATCAAGTTTCTCCTTGTGGGCGGTGGGCAAGCGTCAGTCTAGGTGCACTGCACAAAAAGTCAAGTTCAGTGTGCGATGCAGTAAAACACAATTCTTGCAACGACTTGATGAAGATCCGGCGACATGCGGATAAATTATCTAAAAGTAAGACTTATAAGAAAAAACCGGCCCGATTGCTCAGGCCGGCACACTTTGAGACACGCGGCCGTCGACCGGCCATGCGACGTCCAGCTCAGAGATCGACGTCGAGGATCGCCATCGAGAAATTATAGGAGAGTTCGCCGTCTTCGTCGTCGCGGAATATGACTCCGAGAAATTCGTCGCCAAGATAAACCTCGGCGGATTCGTCCTTCCTGGGACGGGCCTTGACGACCATAGCCGGATTCAAGGTGCGCTTGAAATAGGCCTCAAGCTTGCGGATTTCTTCGGGCTTCAAATCTATTCTCCGTAGCCGATTGATTTGCCGCGCTTCTCGCATGCGGCGTTGCCAGGTGTAAACCCATCACGGCGCCGAGCCCCCATGAAGATGATTAACGACAGCCGTAACGCGTTGAATTGCCGCTCAGATTTTTCATTTCCGCGAACAAGGCGATGAACGCGGCCCTTCCTCCGCGTCAGATATCGAAGCTCGCCAGGATCTGGTCCATCTGCCGCGAGGGTTCGGAGCATCCGGCCTCGCCGACGACCCTGGCCGGAACGCCCGCTACCGTCGTCTTCGGCGGAACCGCCTTCAGCACGACCGATCCGGCCGCCACCCGCGAGCAATGGCCGATATGGATATTGCCGAGGATCTTCGCGCCGGCGCCGATCAGCACGCCGTCGCCGATCTTCGGGTGACGGTCGCTGCCCTCCTTGCCGGTGCCGCCAAGGGTGACGCCATGCAGGATCGACACATTGTCGCCAATCACCGCCGTTTCGCCGACGACAAGCCCCGTCGCGTGGTCGAGGAAGATGCCGCGCCCGACGCGTGCGGCCGGATTGATATCGGTCTGGAACACACTCGAGGAGCGGCTCTGGAGATAGAGCGCAAAATCCTTCCGCCCGCGGTCCCACAGCCAGTGGGCCAGCCGGTGCGTCTGGATGGCATGGAAGCCCTTGAAATAGAGCACGGGCTCGAGGAACCGCGTGCAGGCCGGATCGCGGTCGTAGACCGCCTGGATGTCGACCCGCAGGATCGCGCTCCATTCAGGCCAGTCCTCGAGCATCTCCAGAAAGGTCTGGTGAAGAAGGTTTGCCTGCAGGTCGGGGTGATCAAGCCGTTCGCAGATCCGGTAGATCACGCTCTCTTCCAGCGAATGCTGGTTGACCACAGTCGAATAGAGAAAGGCCGCAAGCATCGGATCCCGCTCGGCGGCGAGGCGCGCTTCTTCGCGCAGACTGTCCCAGATGGGGTCGACTGCCTTCAGCGGTTCCGTATGGCGAAGTTCGCTCTTGGCGACCATGGTCGCGCTCCTTCCTGGGTCAATCTGCCGGCTTGCGCTGCGACATATATAGGGCAATTCCCGACCAACATAAATGGCCCCGCACGTTTCGATCGGCGGTCATCTTTGACTAGGCGCGGCCGAGCTCGGCGAGAAACTCCAGGACCGCCTTCTTGAAGACGCGGTCGCCAACGGCCAGCATATGGTCGCGGCCCGGAATGTCCACGGCCATGGCATGCGGCATCAGGGCGGCAAGCTCCTGGGCGGAGCCCGCCACGTCGTCCTTCGTGCCGACCCCGACCAGAACGGGCACGTCGATGCGCCCGACATCCTCGGCGGAAAGCAGATCGCGCGAGGTCGATATGCAGGCGGCAAGCGCCTGGCGGTCGCTCTTCGTCTGGTCGGCAAAGGCGCGGAACATTCGGCCGCGTGTATGCGTCACATCTTCGAGCGATGGCGCAAGCAGCGCGTCGGCGATCGGGTCCCAGTCTCCCACTCCGGTCACCATGCCTATTCCCAAGCCGCCGAACACCAGCGAGCGGACGCGATGCGGGTGATGCAACGCCAGGAATGCGGAGATGCGCGCGCCCATCGAATAGCCCATGATATGCGCCTCTGGGATGCCGAGATGGGCCAGAAGCGCGGCCGCGTCGCCGGCCATCTGGTGCGGGTGGTACACGGAAGCGTCATAAGGCTTGCTGCTCGCCCCGTGACCGCGGTTGTCGAGTGCGACAACCCGGTAGCCAGCGTCGCCGAGCGTCTTCAGCCAGCCTGGGTATACCCAGTTGACATTGGCGCTCGAGGCGAACCCGTGAATGAGCAGCACAGGATCCCCCGACGGGTCGCCCTCGTCGAAATAGGCAATTTCCAAGCCGTCGTGGGTGAAGCGCGAGAAAGGCGGTGGGTTCAAATCCATGGTTTTCCCAGACATCATCTGTTTTCGCCGAAACTAGGCGGTAACCGAAGAGGCGAAAACCCCCGCCCGTCAAAAACCACAGGCGCGTCGTGATTGCTGCTACACATTTGCGCCAAAGCTCACTATGGTGCCGGCAAAAATATACAGACTTGCATTCAGCGGAGTACGACATGGCCGGCCACAGCATCCCCCATTTCCAGAATGACGGCGGGCACCGGGTTATCGAGATCGGCGTCAAGGAATTCATGTGCACCGGCGCATCCGTTCCCTTCGATCACCCCCATATCTTCATCGACATGGGCGACGACAACGAGAAGGTCTGCTCCTATTGCTCGACGCTCTATCGCTACAACGCGAGCCTGAAGGCGACAGAGACGATTCCGCCGGGCTGTCTCTTCGAGACCAAGGCGGCCTGACCTGCCCGCAGCCACCGGCGCGACATCGATGCAAAAGGCTGGTCCCGTCGCAATCGTCGGCGCTGGCATCGCCGGCCTGACAATGGCGCTGTGCCTTGCGCGGCAGGGCTTTGCTTCAGATATCTTCGAGCAGGCAGACGCACTGAACGAGGTGGGCGCCGGGCTGCAATTGTCACCGAACGCCTCGCGCATCTTAGTGAAACTCGGCTTGCTCCCTGCGCTCGAGGCGGTGTGGGGTGAACCGAAATCGATAGGGCTCGTCGACGGACACTCGCTGCGTCCGCTAGCAGACGTGCCAGCCGGTGCGGCAGCGCGCATCCGCTGGGCAGCACCCTACGGGGTCCTGCACCGCGCCAGCCTGCAGAAAATCCTCCTGGACGCAGTACAGTCGGAGCCGGCCTGCCGCCTGCATCTTGGCAAGCGCATCAAGGGCGATCCGGTGGCGGCGGCTGCCGCGGCAACGGGACGCCGCCCATCAATCGTCATCGGCGCCGACGGCATCTGGTCGGAGGCGAGAGCCGCTATTCCGGCCGCCGGCGCCGCCCGGTTCTCCGGCAATGTCGCTTGGCGGCTGTTGCTGCCGAACACAGAAGAGACGGGCTGCCTTTCGGCGGATCGCGTCACGGCCTTCCTTGGGCCGGAGGCTCATCTGGTCGCCTACCCGCTTCGCGAAATCGACGGCTTCAATCTGGTTGCGGTCGTCGGCGGCACGCCGGCCGAGGGGGCCTGGACGGGTCAGGAATCACCGGAGCGACGACGCGAATTCACGGCCGCTTTCGAAGCATGGCACCCCGATCTGCGATCGTTGATCGAAGGTTCCGGCTCGGCCACCTATTGGCCCTTGTGCACCGTCGAGGAAGGCGCCTGGCACAACAGGCGGGACATCGTGCTGATCGGCGACGCCGCCCATGCGATGACGCCCTTTGCGGCCCAGGGTGCTGCGATGGCGATAGAGGACGCCAGTGAACTGGCGCTTTGTCTTGCCGAGTGCCCCGACGCTCCGGCCGCCTTCGCGCGTTACGAGCAGGCGCGCCGGGCACGGATCGCCCGGGTCCGCAAGCGTGCCGCCTTCAACCGCTTTGCCTATCACGCCCGCGGGCCGGTCAGGGTCGCGCGAAACCTGGTCCTCGCGCTGAAGGGCCCGGAAGCGCTCGCAGCCGATCTCGACTGGCTCTATGGATATGGCGCCTCGGAACGCGAGAAGGCCTGACCGGCAGGCAGCAAATCCCTGCCGCCTGCCCCGGTCACTCGGATGGCCCGATCAGGCGGCATTGGCCGCCGCGAGACCTGCCTCGATGTCGCGGCGCAGGTCGGCAACATCTTCCAGACCGATCTGCAGCCGGATGACGGGCCCTCCTGATGGGCCCTTCGCGATCTTGCGATCGGAAAGGTTCGCATGCAATGCGAGGCTCTCGAAGCCGCCCCAGGAATAGCCGAGGCCGAAGAACGAGAGCGCATCGAGGAAGGCATGCGCCTTCGCCTTGCTTGTTTCGGGTTCGGCCTTCAGGACAAATGAGAAGATGCCGCTCGCCCCGCCAAAGTCGCGCTTCCAGAGCTCGTGCCCGGGAAAGCTCGGCAGCGCCGGATGCAGCACCCTCTCCACCTCGTCCCGACCCTCGAGCCAGGTGGCAATCGCCAGAGCGCTGTCCTGGTGGCGCTCCAGGCGAATGCCCATGGTGCGAAGGCCGCGCAGAATCTGATAGCTGTCGTCCGGTGAGACGCAGACGCCGAGCGTCACCATCGCCTCGGTCAGGGCCGGCCAATGGGCAGCATTGGCCGAAACGGTTCCGAGCAGCACGTCGGAGTGCCCGGAGGGATATTTCGTCGCCGCGTGGATGGAAACGTCGACGCCATGGTCGAGGGGGCGGAAGTAGATCGGCGTTGCCCAGGTGTTGTCCATGGTGACGACGCAGCCGTGGCGGTGGGCGGCATCGGCAATCGCCCGGATATCCTGCATCTCGAACGTGTTCGAGCCCGGCGCCTCCGTGTGCACCAGCCGCGTGTTCGGCCGGATCAGGCCCTCGATGGCAGTACCGATCATCGGATCGTAATATTCGACCGTGATCCCGAGCCGGGTCAGCATCGTGTCGCAGAAGTGCCGGGTCGGGAAATAGACCGAATCGACGATCAGAGCGTGGTCGCCCGACGAAAGATAGGCGAGGAAGGGCACCGTGACAGCGGCCAGCCCCGAGGGTACGAGAATCGTTCCGGCGGCGCCTTCGAGTTCATTGATCGCCTCGCAGAGCGCGTCGGTCGTCGGCGTGCCGCGCGTGCCGTAGGTGTATTTCTGCGCCCGCGTTTCCATGGTCTTCGCATTGGGGAAAAGTACGGTGGACGCGTGGACCACCGGCGGATTCACGAATCCGTGGAAGTCGGAGGGGTTGTTGCCTGCATGCGCGAGGCGGGTGTTGATGCCGACCTCTCCACGCGCGCTCATCTTGTCTGCCATTTTAACGAATCCGCCGTTGAAAACTGGATGGAGACTCATCGAACGCGGCACGGGTGAGGGTCAAGGGAAAATTCGCTACGGCGGCCGTCGACCCGGTCCCCGCGTATCTGACGGTTTTTTATCCAGAAGCGGACGATTTCCCGCAAAATCTGCTTAAAATTCTGACGAATTTTCAGTTTTTCACATCGAAAATCAGAAAATCGGCAACATCTCTTGACCCCCATGGATTTTGAGCATGAGATAGATTGCACTCATGCCAGGAGGGTGGCTGAGGCTGCACGCGCCGACAGAGCGCACCAGTGCAGACGGGAACTTACGAACAACCGAAAAGGTTCAAAAAAATGGCAAGAAGAATTCTGACAGCTCTTGTTGGCGCTGCTGTCTTGGGGATTGGCGCAAATGCGGCATCGGCCGCGACCCTTGACGACGTGAAGGCCAAGGGCTTCGTCCAGTGCGGCGTGAACACCGGGCTCGCCGGTTTCGCGGCCCCTGACGCGTCCGGCAACTGGAGCGGTTTCGACGTCGACTACTGCAAGGCGATCGCTGCTGCAGTGTTCGGCGATGCCACCAAGGTCAAGTACACGCCGACCTCCGCCAAGGAGCGTTTCCCGGCGCTGCAGTCCGGCGAAGTCGACGTTTTGGCCCGCAACACGACCTGGACCATCAACCGCGACACGGCGCTCGGCTTCAACTTCCGCCCGGTCAACTATTATGACGGCCAGGGCTTCATGGTTCGCAAGAGCCTCAACGTGAAGTCCGCACTCGAACTTTCCGGCGCTGCCGTCTGCGTCCAGACCGGCACGACCACCGAGCTGAACCTCGCCGACTACTTCAAGACCAACAACCTGCAGTACAACCCGGTGGTCTTCGAAAAGCTCGAGGAAGTGAACGCCGCCTATGATGCCGGCCGTTGCGACGTCTACACCACCGACCAGTCCGGCCTCTATTCGCTGCGCCTCACCCTTTCGAAGCCGGATGATCACATGATCCTGCCGGAGATCATCTCGAAGGAGCCGCTCGGTCCGGCCGTCCGCCAGGGCGACGACCAGTGGTACGACATCGTCAGCTGGGTTCATTATGCCCTGGTCCAGGCCGAGGAATTCGGCGTCACCCAGGCAAATGTCGAAGAGATGAAGAAATCGGCCAACCCGGACGTTCAGCGCTTCCTCGGCGTCGAAGCCGACAGCAAGATCGGTACAGACTTGGGCCTCACCAATGAATGGGCCGTCAACATCATCAAAGCCGTCGGCAACTACGGCGAAGTCTTCGATCGCAACATCGGCGCTGGCAGCCCGCTGAAGATCGAGCGCGGCCTGAACGCGCTTTGGAACAAGGGCGGCATCCAGTACGCACCGCCGGTCCGCTAAAAGCTGGTCGGCTTGAGAGTCTCGGAGGAGCGGCACGCCGCTCCTCCGTTCTACAATAAGAACGCCCGAAAACAGGGCGGATCGGGGAAAGAGGCATTGTATGGCCATTGGCGTTACAAACGCGCCTGAGAAGAGCAAGTCCTCGGGATCTATCATCAACGATCCTCAGGTACGCGGCATATTCTACCAGGCAATCACCATCATCATCCTCGCAGTTCTCGTCTACTGGACCATCCAAAACACGGTCGAGAACTTGCAGCGCGCGAACATCGCATCCGGCTATGGCTTTTTGAACGGCCGGGCGGGGTTCGATCTCGGACAATCACTGATCGCCTTCACGAGCGATTCCACCTACGGCCGCGCTCTGGTCGTCGGTTTCGTCAACACCCTGCTGGTGGCGATCACCGGTATCATCACGGCAACGATCATCGGCTTCATCGTCGGCGTTGGACGTCTGTCGCACAACTGGATCATCGCCAAGCTCTCGCTCGCCTATGTCGAGGTGTTCCGCAACATTCCACCGCTGCTGGTCATCTTCTTCTGGTATAGCGGCGTTCTGGCGATCTTACCCCAGGCGCGTGAGGCGCTCGCCCTACCTTTCGATATCTATGTGAGCAATCGCGGCGTTGCGTTCCCGAGAGCCATCTTCGGAGAGGGTTCGCAATATACACTGTTCGCCTTGATCATCGCCGTCGTCGCGAGCTTCGTTTTCGCCCGCTATGCCCGGCAACGGCAGGAGGCAACCGGTCAGCGACTGCCCGTTTTGTCGATCGTGCTCGGCTTGCTCATCGGTCTGCCGCTGATAACGTTCCTGGCGACCGGCGCTCCGCTGACTTTCGACATTCCGATCGCCGGCAAATTCAATCTTACGGGCGGTTCGGTCGTCGGACCGGAATTCATGTCGCTCTTCCTCGCGCTGTCCTTCTACACTGCCGCCTTCATCGCGGAAATCGTCCGGGCGGGCATCCGGGGAGTTTCAAAGGGGCAGACGGAAGCCGCTCACGCACTTGGCATACGCCCAAGGCTGACGACTCGTCTGGTCGTCGTTCCGCAGGCAATGCGCATCATCATTCCGCCACTGACCAGCCAATATCTCAACCTCACCAAGAACTCGTCGCTTGCGGTCGCCGTCGGCTATGCGGATCTCGTCGCCGTCGGCGGCACGATCCTCAACCAGACCGGACAGGCGATCGAAGTGGTCAGCATCTGGCTCATCGTCTATCTGAGCCTGAGCCTCGCAACCTCGCTGTTCATGAACTGGTACAACGCCCGCATGGCGCTGGTGGAGAGGTGAGAACATGAGCACGCAACAAGCATCCTTCGTTCGTGCTTCGATGATCGAAGCCTCACCCGCCCCCGCCCTGGAAGCTGGCATCGTCCGGTGGCTGCGCAAGAACCTCTTCGCCACGCCGAAGGACAGCGTCCTGACGATCATCAGCCTGCTCATCCTGGCATGGCTGGTGCCGCCGGCGATCCAGTGGCTTTTCGTAGACGCGGCATGGACGGGCGGCGGTCGCGGCGTCTGCGCCACGGTCGCCCAAGGCGGCTCGCAACCGGAAGGCTGGAGCGGCGCCTGCTGGGCTTTCGTCAATGCAAAGCTCGGGCAGTTCGTCTTCGGCCGCTATCCGCTCGAGGAGCAGTGGCGCCCCGCTCTCGTCGGCATCCTCTTCGTGCTGTTCCTCGTTCCGATGCTCATCCCAAAGATTCCTTACAAGGGGTTGAACGCGGTTCTGTTGCTGGCGGTCCTGCCGATCCTCGCCACGATCCTGCTTCCCGGCGGCTGGCTCGGCCTCACCTATGTCGAGACGGCGCTTTGGGGCGGTCTCATGGTCACTCTGGTCCTCTCGTTCGTCGGGATCGCGGTTTCGCTGCCGCTCGGCATTCTGCTGGCGCTCGGACGGCGATCGAACATGCCGGTGATCAAGATGCTCTGCACGGTCTTCATCGAGATGGTGCGCGGCGTTCCGCTGATTACGGTGCTGTTCATGGCTAGCGTCATGCTGCCGCTGTTCCTGCCGCAGGGCGTCACCTTCGACAAGTTCCTTCGTGCCTTGATCGGCGTGTCGCTCTTCGCCTCCGCCTATATGGCGGAGGTTGTCCGCGGCGGCCTGCAGGCCATTCCGAAGGGCCAATATGAAGGCGCCGATTCGCTCGGTCTCAGCTACTGGCAGAAGATGAACCTCATCATCCTGCCGCAGGCGCTGAAGCTGGTGATCCCCGGTATCGTCAACACCTTCATCGGCCTGTTCAAGGACACGTCGCTCGTTTCGATCATCGGCATGTTCGACCTGCTCGGCATTGTCCGGCTGAACTTTAGCGACGCGAACTGGGCGTCCGCGGTAACGCCGCTGACGGGCCTGATCTTCGCAGGCTTTGTATTCTGGCTTTTCTGCTTCGGCATGTCGCGCTATTCAGGCTTCATGGAACGCCTGCTCGACAAGAGCCACCGATAAAAAGGGGAAATATAATGGCAAATACGGCCACCGCTTCAAAAATGACCGTCTCGAAGACGGATGTCGCAATCGAAATCACCAACATGAACAAGTGGTATGGTGACTTCCACGTACTGCGCGACATCAATCTTAAAGTGATGCGCGGCGAGCGCATCGTCATCGCCGGCCCGTCGGGCTCCGGCAAATCGACGATGATCCGCTGCATCAACCGCCTCGAGGAACACCAAAAGGGCAAGATCGTCGTCGACGGCATCGAACTCACCAACGACCTGAAGAAGATCGACGAAGTGCGCCGCGAAGTCGGCATGGTGTTCCAGCACTTCAATCTCTTCCCGCACCTGACCATTCTGGAAAACTGCACGCTGGCGCCGATCTGGGTGCGCAAAATGCCGAAGAAGCAGGCCGAGGAAATCGCAATGCATTTCCTCAAGCGCGTCAAGATTCCCGAGCAGGCACTCAAATATCCGGGCCAGCTCTCCGGCGGCCAGCAGCAGCGCGTCGCGATTGCCCGTTCGCTTTGCATGAACCCGAAGATCATGCTTTTCGACGAGCCAACGTCGGCGCTCGATCCGGAAATGATTAAGGAAGTGCTCGATACGATGGTGGGCCTTGCAGAAGAAGGCATGACGATGCTGTGCGTCACTCACGAAATGGGCTTCGCCCGCCAGGTCGCCAACCGCGTCATCTTCATGGACCAGGGCCAGATCGTCGAACAGAATTCGCCGGCCGAATTCTTCGACAACCCGCAGCATGAGCGCACCAAGCTGTTCCTGAGCCAGATCCTGCACTGAAATCGCGGTACGAGTTCGCACGAAAAGCGGCCCGTCATTACTGACGGGCCGTTTTCATTTATGCCCCGGGCCAGGAAGCTCAGTGAAGAGAATGGGCGGTCGTCGACCGGCCGGTCCTCAAAGAACCGGCAGCGTCGGACGCTTTGCCAGCGCGGCCTCGATAATTCCTTCAACCCGCCGACGCTCTGCACCGGCGAGCGGCAGCCGCGGGGCGCGGACGCGATCGTTGGAATCGATCGCAAAAACTTCCGCGAGCTTGATGTTCTGGACGAGATTGGTGGAGACGTCGAGGTCGAGCAGCGGGCGGAACCAGCGATAGATCGCCCTCGCCTCTTCGAGACGCCCGGCTTGGACCAGCTTCCAGATCGCCACCGTCTCCTTCGGGAAGGCGACGACAAGGCCGGCGACCCAGCCATGGGCACCCATCAGCAGGCTTTCGAGTGCCAGGTTATCTACGCCGGTGAAGCAGTCGAAGCGTTCGCCGAAGCGGGTCAGAACGTCGGTCACGCGGCGGATGTCGTCGGTCGATTCCTTCATCGCGACGACGAGTTCGTTTCTGGCCAGTTCATCGAACATCGAAAGCGTCACGTCGACGCCGTAGGCGACCGGGTTGTTGTAGACCATGATCGGCAGGCCTCCAGCGGCAGCGACCGCCTGGATATGGGCGAGCGTCTCCGCCGGCGCGGATTTATAAGGCACGCCCGGCAGAACCATGAAGCCGTCGGCCCCGGCCTTGGCTGCTGCCCTCGCCGCCGCTTCGCCGCGGCGCGTGGCGCTTTCGCAGATCGTCATCAGCACCGGCTTGCCGCCGGCGACCGACTTGGCGATCTTCAATATCTCGATTTTTTCCTCCGGTTCCAACGTCATGTTCTCGCCGAGCGAGCCGCAGACGATCATGCCGTCGACGCCTGCCTCGAACTGCAGCGCGAAGCAGCGCTCCATCTCGGCCTTGTCGAGACCACCTTCAGTCGTGAATTTCGTCGTTACTGCCGGAAATACGCCGCGCCACATGAGAAGCCTCCTTCGATCTGATATATCAGCCAACTTGCCATGATTTCGGAACTGTGTCAATCTCTGATATATCACAAGCGCAGGGACATTCATGCCGTCGCAGTCGCAGGCCCATCTCGCCTATCTGGCGCTCGAGCGCCTCATCGTCACCTTGAAGCTGAAGCCGGGAACGCTCGTCACCGAACGGCAGTTGCTCGAACTCGCCAATCACGGCCGCACACCGGTCCGGGAGGCGATCCAGAAACTCGCTTGGCAGGGCCTGATCGAGGTCCGCCCGAGGGTCGGTCTTGAGATCAGCCGCATCCGACCGGACGATCGGATCCATGTGATGCAGACGCGTCAACAGCTCGAACCGGTGGCGGCCGCGCTTGTTGCCGAACATGCAAGCGCCGATGCCCGCCGAGAGATGAGCGACTGCAGGCGGCAGATGCTGGACTGCGCCGCTCACGGCGATCTCGAGGGCTTTCTGGTGGCAGACAAGATGTTCGACGAGGTGATGGAAGAGGCCTGCCCGAACCGCTTCCTGACGGCGGCCCTGTCGCCGCTCCAGACCCATGCGCGCCGCATCTGGTTCGCATCGGCATCGCCGGAAAAGATGAAAGGCTCGGTGGAGCGCCACGTGAAGGTCATGCACGCGATCGAAGCGGCGGATGCTGCCGGTGCTTCCGCGTCCATGTCGCAGCTGATGGATTATTTGGCTGAGGGTTAGGCAGCATCAACTTTGCCGAGCCGTCAAAGAAAAGGAGGTGCACCGCTGGATGCACCTCCTTTTCAGATCAGATCGATTGCTCGGCGTGTCAGCCGACGAAGGCGCGCTCGATGACGAATTCGGCCGGCTTGTTGTTGGCGCCTTCCGTCAGACCGGCCGCTTCGAGGATTTCCTTGGTATCCTTCAGCATGGCGGTCGAGCCGCAGATCATGCCGCGGTCGATCGCCGGGTCGAGCGGCGGCAGGCCGAGATCGGCGAAGAACTTGCCGTTCGTCATCAGGTCGGTGATCCGGCCCCTGAAGGGATAATCCTCGCGCGTCACGGTCGCATAGTGGCGCAGCTTGTCACCGACGATCTCGTTCAAGAACTCGTGGTTGCGGATTTCCTCGACGAGATCGAAGCCGTATTTCAGCTCGGCCACGTCGCGGCAGGTATGGGTGAGGATGACTTCCTCGAATTTCTCGTAGGTTTCCGGGTCGCGGATCAGGCTCGCGAAGGGCGCAATGCCCGTACCGGTCGAGAACATGTAGAGCCTCCGGCCGGGCACGAGCGCGTCGAGCACCAGCGTGCCCGTAGGCTTCTTGCGCATCAGCACCTGGTCACCCGGCTTGATCGTCTGCAGATGCGACGTCAGCGGACCGTCCGGCACCTTGATCGAGAAGAACTCCAGTTCCTCGTCCCAGGCGGGGCTCGCGATCGAATAGGCACGATAGACGGGCTTGTCGCCGACCATCAGGCCGATCATCGCGAACTCGCCGGAGCGGAAGCGAAACTCCTGCGGACGCGTCATGCGGAAGCGGAAGAGCCGGTCCGTGTAATGCTCGACGCTGGTCACCGTCTCGGCGAATACACCCGCCGGTACCTGTACAGCGAAATCTTCCTTTTTTGCCGGCGCATTCATTGTTGCTTCAGTCCTGTAATGGTGAGGCTTTTTATCAACTACGAGCGGATATTCCAAGCCTTGGCAAATTGAAAGGAATTCCCTTCCAAATATAGGCTCTTTCTGGGATTTCGGCTTGCTTCACACTGTCGCGGGCCGCGTTTTTTAAGAGACGCGACGCCAGCTGTAGGATTTGGCGTCTGCCGACGGTTTTGCCGTCGGCTGGTAATGATTGGCGATACCCGGCAGGCGCCCTTCCGAGAGCCTCTTGATCGCCGTTGCATTGGTGACCGCGAAACTGTCGATGCCACAACGCAGCATTAGCGGGATCTGGTCGATCAGCACGTCGCCGACGGCGCGGACTTCGCCTTCGAAGCCCAGCCGGCTGCGCAGCAGCGAAGCGTGGCTGAAAGCGCGGCCGTCATTGAAGGCCGGGAAGGCCAGCGCCACCAGGGCGATCTGGCTGAGGTGGGGCGCCAGACGCGTCACGTCGTCCGCAGGAGCGACCAGGACACCCAGGCCCGACGCGCCGGCCGCCGCCTGTTCCAGGAAGGCGTCGAGGCCGAGGACTGCCTTCTCGTTCGAGCCGGCCTTCGTCTCTTCGGTTTCGACGACCCAGGGATCATCGTTCAAGAAGCCGCTCTCATTCCAGATTTTCGTCATCTTCTCAAATCCTTGTGCGGCTTCGCTCACGCGGCTTCCTGGGCGCCGCCGCCGTAAAGGGCATCCTTGAAAGGCTGCGGCCCGACGCGGCGATAGGCTTCAAGGAAGGTTTCCGACTTGTCGCGGCGGAGGCCGAGATAGGTGTCGACGATCGTCTCCACCGCATCCGTCACCTTCTCCGGCTCGAAGCCGCGGCCGATGATCTCGCCGATCGAGGTGTTCTCGTCGCCGGAGCCGCCAAGCGTGATCTGATAGAGTTCCGCGCCCTTCTTCTCTACGCCGAGCAGGCCGATATGGCCGACATGATGGTGGCCGCAGGCATTGATGCAGCCGGAAATCTTGATCTTCAGCTCGCCGATTTCGGCCTGCCGCTCGGTCGAACCGAAGCGGCTGGAAATCTCCTGCGCGACCGGGATCGAGCGCGCATTGGCGAGCGCGCAGTAGTCGAGGCCGGGACAGGCAATGATATCGGTGATCAGCCCCGCATTGGCGGTGGCGAGACCGGCGGCGACCAGCGCCCGATAGACCGGCTCCAGATCGGCGAGCGCCACATGCGGTAGGATCAGGTTCTGCTCATGGCTGACGCGGATTTCATCGAAGGCGTATTCCTCGGCGATGTCGGCCACCACTTCCATCTGGCTGTCGGTCGCATCGCCCGGAATGCCACCGATCGGCTTCAGCGAAATCGTCACCATGCCGTAGTCCGGATGCTTGTGCGGCTGGACGTTCTGATGGACCCACTGAGCGAAAGCCCCATCGGCCTTCTTCCAGCGAGCGAGGTTTTCCCAGCCTTCGGCCCGGTTCGGCAGTGCAGGCGGCGCAAAATAGGAGGCGATCGCCTGGATGTCGGCGTCGGGCAGCTTCAGTTCGGTGTCCTTGAGGCTGGCGAACTCGACCTCGACCTGACGCGCCAGTTCCTCCGCGCCGGTCTCGTGCACGAGGATCTTGATGCGCGCCTTGTACTTGTTGTCGCGGCGGCCATAGAGGTTGTAAACGCGCATGATCGCCGTCGTATAGGAAAGCAGATCCTCTTCCGGCAGGAAGTCGCGGATCTTCTTGGCGATCATCGGGGTGCGGCCCTGGCCGCCGCCGACATAGACGGCAAAGCCGAGCTTGCCGTTCTCATCCTTCTTCAGATGCAGGCCGATGTCATGAACCTGGATCGCGGCGCGATCGCGCTCGGCGCCGGTAACGGCGATCTTGAACTTGCGCGGCAGGAACGAGAATTCCGGATGGACGCTCGACCATTGGCGAAGAATCTCCGCATAGGGGCGCGGGTCGGCAACTTCGTCGGCCGCGGCACCGGCGAAATGATCCGCCGTGACGTTGCGAATGCAGTTGCCGGAAGTCTGCAGCGCGTGCATTTCGACGCTCGCCAAGTCCTTGAGGATGTCCGGCGTGTCGGAAAGGCGCGGCCAGTTGTACTGGATGTTCTGGCGCGTGGTGAAATGCCCGTAGCCGCGGTCGTATTTGCGCGCGATATGGGCGAGCATGCGCATCTGACGGCTCGACAGCGTCCCATAGGGGATGGCGACGCGAAGCATATAGGCGTGAAGCTGCAGATAGACGCCGTTCATCAGGCGCAGCGGCTTGAAGGCATCCTCGGCCAATTCACCGGACAGCCGCCGCTGGACCTGATCGCGGAACTGCTCGACGCGTGCGGAAACGAAGGCGTGGTCGAATTCGTCGTAACGGTACATGAAAGCTCAGGTCCTCAGGCAGCAAAATTCTTGGGGCCGGAAAGCCCGTGATAACCGGCGGCATAGGAAATTGACGGGCCCTCGGCCCGGATCCGCTCGCGCATGCGCAGCGGCCGGAGTATGCCGTCGACCTCTTCCACGTCAACGACATTGACGTCGACGACCTTGTTGTCGGCGAAGGCGGTCTTGCCGGTCGCCTCGAGGGCGGCGACAGCCTCGGCGTGGCGGGCGACAAAAGCATCCTGCAGCGACTCCCCCCAGTTGCCGGAGGCGTCGAGCCAGACGGAGATCCCGTCCGCCAAGCGATTTGCCGTCAAAACCTTGCTCACCATCACGTCGTCCTCAATTCAAAATGTGTTCGGCGCGATGCGCGCCAGAAGCGCTCGGCCCGGCGCCCTTGCGCCGGCCGGCAGCGAGCGGCTCCGACCGGTCGAAACGCGCGCCGGCGACCGCGTCGCCGATGATCACCATGACCGGGCCGTCGAGTTCCGTGCGGTTCTCGAGATCCGGCAGCTCCCGGAGGATGCCGTGCAGCAGGCGCCGCTCGGGGCGGCTAGCATTCTCGATGACGGCGACGGTCGTTTCCGCCGGCAGCCCCGCCTGCATCAGCCGGCCCGCCACCGAAGCGGCGACCGAGCGGCCCATATAGACCGCAATCGTCGCGCCGGAAACGGCAAGCCGCGCCCAGTCGGGAAGCACGTCACCAGCTAGATCATGGCCGGTGGTGAAGACCAGCGACGATGCAACGCCGCGAAGTGTCAGCGGCAGCTCGAAATCCGCTGCGGCGGCAAAGGCCGACGTGATGCCGGGGACGATCTCATAGCTGACGCCAGCCTCGCGCATTGCGGCCATCTCTTCGCCGGCCCGGCCGAAGATTAGCGGATCGCCGGATTTCAGCCGCACGACGCGCTTGCCCTCCTTGGCGAGCTTCACGAGCAGATGATTGATCTCGTCCTGCGACTTGGTGTGGCAGCCCTTGCGCTTGCCGACCGAAAGCCGCTCGGCATCGCGGCGGCCCATGTCGACGATCGCCTGCGGCACCAGGGCATCATAGACGATGGCGTCCGCTTCCATCATCACCCGCTGCGCCCTCAGCGTCAGCAGATCCTCGGCACCCGGACCGGCGCCGACCAGCCAGACATGGCCGGAAACACGCTCGGTCGCGTCGAGCAGCCGGGAGGCCTCGCGGCGGGCGGAAGCGAGATCGCCGAGCGCGACATGATCCGCCACCGGACCTGAGAAGAACCGCCGCCAGAAGACGCGCCGCGCCACGCCGCGCGGGATGAGGCGATC
Source organism: Sinorhizobium fredii (assembly GCF_002944405.1). Taxonomy (NCBI): domain Bacteria; kingdom Pseudomonadati; phylum Pseudomonadota; class Alphaproteobacteria; order Hyphomicrobiales; family Rhizobiaceae; genus Ensifer; species Ensifer fredii. Next base: position 1,598,474 of record NZ_CP024307.1, on the reverse strand, counting down.
GACCGCCTCGCGGTAGCTCGCGGCTAGCGTCGCCACGATCCCAAGCGAGGGCGACAGCAACTGGTCGATCTGGGCGCGAATCATCTGCGCCAGAACGGGCCCTGCCCCTTCCGTGCCGATGGCGATGGCGACGGGGGCACGGTTGACCAGCGCCGGCGTCAGGAAATCGCAATAGTCGGGCTGGTCGACGGCATTGGCCGGGACCTTGCGCTCGCGTGCCGCGGTCACGATCACCCGGTCGGCAGCCGCATCGCCGGTCGCCGCAAAGACCAGTGCGGCGCCTTCGACCTGATGATCGGCAAAGGCTTCGCGAACCGTCTCGATCCCCTTGTCCTCCAGGAAAGCCGCAAAAGCCGGCTCCGGATGATCCGCATAGGCGAGGATACGCGCCTCGGTGTTCAAAAGCAGCCGAACCTTGGCGAAGGCCTCGTCCCCATTGCCGAATACCGCCACGCTCTTCTGAGCGACGCGGAAAAATGCCGGGAAAACGGATAATTGCTGCGACATATCGAGGGGACGGCTCCTTCTACAGGCTGCGGCGAATATCCCTCATAGCCGCAGACAATTGAAGAAACAGAAATTTCTATGGCTTTCCGGCCACGTATTGTTTTGCTCGGTAGCCAATCTTTTTGAGCAAATATCTCCGGAGGATGATTGCGAACCACAGCGGCGCCGCCATTGCGCCGACCGCCGAACCTCCGTTAAATGCCCGCAGACATTTCCCGGGGAGTGCCAGGATGAAGACATCCGAACTGGCCGAGCGGCTGCTGGCGGTCATCGAAAACGACATACTCCCGCTGACGGAGAAGGGGGTGGCGGCCGGCAACAAGGTGTTCGGTGCGGCGATCCTGCGCAAGGCCGATTTCTCGCTCGTGCTGGCCGAGACCAACAACGAGACCGAAAATCCGCTGTGGCATGGCGAGGTCCATACGCTGAAGCGCTTCTACGAGATGGCGGAGAAGCCCGACACGCGCGAGCTCATCTTCTTGTCAACGCACGAGCCCTGCTCCATGTGCCTCTCGGCAATCACCTGGGCCGGCTTCGACAATTTCTACTACTTCTTCAGCCACGAGGATTCGCGCGACAGCTTCTCGATTCCGCACGACCTGAAGATCCTCAAGGAAGTCTTCCGGCTTGAACCGGGCGGCTACGCCCGGGAAAATGCCTTCTGGAAGTCGGCCTCGATCGCGGCCCTCATGCGGGATGTCGATCCAGAGACGACAAAGAGGCTCGCGGCACAGGATGCTCGGATCCGCGAGCGCTACAATCGCCTGTCGGCCGCCTATCAGGCGGACAAAGACAACAACGCCATACCGCTGAACTGAGTCCAATGGAACCTTCTCGCGATATTCAACGCCTCATCGACATCATGGCAGCACTTCGCGACCCGAAGACCGGCTGCCCGTGGGACATCGTCCAGACCTTCGAGACGATCAAGCCCTACACGATCGAGGAAGCCTACGAGGTCGCCGACGCGATCGAGCGCCGCGACATGGACGATCTTTGCGACGAGCTCGGAGACCTGCTGCTGCAGGTGGTCTATCACGCGCAAATGGCGGAAGAGGTCGGCGACTTCTCCTTCGGCGACGTAGTGGAAGCCGTCACCCGCAAGATGATCCGCCGCCATCCGCATGTCTTTGCACGGTCGGATGCCGATACGCCAAAGGCGGTCAAGCTGCAATGGGACGAGATCAAACAGGCCGAGAAGGCGGATCGGCGCGCGCGCCGGATGCGGCGCGGCCTGCCGCTGGAAGAGAAGTCCGGCCATCTCGGTTCAGTGCAGCGCAGCTTTCCGGCACTCGTTGAGGCGCTCAAGCTTCAGGAGCGCGCAGCCAAGGTGGGTTTCGACTGGTCGGAGCCGGCACCGATTCTCGACAAGGTCGAGGAGGAAATCGGCGAGCTGCGCCAGGCGCTGAAGGATGGCGACCGACGAAAGATTGCGGACGAACTCGGCGACCTGATCTTCGCACTGGTCAACATCGGCCGCCATATTGGTACCGATCCTGAAATGGCGCTGCGCGGCACGAACACGAAATTCCGGCGCCGGTTCAGCCATATCGAGCAGGAACTGCATGCCTGCGGCGAGACGCTGGATGCCGCATCGCTGGAGCGGATGGAAGAACTCTGGCAGGCGGCAAAGGCGATTGAGAGGCAATTGACGTAGCGGCATGCCGTGAGGTCAAGCTTCCCAATCTTCCGCAACTGGCTTGGGCCCGTTTCCTAGCCGTCTTTCAAGCTCGGCCGCCTCGGACTCTGTCAAGCGCAGGTCAAGGCTGATCCTTCCGTCTTCGAGATCGTCGCGGCCATCGACGATCGCGTGCTCATAGATCCAGGGCAAGAGCTGCAACTGGTCCAATCCCAAGGCGACAGTGCACTCGGTCAGCACGCCTGAAAGACGACGGCCGATTTCAGCGAGCAGATCGTCGACACCTTCGCCGGTGATCGCCGAAACGGCGACGGTGTTGTCGGTGCCCGCCGCTTTGTTCACCAGTGCCTCGCGCACCTCCGGCTCGAGCCTGTCGATCTTGTTCCAGACCTCGACGATGCGCTCGGAGCCTTCCTTCTCGTCGATGCCGAGATCGGCCAGGATACGCAGCACATCGCCTGCCTGCGCTTGATTGTCCGGGTCCGAGAGATCGCGGACATGCAGAATGAGGTCTGCCTCGAGTACTTCTTCCAACGTCGCGCGGAAGGCGGCGACGAGGTGCGTCGGCAGGTCCGAGATGAAACCGACGGTATCGGACAGAATGACCATTCGGCCATGCGGCAGCTTCAGCCGCCGCAGCGTCGGATCTAGCGTCGCAAAGAGCATGTCTTCGGCCAGCACGCCCGCGCCGGTCATCCGGTTGAAGAGCGTCGACTTGCCTGCATTGGTGTAGCCGACCAGCGCCACGATCGGGTGCGGTACCTTCTTGCGCTTCGAACGATGCAACTGACGCGTCCGGCGCACCTGCTCCAGCTCGCGCTCCAGCCGCACGATCCTTTCCTGCAGCAGCCGACGGTCGGCTTCGATCTGCGTTTCGCCCGGACCGCCCATGAAGCCCGCGCCCCCGCGCTGGCGCTCAAGGTGGGTCCAGCTTCGAACCAGCCTGCCCTTCTGGTAGTTCAGATGGGCGAGATCGACCTGAAGCGTGCCCTCCTTGGTGGAGGCGCGCCGGCCAAAAATTTCGAGAATGAGCCCGGTCCGGTCGATGACCTTGGCGTTCCATTCCTTCTCGAGATTGCGCTGCTGCACCGGCGTCAGCGGGTGATCGACGATAACGAGGCCCGCATCCTTCTCGTTGAGGATATGGCCGATCTCCTCGATCTTGCCGCTGCCGAGCAGGGTGCCGGGCTTCGGTTGCGCCACGGGAACGATCGTGCCGTGCACGACATCGAGATCGATGGCGAGCGCAAGCCCCGTGGCCTCTTCAAGCCGGCTCTCGTCCGAGCGCGTGCTGACCGCTGCCACATCAGCGGCCGGCTTGCCCGTCTTCTTCAAGACCGGCACGACGACGACGGCGCGCATGTCGTCGCGGCGCTTCTCAAGCTCCGGTATGATCGACGACGGCGATTTCGAATTGCGTTTGGTAATGGTCCTCAGGTCCCGTCAGGATGCCACTTCCTCATTCTCGAACATCTGCAGAGGCTGGCCCGGCATGATGGTCGAGATGGCGTGCTTGTAGACGAGTTGAGAATGGCCGTCACGGCGCAACAGGACGCAGAAATTGTCAAAAGATGTCACAACACCCGTCAGTTTCACGCCATTGATAAGGAAAATGGTCAAGGAAATTTTTTGCTTGCGAACCGTATTAAGAAAAAGATCCTGCAAGTTTTGAGAACGTTCCGCCATCGCGCCGCTTCTTTCTTATTTGCCGGCTTTGGCGCCGGTGCATTTTGTCAAATTTGCGATCAGACGTGTCACAGAAGCCTTCCCCCGACACCTCTTGAAGTTTGGTATCAAATCGCCGTCTTTTCCGCAACGTCGAAAAAGGCTTCACGAATATTCTGTGCTATGCTTCCCGGATGGCCGTTGCCGATCGGCTTTCCATCGATCGATACGACCGGAAAGCAGATGCTCGTGGCAGCGGTGACGAACACTTCCCGTGCGGCAAGCATTTCCTCGACAGAGAAGGCCTTCTCCTCGATCTTCAGGCCGAGCGGCTTTGCCACGTCCATCAGTGTCGTACGCGTGATGCCGCGCAGGATGCCGTGCTCGGCCGGGCGCGTGCGCAGCGTCCCCTTGCCGTCGACGATCCAGACATTCGTCGCCGCCCCTTCCTTGACCGTGCCGTCCGCGTCGACGAAAATCGCCTCTTGCGCGCCGACTTCCTTCGCCCTTTGGCGAGCGAGGACGTTCGGAAGCAGGCCGACCGTCTTGATGTCCACCCGGTCCCAGCGGTTTTCCGGCACCGTAATCGCGGCAATGCCTTCGGCATTCTTCCTGGCGATCGCGGCGGCATCGGTGCGCTTAGCCGTGACGACGACAGAGGGTGGCGTGCCCTTGGCCGGGAACACATGATCGCGCCGGGCGACGCCCCGCGTCACCTGAAGATAGAAGAGCCCGTTGAGGACGCGGTTGCGCCGCAGCACCTCGCGAATGACCTGGATCAGCGCAGCCCGGCTCATCGGCCAGTCCATCCTGAGTTCACTCAGCGACCGGTCGAGGCGGTCGAGGTGACGGCTGAGATCGACAATGAAGCCGTGCCGCACCTCACAGACCTCGTAGACGCCATCGGCAAACTGGAAGCCGCGGTCCTCCACATGGATCGCGGCTTCGGAATGCGGGATATAGGCGCCGTTCACATAGGCGGTTCTTGGCATGGAGCTTCGCGGCCTCAGACGCCCAGCGACTTCAGCTTGCGATGCAGCGCCGAGCGCTCCATGCCGACGAATTCCGCCGTGCGGGAGATGTTTCCGCCGAAGCGGTTGATCTGGGCGATCAGATAATCCCGTTCGAACATTTCGCGCGCCTCGCGCAGCGGCAGGGTCATGATGTGCTGGTCGCCCTTGGCGGAAATCTTCGGCAGCGTGTCGCCCACCTCGTTCGGCAGCATGTCGGCACTGATCGGCGTATCCGGGCCGTCGCTGCGGGCGAGGATCATCAGGCGTTCGATGTTGTTGCGCAACTGGCGGATATTGCCCGGCCAGTCATGCGCCTGGAGCACGGCAAGCGCATCCTCGCCGATCTTGCGCGGCCGGATGCCGGCATGTTCGCTCACCTGGCGCATGAACATGTCGACAAGGAAAGGAATATCCTCGCGCCGCTCGGCGAGCGCCGGAACGCGGACGGGAATAACGGCAAGCCGGTGATAAAGGTCCTCCCGGAAGAGGCCCTCGGCGATCATGTTCTCAAGATTGTAGGCGGTCGAGGAAATGATACGCACGTCCACCTTGACGCGTTTCGAGCCGCCGACGCGCTCGAACTGCTGATCGACGAGCACGCGCAGGATCTTGTTCTGCGTCTCGCGCGGCATTTCGCCGACCTCGTCGAGATAGAGGATGCCGCCATGGGCCTCCTCGAGCGCGCCGGTGCGACGCGGCTGACCCGCGGTGCCCTCGGTGCCGAAAAGCGCGATTTCCATGCGGTCCGGCGTGATCGCGGCCGCATTCAAGGCGACGAAAGGACCGGTGGAACGCGTCGACTTGCGATGGATCATGCGCGCCACCAGTTCCTTGCCGGAACCGGAGGGTCCTTGGATCATGATGCGGCTGTTGGTCGGGGCGACCTTCTCGATCGTCTGGCGCAGCTGCGACACCGCGACCGAAGTGCCGATGAGCTCCACCGGATCGCCCGACCGCTTCTTGAGTTCCGACACTTCGCGCTTGAGCTTGGAATTCTCGAGCGCCCGCTCGGCAATCAGGATCAGCCGATCGGCCTTGAACGGCTTCTCGATGAAGTCGTAAGCGCCGCGCTTGATCGCGGAAACAGCCGTCTCGATGTTGCCGTGGCCGGAAATCATCACCACCGGCAGGTCCGGATGACGGCTCTTGATCTCGTCCAGCAGCGCCAGCCCGTCCAGCCGGCTGCCTTGCATCCAGATGTCCAGGAAGATGAGCCGCGGCACGCGGTCGTTGATCGCCGCAAGCGCGCTGTCGCTGTCGAAGGCCGTCCGCGTCTCGTGGCCTTCGTCCGACAGGATGCCCGAGACGATCTCGCGGATATCTTCCTCATCATCCACAACCAGAATATCAGCCGCCATTGGTATTACCCTTATCCTTCACAGTCTCATCGCCCCCGGTTTCGCCGGCGGGCGGCAGGATCACGCGGATCATCGCCCCGACACCGCCGTCGAAATCCGCCGGTGCATCGTGCAATTCCAATTGTCCGCCGTGGTCCTCGATGATTTTCTTGACGATAGCGAGACCCAGCCCCGTGCCTTTCTCTCGCATCGTCATGTATGGCTCCAAAATCCGGTGCCGGTTTTCGGTGGGGAGCCCCTTGCCGTTGTCGACAACGTCGACGACGAAGCGCCCGGTCGCGTCGTCGCGACGGGAGCGAACCAAGATCGTCGGCGCACCGCGCGCCGCCTCGGCCGGGACCGCCTCGATCGCCTCAACCGCATTCTTGACGACATTGCCAAAGGCCTGGCCGAGCATGCGCCCGTCGAACTGGCCCTCGAGCGCCTCGTCGCCGAAGTCGCGGATGAAGGTGATGTGGTTGTTGCCCATTTCGCGCAGGAAGACGGCGTCCTTGAGGATCGAGCGCAGGTCCGACTTTTCCTTCGTCGGTTTCGGCATGCGCGCGAAGGCTGAGAACTCGTCGACCATCCGGCCGATGTCTTCCACCTGGCGCACGATCGTATCGGTGCACTGGTCGAATACGGCCTTGTCCTGCTGGTCGATCTGCCTGCCGTAGCGCCGTTTGAGGCGTTCGGCGGAAAGCTGGATGGGCGTCAGCGGATTCTTGATCTCATGGGCGATACGCCGTGCCACGTCCGCCCAGGCGGTCGAGCGCTGGGCAATGACCAGATCGGTGATGTCGTCGATCGTGATGACGTAGGAGCCTTGCGAGCCCTCGCCCTCTTCCCGGGTCACCTGAACGTTCAGCGTGCGCTCGGTTCCGCCGCGCATGATGTTGATCTGTTTACGGTAGTCGTTGCGATAGCGGCTTTCCGCCTCGACCAGCACCTCCTCGATCTCCGGCGCCACCTCGCGAAGGCTGGCGCCGAGCAGTCCCGGAGCCGATTTCCGCAGGAATTCCTCCGACGAGGGATTGGCGATCGTGATGCGCCGGTCCCGGCCGACGCCGATCACGGCCGCGGTGACGCCGGAAAGCACGGCCTCGATGAAGCGGCGGCGCTGATCGACCTCGTCCTTGGCGACCAGGATCTGGTCCTGCTGCGTCCGGATCTCGCTGACCATCTTGTTGAAGGTGCGCGAGAGATTGCCGACGTCGCCGTCGACGGCACGCACCGGCACGACCACGTCGAGATTGCCGGAGGCGACGCTGTCGGCCGCGCCGATCAGTTGCCGAATCGGCCGGACGATGCGGTCGGCAACGGCTATTGCCGTCCAGATCGCCGCCAGAAGCACGATCAGCGCGAAGCCGATGTAAAGGACACCGAAGGCGATCTGCAACGAGGTGCGTCCCGCCTCAAGCGCCTTGTACTCGGCGGTGTTCTCCTCCATCAGCCGCATGGAGCGCATGACTTCGGGATCGACGTTGCGAAGCGTATAGAGGTAGATGCCGGGGAAATTCTCCAGCGGAACGACCGCTCCGACGAGATTGGTGACGCCGGGGGGGATAAGCGTCGGCTGGCCCGCGACGGTGCTCTTCAACGCGTCCTGCGGGATGGCAGGCAAGGGCCGTTCGGTCGAGATATTGGCCTGGAGGATGGCGCTGCCGTCGGCGCGAACGAGGAAGGCGCCGAGCATGCCGCGCCCCCTCGCCTGACGCGTCATCAGTTCGGTGAAGCCGGTGCGGTCGAGGGCGTAAAGCTGCCGGTTGCGCTCGAGGTCGTTGGCCATCGAGACCGTCTGGCCTTGAAGGTAGCTGGCATTCTCCAGGACATAGGCCTGGGCGACGTTCAGCGAGGAGCGCACGATCGCCTGGGTGCGCAGCGAGAACCAGCGGTCGAGGCCGACATCGAGGGTGATGCTGGCGAAAATCGCGACGAGGATGGCCGGCGTGATCGCGACGATCGAAAACAGAGCAACGATGCGCACATGCAGCCGCGCCGCCGCCCTCCCCTTGCTGCGGGCGCGAAGCAGCCTGATGATCTCGCGGGCGATCAGATAGATCAGGCCGACGACGAAGACGCCGTTGACGCCGGCGCAGGCAATGACGATGTTCCGTTCCGGCCTGACGGGGGTGAGGCCGAGAAGGACGAGCAGGGACAGGGTGGCGCAGACCAGAGCCCCGGTGGCCAGCATCAGGCCCGGGAACGCGAAGGAGGCCCGCGGATCCTGGGCAGCCGCAACACCCTCCTCCGTGCCCAATGGCAAGGCCATGCCATCCACCATAAAAAACTTCCCCCAAAACCGGCGCCCCGAAGACACCGGCACCCGCCTGCAATCCGGACCAGGATATTGAATGCCCTAGCCCGGACGGACGACGGCACATGCCGCGTCACGCGAGCCGCCATTGCCCGAGTCAGATCGAATCGGCCGCCCCGTGAGCCTTCAAGCAACGCATTGTGGCGAAAATGCAACGGTGTTGCAAAGCAGTCAAGCGGTGCGTGAGCTCCGATAGACGGAGACGCCCAGTTCGCGGATCTTCTTGCGCAGCGTGTTTCGGTTGAGTCCGAGGAGATCGGCTGCCTTGATCTGGTTGCCGCGTGTCGCCGTCAGGGCCGCGAGGATCAAGGGATACTCCATTTCCGCAAGCACCCGGTCGTAAAGGCCCGTCGGCGGCAACGCCTCGCCGAAGCTTGCGAAATACTGCCGCATGTTCTCCTCGACCGCCTGCGAGATCGACATCGAGCCGGGACGCGCGACGGCCTTGTCGATCGGGCTGTCCGGCACCTCCGATCGCAGCTCGTTTTCGATGATCTCGCGGGTGATCACATCCTGTGGATAAAGTGCGGTGAGGCGCCGCACGAGGTTCTCGAGCTCGCGAACGTTGCCGGGCCAGGGATGCGCCTTCATCAGTTCCAGCGCTTCCTGGTCGAAGCGCTTGACGTCGAGCCCCTCCTTTTCGGCCTGCTGGACGAAATGCCGAACGAGATCGGGAATATCCTCGGCACGATCGCGAAGCGGCGGCAGACGCAGCGGCACGACGTTCAGGCGATAGTAGAGGTCCTCGCGGAAAAGACCCTGGTTGATCGACTGCTTCAGGTCCTTGTTCGTCGCCGCGACGATGCGCACGTCGGAGCGGATCGGAGTGCGCCCGCCGACGGTCGTGTATTCGCCCTGCTGCAGCACGCGCAGCAGCCGCGTCTGCGCATCCATCGGCATGTCGCCGATTTCGTCGAGGAAAAGCGTACCGCCCTCGGCCTGTTCGAAGCGGCCGGTGGAGCGCGTCTGGGCGCCGGTGAACGCCCCTTTTTCATGACCGAACAGTTCCGATTCGATGAGGTCGCGGGGGATCGCGGCCATATTGATGGCGACGAAGGGCCCGTTCCTGCGCTTGCCGTAATCGTGCAGGGCGCGCGCGACCAGCTCCTTTCCGGTTCCCGATTCGCCAGTAATCATCAGCGTCAGATCGGTCTGCATCAGCCGGGCAAGGACGCGGTAGATTTCCTGCATGGCGGCGGAGCGGCCGACGAGCGGCATGCCGTCCTGCGAATCGTCATCCAGCTTGGAGGGGCGGCGTTTCGGCTCGGCCAGCGCCCGGCCGATGATGCCGATCAGCTCGGTCAGGTCGAAGGGTTTCGGCAGATAATCATAGGCGCCCTTCTCCGACGCCTTGATGGCGGTCATGAACGTGTTCTGCGCACTCATCACCAGAACCGGCAGGTCGGGTCGCGCCTTCTTGATCCGCGGCAGGAGATCGAAGGCATTCTCGTCCGGCATCACCACGTCGGTAACCACCAGGTCGCCGTCGCCGGCGGCGATCCAGCGCCAGAGCGTCGCGGCGTTGGAGGTGATGCGCACGTCGTATCCGGCACGGCTGAGCGCCTGGTTGAGCACGGTGCGAATGGCTGCGTCGTCATCCGCGACGAGGATCGTGGCGCCGGTCATGCAATGCTTCCTTTTGTAGTCGGAGTTACGTCATCCGCCGCCCGTCCCTTGGAGGCCGGCATCAGGACGCGAAAGGTCGTGCGGCTGTGCTGGCTGTCGCATTCGACGATGCCGCCATGGCCGCCGATGATCTTGGCCACCAGCGCCAGCCCGAGACCGGAGCCGTTCGTCTTCGTCGTGATGAACGGATCGAAGAGATGCGGCAGCAGGTCCGAGGGCACGCCCGGTCCGTTGTCGTGGACACAGAACTCCAGCGGCAGCGAGATCTTTTCCCGCGTTCCCGCCACCGAGAGCCGGATGCCGGGCCGATAGGCCGTCGTGAGCATGATTTCGCCTTCCGGCCGGTCGCCGATCGCCTCCGCGGCGTTCTTGACCAGGTTGAGGAACACCTGGACGAGCTGGTCGCGGTTGGCATAGACGGGCGGGAGCGATGGGTCGTAGTTTTCGGAGATCTTGATGGCGCGGGCAAAGCCCGCCTTGGCGATCGCCTTCACGTGGTCGAGCACCGAGTGGATGTTGAGCGGCACGCGATCGACCGGGCGCTCGTCAGAAAACACCTCCATGCGGTCGACAAGCGAGACGATGCGGTCGGTCTCGTCGCAGATCAGCCGCGTCAGCGCCCGGTCTTCGTCGTTCACAGAGGTTTCAAGGAGCTGCGCCGCGCCCCTGATGCCGGACAGCGGGTTCTTGATCTCATGGGCGAGCATCGAGGCAAGCCCCGTGACGGAGCGCGCGGCTGCCCGATGGGTCAGCTGCCGATCGATCTTGTCGGCCATCGAGCGCTCCTGGAAGACGATGACCACGGATCCCGGCTGCGACAGCACCGGCGCCACGTAAAGATCGACGAGCTTGTCGGCGCCAAGCCGCGGCGAGCTCAGGTCCACCCGGTACTCGTTGACCGGAGCGCGCCTTTCGCGCACCTGGTCGATCAGCGTCAGAAGCGGGCTGCCGAAGGGAATGAAGGCGCTGATATCGTGGCGGGCGAGATGGTTGGCGCTCGCCCCGAAGAAGGACTCCGCCTCCCAATTGGCGAAGGCGACATGGCCGTTTTCGTCGACGAGAATGACCGGGTTCTGTATGGCGTTCAGCACCGCCATCGAGAGGTCGTTCGCGGCCTCTGCTGGTTCCGGGACCATTGCCTTTTCGGTCATGCCGCAATCTCTCCCCTCGCCGGCTCCAAGCCGGAGCAAGCAATCGCGGCCGCGACCCGATCGCTCACAAGTTTCACATCCTTCGCCGTCAGGATTTCGGCCTTTTGCGCTGCCGGAAGCTCCGGCGCGAAACGCTCGAGATACCAGCCAACATGCTTGCGAGCATGACGAAGACCGATCTCCGCCCCGTAGAAGTCGAGCATCATCGCGTAGTGCTCGACAAACGTTTCCGCTATTCGCGTGGCATGCGGTTCATCTGCGGCACCGGCCAGCACGCCCGCATGCCACGGCCGGCCCTGGCAGGAGCGGCCGACCATGACGGCGTCGGCACCGGAGCGGCGCAGGATCTCCGTGGCATCGGCGATCGTATCGACATCGCCATTGGCGATTAGCGGCACGGAAATCGCCTCGCGAACCGCGCGGATCGCATTCCAATCCGCCCTGCCGGTATAGAATTGCATGCGGGTGCGGCCATGAATGGTGATCGCCTGGACGCCCGCCGCCTCGGCCCGGCGGGCGATCAGCGGCGCGTTAATCGAATTCTCGTCCCAGCCGAGCCGCATCTTCAGCGTTACCGGCACGCGGACGGCCTTGACGGTCGCCTCGATCAGCGACAAGGCATGGTCCGGATCGCGCATCAGCGCCGAACCGGAATAGCCGCCTGTCACCTTCTTTGCCGGACACCCCATATTGATGTCGACGATGTCGGCACCGTTGGCCTCGACAATCTTGGCGGCCTCCGCCATCCAGTGGGCTTCGCGCCCGGCCAACTGGACGATGTGGGGCTCAATGCCGGAATTCTTCAGTCGCGCCCAGGACTCGGCCGCATTGGCGACCAGTTCACGGCTTGCCACCATTTCGGTCACGACGAAACCGGCACCGAAGCGCCAGGCGAGCATACGAAAGGGCAAATCCGTCACCCCTGACATCGGAGCGAGCGCCACCCGATTGCGGATTTCAATTTTCCCGATCCGGAGTGACGATGACAGGGCCGGCAGTGGCAAATGCATATCTTTCGGGCACATGAATATCTTGCACTATTTTTAGACAGTATTGTTCGACTTGCCAAGCGATTTCCACACGCCCGACAAAATTCCTCGAAGCGCGTCGGCGCACTTCAAATCCGCATTTTCAGGCATGCCGATCACCTGAAAACCGCCGCACAGTCGGACTGCAGGGGACAGATGGCTGGCAATCACAGGACCTTCGCGGTACATGACGGCGTAGATTGGCGAATTGCGGGACCCCATACAGAAGATGCAGCCGGAAGAACAGTTCTCCTGTGGTGTTGTTGTCGTCGCGGCCGGCCGCGGCGAGCGCGCCGGTCAATCGGCGGACGGACCGAAGCAGTATCGCAGGATCGGCAATCGCCCCGTTATCGCCCATACACTTGACGTTTTCGCGACATGGCCGAGCACCGGGCCGATGGTCGTCGTTATCCACCCCGACGATGAGGCGCTTCTCGCCGCGGCGCTCGGGCGCATGGGCGACTCGCTGGCCGTGTCGGTGGTTCACGGCGGCGCGACGCGTCAGCTCTCGGTTCTCGCCGGCCTCGAGGCGCTCGCCAAGGCCGGAGTCAAGCACGCAATGATCCACGACGCCGTGCGCCCATTCATCGACCATGCCCTGCTCGACCGCTGCCGGGCGGCGCTCGAAGGCGGCGCCGCGGCGGTCGTTCCGGCAGTTGCCGTCGCCGATACGCTGAAACGGGCGACCGGCGGCCGCGTCGAGGAGACGGTGCCGCGGACCGGCCTCTACGCGGCGCAAACGCCGCAATGTTTCCGTCTCGAGGCGATCCTCGCCGCCCATCGCGCCGCAAGCGCCAGCGGCCGCAGCGATTTTACCGACGACGCATCTATTGCGGAATGGGCCGGCATCCCGGTGGTCCTCGTCGAGGGAGCGCCGGATAATGTCAAGCTCACGCTTCAAAGGGATATATCGATGGCCGATGAACGGCTGAACCGGCATGCAATTCCCGACGTCCGCACCGGCAACGGCTACGACGTGCACCAGCTCGTCGAGGGCGACGGCGTCACGCTTTGCGGCGTGTTCATTCCGCATGACCGCAAGCTCTCCGGTCATTCCGACGCGGATGTCGCCTTGCACGCCTTGACCGACGCGCTGCTCGCCACCTGCGGCGCCGGCGACATCGGCGACCACTTCCCGCCTTCGGATCCGCAGTGGAAGGGTGCCCCCTCGCGTATCTTCCTGGAGCACGCCGCCCGGATCGTGCGCGAGCACGGCGGAGTGATCACAAACGCGGACGTTTCGCTGATCGCGGAAGCCCCGAAGGTCGGCCCCCACCGCCAGCAGATGCGCGAAAACCTTGCCGCCATGCTCGGCATCGCGCTCGACCGCTGCTCGGTGAAGGCGACGACCAACGAGAAGCTCGGCTTCGTCGGACGCCAGGAGGGTATCGCCGCAATCGCCACCGTAACGGTCGTCTATGTGCCGGAGAACAAAGCCTGATGTGGCCGGCCGACATCGAACAGGCGGCGCGCGACATTATTGCCGATTTCACCGCGCGCGGGCTGAAGATCGCCACCGCCGAATCCTGCACAGGCGGATTAATCGCCGCGGCGCTGACCGAGATTGCCGGCTCGTCCGCCGTCGTCGACCGCGGCTTCGTCACCTATTCTAACGAGGCGAAAATCGACATGCTCGGCGTCGATGCTGCGACGCTCGCGGCCAACGGGGCGGTCTCTCACGAAACGGCTGCGGAAATGGTCCGCGGCGCCATCGCCCACTCCCGCGCCGATCTCGCGGTGGCGGTGACGGGCATTGCAGGCCCAAGGGGCGGCTCGGCGGAGAAGCCTGTCGGGCTCGTTCACCTCGCGGCTGCAACGCGGTCGTGCAATATCCTCCACCGAGAGATGCGCTACGGCGCGATCGGCCGCAATGCGGTGCGGCTCGCGACGGTGAAGACGGCGCTCGATCTTCTCAGGGAGATCGCTCAGGTGCCGTAGACCGCGTCGGCGCGTTTCTCGAAGGCTTCCGAGAACATGCGGAAGGCGCGATCGAACATCGAGCCCATCAGGGCGCCGAGGATGCGGCTCTTGAACTCGTAGTCGATATAGAAGTGGACGATCGACTCTCTCTCGTTCACCGGTTCGAAGCGCCAGACATTGTCGAGATACTTGAACGGCCCCTCGATGTAGTTGACGTCGATCAGCCGCTCGGCCGGCTTCAGCAGAACCTGAGTCGTAAAGGTCTCGCGGATGGCCTTGTAGCCAACCGTCATGTCGGCCAGCAGCAACGCCTTGCCGTCGCGCTCCTTACGCGATCGCACGCTCAGCGCCTCGCAGAGCGGCAGGAATTCCGGATAGCGCTCGACATCGGCGACGAGGTTGAACATCTGTTCCGCCGAGTGCTTTACGACATGGTTGGTTTCGAAATGCGGCATAGTTTGGAGTTAAGGCCGAGCCGAGAGAAGATCAAGGAGTTGGCGCATTTGTGCCCGGCTTCTTATCTGGAGAACGGGCACTGCGTGCTCATGGAGCCCGGCTTCGACGATGGGGGCGAATTTGCGTTCGAAGGTCCAGATGTAGCGAACGAATTCCAAACTCAATCGCTCGGGGCAGCCGTCGGCCATTTCCGGCCGCGCCTGGCCTCGCCATTTCAACCAGCGGCGCACCGCCCCCCACAGACAAAGCAGGCGCGGCATACGCACCCAAAGAACGACCTCCGTGCGCGGCATCCTTAGATCGAAGCTCGAAGGGTTTGTTCCGTCCATAATCCATCGCGGCTGATCGACCTTGGCGGCGATCATTGCCCGCTGTTCCGCGCGTGGGCGCGAGTTCCAGCCGGGCAGCCAGAAGAATTCGCGGTCCATGGAGATGAAGGGTAGATCGAAGCGGGTGGAAAGCCACCGCGCGAGAGTGGTTTTGCCGCCACCGGAGCAGCCGATCACGAGAATCCGCCTCGCCTGCGCGAGATGGCCCGCTGCCTCGGCAATATCTGTCAGATCCTGTGCCATGCCGTCTCCACAAAAGGAAAGCCGCGACATCGGAACGCCGCGGCTATTGATCCCGTATCGGCGGCCGGCGAAGAGCTACTCCGCCCCGAGCTTCTTCTCGCGCGCCGCCTTCAGCCGTGCGAAATCGTCGCCGGCATGGTGCGAGGAGCGGGTCAGCGGGCTCGACGCCACCATCAGGAAGCCCTTGGTATAGGCGACCGTCTCGTAGGACTTGAACTCCTCGGGGGTGACGAACTTCTCGACCTTGTGATGCTTGCGGGTCGGCTGCAGGTACTGGCCGATCGTCAGGAAATCGACGTCGGCGGTGCGCAGGTCGTCCATCAGTTGCAGCACCTCGTTCCGCTCCTCGCCGAGACCGACCATGATGCCGGACTTGGTGAACATCGTCGGATCGAGTTCCTTCACCCGCTGCAGGAGACGGATCGAATGGAAGTAGCGGGCGCCCGGGCGCACCGTGAGGTAGTTGCCCGGCACGGTCTCGAGATTGTGGTTGAAGACGTCGGGCTTGGCGGCGACCACCCGCTCCAGCGCACCTGGCTTCTTGAGGAAGTCGGGCGTCAGGATTTCGATCGTCGTCGTGGGCGAGGCCTCGCGGATCGCAAAGATCACCTTCTCGAAATGCTCGGCGCCGCCGTCCTCCAGGTCGTCACGGTCGACCGAGGTGATGACGACATGGCTCAAGCCCATCTGCTTGACGGCCTTGGCGACGTTGGCGGGCTCTTCGAGGTCGAGGGCGTTCGGCTTGCCGGTCGCCACGTTGCAGAAGGCGCAGGCGCGCGTGCAGATCTCGCCCATGATCATGAAGGTGGCGTGCTTCTTGTCCCAACATTCGCCGATGTTCGGGCAGCCGGCCTCCTCGCAGACGGTGACGAGCTTGTTGCTCTTCACGATCGAGCGGGTCTCCTGGTAACCCTTCGAGGTCGGCGCCTTCACGCGAATCCAGTCCGGCTTGCGCAGCACTTCCGTATCCGGGCGGTGCGCCTTTTCCGGATGGCGAATGCGCTGAGCCCGATCCGAGACCGCGTCGAAAACCGTTACCATGTTTCTTCCTTCGTCTTATCGAGCATGCGGCCAGAAGCCGTCGGCGATTTCGATCTATATAAACAGCCGGACATGAAAAGTCAGGCCACCATTTGCATGGCAGCCCGACCGCGATTGAATGGCGAATGGACTTCTATCCTCGAACGGCGCGGCCCGCGGCGATCAGCAGGCAGGCGCCGATGAAGCCGACGACCAGATAGGCGATCCAGCCCGTATAGGCCATGCCGAATGCCGCCAGGATGAAGTTCAAGACGACCGCGCCGATGATGCCGAGGATGATGTTCATGAACAGGCCCATCTGGCTGTTCATGAATTTCTCCGCCAGCCAGCCGGCCAGCCCACCGATGATGATCGCTGCCAAAATGCCCACGCCATTGACGCTCATGACGACCTCCGCGCACTGAAGATGCTACGCAATCAATGCGTGAGCATACCGCAAGTTCCGAACGGTCGCACGTCATCAGGCGTTCAGGACTTTTCCGTAGGCGTCGAGCACGCTTTCCTTCATCATTTCGGAGAGCGTCGGATGCGGGAAGATCGTGTGCATCAGCTCTTCCTCGGTCGTCTCCAGATTCATGGCAACGACGAAGCCCTGGATGAGCTCGGTGACTTCCGCGCCCACCATGTGCGCGCCGAGGAGCTCGCCGGTCTTCTTGTCGAAGATCGTCTTGATCAGGCCCTGGTCTTCGCCAAGCGCTATCGCCTTGCCGTTGGCGCCGAAGCTGTAGCGGCCGACGCGAATGTCGCGGCCGAGCTCCTTCGCCCTCGCCTCGGTGAGGCCGACGGAAGCGACCTGCGGGTCGCAATAGGTGCAGCCCGGGACCTTGCCCTTGTCGAGCGCATGGACGCCCGGGACGCCGGCGATCTTCTCGACGCAGATGACGCCCTCATGCTCGGCCTTGTGCGCCAGCATCGGCGGACCGGCAACATCGCCGATCGCATAAATGCCGGGGACATTCGTCTTGCCATAACCGTCGGTGACGATGCAGCCGCGGCTGGTCTCGATGCGCAGCGCCTCGAGGCCGAGGTTCTCGATGTTGCCCTGAACGCCGACGGCCGAGATCAGACGGTCCGCCTTGATCGGCGTGACCTTGCCGTCCTTCGTCTCGACATGGGCCGTGACATCGTTGGCGCCCTTTTCGACCTTCGTCACCTTGGCGTCGGTGAAGATCTTCATGCCGCGCTTTTCGAGCTGCTTGCGGGCAAAGGCGGAAATCTCGGCATCCTCGACCGGCATGACCTGCGGCAGGAGTTCGACGACCGTGACGTCGACGCCCATGGAAAGGTAGAAGCTGGCAAATTCGATGCCAATCGCGCCGGAGCCCATGACCACCATGGTTTTCGGCAGCTCCTCGGGCTTCATCGCCTCGAAATAGGTCCAGATCAGCTTGCCGTCCGGCTCGATGCCGGGCAGCGCCCGCGGCCGGGCGCCGGTCGCGATGATGATGTGCTTCGCCGTATAGGTGCCCTCGCCCTTGACACCCTTCGGCACCGGGTTCTGCGGCTGGACGGCCGGCTTCGACGGCGCGCCGACGACGATCTCGCCAGGCTTCGTCAGCTTCGCCTCGCCCCAGATCACGTCGATCTTGTTCTTCTTCATGAGGAAGGCGACGCCGCCGTTCAGCCGCGCCGAGACGCCGCGCGATCGGGCCACGACATCCTTGACGTTGGCGGTGATCTTGCCTTCGAGCGTCAGGCCGTAGTTCTTGGCGTGGTTGGCATGGTCGAGGATCTCGGCGGAGCGCAGCAGCGCCTTGGTGGGGATGCAGCCCCAGTTGAGGCAGATGCCGCCCAGGTGCTCGCGTTCGACGATCGCCGTCTTCAAGCCCAGCTGCGCCGAGCGGATGGCGGTGACATAGCCGCCCGGGCCCGAACCGATAACGATGACGTCGTAATTCTCAGCCATGTGTTTCCTACCTTTGTTTCAAGCGACCTTGCGGGTGAAGAGCACCCAATCATGTTTCCTGCTGTCTTCGAAAGGCGGCACGGCTTCGCCGCGCGCCCTCTCTTCGAAGCCGTTCACCCTGTAGAGCGACTGCGCCTTGTCGTTGTGGCCCTCGGTGATCAGGCTTACAGGCGCTTTGCCAGCTCGGCGAAATTCGTTCTCGAGCAGCGCCCGGCCGATCCCCTTTCCGCGATGCGCCCTGTAGACGCCAAGGCTGTCGACAAACCAGTGACCGACCACCTCTCTCTGCAGCGCCAGCAAGGGCGCAAGGACAGGATGCCTCGGCTCGATCTCTGCAATCGACGCGTCGATAGCGTAGGAGACCGAAGCGCCGACGATCTCGTCTCCGAGGACCGCAACGACCGCATCGCTCCACGTTCCCAAACCCTCGTCCTGCCGGAGCCGGTTTCGGCCGTGTTCGAAGGCCGTCTCCGCCGACCGGGCCAGGACACCGCCGTACCACAGCCACGAAGCAAAGCCATGCGAGGCGATATCGACGAGGATCGCCAGTTCCGCCGCCTCGCTTCGCATAGCGGGCCTGAGGGTTGCGCCAGCCGCCATCGTCAAAGCCCGAGCAACATCCGGACGACCGGCTCCACGCCGCGGCCGATCGCACGGGTATTCTCGGCGTCGAGATGAACCCCATCGAGCGGCGTCGTCCGAGCGACCGAGCCGGCGTCGAAGAAGCCGCAATCGAGTTCGTCGGCGAGATCGCGATAGAGCGAGGCCAGCATCGCCGACTGCTCGACGCCGCCGGCAAACATCGCCGCGAAGTCGCTGTCGGCGGTTTCGCAAAGCGGTGGCGGCGAGACGATCAGGATATCCGGGCCCTCCTCCGTCTCCGTCGGCCAGTCATGCTTGCGAACCAGATTGACCAGGCGCTCGACACCCTTGACGGCGCCGAAGGCGGTGCCGTGAATGATTGGCTTCATGTCGTTCGAACCGAGCATGAAGACGACAAGATCGAGCGGTGCGTGGCTGTGCAGCACGGTCGGAAGGACACGCGCGCCGTTACGGTCGCAATCGGCGAGATGATCGTCATAGGCTGTGGTGCGGCCGTTCAGCCCCTCGGCGATGACGTTGACGCCGGAACCCAGCGCCTTCTGCAGCACGCTCGGCCAACGATCCTCCAGCGCATGCCGACCCGGACCCTCCGCATCATAGCCCCAGGTCAGACTGTCACCATAGCAAAGGACTGTCTTCATCTGCCTACTCGCATGTGATGCATGTCGCCCAAAAGTGTGCAGCGGTTGAGGCAATGACACGCACAAGACGTCAGGAAAGGAAGGACCGGCGGAAGCGCCGGTCCGGATCGCATCAGACGAGCATGCCCATCGGGTTTTCGATGTAGCGCTTGAAGGCGCCGAGCAGTTCGGCACCAAGAGCGCCATCGACGCAGCGATGGTCGGTCGAGAGCGTGACGGTCATCATGTTGGCGACGACCATCTCCTTGTTCTTGACGATCACCCGCTCCTCGCCGGCGCCGACCGCGAGGATCGTCGCGTGCGGCGGGTTGACGACGGCTGCGAAGTCCTTGACGCCCATCATGCCCATGTTGGAGACGGCGGTCGTACCGCCCTGATATTCTTCCGGCTTCAGCTTGCGCTCTTTCGCGCGCTTGCCGAGATCCTTCATCTCGTTGGAGATGGCCGAAAGGCTCTTCAACTCTGCCTGGCGGACGATCGGCGTAATCAGGCCGCCCGGAATGGACACGGCAACGCCCACATCGGCGTGCTTGTGCTTGACCATGTTCGTATCGGTCCAGGAAACGTTCGCATCCGGAACGTCGCGCAGCGCCAGCGCCAGCGCCTTGATCACCATGTCGTTGACCGAGAGCTTGTAGACTGGCTTGCCATCCTTCTCCGGTGCTGCCGCGTTAAGCTGGGCACGCAGTGCCAAGAGAGCATCGAGCTGGCAATCGAGGGAAACGTAGAAGTGCGGGATCGTCTGCTTCGATTCCTGCAGGCGCTTGGCAATCGTCTTGCGCATGCCGTCATGCGGGACGAGCTCGTAGGAGCCCGGCTCGAAGAGCTTGAGGACGGCGTCTTCCGACATGCCCTTGGCAAGCGGTGCCGCGGCCGGCGCTTGCCCGGCTGCCGGCGCCGCGGCCGGCTTGGCGGTGCCGCCGGAAACTGCGGTTTCGACATCCTTCTTGACGACGCGGCCATAGGGACCGGAACCGGCAATGGCCGAGAGATCGATGCCCGCTTCCTTGGCGAGGCGGCGGGCGAGCGGCGACGAGAAGACGCGCTTTGCATCACCGGCCGCCGGTGCCGGCGCAGTCGATGCGGCCGGAGCCGCAGGCGCTGCGGCCGGTGCCGGTGCAGCGGCAGGTGCTGCCGGAGCCGGTGCTTCCGCCTTGGCGGCGGAGGCCGGCGCGGCCGCGCCATTACCGCCCTTGGCCGCCGTTGCGACATCCTCGCCGTCCGCGGCCAGAACCGCGATCAACGCATTGACCTTGACGCCTTCGGTGCCGGCCGGAACGACGATCTTGGCGACGGTGCCTTCATCGACGGCTTCGACTTCCATGGTCGCCTTGTCGGTCTCGATCTCGGCGATGACGTCGCCGGACTTGACCTTGTCGCCTTCCTTGACGAGCCACTTGGCGAGATTGCCTTCTTCCATCGTCGGAGAGAGGGCAGGCATTGTGATGTTGATTGGCATCGAACGTCCCTCTCTTATTTGTAGCAGACGGCTTTCACCGCATCGACGACCTCGGCGACGTTTGGCAGAGCAAGCTTCTCCAGGTTGGCCGCGTAAGGCATCGGCACGTCCTTGCCGGCGATCGTCAGGATTGGCGCATCGAGATAGTCGAACGCCTGCTGCATGACGCGGGTGGCGATCTCGGTGCCGACGGAGGACTGCGGGTAGCCTTCCTCGACGGTGACGAGGCGACCGGTCTTCTTGACCGATTCGATGACCGTCGGCAGGTCCATCGGGCGGATGGTCCGAAGGTCGATGACTTCGACATCGATGCCCAGCGCCTCGAGCTCGGCGGCGGCCTTGACCGCATAGGTCATGCCGATGCCGAAGGAGACGATCGTCGCATCCCTGCCGACGCGGTGAATGCGAGCCTTGCCGATCGGCAGAACGAAATCTTCGAGCTTCGGTACTTCGAAGGACTGGCCGTAGAGGATTTCGTTTTCGAGGAAGATCACCGGGTTCGGGTCGCGGATCGCGGCCTTGAGCAGGCCCTTCGCATCCGCCGCCGTATAGGGCATGACGACCTTCAGGCCCGGAATATGGCTGTACCAGGCGGCATAGCACTGCGAGTGCTGCGCGGCCACGCGGGCTGCCGCACCGCTCGGGCCGCGGAAGACGATCGGCGCGCCCATCTGGCCGCCGGACATGTAGAGCGTCTTGGCGGCCGAGTTGATGATGTGGTCAATCGCCTGCATGGCGAAGTTGAAGGTCATAAACTCGACGATCGGACGCAGGCCGGTCATCGCCGCACCGACGCCGATGCCGGCAAAACCATGTTCGGTGATCGGCGTATCGACGACCCGGCGGGGGCCGAATTCCTGCAGCAACCCTTGCGTGATCTTGTAGGCGCCCTGGTATTCGGCAACCTCCTCGCCCATGACGAAGACGTCGTCATTGGCGCGCATTTCCTCCGCCATTGCATCGCGCAGCGCTTCGCGGACGGTGATCGTCACCATCTCGGTGCCGGCCGGAATGGCGGGATCGGACGGGACTTCCGCCTTCGGCTGGGCCGCTACGGGCGCCGCGGCCGGCGCCGGAGCTTCTGCCGCTGCCGGCTTCGGCGCTTCCGTCTTGCCGCTGGCAATATCGCCGGCGCCCTCGCCGTCCTGAAGCAGCACGGCGATCGGCGTATTGACCTTTACGCCTTCGGTGCCGGCGGCGATCAAGAGCTTGCCGATCGTGCCTTCGTCGACGGCTTCGACTTCCATCGTCGCCTTGTCGGTTTCGATCTCGGCGATGACGTCACCGGAGGCAACCTTGTCGCCCTCGTTCTTCAGCCACTTGGAGAGCGTGCCTTCCTCCATCGTCGGGGAAAGGGCAGGCATAAGAATTTCTACTGGCATATTCGTCCCTCCCCGGATCAAAGCAGGATGTCGGTATAGAGCTCGGACACATCCGGCTCCGGATCAGACTGGGCAAAATCCGCGCTGTCCGCAACGATGTCGCGAACCTCCTTGTCGATCTGCTTCAGTTCGTCCTCGCTCGCCCAGCCCTTTTCGACAAGGCGGGCCTTCACCTGCTCGATCGGATCATGCTCCGAGCGCATCTTCTGCACTTCGTCCTTCGAGCGGTATTTCGCCGGGTCGGACATGGAGTGGCCGCGGTAGCGGTAGGTCAGCATTTCGAGGATGATCGGCCCCTTGCCGGAGCGGCAATGTTCGACAGCGTCGTCGGCTGCCGCCTTGACCGCGCGCACGTCCATGCCGTCGACCTGATAGCCCGGGATGCCGAAGGAAGCGCCGCGCTGCGAGAAATCGGTCTGTGCCGAGGCGCGCGACACGGAGGTGCCCATCGCATAGCGATTGTTCTCGACGATGTAGATCACCGGCAGCTTCCAGAGCGCTGCCATGTTGAAGCTTTCGTAGACCTGGCCCTGGTTGGCGGCGCCGTCACCGAAATAGGCGAGGCTGACATTGTCGTTGCCGCGATACCGATTGGCGAAGGCAAGGCCGGTGCCGAGCGATACCTGCGCGCCGACGATGCCGTGGCCGCCGTAGAAGTGCTTCTCCTTGGAGAACATGTGCATCGAGCCGCCCTTCCCCTTGGAAAGACCGCCGCGGCGACCGGTAAGCTCGGCCATCACGCCGCGGGCGCTCATGCCGCAGGCGAGCATATGGCCGTGATCGCGGTAACCGGTGATGACCTGGTCGCCCTCTTTCAGCGCCAGCTGCATGCCGACGACGACGGCTTCCTGGCCGATATAAAGGTGACAGAAGCCGCCGATGAAGCCCATGCCGTAAAGCTGGCCGGCCTTCTCCTCGAAACGCCGGATCAGCAGCATTTCGCGATAGGCCTTCAGTTCATCTTCCTTGGAGAATTCGGCGATCGTGCCGCTGGTGAAGTCCTTCTTGGCCGGCTTGGCGGCGGCCTTGCGGCTGGAGACGGACGCGGTTTTTCGCGGAGCCATTCATTCCTCCCAATGGTTAGCCTTTGGTGGGCTACCATAGGCAAAGAAGCGCGCCGCAGCAATGCCATATTTGCATGGCTATCATTCAAGGCAAATAGCTGAATTTAAACGTTTATTTGTGATTAACCGAATTTCAGTTAATTCGCTGGGCGATGAAAAATGACGATCTCGTCGCTACGCGACATATTGAGCGCGAGGCGAGCCTTCTCATCCAGCATGTCTCTTTCCAACGAACCGTCACTCATCAGCTCGACCTCCTTTTCCAGGATTTGCCGCCTTTGAGTGAGCTCGTCGAGCCGTGCCTGCCGCTCGGCGATCTGGCGGTCGAACTCCTCCGTCGCCCTTAAGCCGTAACCGCCATGGATCGAATGATAGCCGAAGTAGGAAAGAAAGGCGACTGCGATCACCGGCACTACCAGCCGCCCCAGTCTCCGCTTCTTGTGATGCCGTGTCCACATCGTCGATGCCCTGCTACGCAATACCAAGGCAGACTAGCGCCGATTGATTAACCGACCGTTGACCATGAATGGCAGGGAAAAGGAAACCCGCCGGCCGTGAGGCAGGCGGGTTTGGAATATTGCGGGTTGTCGGCAGGCATTTTGGCTTAATTTGCCCTCACCTCAGTCCCCTCTCCCCGCACGCGGGGAGAGGGGACTGACGTGGCACCCGCGAGTCCCTTCTCCCCGCGAGCGGGGAGAAGGTGCCGCTAGGCGGATGAGGGGCAGCCGCTGCGCCGCTTAGCCAATAATCACCCCCGCAGGATCGACCGACCCGCGTAGGCCGCCTGCAGGCCGAGCTGTTCCTCGATGCGGATCAGCTGATTGTACTTGGCAAGCCGGTCGGAACGGGCGAGCGAACCGGTCTTGATCTGACCGCAATTGGTGGCAACCGCCAGATCGGCGATCGTCGAATCCTCGGTTTCGCCGGAACGGTGCGACATGACGGCGGTGTAGCGGGCCTTGTGGGCCGTCTCGACGGCATCGAGCGTCTCGGAAAGCGAGCCGATCTGGTTGACCTTGACGAGGATCGAGTTGGCGACGCCCATCTTGATGCCGTCGCGCAGCCGCGCGGAGTTGGTGACGAAGAGGTCGTCGCCGACGAGCTGGCACTTGTTGCCGATGAGGTCGGTCAGCGCCTTCCAGCCGTCCCAGTCGTCTTCGGCCATGCCGTCCTCGATCGAGATGATCGGATACTTGGCGGCAAGCTCTGCGAGGTATTCGGCCATGGCACCCGGCTCCAGCGTCCGGCCCTCGCCTTCGAGCACGTATTTGCCGTCCTTGAAGAACTCCGTCGAGGCGCAGTCGAGCGCGACATACATGTCCTCACCCGGCTTGTAGCCGGCTTTCTCGATCGACTTCATGATGAAGTCGAGGGCCGCAGGCGCGGAAGCCAAGCCCGGCGCGAAGCCGCCTTCGTCGCCGACATTGGTGTTATGGCCTTCGGCGGCGAGCTGCTTCTTCAGCGTGTGGAAGACTTCCGAACCCATGCGGACGGCATCCTTCAGCGTTTCGGCGCCCACCGGCATGATCATGAATTCCTGGAAGTCGATCGGGTTGTCGGCATGCGCGCCGCCGTTGATGATGTTCATCATCGGCACCGGCAGGAGATGTGCGTTCGGGCCGCCGACGTAACGGTAGAGCGGCAGGCCCGCCGCTTCCGCCGCAGCCTTGGCGACGGCGAGCGACACGCCGAGAATGGCGTTGGCGCCGAGGCGCGACTTGTTCGACGTGCCGTCGAGCTCGATCATCGTCTTGTCGATCTGGATCTGGTTCTCGGCATCGAGACCGCCGATCGCCTCGAAGATCTCGCCGTTGACGGCGTCGACGGCTCGCTCTACGCCCTTGCCGAGATAGCGGGTGCCGCCGTCGCGCAGCTCGACCGCTTCATGCGCGCCGGTCGAAGCGCCCGAGGGAACGGCGGCGCGGCCGAAGCTGCCGTCCTCGAGATGAACATCGACCTCGACGGTCGGGTTGCCGCGGCTGTCGAGGATCTCTCGGCCGATGATGTCGATGATCGCAGTCATGATCTCTTCCCTGCTTGTGGACGTTGGTGATGGTCGGCCTGTCTTAATGGATGGCCCTGAAATTACAATGGCGCTGGGCGCCGGGAGCACGGGGTGCCGTCGTGCGTCATGAGAATTTCACGCGCGGCGCGGCACCTGCTCTTTCAAGTCTTGGCGATGGCATCGAAGGCGAGCAGTTTCTCGAGGAGCCGCGGCATGTCCTTGAGCGGCACCATGTTCGGGCCATCGGAGGGAGCGTTATCCGGATCCTCATGCGTCTCGATGAAGACGCCGGCAACGCCGACGGCAACGGCGGCGCGTGCCAGGGTCTCGACGAACTCCCGCTGGCCGCCTGAGGAGCCGCCCTGCCCACCGGGCTGCTGCACCGAATGGGTGGCGTCGAACACGACCGGGGCCCCGAGCGCCGCCATGATCGGCAGCGAGCGCATGTCGGAAACGAGCGTGTTGTAGCCGAAGGATGCGCCACGCTCGCAGAGAAGGACGTTCGGGTTGCCGCTCATCGTGAATTTGGCGAGCACGTTCTTCATGTCCCAGGGCGCCAGGAACTGGCCCTTCTTGACGTTGATGGCGCGCCCGGTCTTGGCGGCCGCTACGAGAAGATCGGTCTGACGCGACAAGAAGGCCGGGATCTGCAGAATGTCGACGGTCTCGGCGACCGCGGCGCACTGCTCTTCCGTGTGGATGTCGGTCAGCACCGGGAAGCCGAATTCACGCTTGAGGTCGGCAAAGATTTCCATCGCCTTTTCAATGCCGATGCCGCGCTTGCCGGAGAGCGAGGTGCGGTTCGCCTTGTCGAAGGACGACTTGTAGACGAGGCCGAGACCGAGCGACTTGCAGAGTTCGACCAGCCTGCCGGCGATCATGAAGGCATGCTCGCGGCTTTCCATCTGACAGGGGCCGGCGATCAGCGTCAGCCGCTCCTGTTGGGAGAACACCACCTGGCCGGCACCCTCGCCGACGACGACCCTTGCATTCGTTTCCATCATCATACTCCAAATGCGAAAATCACCCCCTGCCCCGGCGCTTCCGGGACAACGAGGCGTCCGCCCATTTCTGAAAATTCAATGTCGTTCTGCGCAAACAGCGCGCGCGTCGCTTCGAGATCGGCGACGCGGAACACCACGGCACGGCCGCGCAAGCCGCGGTCGGTCGCACTGACGGAGCGGCCATAGAAGGCCTCCATCCCTGCAGGGTTCAAGACCGACAGTTTGACGCTGCCGGCCTGGATGTCCATGCCGAAGGAATGGGCCGAGACCTCGCGCTCGTCGACCGCTTCCTGCAGCAGATATTGGAAATCCGTCGGATTGGGTTCGGAAAGAACAACCTCGCCGATGCCGGTCACGCCGTTCTCGTGATTGGTGAGCGCGCCGTCGACAGGCAGGGCGCGGATCCGCTGGCAACTGAACAGGAAGAAGTCGGGCGCGCGCAGGTCGGCGGCAAATGCCAGGCGGAAGGAGCCGAGCGCCTCGCGTCCGTCCGGCAGGCGCATGGGCCGCGAGAATTCCAGCATCTCGCCGCCGGAGATGCCGCAGGACCTATAGCGGATGTGGTCGGTGGCGGCATCGGGCGTCCCGAGCACGACCGCCGAGAGACCCTCGGGCCCTTGCCGGAAACGGAACGCCTGATCGCGCGCCACAAAGGCGTTGCCTCCAAGCGCGGCGGCCTCGCACTCTTCACGCGAGGCGATGGCGAGCGGCTCGATGTATGTATCGCCGGGGAAGAAGACACAGGCGTTCTCGGTGCCGAAGGGATGGCGCGCATCTCCTGCCACGGTGAAGCCGAGATCGCCGAGGCGCCGCCTCGCCTGCCCGAGTTCCGCCACCGGCAGCACGAGATGATCGAGCGGGCGGGCGGTGCGGGTAGGCAGGTTCATGGCGATTTCCCTGGTGACCGGTTTGCCGCTGTTTGCAACTTTTGACCGATGATTGCAAGCGGCAGCGGGACAGGCGTCGAATGCAGCCACCTCACGCAAGCATGCGAGGCGCCAATAGGCGCACGGCCGGCCTTGGGGACCGGCCGCGAAATCGGGACATGCGGGGTGAAGGCTACACTAGCCGCGACTGTTCGAGCGCTGCCTCGATGAAGCTCGCAAACAGAGGATGCGGATCAAGTGGCCGGGACTTCAGCTCCGGATGGTACTGAACGCCGATGAACCAGGGATGATCCGGATATTCTACCGTCTCCGGCAGCACGCCGTCCGGTGACATGCCGGAGAACACGAGGCCGCAGGATTCCAGTCGCTCCTTGTAGTCGACATTGACCTCGTAGCGATGGCGATGGCGCTCGGAGATATCCGGAGATCCATAGATCCCGGCGATCTTCGTATCGGGCTTGAGGGCTGCACGGTAGGCACCGAGGCGCATGGTGCCGCCGAGATCGCCGGAGGCCGAGCGCTTCTCGAGCGCGTTGCCCTTCACCCATTCGGTCATCAGACCGACGACTGGCTCCTTGGTGGGGCCGAATTCGGTCGAGGATGCCTTGTCGATGCCGGCGAGATTGCGGGCGGCCTCGACCACGGCCATCTGCATGCCGAAGCAGATGCCGAAATAGGGCACCTTACGTTCGCGGGCAAAGCGCGCCGCGTTGATCTTGCCCTCCGAACCGCGTTCGCCGAAGCCGCCGGGAACCAGAATGCCGTGGACCTTCTCGAGATAGGGCGCCGGATCCTCCTTCTCGAAGACCTCGGACTCGATCCATTCGAGCTTGACCTTGACGCGATTGGCGATGCCGCCGTGATAGAGCGCCTCGATCAGCGACTTATAGGCATCCTTAAGGCCGGTATATTTGCCGACGATCGCGATCGTCACTTCGCCTTCCGGCGTGCGGATCCGGTGCGCCACATTCTCCCAGGCTTCCATGCGCGGCTTCGGCGCCGGCTCGATGCCGAAGGCGGCGAGCACTTCGTTGTCGAGGCCTTCCTTATGATAGGCGATCGGCACGTCGTAGATCGACGCCACGTCGAGCGCCTGGATGACTGCCGATTGCCGCACATTGCAGAAGAGCGACAGCTTGCGGCGCTCCGCTTCCGGGATCTCCCGATCGGCGCGAACGAGCAGAATGTCGGGGTGGATACCGAGCGCCTGCAACTCCTTGACCGAGTGCTGGGTCGGCTTGGTCTTGAGCTCGCCCGCCGCCGGAATATAGGGCATCAGCGTCAGGTGGACATAGACGGCGGTGCCGCGCGGCAGGTCGTTGCCGAGCTGGCGGATCGCCTCCATGAAGGGCATTGCCTCGATGTCGCCGACGGTGCCGCCGATTTCGCAGATGACAAAGTCGTAGTCTTCGTTGCCTTCGGTGACGAAGTTCTTGATCTCGTTGGTGACGTGCGGGATCACCTGAACCGTCGCCCCGAGATAGTCGCCGCGCCGTTCCTTGTCGATGATGTTCTTATAGATCCGGCCCGTGGTAATGTTGTCGGTCTTCGTCGCCGAGCGGCCGGTGAAACGCTCGTAGTGGCCGAGATCGAGGTCGGTTTCGGCCCCATCGTCGGTGACGAACACCTCGCCATGCTGCGTCGGGCTCATCGTGCCGGGATCGACATTGAGATACGGGTCGAGCTTGCGCAGCCTCACGCGGTAGCCACGCGCCTGCAGCAGCGCTCCGAGAGCGGCCGCAGCGATGCCTTTTCCGAGGGAGGAGACCACGCCGCCAGTGATGAATACATATCGCGCCATGGGAGTCACCGGATACCTTTTCACAAACGATTCCGCCACCGAAAAAATTCGTCTTCCCGAATTTTTCCGTTTCTCGGTGCGGCAGATTTCACACAAAACAAAACCGGCGGATGAAACATCCGCCGGCGGGTTCTTCTGAACTTCGGCCTTACTGGCCGCTCGGAACTTGCGATCCGGTATTGCCGTTGGCGCCGGGGGCCGGAGCCGGGGCGGCCGGCTGAGCAGCCGGAGTGGCGGGCCGGGCCGCGCCTTCTGCCGGAACCGCGTTGTTGGCGCCATTGCCGTTCGCCGGAGCCCCAGTGTTGCCGCCGGCTGGCGCCGTCTGGCCGCCGCCGAGCGAATCCAGCACGCCGCCGCTCGAGCTCGTGCCCGGAATACGCTCGAGAATATCGGTCGCCTGCGGCTCGTAGCGCGCCAGGATGCCCATCGCCAGCGCCAGAGCGAAGAACAGGAAGGCGAGGACCGCAGTCGTGCGGGTCAGCGCATTGGCCGTGCCGCGGGCGGACATGAAGCCCGAACCGCCGCCTATGCCGAGACCGCCACCTTCGGAGCGCTGAATGAGGACGACGCCGATCAGGGCGACGACGACCATGAGATAAACGACGAGGAGTACGGTCTGCATCAGCTTCCAGTCCTGCCCTCTTCGGGGCATTCGAATCGAACGATCGCGGCCACATCAGGGGCCGCGCCAAATTTCGCGCCTCTTTATACCAAGCCGCCGGCTATTCCAAGCCCCTGCCCGCCGTACGCGGCGGTCAGGCAGTCAATTCTTCATAGGCCCCGTAGATGGCGAGGAAGTCTTCCGCTTTCAAGCTGGCGCCGCCGATCAGCGCACCGTCGACATTGGCGACGCCCATCAATTCCTTGGCATTGGAAGGCTTGACGGAGCCGCCATAGAGGATGCGCATTTTGCCGCCCTCGGAACCGAAGCGGGAGACAAGCTCGGCACGCATGAAGGCATGCGCCTCTTCCACGTCTCCGACGGTCGGCGTCAAACCGGTGCCGATCGCCCAGACCGGCTCATAGGCGATCACCGTGCTCTCCGCCGTCGCGCCATTCGGCAGGCTGCCGGCGAGCTGGCGCTTCAGGACGTCGAGCGTCTTGCCGCCTTTGCGTTCCTCTCCCGTCTCGCCAATGCAGACGATGGCGACGAGGCCCGCCGCATGCGCGGCTTCGGTCTTCGCCCTTACCACTGCGTCGGTTTCGGCGTGATCGGTGCGGCGTTCGGAATGACCGACGATCACATGGGTGCCGAAGCAGTCGGCGATCATCTCGGCAGAAACATCGCCGGTGTGGGCGCCCGATTGCTTCTGGTGGCAGTTCTGCGCGCCGATCATCAGCGGGCTGTCGTCGCAAAGCGCAGTCGCAACGTAAAGCAGCGTCGCCGGCGGGCAGATCAACGTCTCGACCCTGGCGGAAAGCTCGCCCTTGACGCCCTCGGCCATAGCCTTGATCTGGTCCAGCGATGCACGCGTACCATTCATCTTCCAGTTGCCGGCAACGAGCGGGCGAATGTCAGGCGTCATCAGTTCTTCCTCCGGGATCAAAGCCTCTCGGGCAAGCGGCCTAGCAAATCGGTTAGGCAAATGAAAGCACCTCGCCGCAGATTCCGGCGCCATCCGGCCAATAGGTGCTGCGCGTATGAACGATCCCGGAGCGAACTTTGGACTGGAGCATTTCGAATAAAACGAAGCCTTGGGGCGTCTCACGTCAACGGCAGACAGCTGGTCAAGTCACCCAATGCTGCGCAACCGCGAGAACGGCTTCGGAACGGTAACGATCGTGCTGCACTGGACGATCGCGCTGCTCATCCTCGGCCTGATGTTCGTCGGCTTCGCCATGCGGCGAATCGAGCTCGATCCGGCGCTGCAGTTCTCGCTTTACCAATGGCACAAGTCGCTCGGCTTCACTGCCTTGGGGCTCGCGCTCTTGAGAGCCCTCTGGTGGCTGGCAGAGCGGACCCCGCAGCCCGTTCCGGGCCTCCATCCGTTTGAATATGCCGCGGCGCGCCAAACGCACAGGATACTGATCCTCCTTGGGGTCATCGTGCCGCTGGCCGGCTGGGCCGTCGCCTCCGCCTCGACACTGAACATGCCGAGCTTCTACTTCAACATCATCGTCATACCGCATCTACCGCTGCCGCACTCGGAAAGCGCCGAGGCGTTCTGGGCCCGCACTCACGCATTGCTCGCCTATGTCATGCTCGTTTTGGTGGCCATCCACGCTGTGGCGGCGCTCTATCATCAGTTCGTCCGAGGCGACGACGTGTTGATCCGCATGCTGCGCTCCGCCTCCAGCAGGAGCGATGCGGGGCCAGTCCAGGGTGGAGAAACCAACAGGCCCCTTGCGGGGAGGAATGATCCATGAGCGCTCATCGCCATCTCGCCCTGACTGCAGCCTTCGCGTTGATCGCTGCTGCTCTACCGGCCAACGCACAGGCGCCGTCGCTCGCGGATGCGGCCGGAAGCTACAGCATCTCCAACTCCTCGCGCATCCATTTCAGCATCGGGCAGACGGGCGGCGGCGGAATCGCCGGCAACTTCGCAAAGTTCTCCGGCAAGTTTCGGATAGATGGCGGCAACGTCTCGCGTTCGTCGGTCGAGTTCACGCTCTTTCCGGAGAGCGTCAGGGCCAGGGAGCGCCGCATCGAGAATTTCCTGCGGTCGAGCGCGGTCTTCGACACGGCCAATTTTCAGACCGTGACCTTCCGCTCCACAAACGTCACCCAGACCGGCCCCGGTAGCGCGACGGTAGAGGGTGCACTGACGGCGCGTGGCAAGACGCGCAAGGAACGCTTCGCCGTCACCCTGATCGACTGGGACAAGCGCTCGATTTCCTTCACCATCCGCGGCAGCATCCGCCGCTCACCCTACGGCATGGACGTCGGCACCCCCATTTATTCCAACGTGGTCGAGTTCGACATGAACATTAAGGGAGTGAGGCGTTGACCGTCGTCAGCCCTTGAAAGCAAGCGCCGTGCGCCTCCAGAAATCCGAAACGATAGCCGGATCTCGCAGCGCTTCGAGTTTTTGCCAGGACGGGAAGGAGGCCTCGAAAACCGCGGGGCTCATGCGGAAATCCGCGCTCGGATTCACCGCCCCGCCGACTTCGACGGCAATGCGGTCCAAAGCGTCGAACAGTTTTACGGTCGCTTCGCCTTGATAGGCGAAGTCCAAGGTCAGTGCGAAACCCGGCCGAGGAAAGGAAAGCAAGCCTCGCCCTTCGGCGTCCCCGAAACGGTGCACCGCAGTCAGGAAGGAGGCGTGGCCGTGTTCGCGCGCGGTCTTCAAGAGGCGAAGCGTCGTCTCCTCGGCATTCTCGGCCGGATAGACGCTTTGGTGCCGACAAGGACCCAGCGGCCCGTAGAGCCGGTGCCAGGCACCGAGCCGGTCAAGCGGATGGAAATAGGACGTCCATTTTACCGTCGAGACCATTTCACCGGGCGCTTCGCTGCGAAAGCGATATTCGTTAAGGGCCTTCACCGTCAGGGAATTCAGCGGATTGAACGGCGGGGACAGGGGCAGCGAAGGCTTTGGTCCCTTGGGGATGTCCGGATATTCGCAGGATGCGTCGGCGTGATCGGCAGCCCAGAGCACGCCCCTGCCCGTCCGCCGGCCGCCGGCCATTTGATCAATCCAGGCGACGGAATATTCATGCTCTTCGCCGACACGGTCCACCAGTGCGAAATAGTCCTCGAGACATTCGAAGCGAATGGTGTGCTGTTGGACATGCGGCGAAGGCACTTTCATCAGCCGCAGTTCGGCATCGAGGATCAGTCCAGTCAGGCCCATGCCGCCGATCGTGGCGGCAAAGAGCTCGGCGTTCTCCTCGGCGGAACAGACCAGACGTTCGCCGTCCGAGCGCAGCAGCGTCAGGCGCCGGACATGATTGCCGAAGGCGCCGCGGGCATGATGGTTTTTGCCATGAACGTCATTGGCGATGGCGCCGCCGACCGTGACGAGACCCGACCCCGGTGTCACCGGCAGGAAGAAGCGATGCGGTATGACCTTGACGAGAATGTCGCGCAGCGTGGCGCCGGCCTCGCAGGTCATCACCCCGGTCCCCGGATCGAAGGCGAGGATGCGGCCGTGCCTGGCGCCGTCGATCAACGTTCCTCGATCATTACGGCAGACATCGCCATAGCTCAGGCCGTTGCCGAAGGGCAGATAGGCCAGGGGCGCGCCCGTACCGAGCCGATCCTCGTAGTCGTCCGGCGAGATGGCGCCTTGGGGATGCTCCTGCAGCCAACGCCAGCTTTCAACCTTGTTCATGCGGAATTTCCATTAACGACCGCGAGCATTCGGCTAACGCTCAAGAATCCAGTTCAGCGCATCCCGCCAGTCGGTCATGCGCACCGGTGTCCCATGCGAACCGGTCTCAAACAGCACGAAGCGAGCGGGATAGTCCTTGCTCTTCAGCGAGCGATATAGCGCAACCTGCGCCTCGGCGGCATAGACGCTGTCATTGCTGCCATGGCTGAAGAACATCGGCAGCCTTGCCTTGTAGGCGGCACTCTCCTGAAACGCTGGGTCCGCGACCCCGCCCATCACCATCATGCCGCTCAATACCGCGGTCGCCTGCTGATCGCGCGATATGCCCCAGCAGATGAAACTGCCCATGGAAGCGCAGGCCAAGACGACCGGCCGGTTGCCGGATCGCTCGGCGGCAAAGTGGATCAGCGCCGCAATATCAGCCACGCCTGCCGCATCGAAGGAGCGCACGCTTGGCGCATAATAAGTACCGCCATTGTTGACCGCCAGATTTTTCAGCCGGTTGAAATTACCGCCGAAGGAGAAGTCGTTGGCGCCGAGGCGGCGGTCGCCGCCGCGCCCGTGAATGAAGATTACCGTGAAGGCTGCCCCACGATTCCCGCCGACGCGCGTGACGTCGAGAGAACGGCTGTCGAGGTCGAGCGTCTCGTTGGCCTGGGAACTCTTGACGCCGAGCGATAAATAGGCCCGCTTGACGCGCCGCTCCGGAATCTGATCGCGACCGTTGATATCCCTGATCTCCTGGTAGTCGATAACGCGGAAATCGCCGCCATCCTCCTCCCGCAGGATTCCGGGATAGCCGAACAATGCATCCTTGTAGGGCTGCAACGGTTTCGCCTCGGCGGCGAGGACAACGCTTGAAAGGAGCAGCGCGGCAATCAGGCACCGGACGGAGAAAACAATTGTGGACATA
Source organism: Sinorhizobium fredii (assembly GCF_002944405.1). Classification (NCBI taxonomy): domain Bacteria; kingdom Pseudomonadati; phylum Pseudomonadota; class Alphaproteobacteria; order Hyphomicrobiales; family Rhizobiaceae; genus Ensifer; species Ensifer fredii. The sequence goes on along the minus strand of NZ_CP024307.1, from coordinate 1,564,266 downwards.
GACACCCGACGGGCTCCCTGGTTCGGCTCATGCCTTGCCATCGGCACCTTCGCGACGCAACACTCAAGCCGCAATTCACCGCATTGTCGGGCCTTCACATCCGCAAATTCGCCTTTTGTTCGCGCTTTCAGCAAGACTCTGGCAGAATTCCGGTGATTCGGACGCCAGGGGATGGCGACGGCGACGCGGTCTTGCTATTGCCTTGCCGATAGAGACGACAGGAACGATCTAACCACTCCATGGACGACAGCAGCGACCTCTTTTCCGCCATGCCCTTGCAGCCGAAGCCGGCCGATGCCGGCGCGCCGCGCAAGCCGACGGCGCCTGCCGCCGGCAACGATGTAGCGCGGCCCGCACCGAAGAGCAGCGATGGCAGCGATTACGACGCTTCGGCAATCGAGGTCCTCGAGGGGCTGGAACCGGTACGCCGGCGGCCGGGCATGTATATCGGCGGAACGGACGAAAAGGCACTGCACCACCTCTTTGCCGAGGTGATCGACAACTCGATGGACGAGGCGGTCGCCGGCCACGCCAACTTCATCGAAGTCAACCTCGATGCAGAAGGCTTCCTGACGGTGACCGACAACGGCCGCGGCATTCCGGTCGAAAACCACCCGAAATTCCCTAACAAGTCGACCCTCGAAGTGGTCATGACGGTGCTGCATGCCGGCGGCAAGTTCGACGGCAAGGCTTACGAGACTTCGGGCGGCCTGCATGGCGTCGGTGTTTCGGTGGTCAATGCGCTGTCGGACTCGCTCGAGGTCGAGGTGGCGCGCAACCGCAAACTCTACCGGCAGCGCTTCTCCCGCGGCATTCCGCAGGGCGGACTCGAAGAGCTCGGCGAAGTGCACAATCGCCGGGGCACCAAGGTCCGCTTCCATCCGGACCCGCAGATTTTCGGCCCGCATGCCCGCTTCGAGCCGGCGCGGCTCTTCCGCATGGCCCGCTCCAAGGCCTATCTCTTCGGCGGCGTCGAGATCCGCTGGTCCTGCGACCCATCGCTGTTGCCGGAAGGCTCGGAGACCCCGGACAGGGCAGTGTTCCACTTCCCCGGCGGTCTCAAGGACTATCTCGCGGCGACGCTCGGCAAGGAATTCACCGTCACCCGCGAGATCTTTGCCGGCAAGTCTGAAAAGGCGGGCGGCCACGGCTCGCTCGAATGGGCGGTTACCTGGTATGGCGGCGACCAGCAAATCCACTCCTACTGCAACACGATCCCGACGCCCGAAGGCGGCACGCACGAGGCGGGGCTGCGCATCGCGCTGACCAAGGGCCTGAAGAACTACGCCGAACTCACCCAGAACAAGCGGGCCGCGATCGTCACGACCGACGACGTGATGATCTCGGCAGCAGGGATGCTCTCGGTCTTCATCCGGGAGCCGGAATTCGTTGGGCAGACGAAGGACAAGCTGGCGACCGTCGAAGCCCAGCGCATCGTCGAAAATGCGCTCCGCGACCCCTTCGACCACTACCTTGCCGACAATCCGGCGGAAGCCGCAAAGCTTCTCGACTGGGTCATCGAGCGGGCCGAAGAACGCGTCCGCCGGCGCAAGGAAAAGGAAGTCAACCGCAAGACCGCGGTGCGCAAGCTGCGCCTTCCCGGCAAGCTCGCCGACTGCGCGCAGAACACGGCGGAAGGCGCAGAGCTCTTCATCGTCGAGGGTGACTCGGCCGGCGGCTCGGCCAAGCAGGCGCGCAATCGCGCCAACCAGGCGATCCTGCCCTTGCGCGGCAAGATCCTCAACGTCGCCAGCGCCGGCCGCGAGAAGCTCGGCGCCAACCAGCAGATCACCGATCTCGTCCAGGCGCTCGGCTGCGGCACGCGGTCGAAGTACCGCGAAGAGGACCTCCGCTACGAGCGCGTCATCATCATGACCGACGCGGACGTCGACGGCGCCCACATCGCCTCGCTGCTGATCACCTTCTTCTATCAGGAGATGCCGGAGCTTATCCGCAGCGGCCACCTCTATCTCGCGGTGCCGCCGCTCTACCGCTTGAGCCAGGGTTCGAAGACGCTCTATGCCCGCGACGACGCGCATCGCGAAGAACTGATGCGCACCGAATTCAACGGCCGCGGCAAGGTCGAGATCGGCCGGTTCAAGGGTTTGGGCGAGATGCTGCCGGCGCAGCTCAAGGAAACGACCATGGATCCGGCCAACCGGACCCTGCTCAAGGTCGAGATCGACGACGTCGATTTCGAGGGCACGCGCGAGGCCGTCGACAACCTGATGGGCACAAAGGCCGACGCCCGCTTCCGCTTCATCCAGGAGCGCGCCGTGTTCGCGGAGAATCTGGATATTTGAGGCGCTTGCCGGTCATTGGCGCAATGCATAGATGCCCCTCACCCTCGCCCTCTCCCCGCGCGAGGAGACTGCGCGGCATCGCCCCTTCTCCCCGCCTGCGGGGAGGGGTCGCGGCAGCGGGATGAGGCGCAACAGCCGCTCCCGCTCAAGTCGTCGTCTGCCCCACGCTTTTCTCCATGAACAGGCTAAGCGGATCGGGCAGATAGCTGCCGAAGGGCGGCCGCTCGACGTAACCGAATGATCTGTAGAGGCCGATCGCCTCCGGCTGGTAGATGCCGGTCTCCAGTCGAATCGTTGAGAGGCCCAGTTTTTCCGCCTTCGCTTCCAGCGCAGCGAGAAGCCGTTTGCCGACTTTCAGCCCCCTCGCCTCCGGATCGACGAACATCCGCTTGATCTCGGCCGTCCCGTCGCCGGCGTCCACGAGCGCGCAGCAGCCAACGATCGTGCCGTTGGATCGTGCGACAAGGAAGGACACCGACGGCTTTTCCAGGATCGAGACGTCGACCAGATGGTTGCTTTCAGCCGGATAAAGCGATGCCGCGTAGGCATCGGAGAGTTCGAGCAGGCGGACAATGGCCGGCTGGCGCGGTGGTTCCTCGGCGATGGTGATGGGGGTCATTTCAAGCCTCAACGCGGATCCTATCGATCCGTTTGATCGATGCGACGAAACTAACGGCAATGACGAACGGCGCCAATACGTCAAACGGCGCAGGAAGAGCTGCAATCAATCCGGGTGACGGGACGAAACAATTTGTTTTGTGGGGCGGCGATTTTGCCCTACTTCGGAAACAATCGAAGCTCCATAAGATAGGGGGCAACAGGCATCTGAACGGACCCAAGACATGAAAGCCGCCCTGATCGTCATGACCATTCTCGGTTGCGATGACAATGTCACGCAGTGCCACTACATCTCGACGGTGAACGGCAGCTGGCCGTCGATCGCTCAATGCGACACGGAATCGCAAAAGGAACTGCCGAAGTTTTCTAACAGGAGCTATCCGGTCGTCGTTGCCGTTTGCGAAACCTCGGGATCGGACATGACGGCGTCCACCGAACCTGCTCCCAAGATCGCCCCGCAGACCGATGCAGCGACACAGCAGGCGGCAATGCCCCCGGCGACGCCAGAGGAAAAGCCGGGCCTGCCGAAGCGCGCCCTGACATGGCTGAGCGGCGCAGTGCCGGATCGCCAAAAGCTGCAGGCGATCGTCAGCGCCCCGGTGCATTACATGGAAGACGGCTATTCCTGGGTGGCGCGCCGGTTCGGCAACTGAGACGCCGATCAGGCCGCCTGCCGCGCGGCAAGCAAGGCATAGTCCCGGGCGACTTGCCGTTGCTTGGCAAAGCCCAGTCGCTCCACGAGTTCGGCGACGGAGGCCGATGTGGAGCACGGGTTCCGGCGAAGACGTTCAAGGAGAGCGGCAAGCGATGCCGGCGCGCCCTCGCTTGTCTGGGCCTGCCAGTGGAGGACGGCTTGCGCGAAGGCTTCGCTGACGTCGCGCCCCAGCCCCGCGCTCTCGAAGAGAGCGCGGATCGAATGGACGCGCCCCCCAGAAAGGATCGAGCGCACGCGCTTTTCGGCAAGGCCGGAAAGATCCGCCATGGCCAGGACGAAGAAGTCCGTGGCGCCGCTGCAGAGGGCGCTCATCAGAAAGGCTGGGGTCAAGCGCCCAGTCTCGCGCAAATGGGCAACCATTTGCGACAGGTCGTCCGGCGACGCGATTGCCGTCATCGCGAGCGCCGTAGCGTCGCATGCCTCTCTCGTGACCCGCGCCACGCGCGCCGGGCCGATGACCGCCTGGACGAACCCGGACGCCGCGAGTGCCGCACCGATCTTCTCGGCGAGCGCATGCCGCGCGTCGCTCGGCAGGTCGGCACGGGCCAGCAACCGGTCGCGTACCGCTGCAACATGCCCGAGCCGGCAGGCGATCCTTCTGAGAGAACCCTGCAGGAGCATGGCGCCGCTATTCTCGAGGAGAATGGTAACCTCCTCCTCGTCGCCGATCTCCGCAATCGCCGCAGCAACGGAACAAGACACCGCCCCACGCGCCGCGATCAGCGCCCGCGTCTCCGCCGTGCCGCGCGCGGCAAGATCGACGAGATCCGCATCGGTAAGCACCGGCGAACGCGCGATTGCCGCGAAGGCGATTTCGGGCTGATCCTCCGCGAGCGCCCTGACGATGGCTCGCGGCGCCGATGGGCAATCGGCGAGCGCCTCGACCAGCGCCAATCGCACCTTCGGCGAAGGATCGTCCAACAGGAAGGTCATCGCCATTTCCGCGGCATGCCGATCGAGGCCGTTCATCTCGGCTTGAGCATAGGATCGCCCGAGCGCATTGGCAGCGCGTGCGCGGTCGCTGGTTCTCGCCGTTTCCACCCAGCGAAGAAATGCTTGTATGATCACCTATGCCCCACTAGACACCCGACAGCCCCAATGTCCGAATATTAGCGGTCAAAGGTTTAAGATTGGTTCACCATGTCCGTTAACCGCGCGCAAACCATGAAACCTCTTCTGTACCTCGCAGCCGGCGAACAGTTCCCCGCGGAAAAGCTGCTGCAGGCCGTTGAAGCGATCGTCGTCGATGCGTGGGCACTGCAAGGCGCGGCAAGCCTGCGGCGACCAGACAGGGGGCAAGCGCCCTGCCTCCTTCTGGCGCGGACCGGGCCGGCGGAAACGATCGACGAGGAGGGTCTTGCGAGCCTCCTTCCCGATGTCGACGGCATCGTGGTGATGGCATGCCGAGGACCGGCCGATATCCAGAAGCTCGACGTGATGCTGAAGGTCGCCGAGGCGATCGCAGGCGTACCCCAGGGTCGAACGGCGCTGCTTGCGGAATATGCCACGGTTGCCGAAAGCGTGCTCTCGCCCCACTCGATGGCGGGCGTTTCTCCGCGCCTCTCCGCATTGGTCTTCGACGCCTCGGCGCTCGCGGCAGCATGCCGCTGCCAGCGCGTCACCGGGACAGGCGATGCGCCGGCCGTTATCCGGGCCGGGCGCGCCGCAGCTGTGCTGCGGGCCAGCGAGGCCGGCATCGCTGCCTATGAGATGCTGCCCGCCGATGCCCTGGACAAGGCGGCGGTGCGGCGGCTTTGGACAAACAGTCTCGATAACGGCTTCTCGGCCGTCGCCGCCGGCTCGCTGGAGCAACTCGAGCTTCTCGCCGACGCAGGCGCTTCGGACGAAATCTAGCGAAACGGCCGCGTCATCTCGAAGACGTCGCCGCCATCGCAATAATCCATGTAGCCGAGGCGTGCGAGCGGCTTGACCGTGGTCACATCGAAGCGTCCGTCGCGAATGGCCTCGTCGCGGATATGAATGCCGACGACCGCGCCGATGACGACATAGCTGTCGGATTCCACGCCATCGAGACCCTTCGGCTGGAACATCTCCGTCATCCGGCACTCGAGCGCCGCAAAGGCCTCACCGACGAAGGGCGCCCTGACGAGCGTTCCCTCGACCGGCGTCAATCCGGCGATCTCGAACTCGCTCTCGCCGTGCGGCGCTGCCAACGAGGTCCTGTTGACGGCCTCGCTCAGGTTGCGGCTGGCAAAGCTTGCCGTGAACTCGCCGGTCGCTTCGATATTGCGCACGGAATCCTTATAGCCGCTCGAGGAAAACATCACGAGCTTCGGCCGGTCGCTGATCGCATTGAAGAAGGAATAGGGCGCGAGGTTCAGCGAACCGTCCATGGCGCATGTACCGATCCAGCCGATCGGCCTCGGCGACACGATCGCCTTGAAGGGGTCGTGCGGCAAGCCATGCCGGTTCGTGGCCGTTTCGTAAAACATCAGGCCTCTTCCCCGACCCAGGTGACGATCTCGGCGAGCTCCGGCCGCGGCCGCTCGGTCGGCGGTACCAAGGCCGTGCCGATGTGAATGAACCCGGCGATCCTTTCGCCGGGTGCGACACCGAGCAGAGGATAGGCTTTCTCGTCAAAGGCGTACCATTCGGTCAGCCAGTTGGATGCATAGCCGAGCGCGTTCGCCGCCATCAAGAGATTGAGGCACACGGCGCCGGCCGACATCATCTGCTCCCATTCGGGGATCTTGAAATGCGGCGCGGCCTTGCTGACCACAGCAATCACCACCGGGGCGCGGGTCAGCCGCGTCTCCTCCACCTTCATCAGCTCTTCAGAGAGATCCGGCTTGGCGGCTAGCGCCATCCTCTTCAACTCGCCGCTGATCCGCGCCCTCTCCTCGCCGCGATAGACGATGAAGCGCCAAGGCGCCAGCTTGCCGTGGTCCGGTACGCGGGTGGCGAGCCTCAGCATTTCCTCCACCTCGGCCTTGCCGGGCCCCGGCCGCCCCATCTGAAAGGCCGGAATGGACCTGCGCGAGGCGAGATAGTCGACGAGCTTAATTTCGGTTTTCATATCGAGCGAATTCCACTAACTTGCCGCCGGATCGACAGCCACGAAAATGCCATACCGGCGTCTCAAGTGGAGTCACCCAGTCAGGAAGTCAACTGCCCTCATGCGCATCCGCACTCGTATTTTGCTGAGAACCGCCTTGGCGACCATGCTCGCCGGTTCTGCTGCGGAGCGGACGGTTGCGCAGGACGCCACCGATGCCTTCAAGAGCTTTCCGTCGATCTCCGGCAGCCGGAAGATGCCGAAGCTCACGAGTTTCAATCCGCTCGTCAGCGACCCTACCCAGAACGGCGAACTGAAGGACGTGAAACTCGAGGCCCTGCTGACGAGCGACGGCCAGCCGGTGGAGTCAGGCCTGAGTTGGCGGGTCTTCAGCCCGATCCCCGGAGGCGACGGCAAGCTCCCGCTGCTGGCCACTTCCGAAGGCGGCTCCACGGCCTTCAATCTCGTGCCCGGCGAATATTTCGTCAATGTCGCCTTCGGTCGCGCGGCAGCCACCCGCAAGATTCGCGTGCCCGAGCAAGGCGAATTGGACAAGCAGGTGCTGGTGCTGGATGCCGGCGGCGTCATGCTGAACGCCGTCTCCGGCAGCGATGTGCGTATTCCACCGAACGAGCTCAGCTTTTCGATCTTCTCATCCGACGTGAAGGAGGATGGCGAACGCGCCCTTATCGTCGCCGACGTGAAGCCGAACACGGTGGTCCGGCTCGGCGCCGGCACGTATCACGTGGTCTCCGACTATGGCGCGGTCAATGCGGTGATCCGCGCCGACATCCAGGTGGAAGCCGGCAAACTGACCGAAGCAACGATCCAGCACCGCGCCGCGAAGCTGACATTGAAGCTCGTCTCGGAACCCGGCGGCGAGGCGATCGCCGACACCGCCTGGTCGATCCTGACGTCCTCGGGCGACGTCGTCAGCGAAAGCGTCGGCGCGTTTCCGACGCTCGTGCTTGCCGAGGGCAGCTATACGGCCGTGGCGCGCAACAAGGACAAGATCTACCAACGCGACTTTGCCGTGAAAGCCGGCGTGAATACCGATGTGGAAGTGCTGCTGGACGGCAGCAGCGCTCCCGGCGAGACCGCCAATGCCGACGCGCTCGACTGATGTCACCGCCTTGGCCTGAGGCAGCGTCAAGCGATCACGATAGGGAAGGCTCAGGCCGCCGAGGTCTCACCCAGCAGTTTGTCGGAAATGTCGCGGCAGCCGAAGTCGTCGAGAGCGAACTTTATGCCGGAGCACTTCGGCTTTCGGATGGCGGCACGCGCCTTCAGGCGCGTGCCCACCGCAGTTCGAAACACCGCTCAATCGGCGCTCAGGCAGCCCGGGCGCTCCGTTCGGCCTTGCGCTTGAGGTCGGGCGCCATGGCTTCGCTCGAGAGCGCAGCGACCGCCTCGTCCAGAGACATTGCCGTCTGCGCCTGGGAGCCGAGCCGACGGATGTTGACCGAACGTTCCTCCGCCTCGCGCTTGCCGCAGACGACGATCACCGGAACCTTCGTCACCGAGTGCTCGCGTACCTTGTAATTGATCTTCTCGTTGCGGAAGTCGGTTTCGACGGTAAGCCCGGCCTCGCGCAGCCGCGCCGCGACTTCCCGGCCGTAATCGTCGGCGTCCGAGGTGATGGTGGCGACCACCACCTGCAGCGGCGAGATCCACAGCGGCATATGGCCGGCATAGTTTTCGAGCAGGATGCCGAGGAACCGCTCCATCGAACCGCAGATGGCGCGATGGATCATCACCGGCTGGCGCTTCTCCGAATCCTTATCGATGTAGAAGGCACCGAAACGCTCCGGCAGGTTGAAGTCGACCTGAGTCGTTCCGCACTGCCATTCGCGGCCGATCGCGTCCCGCAGCGTGTATTCGAATTTCGGCCCATAAAAGGCGCCCTCGCCCGGCAAGATGCCGGTCTTGATGCGGCCCCCGGATTGCGCCTCGATCGTCTTCAGCACCTCAGTCATCACCGCCTCGGCACGGTCCCAGAGCGCGTCGGAGCCGACGCGCTTGTCCGGCCGCGTCGAAAGCTTGACGACGATCTCCTCGAAGCCGAAGTCTTCATAGACCGAGAGGATCAGATCGTTGATCTTCAGGCATTCGGCCGCCATCTGCTCGTCGGTGCAGAAGATGTGCGCGTCGTCCTGCGTGAAGCCGCGCACACGCATCAGTCCGTGCAGCGCGCCGGACGGCTCGTAGCGATGCACGGCGCCGAATTCGGCCATGCGGACAGGCAGTTCGCGGTAAGACTTCAGACCATGCTTGAAGATCTGGATATGGCCGGGGCAGTTCATCGGCTTCAACGCGAAGACCCGATCGTCGTCCGTCTCGTCGCCGGCGACCGTCACCTTGAACATGTTGTCGCGGTACCAGCCCCAGTGGCCGGAGGTCTCCCAGAGTGACTTGTCGAGAACCTGGGGCGCGTTGACTTCCTGGTAGTCGATCTCGAGCCTGCGGCGCATATAGGCGACGAGGCTCTGGAATATGCGCCAGCCCTTGCCATGCCAGAAGACGACGCCCGGTCCTTCTTCCTGGAAATGGAACAGGTCCATCTCGCGGCCGAGGCGGCGATGGTCGCGCTTCTCGGCTTCGGCGAGCACGTGCAGGTACTGATCCAGTTCCTCCTGCGTGTGCCAGGCCGTGCCGTAAATGCGGGTCAGCATCGGATTGTTGCTGTCGCCACGCCAATAGGCGCCTGCCACCTTCATCAGCTTGAAGGCCGTGCCGATCTGGCCCGTCGAGGCCATGTGCGGGCCACGGCAGAGGTCGAACCAGTCGCCCTGGTAGTAGATCTTCAGATCCTGGCCTTCCGGGATCGCGTCGACGAGCTCGACCTTGTAGCTCTCGCCCTTGGCGGCGAAGACCTCCTTTGCCTTCTCACGCGACCAGACCTCCTTGGTGAAGGGATTGTTGCGTGCGATGATCTCCTTCATCTTCTTCTCGATGACCGGCAGGTCATCGGGCGTGAAGGGCTCGTTCTTGGCGAAGTCGTAGTAGAAGCCGTTGTCGATGACGGGACCGATCGTCACCTGCGTTCCCGGCCACAATTCCTGCACGGCCTCGGCCATCACATGGGCCGCGTCGTGGCGGATCAGTTCGAGCGCGCGCCTGTCTTCCCGCGTGACGATCTCGATCTTGCCGTCGGCGACTTTATCGGAAAGGTCGCGCAGGTCGCCGTCGAGAGCGATGGCGACAGCCTTCTTGGCCAGCGACTTCGAGATCGACTCGGCGACATCGCGGCCGGTCGTGCCCGCGGCAAACTCACGGACGGAACCATCAGGAAATGTAAGGGAAACGGACATCGTGATCTCCTATCCAGTCCCGCCAACGAATGCGGGTGGTATGGTTGCCGGCGGGGCCGGTGAATTGACGCGGGCCTGATAAAGGTTTTTGGCCGTTGAGTAAAGGCGCGGCGGCCCGTCAACCGGCAAGTATCCTGCGCAAACCCTTGACAGTGTTCCAGTTTCGCCACGTGCCGATGCCAAGCCGTTTCGTCGTCGAGGCGCCGAGCAGTCTCGACTCGCTCGCCTTGCCGCTGAAGTCCGCCCAGAGATCGCCACCGACGACGGCGACACGTTCGCCTCTCGTACAATAGCTCCGAAGTCCGTCGAATGCGTCCGGCCGAAGCGGAGAGCGCATGACGCGAATATGGACTCGAGCCGGATCCTCCTCGCCCGCCGCAAGGAACGGATTGCCGGCGGCAAGCCTCAGCCAGTCATCGGCCGAACGCGCGATGATGTCCACGTGTCGGTCGAACGTCTGGAGGAATGCCTTTTCAAGCGCCGATTCGATCTCTGCTAGCGGCTGTTCCGGAGCCTCGAAGATGAGATTGCCGGTGGCGACGAGGGTGCGCGGCAAGCGATAGCCGAGCCGCTCCGCCATCTGGCGAAGATCCGCCATCACGACACGCCGGCCCCCGCCCAGTATGATGCTGTGGAGCAGCGCGACATAGCTTGTCATTTCCCCTCCGAATCACGCCCTCCAGAAATCGACGGCCCCCTGCGGCAGCCGCGCGAGCACCCGATCGAGCTTTGCTTCGTCAACGTCTCGCCGAAGGGCCGCGGCGACGTCCGCGATGGCCGAATCCGGCGAGACATTGTGATCGCCGCGGAAAGCCTGCACCTCACGGGTCATCGCGAGCCGACCGGAGAAAGGCACGGTCGGCTCCTCGAGATCCCAATCCGTAACGAAGATCGCCCGCAGCACCGGCGGCAGGACGCTGGCGAAGAGCAGCGCCTCGGAAATGTCGAGGCGGCGTCGAAAGGCCTGAAGCACCGCCTGCACCATCGTATAGGCCTGATTGGTCGTCTGCAGGCCGGCCGTGTCGCGCGCGTCGAGGATGAAGCGATCAAAATCGGCGGACGCCTGCCGGTACTCCATCGGGATCGTCATGGCGATCACGCATCCTTTCGCCAGCGCTGCCACAAGCGCCACGGCGCATACCAGCGCTGGCGCGGCGCAAGCCTCTCCGGCACCGGATCGAAGCCGTGCGTTCCGCCGGGCCCGCAGCGCAGGACGCGAAACAGCGTCAGCCAGCCGCCGGCCCAGAGACCGTGCCGGGCTATCGCCTCATAGCCATATTCCGAACAGGTGGGCAGATGCCGGCAGGAATTGCCGATGAAGCTCGATAGCGTCAGCTGATAGGTGCGGATGGCCGCCATGCCGAAGAGACGGCCAGGAGTCTTGCGAATCGGCCCCGACCAGTTGCGGCCGGCGATGACTCTTCGGCTACTTCGAAGAAGGCGGTAGGACTGCGGCTTTCCGCACATCGTTTATACTGCGGTTGCGAGGCGCTTGGCCTCAATCTGGCCGATCGCATCGACAACCGCGTCAAAGGTCAGCATCGTCGAGGCATGGCGCGCCTTGTAGTCGCGAACGGGCAGCAGAAAGCGCATGTCCTCGAAGCGGCCGCAAGGCCCCTCTCCGTCCGCCTTCAGCATGGCCAGCATGTCCTCACGCGCCCGGCGGATTTCCGCGGTATGCGCGCCAACGACATGGCGGGCCATGATCGAGGACGATGCCTGTCCCAGGGCGCAGGCCTTCACATCATGGGCGAAGTCCGTGACGACATCCCCATCCATCTTCAGCCAGATTCTGACTTTCGACCCGCAAAGCTTCGAATGTGCCGCAGCTTCCGCATCGGCATCGGCGAGCATTCCGACCCTCGGAATGTTGCCGGCAAATTCGAGAATCCTGCTGTTGTAAATGTCATCCATCATTTGACGCGATCCGGCTGATTTTTCGCGGTTTTGAGTGATCGGCGCATGATTTTCTCCGGTACAGGGGAAAAAAGCACGGCGCGCTCGCCTGGGCCTCTTTCATCCATGTGGCGCCATACTATATGCTATGTCGTGTTGGGGCGACAGTTCCGCAAGAGGATAAGTGTCGCCTGTTGTTTGGGAAACCGTGCCGGACGGTCCAGTGCACTGCTAAGCCAGGACCCGAAAGCCCCGGAGCCCGCCAACGGAACCCAAGCCTGCAGGGTTAGGCGAATGGCCAATGGCGAGTTGTCCGAAAGATAAAACGTCAGCGATTCCGCTCGCGCATCAAGAGGCCATATGGACGCCATAGTAAAGAATTTCCCCGTGCTCGATGACACCAGTGGTCGTCCGACGCAGAAAGAAGCCGAGGAAGCCGTTCGCGTACTGCTGCGCTGGGCCGGCGAAGACCCGACCCGGGAGGGCCTGAAGGACACGCCCGCGCGTGTCGTCAAATCCTATCGGGAAATCTTTGGCGGGTACGACCTGGTTGCCGAAGACGTGCTTGGACGCACCTTCGAGGAGGTTTCGGGCTACGACGATATCGTGCTTGAGAAGGACATTCCGTTCTATTCGCATTGCGAACACCACATGGTGCCGATCATCGGCAAGGCACATGTCGCCTATCTGCCAAGCGGCCGCGTCCTCGGCTTGTCGAAGATCGCCCGTGTCGTCGACATCTATGCGCGCCGCCTGCAGACGCAGGAGTCGATGACGGCGCAAATCGCCAAAGCGATCGACGAGACGCTCGCTCCGCGCGGCGTCGCCGTGCTGATCGAGGCGGAGCATCTGTGCATGGCGATGCGCGGCATCAAGAAGCAGGGCGCGACGACGCTGACGACCACCTTTACCGGTGCCTTCAAGACGGAGCCGGCCGAGCAGGCCCGCTTCATGACCATGTTGAGGGGCTTCAAGTAAGCTCCAGCAAGGCGCTTTCGCGATGACGCTGACTTTTGCTGCTCCCTCGAACGACAAGGCCGAGCTTGAGATTGGCTCGGCCTTCACGCCCCGCTTCGACGAGAAGGGCCTGGTCACCGCTGTAGTGACCGACGCCCGCGACGGCGAATTGCTGATGGTCGCGCATATGAATGCCGAGGCACTGGCGCTGACGATCGAAACCGGTATTGCCCACTATTTCAGCCGCTCGCGCAACAGCCTGTGGAAGAAGGGCGAGAGTTCCGGCAACGTGCAGGCCGTCCAGGAAATCAGGACCGATTGCGATCAGGACGCCGTCTGGCTGAAGGTTACCGTTGCAGGCCATGACGCCACCTGTCACACGGGACGCCGCTCCTGCTTCTACCGCACGGTTGGGGTCGAGGGCGGTGAGCCGAAAGTAACCATTTCGGATGAACGCAGATACTTTGATCCGAAGCTTGTCTACGCCGAAAAATAGCGCCTGGCTGAAATCATCTGGATTTTCCTGGGGCACCCCCATGTTATATTCATACTTTAGAAACTAAACGGGCGCTTAATCATTTATCATACAATCGGTTCCTGCGGTAACTGCGGCGTTCCGAGCTGTGTTGCAGATTGTATCCAATGTTTACTGGGCCAGCCGCATTGGCGACAGGTTCGGTGCTAAATTTCAATTCTGGTGCCAGTCTTTCAGCCATGAATGTGACAAGGCCGACACCACGCCGGCTTGGCAGGGGTCTCCTACAAGACGCGCGCTTCAGATTAATCGGTTCGGCGGTGTTGGAGGTGCCGGATGTTGAACTGGACGTTCACGCGCAATACTCAAATAGCCGACCTGTCCGGCCCCAATGGCACATCGCTGACGACCACACCTTCTGAACCCGTCCCACTCTCGGCGAAGCCGAAGATCGCCATAGCACTTGGCGGCGGCGCGGCGCGCGGCTGGGCCCATATCGGCGTCTTGAGAGCGCTCGACGAAGAGGGTGTCGAGGTCGGCATGATCGCGGGCACGTCGATCGGCGCGCTTGTCGGTGGCTGCTATCTCTCCGGCAAGCTTGACGAGCTCGAAGACTTCGCCCGTTCCCTCACCGTCCGCCGCATCGCCAGCCTGCTCGATTTCGCCATCGGCGGCGGTGGCCTGTTCGGTGGCCTGCGGCTCACCAAGCGCATGCAGGAGCACCTCGAGAACATCAGCATCGAGGATCTCGACCGTCCCTTCATCGCTGTCGCCACGGAAGTCCACAGCGGTCACGAGGTGTGGCTGGAAAAGGGATCGCTGATCACCTCGATACGCGCTTCATATGCGCTGCCGGGGATTTTTGAACCGATCCATGCGAATGGGCGCACCCTCATCGACGGCGCCCTCGTCAATCCCGTTCCCGTCTCCGTTTGCCGCGCCTACGAGCAGCAACTCGTCGTCGCCGTCAACCTCAACTACGATCTCTACGGCCGTTCCGCCGTCGTCAAGCACAACGCCGGCATGGAAGCCCCCGACGCTCCCGCCAAGCCGGGCAGTGCCTATTCGGCGCGTCTCGGCATGACGAGCGTCATGGTTCAGGCCTTCAACATCATCCAGGACCGCATATCGCGCGCACGCCTGGCCGGTGACCCGCCGGATCTGGCGCTCCATCCCAAGCTCAACGATATCGGACTGTCGGAGTTTCACCGCGCCGGCGAAGCGATCGAACGCGGTTACCTGGAGGCGAAAGCCAAGCTTGCCGAGATCAAGCGAATGCAGGAAGCGCTTACCCGATAGCTGATAACCAGGCGCATCCCAAAACCCGTCAGTGCTTTGAGACGCTCCCGCAGCCTGTTTCGCGCGCCCTTAAGGACGCGCGAAGGAGGTGACCCTCTCGCCTCTAGCCGGCGATGTATGCCTTGATTTCTTCGGTCTCCCGCTCGATGGCGCGAATATGGTATTTCACCACGTCGCCGATCGATATGATACCCGCCAGGCGGCCCTCGCTTTCGACCGGGAGATGGCGCGCGCGGAATTTGCTCATCATCTCCATCAGGCTCTGCACCGTCATTTCCTCGCCGCAGCAATAGACGTTCTGCCACATGACCGATGAGACCGGTTTGTCGAGACAGCCGGCACCATATTTGGCAATGGAGGCGACGACGTCGCGTTCGGTGAGAATGCCGACGATATGATCATCGACATCGACGATGACCACGGCACCGATATGATTGTCATGGAGCAATGTCGCCGCCTGCTGCACCGTCACCTGAGGCGTCACGGTTACGACGCTGCGGCCCTTTTCATTGAGAATTGCTTTGACTGACATGCACACATCTCCCGTTGCGACAAATACCGGGCTCGCGGGAAGAGGTTCTCGCCGTATCAGCTGCTACGCACGCATCCCGAGTGGGGATGCTTTACGGACAGTCGGCCGCAGGAACCCGACCCGGTAAGGCGCTCGTGCCACCACACGAACCGCACCCACCCGGTCATTTCAGCGGCCGCCTAACGTTAGGTGATCGGCGACCGTGGTGAATGGTGCGTCAGGGCTCCAATGAAATCAAGCCTTCGCGCGACGTCCTTCACTCTCTTCCGGGCGAAGAGCATCACGATGGTCCTGAATATGAAACAATCCTTCATCGTGCTGCGATGGAGGATGCGGCACTCCATCGACTCACTTGCGCGGATCGAACAGGCCGAACAGAAGGAAGCCGAAGAGAAAGCCGCCGATATGCGCCTCCCAGGCGACGCTTCCCGCGCCTCCCATGGAGAAGAGGCCGAGCCCGATCAGGAAGTTGGTCAGGAACCATATCCCGGTGAACACCAATACTGACCGGTTTCCCAGCGTTTCCGTGAGCGAAAGCCGGCGGTTGAGATGGGCGAATTGGCGGCTGATGCGGCCGCTCGGCGAAAAGACGAAGCGCGCCGCCGCTCCCATGAAACCGGAGACAACGCCTGAGGCACCGACAACCACCGCCATCTCGCCCCAATGGAAGACGACGTGCAGGGCGACGGCCGCTGCAGCCGAGAGACACCAGAAGAGGGCGAGCCGCGCGACGCCGATGCGCCGCACCACCGGCGCGCCGAACGCAACCATCCAGAAGACATTGAAAATCAGATGCTCCCAACTGCCGTGGAGAAAGGAATAGGTAACGGGAGACCACAGCCAGACGAGACCCTGCTCGCCGAGCGGGATCGTGTAGCGCGCCGGCAGAAAAGCAAAGTTGAGAATGACTTCCTGGTCCAGCGTCTCCGGCAGAACATAGGTTCTGATCGCGTGGATCGCCACGAGGAACAGGAGAACGAAGTTCAGGCCCTGCGGAAGATTGAAGGCGGGTTCCCGGCTGCGGCTTACCGTGCTTTCGCCATCGACCGGTGTCGCCGGCTGATCCTGTTCCATCACTCTCTTCCTGCTCACGCGCCTATGACGGCCGTGTCTCCGTCGTCCGGCAGTACCGACGACACGCGAAGGGATAAGCAAACAAAAAAAGGCCGTCCAGTAAAAACTGAACGGCCGTCGAGCCCAAATTCCGGTGCTCCAGTCGATGTGCCGAAGGCAACCCTTCGTGAAGTGATGGGGAGGAAATGCCAGCCGGCAGCCCCGCCAGCAAGGGAAACCGACCGTTAACCTTAATTTCGGCGTGGCACGGAAATCGCTCCGTCCATTTCAGAACCGAGCGAGAGGCGGCCACCTGTATCACTCCGGTACAGCCGCCCACCCATTCAGGGCCATCTAATCAGGGAGTGTATCGCCCCTATGCACAGCAGAACGACAATGGAGCTGTTCCAGTATTGGAATGCAGTCCGCGGCAATCGCGACCTTCCGCGCCGGGACGAAATCGATCCGGCGCATATCCGTTCGCTGCTGCCCGATCTTTTCATTCTTCAAAGGCAGGCAAGCCGTGACGTTCGCTTTCGTCTTGCGGGGACTGGAGTCTGCGCGCTGTTCGGCCGAGAATTGCGCGACGGGCAATTCGGCGACCTCTGGCTCGACTCGGAAGCGGACGGAACCGCCCGTATTGCCGAAGAGGTGATGACGCAAATGACGCCCATGCTGCTCTATGCCCGCGGCGCCACGGGGGCCGGTGACGAACTCGACGTTGAACTGCTGCTTGCGCCCCTCGCATCGTCCGACGGTACGAACGACCGTCTGCTCGGCGCGCTCTCTCCCCTCGCCCGCCCGGTCTGGCTGCATATGACGCCGCTCACGCATCTTGTCTCAACCGGCCTCAGCCTTCCCGATGCTTCCCCAAACCTGCCGCTCGATCCCGCCTATCGGCAACCGGCGACGACAAAATCAAACGTTGCAGGATGGATCGGACGCAACAATCGCAAGGTGTCGCATTTGCGCATCCTTGACGGCGGCAGGCGTGACTGACGAGGCATGAAACCAACCCTGCGGCGAACCTTCTATTAACCGGCCACGCCTATACTTCCGCGTGCAAGCATATGTCGATCGCAGAGTGACCATGTTCTCGTTTCAGCACGCCCAAAATAGCGGCCCGAGGCCACACCAGGAGAACGCCTTTCAGCGTGTTTCGGTAAATCTTGCGGGGCGGCTGATGCTTGCCAATCGTGACGAATATGAATGCACCGCGGTCGACATGTCGCCGGGGGACGTGCTTTTCGCGACCGCGGCGCGGCCGCGCACCGGTGAGCGCATCATCGCCTATATCGATCACGTCGGCCGCCTCGAAGGCACCGTATCGAGACTCGGCGAGGATGCCTTCGTCATCCAGTTGAACGCCACCGAGCGCAAGCGCGAGAAGCTCGCCGCGCAGCTCACCTGGATTGCCAACAAGCACGAACTGGGACTGCCGGAGGATCGGCGCCACGACCGGCTTGCGCCGCGCAAGACGGTCACCGAGCTCACCGTCGACACCGGTGAGAAATATGCCTGCCGCATCATCGACCTTTCGCTCTCGGGTGCGGCGGTCGACATCGACGTCCGCCCCGCCATAGGAACGGCGGTCAAGCTCGGCCACGGCATGAAGGGCAGGATCGTGCGCCATTTCCAGGAGGGCGTGGCGATCGAGTTTTCCGGGATCCAGGCGCGCGAGGCGCTGACCGAATTCCTCTAGCGTATCGGCCCGAAAATCGGACCCGATTTTCGGAAAGCACGATGCGTAGCTTCAAAGATTTCCAGCGTCCTTTGCGCGTCCTGAAGGGACGCACGGCGCCGTAAGGCCAAGACACAGCGCGCCAAAGCGCTAGACTTCGCCGACATCCCGAAGCTGCTCAGCGCCGAGCCAAGGTCTCGCCTTGCCTGCGTACTCCGCCACCGGTTGCTGCCATGGGCGCTCGCCCGTGGACCTCCGCTTCGATCCTTTAGAAATTGCCACTGACGCACCTAAGCTGAGGCGGAAATATTCTTTGGATAATTGTCAGTTACGACAAGTCTGCCGCTGATTAACTCTATAGCTATCATCTCGCCTATCCCCTCGCGCGGATGGCTGAATGGTGCGCACCGGCCGCACCTCTCCGCCAAGCCGCCTCAAGGATCAAAAGCCCCGGTTTTTCAACCACATGCCAAGTGCCCAGGGTTTACTCGGGGAAAAACTCGATAAAAATTTAGCAGTATTTTATTCTTATTCAACTCGAATTCTATTCTTCTTTTATTCTTATACTATTCTTATTTGTACTTGTTTTTACCTCGGATATTCGCCGGCGATAAAAAGCCTTGTGCCATTGTCGAACCACAACGGGGAGACAAACATGCACAAGATAATCGCCAAGACGTTCGCCGCTGCGGCGCTGATAACAGGCTTTCTGGCAGGGCCTGCCCTTGCCCTTCCGGCAAACATGAGCGTGGGCGGCTCGACCAACCCGCCCGTGGGCCACTACGAGTTCTGCAAGAGCCATTCCTCCGAATGTTCGCCGACAGGTCCCGACCGCGGCCCGGCCGTGCTGACGCGCGAAGGGTGGAAGAAAATCCTCGAGGTCAATTACGAGGTGAATCAGGCGATTACGCCGCTGACCGACATGGAGATCAATGGCGTGGAAGAGAAGTGGTCCTATCCGGATGTCGTCGGCGATTGCGAGGACTACGTGCTCCTGAAGCGCCGCAAGCTGATCGAAAGCGGCTTTTCTCCCGCCGATCTCTTGATCACGGTCGTGCTGCAGCCGAACGGCGACGGCCATGCTGTGCTCACGGTGCGTACCGATCGAGGCGATTTCATCCTCGACAACATGCGCAGCAAGGTCCTGCTGTGGTCCGAGACCGAATACACCTTCCTGAAGCGCCAATCCTCGGAGAATGCCGGACGGTGGGTGAAACTGCAGGATGGCCGCGCGGTTGCCGTGGGCACGATCCGTACCGAGTAGTCCGGCCGCAATCGGCCGCCATCATGAATGCGACACGGGCTTGGGTCAGCGTCCCCGTCTAGACCAAGCCCCGCGGGGCCGGTTCCGTTTGTCCCCGGAACCGGCCCTCTTTTATTGCGCGAGACGCAGCACGCGCTTCATCGAAAATTAACCATGCTGCGCGAGCGTCAGGAAGCGACCACCGCCGGAGTCGGCAAGACGAAGGATGGAGGGCGTGCATCTCCAAACGGCCACGCCATCGCCACGGACGGCGCCTCTCGTGAACAAGCCCTTGAGTCCCCAACCGGAACTTGCCCCGCTTCTTTCGCCACGCCTCGCCTACAAGGCCACCGCGGCCGTCGGGCTTCTGGCGGCGCTCGTGCTGGCCATTTCCGTGTCGACGCCGTGGCTCGGCGAGAAGCTGGCGCGCGCCGGACATACCTCCAGCCGCGAAAGCTTCGATATCTTCATCGGACAGGATCATCTGCGTCTGCCGGCAAATGTCATCCGCTTCGACAGCCAACGGGCAACAGGAATCGTCGAGCAGGTCGACCTCTATCTCACATGGCCGGCGCTCGAGGGCTACAGCGACGAGACCCGTCAGGTGTTCAACGATGTCGACCGGCCGGAAAGGCTGATCTTCCTGCAGATCGCACAAAGCACCATGTCACGCGATATGTCGGGGCGGTTCGAGCCGATCTATAGGCACGTCCTGGAGGAGACCGCTCAGCCCGCCCCGGCGGGCCTCACCAGATACGACGCCAAGCCGAGTTCCAGCTATGCCGGCGAGGCCTTTTTCACCGCCACTCGAACTGGACGCCCGCCCTTTGTCCTGCGCTGCCTCCTGCCGCAAAACCCCGCGACCTCGACGAGCGCCGATTGCCAGCGCGACTTTCATGCGGGCAAGGATCTCAGCATTCTCTACCGTTTCTCGGCAAAGTTGCTGCCGGAATGGCAGGCAATCGATGCTTCGATGGAAAGTTTCATCCGAGACCGACTCGTGCCGTGAATTTGTCAAAGAGTCGTGGTCGAGGCAGCCTGCTCGCCAATGCGGCCAGCGGTGCCATAGCCGAACAAGACAACCTGCCCCGGAAACCAATCATTCATCATAAACCGATTGGTAACGCTATCCCGATACTGTCTCGGGAACGGTCGTATCCGGAGACGTCGTCCGGACGACACCCATGACATAAGAATGAAGAGCAACGCAGTGTCTCGATCCGTTTTTTTTGATCTCGCCAAACGTCCGCTCGGCGGCTTCGCAAAAGTGGTAGGACGGCTCGTCCTCGCTGGCGTCGTCGCCAGTTTGGCCCTCTCGGCGCCGGCATTCGCCAATCCGAAATATGCCGGCATCGTCGTCGACGCGAAGACCGGCAAGGTGCTCTATGGCGAGGATGCGGATCAGCTGCGCTATCCGGCCTCGCTCACCAAGATGATGACGCTGTACCTGACCTTCGAGGCGCTCGAGGCCGGCCGGATCAGCAAATCCACTCCGGTGCCCTTCTCCAAGAAGGCATCGGCGGAGCCGCCCTCGAAGCTCGGCGTCCGCGCCGGCAAATCGATCACTGTCGAACAGGCGATCCTTTCGCTGGTCACGCGATCGGCCAACGACGCGGCGACGGCTCTTGGCGAGCTCCTCGGCGGATCGGAACAGCGCTTCGCCCGCATGATGACGAACAAGGCGCGCGCCCTCGGCATGACGCGTACGACCTATCGCAACGCCAACGGTCTGCCGAACGCGGAACAGAAGACCACGGCGCGCGATCAGGCCCGGCTCGGTCTCGCCCTGCGCCAGCATTTCCCGCAATATTACGATTACTTTTCGACCCGCAGCTTCCGCTTTGGCAAGCAGACCATCGGCAACCACAACCGCCTCCTCGGCAATGTGCGGGGCGTCGACGGCATCAAGACCGGCTATACGCGCGCTTCCGGTTTCAACCTGGTAACTTCCGCCCAAGTCGATGGCCGCAGTATCGTCGCCGTGGTCATGGGCGGAACCTCCGGCGGCTCTCGCGACGCGCAGATGCGCAAGCTGGTCGCCAAGTACATGCCGGCCGCCTCCCGCCGCGGCAACGGCAACCTGATCGCCGAAGCGCCGGCCGCACCGGTCGAGAGCGTTACGGAAACGGCCGTCGCCGAGGCCGAAGTGCAAGCCGTCGCGGCAGCTGCATCGGTCGCCGCCGCTTCGGACCTGCCGAACACCGGTCCGGTACCGGATTTCCGTTACGGCAGCGAAAGCGCCGGCAGCGTCGAAATGGCCTATGCAGCCGAGAAGCCCGCTTCCGACAATCCGGTCCTCGCGGCCAAGGTTGCGCCGAACACGCTCGACGCCCAAAGCGCGAAGCTCACCCACCAGGCAGCCGTCTCCGCCGACGTCGATACGCAGATCACCAATTCGGTCGCCAAGGCAGAGGCTTCGGCCGGCGCAGAGGCAAGGATGCAAGCCGACATCCAGCCGCAGGGCTGGGTCATTCAGATCGGTGCCACGGCCGACAAGGCACAAGCCATGACCCTCCTTGACAATGCCAAGGAAAAAGGCGGCAAGGTGCTGCGGGATGCAACACCGTTCACCGTCGCATTCGGCGACGGTTCGGCACAGGTCTACCGGGCACGCTTCGGTGGTTTCGATGACCAGAACAAGGCAATCAACGCCTGCAAGATCTTGAAGAAGAAGGGCTTCGCCTGCTGGGCCAGCCAGCAGTGACAGACACGGCCGGATGTTTTTCCGGCCGATCTCCTCGGAAATTGTTTAGCGTAACGAGGTTTGTCATGGCAGTGAACGAGAATGTCCCCGGCATCCCTGCGATACCGGGAAGTAAGGGAAAGCCCGTGCGCACCGGTCTGCATCCGCTGCACGAGGCGGCCATGCGCATAGCCGATGCCGGTCTCAACCGCTCCAAAGGGAAAACGCGTGATCTGGTGGCCATGCTGCTGACGCATGGCGCCCGCGCCTGGCGCTCGACCCAGCCGCGTGCGGGAATACACCTGCACGTCACCGCAGCCGGTCACCGGCATCCCTTGCGAATCCGGATCGGCTGACACTTAGACAGCGCTTTGATTGCGGGCGCCGCCTGTTACAAGAGGCCGAGTTCCGCCAGTTCACGGCGCAATTCGAGCGGCATTTCGCCGCCGTCCGAGGAAAGCGACGCCAGATCGCGCGGGGCCTCCTTCTGCTCCAGATAACGCCAGCCTTGGAAAGCGCGGCGCGGCTGAAGCTCGGTTTCGATCACTTGCGCCCCGAGGAGAAGATTGCAGCGGCCAACGCCCTCGCCGTCGGTGAAGGTCTCGATGCCGATCAGCGGCTGGCGTGCCTGTACATATCCCTTGATCACCCAGTAGAGCGAACCTCCGGCGAGAAGGTCCTCTGTGCGCTTCGGCACCATCCGGGTCGTATGGAAGGAGTGCGGCTCCTGCCCCGCGGCGACGGCCGCGAGAGCCTTGCGGGCGACCCACTCGCGCAAGTCTTCGACGGATTCTGCGCCGACGCAGAGCTTTATGAGATGCAAAGCCATGGCAATGCTTGAACACCCGTCCGCGGCTCGTGGTCAAGCGGATTGAGCCGTTTCGTCCACAAAAGACGCTTCGGCCTCAGCACTCGACGACGTTTACCGCAAGACCGCCGGTTGAGGTTTCCTTGTACTTGTCGTTCATATCGACGCCGGTCTGCCGCATCGTCTCTATGCAGGCGTCGAGCGGCACGAAATGCTTGCCGTCGCCCTTGAGCGCCAGCGACGCGGCGGTCACCGCCTTCACCGCGCCGAGCGCATTGCGCTCGATACACGGCACTTGAACGAGGCCGGCAACCGGGTCGCAGGTCATGCCGAGATGGTGCTCCAGGGCAATCTCGGCCGCATTCTCGACCTGCTCCGGCGTGCCGCCCATCACGGCCGCCAGTCCCGCCGCCGCCATGGCAGAAGCCGACCCGACCTCGCCCTGACAGCCGACCTCGGCACCGGAGATCGAGGCGTTGTGCTTGATGATGCCGCCGACCGCGGCCGCCGTGAGCAGGTAGTCGCGAATGCCCGCCTGGTCCGCATCCTCATGGAAATGCAGGTAATAGCGGATGGTCGCCGGCACGACGCCGGCCGCACCATTCGTCGGCGAGGTGACCACCCGACCGCCGGCGGCATTCTCCTCGTTGACGGCCATCGCATAGACGCTCAGCCAATCATTGGCGAGCAGCGGGTTGGTCTTGTTGGAGCGCCATTCCTCCTGCAACTTGTCGTGAATTGCCCGGGCCCGCCGGCGGACCTTCAGGCCACCCGGCATGATCCCTTCCTGGCTGAGGCCGCGATCGATGCAGGCGCTCATCGCCGACCAGACGCGGTCGAGGCCGGCATCGAGTTCGTCCCGCGACATCGAACATTCCTCGTTCGCCCGTTTCATCTGGGCAATCGTCAGTCCGGAGCGCGCCGCCATATCGAGCATCTGCTGGGCAGTCGCGAAGGGATAGGGGATTTTGGTGCCGGTTGGCTTGTTCTTGGTCGCCCGCATCGCTTCGAGCTCCGTGTCGGTGACCACGAAACCGCCGCCGATCGAATAATAGATCCGCTTCAGCAGCAGCCGGCCGTCACGGTCGAAGGCGGTGAATGCCATGCCGTTGGCGTGGCCCGGCAGCGGCACTTTCTTATCGAAAACCAAGTCGGTCTTCGGCTGAAACAGATAGGCAGGATGGCCGGGCGGAGTGATGCGGCCCGTCCGATCCACCTCGTCGATAATGGCATCCATCCGGTCGGGGTCGACCAGATCGGGCCGCTCGCCCATCAGCCCCAAGATCACCGCCCTCCCCGTCCCGTGCCCGATGCCCGTATGGGCTAGCGAACCATGCAGGCTGACCTTGATGGCGGCGACGGCAGCATGCGACGGCCGCGGCCATTCGTCCGACAGGATAAGATCGAGGAAGCGGTTCGCGGCCGACATGGGTCCCATCGTATGCGAACTCGAGGGACCGATACCGATCTTGAAAACGTCGAAGACGGAAAGAAACATGAAATTGCCTGCCCCAGCGCCTGACAGAGCACCCCGCCTGTGCGGGCCAAAACCCTGTAATGATTGGATCGATACCGTCTCGAATCTTTCCGAAAGCGGCCCGATCGTCCTTATATATAGGGCGAAAGCCTAAGCGATCCTATGCCAATCGGTCAGGCGACCGACCGACATCGGATTTTGCCCGTGCGACATCGCCGAGCCCGCTGAGTGCGCCGCAGCGATCTTGCATTTTCGAACGGTCGTGCCAAAAGACCTGCATGACAATCGAAGATTACATCGCGCTTTCAATCTTCATCCTGCTATGGGGCAGTTTCAATTGGGCGACCGATGGAAGACGCAATTTCAAGCGCGTCAGCCTGACCCGCCTGATGAACGAGAACAGGGCGCGGTGGATCCGCAATTCTCTCAATCGCGACCTGAAGATGATCGACACGCAGATCATCGCAGGCCTGCAGGCCGGTACCGCCTTCTTTGCCTCGACGACCATTTTCGCGCTCGGCGGCTGCTTTGCGCTGCTCGGGGCGACCGAGCAGGTGCAGATGATCTTCAACGACCTGCCGCAGATTTTTCGCGGCGGCCGGGCCGGGTTCGAACTGAAGGTCGGCGGCCTGACGTGCCTCTTCGGTTACTCCTTCTTCAAGTTCGGCTGGTCCTACCGGCTGTTCAACTACTGCTCCATCCTGATGGGCGGTATCCCGATGACGGCCGATATGTCGCGCGACCGTCGAATAGCAGAACAGGCGGCCGAGCGCGCCATAAGAATGAACATCCTCGCCGGCAAGCATTTCAATGCCGGGTTGAGGGCGATCTTCCTATCGATCGGCTATCTCGGCTGGTTCATCAGTCCCTATGTCTTCATCGTACTGACGTGCCTCGTGATTTTCGTGCTGACGCGCAGGCAGTTCTTCTCCGAAGCACGCGATGCCTTGCTCGCCGACACGCAATAGATCGCCCTCACTCGCGCCTGCGAAGCGACGATCGACGCTGGACAAAGACGAGAATCGGTCTTCTTCTCAGCATAATCGCGACGCGTCTGCGATCTGCCGAACGCCTCCTTTCTCAACGGAACGGCAACGCCATGCCTGAGACTTCTGCGACGACCATCGACGAAACACCCGCCGAACAGCCGGAGGTGATGCGGAGGGGCCGAATTGATCTCCTCGATGCGCTGCGCGGGCTGGCGCTCGTCGCCATGGCGATCTACCACTTCACTTGGGATCTGGAATTCTTCGGCTATGTGGCGGCGGGCACGGCGGGCACGGGCGGCTGGAGGCTGTTTGCCAGGCTGATCGCCAGCAGCTTCCTGTTTCTCGCCGGCTACAGCCTGGTGCTCGGCCACAGTCCGAAATTCCGCGCGCGCCCGTTTCTTAAGCGTTTCGCCAAAATCGCCGGGGCGGCGGCGCTGATCAGCATTGCCACCTTTTTCGCCATTCCCCAGTCCTTCATCTTTTTCGGCATTCTCCATGCGATCGCGGCGGCAAGCCTCGTAGGCATTCTCTTCCTGCGGCTCCCGGCGCCGGCCTCGTTCCTCGCCGCCGCTGCCGCCTTCGCCGCGCCGCTCTATCTGCGCTCGGCCTTCTTCGACGCGCCGGCGCTCTGGTGGGTCGGGCTGTCCGAAACGATCCCGCGCTCCAATGATTACGTTCCGCTTCTGCCGTGGCTGGCCCCCTTTCTCATCGGGCTCGGCACGGCGAAGCTGTTCCACGCAATGCTCATCGCCCGATGGCGGACCGCGAAAAGCGACAAGGGCAACGGCAAGCTGTGGATCAAGCCGCTCGCCATTGCCGGGCGCCACAGTCTGGCCATATACCTCATCCACCAGCCGCTGCTCATCGGGCTCGTCTACGCCTATTCTCTCGTCGCCCCTGCCCCCGTCCCGGATCCGGCACAGGCCTATCGGCTGAGCTGCGAGCAGGCCTGCAGCCGTGACGGATCGGGCATCTCGTGCAGCGTCTTTTGCGGCTGCACGCTCGACCAATTGAAAGAGCAGAACCTGTTCGAGGATCTAAACCAGGGGAAGATCGACTTGCGAACGGATGAACGCATTGCGCGAATCGCATCTCAATGCACAATGGAAGCGCAGTCGGGGGACTAGGACATGAACGCCTATCGTGCCAAGCCGCTGAGTTTTCCATGGCCACCGCTAATTTACGGCGCGGCAGCCCTGGCCGCGGTGGCGGTCGGCCGTGTTTTCCCCATTCCGGTCGCCCACGGGCATGGCTGGCTTCCTTGGCTGGCGGGCTGCGCCCTGATCCTGCTTGCGGCCTTGCTCGATCTCTGGGCCGTCAAGGCCCTCCTCGAACGCCGCACTGCCGTGCTTCCCCACCGCTGTGCAACCTGCCTCGTCACCGGCGGACCTTTCCGCTTCACCCGCAATCCGATCTATCTCGGCTATACCTTTGCGATGGTCGGCCTCGGCCTGATCACCCTCAATCCCTGGTTCTTCGTGCTGGGAATCGTGGCCGTCGCCCTGACGACGCTGGTCGCCGTACGCAACGAGGAGCGGCACCTGCTCTCGCGTTTCGGCTTCGAATTCGAACGCTATTGCCGCCACACGACACGGTGGATCTGAACGGCGGAACGAAAAAAGGCGGCTCGCGGCCACCTTTCGAAAGATTGCAAAACCGTCTGCGCGTTTCCTACGTCCCGACCCCGATTTCGGCGAGACGCGTCAGGCAGGATTCCTCCACATTGTCGAGTTCGGCAAGCGTATCGTCGATATCCTTGCGCTTCTGCCGTAGCTCCTCGCGCTTCTCCTCGACGCGCTTCATCAGGAGCTGCAATTGGCCCATCTCGCCGGGCGGATCCTTGTAGATCTGAATGATCTCGCGGATCTCGGCGATCGTGAAGCCGATGCGCCGGCCGCGCAGAATTTCCTTGATCAGATGCCGATCGGCTGGGCGAAACAGGCGCGTGCGTCCGCGGCGTTCCGGATGGATGAGGCCCTCATCCTCGTAGAAACGCAGCGTCCGGGTGGAGATACCGAATTCCCGCGTCAATTCCGTAATGCTATAGTACTTGTTCACGCCCGCCATTCCATCAAACTACAGACCCACTATCATTGACTTTGACGTAAAAGTCAAACGGGCTCACGTGACGTGGAACCACCAGGTGGCGATCCCGAGGAAGCTGAAGAAGCCGGTGATGTCCGTGACGGCCGTGACGAAGACGGCGGAGGAGACCGCCGGGTCGGCACCGGATTTGTCGAGGAGCAGCGGGATCAGGATTCCGGCCAGCGCCGCGGCCATCATGTTGATCAACATGGCCGTTGCAATGATGCCGCCGATATGGACGTCCTGAAACCAGAATCCCGCGACAAGGCCGATGAAGCTGCCGAAGATCATGCCATTCAACAGGCCGACGCCCGCCTCGCGGCGGATGATCCTGGGCGCGTTGTGGATGTCGAGGCCGCGCGTGGCGAGCGCGCGCACTGTGACCGTCATCGTCTGCGAGCCGGCATTGCCACCCATGCCGGCGACGATCGGCATGAGGATCGCAAGTGCGACGATCTGCTGGATCGTGGCATCGAAGAGGCCGATCACCGAGGCGGAGATGCAGGCGGTCATGGAATTGACGAACAGCCAGGGGACGCGCGAACGCGACGCCTCCGCGACGGAGTCCGACAGTTCCTCGTCGCCGACGCCGGAAAGGCGCAGCAGGTCCTCCTCGGCTTCCTCCTGGATGACGTCGACGACGTCGTCGATCGTCAGCACCCCGACCAGCCGTCCGTTGTCGTCGACGACGGCCGCCGACAGGAGGTCGTACTGCTCGAAAAGCTGGGCCGCCTCCTCCTGGTCCATTTCCGCCGGGACCGAGTGACTGGTGTCGCGCATGATGGCATCGATCTTCACCGATCGCTTGGTGCGCAACACCCGGTCCAGATCGACGGTGCCGAGCAGCTTGAAGGTCGGGTCGATCACGAAGATCTGCGTGAAACTCTCGGGCAGATCGTCGTCTTCGCGCATGTAGTCGATCGTCTGGCCAACCGTCCAAAAGGGCGGCACGGCCACGAATTCGGTCTGCATGCGGCGGCCGGCGGTGCTTTCCGGATAGTCGAGCGAACGCCGCAAACGGACGCGCTCGGTGAAGGGCAGCTTGGCAAGGATCTCCTCCTGATCCTCCTGATCGAGATCCTCGAGGATGTAGACCGCGTCGTCGGAATCCATCTCGCCGATCGCTTCGGCGATCTGCTCGTTCGGCAGGTGCTCGACGATATCGAGGCGGATCGCCTCGTCGACCTCGGTCAGCGCGGCAAGGTCGAACTCCTTTCCGAGCAAGGAAACAAGCGCCAGGCGCTGTTCCGCCTGGATCGCCTCGAGCAGATCGCCCAATTCCGACGCGTGGAGGCCGGCGACGTGCTTGCGGAGATAGATCGTGTCGCGATCAGCGATCGCGGCACCGACATGCATCAGGAAATCCGAACGGACCGAACCGTCGTCGGCATAGATGTCCGAACCCTCAAAGGCAGCGAGTTCTTCGGAACCGCGGTCGTCGTCGCCTGTATCGCTCATGGACCCGCCTCCAGAAGTACACGCCGCCTGAACCTGCGCTATGGACAGCCCATTGCCCCTAGCGCAAAGCTCCGCCAAGGTCCACACGTTGACGCGGGGCCGCGGACCTTTTCTCCAAGCTGTTGCAAATGCACATGAAAAAAGTGAAACGAGTAAGGCTGCCGGCTCCGACGCAGAACGAGGCAGTCATTCACGCAAGAGAGCATCCGCATGGCACTTCGACCTATCATCCGGTTTCCACATCCGACGCTCGGGATCAGCGCCGAAATCGTCACCCGTTTCGACGATGACCTTCACGCCCTCGTCGACGATCTCACCGAGACGATGCGCGCGGCTCCCGGAATCGGCATCACCGCCCCGCATATCGGCGTCCTCACACGGGTGACGGTGATTGAGCTGGACCGCCAGACGGGTCCGCGTTGCTTCGTCAATCCTGAGATCGTCTGGCACTCGGAAGCCACGGCGCGCCACAGCGAGGGCAGCGTCTCGATGCCCGGCATTTCCGAGGACGTGGAGCGGCCGATGAGCGTTCGCGTCCGTTACCAGACGATGGCGGGCGAGACGCGCGAGGAGGAGGCCAGCGGCCTGATGGCCGTCTGCCTGCAGCACGAGATCGACCAGCTCGACGGCATCTTCTGGCTCCGTCGGCTGTCGAGGCTGAAGCGGGATCGCGCGGTGAAGCGGTTCGAGAAACTGCGCTGAGATCTGGCCGCGCCCTGCGGTTGCGCGAAAGCCTACGCTTCAATAGGGTCGCTCACGCCGGAAACCTGCCCTATCCCGCAAATCGGAAACAAGAGCCGAAACGACAGCGAAATTGAAACCGAAGGACATGCGATGAAATATCTGCGTCTCACCCTCCTCTGCGCCGCGGCGCTTGCAGGCTGCACCGCCACGCCCGATCTCGAGCCGCTCCCCGGAAGCCTCACCTATGGGGAGTCGGCCTCGTCGCGGAAGACCCAGGCGGCACCGGGCACGAAGATCCAGAACCGGTTCCTGCACGAGGGCAGAACGGTTTACGAGACCTACGAGGTCCAGCCCGACCACACCTACAAGCTCATCCGCCGCAGCGTGGTCGATTCCCTCGGCGACTGATCCTCTCGGAACATTGCGATGCCAAGCCCGTTCTCCAGGGACAAAACCAAGGAGAGATGCCATGGCTAAATATCTCGATGAACGCGGCGATCCGACAAGTGCTACGCACGACCCCGAGAGAAAGAGATTTTCGGCTGCGGAGGCAAAGCAGGGCCGCAGCGGCACGGCGATATTGGCAGTACTCCTCGGCGGGCTCCTGCTAGCCTTCGTCGCCTGGGGTGCGGTCGCAATCTGGGGCGAAGCCATCGACAGCGATCAGACGGCGGAAACGGAACAGATGCAGCCCGGACCTTCCACCGAGCAAACGGGCAGCGTCAATCAGGATCAGTCCACGCCGGCGATACCGGCGCCAACCGACCGGGACCCGACCGCGCAAACCGGGACCGGCGGAGAAGTGCAGCAAGTCGCGCCCGACGGCACCGAGAAGTGACCGCAGATCGGCCGGCATTCGCGACGATCTCATCCAAGATCGTCGCGAATGCGCTTTTCGGGCAACGCGTCGGCTAATCTTCCTCTATATCCGCTGTCGAGCACTCGTAGAGCGTCTCGCCGGTTTCGGCCTCGACGCCGGCGAGGCTGACCTCATAACCCCACAGATGGCGAACATGCCGCAGGGTCGCATCGCGGCTGGACTCCTCGAGAAGGATGCCGTTCTTGACATTGTGCTGCAGCCGGAGGTGGCGATCACCCAGAAGGTCGACGTCCATGACCTGAATGTCCGGCTGGTTGGCGCCAATGTCGTAGCTTCGCGCAAGCGCCGCCCGGATTGCCTCGTAACCGCGCTCGTTGTGGATCGAGGCGACCTCGCAATACTTCTCGTCCGCCTCGTCCGACAGCAGGAACAGCCTGAATTTGCGGATCAGCGCCGGGCTCAGATATTGCAGGATGAAGGACTCGTCGCGGTGGTTTGCCCAGGCATCCAGCAGCGTCTCGCGCCAGTTGCCGCTGCCTGCGATGTCGGGAAACCAGTCGCGGTCTTCGGACGTCGGATCGACGCAGATCCGCTCGATGTCCTGCATCATGGCGAAGCCGAGCGCATAGGGGTTGATCCCGGGAAAGCGCGGATCGTCGAAGGAGGGCTGGAAGACGACATTGGTGTGGCTCTGGAGGATCTCCAGCATCGCGCCTTCGGTTATTCTCCCCTGGTCGAAGAGAGTGTTCATGATCGTGTAGTGAACAAAGGTCGCGCATCCCTCGTTCATCACCTTGGTCTGCCGCTGCGGATAGAAATACTGGGCGATGACGCGGACGATCCGCAGGATTTCGCGCTGCCACGGTTCGAGAATCAGGCTGGTCTTCTCGAGAAAGTAGAGCAAATTCTCATCCGGCAGGTTGAGCGCCTTCTTGCGCTCCGAAACGTCCCGCTCGACGGCGTCCGGATCACTGCTCTCGCTTGTCGTCGGCAGCGTCCGCCACAGGTCGCTATAGGTCTGCTCCTCGTATTCCAGCCTTTCGCGCATCCGCTCCCGCTCCTTTTCGGAAGACAGCCTCGGCGGCCGGCGGTAGCGGAAGACGCCCTGATCCATGAGCGCATGGGCGGAGTCGAGGATGGCCTCCACGGCGGTGGTTCCGTAGCGCTCCTCGCATTTGGTGATGTATTTCTTGGCGAACTCCATGTAGCTCAGTATGGCGCTGGCATCGGTCCATTGCCGGAACAGGTAATTGTTCTTGAAGAAATGGTTGTGGCCAAAGGCCGCGTGCGCCGTCACCAGGGCCTGCATGGCCATGGTGTTTTCTTCCATCAGGTAGGTGATGCAGGGATTGGAGTTGATCACCAGCTCATAGGCAAGGCCGCGCCTGCCCCTGCGATAAAGGTGGTCCTCGAAGACGAAGCGCTTTCCGAAGGACCAGTGCTGGTACATCAGCGGCATGCCGACGGAAGAATAGGCGTCGAGCATCTGTTCGGAAGAGATGATCTCGAGTTGGTTCGGATAAACGTCGAGCCCAAGATCATCGAGCGCGACGGTCTCGATCGCATCGTAGGTGCGCGAAAGCGTCTCGAAATTCCAGTCGGAGCCCTGAAACAGCAGGTTTGAAGCCGCACCCTTTTTTGGCATCCCGGTCGCCTCTCCCTAACGCGCTTGCACAGCCGGCTGTTTGCCGAAGAGTTTCCGGAAGACGGGATAAATGTCCGCTGGCTTGGCGATGCGGGTCATCTGGAAATTCGGCCATTCGCCATCGACCGTGCGATAGGCGCGCCAGAGCGAGGTGCCGTTGTCGGTGGTGCCGAAAATCTCCGTCTCGCGCTCGTCGATGATCTCGACATAGGCGTAATACTGGCAGAGCCGCATTAATTCATCGTGCAGCAGCGACGCGCACCGCTCCGAGTCGCCCGAGATGTTCTCGCCGTCCGAAGCCTGCGCGGCATAGATGTTCCATTCGCGGGCCGGATAGCGCTCTCGAATCACCCGGAGCATCTCCTCGAGCGCCGTCGAGACAATCGTGCCGCCGCTCTGCTTGCTGTAGAAGAAGGTGTTCTCATCCACCTCGCCCGCCTCGTCCGTGTGGCGAATGAAGACGATGTCGATCCTGTCGTAGCGCCGCTTCAGGAAAAGGTGCAGCAGCACGAAGAAGCGCTTCGCAAGGTCCTTCTCGCGTTCGCCCATGGAAGCGGAAACATCCATAAGGCAGAACATCACGGCGCTGGCATTCGGCAGCGGCTGCGGCTCGAAGCGGTTGAAGCGGATGTCGACCGGATCGACATAGGGAATGCGCCGGCGCCGGCGCTCCAGCTTTTCCAGCGCCTCACGCAGTTCCCCGAGGCGCTGCTGGTCTTTCGTACTTGCCTTCGGCTCCGCCTCCAACCTGGCGATCTCCGCCGCGATCGCCTCCATTTCCTTTCGCCCCGGCCGGTGCAGGGCGATGCGGCGGCCGAAGCTGTTGCGCATCGTACGGCCGACGTTGATATTCGTGGGGGAACCGGTCGCGGCAAAACCCGCCCGGCGGCGCTTGAAGGCGACGGACTCCTTGAGGTTGAGCTTCACCATGTCGGGAAGTTCCAGGTCCTCGAAGAAGAGATCGAGCACCTCCTCGCGCGACAGGACGAATTGAAATTCGTCCTCGCTCCGCCCGGTTCCGGCGCCGGCGCCGGTGGCACCGCCGCCGGAAGCCCGCTTCGGCAGACGATCGCCCGCCGCGAACTCTCGATTGCCGGGCAGGACATATTTCCTTTCGCCGGTATCGCCGGCCGGCTGGAAGGTCGGCTCGCTGACGCCGCGGGCGGGCATCGAAACGTTGTGGTCAGCATCGACGTCGGCGATCTTGCCCGACTTGACCTGTTCCTTGATGGCCCGCTTCAGTTCCTCGCGCGCGCGCTTCAGGAAGCGCTGCCTGTTACCGAGACTCTTGTCCTTCGGGTTAAGGCGGCGGTCGATAAAGTTCGGCATATGCTGCCCCCTGCTAACCGCACCTCAGCCCGCCTTGTTGACGCGCATGTACCAGTCGACCAATCGACGCACCTGCCGTTCGGTGTAGCCGCGCTCCTTCATGCGCTGGACGAATTCGGCATGCTGCTTCTCGGTCGCGCTGTCCTTCTTGGAACCGAAGCTGATCACCGGCAGCAGGTCCTCGACCTGACCGAACATGCGCTTCTCGATGACTTCCCTGAGCTTTTCGTAGCTCGTCCAGGACGGGTTGCGCCCATGATTCTTGGCGCGGGCCCGCAGGGTGAACTTGACGACCTCGTTGCGGAAGTCCTTCGGGTTGGCAATGCCCGCCGGCTTTTCGATCTGCGACAGCTCGCTGTCGAGGATCTTGCGGTTGAGGATCTGCCCCGTGTCGGGGTCCTTGAAGTCCTGGTCCTCGAGCCATGCGTCGGCATAGGCGATGTAGCGGTCGAAGAGGTTCTGGCCGTATTCGCTGTAAGATTCCAGATAGGCTTTCTGGATTTCATGGCCGATGAACTCGGCATAGCGGCTGGCGAGTTCCGACTTGATGAAGTCGAGATAGGCCGCTTCCGTTTCCTTCGCGAACTGCTCGCGCTTGATGGCCTGTTCCATGATGTACATCAGGTGGACGGGATCGGCCGAGACTTCCTTCGTATCGTAGTTGAAGGTTTCCGACAGGACCTTGAAGGCGAAGCGCGTGCTGACACCGGTCATGGCTTCGTCGACGCCGGCGGCATCGCGATATTCCTGGACCGAGCGCGCCTTCGGATCGACATCCTTGAGGTTCTCGCCGTCATAGACACGCATCTTCGTGTAGAGCGACGAGTTCTCATGGGGGACGAGCCGGGTGGAAACCGTGAAGCGGCTCAGGATCTCCAGCACCTCGGGCGCGCACGGATTGTTGAAGAGCTCGCTCTCGCGGAGAAGCTTCTCATAGATCATCTTCTCTTCGGTGACGCGCAGGCAATAGGGAACCTTGACCACCAGAATGCGGTCGAGGAACGCCTCGTTGTTGCGATTGTTCTTGAACTGCAGCCACTCCGATTCGTTGGAGTGCGCCAGGATCGTGCCCTGATAGGGGAAGGCACCGAAGTTTTCCGTGCCGTTGTAGCTGCCCTCCTGGGTCGCCGTCAGCAGCGGGTGCAGGACCTTGATCGGGGCCTTGAACATCTCCACGAATTCCAGCAGGCCCTGCGTGGTGCGGTTGAGGCCGCCGCTATAGGAATAGGCATCCGGGTCCGCCTGGCTGTAATTTTCCAGCTGCCGGATGTCGACCTTACCGACCAGCGAGGAGACGTCCTGGTTGTTCTCGTCGCCGGGCTCTGTCTTGGCGATGCCGATCTGACGCAGGCGCGAGGGGGTCAGCTTGACGACGCTGAATTTCGATATGTCGCCGCCGACCTCGTCGAGCCGCTTTGAGGCCCAGGGCGAAATCAGGCCGGTCAGCCGTCGCCTTGCGATACCGTATTTGTCCTCGAGCAGGTCGGCCATGCGCTCGGGGTGAAACAGGCCCAGGGGCGACTCGAAGACCGGGCTGATCTTGCCGTCGACCATGAGCGTATAGATCGGCCGCTGCTCCATGAGCTTCTTCAGCCGCTCCGCAAGCGACGACTTACCGCCGCCGACCGGACCGAGCAGGTAGAGAATCTGCTTGCGCTCCTCGAGACCCTGGGCAGCGTAGCGGAAGTAACCGACGATCCGCTCGATCGTGTCTTCCATGCCGAAGAAATCGGAGAAGGCCGGATAAATTTTGATGGTTCGGTTGGCGAAGATTCGGCCGAGACGCTCGTCAGCACTGGTATCGACGAGAACCGGCTCTCCAATGGCATCCACCATCCGCTCCTGCGCGGTGGCATACATGCTCTTGTCGTCGCGACATGCGAGGAGATATTCCTGTAGACTTATCTCTTCTTGCGCTGCACTCGAATAGATCTCCGAAAAGAGGTCGAAGACGTCAGATTCACTCCTTTGCATCGTGCTCTCCCGCGGCAAGCCGCTTGGTTGAACCGGGATCGCTGCCAATCGGCTATTGCTTCAAGTGAACGGTTTCCTGACTTCAAAGTTCCTTCTTAACCGGCACTACAAGCGGATGCCGAAGCAGCAGCTCACGACGACATCCGCACATCAGTTCGGGACCGATCGATCGGCGCCTTAATCCAAGGATCGAGGACGCCATTCCGCAAGACTCGTCGCTCTGTCACCCCATCATGCCGGCGCTTCTCGCGAATCCGTCATGACAATAAGAGCATAACCAAAACCCGGCCTTTCGCCGACTTTTTTTTTAGGATTTCACGAATTTAGCGGTAAACAATGTTGTGTAGGGACGGTGACATCGTGAGTAGCCTAGCCGGGCGCTGTCTAACGATTCCGGGAGGGAAACGACGCCCGGAGGGAGCAGTGCGCGCCGCGGCGATTTGGCAACCGAGCCTGTCGATCGCCTCCGGCGGCGAATACCTGAAAAATAAAAACCCCGTTCAACCATCAGGTTACGGGGCCTTCTTAATCTTGATGGTGCGGTCGAGAAGACTCGAACTTCCACGGGTTGCCCCACAGCGACCTCAACGCTGCGCGTCTACCAATTCCGCCACGACCGCATCGTGGTAGGTGCCGATTGCGTCGGCGGGGCTGCATGTAGCAAAAGGATTCAGGGTGCACAAGGGTAAGACGACAGAAATTTGACGGGAAACGGAACTATTTCCCCGCCCCCTCCGCGAAGCACTGGAAACGCTGGACTCTTGCCGCGCGCGGCCCCATGTACAGGCCGGAAAAAATTACCAAACGGGCTTTCCCATGCAGCGTGAAAATCTCAGCCAGACCATGTTTGCGGTGCCGGAATCGCCGCCGGTGCGCTGGCGCATCGCTCCCTCCCTCGTCGACTATCCACAGGCAGTCGAGACGATGGAGCGGGAGGCGGCCGCGATAGCGGACGGCACGGCCGACGAACTGGTCTGGTTGGTCGAGCACCCGCCCCTCTACACTGCCGGGACAAGTGCGAATGACACCGACTTGGTAACGCCCGGACGCTTCCCCGTATTTGCAACCGGTCGCGGCGGCGAATACACCTATCACGGCCCGGGTCAGCGGGTCGTCTATGTGATGCTCGACCTGAAGCGCCGCCGCCAGGACGTGCGCGGTTTCGTCGCCGCCCTTGAAAGCGTCGTCATCGGGACGCTCGATTCGATGAACGTCAAGGGTGAGCGCCGGGAGGATCGTGTCGGCGTCTGGGTTCGCCGGCCGGAAAAGCCGCCGCTTCCCGACGGGTCGATGGCCGAGGACAAGATCGCCGCCATCGGCATCCGGCTGCGCAGGTGGGTAAGCTTCCACGGCTTCTCGCTGAACGTCGATCCCGATCTCGACCATTTCGACGGCATCGTACCCTGCGGCATTCGCGACTATGGCGTGACCAGCCTCGTCGATCTGGGTCTTCCGGTTATGATGCCCGACGTGGACATACGGATCAGGAAGGCCTTCGAGGCGGTTTTCGGACCGACCCGCAGCGATAACCAATAACCGAACTCCTGTTAATCGGGCTTCCGTCCTTCTCTCTCGCGCCAGATGATGAAAAGCCCGGAGCCGACGATGACGGCAATGCCGAGCCATCTGGACGGCGTCGGAAAATCACCGAACACAAGATATCCGAGCGCCGTCGCCGAAACGATCTCGAAATAGTGGAACGGCGCCAGCAGCGACAGCGGCGCCAGGCGGAAGGCCTTCACGACGAGCAGATGGCCGTAGCCCGAAATCGTGCCGAGAGCGATCACGAGTATCCAGCCGAGACCCGATCGCGGCAGCGCCGGCTCGAAATCGACTCCACCCATGCCATTGCCGACCGCGATGACCGCCACCATGAAGAGCGCCCCGCCGATTCCGGCGGTCGTCTGCATGGCGAGCGGCGAATCGGCGCTGCCGACCGCCCGGTTGAGGAAGAGGTAACAGGCGAACAGGAAGGCGCAGACCATCGGCAGCAGCGCGGTCGGGCCGAAGACGGCGAAACTCGGCTGGATGACGATCATCGCACCGCCGAAGCCGACGGCGATCGCGGTCCATCGCCGCCAGCCGACCCTCTCGCGCAGGATCAGTGCTGACAGACAGGTGAGGATGAAGGGCTCGACGAAATAGATCGCGAAGGCATCGGCAAGCGGCATGTAT
The DNA here is from genome assembly GCF_002944405.1 of Sinorhizobium fredii. Taxonomy (NCBI): domain Bacteria; kingdom Pseudomonadati; phylum Pseudomonadota; class Alphaproteobacteria; order Hyphomicrobiales; family Rhizobiaceae; genus Ensifer; species Ensifer fredii. The sequence goes on along the minus strand of NZ_CP024307.1, from coordinate 1,527,040 downwards.
TTCACGGATACGAAGAACAGCAGGGCGGCCGAAGCAAGCAGCACGCCGCGCAAAAGGTTCGGCCAAAGCCGCTTCGGATAGATCGCCCGCAGCCCGCCCGCCGTCAGCAGCAGCGGCACGACCGAGACGAGCTGAAAGAAGAAGCGGTAGAAGGTCACCTGCCCCGGCGACATGCCCTCGTAAACCGCCATGTACTTCGCGATGGCATCCATGCAGGGCAGGACGAGCATGGCGAACAGCATGATCGTCACGCCTTGCGTCACCGCGCTGCGCGGAGCGGCGGCCGTTTGTGCGAATCCGTTCAAGGGCGATTCCAGTTCGATGCTGAAGGTCGGACCTGAGCCTAACCTGTTTCATCGCGGTTTCAACGCCCGGCAGCGGAGAATCGCCAGGCCCGGAACGAGCCGCATTTGGCTGTGTTTATGCCGCTCCGAGGTGCTCCGCCCGGGAAGGAATACCGATAAGCTCGGCCCAGCTTCGCCCCGCAGGCATTCCGTCACCGTGCGGGCGGTAGAGATGTCAGGTGAAGAGGAGAGCGAACCATGCGCTTATCCACCGAAACCGTGATCGCGCGCCTGCGCCAAACAGGAGACGGCGACACGCTGGGCGGCCGTATCTGGAGAGCGCGCGACGCGGCAAGGCTTTCGATCAAGGAACTGGCAAGCAGGCTCGGCGTGCGCAGCGAAACGATATCCGCCTGGGAGCGCGATCGTGCCGAGCCCCGCACAAACCGGCTCTTCATGCTCGCCTCCATCCTCGGCGTCACGCCAGCCTGGCTGATTGCCGGGATCGGCCGTGCCCCTGACGACGGGCCGTCTCATTCGCATGCCGCGCTTCGCGAGCAACTCGAGCTCGTCAAAAGGCTCCACGAGCAAACGGGCGAAGCGATCGCGGCGCTCGAGAGCGAACTGGAACGGATCGAGGAAAATTTCCGATAGGTCATGTATTTTCAGCTTACGCGCATCGCCTGCCGTTGTATTGACGATTGCAGGACGATCGCCGAACAGTTGCGGAAATTCGAGGGAGAAGAAAAATGGACGTACGCGCCGCTGTAGCCGTTCAGGCCGGCAAGCCGCTGGAAATCATGACGGTTCAGCTCGAGGGCCCGAAGGCCGGCGAGGTGCTGATCGAGGTCAAGGCCACCGGCATCTGCCACACCGACGATTTCACCCTCTCGGGTGCCGACCCGGAAGGGCTGTTCCCGGCGATCCTCGGCCATGAGGGTGCCGGCATCGTCGTCGATGTCGGCCCCGGCGTCACGAGCGTGAAGAAGGGCGACCATGTCATTCCGCTCTATACGCCGGAATGCCGCGCCTGCCCCTCCTGCCTCAGCCGCAAGACCAATCTCTGCACCGCCATCCGCGCCACCCAGGGCCAAGGCGTCATGCCGGACGGCACATCGCGCTTCTCGATCGGCAAGGACAAGATCCACCACTATATGGGCTGCTCGACCTTCGCCAACTTCACCGTGCTGCCGGAGATCGCGCTCGCCAAGGTCAATCCGGACGCTCCGTTCGACAAGATCTGCTATATCGGCTGCGGCGTCACCACCGGCATCGGCGCGGTGGTCAACACGGCACGAGTGGAGATGGGCTCGACCGCGATCGTCTTCGGTCTCGGCGGCATCGGTTTGAACGTCATCCAGGGACTTCGGCTTGCCGGCGCCGACATGATCATCGGCGTCGATCTGAACAACGACAAGAAGGCCTGGGGCGAGAAGTTCGGCATGACCCACTTCGTCAACCCGACCGAGATCGACGGCGACATCGTCGCCCATCTGGTCAACATGACGAAGCGCGGCGCCGACCAGATCGGCGGCGCCGACTACACCTTCGACTGCACCGGCAATGTGAAGGTGATGCGCCAGGCGCTGGAGGCCTCGCATCGCGGCTGGGGCAAGTCGGTGGTGATCGGCGTCGCCGGCGCCGGCCAGGAGATTTCCACCCGGCCGTTCCAGCTGGTCACCGGCCGCCAATGGATGGGCACCGCCTTCGGCGGCGCCCGCGGCCGCACCGACGTGCCGAAGATCGTCGACTGGTACATGGAGGGCAAGATCGAGATCGACCCGATGATCACCCACACCATGCCGCTCGACGAGATCAACAAGGGCTTCGAGCTGATGCATTCGGGCGAGAGCATCCGTTCGGTCGTGCTCTACTGAGTTTACATCAAGAATCAGGCAAGCGCCGGAATCACTTGAAATCCGGCGCTTCCGCGGCTGCAGCGAATCGCAATCATGATCTATGTCGATGCCGATGCCTGCCCAGTGAAGGCGGAAATCCTCAAGGTGGCAGAACGCCACGGCTTCGAAGTTACCCTCGTCGCCAATTCGGGCCTGCGGCCCTCGCGTGACCTGATGGTGCACAACGTCATCGTGTCGGCCGGCTTCGACGCCGCGGACAATTGGATCGCCGAGCACGCGGGCGAAGGCGACATCGTCATCACCGCCGACGTTCCGCTTGCCGGGCGCTGCGTCACCGCGGGCGCGCTCGTCACCGGCCCTACCGGCCGCGTCTTCGACAAGACGAACATCGGCATGGCATCCGCGATGCGCGATCTTGGTGCGCACCTGCGGGAGACGGGCGAAAGCAAGGGCTATAACGCCTCTTTCAGCGCACGAGACCGCTCGGCCTTTCTCGAAACTCTTGACCGGCTCTGCCGTCGCGTCAAAAGGTGAGGCGCGGAACGGCAGCGTGAGTGGCGAATGACATCAAATCGGCTGAGACACTGGCCATTTTACCTGGCGCTTGCCGGTGCCCTTGTCAGTGCGCCGCTTGGGCATGCTTTATTTCGCGAAGAGGCGATCGAGATCGCCGCCATCGCCTTCTTCTGCATCTATTTGACGATAACGGCCTTCCGCCTGCCGAAACTCACCGGAAGCTATCTCGAGGCGAATGCGCGCGACACGGGCGAACCGGAGCCGATCATCTTTCTTGTGACGCTCCTGGCCGCCGCAGTCTCGCTGGTCGCGCTGTTCGTCGCGCTCAATCGCGCCGATGACGGCGGCGCAGCCGAACTGATCCTTGCCTTCGCCTCGGTCACGCTTGGATGGGCTACCATTCACACGATGGCGGCGCTGCATTACGCGCATCTTTACTGGCTCGCGAACCGCCGCGCCGATGGCGGCGATCCGGCGTCGCGCGGGCTTGCCTTTCCGGAGACGAACGCGCCGGGCGGCTATGACTTCCTCTATTTCGCCTTCGTCATCGGAATGACCGCGCAGACCTCCGACGTCGCCATCACGACGACGGCGATGCGGCGCGTCAACCTAATGCATGCGATTGTTTCGTTCTTCTTCAACACGGTGCTCGTCGCAGCCGCGGTCAATGCCGCGGTGCAGCTTGCCGGCGGCACGCCATGACTACACGGAGAATTCGATGAAAATCATCTCGCAGAATACCGCCTTCGGCGGCATGCAGGGCGTCTTCGCCCATGACTCCAAGGCCTGCAAGGGCAAAATGACCTTTGCCGTCTATGTGCCGCCGCAGGCGACCAGCGAACCGCGCCCGGTTCTTTGGTATCTCTCCGGCCTCACCTGCACCCATGCCAATGTCATGGAAAAGGGGGAATATCGCCGCCTGGCCTCGGAGCTCGGTCTGATCGTCGTTTGTCCGGATACCAGCCCGCGCGGTGCCGACGTCGCCGACGAGTTGACGAACTGGCAGATGGGCAAGGGCGCCGGCTTCTATCTCGATGCGACGCAAGCGCCCTGGGCCGAGCACTATCAGATGTACAGCTACATCACCGAGGAACTGCCGGCCCTGATCCGCGAGCAGTTTCGCGCCGACATGGACCGGCAAGGCATCTTCGGCCATTCGATGGGCGGCCATGGCGCGATGACCATCGCGCTCAAGAACCCCGAGCGCTTCAGGAGCTGCTCGGCCTTCGCCCCGATCGTCGCCCCCTCTTCCGCCGACTGGTCCGTCGGCGCCTTCGAGAAATATCTCGGCTCGGACAAAGCCGTCTGGCGAAAATACGACGCCTGCGCTCTCGTCGAGGACGGGGCGCGCTTCCCGGAATTCCTCATCGACCAGGGTAAGGCCGACGGCTTCCTCGAAAACGGTCTGAGGCCTTGGCTCTTCGAGGAGGCGGTCAACGGCACCGGCATCGGCCTCACGCTTCGCATGCACGAGCGCTACGACCACTCCTATTATTTCATCTCGACCTTCATGGACGATCATCTGAGGTGGCACGCCGAAAGGCTCGGCTGAGCGCCGTCATGACGCCGGCTGGAATCGCGGCTGGCCGGCAGACTCGATCACCCGTACGCTCGAATCCGCAAGGCCGTGATGGCCTTCGGTGTCGATAACGAGGTGCCAGTGCGCGGTCTCGGGAATCGTCATCCGCAGAGGCGATTTCCGCGCTACGCCGCCGAAGAACTGATGCTTCAGCGTTTCCTTGTAGCGCGTGAAATTGACGTCGGTCATCAGGCGAACATTGGCAACGGCCGACAGGGTGATCTCGACCCGCGTCCCGGCGCGCTGGGCCTTGAGATCATAGTGCGTGAAGTTCAGGGCTTGCTTCGCCATCACAATCGACCGGACCTATATGAGACATCGCTACGACAGTAGCGGCGGGCGCTTAATGAATGGTGTCGTGTTCTCTCGCCGGACTGGCCCTGACGACCGCAATGGTCTAGAGCCTTTGCTTGAAACACTGGAAGCGGATCGCGGCAGATGGCAGGCATAGAACACAGACAGGTGGACGGTGACGAGGCGGGCATGCGCCTCGACCGCTGGTTCAAGGTGCATTATCCGGGCTTGGGCTTCGGTCCGTTGCAGAAGCTGCTTCGTTCCGGCCAGATCCGCGTTGACGGCGCGCGGGCAAAATCCGACACGCGCGTACAGCCTGGCCAGACGATCCGCGTTCCGCCGCTTGGCGTCGATGCGAAGGTTACCAAATCGGGCCCGATCGGCGGGCGGGACCTGCGCCATTCCTCGGACGGAGAGCTGCTGTCGCGCATGGTGCTGCACGAGGACGCCAAGGTCATCGTGCTCAACAAGCCGGCGGGCTTGGCAGTCCAGGGCGGTTCCGGCGTCAGCCGGCATATCGACAAGATGCTCGAGGCCTGGACGAACCAGAAGGGCGAAAAGCCGCGCCTCGTCCATCGGCTGGACCGGGACACGTCCGGCGTGCTCGTCATTGCCCGGACGCGCGGTGCGGCACAGCAGCTGACGGCCGCTTTTCGTGAGCGCGACACCAGGAAGATCTACTGGTCCCTGGTCAAGGGCGTTCCGCGCAAGCGCGAGGACCGCGTCTCCACCTGGCTCGTCAAGGAACAGACGCCGGACGGCGATCGTATGCGGATCGCCAAGCATGGCGACGAAGGCGCCGACCACGCTATTTCCTACTATCGGATTATCGAGCAGGCCGGCCAGAACCTCGCCTGGCTGGAAATGGAACCCTATACCGGCCGCACGCATCAGCTGCGCGTCCACGCCGCCCATATCGGCCATCCCATCATCGGCGACCCGAAATATTTCGAAGCTGACATCAACTGGACCTTCCCCGGCGGCATCCAGAACCGGCTACACCTGCATGCCCGCTTTATCGACATCCCGCATCCGAATGGCGGACGCCTGAAGATCACGGCGCCCTTGCCGCCGCATATGGTGCAGAGCTGGAACTTGCTCGGCCTCGACGAGAACGCCGCCGGCGAGGACGATTGATGAAGCTGGTGCTCTTCGATTGCGACGGAACGCTGGTCGACAGCGCCGGCCTCATCCATGAGGTCATGAGCCGCACCTTCGAGGCCTTCGATCTTCCCCGGCCGGAGGCCTTGGCGACGCGCGCAATCATCGGGCTGACGCTCGACATCGCCATCGCCCGGTTGCTGGGCCAGGATCACATCGACCCGCGCGCCGCCGCGATGACGACCCATTACAAGGGCATCTTCAGCTCGGTGCGCGGCGAACGGATCCATCAGGAAGCGTTGTTTCCCGGGATTGCCGAGATGGTGCAAGCCTTGGCCGCCCGCGAGCAGCTGTTGATCGGCGCAGTCACCGGAAAGTCGCGGCGAGGGCTCCAGCACATTGCCGCCACCCACGGCTTCGACAAGCTTTTCTTCGTCTCGCGAACGGCGGACGATTGCCCGTCGAAGCCACATCCGGCAATGGTGATGGAATGCTGTGCCGAGGCGGGCGTCGATCCGAAGGATACGATTGTCATCGGCGATGCGATCTACGATATGCAGATGGCGAAGGCGGCCGGGGCCGCCGCCCTCGGTGTTTCCTGGGGCTATGCCAGCGTTCCGGCGCTGATCGAGGCGGGCGCCGACCACATCGCCCGGGTACCGGCAGACATCATCGAATGGATGGAATTGAACCATGCCTGATATTCGCGACGAATTGAGCGGAGCGCTCAGCCACGAGGATCCGGTGCGCCGCGCCCAGATCCAGATGCAGAAGCCGCTTGCCAAACGTTTCTACAAGTCGGTCGGCGTCGCCGCGGCCGAGGGCGGCGGGCACGCGGTATTGCTCGACGGGCGATCCGTCCGCACGCCGGCAAAGCGGCCGCTCGCCGTCCCGACGGCGAAGCTCGCCGAACTGCTCGCCGTCGAATGGGATGCACAGGCGGAGATCATCGACCCTTCGGCCATGCCGCTGACCCGCATCGTCAACACCGCCATCGACGGCGTGGCGGTCGACCAGCGCGCAGTCTTCGACGATATCGTACGGTTCGCCGGCACCGACCTTCTCTGCTATCGCGCCGACAGCCCGACAGGACTTGTGGAACGGCAGAACGCCGTTTGGAACCCCGTTCTCGATTGGGCCGCCCATTCGCTCGGCGCACGCTTCATCCTTGCCGAGGGCGTCATTCATCAGGATCAGCCGCACGAGGCGATTTCCGCCTATGCGGAAGGCTTGCGCGCCTTCGCAACGCCGCTCGGCCTCGCCTGCCTGCACACGATCACCACGTTGACCGGATCGGCACTGCTTGCGCTTGCCTTCGGCATGGGCCGGCTCTCGGCAGAAGAGGCCTGGAGCGCCGCCCATGTCGACGAGGATTGGCAGATCGAGCACTGGGGCACCGACGAAGAGGCCTTCCAACGGCGCGAGAACCGCTGGCAGGAAATGCAGGCGGCGACTGCGGTGCTCGACACGTTGAAATAGGGGGCAAGGCGCCTGGCATTACGGCAGGCGTCTTACGGTGGATCAGGCCGCCAGCTTCAGGCCGGCGATGCCGGCGACGATCAGGCCGATGCAGCCGAGGCGTACGACGGTCATCGGCTCGGCGAAGAGGACGATGCCGAGCACCACCGTGCCGATCGTGCCGATGCCGGTCCAGACCGCGTAAGCCGTGCCGAGCGGCAGTGTGCGAACGGCAATTCCAAGCAGGACGACGCTCAGGATCATCGAACCGACCGTCAGCACGGTCGGCGTCAGACGGGTAAATCCGTCGGTGTATTTGAGGCCGATTGCCCAGCCGATTTCGAGAAGTCCGGCGAGAAGCAGAGTGAACCAGGCCATGTCAGGCTCCTTCATCTGGAGCGAGGCCGTCCCCGCGGGTGTTCGGGTCGATCAGGATCGCGCCCGTGCAGCCGTCTGCAACTTGGATCTCTGTGCCACAAAGCGGTGAGGGCAGCAAGCGGCTGGCCGGCAAAACTGCTCTGCGCCGACGGCACGGCTCGTCATGAGTTCCGGTCGCGGCGCAGTTTCGCCCACCATTCGAGCCGCTTGCGGATGTCCCGTTCGAAGCCCCTCTCCGGAGGATCATAGAAGATCCTGCGCCCCATTTTCTCGGGGAAATAGTCCTGGCCGGAAAAGGCATCCGGTTCGTCATGATCGTAACGGTAGCCCTCGCCGTAGCCCTCCCCCTTCATGAGCTTGGTCGGGGCGTTGAGAATATGCTTCGGCGGCAGCAGCGAGCCGTTTTCCTTGGCGGCGCGCATCGCCCCTTTGTAGGCCGTGTAGAGGGCGTTCGATTTCGGCGCGGTGGCGACATAGACGCAGGCTTGCGCCAGCGCCAGTTCCCCTTCGGGCGAACCGAGATAGTCATAGGCATCCTTGGCGGCGTTGCAGATCACCAGCGCCTGCGGATCGGCAAGGCCGATATCCTCGACAGCCATGCGCACCAGCCGCCTGCCGATATACAAAGGATCCTCGCCCGCATCGAACATCCGGCAGAGGTAATAGAGCGCCGCATCCGGATCGGATCCGCGAACCGACTTGTGGAGCGCCGAAATCAGATTGTAGTGGCCGTCCTGGCCCTTGTCGTAAACCGGCGCGCGGCGCTGGACGATTTCCCGCAACGCTTCGGCGTCGAATATCTCGTCCTTGCGCGCCGCCCGCCACACCTCCTCGGCCAGCGTCAGCACGGCCCGGCCGTCACCATCCGCCATGCGGATCAGGCTCGCCCGGGCGTCCTCGTCGAGCGGCAACGGCCTACCTTCCGTTTGCTCCGCCCGCTTCAGGAGTTCCTCGAGGCTCGCCTCGTCATGCGGCTTAAACGTCAGCACCCGCGCCCGCGACAGGAGCGCGGCGTTGAGTTCGAATGACGGATTCTCCGTGGTGGCGCCGACCAGAATGACGGTCCCGTCTTCCATCACCGGTAGGAAACTGTCCTGCTGGGCGCGGTTGAAGCGATGGATCTCATCGACGAAGAGCAAGGTCTGGCGTCCCGACATGCGTCGGGCGCGCGCCGACTCGAAAACCTTCTTCAGGTCGGCGACGCCGGAAAAGATCGCCGAGATCTGCTCGAAGGCGAGACCGGCCTCTCCCGAAAGCAGCCGGGCGACGGTGGTCTTCCCGGTGCCCGGCGGTCCCCAGAAGATCATCGAACCGAGCGAGCCAGAGGCGATCATCCGCGTCAGGGCGCCGTCCGCCCCCGTCAAGTGCTCCTGCCCGGTCACTTCGGCGAGCGTGCGCGGCCGCAGCCGATCGGCCAGCGGTCTTGCCGAGGCCATCTCCGGCGGTTCAACGGGGGAAAAGAGGTCGCTCATCGGAAGAACTGTCTGATAAGCTGGCCGTCGCGCTCGATCTCAACGCGCCAGAACGAGGCATCTTCGGCAACGACGCTTTCCAGCGTTTTCGAGTTGTCGATCGGCGTTCCATTGACGGAGCGTACGATATCTTTCGGCTCGAGGCCAATGCGCGCCGCCGGCGAGCCGCGGTTGACCTCGGTCACGACGACCCCCTTGAGCGACGTCGGCATGCGCAGCTCATCCGCAAGGCGCGGCGAAAGATTGGCGACGACGGCGCCGGCAAAGGGGTTCCGCCCCTCGATCAGCCGTTCGTCGCGCGGCGCGGTTTCCGGCGCCTGCTCCAGCTTCAGGGTGATGTCGTGCGCCTCGCCGTGTTCGCTCACTGTCACGCGCGCTTCATGGCCGATGCCGACGGTCGTCAAACGGTAGCCGAGGGCATCCGGATGCTCCACCGAAATACCGTTTACAGCCGTCACCACCTGCCCCGGCTTCATGCCGGCATTTGCCGCCGGTCCGTCCGGCTGGACGGCAGCCACCAGGGCGCCGCGGGCACGATCGAGTCCGAGCGCCTCGGCGACATCGGAGGTAACCGGCTCGAAAGTCGCGCCGACGAAGGGACGGACGAAGGAACCGCCGCCGCCCTCCGCGGAGGCGACGAAGACCTTGACCAGATTTGCGGGGATGGCGAACCCCACGCCGTTCGATCCCCCGCCCCGCGAAAAGATCGCGGTGTTGATGCCGATCAGCTCACCCTTCATGTTGATCAGTCCACCGCCAGAGTTGCCCGGATTGATCGCCGCGTCGGTCTGGATGAAGAAACCGAAATCTCCGTTGGAGATCTGGTTGCGGGCAAGCGCCGAAACGATGCCGCTCGTCACCGTCTGCCCGACCCCGAACGGATTGCCCATCGCCAGCACGAGGTCGCCGACCTCCACTGCGTCCGAATCACCGATCGGGATGACGTCAAAAGGACCATCTGCTTCGATCTTGAGGACCGCGAGGTCGAGTCGGTCGTCCTTGAGGACGATCTTGCACGGATACTCACGCCCGTCGGCGAGCGCCACCTTGATGTCGTCGGCCCCCTCGATGACGTGATTGTTGGTAACGACGATGCCGTCGCGGCGGACGATTACGCCGGAGCCGAGCGACGATTGCTTCTCCGTGCGGTTCGGCATGCGCTGGCCGAAAAACTCCTCGAAGAATGGATCGATCGATCGCCGCTCGACGACCCGCTCGGCATAGACATTCACCACGGCATTCGCGGTCTGCTTGACCAGCGGCGCGAAGGAGAGCTGCATTTCCGTGTGGGATTGGGGGACGGTCCTGGCGTCCTGCGCTACGGCCGGTGTCGACATGGCAATCGCAAAAACAAGAGCCGGCAGGGCTCGACGGCCAAAAATCATGAAGCATTCTCCCTTTCATTGCCGCTAGTTCAGATAGGATTTCGCAACAAAAAAGGCAAACGCGAGGCTGCCGCTCGATGATGACGCACGCTCGCGATTTCAACCGCTTTTTCAGACTTTTTCCCGCGGCCTTGCCATGAAATCATCGCGGCGCTTTTCCCGCTCACGCGCCGTGCACGAAAACGTGGTCTCCCCCATCTTTTCCGGTGATCGAATCTCTGGTCATCTGGCCGAGATCAGCTTTCAATCCCTGTCGAGGAAGCACCATGCCCGCCTACCGCCCGCCGCGGATCGCCGCGTCCGAAATCACCCCGGAGCCCTTCTTCCTCGATCGCCGCCGCTTTCTCGCCGCTGCAGGTGGCCTCGTTCTCGGCGGGGCCGGCCTGGCCGAGGCGGCAGAGCTCAAGGCTTCGAGCAGTCGTTACAAGGTCGAGGAGGCCTTAACGCCCGAAAAGGACGTGACCTCCTACAATAATTTCTATGAGTTCGGCACGGGAAAGGGCGACCCCGCCGCCAATTCGGGCGGCTTCAAGCCGGCACCCTGGCGGGTGAAGGTCGACGGCCTCGTCGGCAAGCCGCGGGAGTTCGGCCTCGAAGAACTGCTGGCCCTTCCGCTTGAAGAGCGTACCTACCGAATGCGCTGCGTCGAAGCCTGGTCGATGGTGATCCCCTGGGTCGGCTTTCCGCTGGCAAGTCTCCTCGACAAGGTCGAACCGCTCGGCAGCGCGAAGTACGTTGCATTCGAAACGGTGGTGCGGCCTGAGGAGATGCCCGGCCAATCCGGTTACTTCCAGCCGCTGCCCTGGCCCTATCGCGAGGGCTTGCGGCTCGATGAAGCACGCCACCCTCTGACAATTCTCTCCGTCGGCCTTTATGGCAAGACGCTGCCGAACCAGAACGGCGCGCCAATACGGCTGGTGGTCCCGTGGAAATACGGTTTCAAGGGAATCAAGTCGATCGTCCGCATTTCGCTTTCCGAAACGCCGCCGCCTTGCACCTGGAACCTTGCCGCACCGGATGAGTACGGCTTCTATGCCAATGTGAACCCGGCGGTCGATCACCCGCGCTGGAGCCAGGCAACGGAAAACCGGATCGGCGAAGGCGGCTTCTTCGGCTCCAATCGCCGCGACACCCTCCCCTATAACGGCTATGCCGACGACGTCGCGGGCCTGTATTCCGGCATGGATCTCAGGGTAAACTTCTGACCATGGCCTTCGTACCCGCCTTGCCCAAGCGCTTTCACGGCCCCTCGGTCTGGGCGCTCTACGCGCTGGGCCTCATTCCCGCGGCATGGGCATTCCATCTCGGCGCAACCGGCAGGTTACCTGGCAATGCCGTCAAGGAATTCGAGCACCTGCTTGGCCTGTGGGCGCTGCGTTTCCTTGTGGCGACGCTGACGATCACACCGCTTCGCGATCTCTTCGGCCTCAACTGGCTAAGATACCGCCGCGCCCTCGGCCTGCTCGCCTTCTATTACGTGCTGATGCACTTCACCGCCTACATGCTGCTCGACCAGATGCTGCGCATCCCGGCCATCGTCGCCGACATCGCCCGCCGCCCCTTCATAACCATCGGCATGGCGGCCCTGGTCATGCTGATCCCCTTGGCGCTCACCTCGAACAATTGGTCGATCCGCAAGCTCGGCCAGCGGTGGAACAAGCTTCACCGGCTCGCCTATGTGATCGCCGCGGCCGGCGCGCTGCATTTCGCCATGGCCGTCAAGGTCGTAGGGCCGGAGCAAGTGCTCTACATCGTCCTCGTCACGCTCTTGCTCGCCTGGCGGGCGGTGCGAACGCCGTTCCTGCGGTGGAAACGGCAACGGACGGCAGGGACACGACCTCACCCTGCAACGCAAAAAGCGGCCGGGTGAAATCTCACCCGGCCGCCTCAGATCGTTTGGGAAGCTACCTTTATCAGGCTGCTTCTGCTGCTTCCGCTTCGGCGGCGACGCGAGCGCGATCCTTGGCGCCCTTGGCATCGACATCGCGGTCAACGAATTCGATGACGGCGAGCGGAGCATTGTCGCCCTGGCGGAAGCCCGCCTTCATGATGCGCAGGTAGCCGCCGTTGCGGGTGGCGTAGCGCGATGCGATCGCGTCGAACAGCTTCGCGACGACAGCAACGTCGCGGATCTGCGAGATCGCCTGACGGCGGGCATGCAGGTCGCCGCGCTTGCCGAGCGTGACGAGCTTCTCGACGATCGGGCGGATTTCCTTGGCCTTCGGCAGGGTCGTGACGATCTGCTCGTGCTCGATCAGCGACGCTGCCATGTTGGCGAACATCGCCTTGCGGTGGCTGGCGGTTCTATTCAGCTTGCGGCCGGCTTTACCGTGGCGCATGGCTATTCTCCTTCACTTGCAGGCATCCGCCCGCAGTCTAAATGGTTAATACTGGTCTTCGTAACGCTTGGCGAGATCTTCGATGTTCTCCGGCGGCCAGGACGGCACTTCCATGCCGAGATGCAGGCCCATGGAAGCGAGAACTTCCTTGATCTCGTTGAGCGACTTGCGACCAAAGTTCGGCGTCCGGAGCATTTCCGCTTCGGTCTTCTGAATGAGGTCGCCGATATAGACGATGTTGTCGTTCTTCAGGCAGTTGGCCGAACGGACGGAGAGTTCCAGTTCGTCGACCTTCTTGAGAAGCGCCGGGTTGAAGGCGAGCTCGGTGACTGCTTCTTCCTCGGCTTCCTTCTGCGGCTCGTCGAAGTTGACGAAGACCGACAGCTGGTCCTGAAGAATGCGGGCGGCAAAGGCGATCGCGTCCTCGCCGGTGACGGAGCCGTCGGTCTCGATCGACATCGTCAGCTTGTCATAGTCGAGAACCTGACCTTCGCGGGTGTTCTCAACCTTGTAGGACACTTTCTTGACCGGCGAATAGAGGCTGTCGACCGGGATGAGACCGATCGGCGCATCTTCCGAACGGTTACGCTCAGCCGGCACGTAGCCCTTGCCATTGTTGACGGTGAATTCCATGCGGATTTCGGCGCCCTCGTCGAGGGTGCAGATCACATGGTTCGGGTTGAGGATCTCGATGTCGCCAACCGTCTGGATGTCACCGGCCGTCACGACGCCCGGGCCCTGCTTGCGCACGACCATGCGCTTGGAATCGTCGCCATCCATCTTGATGGCGATTTCCTTGATGTTGAGCACGATGTCCGTCACATCCTCCCGGACGCCCGGGATGGAGGAGAACTCGTGCAGCACGCCGTCGATCTGCACCGCGGTGACTGCCGCACCGCGCAGCGACGACAAAAGCACGCGACGAAGCGCGTTGCCGAGGGTCAGACCGAAGCCGCGCTCAAGCGGTTCCGCCACCAGCGTTGCCTTGGTGCGGCCGGAGGAGGTGAAATCCACCTTGTTCGGCTTGATCAGTTCCTGCCAATTTTTCTGGATCATGTTTTCTGCCTTCCGTTCGTTGCCACCATCCAATCGTGGCAACCGAGCCCCGAAGACCGGGAGAACGCATCCGCGTCCTCACCGGAATCTTGAATACAAATGATCAGACGCGGCGCTTCTTGCGCGGACGGCAGCCATTGTGCGGGATCGGCGTCACGTCGCGGATCGACGTGATCATGAAGCCCGCGGCCTGCAGCGCGCGAAGGGCAGATTCACGGCCGGAACCCGGTCCGCAAACTTCCACTTCCAGCGACTTCATGCCGTGTTCCTGAGCCTTCTTGGCGCAGTCTTCGGCGGCGATCTGAGCGGCAAACGGGGTCGACTTGCGCGAACCCTTGAAGCCCTTCGCACCGGCGGACGACCAGGCGATTGCATTGCCCTGCGCGTCGGTGATGGTGATCATCGTGTTGTTGAACGACGAATTGACGTGCGCGACGCCAGACGTGATGTTCTTGCGCTCGCGGCGGCGAACGCGGGTGGCTTCCTTGGCCATAGGATCCCTTTCTTAGATCTCTGCACCGCCGTAATTCCAGCGGCTCCACCGGGAAAAGGATTGGTCGTCCCCTGCCCTGCAACTTCGATTTTCACAGAACCGGCACGCCGGCTCCGCATACGTTTTCGCCGAACCGAGCGGTCCGGCACAGGTCGGACAAATCGCCCTTCCCAAACTGCAAAAGGAGGCCGGCGCGGACGCCAGCCTCCCGCTTTCCCTTTTCGGGAAATTACTTCTTCTTGCCGGCGATCGCCTTTGCCGGACCCTTGCGGGTACGGGCATTGGTGTGCGTACGCTGGCCGCGCACCGGCAGGCCGCGACGATGACGCAGGCCGCGGTAGCAGCCAAGGTCCATCAGGCGCTTGATGTTCATCGCCGTTTCGCGACGCAGGTCACCCTCGACCTGGTAATCGCGGTCGATGGTCTCACGGATCTGAAGGACTTCGGCGTCCGTCAGCTGGTGCACGCGGCGGTCAGCCGGGATGCCGACCTTCTCGGTGATCTCCTTCGCGAATTTCGGTCCGATCCCATGAATATAGGTCAGCGCGATGACGACGCGCTTTGCCGTCGGGATGTTGACGCCAGCGATACGTGCCACGTCTATTCTCCTTGCGTTCCAGTTGCCATCCGGCAATAGGTGCTTCGTTACGCGACCTCGAAGAGCCGCACGTTAATTGAGGTTCGAGACACGTCAAAAACGACCGTACCCGGACTTCCTTGTTTTGAAGACCGCGCCGATCGCTTCGCATGTCGCGAGTTGACGCTGTCTTTGGAGGAATCACCCGGAAAAGTCAACTCCCCGGCGCTTCCATTTTGGCAAAGGCGCAGCCTATGCCAGAATCTTGTCGATCTCGGCGGTGACCGCTCTCACGTCCGCCATCCCGTCCACGGTCTTCAACTGACCGGTGCGGGCATAATGGTCCGAAAGCGGAGCCGTCTTTTCCCGGTATTCCGTCAGCCGCTTTTTGAAGGCCTCGGGATTGTCGTCGGAGCGCACCGTGCCACCGGCGGCAACGGTTTCCGCCACGCGATTCTCCATGCGCCGGACAAGGGCTGCCTCGTCGACCTTCAACTCGATGACCGCATCCAGTTTCAGGCCTTTGCTCTCAAGCATCCGGTCGAGCGCAATCGCCTGCGGAACCGTGCGCGGATAGCCGTCGAGGATGAAGCCCTTGGCGCAGTCCGCAGCGTCGATGCGGTCGGAGACGATTTCATTGACGATCTCATCGGAGACCAGCTGGCCGGCATCCATGACCGCTTTCGCGCGCTTGCCGACCTCGGTCGCCTGGGCAACGGCGGCCCGGAGCATGTCCCCTGTGGAAAGCTGCGGGATGCCGTATTTCTCCGTCAGAAGCTTGGCCTGCGTACCCTTGCCAGCGCCCGGCGGTCCCAAAAAAATAAGTCTCATCGTCCCCTCTTTCCTCCGCGCAGCTTCGACTTCTTGATCAGCCCCTCATACTGCTGGGCAATGAGGTGACCCTGGATCTGTGCTACCGTATCAAGGGTGACGCTGACAACAATCAAAAGCGACGTACCACCAAGGTAGAACGGCACACCAGTCTGCGAAATGAGGATTTCGGGCAGAATGCAGACGAAAATCAGGTAAATCGCACCGACTACAGTGATACGTGTCAGCACGTAGTCGATGTATTCGGCCGTGCGCTCACCGGGGCGAATCCCCGGAATGAAGCCACCGTGCTTCTTCAGGTTATCGGCTGTGTCCTTCGGATTGAAGACGATCGCGGTGTAGAAGAAAGCGAAGAAGGCAATCATCGCGCCGTAGAAGAACATGTAGAGCGGCTGGCCGTGCGCCAGCGCCCCGACGATGGCGGTCGCCCAGCCGGGCAGCGTCGCGGCATTGGCGAAGCCGGCAAGCGTTGCGGGCAGCAGCAGCAGCGACGAGGCGAAGATCGCCGGGATGACGCCCGAGGTGTTGAGCTTCAGCGGCAGGTGGGACGTGTCGCCCTGGAACATGCGGTTGCCGACCTGGCGCTTCGGATACTGGATCAGCAAGCGGCGCTGGGCGCGCTCGACGAAGACGATTAGGGCAATGACCGCAACCACCATGACGATGATCGCCAGGATCAGCGGCGTCGAGAGGGCGCCGGTGCGGCCGAGCTCAAGGGTTCCGGCAAGCGCCGTCGGCAGATGGGCGACGATGCCGGCGAAGATGATCAGCGAAATGCCGTTGCCGATGCCGCGCGAAGTGATCTGCTCGCCGAGCCACATCAGGAACATCGTGCCACCGAGCAGCGAAATCACCGTCGAAATCCGGAAGAACCAGCCCGGATCGTTGACGAGGCCGCTACCGCTCTCGAGACCCACGGCAATGCCGTAGGCCTGCAAGGCGCCGAGCAGCACCGTGCCGTAGCGGGTATACTGGTTGATGACCTTGCGGCCCTGCTCGCCTTCCTTCTTCAACTGTTCGAGCGCCGGGACGACCGAGGTCATCAGCTGCACGATGATCGAAGCGGAGATATAGGGCATGATGCCGAGCGCGAAGATCGCCATGCGCTCCACTGCACCGCCCGAGAACATGTTGAAGAGGCCGAGGATGCCGCCGGCCTGGCCCTGGAAGGCCTGGGCGAACGCGGCCGGGTTGAGGCCGGGCAGCGGGATATAGGTGCCAAGACGGTAAACCAGAAGCGCACCGAGGGTGAACCAGAGCCGTTTCTTCAGATCTTCCGCCTTCGCGAAAGTCGAAAAATTCAGGTTCGAGGCGAGCTGTTCCGCTGCAGAAGCCATGCAATTCTCCGCGTACCAAGTCTCGGAAACAGCGGGAGAAACCCGGTCAGTTCCGGCAAGAGTAAGTCTTCGTCGATGAAAACCGGGCGCGAGGCGATTGTCGCTGCAATCGGATGCCTCACCGTGGTTTCCGTTGTGTCCCTTTCGCGGCAAGTGATTCGCCGCCCTCGGACGTGAGGCTCACATATGGGAGCAAAACCGCCCGGCGTGAAGCACCCCGGGCGGTTCATCAGTCATATTATTCCGCAGCGGCGGCTGCCAGCAGCTTCACCGAGCCGCCGGCCTTTTCGATCTTCTCGACGGCCGGCTTGGAAGCGCCTGCGACTTCGAGCGAAATCTTCGCCTTCAGCTCGCCGTCGGCGAGGACACGAACGCCATCCTTCTCGCGACGGATGACGCCGGCCGCCTTCAGGGCAGCCGCATCGACGATCTTCGAGGCGTCGAGCTTTTTGGCATCGATTGCCGTCTGGATACGGCCGAGCGACACGACAACAAACTCCGAAGCGAAGATGTTGTTGAAGCCGCGCTTCGGCAGACGGCGGTAGATGGGCATCTGACCGCCTTCGAAGCCGTTGATCGCCACGCCGGAACGGGCCTTCTGGCCCTTCACGCCGCGGCCGGCGGTCTTGCCGGAACCGGAGCCGATACCGCGGCCAAGACGCTTGCGGCTCTTGGTTGCGCCTTCGTTGTCTTTGATTTCATTCAGTTTCATATCTCGATCCCCCTCACTTCTCGTCGACGACGCGAACGAGGTGCTGGACGGCCCGGATCATGCCGCGAACGGCCGGAGTGTCCTCCAGCGTGCGAACCCGGTGCATCTTGTTGAGGCCCAGACCGATGAGCGTCTGACGCTGTACGGCGGGACGGCGGATGGGGCTACCAATCTGCTCGACGGTAACCGTCTTCTTGGCAACTTCTTTCTTAGCCATCTGTCAGCTCCCTTATTCTTCGGAAGCAGCGCCGGCGGCAACGCGACGGGCCTGGAGCGCGGCGTACTTCATGCCGCGCTGTGCCGCGATGTCCTTCGGGTGCATCTGGTTCTTGAGCGCGTCGAAGGTGGCGCGAACCATGTTGTAGGGGTTCGACGAACCGGTCGACTTGGCAACGACGTCGTGAACGCCGAGCGTTTCGAAGACGGCGCGCATCGGGCCACCGGCTATGATACCGGTACCGGGCTTGGCCGAGCGCAGCAGCACCTTGCCGGCGCCGTGGCGGCCGTTAACGTCGTGATGCAGCGTGCGGCCGCCGCGCAGCGGTACGAAGATCAGGTCGCGCTTGGCGGCTTCCGTCGCCTTGCGGATGGCCTCCGGCACTTCGCGTGCCTTGCCATGGCCGAAGCCGACGCGGCCCTTCTGGTCGCCAACGACGACGAGAGCGGCGAAACCGAAACGACGACCGCCCTTCACCACCTTGGCGACGCGGTTGATTGCGACGAGCTTATCGACAAATTCGCTGTCGCGCTCTTCGCGGTTCTGGCGATCTTCGCGAGAACCTCTTCTTTCTTGTGCCATTGTCCTCTTCCTTTTTCTTTTCCGGGTGCAATCGGCAGATTGACGAAAGTCGCCTCGGACGAGCCGAAGCGACCGGGTAATTGCGAGGCGGATCCGCCCGGACATCTCTGCCCGGGCGGCGAACCTTAGAAGTTCAGGCCGCCTTCGCGAGCTGCCTCGGCCAGCGCCTTGACGCGGCCGTGGTAGATGAAGGCGCCGCGATCAAAGACAACGTCCTTGACGCCTGCCTTGGAAGCGCGTTCGGCAAGGAGCTTGCCGACGGCTGCAGCTGCCGCCGTGTCGGCGCCGGTCTTCAATGACGACTTGAGATCTGCCTCGAGGGTCGAGGCAGCGGCAAGCGTCTTGCCGGCAACGTCATCGATGATCTGCGCATAGATGTTCTTCGACGAGCGATGAACCGACAGGCGCGGGCGGCCATTGGCGACCGCCTTGATTTGACGGCGCACGCGGCTGGCGCGACGCACAAGAGTATCTTTCCTGCTAGCCATTTCGCGTGATCCTTACTTCTTCTTGCCTTCTTTGCGGACGATCCGCTCTTCGGCATACTTGACACCCTTGCCCTTGTAGGGCTCGGGGCCGCGGTATTCGCGGATTTCCGCGGCTACCTGGCCGACCTGCTGCTTGTTGATGCCCGAAACGACGATTTCCGTCGGCTTCGGCACAGCGATCGTGATGCCTTCCGGCGCCTGGTAGACGACGTCATGGCTGAAGCCGAGCGCCAGCTGCAGGTTCCTGCCCTGCATCGACGCGCGGTAGCCAACGCCGTTGATTTCGAGCTTGCGCTCGTAACCGTCCTTTACGCCCTTGAAGATGTTCTCGATCATCGTGCGGGACATGCCCCACTTTGCACGAGCATCCTTGGTTTCATTGAGCGGCTGAACGACAACCGCATTGTTTTCGAGCTTCACCGAAACTTCGTCGTTTGCGACGAAGAACAGTTCGCCCTTCGGGCCCTTTGCCGTTACCTTCTGGCCATCGACGTTAGCCGTGACGCCTGCCGGAACCTGAACGGGCTTCTTACCGATACGAGACATTGTTATACCTGTCTGTTCGCTATGGAGATCCTGCCCGGTCTTAGAAGACCGAGCAAAGAATCTCGCCACCAACATTCTGTTCGCGTGCCTGGTGATCGGCCATCACGCCCTTCGGTGTCGAAAGGATGGTGATGCCGAGGCCGTTCGCGACCTGCGGAATGGACTTGACCGAGACATAAACCCGGCGGCCCGGCTTGGAGACGCGCGAGATCTCACGGATCACGGAGGCGCCTTCGTAGTATTTCAGTTCGATGTTCAGCTCGGCCTTGCCGTTGCCAAACTCGACTTCAGAATATCCGCGGATATAGCCTTCGGCCTGAAGGACATCCAGAACGCGCGCGCGAAGCTTGGAAGCCGGCGTGGACACGCTCGACTTGCGGCGAGCGGCGCCGTTGCGGATACGGGTGAGCATATCGCCCAAAGGATCAGTCATTGCCATGTACCCGTCTCCTTACCAGCTCGACTTGACGATGCCCGGCACCTTGCCGAGATTGCCCAGTTCGCGAAGCGCGATACGCGACATGCGAAGCTTGCGATAGTAGGCGCGCGGACGGCCGGTCACTTCGCAACGGTTGCGGATGCGGGTCTTCGACCCATCCCGGGGCAGTTCTGCCAGCTTGAGGGTGGCCTTGAACCGCTCTTCGATCGACAAAGACTGGTTCATGATGATTGCCTTGAGGGCCGCACGCTTCGCGGCTTGTCCGGCAACCAGTTTGCGGCGGCGCTTGTTCTTTTCAACTGCGCTCGTTTTCGCCATAACAGTTATCCTTCTTTACGCTTGTCGTTACGGATTACTGACGGAACGGGAAGTTGAACTCTGCAAGCAGAGCGCGCGCTTCGTCGTCGTTAGTTGCCGTCGTGCAAACGATGATGTCCATGCCCCACATCTGATCAACCTTGTCGTAGTTGATCTCAGGGAACACAATGTGCTCCTTGACGCCCATGGCGAAGTTGCCACGACCATCGAAGGACTTCGGATTGAGACCGCGGAAGTCGCGAACACGCGGAAGAGCGATGTTCACGAGACGATCCAGGAACTCATACATCCGAACGCCGCGCAGGGTAACCTTGGCACCAATCGGCATGCCTTCGCGCAGCTTGAAGCCAGCGATGGAGTTGCGAGCGCGGGTGATCACCGGCTTCTGGCCGGCAATCGCAGCGAGGTCGGCAGCAGCAACGGACGGCTTCTTGGAATCGCCGGTCGCTTCGCCAACACCCATGTTGATGACGATCTTGTCGAGACGCGGGATCTGCATTTCGTTGGCGTAGGAGAACTTCTCCTGCATCGCCTTGCGGATGCGCTCCACATATTCCTTCTTGAGCCGCGGCTCATAAGCGGTCTTAGCCATCGATCACTTCTCCCGAACGCTTGGCCACGCGGACCTTCTTGTCACCATCGATCTTGAAACCGACGCGGGTCGGCTTGCCGTCCTTCGGATCGGCGACCGCGATGTTCGAAAGGTGGATCGGGGCTTCCTTGTTGATGATGCCGGCTTCCTGGCTCTGGGTCTGGCGCTGGTGACGCTTCACCATATTGACGCCACGCACGACAGCCTTGTCTTCCTTCGGCATGACCTGGATGACTTCGCCGGAACGGCCCTTGTCCTTACCGGTGAGTACGACGACCTTGTCGCCTTTGCGAATCTTTTGCATCTCTCAACGCTCCCTTAGAGTACTTCCGGAGCCAGCGAGATGATCTTCATGTGGTTCTTGGCGCGAAGTTCGCGCGGAACCGGTCCGAAGATACGGGTGCCGATCGGCTCTTTCTTGTTATCGATAAGAACGGCTGCGTTGGTGTCGAAGCGGATGACGCTGCCATCCGGACGGCGGATGTCCTTCGCGGTGCGAACGACAACTGCCTTCATGACATCACCCTTCTTCACGCGGCCGCGCGGAATGGCTTCCTTGATCGAAACGACGATGATGTCGCCGATCGACGCGTATTTGCGCTTGGAGCCGCCCAGCACCTTGATGCACATGACACGACGTGCGCCGGAATTATCCGCCACCTCGAGGTTTGTTTGCATCTGAATCATGTCAGGTCGCCTTCTTGTTGTTACCAGGCCGGTTGGGTCGAAACCCCCTCGCCCGGCTTATTGTGCTTATCTCAAAGCAAAAGAACGCCCGAACTCGAGCGTTCCTCTGCTTCAATTGCGTGCTTCATACAGATATTTGCCTGGGACGCAAGGGTCTGACGGGCAAAACCTGCAGAAATCAAGCCTGGGCGGAGACGACCGTCCAGCGCTTGTCCTTCGAAATCGGCGCGCATTCCTCGATGGAAACGACGTCACCGACCTTGTACTGGTTGTTCTCGTCGTGAGCCTTGTACTTCTTGGAACGACGAACGGTCTTCTGGAGGATCGGGTGCGCAAAGCGGCGCTCGACCCTGACGACGACGGTCTTGTCGTTCTTGTCGCTGACGACGGTGCCCTGCAGAATGCGTTTCGGCATTTTTTGTGGTCCTTAGGCCTTGGCTTCTGCCGCCTTCTGGCGGGCAATGGTTTTGATGCGTGCGATGTCCTTGCGGACTTCGTCAATACGCGAAGACTTCTCGAGCTGGCCGGTAGCCTTCTGGAAGCGCAGGTTGAACTGCTCCTTCTTCAGCTTGGCGAGCTCTTCCTTGAGCTGATCGGCGCTCAGAGCGCGAACATCTGCGGCTTTCATGAGCTTCACTCCTTACTCTGCGATACGCTGCACGAAGCGCGTCTTGACAGAGAGCTTGGCAGCGCCAAGACGAAGTGCCTCACGGGCGAGTTCTTCGTTGACACCATCGATCTCGAACATCATACGGCCGGGCTTGACCTTGCATGCCCAGTATTCAACCGAACCCTTACCCTTACCCATGCGGACTTCGGTCGGCTTGGCGGTGACCGGCACGTCCGGGAACACGCGGATCCAGACCCGGCCGGCGCGCTTCATGTGGCGGGTGATCGCGCGGCGGGCCGCTTCGATCTCGCGCGCATTGACGCGGTTCGGCTCCTGAGCCTTGAGGCCGAATTCGCCGAAGGCAAGATCAGAACCGCCCTTGGCTACGCCCTTGATGCGGCCCTTGAACTGCTTGCGATACTTCGTACGCTTTGGCTGCAACATTTTTTTACTTCTCCGATATTGGCTGCCACGCGCGAATGTTACGCGTTTTCACGACGACGGTCGCGACCGCCACCGCCCTGGTTGTCACTCTCGCTTGCACGGCGCTCGGAAGCCATCGGATCGTGCTCGAGGATTTCACCCTTGAAGATCCAGACCTTGACGCCGCAGATACCGAAAGCGGTTTCGGCTTCTGCCGTGCCGTAGTCGATGTCGGCGCGCAGCGTGTGCAGCGGAACGCGGCCTTCGCGATACCATTCGGTACGAGCGATTTCCGCCCCGCCGAGGCGGCCGGCGCAGGTGATCTTGATGCCTTCGGCGCCGAGGCGCATCGCCGACTGAACGGCGCGCTTCATCGCGCGGCGGAAAGCCACGCGGCGCTCGAGCTGCTGGGCGATCGATTGGGCGACCAGCGTTGCGTCGACTTCGGGCTTCCGCACTTCGACGATGTTGAGGTGCGTTTCCGAATTGGTCATCTCGGAAAGCTTCTTGCGCAGCTTTTCGATGTCGGCGCCCTTCTTGCCGATGATCAGACCCGGACGAGCCGAGTGGATCGTCACGCGGCACTTCTTGTGCGGACGCTCGATCACGACCTTGGCGATACCGGCGGCCTTCAGCTCTTCCATGAGATAGGCGCGGATCTTCAGGTCTTCGTGCAGGAGCTGGCCGTATTCGGCGTTGTCCGCGAACCAACGGCTGTCCCAGGTCCGGTTGATGCCGAGACGGAAACCGATCGGATTAATCTTCTGGCCCATTATGCGGCCTCCCCTTTGGCTTCCACTTCACGAACAACGATCGTCAAGTGCGAGAACGGCTTTTCGACGCGCGATGCACGACCGCGACCACGGGCGTGGAAGCGCTTCATCACGATCGACTTGCCAACGTAAGCTTCCGCGACGATGAGCGAATCAACGTCGAGGTCGTGGTTGTTCTCGGCATTCGCGATCGCGGATTCAAGCGTCTTCTTGACGGTGCCTGCGATGCGCTTGCGGGAGAATTCGAGTTCGGCCAGAGCGCGGTCGACCTTCTTGCCGCGGATCAGCGCGGCAACGAGGTTGAGCTTCTGGGGGCTGACGCGGATCGTGCGCGCAATGGCCTGCGCCTCATTATCCTTCAGCCGGCGTTCGGCTTTTGCCTTGCCCATTGTTACTTCCTCTTTGCCTTCTTGTCCGCACCATGACCGTAGTAGGTCCGGGTCGGAGAGAATTCACCAAACTTGTGTCCGACCATGTCTTCGTTGACGCTGACCGGGACGTGCTTGCTGCCGTTGTAGACGCCGAAGGTAAGGCCGACAAACTGCGGAAGGATCGTGGAGCGGCGGCTCCAAATCTTGATCACTTCGTTACGACCGCCTTCGCGGACCTTCTCAGCCTTCTTGAGAAGATAGCCGTCAACGAACGGACCTTTCCATACTGAACGAGTCATTCGAGACTTCCTCTCTTACTTCTTCTTCTGGTGCCGCGAGCGCATGATGAACTTGTCGGTCGACTTGTTGGAGCGCGTACGCTTGCCCTTCGTGGGCTTGCCCCACGGGGTAACCGGGTGACGGCCACCCGAGGTACGGCCTTCACCACCGCCGTGCGGGTGGTCAACCGGGTTCATGACGACGCCGCGTACGTGCGGGCGCTTGCCGCGCCAACGCGAACGGCCAGCCTTACCGTCATTGATGTTGCCGTGATCGGGGTTCGATACAGCACCGATCGATGCAAGGCAAGAGCCGTGCACCAGGCGCTGTTCGCCCGAGTTCAGGCGAAGGATCGCCATGCCCTGGTCGCGGCCGACGAGCTGCGCGTAGGTTCCGGCGGAGCGGGCGATCTGACCGCCCTTGCCCGGCTTCATTTCCACATTGTGGATGATGGAGCCGACCGGAATGAACTGCAGCGGCATGGTGTTGCCGGGCTTGACGTCGACAGCCTTGTCCGAAGCGATGACCTTGTCGCCGGCGGCAAGACGCTGCGGCGCCAGGATATAGGCCTGTTCGCCGTCGGCGTAGTTGACGAGCGCGATGAAGGCGGTGCGGTTCGGGTCGTATTCCAGACGCTCGACCGTGCCCTCGACGTCGAACTTGCGACGCTTAAAGTCGACAAGGCGGTAGGACCGCTTGTGACCGCCGCCCTGGAAGCGGACGGTGATGCGGCCCAGGTTGTTGCGACCGCCCTTGGAGGACAGGCCCTCGGTCAGCGCCTTGACCGGCTTGCCCTTGTAGAGGCCGGCGCGGTCCACGATGACCAGCTGGCGCTGGCTCGGCGTCGTCGGATTGAAACTTTTCAATGCCATTTTCTTGTTCCCTTTTGGGTTTTTACCCTAATGGGCCTATCCGTTAGAGACCGGTCGAGACGTCGATGGACTGACCTTCGGCGAGCGTGATGATCGCCTTCTTGACGTCCTTCTGCTTTCCGGCGAAACCGCGGAAGCGCTTCAGCTTACCCTTGCGGACGAGCGTGTTGACGGCCGTGACCTTGACGCCGAACAGGGCTTCGACTGCAGCCTTGATCTCAGGCTTCGAAGCGCCCTTGGCGACGTTGAAGACGACCTGGTTCTGTTCGGAAACCAGCGTCGACTTTTCGGTGATCGAGGGAGACACGATCACGTCGTAGTGGCGAAGATCCGTCATTTGAACCGCTCCTCCAGAGCTTCCACAGCAGCCTTGGAAAGCACCAGCTTGCCACGGCGCAGAATGTCGTAAACGTTGATGCCCTGGACCGGCAGAACGTCCACATTCGGGATGTTCTGGGCTGCGAGCTTGAAGTTGTTCTCGATCTCGGCGCCGCCGATGATCAGAGCGTTGGTCAGGCCAAGCGAGGCGAATGCGCCGGCGAGCGCCTTCGTCTTTGCTTCGTTGGCGACGAGATCGTCGAGGACGATGATCTCTTCTGCCTTGAGCTTGGCCGACAGCGCGTGGCGCAGGCCGAGCGCCCGGACCTTCTTCGGCAGGTCGTGCTCATGGCTGCGCACGACCGGGCCGTGAGCCTTGCCACCGCCGCGGAACTGCGGAGCACGTGCGGAGTGGTGGCGGGCGCGGCCCGTACCCTTCTGCTTGTACATCTTGGCGCCGGTGCGCGCGACTTCGGCGCGGCCCTTGGCCTTGTGCGTGCCCTGCTGGCGCTTGGCGAGCTGCCAGCGGACGACGCGGGCGATGATGTCTTCACGGGGTTCGAGGCCGAAAATGGCGTCAGAAAGGGAAACCTTTCCCGCGTCCTTGCCCTCGAGGGTTTTGACGGTGAGATCCATTATTCGGCTCCCTTACTTCTGTTCTGCGGCGCGCACAGCGGCCGGGCGCGGTGCGCCTTCCGGAGTGCCCGACTTGATTGCGTCGCGAACGACGATCCATGCGCCCTTGGAGCCGGGGACGGCGCCCTTGACCAGGATCAGGCCGCGATCTTCGTCGGTCGATACGACTTCGAGGTTCTGCGTGGTGACGCGCGTCTGGCCCATGTGACCAGCCATGCGCTTGCCCTTCCAGACGCGGCCCGGATCCTGGTTGGAACCGGTCGAACCATGCGAGCGGTGCGATACCGATACACCGTGCGTGGCGCGCAGACCGCCGAAGTTATGACGCTTGATGGCGCCGGCGAAACCCTTACCGATCGTGGTACCGGTGACGTCGACCAGCTGCCCAGCGACGAAATGGCCGGCCGTCAGTTCGGCGCCAATGTCGATCAGGTTGTCAGCGGTGACGCGGAATTCGACGAGCTTCGCCTTCGGCTCGACGCTCGCAGCGGCGAAATGGCCGCGCAGAGCCTTCGTCGTGTTCTTCACCTTGGAACGGCCGGCACCCAGCTGAACTGCGGTATAGCCGTTCTTTTCTTCGGTGCGGTGGGCCACTACCTGGCAGTTCTCCAGCCGCAAAACTGTTACCGGGATATGCTCGCCGGCGTCGTTGTAGACGCGGGTCATTCCCACTTTCTGTGCAATCACACCTGAACGCATCGGTTCACGCCTCTTGTTAAGGGTTCCCGTCCGGTGCATCCGCACCTTCCGGTTTCCTGTTCCTGGAAGCCGTTGGAGAAACTCCACGTACCTTCCTTGTTATTTCGGCTTGCGCCGGGATTCTTAAAGCTTGATCTCGACGTCGACGCCGGCGGCCAGATCGAGCTTCATCAGCGCATCAACCGTCTGCGGGGTCGGATCAACGATATCGAGAAGACGCTTGTGCGTGCGCATCTCGAACTGTTCGCGGCTCTTCTTGTCGACGTGCGGCGACCGGTTGACCGTGAATTTCTCAATCCGGGTCGGAAGCGGCACGGGCCCGCGCACACTCGCACCGGTGCGCTTGGCCGTCGACACGATTTCGCGCGTGGAGGCATCGAGGATCCGGTGATCAAACGCCTTGAGGCGGATGCGGATATTCTGGCCGTTCATTCGACTTGTCCTTGCTCGTGTTTCCCGTGTGCCTTTCGACGGCACACACTCAAACTTCTGAATTCGTTCGCTTAGCCGCTTCTTTCAAAAATCGCAGGGACACGGGCGACCATGTCCCTGCCGAAACGGCTCAAGCCGTTTTGTCGTTACTCGACGATGGAGGCGACGATGCCGGCGCCGACGGTGCGGCCGCCTTCACGGATAGCGAAGCGCAGCTTCTCTTCCATGGCGATCGGCACGATCAGCTCGACGTCGACCGTCACGTTGTCGCCCGGCATCACCATTTCCGTGCCTTCCGGCAGCGTCACGATGCCCGTCACGTCCGTCGTGCGGAAGTAGAACTGCGGGCGGTAGTTGGTGAAGAACGGCGTATGACGGCCGCCTTCTTCCTTCGTCAGGATGTAGGCTTCGGCCTTGAACTTGCGGTGCGGCTTGACCGAACCCGGCTTGCACAGAACCTGACCGCGCTCGACGCCGTTGCGGTCGACACCGCGCAGCAGCGCGCCGATGTTGTCGCCGGCCTGGCCCTGGTCGAGCAGCTTGCGGAACATTTCAACGCCCGTGCAGGTCGTCTTCGTCGTCGGACGGATGCCGACGATCTCGATTTCCTCACCGACCTTGACGATGCCGCGCTCGACGCGGCCGGTCACGACCGTGCCGCGGCCGGAGATCGAGAACACGTCTTCGATCGGCATCAGGAACGGCTGGTCGATCGGACGCTCCGGCGTCGGGATGTAGGCGTCGACAGCAGCCATCAGCTCGCGGATCGCGTCTTCGCCGATCTTCTTGTCGGAGTCTTCGAGAGCGGCAAGCGCCGAACCCTTGATGATCGGAATGTCGTCGCCCGGGAATTCGTAGGACGACAAGAGTTCGCGCACTTCCAGCTCGACGAGCTCGAGAAGCTCGGCGTCGTCGACCTGGTCGACCTTGTTCAGGAACACGACGATCGCCGGAACGCCGACCTGGCGGGCGAGCAGGATGTGCTCGCGGGTCTGCGGCATCGGGCCGTCGGCGGCGGACACAACCAGGATCGCGCCGTCCATCTGCGCCGCACCGGTGATCATGTTCTTGACGTAGTCGGCGTGGCCGGGGCAGTCGACGTGCGCATAGTGGCGGGCCGGCGTCTCGTATTCGACGTGCGCCGTCGAAATGGTGATGCCACGCGCCTTCTCTTCCGGCGCAGCGTCGATCTGGTCATACGCCTTGAATTCGCCGAAGTACTTGGTGATCGCTGCAGTCAGCGACGTCTTGCCATGGTCAACGTGGCCAATCGTGCCGATGTTGACGTGCGGCTTGTTGCGCTCGAATTTGCTCTTTGCCATTTTCGGCTCTCCGTTTCTTGTCCCTTAGAGGGGAAATCTTTTCATTCTGTTTCAGCGCGGGCGTATTGCGGTCACTTCTGGCCGGAATACTTCGCCTGGATTTCCTGCGCGACGTTCGACGGAACCGGCGCGTAGTGATCGAACAGCATCGTGTACTGAGCGCGGCCCTGCGACATCGAGCGCAGGTTGTCGACGTACTTGAACATGTTCGCGAGCGGTACATGGGCATTGATCACCACGGCGACGCCGCGCGATTCCTGACCTTGGATCTGGCCACGGCGAGAGTTCAGGTCGCCGATTACGTCGCCGACGTAATCTTCGGGCGTCACGACCTCGACCTTCATGATCGGCTCGAGGAGCTGAGCACCGGCCTTCTTCGCAGCCTCACGGAAGCAGGCACGCGAAGCGATTTCGAACGCCAGGACCGACGAGTCGACATCGTGGAACGCGCCGTCGATGAGGGTCGCCTTGACGCCGAGCATCGGGAAGCCGGCAAGCGGGCCCGACGACAGGACGCTTTCGATGCCCTTCTGAACGCCCGGGATGTATTCCTTCGGAACCGCACCGCCGACGATCTTGGATTCGAAGACGAAGTCCTCGCCCTCCGGGTTCGGTTCGAAGACGAGCTTGACGCGAGCGAACTGGCCGGTACCACCGGACTGCTTCTTGTGCGTGTAGTCTTCTTCGTGCTGACGCGTGATGGTTTCGCGGTAGGCAACCTGCGGAGCACCGACCGATGCTTCGACCTTGAACTCGCGACGCATGCGGTCGACGATGATGTCGAGGTGAAGCTCGCCCATGCCGGCAATGATCGTCTGGCCGGATTCCTCGTCGGTCTTGACGCGGAAGGACGGGTCTTCGGCAGCCAGGCGGTTGAGAGCGAGGCCCATCTTTTCCTGGTCGCCCTTGGTCTTCGGCTCGATGGCGATCTGGATGACCGGCTCCGGGAATTCCATGCGCTCGAGGATAACCGGCTTCAGCGGATCGCAGAGCGTGTCGCCGGTGGTGGTTTCCTTGAGGCCAGCGAGAGCAACGATGTCGCCGGCAAAGGCTTCTTCGATGTCTTCACGCGAGTTGGAGTGCATCTGCAGCATGCGGCCGACGCGCTCGCGCTTTTCCTTGACCGTGTTCATCACCGACGTGCCCTTTTCGAGCTTGCCGGAATAGATGCGGGCAAAGGTAAGCGAACCGACGAAGGGGTCGTTCATGATCTTGAAGGCCAGCATCGACAGCGGCTCGTTGTCGTCGGCCTTACGGGTGATTTCGCCCTCGGTCTTGACGTCGATGCCCTTGATCGCGGGAATGTCGATGGGCGACGGCAAGTAGTCGACGACGGCGTCGAGCAGCGGCTGAACGCCCTTGTTCTTGAAGGCCGTGCCGCAGAACATCGGATGGAACTTCACGTCGATGGTGCCGCGGCGAACCAGTTCACGGATCTTGTCGTTGTCCGGATAGGTGCCCTCCAGATAGGCTTCCATAGCCGCTTCGTCGATCTCGACAACCGTCTCGATCAGCTTCTCGCGGTATTCTTCAGCCTTTTCCTTCATGTCGGCCGGGATTTCGACGACGTCCCACTGGGCGCCGAGCGATTCGTCGCGCCAGACGAGGGCGTTCATTTCGATCAGGTCGACAACACCCTTGAATTCGCTTTCGGCGCCGATCGGCAGCTGCATGACAACAGCGGTCGCGCCGAGACGGGTCTTGATCATCTCGACGGAGCGGTAGAAGTCAGCGCCGGTCTTGTCCATCTTGTTGCAGAAGATCATGCGCGGAACATGGTACTTCTCGGCCTGACGCCAGACGGTCTCCGTCTGCGGCTCGACGCCGGCGTTGGCATCGAGAAGCGCAATGGCGCCGTCGAGAACGCGCAGCGAGCGCTCGACTTCGATGGTGAAGTCGACGTGGCCGGGAGTGTCGATGATGTTGAAGCGGCGCATCTTGCCGTCACGGCCCTTCCAGAAGGTCGTGGTGGCTGCAGACGTGATCGTAATGCCGCGCTCCTGCTCCTGCTCCATCCAGTCCATCGTTGCGGCGCCGTCATGGACTTCGCCGATCTTGTGGGACTTGCCGGTGTAGTAAAGGATACGCTCGGTCGTCGTCGTCTTGCCGGCGTCGATATGCGCCATGATACCGAAATTTCGGTAGTCTTCGATTTTATATTCGCGAGCCATGGGTGACTGCCTTTCGAGACGTGTTGCCGTTACCAGCGGTAGTGCGAGAACGCACGGTTGGCATCGGCCATCTTGTGCGTGTCTTCGCGCTTCTTGACGGCGCTGCCACGGTTGTTTGCTGCGTCCATGAGTTCGCCGCAGAGGCGATCGACCATGGTCGTTTCGTTGCGCTTGCGTGCGGCCGCGATCAGCCAGCGGATGGCGAGGGCCTGGCGACGCTCCGGACGTACATCGACCGGCACCTGATAGGTAGCACCACCGACGCGGCGCGAACGCACTTCAACATGCGGAGCAATGTTGTCGAGAGCCGAATGGAACACGGCGATCGGCTCCTGCTTCAGCTTCGACTGCACCGCTTCGAAGGCACCATAGACGATGCTTTCTGCAACGGACTTCTTGCCGTCCAACATGATTGCGTTCATAAATTTCGTGACGACCAGATCACCGAACTTCGGATCCGGGTTGATCTCACGCTTTTCTGCTCTATGGCGTCGGGACATACTTTTCGTCTCTCAACTTTTTATCTGGTGACCAGCGAAATGGCGCCGGTTGCGATGTTATTTCGGACGCTTGGCGCCGTACTTCGAACGACGCTGCTTGCGGTTCTTCACACCCTGCGTATCGAGAACGCCGCGGATGATGTGGTAACGAACACCCGGAAGGTCCTTCACGCGGCCGCCGCGGATCATAACCACGGAGTGCTCCTGAAGATTGTGGCCTTCCCCGGGAATGTAGCCGATCACCTCGAAGCCGTTCGTCAGGCGGATCTTTGCAACCTTACGCAGAGCCGAGTTCGGCTTCTTCGGGGTCGTCGTGTAGACGCGGGTGCAAACGCCGCGCTTCTGCGGGTTTTCCTGCAGAGCAGGAACCTTGTTGCGCTTTACCTGTGCCTGACGCGGCTTGCGGATCAGCTGGTTTACGGTAGGCATGTAACCATCCCTTGCAAAAACTTGTCTCGTTACCCTCTCGGGCGGATCGGTACCGAACGCCTATGAAATGCGCAAAACGAGGGCCGATCCGCCTTTTCGCAGATGGCCCCGACAAAAGCAGAGGACGCGCTATCTCGCGCGTCTTGCGTGCAGCATTGTGTCTTCAGCGTGCGTTTGAACCTTGTTTGAGGCGAACTCCAGAACGCGACGTTCCGAACCAGCCAGCCTCACATGGGCTCTGATGCGGCGGGGTGTACTGATTTCAGGTCGATCCGTCAAGGGCAATTAACAAATATTCTCGCTCTTGCAGCCCTGATATGCCTGAAAAACAAGGCTTTGCGGCGCGCATCCCGCTTCCCGGGCAGGTCCGTGGCGCATTGAACATCGCCTTGGTCTCTGTCGTTAAAGAATCGGTAACACCAATCGGCGTTTCCACGAACCGTGAGTCAGCCCGATTCTCCAGACGTCTTGCAGCCCGGCGAAATTCGGCTTCTCAAGAAGAAGGCTCTCTCCTATTTCTTTCGCGGGGCGGGGAAACCGGGTTAAGGTTACCCGCAATCCGAACGAGGACCTTCCGATGCCCATCATGCCCGACAACGACAATTCACCCGAAGAGCCGCTGGTCTTCGTCATCATCGGCCGCGCCTACGAGAACGATCGCGACGAAGCGGGCGTGGAAATTCACGTGATGCTCCGGGCGCCGGATGACGACACCGCCGTGCGGGAAGCGCTGAATGCGCTTGCGGAGGAAGGATTCTTCCAGGCGGATCTCGATCAGATCGGCACGCTTACCGACATTCCCGACGAGGAGCCGCATGCGTCCGCCTACCAGGGCGCGCTCGAGGGCGAGGTGTCGATCATCCGCTTCGGCTGACCGAATTCCGACGAGGTGAGACGAGAAAGCCGCCCGGGACCTGGTCCGGGCGGCTTTGAATTTGGGGAAGAGAGAGGGTGGCACGCACCCTCTCCTTTCCGATCATTCGGCCGCAGCGTTTTCGTTCGCCATGTCGGCGAGCATCGGCGTCGCCGCATCGGCGCCCGTACCCTTGCGGCGCTCTTCGAGGATCAACTCGTCGCGCGCCGTGGCGATGCGGCGGATCTGCGTCATCGTGCCACCGGTGCCGGCCGGGATGAGGCGACCGACAATGACGTTTTCCTTGAGGCCCTGCAGGCTGTCCGTCTTGCCGGCAACCGCCGCTTCCGTGAGCACCTTAGTGGTCTCCTGGAACGACGCGGCCGAGATGAAGGACGGCGTCTGCAGCGATGCCTTGGTGATGCCGAGCAGCACCGGCTCGCCGAAGGCCGGCTTCTTGCCTTCGGCAAGCAGCGCGTCGTTGACGTCCTCGAGCTCGATGCGGTCGACATTGTCGCCGACGATGTAGCTCGAGTCACCGGCGTCGGTGATTTCGACCTTCTGCAGCATCTGCCGGACGATCACCTCGATGTGCTTGTCGTTAATGACAACGCCCTGCAGGCGATAGACTTCCTGGATCTCGTTGACGAGGTAGGAGGCAAGCGCTTCCACGCCCTTGATCGCCAGGATGTCGTGCGGCGCCGGGTTGCCGTCGAGGATGTAGTCGCCCTTTTCGATGTAGTCGCCATCCTGAAGATGGAAGGGCTTGCCCTTCGGGATCAGGTACTCGACCGGCTCGACACCGTCTTCGGCCGGCTCGATCAGCACGCGACGCTTGTTCTTGTAGTCGCGGCCGAAGCGAACCGTGCCATCGATCTCGGCGATGATGGCGTGATCCTTCGGACGGCGTGCCTCGAAGAGCTCGGCAACGCGCGGCAGACCACCGGTGATGTCCTTGGTCTTGGCGCTTTCGAGCGGCGAACGGGCGAGAACGTCACCCTGGCTGACCTTCTGGCCCGGCTCGACCGAGAGGATCGCATCGACCGACAGCATGAAGCGGGCTTCGCCGCCGCGGGCGAGCTTGGCAATGCTGCCGTTCTTGTCCTTGATGACGATCGCCGGCTTCAGGTCCGTGCCGCGCGGCGTCGAACGCCAGTCGATAACCTGGCGCTTGGTGATGCCGGTCGATTCGTCCGTCGATTCCAGAACCGAGATGCCATCGACGACGTCTTCGAAGTGAACGGTACCTTCCACTTCCGTCATCATCGGACGGGTGTAGGGGTCCCACTCGGCGAAACGCTGGCCGCGCTTCACCTTGTCGCCGTCGTCGACGAAGATCTTCGAACCGTAGGCAACGCGCTGCGAGGAGCGCTCGACACCGCGTTCGTCGAGGATCTGGATCGCCATGTTGCGGCCCATGGCGACGAGGACGCCATCGGAATTGCGCAGCATGTTGCGGTTCTTGATCTGGACCGTGCCTTCGTAGGACGCTTCAAGGAACGACTGGTCGACCACGGTCGCCGTACCGCCGAGGTGGAAGGTACGCATGGTCAGCTGCGTGCCCGGCTCACCGATCGACTGCGCCGCAATGACACCGACCGCTTCACCCATGTTGACGGGCGTACCGCGGGCGAGGTCACGGCCGTAGCAGACGCCGCAGACGCCGGTCTGGATCTCGCAGGTCAGCGCCGAGCGAATGCGGACGGACTGAATGCCGGCCTTCTCGATCGTGGCAACATCGGCCTCGAGGATCATCTTGCCGGCATCGACGATGCGTTCGCCGGTAACCGGGTTGTCGATGTTGTCGAGCGCCGTACGGCCGAGGATACGCTGGCCGAGCGAGGCGACGACCTGGCCGGCATCGACGATCGCCGTCATGGTCAGGCCCTTGTCGGTGCCGCAATCGACATGCGTGACGATGCAGTCCTGCGCGACGTCGACGAGACGGCGGGTCAGGTAACCGGAGTTCGCGGTCTTCAAGGCGGTGTCCGCCAGGCCCTTACGGGCACCGTGCGTCGAGTTGAAGTACTCGTTCACGGTCAGGCCTTCCTTGAAGTTCGAGATGATCGGCGTTTCGATGATCTCGCCCGACGGCTTGGCCATGAGGCCGCGCATGCCGCCCAGCTGGCGCATCTGGTTCGGAGAACCACGAGCACCCGAGTGCGACATCATGTAGATCGAGTTCATCGGCTTCTGGCGACCATTGTCGTCAAACTCAACCGCCTTGATGCGCGCCATCATCTCTTCGGCGACCTTTTCGGTTGCCTTGCCCCAGGCGTCGACGACCTTGTTGTACTTCTCGCCCTGGGTGATCAGGCCGTCATTGTACTGCTGCTCGTATTCCTTCACGAGCGCTTCGGTGTCGCCGACAATCTTCACCTTGGTGTCCGGGATCACCATGTCGTCCTTGCCGAACGAAATGCCGGCGCGGCAGGCATGGGCGAAGCCGAGCTGCATGATCCGGTCGCAGAAGATCACCGTGTCCTTCTGGCCGCAATGGCGATAGACCGTGTCGATCATCTTCGAGATGTTCTTCTTGGTCATCTCCTGGTTGCAGATCTCGAACGGAATGTTCGGGTTCTTCGGCAGGAGCTCGCCGATGATCATGCGACCGGGCGTCGTTTCATAGATCTTCGAGACCGGGTTGCCCTCGGCGTCGACGGTCTTGTAGCGGCCGCGGATCTTGGCGTGCAGCGTGACGGCCTTGGTTTCCAGCGCATGGTGCAGTTCGCCCATGTCGGAGAAGGCCATGCCTTCACCCGGCTCGTTCTGGTTCAGGATCGACAGATAGTAGAGGCCGAGAACCATGTCCTGCGACGGAACAATGATCGGTGCGCCGTTTGCCGGATGCAGGATGTTGTTCGTCGACATCATCAGCACGCGGGCTTCAAGCTGGGCTTCGAGCGACAGCGGCACGTGAACGGCCATCTGGTCGCCGTCGAAGTCGGCGTTGAAGGCGGTGCAGACGAGCGGGTGCAGCTGGATCGCCTTGCCTTCGACCAGGATCGGCTCGAAGGCCTGGATGCCCAGGCGGTGCAGCGTCGGCGCACGGTTCAGCAGAACCGGATGCTCGCGGATGACCTCGTCGAGAATATCCCAGACTTCCGGCTTTTCCTTTTCCACCAGCTTCTTCGCCTGCTTGACGGTCGAGGAGAAGCCCTTGGCGTCGAGGCGGGCGTAGATGAACGGCTTGAAGAGTTCGAGCGCCATCTTCTTCGGAAGACCGCACTGGTGCAGCTTGAGCTCCGGACCGGTCACGATGACCGAACGGCCGGAATAGTCGACGCGCTTGCCAAGCAGGTTCTGGCGGAAGCGGCCCTGCTTGCCCTTCAGCATGTCGGAGAGCGACTTCAGCGGACGCTTGTTGGCACCGGTGATGACGCGGCCGCGACGGCCGTTGTCGAACAGGGCATCGACGGATTCCTGCAGCATGCGCTTTTCGTTGCGGATGATGATGCCCGGTGCGCGCAGTTCGATCAGCCGCTTCAGACGGTTGTTGCGGTTGATGACGCGACGGTAGAGATCGTTGAGATCCGACGTCGCGAAACGGCCGCCGTCGAGCGGCACGAGCGGACGCAGGTCCGGCGGGATCACCGGAACGACCTTCATGATCATCCACTCCGGACGGTTGCCGGACTCCATGAAGTTCTCGACGATCTTCAGCCGCTTCATCAGCTTTTTCTGCTTCAGATCCGAGCTCGTCTCGGCCATTTCGGCGCGCAGATCACCGGCGATCTTCTCGAGATTCATCGAAGCGAGCATCTCGTAGATCGCTTCGGCGCCGATCATCGCGGTGAACTGGTCTTCGCCGAACTCGTCGACCGCGATCATGTACTCTTCTTCGCTGAGGAGCTGGTTCTCCTTCAGCGACGTCAGGCCAGGTTCGGTGACGATGTAGTTTTCGAAATAGAGGACGCGCTCGATATCCTTCAGGGTCATGTCGAGCAACGTCGCGATGCGGCTCGGCAGCGACTTCAGGAACCAGATATGGGCAACGGGCGCGGCGAGCTCGATATGGCCCATGCGCTCGCGGCGAACGCGCGACAGCGTCACTTCGACGCCGCACTTTTCGCAGATGATGCCCTTGTACTTCATGCGCTTGTACTTGCCGCACAGGCACTCGTAGTCCTTGATCGGACCGAAGATGCGCGCGCAGAACAGACCGTCGCGCTCGGGCTTGAAGGTGCGGTAGTTGATCGTCTCCGGCTTCTTGATCTCACCGTAAGACCAGGAAAGAATCTTCTCCGGCGACGCGATCGAAATCCGGATGGAATCGAAGGTCTGTGCAGGCACCTGCGGATTGAAAAGATTCATGACCTCTTGGTTCATGCCTGTCTCCTTTGCGGGCTTTACGCCCTGAGCTTGGCGAGGGTGCCGGCAAATCCCGGGCGCCGGCCCCTGCCCCATAAACAGCTAAAACCGCATCGGGTGCGGCCCTGTTCCTGCCGCGGGCAAGCGAGCGCCCGGCGGCGGAAACGGTGCGCGCCGCTTTGCGGCACGCACCGGATATCACTTACTCCGCCGCGTCCGGCAGCTGCGCCGCGGTGCCGAGATCCTCAACCTTCGAGTTTTCCAACTCAACGGAGAGGCCGAGCGAGCGCATTTCCTTGACGAGAACGTTGAAGCTCTCCGGAATGCCCGCCTCGAACGTATCGTCGCCTCGGACGATCGCCTCGTAGACCTTGGTACGGCCGGCCACGTCGTCCGACTTGACCGTCAGCATTTCCTGCAGCGTGTAGGCGGCGCCGTAGGCTTCGAGCGCCCAAACCTCCATTTCGCCGAAGCGCTGGCCGCCGAACTGCGCCTTGCCGCCCAGCGGCTGCTGGGTAACGAGCGAGTACGGACCGATCGAACGGGCGTGGATCTTGTCGTCCACCAGGTGGTTGAGCTTCAGCATGTAGATGTAGCCAACTGTGACCTGGCGGTCGAAGGCCTCGCCGGTACGACCGTCATAGAGCGTCGACTGACCGGTCACCTTCAGGCCGGCCTTGTTCAACATCTCGTTGACGTCGGCCTCGACCGCGCCGTCGAAGACCGGCGTTGCAATCGACACGCCGCGGCGGGTCTGCTCGGCCAGCCGGACGATCGACTCGTCGTCGTACTGCTTGATCGGCTCGCCCTTCGGACCGGCGCCCATGACGTCGTCGATCGTCTGGCGCAACGGCTTGATGTCGCCACTCTCGTGATAGGCCTCGAGCATTGCGCCGATCTTCTTGCCCATGCCGGCGCAAGCCCAGCCCAGATGCGTCTCGAGGATCTGGCCGACGTTCATGCGCGACGGCACGCCGAGCGGGTTCAGTACCACGTCGACATGCGTGCCATCTTCGAGGAACGGCATGTCCTCGATCGGCACGATCCGCGACACGACACCCTTGTTGCCGTGACGGCCGGCCATCTTGTCGCCCGGTTGGATCTTGCGCTTCACGGCGACGAAGACCTTGACCATCTTCATGACGCCCGGAGGCATTTCGTCGCCGCGCTGGACCTTTTCGACCTTGTCCATGAAGCGCTGTTCGAGGCGCGATTTGGATTCGTCGTACTGGGCGCGAAGCGCTTCGATCTCGCCCTGAGCCTTCTCGTCCTCGACGGCGAACATCCACCACTGCGAGCGCGGATATTCGCTGATGACGGCGTTCGAAAGCTCGGTGCCCTTCCTGAAGCCCTTCGGGCCGGCAACGGCAACATGGCCGCGCAGCATGTCGATCAGGCGTGCATAGACGTTGCGGTCGAGGATCGCCTGCTCGTCGTCGCGGTCCTTGGCGAGGCGTTCGATCTCCTCGCGCTCGATCGCCATCGCGCGCTCGTCCTTCTCGACCCCGTGCCGGTTGAAGACGCGAACTTCGACAACCGTGCCGAAGGTGCCGGGCGGCATGCGCATCGACGTATCACGGACGTCCGAGGCCTTTTCGCCGAAGATGGCGCGCAGAAGCTTTTCTTCCGGCGTCATCGGGCTTTCGCCCTTCGGCGTGATCTTGCCGACCAGGATGTCGCCCGGCTGAACTTCGGCGCCGATATAGACGATGCCGGCTTCGTCCAGGTTCTTCAGCGCTTCTTCCGATACGTTCGGAATGTCGCGCGTGATTTCTTCCGGACCGAGCTTGGTGTCGCGGGCCATGACTTCGAATTCCTCGATATGAATCGAGGTGAAGACGTCATCGCGCACGATCCGCTCGGAGAGCAGGATCGAGTCTTCGTAGTTGTAGCCGTTCCAGGGCATGAAGGCGACGAGCGCATTGCGGCCGAGCGCCAGATCTCCGAGATCGGTCGACGGGCCGTCGGCGATGATGTCGCCCTTGTTGACCAGGTCGCCGACGGTGACAAGCGGACGCTGGTTCACGCAGGTGTTCTGGTTGGAACGCTGGAACTTCTGCAGCCGGTAGATATCGACGCCCGACTTCGACGGATCGAGGTCTTCGGTGGCGCGGATAACGATACGCGTCGCATCGACCTGGTCGACGACGCCGCCACGGCGGGCGGCGATCGCCGCGCCCGAGTCGCGGGCAACGACCGGCTCCATGCCGGTGCCGACGAAGGGTGCCTCGGCTCTCAGCAGCGGAACCGCCTGACGCTGCATGTTCGAGCCCATCAGCGCGCGGTTGGCGTCGTCGTTCTCAAGGAACGGGATGAGCGCCGCGGCGACCGAAACGAGCTGTTTCGGCGAAACGTCCATCAGGTTGATGTTGTCGCGCGGCGCCAGCATGACTTCGCCGGCGTGACGGCAGACGACGAACTCTTCCGCGAAGGAATTGTCGTCGTTCAGGACCGAGTTGGCCTGGGCGACGTGATACTTTGCCTCTTCCATCGCCGAAAGGTAGACCACGTCCCCGGTCACCTTGCCATCGACGATCTTGCGGTACGGACTCTCGATGAAGCCGTACTTGTTGACGCGGGCAAAAGTCGCGAGCGAGTTGATCAGACCGATGTTCGGGCCTTCCGGCGTCTCGATCGGGCAAATGCGGCCGTAATGGGTCGGATGCACGTCGCGGACTTCGAAGCCGGCGCGCTCGCGGGTCAGACCACCCGGGCCAAGAGCCGAAAGGCGGCGCTTGTGGGTGATTTCCGAGAGCGGGTTCACCTGGTCCATGAACTGCGACAGCTGCGAGGAGCCGAAGAACTCGCGAACGGCGGCAGCGGCCGGCTTCGCGTTGATCAGGTCCTGCGGCATGACGGTGTCGATCTCGATCGAGGACATGCGCTCCTTGATCGCGCGCTCCATGCGCAGGAGACCCAGGCGATACTGGTTCTCCATCAGCTCGCCGACCGAGCGGACGCGGCGGTTGCCGAGGTTGTCGATGTCGTCGATCTCGCCCTTACCGTCACGCAGTTCGACCAGCATCTTGACGACCGCGAGGATGTCTTCCTTGCGCAGCGTGCGGACCGTGTCCGGCACGTCGAGGTCGAGACGCATGTTCATCTTCACGCGGCCCACGGCCGAGAGGTCGTAGCGCTCGGCATCGAAGAACAGCGCGTTGAACATGGCTTCGGCCGAATCCATGGTCGGCGGCTCGCCCGGACGCATGACGCGATAGATGTCAAACAGCGCGTCCTGCCGGTTCTCGTTCTTGTCGGCGGTCAGCGTGTTGCGGATATAGGCACCGACATTGATGTGGTCGATGTCGAGGACCGGAATCTCGTCGAACCCGGCCGCCAGGATGACGGGAAGCGTCTTCTCGTCGATCTCGTCGCCGGCTTCCAGGTAGATTTCGCCGGTTTCGACGTTGACGACGTCTTCGGCGAGGTAGTTGCCGTAAAGGTCGTCATCGGTCGCCTTGAGCGCCTTCAGCCCCTTGTCCTGCAATTGACGCAGCAAGCGCGGCGTCAGCTTCTTGCCGGCCTCGACGACGACTTCGCCGCTGTCGGCGTCGATCATGTCGGCAAGCGCCTTCTGGCCCTTGAGCGCATCCGGCTGGAACGGCACGCGCCAGCCATCGCCGTCGCGCTGGTAGAGCGACTTCGTATAGAAGGTGTCGAGGATTTCCTCGCCGTCCATGCCGAGTGCCATCAGCAGCGACGTCACCGGAATCTTGCGGCGGCGGTCGATGCGGGCATGGACGATGTCCTTGGCGTCAAACTCGATGTCGAGCCAGGAACCGCGGTACGGAATGACGCGTGCGGCGAAGAGCAGTTTGCCGGACGAATGGCTCTTGCCCTTGTCATGGTCGAAGAAGACGCCCGGCGACCGGTGCATCTGCGAAACGATGACGCGCTCGGTCCCGTTGACGATGAAGGTACCGTTGTCCGTCATGAGCGGCATGTCGCCCATGTAGACGTTCTGTTCCTTGATGTCCTTGATCGACTTCGCGCCGGTATCCTCGTCGATATCGAACACGATCAGGCGCAGGGTCACCTTGAGCGGTGCCGCATAGGTCAGGTCGCGCTGGCGGCATTCCTCGACGTCGAACTTCGGCGGTTCGAATTCGTAGGACACGAATTCGAGCATCGAAGCGCCCGAAAAATCCTTGATCGGAAATACCGACTTGAAAACAGCTTGAAGTCCCTCGTCGGGACGCCCGCCTGCGGGCTCTTCGACCATGAGGAACTGGTCGTAGGACGCCTTCTGGACCTCGATGAGGTTCGGCATCTCTGCGACTTCGGGGATCTTTCCAAAAAACTTGCGTACGCGCCTACGACCGTTGAACGAAAGGGTCTGAGCCATCGTCGCTCCTTGTCAATCTTGCATCCGGGCCTGCAACGGACGGGAACCGATGGCCAGTCGATCCCGTCGATCAAATGAGTCGTTCAATCTCGTCAAGCTTTCGAAAGACGCCAGCACGGATTGCTGTGCTGTCCTTCAATCGCGACCATCCTCTTGAAGAACCCATTACCCAAAAGCCGTTTTCGACAGGCTTTTGGGTAATATGTTCCAAAAACGGTCAAAGAGAGGCGGCCCAAAGGGCCCCCTCCCTTCGCATGTCGTCGAATTACTTGACGTCAACCTTGGCGCCAGCGTCTTCGAGCTTCTTCTTGAGGTCGGCAGCTTCAGCCTTGGAAACTGCTTCCTTGACAGCCTTCGGAGCGCCTTCGACCAGGTCCTTGGCTTCCTTGAGGCCGAGGCCGGTGATGGCGCGGACTTCCTTGATGACGTTGATCTTGTTCGCGCCGGCATCCGTCAGGATGACGTCGAACTCGGTCTTCTCTTCTTCTGCAGCGGCAGCAGCGCCGCCAGCAGCACCG
Source organism: Sinorhizobium fredii (assembly GCF_002944405.1). Classification (NCBI taxonomy): domain Bacteria; kingdom Pseudomonadati; phylum Pseudomonadota; class Alphaproteobacteria; order Hyphomicrobiales; family Rhizobiaceae; genus Ensifer; species Ensifer fredii. The sequence goes on along the minus strand of NZ_CP024307.1, from coordinate 1,485,638 downwards.
CCGACGGCAGCAACGGCTACCGGAGCAGCGGCGGAAACGCCCCACTTTTCTTCGAGCAGCTTGGAAAGCTCAGCAGCTTCCAGGACGGTCAGCGAGGAGAGGTCTTCAACGATCTTTGCGAGATCAGCCATTTTACTTTTCCTTTTGTTCGGTTCGAACTGGTTTTGATTACAACAGCGAAATTCCGCCTCAGGCGGCTTCGTCCTTCTTGGCATAGGCCGAGAACACGCGGGCAAGCTGGCTTGCCGGTGCTGCGACAACCGTCGCGACGCGGGTTGCCGGGGCATTGAGAAGGCCCAGCAGCTTCGCGCGCAGCTCGTCCAGCGAAGGCAGGGTCGCGAGCGACTTGACTGCTTCCGGGTTGAGCGTGGTTGTCCCCATGGCGCCGCCCAGGACAACGAGCTTGTCGTTGGTCTTGGCGAAATCCATGACGACCTTCGGAGCCGTTACGGGATCGGCGCTGTAAGCGATCAGCGTCTGTCCCTTGAAGAGATTGGTCATCCCTTCAGACTCCGTGCCCTGAAGAGCGATCTTGGCCAGGCGGTTTTTCGCGACTTTGACGGTGCCGCCAGCAGCGCGCATCTTCGAACGGAAGTCGTTCATCTGCGCAACTGTGACACCAGCATAGTGGGCCACGACAACCGAACCGGAAGCCTTGAAGACTTCGTTCAGCTCCGTGACGAATTCGCGTTTTTCCGCTCTTTCCACTGTCTGTCTCCAGTTGACAGGGTTGCTCATCGCAGCCCTGCCGGGTTTGCCTTTGTCACCCGGGATCATGCTCGATCCCAAGCAACGCTTAAGGATCCTGTCCCTTGGCGTTCCCGGATAGCCGGGTCTGACACAAGGCAAGCGAGGTTCGAACCGAATTTCGACGCCTGCGGCGTCACTTGAAATCCAGATCTTACCCGTCTCATGCGGGCAATGGTGATTAAGGTAGAACCACCCGCAATCTCGGACAGGAATTCCGGGCCGGAAGCCCGGATATTTCCGGCCCCGAAAGGCCGGAAATTCGGTTTCGGGCCGAAGCCCGTGATTCCGTTAGGCGACGCTGAGCGTTGCCGGATCGATCTTGAGGCCGGGACCCATCGTCGAGGAGATCGCCACGCGCTTGACGTAGTTACCCTTCGCGCCGGTCGGCTTCGCCTTGATCACCGCGTCTGCGAAGGCGCGGATGTTCTCTTCCAGCGCCTTGGCATCGAAGGATGCCTTGCCGACGCCGGCGTGAACGATACCAGCCTTTTCGACGCGGAACTCGACGGCGCCGCCCTTCGAAGCCTTGACGGCCGCAGCGACGTCCATGGTGACGGTTCCGACCTTCGGGTTCGGCATCATGCCGCGCGGACCGAGAACCTTGCCGAGACGGCCGACGAGCGGCATCATGTCGGGGGTCGCGATGCAGCGATCGAAGTCGATCTTGCCGCCCTGAACGATTTCGACGAGGTCTTCCGCGCCGACGATGTCGGCGCCGGCAGCCTTGGCCTCCTCGGCCTTCGCACCACGTGCGAACACGGCGACACGAACCGAGCGGCCGGTGCCGTTCGGCAGGTTGACGACGCCGCGGACCATCTGGTCGGCATGGCGAGGGTCGACGCCGAGGTTCATCGCCACTTCGATCGTCTCGTCGAACTTGGCGGTCGCACGCTCCTTGACGAGCGTCACGGCTTCGGTGAGGCCGTAGACCTTCGCCGGATCAATGCCCTCGCGGGACTTCTGTACACGCTTTGCAATCTTCGCCATGGTCTTAGCCCGTCACTTCCAGGCCCATGGAGCGGGCGGAGCCCTCGACCATTGCCATTGCGCCTTCGATATCGGCCGCGTTGAGGTCCTTCATCTTGGCCTCGGCGATCGTGCGGATCTGAGCCTTCGAGATCGAGCCGGCCTTCGCCTTACCCGGGGTCTTCGAACCGGACTGGATCTTCGCTTCGCGCTTCAGGAAGTAGCTGACCGGCGGCTGCTTCATGACGAAGGTGAAGGACTTGTCCTGGTAATAGGTGATGACGACCGGAATCGGCATACCCTTTTCCATTTCCTGCGTGGCGGCGTTGAACGCCTTGCAGAATTCCATGATGTTAATGCCGCGCTGACCAAGCGCAGGACCGATCGGCGGCGACGGGTTCGCCGAGCCGGCCTTGACCTGCAGCTTGAGCTGGCCTGCAACTTTCTTAGCCATTTCTCTCTGCCTCTCTTTGCCCCACCCGGCAAACCGGAAGCGGGAACTGTTCAGCCGGTTGCCCGGCTCCTTGCCGGTCGGTTGACCGGCGGCTGCGGTTGCGTGGTGCGGATAGACCGGTCTGGCTAAGACCGGCTCCCTCCCACGCGCATGCGGATCACTCCGCCGGAGCAGGCCGACATGTCAGCCTGCCCATTCTCATAAGCTTGCGTTCTTTCAGACCTTCTCGACCTGGCCGTATTCCAGCTCGACCGGCGTGGCGCGGCCGAAGATCGACACCTCGACCTTCAGGCGCGAGCGCTCCTCGTCGACATCCTGCACGATGCCGTTGAAGGAGGCGAATGGCCCATCCGACACGCGGACCTGCTCGCCGATTTCAAACGAGACCGAAGGCTTCGGACGCTCGACGCCATCCTGGACCTGACCGAGGATCCGATCCGCCTCATGGTCCGGGATCGGCACCGGCTTGCTGTCGGTGCCAAGAAAACCGGTGACCTTCGGCGTGTTCTTGATGAGGTGGTAAGCCTCGTCCGTCAAATTCGCCCGCACGAGAACGTAGCCCGGGAAGAACTTCCGCTCGGAATCGACCTTGCGGCCGCGACGGACCTCAACGACTTTCTCGGTCGGAACGAGAATCTTCTCAAACAGATGCGAGAGACCCTTCTGCCTCGCCTTCTCCTCGATCGATTCGGCGACCTTCTTCTCGAAATTTGAATAGGCGTGAACGATGTACCAGCGCGCAGCCATCTAACCCTCCACCCAAATCAAGCGCCAACGTTGAGGATCAGGCTCATCAGCCAACCCATCAACTGGTCCGCACCAAAGAAGAAGGCGGCGGCAAAAGAGACCATGACGAAGACCATCAGCGTCGAGATCGTCGTCTCGCGCCGCGAAGGCCAAGTCACTTTTGACGTTTCGGAGCGTACTTGCTGCAGAAACGTGAACGGATTCGTTTTGGATGCCATAAAATGCTCACGCCATTACGGCGCGTAAAGCCGATGTGTCAGCCCCACGCACCGCGTGTCTGTTTGGACCCTACATAAAGACCGATTCCAAAAACCACAAGAGCCGATCGGTCTTTTTTGTGAATATATGAACGGCCGCGCCGCCCGTCCCGCACATTCTGGCCGAAGTCAAACAACAGGGCAAGAAGGAGGGAAAATGGCAGGGGCAGAGGGGCTCGAACCCCCGACCTGCGGTTTTGGAGACCGCCGCTCTACCAACTGAGCTATACCCCTAGACGAGACACACAACCGTGACCGGCTGCATCCTCGAGACTGCGGCTTCTTATTCAGTTTGCCGGATGCTTTCAAGCGCATTTGCAACAAAAGAGCAAAAAGTGCCAAGAAAAGTTTCTCATGGCCGTAGGCTACCCCAGCGCGCAGCCGCTACGTGCCAGGCTGCACATATTTCCGCCAATCATGCTCCTCCTTGAAGCCGAGGACCTCGCGGATCTTTCGGTTCGACAGAAGCCCCTCGAACTCGCCGATCTCTCTGGTGAAGGGCACGTTCGGATAGAACTGCCTGGCGAGCTCGCGGGTCGGCGTGTTGGCCGACACGGTGTCGTTGCAGGCGTTGAAGACCGCGAAGCCGAGCCCGTCCTTTTCGATGCAAAGCTTGACGATCTGCCCCAGGTCGCGCGCATCGATATAGCTCCAGGCAATCCGCTTGCGGATCTCCGGATGCGCGAAAAAGTGGGGAAAGCGTTCGTATTCGTGCGGCTCGATCACGTTGCCGATGCGCAGTGCATAGATATCGAAGCCGGACCGCTCCGCAAAGGCGCGGGCGGTCTTTTCGTTTACCACTTTGGAGAGCCCGTAGGAATCCATCGGATCGACGTCGTAGTCCTCCTCCAGCGGAAAGCTGTGGAAGTCGCGATGCCCCTCGGCAAAGCAGACCCCGTAGGTGGTCTCGCTCGACGCGACGATGATCTTGCGGATGCCGAGCTTCACCGCCGCCTCGATGACGTTGTAGGTGCCCATCACATTGACCCGGAAGGTCTCGTTGTCCGGCTTGATGAGGATGCGTGGAATGGCCGCGAAGTGGACCACGGCATCGAAGGGTTGCGGCCCCCTGCCCTGATCCGCGCGGCTCTGTTCCCCCCTGGCCTGTTCCATGTCGGGAAAATCCCGATGCATCGACAGCGCGTTGAACATCTGGCCGCTGTCGGTGATGTCGGCGATCAGGTTGGTGACGCCGGGGCTGTCGAGCGGAACAAGGTCGACATTGTGCACTTCATAGCCGGCTTCGACGAGATAGGGCACGGCATGCCGGCCGGCCTTACCGGCGCCACCGGTAAAGAGAATCCGCTTCTTCACGATCTGCTCCTCCGCCTCTGACGACGCAGGAGCCTGCCACTCCGGCGAGACACATTCAAGTTGCGACGGCGGCGAACAGCAGAAACAAAGGACCCCGCGGTTGCCCGCGGGGTCCTTGAAAACCGGCAAAAGCCCGAATTACTCGACGATGCCGGCGCCGCGTGCAAATCGCGCTTGCGCGCCATTTGCACCTTCCTTGCTGCCTCGGCAGCTCACGGCATCGCCTTTCCGACCGTTACTCGACGATGGAGGCGACGATGCCGGCGCCGCGTGCAAATCGCGCTTGCGCACCATTTGCACCTTCCTTGCCGCCGTCGGCAGCTTACGGCATCGCCTTTCCGATCGTTACTCGACGATGGAGGCGACGATGCCGGCGCCGACGGTGCGGCCGCCTTCACGGATAGCGAAGCGCAGCTTCTCTTCCATGGCGATCGGCACGATCAGCTCGACGTCGACCGTCACGTTGTCGCCCGGCATCACCATTTCCGTGCCTTCCGGCAGCGTCACGATGCCCGTCACGTCCGTCGTGCGGAAGTAGAACTGCGGGCGGTAGTTGGTGAAGAACGGCGTATGACGGCCGCCTTCTTCCTTCGTCAGGATGTAGGCTTCGGCCTTGAACTTGCGGTGCGGCTTGACCGAACCCGGCTTGCACAGAACCTGACCGCGCTCGACGCCGTTGCGGTCGACACCGCGCAGCAGCGCGCCGATGTTGTCGCCGGCCTGGCCCTGGTCGAGCAGCTTGCGGAACATTTCAACGCCCGTGCAGGTCGTCTTCGTCGTCGGACGGATGCCGACGATCTCGATTTCCTCACCGACCTTGACGATGCCGCGCTCGACGCGGCCGGTCACGACCGTGCCGCGGCCGGAGATCGAGAACACGTCTTCGATCGGCATCAGGAACGGCTGGTCGATCGGACGCTCCGGCGTCGGGATGTAGGCGTCGACCGCAGCCATCAGCTCGCGGATCGCGTCTTCGCCGATCTTCTTGTCGGAGTCTTCGAGAGCGGCAAGCGCCGAACCCTTGATGATCGGAATGTCGTCGCCCGGGAATTCGTAGGACGACAAGAGTTCGCGCACTTCCAGCTCGACGAGCTCGAGAAGCTCGGCGTCGTCGACCTGGTCGACCTTGTTCAGGAACACGACGATCGCCGGAACGCCGACCTGGCGGGCGAGCAGGATGTGCTCGCGGGTCTGCGGCATCGGGCCGTCGGCGGCGGACACAACCAGGATCGCGCCGTCCATCTGCGCCGCACCGGTGATCATGTTCTTGACGTAGTCGGCGTGGCCGGGGCAGTCGACGTGCGCATAGTGGCGGGCCGGCGTCTCGTATTCGACGTGCGCCGTCGAAATGGTGATGCCACGCGCCTTCTCTTCCGGCGCAGCGTCGATCTGGTCATACGCCTTGAATTCGCCGAAGTACTTGGTGATCGCTGCAGTCAGCGACGTCTTGCCATGGTCAACGTGGCCAATCGTGCCGATGTTGACGTGCGGCTTGTTGCGCTCGAATTTGCTCTTTGCCATGGGTACGCTTCCTGTGGTCAAATACGATGGATCAGCCGGCGAGGCCGGTTTGTGCAGCCGTTTAAGGGTTTCGCGGCATTTGCGCAAGACTTAATTGCGTCCGCCCGGACGGCAAGGTCCCGGCCTCTTCTAAACATCGGAAAGAAGACGCGCCGCGCGAGACCGGATAAACTTCCCAAATCGAAAAAGCCCGATAAATCAACGCTATGTGATGCTTTTCTCAAGTGGCACACTTACGTCCAATGCGACCAAGTTTCTGGCCCACGACGGTGACCGACATGTCGACCTCGCTCAGGTCGCGCAGCGCGCTCGGCAGAAGATCAACTCTCGAAGGAGGTATTGCGCCTGCAGGTGACTCGTCGTCCGCCGTCCCGGCGATTAATCGTGGAAATTGTGACACCTGCAACCCGCGTGGCCACAAGCCAGTTCACTGATCGGGAGCTTTTTCGAAAGTCCCGCCAATGGCGCGGTCAAGATGGGTGTAGCCGCCATCGGGGAACAGCCACTGCCCCGTCATATGGCTGGCGCGGCTCGACAACAGGAACGCACAAGTGTCGGCGATTTCGCGTGCCGTCGTCATGCGGTGGCCCAACGGAATGCGGCGTACGATTTGTTGGAGTGTTGCTTCGCCGTCAGGCAAGGTATCCAGCCAGCGCCTGTAGAGCGGTGTCATTACCTCCGCGACGACGATGGCATTTACGCGGACCTGGTCAGGCAGAAATTCGACAGCCCATTCGCGGGTAAGCCCGAGTTGGGCGGCTTTGGCGGCAACGTAGGCCGAGGTGCCGCCCTGACCGGTCAAGGCTGTCTTGGAACTGATGTTGACAATGGCGCCGTGCGTTGCCCGCAGATCGTCCCTGAGCGCGTGGACCATCGTATAGTAATGGACGAGATTTTGGTTCAGGCTTTCGCGAAAGGCAGCCGGGCCCCGGTCAATGCCGACCCCATCATTCGCGCCGGCATTGTTGACGAGGCCGTAGACAGTACCGTGTCGAGACCGCACGGTCTCGATCGCAGACCGGCAGGCATCATCATTGGAGAGTTCTGCCTGCACAAAATCTGCACCGGTCCGGCTAAGCCAATCCGGATCAGGCGACCGCCGGGCGACAATGACCGGCCGCGCGCCTTCCTCAGAAAGAACCTCCGTTATACCGGCACCGATACCCGAGCCGCCACCGGTTACCACGACGACCTTGCCTTGCAGATGGAGATCCATCATGCGCCTCTGAAACGGTAGTTTTCGAGACTCTCCGGCTTCATCTCGATCGAGAAACCGGGGGCCTGCGGCGGCATGTAGGCAGCGCCGCGGACGACACATGGATTGATGAAGTGCTCGTGAAGATGATCGACAAACTCGATCACCCGTCCCTCCCGTGTTCCGGCGATGCAGAGGTAATCGATCATGGACATGTGCTGCACATACTCGCAAAGGCCGACGCCACCCGCATGGGGGCAAACCTTCAGGCCGTATTTGGCTGCCATCAGCATCACGGCCAGGACTTCGTTCAGCCCGCCCAGACGGCAACTGTCGATCTGCACCACATCGATAGCGCCCCGCATGATGAACTGCTTGAACAGGATGCGGTTCTGGCACATCTCGCCGGTCGCAACCTGCACGGGGGAAACGCCCTCCCGTATCATGCGATGGCCCTCCACATCATCAGGGCTTGTCGGTTCTTCGATGAACCAAGGGTTAACGAAGGCAAGCTTCTTCACCCAGTCAATCGCCTGGTCGACTTCCCAGACCTGATTGGCGTCGATCATCAGATTGACGTCCGGCCCGACCTCGTCGCGCGCGATGGTAAGGCGGCGAATGTCGTCCTCGATATCGCGGCCGACCTTCATCTTGACGTGGCGGAAGCCCGCATCAACCGCCTCACGGCACAGGCGGCGCAGCTTGGCGTCGTCATAACCGAGCCAACCGGCTGAAGTCGTATAACAGGGATAGCCCTCCGCCTTCAGGATGGCGGTGCGCTCTTGCTTTTCCCGAGCCTGCTCCGTCAGGAAGCTGAGCGCCCATTCCGGCGTAATGCAATCGGTGAGGTAACGGAAATCGATGCAGCGAACGAGCTCCTCAGGCGACATATCCGCAACCAGCCGCCAGACCGGCTTGCCCTCGATTTTCGCCCAAAGGTCCCAGGCCGCATTCACGACCGCGCCCGTTGCGAGATGGATGGCTCCCTTGTCGGGGCCAATCCAGCGAAGCTGGCTATCGGACGTTACATGCCGCCAAAAGCGCCCCATGTCCTGCGCGATCCAGTTCATGTCGAGGCCAACGACCAGCGGACGCAGTGCTTCGATGGCCGCCACGCAAATCTCGTTGCCGCGGCCGATAGTAAAGGTGAGACCGTGGCCTTCGTGCGGACCGTCCGTCTCCAGGACCACATACGCGGCAGAATAGTCTGGATCGGGGTTCATCGCGTCAGACCCATCCAGGTGCTGGCTTGTCGGGAAGCGCACGTCGACGGTGCGAAGACCAGTAATCTTCATGTCTTGATAACCTTCTGCGTTTGCTCGCCTAGTCCTTCGATGCCGAGCCGAATCGTCTCGCCGCCCTTCAGGAAGACAGGGGGAATCTGACCGAGCCCGACGCCGGGCGGCGTCCCGCTGGAAATCACGTCGCCGGGCTGCAGGGATAGGAAGCGTGTGAGATAGCTGATGATATGGGCCACGCCGAATATCATCGTCGCGGTCGAGCCGTTCTGGTAGCGATGGCCGTCGACCTCCAGCCACATTTTCAGATTGCCGACATCGGGGACTTCGTCCGGCGTCACCAGCCAGGGGCCGATCGGGCCGAACGTGTCGCAGCCCTTGCCCTTGTCCCAGGTGCCGCCGCGCTCGATCTGCCATTCGCGCTCGGATACGTCGTTGACGACGCAATAGCCGGCAACATGCGACAGCGCATCCGCCTCCTCGATATAGCGGCCACCCTTGCCGATAACGATGCCGAGTTCCACTTCCCAGTCGGTCTTGACCGAGCCGCGCGGGATTTCGACGTCGTCGTTCGGGCCGCAGATAGCGCTGGTCCATTTGTTGAAGACCACCGGCTCCTTGGGGATCTCGGCGCCGGTTTCGGCGGCGTGGTCGGCATAGTTGAGGCCGATGCAGATGAACTTGCCGACGCGGCCGACGCAGGGCCCGATTCGGGGATTCCCTTCGACCAGGGGCAAGCTGGAGACATCGAGTGCCGCTAGTCGGCTGAGGTTCTCCGGCAACAACACGTCGCCAGCAATGTCGGCTGCATACCCGGAGATATCACGGATACGACCATCGTGGTCGAGGAGACCGGGCTTTTCCCGCCCGACGGGGCCATAGCGAAGAAGTTTCATTTTGCCGTCTCGATAGAGGACCCGGAGAGTTTGGTCTCCGGGTTGGATGGTGTGATCAATCGTAGAGGACTGCGGAGATTTCCGGGTCGTCGATATTGGTCTTGTCATACCAGTAGAAGCCGGTATCGATGTTCTTCTCGACCTTCTCACCCTTGGAAGCAGCGACGGCGGCCTTGACCGTCTCGTAGCCGATACCCACCGGGTTCTGAGTGATCGCGCCTGCCATCAAGCCCTCGCGGATTGCATCCTTCTGCGCCTTGCCGGAATCGTAGCCGATGATCACGATCTTGGCGCCGGATTCCTTCACGCCGTTGACCACGCCGACCGCCGAGCCCTCGTTCGTGCCGAAGATGCCCTTGATATCGGGATTGGCTGTCAGGATCGCCTTGGTGATCTCCGTCGATTTCAAATGGTCGCCGCCGCCGTACTCGATCGCAACGATCTCGATGTTAGGATGCGCTTCCTTCATCCGGTTGACAAAGCCGTCGCGACGATCAACACCGGTGCGCGAGGTCTGGTCGTGGGCGACAACGGCGACTTTGCCGGCATCGCCGATCAGTTCGGCGAGCGTGTCGGCTGCGAGCGCCGCTGCGGCGACGTTGTTAGTCGATGCCGTCGCAACGGGGATATCGCTGTCAACGCCGGAATCGAAGGCGATGACCGGAATGTTGGCCTCCTTCGCCTGCTTCAGCAGCGGAATTGCCGCCTGGCTGTCGAGGGCGGCGAAGCCGATGGCCGCCGGCTTCTTGGCGAGGGCGGCTGCCAGCATGTCGATCTGCTTGTCAACCTGGCTTTCGTTGTCCGGCCCCTCGAACGTTACCTCGACGCCGAATTCGGCTCCCGCCTGGTCGGCGCCAGCCTTAACGGCCTGCCAGAACTGGTGTTGGAAGCCCTTGGAAATAAGCGGCACATAGAGCTTGTCCTGTGCGCTTGCCCCTGTCGCTGCACCGAGCAGCGAAATTGCTGCAACTGCACTCAGTAGAGTCCGTCTCGTGAACATGTTTCCTCCTTGTGTTCACTACTGCATGAAATTTTCGACCGTGGGAAATCAGCGGCCTCGTTGCCGGCTATTTCCGCTCGCGCCGGCGCATCTGGTCTGCATAAACGGCGACGATGATGATCACGCCGGTCACGACCGTCTGCCATTCCGGCGCGACCGACAGGACGCGCAAGCCGTTGGTGAGCACCGACATGATCAGTGCGCCGATCAGCGTGCCCACGATCGTGCCGCGCCCGCCCGACAGGCTGGTGCCGCCGATCACCACCGCCGCAATGGCTTCCAGCTCGTAGCCGAGGCCGAGCGCCGGCTGGGCGGAATTCAGGCGGCTGGCAATGAGAAGGCCGGCAATGCCGCAGACGGCGCCCGAGAGCGTGTAGATCGCGATCTTCCAGAAATCGGTGTTGACGCCGGACAGCCGCACCGCCTCTTCGTTCGAACCGAGCGCGAAAGTGTAGCGGCCGAGCACGGTGCGCCCCAGCATCCAGGCGGCGGCACCGGCCACGATGAAAAGCATTAAGACACCGTTCGGCACCGGGAAGGCCGGGATCACCTCGCCGATCAGCGAGCCCTGCGCGATGGTGGTGAAGCCGGGCGTATCGTTGAAATAGATCGGCTTGGTGCCGGTAACGATCAGCGACAGGCCCTTCAACACCAGCATCATGCCGAGCGTGGCGATGAAGGGCGGAATGCGCATACGCGCCACCAGGCTGCCGGACACCAGCCCGCAGGCCGCCCCCGTGCCGACCGCCGCCAGCACGCCGAGCGGCAGCGGCAGGCCGCCCCAGGTCAGCACTACGCCGGTCATGACGGCGCAGAAGGTCATTAGCGTACCGATCGACAGGTCGATGCCGCCGGTAATGATGATCAGCGTCACACCGACCGCCAGCACGCCATTGACGGAGGTCGCCTGCAGGATGGCCATGATGTTGGACACCTGGAAGAAATTCGGGCTCGCCAAGGAGAAGCCGATGACCAGAACGATCAGGCTGGCAAAGGCCAGGAGTTTCTGTTGGGCGCTGCCGCGCCCGCTTGCCTTTTCACCCATGATTAGAGCGTCCCCTCATGCTGCGGTCTTGCCGTTGTGTTGCCAATTCCATGATCTTCTCCTGCTCCGCACCGCCCGGCAGGATGCCTGTCAAGCGTCCCTCACACATGACGGCGATACGATGGGAAAGGCGCAGCACTTCCGGCAGCTCGCTGGAAATAACGATGATCGCCTTGCCGGCGCTGGCCAGCTCGTTGAGAAGACGATAGATTTCGGCCTTGGCGCCGACGTCGATGCCGCGGGTCGGCTCGTCGAAGATCAGCACATCGCAATCCCGCAACAGCCATTTGGCGATGACTACCTTCTGCTGGTTGCCACCCGACAAGAGCCGCACCTCCTGCCGGTCGCCCGGCGTACGGATGTTCAGCTTGGCGATGTACTCCGCGGCGATGGACCCAAGCGCCGGCTCGTCGATCCGGCCGATGGCGTCGGCATAACGCGGCAGGCTCGCCATGGCGATGTTGGCGCGTACATCCATGCCGAGCGCGAGACCGAAATGCTTGCGATCTTCCGAGAGATAGCCGATGCCGGCGCGCACCGCGTCGGCGGGACTGGTGATCCGAACCGGCTTACCCTGCACGAAAATCTCGCCCGCTTCGATCGGCTCGGCGCCAAAAATGGCTCGGGCAAGCTCGGTTCGCCCGGCGCCCATCAGCCCGGCAAAGCCGAGGATCTCGCCCTTCTTCAGGTCAAAGCTGATATCCTTCAGCTCCTTGCCGCGCCGGATGCCGCGCACCTCCAGCGCCGTTTCTGCGGCGGAGAGATCGGGGATGACGACCGTCTCGTCCTTCAGTTCGCGCCCGACCATCATCGAGATGATCTTGGAGATCGGCGTTTCCTCAGCCTGGACCGTGCCGACACGGGCACCGTCGCGCATCACGGTCACACGGTCGGAGATGCGTTTGATCTCGTCCATCTTGTGACTGATGTATATGATGCCGACGCCCTCGTCCTTGAGGCGGCGGATGATGGTGAAGAGTTCGCTGATCTCCGCATCGTTGAGCGCGGCCGTCGGCTCGTCCATAATCAAAACGCGCGACCGATAGCTCAGCGCCTTTGCGATCTCTACCATCTGCTGGCGGGCGATGGTGAGGCCCGCGACCGGCGTGCGCGGATCCATGCGGATGTTCATGCCGGCGAAGATGGCGGCGGTATCCGCATTCAGCTTCGCCTCGTCAAGCCGTCCCAAGGAAAGGCGCGGCTCCCGGCCGATCCAGATGTTCTGGGCGACGGTGAGGTCGTGCATCAACGCCAGTTCCTGATGAATGATGCCGATGCCGAGATCCTGTGCCGTCTTGGGAGTTCGAATGGACACTTCCTGGGCGTCCACGAGCACGCGACCGCTGTCTGGTTGATAGATACCGGACAGCACCTTCATCAATGTCGACTTACCCGCGCCGTTCTCGCCCATCAGCGCGTGGACCTCGGCGGGCCGAAGTTCGAAATCGACGGATTTTAACGCGTGTACGCCCGGGAAACTCTTGTCGATCCCCTCCATCCGCACCAGCTCGCTCATGACGCCGCTCCTCCCGCGCGCTTAGATGGTCACGCCGCCGTCCACCAGCATGGCCTGTCCTGAAACGAACCGGCTTTCATCGGACAGCAGGAAAACAACCAAGGGGACGACGTCATCGACCGTCGCCAGGCGGCCCATGGGCTGGCGCGCGATAAAGTCTTTCTCGGCCTGCTCCGGATCGGCAGCTGAAGCGATACGTCCGCGCAGCGAGGGCGTGTCGACCGTGCCCGGGCAGATGGCATTGCAACGAATGCCTTGCTTGACGAAATCCGCGGCAATCGCCTTGGTCAGACCGATGACCGCCGCCTTGCTGGCACCATAGGCTGTCCGATTGGCAAAACCCTTTATCGAGGAAGCCATCGAGGCCATATTCAGGATCGAAGCGGTTCCGGTGTTGGCCGCCCGATCGAGCATCCCGGGCAGGCAAGCACGCGTAAGACGCATCATCGCCGTGACGTTCAGATCGAAGGCAAAGGCCCAGTCATCGTCGGCGATATCGAGAAGCGTTCCGTTGTGCACGACCCCGGCGCAATTGAAGAGGCCATCGACAGGACCTACTTGCGCCGCAACGGCTTCGACAGCCTGCCGGTCAGTGACGTCCAGCAGCAATGTCTCGACCCCGTCCAGCCCTTCGAGTGCCGCCCCGTTGATATCGGTTGCAATCACCCGCGCGCCTTCGTCACGGCATGCGAGAACACTTGCCCTGCCTATGCCCTGACCGCCTGCCGTGACGAGAATGGTCTTGTCCTTCAGACGCATAATTCCCCCCGTGCGCCAAAGTTCGTATATAAAATAATGTTTCACATACGAACGGCTTTGACAAGTCGATGCCGATATTCTTTTTTTGTAGACATCGCTATGAGTCCGGGTCTGGAGGGCGTGAATGGCAACGAAACCGCAAAAACCCGTATTGGCGGAAGGATTGGATCAGGACGAGAAATACCGCGCACCCGCGCTCGACAAGGGCTTGGATATCCTCGAGATATTGGCCAATCAAAGCGGCGGCATGACCCGGACCGAGATCGTGCGGGAAATGGGACTGAGCCCATCGCAGATCTTTCGCATGCTTGAGCGTCTGGTCGCGAGGGGGTACGTAGCCCGGTCGGAGGGTGGCGACCGCTACTCCCTGTCCATGAAGATGTTCCTTCTAGCCAATCGATACCCTCCATATCGACGACTGGTCGCCAGTGCGCAGCCTTTGATGGACGACTTTGCGCGCCAAACGGACCAATCCTGCCATCTCGTGATCCCGGAGTTCGGAACCGGTCTCATCGTCGCTCAGGCAAGCCCCACGTCTCATTGGGAGTTTCGCGCCAGGGTTGGCAGTCAGCTCGAACTTTTTACGACGGGTTCGGGCATAACGTTGATTGCATTCCAAGCCCCCGAACGCTTGGACGAAACACTCAAACAGTGGGGGGTGGCTTCGCCTAAGCTGTTGCAGGGGGCAACGGGCGATGAAATCGACGCGGTCCGTCGACAGGGTTACCGCATTGGCGCTTCCGGCCAACTTGTTGGCGTAACTGATATAAGCGCTCCGATCCTCGGCCCACATGGGGATGCAACATCGGTCGTCACATGTGCATTCATCGAGCACGTTGACGACAAACGAGCACAGAAGCTTGATGAAGCATTGGCACGGTTGCTTACCCTGACAGAAGCCCTAAGCCTGCACTGAGAGCCAACCAACTTGTAGCTCACTTCATTGGCTCGCCGAAGATGAATTTATCGTCGGCTCAGCGGCAGTTCGTTACGCGGAGGCTAGTCACTGCTTCTGAGGCGGCAAAGAGGCTGGAGCGGGTAGCGGGAATCGAACCCGCGTATTCAGCTTGGAAGGCTGCTGCTCTACCATTGAGCTATACCCGCGGGCCTTCGATCCTGAAGCAGAATGGTGGAGGGAGTTGGATTTGAACCAACGTAGGCTGAGCCAACGGATTTACAGTCCGTCCCCTTTAACCACTCGGGCATCCCTCCATTATTCTGTCGGGATCAATCGACCAAGCTTTTGAGATCGTGGAAGAAGCGGCGCCGTTTCGTGCCGCCTTTCGATCTGCGCCGGGTATATGGCCGCCCGCATTCCTCCTGTCAACAGAGCGAAACGGAAAATTTCAGAAATTCTCCACAGACACCGGCGGCCGCACTATCCGAAACCATTTCCAAGACCGAACGAACCTCACTATAAGACGCGCATGAGCAAGGACAAGAGCGGCGACAAGAGCGCCAAGGACAGCCACTACGCCACTCTGCGGCGCGCGCATCGCGACGCCCGCCGCGAGCGCGGCGAGATTCCGACACCCCGCCCGGACAAGCGCCGGAAGATGCCGGCCGACTGGAAGCCGCCGGCGCTGGCGCCAGAGCAGGTGCTTCTCTATGGGCTGCACACGGTCCGCGCCGCCCTCGACAATCCGGAGCGCACGGTCATCCGCCTCAGCGTGACGCAGAATGCGGCGGCGAGGCTGGAACTCGGCGAGCCTTCGTCACTCCCCTTCCCAGTCGAAATCGTAACGCCGCAGGATCTCGATCGGGTCCTCGGGCCGGATGCCATCCACCAGGGCGTCATGCTGGAGACGCGGCCGCTGCCGCACCGCAAGCTCGAGGCGCTCAGCGAATGTTCGTTGATCCTCCTGCTCGACCAGGTGACCGATCCGCACAATGTCGGCGCCATCATGCGCTCGGCGGTGGCGTTCGAAGCCGGCGCGCTGATCACCACCATGCGCCATAGCCCGACCGAATCAGGCGTGCTCGCAAAATCGGCCTCCGGGGCGCTGGAACTCATTCCCTATATCCAGATAACCAATCTCGCCGATACGATTGAAGAACTGCACAATCTGGGCTTCCAGACGATCGGTCTTGATTCGGAGGGTCCGCAACCGCTGGAGGATACCTTCTCTGGCGAGAAGATCGCCCTGGTGGTTGGATCGGAAGGCAAGGGGCTGCGGCAGAAGACGCGGCAGACCGTTGCGGCGCTGGCCCGACTCGATATGCCCGGCGCCATCAAGTCGCTCAATGTCTCGAACGCCGCGGCGATCGCGATGTATGCAGCAAGGCAGCACCTCAAGGCTTGAGACGGCCGATGCCGGTCAAAGCACCGGCACGGCGCTTAAGGTCATGTGCGCCGTCGGACAGCCGTCACGCACCTTCTTCCAGGTCGTGACGTTGAGGTTCATTTCGCAGCGCGCCATGTAGGAGATGCCGCCGACCCGGATGCATGTCATCTGGCCGAGTTCGTATTTCGTCCCGTCGCGATTGCGACAGGTACAGCGCCGGTCCGGCGGCGACGCAGCCGCACTCTCGGCGACCATGGCGGCAGCCGCCAGCGACAGGGCCAGAACCTGCAGAACGACCAGGCTTCTCATCTCGCTAGAATACCGCAAATCCGGCCCGATCAGAAACGAAGAATGCCGGCCGCTTGCGCGACCGGCATTCTTCCGCAACAGACCGGCACTTTTGGTGAGCGGGATGCGGGCGAAAAACCACGAACAGTTTTCCTCATCTCACTCCGGCGCCGGCCGAATTCAATCTTAGCTCGCCAGGCGCAGAACGTTGCCTTCCGCGATGGTCTTTTCAGCTTCGGCAATGGCGAACTGCTTCTGGTCGGCACCGAGGTTCAGGCCCTCGGCGCGGACGAACTCAACGTCGGTGATGCCGAAGAAGCCGAAAACGGTCCGCAGATAGCTTTCCTGGTGATCCATCGCCGAAGCCGGGCCGGCAGAATAGTGTCCGCCGCGCGTGGAGGCGACAATCACCTTCTTGCCCTTGGCGAGACCCTCCGGGCCCGCCTCGGTGTAACGGAATGTCTTGCCAGCGACGGCCAGGCGGTCGATCCAGGCCTTCAGCTGGCTCGGGATCGAGAAGTTGTACATCGGCGCACCGACGACGATCGTGTCAGCGGCAAGGAATTCGTCGAGCATCTGGCGGCCAGTCCGAATATCGGAGGCGAGCGCCGGATCGACTTCACCGAGGTCGGCAGGCGCCATGATCTGTGCGCCGGTCAGATGCTGGAGGCGCTCGGAGACGAGATCGCGATAGGTGACTTTCGCGTCGGGCCGGTCTGCCTTGATCTGCGAGACGATCGCCGCCGTCAGACGACGGGAAACCGAATGTTCTCCGAGAATGCCGGAGTCGATATGAAGGACGTTCATGGGAGGCACCTTTGTTTTTAGTTGCGGTGCACAACATATGATTTGAAAACAATCGCTGGATAAGACGGCGAATAATTGACATTCCGTTTCCTGAGGGAAACAATCGGAGCGTTCCGGCGCGGGAAAATCAGACTCCGTCGGAACGATTACATTGGATTCCCAGAGCGGATGCGCGCGCGACGCCCGCTCTGGTGGAGGCTAGCATGCAGGACCTGAACGATATCGCCCTCTTCGCCGCCGTCGTGAAGAACAACGGCTTCAGCGCCGCCGCGCGTTATTTGAACATTCCCAAATCCAAGCTCAGCAAGCATGTGGCGCGGCTGGAAGATCAACTGGGCGTGCGGCTTCTCGAGCGCTCGACGCGCAAGCTGCGCGTGACGGAAATCGGCCGCGTTTTCTATGAACACGCCCAGGGGCTGCTCGACGGCGTAGCGGCCGCGGAAGCCGAGGTCGCCGCCGTGCGCGGCGAGCCGACGGGCGTTGTGCGGCTTGGCTGCCCCCTCGGCTTCGCACCGATGCTGGCCGACATTCTGCCGGGCTTCCATCGGCGCTACCCGGGCGTCCGACTGCTCATCACCGCCACGAATCGACGTCTCGATCTCATCGAGGAGCGTTTCGACGTGGCGCTTCGCGCGCGCGACCAGCTCGATACGGACAGCCACCTGATCGTGCGCAAGTTCGGCGAGGTCCGCTCGCGGCTGGCCGCCAGCCCGACGCTTCTTGCGCGAATCGGAGAAGTCACCACCACCAATCTTGCCGAAATGCCGACGCTTTCCATGAACGAGCAACACGCAAGCGACGTGTGGCGCCTCTATCACGCGAACGGCGGATCGATCGAGATCGCCCACCGACCGGTGATCGGCTGCAGCGATTTCGTCATCCTCGAACGCGCCGCGATCGAAGGAATGGGGATCGCGCTTTTGCCGGACCACATCTGCGAGCGCGCCTTCCGAACCGGCGTTCTCGTCCCCGTCCTGCCTGAGTGGGGCTCCGGCAACGTCGTGGTCCATCTCGTCTTTCCGTCCCGCCAGGGCGTGCTGCCGGCGACGCGCGCGCTGATCGACTATCTGGCAGAGAACCTGATCAAGGCGATGCAGCGTTGCCGCGAGATCGACCCGAGACCGGCGCAGTCCTTCGATATTTGAGGAAATTTGAGTCGCCGATCAGTGTGGGGAGGTGTGGTAGCTTCGAAAAGCTTCAAAAATGGTGCCCCCAGAGAGACTCGAACTCCCGACCTACTGATTACAAATCAGCCGCTCTACCAACTGAGCTATAAGGGCACTTTTCGATCACGGGAGTTACCATATTCCTTTCTTGTGTAAAGCAAAAATGCGGCTCCCCTCAAAATTTCGGGTGCACTCGCCGCATGGTCGTGCCAGAAAAACAGGCATGGCGTCGATCGCCGCGCCGGGCGCAACGACAAACGGACTGAATGCATGACCCAGTTCAGCACACTCGCCTTCATCGCCTCGACGGCCGAAGAAGCGCAGAAGGCGGCAAAGGAACTCAAGGAGATTTACGGCGACCACGACCCGGAGGAGGCGGACGTGATCGTCGCGCTCGGCGGCGATGGTTTCATGCTGCACACGCTGCACAAGACGATGAATACCGGCAAGCGCGTCTACGGCATGAATCGCGGCTCGGTCGGCTTCCTGATGAACCGCTACAGCACCGATGATCTGCGCGAACGCATCGCCAGCGCCGTCGACAACGCCTTCCACCCCTTGGAAATGCGGACCCTCGACGCCAACGGCAACGAATTCACCGCGCTGGCGATCAACGAGGTCTATCTCTTCCGCCAGTCCTATCAGGCGGCAAAGCTCAAGGTCCTCGTCGACGGCAAGGTGCGGCTCGATGAACTGACCTGCGACGGGCTGCTGCTCGCAACACCGGCGGGATCGACTGCGTATAACCTGTCCGCCCACGGGCCGATCCTGCCGCTCGAGGCCCCGCTTCTCGCCTTGACCCCGGTCAGTCCCTTCCGGCCGCGGCGCTGGCGCGGCGCGCTGCTTCCCAACCGCGTTACCGTCCAGATCGAGATTCTCGAGGCCGAGAAGCGGCCGGTCAACGCCGTCGCGGATCACCAGGAGGTCAAGTCGGTCGTTCGGGTCACGATCGCCGAATCGGAGAAGCTGACGGCCCGCATCCTGTCCGATCCGGATCATTCCTGGTCCGACCGCATCCTGGCCGAGCAGTTCTCCAATTGAATCACAAGCGGAACGTCATGGTATTCTGCGGTCAGCGGTTATTGTTCCGCGCCGCGCACGAAGGAATCTTGAGGATGCGCAACCCCCTTGTGATCGCGCTTTGCTTCCTGTTGTCCGCGGGCGCTCTGCGGGCGCAGGACGGCGGCATCCTCCCCTCGAACGTCACTTTCGTCACAAGCACCGGCTATTGGGAGGATGGTGCCGGCGTAGCGCCGGCCGGCGATCCAGAAGGCGTTGCGCAACGGGCCGCGCAGCGTGGCTACTACAAGCTGATTGCCGTGCGGCAGAGTGACGGCACCGCGCGCATCCATCTCCAGCAGATCGCCTCGACGCCGGCCGGCCCGGAAGTCGTCTCGTCCGCCGAGCTCGAGGAGTTCACGGCGATGAAGTCCTTTGTCACCGACATTCGACCCGAGACCTCGACGGGCATCACGCGGCAGCCGGGAATGTTCGCGACCGTCTATCTGAAGACCGACCCTTCCGCCACCGAACCGGAATCGTGGACGGTGCTGATAGACGAAGTCGGGGACATCAAGATCGAGCGCGCGACCAACTGACGCCGACAAAAGAATACGGCCGGGGAGCACCCGGCCGTTTGTCGCAGTTCCTGTTCTGCGCGTTCAGCCCAAATCCTCGACGACCGCGTCCGCACCGCCGCTGACGCGGTGGGCAAGTGCGGCCTCCATAAACTCGTTGAGCTCGCCGTCGAGCACGTCGCCGGGGCTCGTGCTTTCGACGCCCGTCCGCAGGTCCTTCACCAGCTGATAGGGCTGCAGGACATAGGAGCGGATCTGGTGACCCCAGCCGATATCGGTCTTTGAAGCGGCTTCGGCATTGGCCGCTTCCTCGCGCTTCTTGAGCTCGGCTTCATAGAGCCGGGCGCGCAGCATGTCCCAGGCCTTGGCGCGGTTCTTGTGCTGCGAACGCTCCTGTTGGCACTGCACGACGATGCCGCTCGGCATATGCGTGATGCGCACGGCCGAGTCGGTCGTGTTGACGTGCTGGCCGCCGGCGCCCGACGAACGGTAGGTGTCGATGCGGCAATCGCTTTCGTTGATGTCGATCTGGATCGAATCGTCGACGACCGGATAGACCCAGATGGACGAAAACGAGGTGTGACGGCGCGCATTGCTGTCATAGGGCGAGATGCGGACGAGCCGATGGACACCCGATTCGGTCTTCAGCCAGCCATAGGCGTTGTGGCCCTTGACGAGGAGCGTCGCCGACTTGATGCCGGCCTCTTCGCCGTCCTGGATTTCCAAGAGTTCCACCTTGTAACCTTGCCGCTCGGCCCAGCGCGAATACATGCGCAGCAGCATGTTGGCCCAGTCCTGACTTTCGGTGCCGCCGGCGCCCGAATGGACTTCGAGATAGGTGTCGTTCTGGTCCGCCTCGCCCGAAAGCATGGCCTCGACCTGCTTCTTCGCAGTCTCGTTGCGCAGCTGACGGAGTGCGTCCTCGGCCTCGCTGACGATGGCCGAATCGCCCTCCTCTTCGCCGAGTTCGATCAGCTCGATATTGTCGCTCAGCTGCTGCTCGAAACGGCGCAGGCCGGTAATGCTGTCGTCGAGCTGCTGGCGCTCGCGCATCAGCTTCTGCGCCTCGGCGGCATCGTTCCAGAGCGACGGATCTTCCGCCTTGTTGTTCAACCAGTCCAGTCGTCTTATCGCCTGCTCCCAGTCAAAGATGCCTCCTCAGCAGGCTTATGGCCTGCTTGATTTCGTCGACGATGTTCTCGATTTCGCTGCGCATGGTCCCGCTTCTTGGTGTGGCTTCGAAAAATGTGAGGGTCAAATAGCGACGCCCGCCGCCGATGTAAAGGCGACGGGCATCCGGATCGAGGGCAAGGCTCAGAAGAGGCCGTTGGAGCCGGAGGTCACGGCCTGGTTGGCCTGCGGGGAGTTCTTCAGGATCTCCTCCGGCGGCGCATATTCGTCGAGGTCGCCGATGACCGAGAAGGTTTCGGCCGGACCGGTGCCCGGCTTGAAGGCTTCGATGATCGTGTCCGGCTCGCCTTCGACCGCCGCCATGCCGGTCTTGCGGTTGACCGGGATGAGGTTCATGCCCTCCGGAACCACGAACTTGCCCGGCTGCGTCCCCTTGACCGCCTCCTGCATGAAGGCGTTGAAGATCGGTGCCGACAGACTGCCGCCCGTCGCGCCGCGACCCAGCGGCGCCGGATCGTCGAAGCCCAGATAGAGGCCGGCGACGAGGTCGGGCGTATAGCCGACGAACCAGGCATCCTTCTCGTCGTTGGTCGTGCCGGTCTTGCCGGCGACCGGACGGTCCAGCTTGATCTTGCCCGCCGCCGTACCCCGGGTGATGACGCCCTCCATCATCGAAGTGATCTGGTAGGACGTCATCGGATCGAGCACCTGCAGGCGGTTGTCGGTCAACACGGGCTCTTCCTGCTCGGTCCAATTGTCGGCGTTGCAGTTGTCGCAGGTGCGGTCCTCGTGACGGAAGATCGTCTTGCCGTAGCGGTCCTGGATGCGGTCGATCAGCGACGGCTTGATCTGCTTGCCGCCATTGGCGATGACCGCATAGGCCGACACCATGCGCAGCACGGTCGTCTCGCCGGAGCCGAGCGACATGGAAAGCAGCGGCGGCATCTTGTCGTAGATGCCGAAGCGCTCGGCATATTCGGCGACGAGGTTCATGCCCATGTCGTTGGCAAGCCGCACCGTCATGAGATTGCGCGACTTTTCGATGCCGAGGCGCAGCGTCGATGGACCGGCAGAGCCGCCGCCGTAGTTTTCCGGGCGCCAGACCTGGCCGCCGGCGACGATTTCGATCGGCGCATCGAGAATGACCGAGGCGGGCGTGTAGCCGCTGTCGAGAGCTGCCGCATAGACGAAGGGCTTGAAGGAGGAACCGGGCTGGCGCATCGCCTGGGTGGCGCGGTTGAACTCCGACTGGCCATAGGAGAAGCCGCCGACCATCGCCAGAACGCGGCCGGTATGCGGATCCATCGCGACCAGCCCGCCCTGCACCTTGGGCGGCTGGCGAAGGCGATACTCGCCTTTTTGCTCGAGCGGCTCGACATAGACGACATCGCCTGGACCGACGACGCCCTCCGGGGACTTTGCCGCCTTGCGCTGGCCGCCTGCGGCGCGGTAGGCCCATTGCATGTTCTCTGCGGAAATGTGCCCGGTGACCCGTTCGGCGACGATCTTCCCCGAGGCTTCCTTGTCCGGCTGGATGCCGATCTCGGCCCCTTCGCTGTCGACGGCGAGCACGACGGCGAGTTTCCATTCCGGCATGTCGTTCAATGTCGGGATCTTGCTCAGAGGCTCCCCCCAGTCGCCGCCGATCTCGATCGTCTTGACCGGCCCGTGAAAGCCGCGGCGCTCGTCATAGCCCAAGAGCCCGTCCTGCAGCGCCTTGCGCGCGATGATCTGCAGATGCGGATCGAGCGACGTGCGAACCGACAGCCCGCCCTCGTAAAGAGCATTGTCGCCATATTTCTGAATGATCTGCCGGCGCACCTCTTCGGCGAAGTAGTCCGAAGCGAAAAGATGGGCACCGCCACGGCGCGGCGTCACGCCGAGCTCCTGCTTCTTCGCCTCCTCGCCGTCTGCCTTGGTCACATAGCCGTTCTCGACCATGCGATCGATCACCCAGTTGCGGCGCTCGATCGCCGCCTCGGTCTTGCGGAACGGGTGATAGTTGGCCGGTCCCTTCGGCAGCGCAGCAAGATAGGCGGCCTCGGCGACGGTCAGTTCCGTGACCGACTTGTCGAAATAGGTGAGCGACGCGCCGGCGACGCCGTAGGAATTCAGGCCGAAGAAGATCTCGTTCAGATAAAGTTCGAGAATGCGATCCTTGGTGTAGGCCTGCTCGATGCGGAAGGAGAGGATCGCCTCCTTGATCTTGCGGTCGATCGTCTGGTCGGCGGTCAGCAGGAAGTTCTTCGCCACCTGCTGAGTGATCGTCGAGGCTCCGACCGGGCGGCGGCCCGAGCCGAAGTTCTGGATGTTGACGGCAATGGCGCGCGCCAAGCCGGTGATGTCCACGCCCGGATGCTTGTAGAAGTTCTTGTCCTCGGCGGAGATGAAGGCTGCCTTGACGCGATCCGGTATCGCCTGGATCGGCAGATAGAGGCGGCGCTCGCGCGCATATTCGGCAATCAGCGCACCGTTTCCGGCGTGAAAGCGGGTCGTGACCGGCGGCGCGTACTTGGCGAGCACCTCATAGTCGGGCAGATCCTTGGTGATCGCGCCGAGATAGATCGCGACGGCTGCGGCGACCCCGAGCAGCAAAAACGCACCAATGCCGAAAAAATATCCTATCAGTCTGATCATCAGCCAGATACCGGTACCTTATTGTCCCATCGCCGGGTCGCCATTCGAAGGACCCACTGTCGCAAGCCAAGCGGCCGCGCCAACCGCTTTCGTCGGAAATCGGCCGGCACGACAGCTACACGCTTCGCGGGTTCCCTCATATGGCGAGGAAACTCAAGCTTCAACATCGTTTCCCAACAAATTGGGATGCCCTTCCCCCAAAGGCCTGGATTGTGAGTAAAATAGGGCTGGTGGTCGTTTATACCGTGCGCATCTCGCTGAAAAGCATATCGCTGTTACGCCGGCGACACAAATCACATCCCTCCCGTCGCTGCCTTCGGAAGGCTTCACCCGCCGTTCGCAACCGCCGTCTGGCGATAGCGCCCGACGGCGACGGCCAGCAGCTCCGACACTTTCTTGCGCCATGCCGGATCGAGCAATTGCTTCTCGTCCTCCTTGTTCGACAGGAAGCCGAGTTCGAGCAGGATCGACGGGACGTCCGGCGCCTGCAGGACGCGGAAGCCGGCATGGCGGTGGGGATTGTTGATCAGCTTGATCTGCCCTTCGAAGGATGAGACGACGCTGCGCGCCAAGTTGACTGAAAATGCCTGGGTTTCGCGGCGGGTGAGATCGATCAGGATGTCCGCGACCTCCGCCGGCTCGCTTTCGAGCGGAATGCCGGCGATCTCGTCGGAAAGGTTTTCGCGGGCCGCCAGGTCGGCCGCGAGGTGGTCGGAGGCCTTGTCTGAGATGGTATAGACCGTGGCGCCGCGGATATCCTTCTGCCTCAGCGTGTCGGCGTGGACGGATATGAACAGGTTGGCACTCCTCTGCCGGGCCATCTGGACACGCTGCGGCAAGGACAGAAACTCGTCGCCGGCCCGCGTCAGAAAGGCCTCTATGCCGGGCTCGCGGTTGAGCGTCGCCACAAGATCGCGCGCAAAGGCGAGCGTAACGTGCTTCTCCTCCGTCTTGGTGACGCTGCCGATGGCGCCGGTGTCGATGCCGCCGTGCCCGGCATCGACGGCAACCACGAAGGCGCCCGGAGCTTTCGCCGGCGCGGGGGCGGGACGGTCGGTCTTGGCGGTGCGCGCCGTTCCCGTCCATTGCTGGTCGCCGAGGAGCTTGTCGAAGCGGGCCTTGTCGATCTTCTCGGCATCGATGATCAGGCGGAAGCCCTTGCCGTCTTCCTCCGGCTTCACTTCCGCGTGGGTGACCTCGGTCGGCCCTTTGGCGGAGAGCACCAGCCGCGAAGCCCCTGCCCCCATTCCGCCATAGCGGATGGCATCGAAGAGACCGCGTGGCTCGAGGCTCTCCGGCTTCAGGCCGAAGGATGTCTCCGGCAGGTCGACGATGACGCGAACCGGATTTGCGACGTAGTGAATGGAGAATTCGGGATTGCGATCGAATTCGATCACGATCCGCGTCCGCGCGTCGTCGCCGGCTACCCGCGCCCCGTAAGCCAGCAAGGGGGCGGCATCATCGGCCGCACCGGCAACAGCGGGCAACAGGATGGACATCGCCGCAAAGAGGACGGCAAACACGGGTGCGACGCGACGCGACAGCCTCTTTGAATGCGGCAAATGCCGCTCTGTTGCGGAACGCTTCACCCGGGCTCCCCCATCGTCATTCGAAATCCGGCTCAGGGCCTCAGGAACCGCCACCGTCACTGTCCACCAATGAACCCTCATGGTTAACCAAACCTTGCCGCGGCGCCACCCAAGGTGACGAATGCGGACCGGTTCGAAACCGATGCAATGGTTCCTGAACACAAGATTTCACCCGGGCAAGCGAATCGATCAATATTGTGGCGGCAAAGGCTTTTCCCTTGCCAATGTGACATAGAAACCATAAAAGCGTCACAAGGAGAAAGTGTTGACGGGATAGAATCGTCGGCCGGGCAGCCGGAGCTTCGAGAAGCTTGGCGCCAGGGAAGTGATCGAGCCGGAACAGCCGGTTGCAACCGTATCATGCTTCCGCGGCCGCAGGTGTTCATCCGCCGTCGCTGCATTTCCTCTCGTACACTGGATCGCAGTTTCCGGCGGTGGCCGGAGTTCTTGATGGTGATTTTCACCGACTGCCCGCAAGCGGGCGTATTCATCGGACCTCCCCTCGAGGTCCAGGACATTGGCATTCTTGTTTGGTCTTTGATGTGACTCAGCAGCATCGGTCAGGAGTAAAGAGGCCCCGGGACGAGATCGTTCCGGCTGCCGTCTGGCTGCTGCACCATCACCTGCGCCAAACAGGACCTTTCACATCCGGCGCAGCTTCCGACGAGTTCGACAGCCTTCCAAGCGAAGTGCCTCTGTCTGCCGTTGCCCTGCGCCGAGGAGCAGAGCTTAGATGGCAGAGAAAATGCTTATCGATGCGTCTCACTCAGAGGAGACGCGCGTCGTTGTCGTTCGCGGGAACCGCATAGAAGAATTCGATTTCGAATCGGAACATAAGAAGCAAATCCGCGGCAATATCTATCTGGCCAAGGTGACCAGAGTGGAGCCGTCGCTGCAGGCGGCCTTCGTCGATTATGGCGGCAATCGCCACGGCTTCCTGGCCTTCGCCGAAATTCACCCCGACTACTATCAGATCCCCCTCGCCGACCGTCAGGCGCTGTTGAAGGCGGAAGCCGAAGAGGCCCGCCGCGAGGACGACGTCGAGCCGGTCGAGACCGCAGACGAGCAAACCGTCGCGCCGACAAGGGACGAGGCTCCGGCTGAAGAAGCCGCCGCGGCCGAACCGGAAACGGAAGTCAAGGCAGAGGCGGAGAAGCCGAAGGCCAAGCCGAAGCGCACGCGCCGGGCGAAAGCCAAGGCCAGCGAACAAAAGGAAGAGGCGCAGGGCGACGCCGAGGCGAGTGATGAGGGCAGCAGCGGCGAAATGGCCGCGATGGTCGACGTCGACTCGATCTCCGAGGACGTCGATGCGCGCCGCCGCCGCGACGATGATGACGACGATGACGACGGCCATGACGGCGAGAAGGAAATCATCGAGTCTGTCGGCGCAGAAGATGCGATGGAAGAGGTTCCGGACCGGCAGGTCCGCAAGCCGCGAAAGCAGTACCGCATCCAGGAAGTGATCAAGCGCCGGCAGATCCTGCTCGTCCAGGTCGCGAAGGAAGAACGCGGCAACAAGGGCGCGGCGCTCACCACCTATCTTTCGCTCGCGGGCCGCTATTCGGTGCTGATGCCGAACACGGCGCGCGGCGGCGGCATCTCCCGCAAGATCACCAACTTGCAGGACCGCAAGCGCCTCAAGGAAATCGCCCGCGGTCTCGACGTGCCGCAGGGCATGGGCGTGATCCTGCGCACCGCTGGCGCCAACCGCACCAAGGTCGAGGTCAAACGCGACTTCGAATATCTGATGCGGCTGTGGGAGAACGTCCGCACGCTGACCTTGAACTCCACCGCCCCCTGCCTCGTCTATGAGGAAGGCAGCCTGATCAAGCGTTCGATCCGCGACCTCTACAACAAGGATATCAGCGAGATCATCGTCTCCGGCGAAGAGGGCTACAAGGAAGCCAAGAGCTTCATGAAGATGCTGATGCCGAGCCACGCGAAGGTCGTGCAGCCCTATCGCGACGTGCATCCGATCTTCTCGCGTTCCGGCATCGAAGCCCAGCTCGACCGCATGCTGCAGCCGCAGGTGACGCTGAAGTCGGGCGGCTATATCATCATCAACCAGACCGAGGCGCTTGTCTCGATCGACGTGAACTCCGGTCGCTCGACCCGCGAGCATTCGATCGAGGATACCGCGCTGCAGACCAACCTGGAGGCGGCCGAGGAAGTCGCGCGCCAACTGCGTCTTCGCGACCTTGCCGGCCTGGTGGTCATCGACTTCATCGACATGGAAGAAAAGCGCAACAACCGCGCCGTCGAGAAGAAGCTTAAGGACTGCCTGAAGAACGACCGGGCGCGCATCCAGGTCGGCCGCATCTCGCATTTCGGCCTGCTTGAAATGTCGCGCCAGCGCATCCGCGCCTCGGTGCTCGAAAGCACGATGCAGTCCTGCCCGCATTGCAACGGCACGGGCCACGTTCGCTCGCAGTCTTCCGTCGCGCTGCATGTGCTGCGCGGTATCGAGGAACATCTGCTAAAGAACACCACGCACGACATCGCGGTCCGCACGATCCCGGAAATCGCGCTCTACCTTCTCAATCAGAAGCGCGGCACGATCACCGACTATGAGCGGCGCTTCGGCGTCTCGATCATCATCGAGGCGGACGCGCATGTCGGCGCCCAGCACTTCGCGATCGACAGAGGCGATCCGGTCGAGAATCCGGTGAAGATCGAGCAGCTTCTGCATTTCGAGCCGGAGCCGGAAGAAGAAGAAGAAGAAGAAGACATCGTCATCGAGGAGGATCTGGACGAGGAGGAAGCGGAAGAGACCGCGGCCGAGCGTCCGGGACAGCCGAAGGCGCAGGCCTCCGACGACCAGGGCGGCCGCAAGCGCAAGCGCCGTCGCCGGCGGCGCGGCAAGGGTGCCGGCCACGGACCGGAATCGGTCGCGGCGGAAGCCGGAGACGCGCTTGATGGCGCGGCTGACGAAGGCGACGAGTCCGAGGACGAAGGCGAGGTCCAGGATGCCTTGACGGCAGACGGGGATCAGAAGCGCAAGCGTCGCCGTCGCGGCAAGCGGGGCGGCCGCCGCAACCGGCCAGAAGCCGAAGGTGAGGCCGCTCTTGCTGCAGAGTCCGATGACGAGCCGGCCGATGCCGAAGAGGCAGCGGACGCCAACGACGCCGATGCAGCTGCCGCCGCGGCCGTCGAACAGGTCGTGAATGCGGCGTCTGTCAAGGCCGAGACTCCCGCTGCCGAAGCCAAGCCGGCGAAACCGAAGCGCAGCCGCAAGAAAGCCGTGGCCGCCGAGGCACCGGCGGAAAATGCCGACACGGCGGCCGAACAGGCTGTCGAAGCGCAGCCGGATGAAACCGGTCCTGCTCAAGTCGAGGAAGCGGTTGCAGACCTGGAGGCCGGCAAGCCCGCACGGACGACGATTGCTTCCGAGCCCGTGGTCACATCGAATGTGGCCAAGGCCGACAGCAGCGAAGAAGAGGCAGCCAAGCCGAAAAAAGGCGGCTGGTGGCAGCGCCGCGGCTTCTTCTGAGAAAGCATAGGCTTACCAAGCAAAAGGCCCGGAACATTCCGGGTCTTTTTTGTTACTACATGCCTCCTTAAATCGACCTCGATTTAGGGAGGCATGCAGTAATTCAAAGTGCTACAGGGACCTTTGCGCGTCTGATAAGACGCGCGGCGCTGTAGTAGCGGTCGACGCGCCCGACCCGAAGGCGGTTATTTCAACCAATGCGCAATGCGGTCCATCGCTTCGGCCATTTCGGCGGGCGCGCCGGCATAGGAAAAACGCATGCTGCGATGCCCTTCGAGCGGATCGAAATCGAAGCCGGGCGTGGCGGCGACATTGATCTCGGCGAGCATGCGACGGGCGAAGGCCATGCTGTCGTTGGTGAAGCGGCTGACGTCGACATAGGCATAGAAGGCGCCGTCCATCGGTGAAGCGATCGAAAAGCCCATCTCCGGCAAACGCGTCAGCAGGAGGTCGCGATTGGCGGCATAGGCCCGCTTGTAACCATCCAATTCCTCATGCGCGCCGAGGGCGGCCTCCGCGGCAACCTGGGAGAGCTCCGGCGGCGAAATATAGAGGCTCTGGGCAATGCGCTCGAAGACACGCACCTGAGCCTCCGGCAGCACCATCCAGCCGATGCGCCAGCCGGTCATACAATAATATTTCGAAAACGAATTGATGACGACCGCATCGTCGGCGATCTCGAGGACCGAGGTCTCCTCGCCGGCAAAGGTCAGCCCGTGATAGATCTCGTCGGAGATGAAAGCGATCGATCGGGCGCGGCAATAGTCGGCGAGCGCCTTGAGACGCTCCCTTCCCGTGACTGTGCCGGTCGGGTTTGCAGGGCTGGCAAGAAGCACCCCCTTCAGAGGCTTGCCGGCCTGCGCCGCCGCCCGCTCCAGGCTTTCGGGCGTGAGCGTAAACCCTGTATCGGCGTTGGCTTCGATCTCGACCACGCTCAGGCCGAGCGCGGCCATGATATTGCGGTAGGCAGGATACCCGGGCCGCGCGATGGCGACGCAATCGCCCGGATCGAAGAGAGCCAGGAAGGCCAGATTGAAGCCCGCGGAGGAGCCGGTGGTGATCGCAACCCGCTGCGGATCAAGCGCGATGCCGTGGCGGCTCTGATAGTGGGCGGCGATTGCCCGCTTCAGCGAGAGGGTCCCGAGGGCGTCGGTATAGCCGAGGCGGCCGTGCTCCAGCGCCCGCCGCGCCGCCTCCAGCGCGGCCTTTGGGGCGGGATGGGCCGGCTGGCCGACCGCCATCGAGATGACGGGATGGCCGGCATCGCGGCGACGCGTCGCTTCCGCCAATACATCCATGGCATGGAACGGTTCGACGGCGCTGCGTTTCGACATCTGTGCCAATGGCTGACCCTCGCAAGTTGACTGGACGCCCGCCCTTTGCCCGATCGCTGCACGCTTCACAAGTATGGGAGCGCCGCAATTCGGCAGATTTTGCCGTTTCGTTTCGCGCCCGCGCACCCTATGCTCGCTTTCGACGGCAGGCTCGCTATCGTCGTTGTCTATGAAGATGCGTTGACGCGGCAGTGCGAAATGGGCGACAGACAGGTACGAGAAGACAACGAGGGAATGATGACGCTCAGGAAGAAGATGATTGCCGCCGGAGCGCTGATCGCGCTTGCAGCCGGCATTGCCCTGCCCCAATCCGCGGCGGCGCTCGATGCAAAGCAGAAGGAAGAGATCGGCGCCTTCATCAAGGAATATCTCATCGCCAATCCGGAAATCATGCTGGAAGTGCAGGAAGCCCTGTCCGCCAAGCAGCGCGCCAAGCAGCAGGAAGCTTCGCAAGCGGCGATCGCCAAGAACGAAAAGGCGATCTTTAATTCCGCCTACGACGTTACGCTCGGTAACCCCAAGGGCGACATCACCATCGTCGAATTCTTCGACTATAATTGCGGCTACTGCAAACGGGCGCTGTCGGACATGGACGAGATCATCGCCAACGACAAGAATGTCCGTTTTGTCTTGAAGGAACTCCCGATTCTCGGCCCCGACTCGCTTGCCGCGCACAAGGTCAGCGCCGCCTTCCGCTCGATCGCGCCGGAGAAATACGGCGACTTCCACCGCGCCCTGCTCGGCGCCGAGGAGCGGGCGACGGAGGAAACGGCGATCGCCGTTGCCGCCAAGCTCGGCGTTACCGAAGAGCAATTGCGCGACAAAATGGAAGACGATCCGAATGACGCCGCGGTGCGCGAAGCCTACATGCTCGCCAACGATCTCGGCATCACCGGCACCCCCTCCTACGTCATCGGCAACGAGGCGGTTTACGGCGCCGTCGGCGCCGCCGAAATCACCGGGAAGGTCGCCAACATGCGCGAGTGCGGCAAGACCACCTGCTGACAGCCGAAGCGGAACGCGTCACGTCGTTCAGCCTTTCCCATCCGCCTATGACTTGTGGACAAATCCCCCGGGAGACCGGGGGGCTTTCCCTCGCCGAACCATCGGTCTATAGGTAACCCTCCCATCATCGGACCGGAATCCCTTATGCCCTCGACGATTTTTGTGCTGAACGGCCCAAACCTGAATGCCCTCGGCAAGCGCGAACCAGGCATCTACGGCGGCCAGACCCTGGCCGATATCGAGGCGATGTGCAAAGCGGAGGGGAAGCTCCTGGGCTTCGACGTCGATTTCCGCCAATCCAACATCGAAGGCGTGCTGGTCGACTGGCTGCACGAGGCCGGCGAAAAGGCCGCCGGCGTCGCCATCAATCCGGCCGCCTACGGGCACACGTCGATTGCCATGCACGATGCCATTCGTGCCATCACCGTCCCCGTCGTCGAATTGCATCTTTCCAACATTCATGCGCGCGAGGAATTCCGCCACAAGTCGATGATTGCGCCGGCCGTCAAGGGCGTGATCTGCGGCTTCGGCGCGCAGAGTTACATTCTGGCGCTGCATGCGCTAAAGAACCTGACAAACACGTCGAAATAAGAAGTACACGAGGCTCATATCCCATGGCTGACAAGAAACCCGGTATCGATCAGGCGCTGATCCGCGATCTCGCCAATATCCTCAAGGATACCGACCTGACCGAGATCGAAGTGGAACAGGACGATCTGCGCATCCGCGTCTCGCGAAACGGCACGCCTGTCGCCATGCCCATGGCGGCAATGCCCAGCTATCAGCTCCCGGCGGCCGTTGCCGCTGCACCCGCGTCGATGGCTGCGCCCGTCGCAGCAGAAGGCGGCCACAATGCCAAGAATGCGGTAACCGCGCCAATGGTCGGCACGGCCTATCTCGCTCCCGCTCCCGGCGCCCGCCCGTTCATCGAAGTCGGCGCGACCGTCAAGGAAGGCCAGACGATCCTGATCATCGAGGCGATGAAGACGATGAACCAGATTCCGGCGCCGCGCTCGGGCAAGGTGACGGAAATTCTCGTGCAGGATGCCGCCCCCGTCGAATTTGGCGAACCCCTGATCGTGATCGAATAAGGCGCGTTGGCGATGATCTCGAAAATCCTCATTGCCAATCGCGGCGAAATCGCGCTCCGCGTGCTGCGCGCCTGCAAGGAGCTCGGCATCGCGACCGTCGCCGTGCATTCGACTGCAGACAGCGACGCCATGCACGTGCGGCTCGCAGACGAGAGCGTCTGCATCGGGCCGCCGCCGTCGCGCGAGAGCTATCTGAACATCCATCAGATCGTCGCCGCCTGCGAGATCACCGGCGCGGATGCGGTGCATCCCGGTTACGGCTTTCTTTCTGAGAATGCCAAGTTCGCGGATATCCTCGAAGCGCACGGCATCACCTTCATCGGCCCGACGGCGGAGCACATCCGGCTGATGGGCGACAAGATCACCGCCAAGAAGACGGCGGAAGAGCTCGGAATCCCGGTCGTTCCCGGCTCCGACGGCGAGGTGAAGCCGGAGAACGCGCTGAAAGTCGCCCGCGAGATCGGCTTTCCGGTCCTGATCAAGGCGACCGCCGGCGGCGGCGGGCGCGGCATGAAGGTCGCCAGAACCGAGGAAGACCTCGAGCACGCCGTCGCAACGGCACGTTCCGAGGCCGCAGCCGCCTTCGGCAATGACGCGGTCTATATGGAGAAGTTTCTCGGAAAGCCGCGCCATATCGAGATCCAGATCGTCGGCGACGGCGAAGGCAATGCGATCCATCTCGGCGAACGCGACTGCTCGCTGCAGCGCCGCCACCAGAAGGTCTGGGAAGAAGCCAACTCCCCGGCGCTCAACGTCGAGCAGCGCATGAAGATCGGCCAGGTCTGCGCCGACGCAATGAAGAAGATGAAGTATCGCGGCGCCGGCACGATCGAGTTTCTCTACGAGGACGGCGAGTTCTATTTCATCGAAATGAACACGCGCTTGCAGGTCGAGCATCCGATCACCGAAGCGATCACCGGCATCGACCTGGTGCATGAGCAGATCCGCGTGGCATCGGGCGCCGGCCTTTCGGTCAAGCAGGAAGACGTCGTCTTCTCCGGCCACGCCATCGAATGCCGCATCAATGCCGAGGATCCGCGCACCTTCGTTCCCTCCCCGGGTACGATCACGCATTTCCACGCGCCCGGCGGTCTCGGGGTGCGGGTCGACAGCGGCGCCTACCAGGGCTACCGCATCCCACCCTATTATGACAGCCTGATCGGCAAGCTGATCGTCCACGGCCGGACCCGCGTCGAATGCATGATGCGTCTGCGCCGCGTGCTCGACGAGTTTGTCATCGACGGAATAAAGACGACGTTGCCGCTTTTCCAAGACCTGATAAACAATCAGGATATCGCCAACGGTGATTACGATATTCACTGGCTGGAGCATCATCTGGCCGCAACGTCCGCATAGGGTACGAGATTGAAAGGACCGCGCAGCAAACAACCGGAAATCACCCCGGACATGTTGTTGCGCGCCTATTCCATCGGCCTGTTTCCAATGGCCGATTCGGCAGACGATCCGGAGCTCTTCTGGGTCGAGCCGGAGATTCGCGGCGTCATCCCGCTGGATCGGTTTCACATCTCTCACAGTCTCGCCAAGCGAATCCGCAAGCGGCCCTTCGATATCCGCTTCGATACGGCTTTCGAATCGGTCGTCGAGGGATGCGCGCAGCCCGCGCCGGGTCGGCCGACCACGTGGATCAACGACAAGATCCGTTCCCTCTACGCGGCATTGCACCGCATGGGCTACGCCCATAGCGTCGAAGCCTGGGAGGGCGACAGGCTCGTTGGCGGCCTCTACGGTGTCTCGCTCGGGGCGGCCTTCTTCGGCGAGAGCATGTTCTCGCTACGCACCGACGCTTCGAAAATCTGCCTTGTCCATCTTGTCGAGAGGCTTCGCGCAAAGCACTTCCAGCTGCTCGACACCCAGTTTACCACCGACCATTTGAAATCCTTCGGCGCTGTGGACGTGCCGAAGGCCGAATATGACCTGCTGCTCGCCCGGGCTATCGCCTCGCCGAATCTCGAATTTTAGTCAACACGGCGGAGCAGGCGTCTTTCAGGCAAACCGACGCCCTCAGCATGCATTTGGGTAGAAGGGCGCCCTACTGCTTCGCCGCTGTATCCGGCGGAGGAACGTCGGAGTTTGGCTTGCAGGACTGGAGCCACACGTCATAGACGGGGTGCTCGACGGCGTTGAGGCCCGGGCTGTCGGCAAACATCCAGCCGGTGAAGATGCGGCGGATCTTTCGGTCGAGCGTGATCTCGTCGACATCTACGAAAGTGGTGGTCTTCGGTGCCTCCGTCTCGTCGCGGCTGTAGCAGACATGCGGGGTCACCTGCAGAGCGCCAAACTGCACCGTCTCGCCGATATAGACGTCGAAGGTGGTGATGCGGCCGGTGATCTTGTCGATGCCGGAAAAGACCGCGACGGCGTTCGAGAGGCGCGCGGCGCGCGCCGGCTCGACGGCGGAAATCAACGGCAGGGCCAGAAGAAATGCAAGGCCGATGCTTCGGGCCGTCCGGCCGATCAAATTCCGCAGACAGAAACCTGCCATTCCCGCCAATCCCCTGCGATACTGTTTTTCCTGGATAGCCCTCAGGCGCTAAACCGAAAATGTGGCTGCGCCGTGATCAATGCTCGAGAGTCGAGATCGGGGCGGCGGCCCGATTGCGACTAGGAGCGCGGTGTCCAGGCGTCGTAGTCGCCGGTCACGCGCGGGCGCAGGCCTGCATTGGCGAGCGAACCCTTCGGCCGATAGGCGTTGGGCGTGCCGGTCGGGTTCGGGCGGTGCGGCTGCTGCCATTCGCGTGCGGCGTATTTTTCGTCGGCGGGCGAAATGTCGGTGCGATGATGCATCCAGCCGTGCCAGCCTGGAGGAATGGCAGAGGCCTCGGCCGGGCCGTTATAGATCACCCAGCGCCGCGTGCGGCCCTCGGAATCCGTGCCGCCCTGATAGTAGACATTGCCGAACTCGTCTTCACCGACACGCTGGCCATGCCGCCAGGTATGGAAGCGCGTACCGATCGTCTGTCCGTTCCACCAGGTGAAAATCTGCAGCAGGAGCTTCATAGGCATTCGTCCCTTGCCGGCCGATCGAAGGGGCGGCCGGATATCCAAATCGCGTCCCCGCTTATGCCGTGCCACTCATGCCTTGTCCAGTGGCCTTGTCCAGTGATTCCACCGGCCCGGCGGTCATTTCACCGGCATATTGAAGCCGAAATGGCTGCGCTCGAAACCAAGGCGTTCATAGAAGCGATGGGCGTCGACTCGCGACGCGTTGGACGTCAGCCGCACTTTCGCGGCACCCTTTTCCCGCGCCTCGGCAATGGCGTGGCGGACCATCCGTTCACCGATACCACGGCCGCGCATATCTTCCCTGGTCTGCACGGCCTCGATCACCAGGCTGGAACTGCCGCGCCCGGGAAGCGATATCGAGAGTGCCGTCTGGAAAGTCCCGACGACCTCGCCACCGACGCAGGCGACGTAGAGCGCCTGGTGCGTCGAGGCCTTGATCCGCTCGAAAGCGGCCAGATAATCGGCAAAGGCTTCGGCGTCGATCGTGTCGCCGTGACCGCCAAGGGTGTCATTTGCAAACAGGGCAATGATCGCCGGCAGGTCTTCGCGTTCAGCTTTGCGAATCTCTGATTCCATGACCGTGCTACCCCGACATGCAGATGTTCAGATGGCGCATCAAACATGGTGAGGCGACAGCGTTGTGACAGCGCATGTGGAGCGCCGGGCACCCGGCAGATCAGGAAAGGCGCTTCTCAAGAACCAGCGCTGGCACACCGGAGTCGTCCTCTCCGCAGTTGGCCGTCTTTCCGACGTCCGAGAAGCCATGCGCCCGATAAAAGGCGAGCGCCTTCAGGTTCTCCGGCTCGACCTCCAGCCGCATGCGCTCGGCATCCGGAAAACAGGTTTCGAGTTCGGCGAACATGTCGCCGCCGATGCCCTGCCGCTGGTATTTCGGCAGGACGTAGAGCTGATGAAGAATGGCGGTCTTTGCAAGCGTCTCCGACATCGCCGCGAAGCCCATGCCGGCGATCTCCTTGCCATTGTCCGCAACGACGAATTCCCCATTCTTGTGTCGCAGCCGAGCCCTCAGGGCATCAAGCGAGTGCCACTTGGCCGTCAGTTCGTTAACCTTGTCGACGCCATAGAGGCTGTCATAGGTCGCATGCCAAGTCTCGACAAGCAGAGCGCGCACCTTCTCGAGGTCGCGCTCGCTCGCCGTGCGGACGAAGAACATCGTCACTCTTCGATGCCGAGCTTGGACTTGACGAGAGCCTGCACGGCCTGCGGGTTGGCCTTGCCGCCGGTCGCCTTCATCACCTGGCCGACGAACCAGCCGGCCAGCGACGGCTTCGCCTTGGCCTTCTCCACCTGGTCCGGGTTGGCGGCGATGATTTCATCAACCGCCTTCTCGATGGCGCCGGTGTCGGTAACCTGCTTCATGCCGCGGCTCTCGACGATTTCGGCCGGGTCGCCACCCTCGTTCCAGAGAATCTCGAAGAGATCCTTGGCGAGCTTGCCGGAGATCGTCCGCGCCTTGATGAGATCGATGATGCCGCCGAGCTGGGCCGGCGAAACCGGAGTCTCTTCAATGGCTTTGCCGGCTTTGTTCAAGGCGCCCAACAGGTCGTTGATCACCCAGTTGGCGGCAATCTTGCCGTCGCGCCCTTCGGCCACTGCCTCGAAGTAGTCGGCGATCGCCTTTTCCGAGACGAGAACCGAGGCATCATAGACCGACAGCCCGAGGTCGCGTACGAAACGTTCCTTCTTGTCGTCCGGCAGCTCCGGCAGATCGGCCTCGAGCGCCTCCACAAAGGCATCGTCGAACTCGAGCGGCAACAGATCCGGATCGGGGAAATAGCGGTAATCGTGCGCATCCTCCTTGGAGCGCATTGAGCGGGTCTCGCCCTTGTTCGGGTCGAAGAGCCGCGTCTCCTGGTCGATCGTGCCGCCATCCTCGAGAATCGCGATCTGGCGACGGGCCTCGTACTCGATCGCCTGGCCGACGAAGCGGATGGAGTTGACGTTCTTGATCTCGCAGCGCGTGCCGAACGCCTCGCCCGGGCGGCGCACCGAGACGTTGACATCGGCGCGCATGGAGCCCTCGTCCATGTTGCCGTCACAGGTGCCGAGATAGCGCACGATCGAGCGCAGCTTGGTGAGATAGGCCTTGGCCTCGTCCGACGAGCGCAGGTCCGGCTTCGAGACGATCTCCATCAGCGCCACGCCGGAGCGGTTGAGATCGACATAGGACATGGAGGGATGCTGGTCGTGCATCGACTTTCCGGCATCCTGTTCCAGGTGCAAGCGCTCGATGCCGATCTCGACATCCTCGAACTGGCCTTGGCGGTCCGGACCGATCGAAATCGTGATCTTGCCTTCGCCGACGATCGGATCCTTGTACTGCGAGATCTGGTAGCCCTGCGGCAGGTCCGGATAGAAATAGTTCTTCCGGTCGAAGATCGAGCGGTGGTTGATCTTGGCTTTCAGCCCAAGTCCGGTGCGTACGGCCTGCTTGACGCATTCCTCGTTGATCACCGGCAGCATGCCGGGCATGGCCGCATCGACGAGCGAGACATTGGCATTGGGCGCGCTTCCGAACTCGGTCGACGCTCCGGAGAACAGCTTCGAATTGCTCAGCACCTGAGCATGAACCTCCATGCCGATGATGACCTCCCAGTCGCCGGTGGCGCCGGGGATGAAGCGTTTCGGATCGGGAGTGCGGACGTCGACGATGCTCATCTCATGCTCTTCTTTGAAGCCTGAATTTTGACGTTTCTCGGTAGAGCAATTGGTTCAGCGGTGCAAGGCTTGTGAGGCGCGCTACGGCCAAGCGCACCCGCCCGCACTGATCTCAACGCCGCCGGTCCTTGCAACCTTGACGTTATTGCGGTCGTCTTTTAGAAGATACCTGTCCGAACGGAGTCTTTATGTTCCTTCAGTCTGAGTCCCGGTAAGGGCCCTGCCCGCATTCATCACGAACTGCGCGCACGGGCCGGAAACGCGAACCCCACCCATCTCACGATCGGCGGACCGTTTTCCTGCGTTCTGAAGAACGCCATTCCGGAACACTCAAGACATGGACATTTCGCGCGCCGAACAGCGCATTCTTCACCATTTGGCCCAGGGCGGCCGCATTGAAATCAGGCGGGAAGGCAAGACGATCGCCGAGATCCGCTGCTTCACACGCGACGGCTGGGTCTATCCCGGCGTCAGCCTCGAGCTCTTTCGCAAGCTGAAACGCAAGAGGGCGATCAAGTCGTCGTGCGGAAGGCCCTATCGCATTACCGAACGCGGGCTCTATTTGGTCCGCTCCGAACTCGACAACCGGTGACCCCTACTGCTGTGTCCTCAAAATCGACCTCGGTTTAAGGACAAAGACGTGCAGCAATCCAAAGTGCTACAGCGCCTTTGCGCGTCTGATAAGACGCGAGGCGCTGTAGGCATGTAACCATCCGGTTGCAAACCGGAGATGACAGTCATGTCCGGTTTGGCTCCTGCCGTCGCCTATAATTGCTTGGAGAGACCGATGAATTCCATGTCGCGGTCGAGCTTCTGCGAATAGGCGGTCGACAGCCACTTTACCCGGTAGCCAGCGCTTTGGAAGAAGGCGACCGCGGACGCGTTCTGCGCATGCGTCCTGGCGTTTGCGACATCAAATCCTTCAGCCACCATGCGCTGCTCCATGTCGGCCAGCAGCGCTTTGCCGAGACTCCTTCCCTGCGCGCCGGGGTCGATCCAGAGATCGGAGATCGTGCTGTCGAGATCCTCGCGGGCGGCCCAGCCGCAGATACGGTTCTCTTCCTCGATCAGGAGAACGGAAAGCCAGTGCTTCGCGAGGAAATCGACAAAGGCGCGCTCAGCTGCCACGCGCATTGCTGCGGCATCGGCCAGTCCCGCAATCGCCTTTGCCCAAGCCCTGATCCCGATCGCCGCAAGGAGACCGGTCTCGTTCTGGCGAGCGTGACGGATGACGATCATGCGGCAGAGCCCCTTCCCGCCTGCATTACATCATTTCCGGCGCCGCTTGACTATTGCCGGCGGAAGCTGGCGCCAGTTACCACCACTTTGCCGGCGTGAAGCGGCCGGCGGCCTGTTCGATGACATGGGCCGTCTTGAACAGCGTTTCTTCGTCGAAAGGCTTGCCGATCAATTGCAGGCCGAGCGGCAGTCCCTTGTGATCGAGCCCGCCGGGGACGGCAATGCCCGGCAATCCGGCCATGTTGACCGTTACCGTGAAGATGTCGTTCAGGTACATCTTGACCGGATCGGACGCGAGATCCTCATCGGCGATGCCGAAGGCTGAAGACGGCGTGGCCGGGGTGAGGATCGCATCGACGCCTGCCTGGAAAGCAAGCTCGAAGTCGCGCTTAATCAGGGTGCGGACCTTCTGAGCGCGCAGATAATAGGCGTCGTAGTAGCCCGCCGACAGCACATAGGTGCCGATCATGATGCGGCGTTTGACCTCGCGACCGAAGCCGGCGGCGCGCGTCTTCTCATACATGTCGACGATGTCCTTGCCGTCGACACGCAAGCCATAGCGCACACCGTCGTAGCGCGCCAAGTTGGACGACGCTTCGGCCGGTGCAACGATGTAATAGGCGGGCAGCGCGTATTTCGTATGCGGCAGCGTGATATCGACGATCTCGGCACCGGCTTCCTTCAGCCAGGCGATGCCCTGCTGCCAGAGCGACTCGATGTCCTCGGGCATACCGTCGACGCGGTATTCCTTCGGAATGCCGATCTTCATGCCCTTAATCGACTGGCCGATCGACGCCTCGTAGTCCGGAACCGGAAGGTCGACGGAGGTCGTGTCCTTGGGATCGACGCTCGCCATCGACTTCAGAAGGATCGCCGCATCGCGCACGTCGCGGGCGATCGGACCGGCCTGGTCGAGCGAGGAGGCGAAGGCGACGATGCCCCAGCGCGAGCAGCGGCCATAGGTCGGCTTGATGCCGACGGTGCCGGTGAAGGCCGCCGGCTGGCGAATGGAACCGCCGGTGTCGGTTGCCGTCGCGCCTGCGCAGAGTTGGGCCGCAACTGCAGCCGCGGAACCGCCGGAGGAGCCGCCAGGCACGAGATCCATGTTCGATCCCTTGGCGCGCCACGGGTTCTTGACCGCACCGTAATAGGAGGTCTCGTTGGACGAGCCCATGGCGAACTCGTCCATGTTCAGCTTGCCGAGCATGACTGCGCCATCGTTCCAGAGATTCTGGGTAACGGTCGACTCATAGCGCGGCTTGAAGCCGTCGAGGATGTGGCTGCTGGCCTGGGTGTGCACGCCTTCGGTACCGAAGAGGTCCTTGATGCCGAGCGGGATGCCTTCGAGAGCACCGGCATTGCCGGCGGCGATACGGGCATCGGAAGCCTTGGCCATCTCGCGCGCCTTTTCCGGCGTCACGGTGACATAGGCGTTGATCGTCTCATTGGCTGCCTCGATCGCTGCGATATAGGCATCGGTCAATTCGACCGCGGTGATTTCCTTTGCGGAAAGCTTGGTGCGGGCTTCGGCGATCGTGAGGCGGGTCAGGTCGGTCATGGTGCAATCGAACTTTCGAATCTGGACGCGGGCGGCGGGAAGCGGCTCTTACTCGACCACTTTGGGAACGAGGAAGAAGTTGCGATCCGAATTCGGCGCATTGGCCACGATGTCGGCGGCCTTGCCGCCGTCGGCGACAATGTCGTCCCGCTTCTTCATCTCCATAGGCGTCACCGATGTCATCGGCTCGACGCCATCGACGTCCACTTCGGAAAGCTGCTCGACGAAGCCGAGGATGCCGTTGAGCTCGCCGGTCATCCGTTCGGCTTCCTCGTCACTGACGGCGATGCGGGCGAGGCGCGCGACACGCTTCACGGTGGCAAGGTCAACGGACATGGTCGTCTCCGGTATCTCAAAGTTTCCCCCGCTATAAAGGCGAGTTGCACAACGTGCAACTGCGGCAAACGTCGGCGAGCCGGCCCCTGCGCTTCGCGCTCTCCTTCGTCAGGCGGTGACCACGCCTCCGACCTCGGGCGTCGCGACCAGGGTCGAGGTGCCGTCCATGCCGGTGACGAAGGTCTCCGGCGTCTGATCGATGATCGGAAACGAGCCATAGTGGCAGGGAATGGCGGTGTTGAATTCGAAATAGCGTTGGCAGGCGAGCGCCGCCACCGCACCGCCCATGGTGAAGCGGTCGCCGATCGGCACGATGCCGATATCCGGCTCGTGCAACTCTTGGATCAGAGCCATGTCGGAGAAAATGTCCGTGTCTCCCATGTGATAGAGCGTCGGCTCGTCATCAAAATGGAGGACAAGGCCATTCGCATTGCCGAGGCAATGCGAAACGCCATCCTCGGTAATCTGCGCCGAGGAATGCAAGGCATTGACAAAGGTGGCCGAGAAGGCGCCGAGCCGGATCGTGCCGCCAGTATTGCCGGGCTCCATCTTCGAAATGCCATGCCGTCCGAGCCACATGCACAGGTCGAAGTTGGCGACGACGGTGGCGCCGGTCTCCTTGGCGATCGCCACCGTGTCGCCGACGTGGTCGCCATGCCCGTGCGTCAGCAGGATATGGGTCAGCCCGGCGGTCGCCGTCCGGCGTTCGCTGTCGCGGAACGCCGGATTGCCGGTGAAGAACGGATCGATCAGGATCTTCGCCCTCGCGGTTTCGATGTGAAAGGCGGAATGGCCCAGCCATTTGATCTTCATGACGTTCTCCCTGAAATCATGGCGGCTTCGAAGCAAGCCATAAAGGTCATCGATTTATCTGCCGGACAAGCATATGGATCAGACCAGCGAAGCGAAAAGATCGAATCGGCCAAACCCATGACAATTCTCACCATCGAAGAACTCGCCGGCCGGCTGCCGCCACATCAGGCGATCGCCGGTCTCGATCTCGGCACCAAGACGATCGGCCTCTCCGTATCCGATCTCGGACGGCGCTTTGCAACGCCGCGCGAGGTGATTCGGCGCATCAAGTTCGGCGTCGATGCGCAAGCGCTGCTGGCGATCGCGGAAAAAGAAAAGGTCGGCGCCTTTGTCATCGGCCTGCCGGTTAACATGGACGGAACGGAAGGGCCGCGCTGCCAGGCGACGCGCGCCTTCGTGCGCAATATGGGCGAGAAGACCGATATTCCCTTCGTGCTCTGGGACGAACGGCTTTCGACGGTCGCGGCCGAGCGGGTGCTGATCGAAATGGACGTGTCGCGCAGGAAACGCGCCGAGCGCATCGACTCGGCCGCCGCCTCCTTCATCCTTCAGGGGGCGCTCGACAGATTGGCATCCCTCGGCAGGGCGGATAGCTCGGCCGGCTGAGATGTCGCGCCGCCGAAGCGGGCGCGTAGCCAGGTTGCAATTTGCCGGTGCTTGCGCAGCGCGACGAGGCCGAAAAGGACGATTGTATCGACAACCATTGCCCGCGCAACGAGCGGCGGAATGCTCTCCGGCGGGATACCTAGGATGTGGCCGTAGATGCGGAAGACGAGGTCATGCGCCTCGCGCGTCAGCATGAAGATGCCGAAGCTCATGTCGTAATAGGAGAGCGAGTACCAGCCGGTCAGCAGGATCACCGGGCCGCCCCAGAAGACCATGAGCCACTTCATGCGTCGCCCCTCCCCTCGGCCCAGCCGCTGAGCACCGGGTAG
Organism: Sinorhizobium fredii; assembly: GCF_002944405.1. Classification (NCBI taxonomy): domain Bacteria; kingdom Pseudomonadati; phylum Pseudomonadota; class Alphaproteobacteria; order Hyphomicrobiales; family Rhizobiaceae; genus Ensifer; species Ensifer fredii. The sequence continues at coordinate 1,442,996 of NZ_CP024307.1, read as the reverse complement.
ATGGCGCGGTCGGCAAGGACAAAGGCGACCAGCCCGGCGGCGAGCGTCGCTATGTCGAGCGCCAGCGCAGCGAAAAACATCATCATGATGATCATCAAGCCAGTTCTCACCGAACCGCTCCATTCCGAACGTCATTGAACTGACGCCAGTATCTCCGCCATCGCCGGTTCTCTGCAACGTAAACCATCTGTTAAGGTTAATATTCACAAGCCGAGCCGGCTTGCGGCACTCACCCGGCCGGCTTTAATAGATAGAGAGAAGGCGCGCCAATTTCCTTGCCCCGCCCACCTGACCCCTCCACCTGCATGAGCCGCGATGACCGCCATTTTCGAAAGCATCCTGCCCGTCTTTCTGCTCGTATTGCTGGGCGTCTGGCTCCGCCGTTCGCGGCTCATCGATCAGGGGCTCTGGGTGGGGCTCGAGCAGTTCGGCTACTACTTTCTCTTTCCCGCGCTGCTCTTTTCGACCCTGGCGAAGGCGGATTTCACGGGAATGAGGGCCGACGCGACGGCCGTCGCGGCAATTGGCAGCGTCACGCTGATGTCGATCGCTGTCCTGCTTGCCTGGCCCCTCCTGCGCAATAACGGCATTTCCGGCGCTACCTTCACCTCGATCTTCCAGACTGCGACGCGTTGGAATGCCTTCATAGCGCTCGCCATCGCTGAAAAGCTCTATGGCGCACTTGGACTGAGTCTGACCGCTCTGGTGATGGCGCTGATCATCATCCCGATCAACTTCTACAATGTCGCCGTGCTCGTCTGGTTCGGCGGCGGCAGCCGCGGTATCGGCCTGTTTTTCCTGCGGATCGTCACCAACCCACTCATCATCGCATCGGCACTCGGCATCCTATGCAATCTTGCGGGGATCGAGGTCTATTCGCCGGCCATGCGGACGATCGACATGCTGGCGAGCGCCTCGCTCAGCCTGGGCCTGATTCTGGTGGGCGCCGGATTGAAGATCGCCGACGCCCTGAAGCCAAGCGCACCCGCCGTCCTGGCGGTCGCACTGAAACTGATCGTCATGCCGATCTTCATGGTTGCCGGAAGCGCACTCCTCGGCATCGACGGCGATGCCCTGGTGATCATCGGCCTCGGCGCTGCCGTACCGACGGCCATGAACGGCTATATTCTCGCCAAACAGATGGGGGGAGACGCGGAGCTCTACGCCGCCGTCGCCACGATACAGACGGCCCTGTCGTTCTTCACGATACCGCTTGTCCTTTTCGTCACCGGCTACGCCGCGGCGGGATAGAGAAGATCGAGCACATAGGCGGAGTCGAAGCGGGAATCGAGCATGCCGTAGGTCGCGCGCCAACCGGCGGCCAATCGCGACTCCAGGAAGGCATCGGCGATGCGGCCGGCACCCAACCGATAGAGCTCGGCGGCGGCGGCCGCCAGCGCCAGCTGTTCGACCAGCATGCGCGCCGCGCCTTCGTCGCGCTCGCAAAGCGACATGGCGGCGCGCAGCACGTCGATCGTCTTGGGGCCGGAGGGTCCGAGATCGCGGCTGAAGACGGCGAACAACTGCTCGAAGAGCTCCTTGCGGCGACCGAGCACGCGCAAAACGTCGAGCGCCATGACGTTTCCGGAACCCTCCCAGATCGCATTGACCGGCGCTTCGCGATAGTGCCGGGCAAGCGCCCGCTCTTCCACGTAGCCATTGCCGCCGAGGCACTCCATCGCCTCGTAGATCAAGGCGGGGGCGATCTTGCAGCACCAGTATTTCGCGACGGGCGTCATGATCCGGGCGTAGGCCGCGTCCTCGGCGCTGCTGTGCGCATTGTCGAAGGCTTCGGCGAGGCGGAACGACAGCGCGCTTGCGGCGGCGACGTCGAGCGCCATGTCGGCGAGAACCCGCGTCATCATCGGCTGGCTGACGAGCGTCTTGCCGAAGACCTTGCGGCCGCGGGTATGGTGCACGGCCTCGGCGAGCGAGGCTCGCATCATCCCGGCCGAAGCGAGCGCGCAATCGAGCCTGGTCAGCGTCACCATGTCGAGGATCGTGCGAATGCCGGCATCCGGCGTGCCGAGCAGGAAGCCGAAAGTGTCCGAGAATTCGACCTCCGACGAGGCATTGGAACGGTTGCCGAGCTTGTCCTTGAGGCGCTGGAAGCGCAACCCGTTGGCGGCGCCGTCCTCGAGCAGCCGCGGCACCAGGAAACAGCCGAGCCCCTCGCGGGTCTGCGCCAGCATGACGAAGGCGTCGCTCATCGGCGCCGACATAAACCATTTGTGGCCGTTCAGACGGTAGATCCCCTCGCCGACCCGTTCGGCGGTCGAGGTATTGGCGCGCACATCCGTGCCGCCCTGCTTCTCTGTCATGCCCATGCCGATCGTCACCGCGGACTTCTGCATCCAGGGCCGGTTGGTCGAGTCGTATTTGCGCGACAGGATCTTCGGCGCCCACTCCTTCTGGACAGCCGGCGAGGCGGTGATCGCGGCGACGGAAGCGCTGGTCATCGTCAGCGGGCAGAGATGGCCGCATTCGAGCTGCGCCGTCAAATAGAAGCGCAGCGCCCTCACCTTGTGCGACCGACCGCGCTCGTCCGGCAGATTCTCCCAGGCGGAAGAGTGCAATCCGGTTGTCATCGACCGGCGCATCAGCGCATGCCAGGCCGGGTGGAACTCGACGACATCGAGACGTTCGCCGCGCGGCCCGTGGGTCTTGAGCTTCGGCACGCCGTCATTCGCCATGCGCGCCAGTTCCTGCGCCTCGGGCGTGGTCACATAGCGGCCGAGCGCGTCGAACTCGTCACGAAGCGTCTTCGACATGCTTGACGTGATGTCGACCACTAGGGGGTCGGAACGGTAGGCATTGATACCGGACCAGGGCTTCGGCTGGTTCAGTTCGGCGAGTTTCTGTTCGGTCCGGTTCATCTGATTCATGAGGCCGGTTCTAGCGCAAGTTTCGCGGGTACGAAACAGGCCCGCGGACAAGAACCATGGCCGCCGCTCGTTTTCTTCGGAAGCCCCTGTGCGTCGCTTGCCGCGCCACTTGCCGTGCCAAGGGCCACGTTCTATAGAGCGAGCCAAATTCCAGCATGCAAGGGCGGCTCATGATCACTTTCCCGCATCGCCACCTGCTTGGCATCAAGGGGCTGACGGAACAGGACATCACGCTCCTCCTCGATCGCGCCGACGAAGCCGTGAAGATCTCCCGGCAGCGGGAGAAGAAAACGTCTTCGCTCCGCGGGCTGACGCAGATCAATCTCTTCTTCGAAGCATCGACCCGCACGCAATCGTCCTTCGAACTGGCCGGCAAGCGGCTTGGCGCAGACGTCATGAACATGTCGGTCGGCAACTCCTCGGTGAAGAAGGGCGAGACGCTGATCGACACGGCGATGACGCTGAACGCGATGCATCCGGACGTGCTGGTCGTTCGCCACTCGTCGGCCGGCGCCGCGGCACTGCTTGCGCAGAAGGTCTCCTGCTCGGTCGTCAACGCCGGCGACGGCCAGCACGAGCATCCGACCCAGGCGCTGCTCGACGCGCTGACGATCCGCCGCGCCAAGGGGAAGCTGTCGCGGATCATCGTGGCGATCTGCGGCGACGTCCTGCATTCGCGCGTCGCCCGCTCGAACATCCTGCTGCTCAATCAGATGGGGGCGCGCGTTCGCGTCGTCGCCCCGGCGACTCTGCTCCCCGCCGGCATCGAGCAGATGGGTGTCGAGGTCTATCGATCCATGGCGGAAGGCCTCAAGGATGCGGACGTCGTCATGATGCTGCGGCTCCAGCGCGAGCGCATGGCCGGTTCCTTCGTGCCGTCGGTGCGGGAGTATTTCCACTATTACGGGCTGGACGCGGAAAAGCTGAAGGCGGCGAAGGACGATGCGCTCGTCATGCACCCTGGCCCGATGAACCGGGGCGTCGAGATTGCGTCGGAGATCGCCGACGGACCGCAAAGCGTCATCGAACAGCAGGTCGAGATGGGCGTTGCCGTGCGCATGGCCGTCATGGAAACGCTTCTTCTCTCTCAGAACCAGGGCCCTCGCCTATGACCAGACCGCTTGTTCTCGAGAACCTGCGCATCATCGATCCCTCGCGAAACCTCGACGAGGTCGGCACGATCGTCGTCGGCAACGACGGACGGATCCTTGCGGCCGGCAAGGACGCCCTGAACCAGGGCGTCCCGGCGGGCGCCTTCGTCAAGGATTGTGCCGGCCTCGTCGCCGTGCCCGGCCTCGTCGATGCCCGCGTCTTCGTCGGAGAACCGGGCAGCGAATATCGCGAAACGATCGAGTCGGCCGCGCGTGCGGCAGCGACCGGCGGCGTCACGTCCTTTATCTCCATGCCCGACACCAATCCGGTGATCGACGAGATCGCCCTCGTCGAGTTCGTGCAGAAGACCGCCCGCGACAAGGCGCTCGTCAACGTCTATCCGGCCGCCGCCCTGACGAAGGAGCTGCTCGGCGTGGAAATGAGCGAGCTCGGGCTGCTCCGCGATGCGGGTGCGGTCTGCTTCACCAACGGCCGGCAGCCTGTCCACGACACGCTCGTGCTTCGCCGCGCCATGACCTATGCGCGTGAATTCGGCGCCGTCGTCGCGCTCGAGACCCGCGACAAATACCTCGGCGCCAACGGCGTGATGAACGAAGGCCTGCTCGCGAGCTGGCTCGGGCTGCCGGGCATTCCGCGCGAGGCCGAGATCATCCCGCTCGAGCGCGATTTGCGCGTCGCGGCACTGACGAAGGCCGCCTATCACGCCGCCGAGATCTCCGTCCCCGAATCGACGGATGCCGTGCATGCGGCACGAGAACGCGGGGCGAATGTCACCTGCGGCATCTCGATCAATCACCTGACGCTGAACGAGAATGATATCGGCGAATACCGGACCTTCTTCAAGCTGACCCCGCCACTGCGCGGCGAAGACGACAGGGTTGCCATGGTCGAGGCGCTTGCCGCCGGCAAGATCGACATCATCGTGTCGTCGCACGACCCGCAGGGCGCCGATACCAAGCGGCTGCCCTTCGCGGATGCGGCCGACGGCGCGATCGGATTGGAAACCCTGGCGGCGGCCGCACTTCGGCTCCACCACAGCGGCCAGGTTCCGCTGATACGGCTTATCGATGCGCTCTCGACGCGTCCTGCCGCGATCTTCGGCCTGGACGCCGGCACGCTGAAACCCGGCGCGAAGGCGGATATAGCCATCCTCGATCTCGACGAACCCTGGATCCTCTACGAAAAGGAGCTGGTTTCCCGCTCCAAGAACACGCCATTCGAAAATGCACGCTTTACCGGCCGGGTCGTGCAGACCTATGTTGCCGGCAAGCTCGTCCATTCATTGTGAGCCGAAGCATTTAGGGGGGAGGAACCGGTGGATCTGTTTTCCTGGCAGCTGGGGCTGCCCGCAACACTTCTCTGCCTCGCCTTCGGATATCTGCTCGGCTCCATCCCCTTCGGCCTGATCCTCACCCGCATGGCGGGGCTCGGCGACGTGCGCAAGATCGGCTCCGGCAATATCGGCGCGACGAATGTCCTGAGAACCGGCAACAAGAAACTGGCCGGGGCCACGCTCTTGCTCGATGCGCTGAAGGGAACGGCAGCGGCCGCGGTCGCGTCTCTGTGGGGTGTCGAAGCCGGCATCGCCGCTGGCCTCGCCGCCTTTCTCGGCCATCTCTTTCCGGTCTGGCTCTCCTTCAAGGGCGGCAAGGGCGTCGCCACCTATATCGGGATCCTGCTCGGCCTTGCGCCTCTGATGGTTCCCGCGTTTGCCGCGATCTGGCTCGTCTCGGCCAAGATCACCCGATACTCCTCACTGTCGGCTCTGGTTGCCACCGCGATCATGCCGATTGCACTCTACGCCACCGGATACGGGAAGATCGCCCTGCTCTTCGCCTTGATGACGGTCATCACCTGGATCAAGCACCGCGCCAACATACAGCGGCTCTTGAGCGGTACGGAAAGCCGGATCGGAGAAAAGGGATAATGCCGGCCGGCATCGCTCGACGTAACGGAACCGCGCTGACGGAGCGGCAGAGAATCGCATGGCTGCGGCTGATCCGCAGCGATAATGTCGGTCCGGCGACCTTTCGGGACCTCGTCAACCACTTCGGCTCCGCGGAGGCGGCGCTCGAGGCGCTGCCGGAACTGTCGCGGCGCGGCGGCTCGGATCGACAGTTCCGCATCGCCTCGGTGGCAGACGCGGAGCGCGAGCTCGAGGCGGCGCATCGGTTCGGCGCGGTATTTGTCGGTATCGGCGAGCCGGACTATCCGCCGGCGCTCAAGGAAATCGACGCCGCTCCGCCGCTTCTTGCGATGAAGGGCAACCTCCAGGCGGCAAGCCGCCCCTCGCTCGGCATCGTCGGCTCGCGCAATGCCTCGGTCAGCGGCGCGAAATTCGCAGCGATGATCGCGCGCGACGCCGGTGCCGCGGGCTATGTCATTACTTCCGGCCTCGCCCGCGGCATCGACCAACCCTATCCGCCCGAAAATGTCGGCCTCCTGCAGCAGATCACCGCGGAAGCGGGCTTGGCGATCAGCGAAATGCCCTTCGGCTGGGAGCCGCGCGCCCGCGATTTTCCAAGACGAAATCGCCTGGTGGCCGGCATCAGCCTCGGCGTCGCAATTGTTGAAGCCGCCAGCCGTTCGGGCTCGCTCATCACCGCCCGCTATGCGGCCGATTTCGGCCGGCTCGTCTTTGCCGTACCGGGCTCACCGCTCGATCCGCGTTGTCACGGCACGAACGATCTCCTGAAACAGGGCGCGATCGTCACCACCTCCGCCGCCGACGTTCTGGAGGGATTGGCGCCGCTCAGCCGCGACGATCTATTCTCGCGGCTGAGCGCCCGGGAGCCGGTGCCTGAACATGCGCCCGCCGTGCCGCCCACGATGCCTTCGCCCGGAGGAGGCGGCCGCGCCCTTGTCGTCGAAGCGCTCGGTCCGACGCCGGTCGAGATCGACGACATCATCCGCCACACCGGCCTTTCCGCCTCCGAGGTGCACCTCGTGCTTCTCGAGCTCGATCTTGCCGGCCAGCTCAGCCGCCACGGCGGCAATCTCGTATCCCTCGCGCCACCGCAATAGGCGGCAAACGCAGCTCTACACGCGGAAGTCGCAAAACGAACCACCGGAAGTTGCGGAAAATCGAATGTTGCGGTTTGGTTGCGGTTCGCTATTTTCGATAAACCCCTTGACCGCGCCCGAATCCCTGTCCATTTCGTGGCCACCATAAAGGCCGCGCAACACCTGCGCCTTGCCAGAAGAGATTGTCTCAGAGAATGACGATGAATGTTGTAGTGGTGGAGTCGCCTTCCAAGGCCAAGACGATCAACAAGTATCTCGGCCCCGGCTACAAGGTACTTGCTTCGTTCGGCCATGTGCGGGATCTGCCGGCCAAGGATGGATCGGTTCGGCCGGACGAAGATTTCGAAATGTCGTGGGAAGTCGACGGCGCCTCCGCCAAGCGGATGAAGGACATTGCCGACGCCGTGAAGTCGTCGGACGGGCTGTTTCTCGCAACCGACCCGGATCGCGAGGGTGAGGCGATCTCCTGGCACGTGCTCGATCTCCTCAAGAAAAAGAAGGTGATCGGCGACAAGCCGGTCAAGCGCGTCGTCTTCAATGCCATCACCAAAAAGGCGGTGCTCGATGCGATGGCGGACCCGCGCGACATCGATATCTCGCTGGTCGACGCCTATCTCGCCCGCCGCGCGCTCGACTACCTCGTCGGCTTCAATCTTTCCCCGGTTCTCTGGCGCAAGCTGCCCGGCGCGCGCTCGGCCGGCCGCGTGCAATCGGTGGCGCTGCGGCTCGTCTGCGACCGCGAGGCGGAGATCGAACGCTTCGTCACGGAGGAATACTGGAATATCGCGGCGCTCTTGAAGACGCCGCGCGGCGACGAGTTCGAAGCGCGGCTCGTCTCGGCGGAGGGCAAGCGGCTGCAGGCGAAGTCGATCGGCAACGGCGAGGAGGCCAATCGGCTGAAGGCGCTGCTCGACGGCGCGAGTTATGTGGTCGAGAGCGTCGAGGCGAAGCCGGTCAAGCGCAATCCCGGTCCGCCCTTCACCACCTCGACATTGCAGCAGGCCGCTTCCTCCAAGCTCGGCTTCTCGGCGTCGCGCACCATGCAGGTGGCGCAGAAGCTCTACGAAGGCGTCGATGTCGGCGGCGAGACGGTCGGTCTCATCACCTATATGCGTACCGACGGCGTACAGATGGCGCCGGAGGCGATCGATGCAGCGCGTCGGGCGATCGGCGGCCAGTTCGGGCCCCGTTACCTGCCGGAAAAGCCGCGCTTCTATTCCACCAAGGCGAAGAACGCTCAGGAAGCCCACGAAGCGATCCGGCCGACCGACTTCAACCGCACGCCAGATCAGGTCCGCCGCTTCCTCGACGGCGACATGCTGAAGCTCTACGATCTGATCTGGAAGCGCGGCATCGCCAGCCAGATGGCCTCCGCTGAGATCGAACGGACGACGGCCGAGATCGCGGCCGACAATGGCGGCAGGAAAGCCGGCCTCCGGGCCACCGGCTCGGTCATCCGCTTCGACGGCTTCATCGCTGCCTATACCGACATGAAGGAAGACGGCGAGCAGGCGGACGACGGCGATGAGGATGGCCGGCTGCCCGAGATCAATGCGCGCGAAAACCTCGCCAAGCAGAAAATCAACGCCACCCAGCACTTCACCGAACCGCCGCCGCGCTATTCGGAAGCGACGCTGATCAAGAAGATGGAAGAACTCGGCATCGGGCGGCCCTCTACCTATGCCGCGACGATCAGCACGCTTGTCGACCGCGACTATGTGACGATCGACAAGCGCAAGCTGTTGCCGCAGGCCAAGGGCCGGCTGGTCACCGCCTTCCTCGAGAGCTTCTTTACCCGCTATGTCGAGTACGACTTCACCGCGTCGCTTGAGGAGAAGCTCGATCAGATTTCCGCCGGCGAGCTCAACTGGAAAGACGTGCTGCGCGAGTTCTGGAAGGATTTCTTCTCGCAGATCGAGGATACCAAGGAACTGCGTGTCACCAATGTGCTCGATGCGCTCAATGAGGAGCTGGCGCCGCTCGTTTTCCCGAATCGCGAAGACGGCGGCGACCCGCGGACCTGCCAGGTCTGCGGCACCGGCAAGCTCTCCCTGAAGCTCGGCAAATACGGCGCCTTCGTCGGCTGCTCCAACTATCCGGAGTGCAATTATACGCGCCAGCTTTCGTCGGAAAGCAACGGCGAGGCGGAAGCCTCCGTGTCGAACGAGCCGCAGAGCCTCGGCAAGGACCCGCACACCGGCGAGGAAATCACGCTGCGCAGCGGCCGCTTCGGACCCTATGTCCAGCGGGGCGACGGCAAGGAGGCCAAGCGCGCAAGCCTTCCCAAGGGCTGGACGCCGGCGACGATCGACCACGAGAAGGCGCTTGCCCTTCTCTCGCTGCCGCGCGACATCGGCAAGCATCCGGAGACCGGCAAGATGATCTCGACCGGGATCGGCCGCTACGGCCCGTTCGTGCTGCATGACGGCACCTATGCCAATCTGGAGTCTGTCGAGGACGTCTTCTCGATCGGCCTCAATCGGGCCGTTTCTGCACTCGCCGACAAGCAGTCGAAGGCTGCAGAAGGCGGCCGCGGGCGCACCGCCGCCGCTCTCAAGGAACTCGGGGAACATCCCGACGGCGGGGCGATTACGGTACGCGACGGTCGCTTCGGCCCCTATGTCAACTGGGGCAAGGTGAACGCAACCCTGCCGAAGGGCAAGGATCCGCAATCGGTGAGCGTCGAAGAGGCGCTCGCACTGATCGCCGAACGCGCGGCGAAAAGCGGCGTGTCGAAGGGCAAGTCGGCCCGGGGCCGATCCGCGGCCGCGGCAACGAAGAGCACGGCGACGAAAACCGGAAAACCCAAGACCGCTGCAAAGGCGAAGAGCAAGACGGCCGCGAAGGCCAAGAAGGACTGACCTTGAGCAGAATTCCGCGCGATCCGACCGAACGGCCCGCAAGAGGCGCCGGCAAGAAGCAGTTGCGCGCGGCCCAGGCGGCGCCCGCCCAAAAGGAAACGATCATCCACGGCGCCGTTCCGTCACGCGACATGCTGATGCGCTTCATCGCCGAAAACCCGCAGCAGGCCTCGAAGCGGGAGATCGCCAAGGCCTTCGGCCTTAAGGGGGAAGCTCGCGTCGAACTCAAGGCGCTGCTGCGCTCGCTGGAAGAGGACGGGCTGGTCGAGAAGAAGCGCAAGTCGCTCGTTCGCCCCGGCGCCCTGCCGCCGGTGACCGTGCTCGACATCACGATCCGCGATATCGACGGCGAATTGATCGGCCGGCCGGCCGAATGGCTCGACGACGACGGCGTCGCGCCGGCCGTCCTCATCCGGCAGTCTGCCGTCGGCAAGGCGAAGGGCAAGATACCCGTCGCCGGTCTCGGCGACCGGGTGCTTGCCAAGATCTTCCCGGCCAAGGAGCGCGGCGGGCCGGCCTACACGGCGCGCATCATCAAGGTCCTCGACAAGCGCAAGGATGCCGTGCTCGGCGTTTTCCGCGCTACACCGGGCGGCGGCGGACGGCTGCTGCCGATCGACAAGCGGGGCGAGGAAGTCCTCGTCGATCCGGAATTCACCGGCGAGGCCAAGGACGGCGACCTCGTCGAAGTGCATCTCGCCCGCCTCGGCCGCTACGGCCTGCCGCGTGCACAGGTGCAGAACATCATCGGCTCCGTCGCTTCCGAAAAGGCGATCTCGATGATTGCCATCCATGCGCATGGCATTCCTCACATTTTTCCGGAGCGTGTGCTGCAGGAGGCCGATGCGGCAGAGGCCGCCACAATGGCGCATCGCGAGGATTGGCGCTCGCTGCCGCTCGTCACCATCGACCCGGCCGATGCCAAGGACCACGACGACGCCGTCCATGCCGAACCGGACCCCTCGCCCGACAATCCCGGCGGCGTCATCGTCACGGTCGCGATCGCCGATGTCTCCTGGTACGTCCGGCCGAAATCGGTTCTCGATCTCGAAGCGTTGAAACGCGGCAATTCCGTCTATTTCCCCGATCGCGTCGTGCCGATGCTGCCCGAGCGAATCTCCAACGATCTCTGCTCCTTGAAGGAAGGCGTCGATCGCCCGGCGCTCGCCGTCAGGATGCGCTTCTCCAAGGAGGGCCGTAAGGCGGGGCATACGTTCCACCGCATCATGATGCGCAGCGCCGCCAAGCTTTCCTATCAACAGGCCCAGGCCGCCATCGACGGCGCGCCGGACGAAAAGACCGGGCCGATCCTGGAACCGATCCTGAAGCCGCTATGGGAAGGCTACCGCATTCTCAGCCGCGGGCGGGAACGGCGCCAGCCGCTCGAGCTCGACATGCCCGAACGCAAGATCATCCTGAAGCCGGATGGGACCGTCGACCGGGTCTTCGTGCCGGAGCGGCTCGACGCCCACAGGCTGATCGAGGAAATGATGATCCAGGCCAACGTCGCCGCCGCGGAGACGCTGGAACAGAAACGCCAGGCACTGATCTACCGCGTCCATGACCAGCCGTCGCTCGCCAAGCAGGAAAGCCTGCGCGAGTTCCTGGCGACGCTCGACATCTCGCTCTCCAAAGGCGGCAATATGCGCGCCAACCATTTCAACGGCGTACTCGCCCGGGCCGACGGCAAACCCTACGAGACGATGGTCAACGAGATGGTGCTGAGGTCGCAAAGCCAGGCGATCTACAGTCCGGAGAACATCGGCCATTTCGGCCTTAATCTGATGCGCTATGCTCATTTCACCTCGCCGATTCGGCGCTATGCCGACCTAGTGGTGCATCGGGCGCTGGTGAGCGCGCTCGGGCTTGGCGAGGGCGGCTTGACACACCAGGAAGAGGGCGTGCTCGACGATATCGCAGCGGAAATCTCCACCTTTGAGCGGCGCGCGATGGCGGCCGAACGCGATACGGTCGACCGGCTGATCGCCCATCACTTGAGCGGACGCGTCGGCGAGGAGTTCGACGGGCGCGTTTCGGGCGTCACCAAGGCGGGACTATTTGTCACCCTTCCCGCCTATGGTGCGGATGGGTTCATCCCTATATCTACGCTCGGACGCGACTACTTCATCTATGACGAAGCGCATCAGGCCCTTTCCGGCGAAAAAACCGGACTTGGCTATCGGCTCGGCGATCCGGTCCGCGTCAAGCTCGCAGAAGCCGTGCCGCTCGCCGGCGCGCTCCGCTTCGAGATGCTGAGCGAAGGGCGAAAGATGCCGACGGCAATGCGCTCCTTTCACAAGTCCGGCCGCCGCGATCGCATGAACGCAGGCAAGCGGCCGGGAACGCGACCGCCGCGCGGCAGGCGCTGATCTTCAGCGGCCGGAGCGGTCCTCGTTCGATTAGGATTGGGCATGAAGGCAATGGCAACGGACAAGCTCCAACTGGGCGGGGAGCAGCGGGAGGAGCGGCCCGTCGGCCGCTCGATGAAGCGCGGCTTTCTCGGGAAGTGCCCCGCCTGCGGCCAGGGCCGACTGTTTCAAAGCTTCGTCAAATCGGTGGATGCCTGCGCCGTCTGCCGCGAGCGAATGGACCATCACCGTGCCGACGACTTTCCGCCCTATATCGTCGTGACGATCGTCGGCCATGTGGTGCTCGGCGGCTATATGATGACCGATCTCGTCCTTCCGCTCACCACCTGGCAGCACCTGGCGCTCTGGGCGCCGGTGACGCTCGTCAGCGCACTCGCTTTGATGCAGCCGGTCAAGGGCGCGGTCATCGGCCTGCAATGGGCTCTCAAGATGCACGGCTTCGGCGGTCACGAAGACCGGCCGGAAGACATCCTGCCGCCGCGGGATCCCTCGGCATGAAGCCTAATCGGAGCAGCGGCCCGCCGCAGCCACAGCCGGGCGCGGCCAAGCATCCGCCGCTCCGACCGCGGGACGCGGCGTCGATCATGCTCCTCGACCGCTCCAACAAGGGCGTGCGTGTCCTGATGGGCAAGCGCCACAGCGCCCATGCCTTCATGCCCGACCTCTATGTCTTTCCCGGTGGCCGCCGCGATCCGACGGACCATCGGCTGGGATTTTCCGGCGATCTGAAGCCGACAGTGCTCAGCGCGCTGAAGGCAAGCGAAGGGCGCCCGATCCCCGAGGGACGCGCCCGGGCGCTGGCGCTCGCGGCCGCGCGAGAACTCTTCGAAGAGGCGGGAGTATGTCTCGGCCGGCAACACAGCCCGTCGGGTGCTCCCCTTCCCTTTCTTCCCGATCTCACAAACTTGCGCTATATGGCGCGGGCCATCACGCCGCCGGGACAAGCGCGGCGGTTCGACACGCGCTTCTTTGCAGTCTTCGCGGATGAGGCCGAAATCGAGCCGTCTGCTATCCTGGACAGCCGGGAGCTTCAGGATTTGCAGTGGATCGACGTCAACGACTTCTCGTCTCTCCAAGTGCCGGAGATCACCGCAATCATCCTCGCGGATCTGAGAGCCGGGCTTGAGGCGGATTCCTCGCTTCCTCATGACCGAGCAATCCCGTTCTACTTCACGCGCCGCGGGCGCTTTCTTCGCACGCTTCTCTAGGGATCCTGCCGAATGTCGAAGCCGCAGTCCGGCACATCCGCGCCGGTTGACGAAATTCACTGGCCTTCGCTGATCGCTGCGCTTGCGTCGATCACCGCCGTCGGCATTGCGATGGGTCTTGGCCTTCCGCTGCTCAGCATCATCATGGAAAAGCGCGGCATCGCACCGACGCTGAACGGGTTGAATGCTGCAATGGCCGGCCTCGCATCGATGGCCGCCGCTCCGTTCACAATGAAATTCGCCCATCGTCACGGCGTTGCGCCGACCATGCTGCTGGCGATCGTTTTCGCGGCGGCAAGCGCGCTCGGCTTCTACTACGTCAGCAATTTCTGGCTCTGGTTTCCGCTTCGAATCGTGTTTCACGGTGCAATTACTGTTCTCTTCATTCTCTCGGAATTCTGGATCAATGCCACTGCGCCGCCCAACAGGCGCGGCTTCGTGCTCGGCATCTACGGCACGGTGCTCTCGCTTGGCTTCGCCAGCGGCCCCCTGCTCTTTTCTATGCTGGGGAGCGAGGGCGTGCTGCCCTTCGCCGTCGGCGCGGTGGTCATCCTGCTCTCGGCAATTCCGATCTTTCTCGCGCGCAACGAAAGCCCGGCCCTCGACGAGAAGCCGAAACGCCATTTCATGCGTTACGTCTTCCTCGTGCCGACGGCCACCGCCGCCGTCTTCATCTTCGGCGCGGTGGAATATGGTGGCCTTTCGCTCTTCCCTATCTTCGGGACACGCGCCGGCTTTACCGAATCGCAGGCGGCTCTGCTCCTGACCGTCATGGGCATCGGCAATTTCATCTTTCAGATTCCGCTCGGCATGCTGTCCGACCGCGTGAAGGATCGCCGTACGATCCTGTCGGCACTGACCTTGATCGGCTTCGTGGGCGCATTGTTTCTGCCGATGCTGGTCGAAAACTGGTTTCTCATGGCACTTGTGCTTCTGTTCTGGGGAGGGTGCGTCTCGGGCCTCTACACGGTCGGACTCAGCCATCTAGGCGCCCGACTCCAGGGGGCCGACCTCGCGGCCGCCAACGCAGCCTTCGTGTTCTCTTACGCCGTCGGCACGGTAGCGGGCCCGCAAGTGATCGGCGCCGCAATGGATGTCACCGGCAACGACGGGTTTGCCTGGGCCATTGCCGGCTTCTTCGGGCTTTATGTCGTGCTTTCGCTCGCCCGCATGGTTTTGAATCCAAAACGGCCTTGACTTTTCGGCCGCGATTTGTAGTTTCGCGCCAACCTTGACCGTGGCCCGCAACCGGTTGTCCACGGCTTTCATCTTTCTATAAAGGCAGGACGACCATGGCGAAAGCTACCACCATCAAGATCAAGCTGCTGTCGACGGCCGACACGGGTTTCTTCTACGTCACGACCAAGAACAGCCGCACGATGACGGAAAAGATGACGAAGACGAAGTACGATCCGGTCGTCAAGAAGCACGTCGAATTCAAGGAAACGAAGATCAAGTAAGATCGCGTTTCGGTTCGACCGATGAGCGCCGGCCGCAAGGTTCGGCGCTTTTTCTTTGGCTGCAGCCGATGGCGAAGTTCTTCGCTTGAACAGCGTCCGACAGCACGCGCGACGCCTTGCGATCGGCAACGAAAAACGCCGCCTCAGTCCGAAGCGGCGTTTTGAAAGGGGGTCGGCTGGCTCCGACTGCGGCACGAGGAATCCGCGGATGTCGGAAACCAGCCGACCGACCCCACGACCCAGGAGATGCGGCGGACCTGAGCATCATGGGGTAACCGATCGATCGTGGAAGTCACACTTCCTTAATATCAGCATTGCTTGAAAATAAAAAAAAATCAACGAATTCTTAATCGCCGGAGCGCGTTGCTCGGCGTTTGGTTAATTCTGTCTCGTCTTCGGACAAATCCGAACCGACCGCTCTTTGGAAATGCTTGCCCCAGCATCAGCGATGCGGCAAAAGATACAACTTATAAGTAAGATGGCAAGCTGAGTTTGGGCGTATGCTTCGCTCTCCCATACGCCCAATGGCGAAGTCCGTGACGGCCGGCGAGCGCCGCTTGCCAATTCGGCTTACGCGGCCGCCGCCACGACCCGGTTGCGCCCGTTGTTCTTGGCCTGGTACAGCGCCGTATCGGCGCGCTTCAGCAGGGCTTCGGGCGTATCGTCCCGGGGCCGCAGCGTGGCGATGCCCAGGGACGCCGTGACGCTGAGGATCGTTTCGCCCTGTGAAATCCCGAAGGCGCGTCCCTCAACCATCAAGCGAAGCCGCTCCGCGACGATCGCGGCCATCTCGGGCGTCGTGTCCGGCATCACGATGACGAACTCCTCGCCGCCGAACCGGCAGGCGAGATCGGCGCCGCGAACCGTCGCACGGACGCGGTTGGCAAATTCGCGCAGAACTTCGTCGCCCGCATCGTGCCCATAGGTGTCGTTCACCAGCTTGAAGCGGTCGATATCGGTGATGCAGATCGAAAGCGGCCGGCCGCGCGCGCTCGCCCGATCGATCAGGAGCTTCAGATGGCTGTCGAGGTAACGGCGATTGTGAAGGCCGGTGAGATCATCTGTGATCGCCAATTCGATGGTTTGCTGGACGCTGGCGCGCAGCCGGTCATTGCAGTGCTTGCGGCGGATCTGCGTCAGGGAGCGCGCCACCAGCTCGTTGGGATCGACCGGCCGCATGATGTAGTCCGTTACCCCGAGTTCCAGGGCGCGGACGACCATCTCTTCGCTCCCCTGCTCGGTGACGAGCAGGATCGGTATGAAGCGCGTCCTCTCGAGAGAGCGCAATTGCGAGCAGAGACGCAGCGGATCGTAGTCGTCGAAGTTGGCATTGACGATCGCGAGATCGAAGCTGTTCTCCGCAGCCTCGAAAAGGGCGGCCTGGGGGTCGGAGATCACCGAAACGTCGGCGATCGGCTTCAAGGCGCGCAGCAGCCGCTCCTGCGAGGAGGCCCGACCGTCGACAAGGAGCACGTTGCCGGGCTCGTCGGGCCGGTCGGCGCGGGCAAGTTCCTGCAGGCCGATCGTCTGCGCCGTCTGCGCCCTGAGGCGCAATTCGTCGCTGACATTCTTGAGCCGCACCAGGCTTTTCACCCGGGACATCAGCTGCAGATCGTTGACCGGCTTGGTGAGGAAATCGTCTGCACCGGCCTTGAGGCCCCGGACCCGATCGGAGGGTTGGTCAAGCGCCGTCACCATGACCACGGGAATATGGGCGGTGCGGCCGTTTTCCTTCAGTCTCGCGCAAACCTCGAAGCCGTCCATGTCCGGCATCATGATGTCGAGGAGGATAAGGTCGACCGGCGTATTCTCGCAAATTGCCAATGCGGAGCGTCCGTCGCCGGCGGTCAAGACATCGAAATACTCGGCGACGAGGCGCGCCTCCAGAAGCTTTACGTTGGCTGGTACGTCATCGACGACGAGGATGCGAGCAGTCATATCGTCTTTCCCGGCAATCAGGCATCGCCCAGATATGTCTTGATTGTTTCAATGAATTTCGGAACGGAAATCGGTTTGGACACATAGGCTTCACATCCGCCCTGTCGAATACGCTCCTCGTCGCCCTTCATGGCGAAGGCGGTTACGGCGATGACCGGAATGACGTGGAGCTCGTCGTCCTCCTTCAGCCATTTCGTCACTTCGAGGCCGGAAACCTCCGGCAGTTGAATGTCCATGAGGATGAGGTCGGGCCGGTGCTTGCGCGCTAGTTCGAGCGCTTCCATGCCGTTGCGCGTCTGGATCGTCTGATAGCCAGAAGCCTCAATCAGGTCGCGGAAGAGCTTCATGTTCAGCTCGTTATCCTCAACAATCATCACCTGTTTGGGCATGTCGATCCCTTGCTGTCTGTCGCCGCCTTGCAAGTCCCTTGGAGAGATATAAGCTTCACGAACGGTGACTCGACCCACTTTCTCGGTCGCAAGACTAACGATATTTGGTTGAAAAAGAGGTAACTCCGAGCGCCATATGAGAAGAGATTCAAGAACATGAAGAGCGCTGACGAAACGGCGATCGCGATCCTCGGCTGGCTCGCCAACGAACCGGAACTGCTGTCGCGTTTCCTGGCGCTGACCGGCACCGACCCTGTGTCGCTGCGCAAAGCCGTGGGGGACCCGGCCTTCATGGGCGGGGTCGTCGCCTTTCTGATGGACCACGAGCCGACGCTCATCGCCTTCTGTGCGGCGACTGGGACCGCTCCCGAAGACGTCGTCTGGGCGCACCAGGCATTTTCCGGCCCGGCGCACTTCGAGGATTGAGCATGCCTACCTTCGCCGCTCCTGGCGACGTGCCTCTTAAGCCACGGCCGCTGATCGTCACCGACGTCGACGAGGTCGTGCTCGAATTCCTGACTCCGTTCATCGCATTCCTGGAGGCCCGCGAGCACGTTTTGCTCCCGCGCTCCTTTCGCCTTGCCGGCAACATCATCGACCGGCGGAGCGGCGAACCAGTCAGCGAAGCGACGGCGGAAGCGCTGCTCGAAGCCTTCTACACCGCCCAGGATCAATGGCAGACGCCGGCCGCGTTGGCCGTCGAGACGCTCACGGCACTTTCGGAAGAGGCCGACATCGTCTTCCTGACGGCGATGCCGCCGCGCCATGCGCCGCTGCGCACTGCCCTGCTCGACGCCCTCGGCCTTCCCTATCCGCTGATTGCCTCCGAGGAGCCGAAGGGACCGCTCGTCAAGCACCTGCACGGGGAGCGCCGCCTTCCGCTCGTCTTCATCGACGACATCCTGCGCAACCTCCATTCCGTGCAGGAGCACGCGCCCTCCTCCTTCCTCATCAATCTGATGGCGAACGCGGAGTTTCGCGCACTCGCCCCGACGCCGGCCGCCGGCATCCAGGTTGCCGCCGATTGGGGCGTAGCGGCAGGGCTGATCCGCGCCCACTGGGGCGCGACGACGGGCGGCTGAAGCAAGCCGGGGCGGCGCTCCACAGGCCGGCAGACTTTCCGGACGCATCGTCATTGCCTAAAGTCCAGTCGCATCAGCGGCCTGCCGTCCTTGCGGCAGGCGACCGTCTCGAAGCCGGCCGCATCGAAAATCGCCGTCGAGCCGATATAGAGACCCACCGATTTCGGCCGCTTCGTGTGACCGATCGGACAGGCATCGAGGTAGTGCGCGCCGCTCGCCCGCGCATGGTCAATCGCCGCAGAGAGCATATGGTGGCTAAGTCCCTTGCCGCGCAGCGGCGAGGCAAGGAAGAAGCAGCTCACCGCCCAGACGCTTGCGTCCTCGGCCTCGCGTTCTTCCAACGGCCGCGAACACGTTCGCGGCGAATTGAATTGCGGCACATCCTGACGAGGGCCGACCTGGATCCAGGCGACCGGCCTTCCCTCGCAATAGCCGAGGATGCCCGGCGGCGGGCCGGCTTCGATGCGCTCGCGGATATACGCCTTGCGGTCATCGGCCGACATGGTGCCGCGGATCTTGTAGGGCAGGCGCAGGGCAAACGCACCAGCAGCCGCAATAGGCCCCCTTCGGCCCGAAGAGCGTCTCGAAATCTGGCCAGAGATCCCGTGTCACCGGCGCAAATTGCAGGGCGATATCCACCATGGCCTCCGATCGCCGCCTTGAGACTCACTAGCGTAGAGCGTAAAGTCACCGCGTTCAACATTTGTTCCTCCATGACCAGCGCTGCCCCGTTTTCCGGCTTCTGCCGAGACTGCCTCAAGGAACTGGCTGCGCCGGTGCGACGGTGTCTGGCCTGCGGCAGCCCGCGGCTTCTCAGCCATGCCGAACTCTATCGGTTGACCTTGGCGCATATCGATTGCGACGCCTTCTATGCCTCGATCGAGAAGCGCGACAAGCCGGAGCTTGCCGACAAGCCGGTGATCATCGGCGGCGGCAAGCGCGGAGTTGTCTCGACAGCCTGCTACATCGCCCGCATTCACGGCGTCCGCTCGGCTATGCCGATGTTCAAGGCGCTCGAAGCCTGTCCGCAAGCCGTGGTCATCAAGCCCAACATGGAAAAGTACTCGCAGGTCGGGCGCGAAGTCAGGGCAATGATGCTCGAGCTGACACCGCTCGTGCAGCCGCTCTCGATCGACGAGGCGTTCCTGGACCTGAACGGCACCGAGCGGCTGCATCACCATCCCCCTGCCCGCACGCTGGCGCGCTTCGCGAAACGCGTCGAAGAGGAAGTCGGCATCACCGTCTCGGTCGGACTTTCCTACTGCAAGTTCCTCGCAAAGGTCGCCTCCGATCTGCAGAAGCCGCGCGGATTCTCCGTCATCGGCCAGGCCGAGGCGGTCGATTTCCTCAAGGAGCGCCCGGTCACGCTGATCTGGGGCGTCGGCAAGGCCTTTGCCGCGACGCTGGAGCGTGACGGAATCCGCACCATCGGCCAGTTGCAGACGATGGACGAAGCGGACCTGATGCGCCGCTATGGCTCGATGGGCCAAAGGCTATACCGCCTGTCGCGCGGTCAGGACGAGCGCACCGTCGAGATCGACGGCGAGGCGAAGAGCGTCTCCTCGGAGACGACATTCAACGACGACCTGTCGCGCCCGGACGAGCTCGTTTCGCATCTCAGGCGGCTGAGCGAGCAGGTGGCGCTGCGGCTGCGCAAGTCGGAGCTTGCCGGCCAAACGGTTGTCCTGAAACTCAAGACCGCGGATTTCAAGCTCCGCACCCGCAACCGGCGGCTCGAAAGTCCGACCCGGCTGGCCGACCGCATCTTTCGGGTCGGCCTCCAGCTGCTCGAAAGAGAGGTCGACGGTACGAAATACCGACTGATCGGCATCGGCGTCAGCGACCTCACCCATCCCGATCTCGCCGATCCGCCGGATCTCGTCGATCCTCTGGCGACCAGACGCGCTGCGGCCGAGGAGGCGATCAACAAGCTGCGCGACAAGTTCGGCAAGGCCAGCGTCGAAACGGGCTATACGTTCGGCCAACGCCGACGCGACCAATAGCGCGTAAACCCTCTGCCCCTCGGCGACGGCGCGGCTTCCTGTGTTTCAATTCGTTAAATCTTGATCCGTATCCTTGCTCGACAGATTTCGGCGCGCCCGCTCGACCCAGGCGTGCATGAAAAGGGCCGCATGGAAGCGCTGCATCGGTATTGCGCTTCAGGTCGGATGAGGGTTTGTATTGCGTATCACTCTCGGAATGGCACTTGCCGTTCTCATCGTGTCGGCGCCGTCGGCGCTTGTGGCCGGCACCAAGGCGCCGCTGCAGATCGTCGTCTCGAGGCAGCAGCAGTCGCTCGTCGTCTATGACGGCGACACCGTCGTCGCGACGTCCAATGTTTCGACGGGCAAGCGCGGCCACACGACGCCGACGGGCATCTTTTCGATTCTCGAAAAGCGCCGCCATCACAGGTCCAACATCTATTCGAATGCACCGATGCCGTTCATGCAGCGGCTCACCTGGTCCGGTATCGCCTTGCATGGGTCGAACCATGTGCCGGACTATCCCGCCTCGCATGGCTGCGTGCGCCTGCCGAGCAAATTCGCCGTCGGCTTGTTCAAGATGACAGAACGCGGCATGCACGTGGTGATCTCCGATCGCCAGGTGACGCCCGCCGAAATTTCGAGCGTGATGCTGTTCCAGCCGAGAGAGGCGCGCCCGCCGCAGCCGCCGATGTCGGACGTGCCGCTGCGGCCCGCCATCAGCCATTTCGACGGGAGTTCCGTCGAAGTCGCCATGACGGAAAGCAACCCCTTGCCGGTGCTGGAGCACGATCAGCCGCCAATTCGCATTCTGATCACCCGGCGTGGCGACCGGGAGACGATGCGCGATCTGCAGGTGCTGCTGACGATGCTCGGCTACGACGCGGGTGAGCCGGATGGCCGCAGCGGCCCCATGACGCTTGCGGCGATCCGCTCGTTCCAGACGGCAGAGGGGCTGCCGGTGGACGGAAAAGCGACCCCGGAACTGATCGGGGCGGTCTATCGCAAGGCCGGCAGGGACATGCCGGCGAACGGTATTCTGCGCGTACGCCGCGCGTTTGAACCGCTCTTCGAGGCGGACGTAAGGATAGAGAGACCCGAACTGGCGCTCGGCACGCATTTTCTGCAGTACCAGGATACAGACGCAGCAACCGGCGAGGGCAAGTGGTTCGGCATGTCGCTCGACAACGCGCTCTCAAAGGCCGCGAAACAACGGCTGGGCATCACGGTGGACGCCGACCGCATGGAATACAACGGCCTTCAGCGGAGCCTGAGCCGCCTCACAATGTCCGTGGACGTGCGCCGGCGCATAGCAAGCCTCCTTGCCGACGGATCGTCGCTGTCGGTTTCCGACACGGACACCGGGCTGGAGACCGGCGAAGGGACCGATTTCATCACCATTACTCGCGCTCCGTAAGCGGTCGCTGACGCTTGCGGCCGGTGCCTATACCAACTCGACGTCCACGACACCCGGCGCGGAGCGAAGGGCCGCAGCGATTTCCGGCGAGATCCGGTATCTCTCGCTGAGCTCGACCTCGATCTCCCGCTGACCGTTGTCCTTGATGACGATGAAGGAGACGAGGCCGTCGCCCTTGGCGTTGAGGTGCGAGGCGATGGAGCGTAAGGGGCCGGAGTCCCGCACATAGACGCGCAGCGCCTTCTGCATTTGCAGCGATTCCTCTTCGAGCGACCGCAGCGTCCGGATGCGAAGGCCGACGCCTTCCGGCCGCTCCTCCGCGTCTACCGTCATCACCAGCGACTTGCCGGGTTCCAGCAGGTCCCGATACTGGTGCAGCATTTCGGAAAACAGCACCGCCTCGAACTGGCCCGACGCATCGGAGAAGGCGACGATGCCCATCTTGTTGCCGGTACGCGTCTTGCGCTCCTGCTTCGACGTCACGGTGCCGGCAAGGCGGCCCGCGGTCGCCCCTTTCTTCACGGCGGCGGAAAAATCCGCGAATGTCTGCACCCGCATCTTCGCCAGGAGATTGTTGTAGGTATCGAGCGGATGGGCGGAAAGGTAGAAGCCGAGCACCTGGAACTCGCGGTGCAGCTTCTCCGAGGCAAGCCAGGGCGTGTAGGCCGGCAGAGCGATCTTTTCGGGACCCGTCGCAGCGCCCGCGCCGAACATGTCGCTCTGGCCGCTGAGCTTGTTTTCCTGGGCGCGCTGCGCAAAGCCGAGAATCCGGTCGAGGCCGCCGATGAGCTCGGCCCGGTCGTAACCGAAGCAGTCGAAAGCACCGGCGGCGATCAGGCTTTCAAAGACGCGCCGGTTCAGAAGTTTCGGGTCGATCCGGAGGCAGAAATCCTCGAGGCTCGCGAAGGGACGGTCGCCGCGAACGGCAACGATGTGGTCGACGGCGGATTCACCGACGCCCTTGATGGCAGCCAGCGAGTAATAGATCCGGTTGTCGCCGGTCTCGAAAGGACGGAACGAGCTCTGCACCGAGGGGGCGATAACCTGAATTCCGAGGCGCATCGCGTCCTGGCGGAAGTCGTTGATCTTCTCAGTGTTCGACATGTCGAGCGTCATCGACGCCGCGAGGAACTCGACCGGATAATGCGCCTTCATATAGGCGGTCTGGTAGGAGACTATGGCGTAGGCGGCCGCATGCGACTTGTTGAAGCCGTAATTGGCGAATTTGGCGAGCAGATCGAAGATCAGGTCCGCCTGCGGCTTCGACACGCCATTGCCGACCGCGCCCTCGACGAAGCGGGCGCGCTGCTTGTCCATCTCCTCCTTGATTTTCTTGCCCATGGCGCGGCGCAAGAGATCGGCCTCGCCGAGTGAATAGCCCGACAGCACCTGGGCGATCTGCATCACCTGCTCCTGGTAGACGATAACGCCTTGCGTTTCCTTGAGCAGGTAATCGATTTTCGGATGAATCGATTCGATCTCTTCCTCGCCATGCTTGCGGGCGTTGTAGACCGGGATGTTTTCCATCGGACCGGGACGGTAGAGCGCCACCAGCGCGATGATGTCCTCGATGCAGTCCGGCCGCATGCCGATCAGCGCTTTGCGCATGCCGGCACTTTCCACCTGGAACACGCCGACCGTCTCGCCGCGGGACAGAATCTCGTAGGTCTTGGGATCGTCGAGCGGAATGCTCGCCAGATCGACCTGAATACCGCGCTTGGCGACGAAGTCGACCGCCGTCTTCAGCACGGTTAGGGTCTTCAGTCCGAGGAAGTCGAATTTGACGAGGCCTGCCTGCTCGACCCATTTCATGTTGAACTGGGTGACCGGCATGTCGGAGCGCGGATCGCGGTACATCGGCACCAGTTGCGACAGCGGACGGTCGCCGATGACGATGCCCGCCGCATGGGTCGAGGCGTGGCGGTAGAGACCCTCGATCTTCTGCGCGATATCGAGCAGCCGGCCGACGACCGGTTCCTTTTCCGCCTCCTCCTTAAGGCGCGGCTCCTCCTGGATCGCCTTCGACAGCGGCGTCGGGTTTGCCGGATTGTTCGGCACCAGCTTGCAGATTTTGTCGACCTGGCCGTAGGGCATTTCGAGCACGCGGCCGACGTCGCGCAGCGCCGCACGCGCCTGCAGCGATCCGAAGGTGATGATCTGCGCCACCTGCTCGCGGCCGTATTTCTGCTGCACGTAGCGGATCACCTCTTCGCGGCGGTCCTGGCAGAAGTCGATGTCGAAGTCCGGCATCGAGACGCGCTCGGGATTGAGGAAGCGCTCGAAGAGGAGCGAGAAGCGCATCGGATCGACGTCGGTGATCGTCAGCGCATAGGCGACCAGCGAGCCGGCGCCCGAGCCGCGGCCCGGACCGACGGGGATGTCGTGCTGCTTCGCCCATTTGATGAAGTCGGCAACGATCAGGAAATAACCCGGAAACTTCATGCGCTCGATGACGCCGAGTTCGAAGGCCAGGCGCTCGCGATAGTCTTCTTCCTTGTAGCCCAGCGCCATGCCGAGCTTGGCGAGCCGCTTCTCCAGCCCCTCCTCCGCCTGGCGGCGAAGCTCGGCGGACTCGGCGCGCTCGGCCTCGACGGGATCGTCCGAG
This sequence comes from Sinorhizobium fredii, assembly GCF_002944405.1. Lineage (NCBI taxonomy): Bacteria > Pseudomonadati > Pseudomonadota > Alphaproteobacteria > Hyphomicrobiales > Rhizobiaceae > Ensifer > Ensifer fredii. The sequence goes on along the minus strand of NZ_CP024307.1, from coordinate 1,418,663 downwards.
GCACCGGTGAAGCGCGGCAGGATCGGCCCGCGGGTCTTCAGCATGAAGGAGCAGCGCCGCGCGATCTCCACGGTGTTTTCCAGCGCTTCCGGAAGATCGGCGAAAAGCGCTGCCATCTCCTTGCGGCTCTTGAGATAGTGATCCGACGTCAGCCGGAAGCGGCGGTCGTCAGAGACGACGGCATTGTGGGCAACGGCCATCAACGCGTCATGCGCATCATAGTCGGCCGGCGACGGGAAAAAGGCCTCGTTCGTCGCCACGAGCGGAATGTCGTAGCGATAGGCGAGCTCGACCAGCCGGCTCTCATGACGTCGATCATAGCTGCCGTGCCGTTGCAGTTCGATATAGAGGCGATTGCCGAACAGCTCGACCAGCGCCTTGAGGCGCCCCTCGGCAAGAGCGGCCGAACCGGCCTTCAGCGCCAGATCGACAGGGCCGCTGCCGGCGCCCGTCAGCGCGATCAGACCATCGGTGCCGCCCGCCGCGAGCCAGGAGCGCGTCACCCGCGCCGCCTGATGACCTTCGCCTTCGAGATAGGCGCGGCTGACCAGGTCGACGAGACGGACATAGCCTGCGTCGGTCGCGGCAATCAGGACGATCGAAGGCAGCTTGGCGAGCTGCTGCGCGTGACCGCGCCGCTCCCCCTCCGCCTCGTCCTCCATGTCGATGGAGAGCTGGCAGCCGATGATCGGTTGCAATCCCTCGTCCGCCGCCTTCTGGGAAAATTCCAGCGCCGCGAAAAGGTTGTTCGTGTCGGCGATGCCGATGGCCGGCTGATCGTCGGCCACCGCCTTGGCGATGATCTTCTTCAGCGGCAGCGCGCCTTCGAGCAGCGAATATGCCGAGTGCACGCGCAGGTGAACGAATTGCGGATTCGCGTCCGCCATGCTCTGCCCAATGCTATCCTCGCCTGCCATTGCCGCACTCCGATTCCTGTTCGGTGCGAGGATATCCTGTTTCCCGCCGCGACTGTCCAGTCTTCCGGCCCTGTCGGGGATGTTTTTGCCAGGGCCGCAGAGCGGAGGACCGTGGGAAAGGGTGGAGCGGTCACATGCCGAGTGCGATCACCGAGATGCTGGCGATGAAAAGGGTCATCGAGGCGAAGGCAGCGAGATCACGGACGAAATCAGTCATAACATGGCTCCTTTCGGCTATTGTTCTTTTTTTGTTCTATTTTTGTTCAATAGTCAAGCAAGCACGCATGAAACGCCCGTTATTCACCGGCTATGGTTAATGCAACCAAGGCGATCAGCTTTCCACGCGACTGGCAAAACGCCAGGCCGACCGAATCGACGAATAGGGTGGCGTCCAAACGCAAGGCCTTGGGGCGATCTGCCGCCAAAAGGCTGCGGTGCGGAGACATTTGTTCACTATTTGTTCTTTACACGCGCCTCCTCTTGAGGCATCCTCAATCCAATACCAGGGGAACGCCCATGATCAACATCGACGAACTCACAGACTTCATCGTCGAAGCTAAGGCTAAAACCTATGTCAGTGATGGCGCCAGGCTGCCGGCGTGCCGGACAGGCTCCCACGATATTGGCCATCAGCGCGGGGCCTGGCGTTATCTCGACAGCTACTTCGGCGGCAGCGACTTCGCCGGTCAGGAAGCGGTCTGGCACGACGGCAAGCCGTGCTGGGCGATGAATTATTTCGGCCGGATCGTCCGACCGGAACTGATCGATGCGCGACGGGCCGGCGCCGTCATCAAGGCGGCGCTGCAGACGATGTATCACGAGAAGCGCCACTTCCTCGGCGGCATGGAATATCAGCACGCCTATGGTTGCTATATCGACAGCAGCCGCGGCGGGACCGACCACTTTTCCGGACGCGAGACCATATTCGTCGATGGCGAAGAGGCCTATGAGCTCGATTATCGCGGCGGACTGATCGTGCCGTGAGCTTCCTTCCGGCCTATCGAAGTTCGATGACCTTGCCGTCCTCGATCGTCACGCAACGATCCATAAGAGCAGCAAGTTCGTGATTGTGGGTGGCGATCAGCGCCGCTAGGCCTGACTGACGCGCAAGGGCTTCCATCGCCTCGAAGACATAGCCAGCCGTCTCGGGGTCGAGGTTGCCGGTCGGCTCGTCGGCCAGCAGGATGAGCGGCGCGTTGGCGACCGCCCGGGCGATCGCCACACGTTGCTGCTCGCCGCCAGAAAGTTCGGCCGGCCGGTGTGCAGCCCGGTGTCCGATCCGCATGTAGTCCAGCAGTGCCCTCGCCCTCTCGGCCGCCTCCGCCTTGGACAAGCCGGCGATCAGTTGCGGCATCATGATGTTCTCGAGCGCTGAGAATTCCGGCAGCAAGTGGTGAAACTGATAGACAAAGCCGATCTCGTTGCGGCGGATCGCCGTGCGCCGGTCGTCGCTGAGGCCGTTGCATGGGATGCCGTTGACGATCACGTCTCCTTCGTCCGGATGTTCGAGCAGCCCGGCGAGGTGAAGCAGGGTCGACTTCCCGGTGCCCGAGGGCGCGACGAGCGCAATCGTCTCGCCGCTCCGCAGCGTCAGGTCGGCACCCTTGAGGATCGGCAGGTAGGTATCCCCCTCGCCATAGTGCCGCTCGACGCCGGAGAGCTGCAGTGCCACGCGCGCATTCATCTACGTTCTTGTCCTTATTCGTACCGCAGGGCCTGCACCGGATCGAGGCGCGAGGCGCGCCAGGCCGGGAAGATCGTCGCCAGGAAGGAGAGCGCCAGCGCCATGATGACGACGGAGATGGTCTCGTCGGCATTCATGTCGGCCGGCAGCTGGCTGAGGAAGTAGAGCTCCGGATCGAAGAGCGTCGTGCCGGAGACCCAGGAGAAGAACTGGCGGATCGACTCGATGTTGAGGCAGACGACCACGCCGAGAATGACGCCGGCGATCGTTCCGGTAACGCCGATCGCCGCCCCCGTCATGAAGAAGATGCGCATCACCGAGCCGGAGGTCGCACCCATCGTGCGCAGAATGGCGATGTCGCTGCCCTTGTCCTTCACCAGCATGATCAGGCCGGAAACGATATTGAGCGCGGCGACGAGCACGATCAGCGTCAGGATCATGAACATCACGTTGCGCTCGACCTCGAGCGCCGAGAAGAAGGTTCTGTTGCGGTCCCGCCAGTCTGTCAGGTAGACCTGCCGTCCGGCGGCGTCCTCGATCGGCTTGCGCAAGGCGTCGACGGCGTCCGGCTGCTCGACGAAAAGCTCAATCGACTGGACGAGGCCCTCGGCATTGAAATAGAGCTGCGCTTCCTCTAGCGGCATGAAGACGATCGTCGCGTCATATTCCGACATGCCCATCTCGAAGATCGCCGAAACGGTATAGGCCTTGACGCGGGGATTCATGCCGAGGGGCGTGACGTCGCCGTTCGGCGAGGTGAGCGTAATCGTTCCGCCGACGCGAATTCCCAACTGTTCGGCCATGCGCGAGCCGATGGCAACGCCGGCACCCGAGGCAAAGCCGACGAGGTCGCCGGATTGGATGTGCTCCGAGATCGATTTGAGCTTCGCGAGGTCTTCCGCCCGGATGCCGCGAACCAGGGCGCCAGTCGAGGCGTCGCCAACGCCCTGCGCGAGCACCTGCCCCTCGACCAGGGGGATCGCCATCGTCACCCCTGGAACGGCCGAGAATTTGGTGGCGAGCTCGGCATAGTTGGTGAGCGGCCCGTCGAGCGGCTGGACGATCACATGGCCGTTCATGCCGAGAATGCGCGATATCAGCTCGGTGCGGAAACCGTTCATCACTGCCATGACGATGATCAGCGTCGCCACGCCGAGCATGATGCCGATAAAGGAAAAGCCGGCTATGACGGAAATGAAGGCTTCCTTGCGGCGCGAGCGCAGATAGCGCCAGGCGACCATGCGCTCGAAGGCGGAGAAGGGACGACTGGACCTTATGCCGGATGGCGCGGCAACCTGCACTTGCTCTTCCGTCGCCGCGGTCATCGTCGTCCTTGCCTCTATCTGTTCGCAACCAGCTTGTTGATTGCGGCTTCCACCGTCATCGTCTCGCGCGCGCCGGTCTTGCGGTCCTTCACCTCGACCTCGCCATTGGCGACCGAGCGCGGCCCGACGATGATCTGCACGGGAACGCCGATAAGATCGGCGGTCGCGAACTTAGCGCCGGCGCGGTCGTCCGTGTCGTCCAGAAGGACGTCGAATCCCGCCTTGCCGAGGTCGGAGTAGAGCGTGCCGCAGGCCGCATCGCAAGCGGCGTCGCCCGCTTTCATGTTGATGACGACCGCGTCGAACGGAGCCACCGATTTCGGCCAGATGATGCCGTTCTCGTCATGCGAGGCTTCGATGATCGCCGGCACCAGGCGTGTCGGGCCGATGCCATAGGAGCCCATGTGCACGGTGTGCTCCTTGCCGTCGGGTCCAAGCACCTTGGCACCCATCGCCTCCGAATATTTCGTGCCGAAATAGAAGATGTGACCGACCTCGATGCCGCGCGCCGACAGCCGGTCGCCCTCGGAAATAGCGTTGAAGGCGGCCTCGTCGTGCATTTCCGAGGTGGCGGCATAACGCGAAGTCCACTTGTCGAAGATCGCCTTCAGCCCGCCGACGTCATCGAAATTCGTCTCCTTGCCCGGAATGTCGAAGCCGAGGAAATCCTTGTGGCAGAACACCTCGGACTCGCCTGTATCGGCAAGAATGATGAATTCATGGCTGAGGTTGCCGCCGATCGGGCCGGTGTCCGCGCGCATCGGAATGGCGCGCAGGCCCATGCGGTCGAAGGTCCGCAGATAGGCGGCGAACATCTTGTTATAGGCATGCTCCGCGCCCTCTCGATCGAGGTCGAAGGAGTAGGCATCCTTCATCAGGAACTCGCGCGAGCGCATGGTGCCGAAGCGCGGACGGATCTCGTCGCGGAACTTCAACTGGATGTGGTAGAGATTGAGAGGCAGGTTCCGATAGGACTTCACATAGGAGCGGAAGATGTCGGTAATCATCTCCTCGTTCGTCGGCCCGTAGAGCATCGGCCGATCCTGCCGGTCCTTGATGCGCAGCATCTCCTTGCCGTAGGCATCGTAGCGGCCGCTCTCCTGCCAGAGCTCCGCCGATTGCAAAGTCGGCATCAGGAGCTCGACCGCGCCGGACCGGTTCTGTTCCTCGCGAATAATCGCATTGACCTTGTCGAGCACGCGCTTGCCGAGCGGCAGCCAGCTATAGATGCCGGCCGACTGCTGGCGGATCATGCCGGTCCTCAGCATCAGGCGATGGGAAACGATCTCCGCTTCCTTCGGGTTTTCCTTCAGAATGGGCATGAAATAGCGGGACAGGCGCATGACGGGTTCCGGAACTGGTGGCTCTCGCACTATCGGTGGATTCGGGCGAAATGACGTTGTGCTGCGGCAGCCGCCCTCGCCCTCCAACAGGCGGAGGTGGCGATTGCCGTTTGAAATCGGGCTCTTGATTTCCCATCGGCGCGGCCACGGGAACTTCCGAGTTTAGCGTTCATAGCCGCTTCGCGCGCGGAAGAAAACCCTGCTAGATCGGGAAGAAAGCCACACCGAAAATGACGCTGCGGCGGAAACGCTCTCTCAGACCTGCGTCAAAAGAGCACGGTAGTAACAGGACAAGGCCCATTTCTGTCAATCGGATTTTTTTGCCAAACTGTAGCAAAAATGCAAAAAAAGCTGGTGACATAGCCCAATGTTTGAGCTAGTTTCGGCTCACAAAACAGGCAAGAAGACCAAATTCTTGCCGAATTTCGCGGTCAAGTCTTGGGAGGATAAGATCTTAGGCGCGCTCGTTCGCTGCCGCCGGCAACGGTTCAAAGATCACGCGAAACTTGAAAACAAGGCTTTGGCCTTGTTTTTTTTTGCTATTTACCCGCCAATGAAAACGAAGCAGCGGGCAAATATGTCGATTTGACGACTGTCAAGGGCTGCGCCTGAGCTCGAAGTGCGTAACGGCTGCTGCAACGTCTCCATGAAAGTGCGGCACGTTTCTTGCGTGCGGCCGATCGAGCGCCCTCGCCTCAGCCTCTCGGACCTATGAAGCCGAATATCGCATCGAGGTCGTATTCGAGCTTCACGGAAAGCACATACCAGCCCAGATGGATCAAGCCGGCGATTACCGTCGTGATCAGCACCACCCGCAGGCCACGAAAGCGGGCGGGAGCGCTCTCGACGCTGCCGGGCACGACCTCATTCTCCTCGGCCTGGGTCCTCACCCCGAACGGCAGCACGGTAAAAAGCGTCAGCCACCAGATGATGAAATAGACGGCAAAGATCGAAAAGGCGGACATCCAGGTTCCCTGATGGAAGGCTTACAGCGCCGGGCGTCTCATCGGACGCGCAAAGGTCGCTGTAGCACTTGAATCGTTGCATGTCTTTTCCTTAAATCGAGGTCGATGTAAGGAGACATGCAGATGGGCAACGCCCATTGGCAGCAGCCTTGCTGCCATACCGTCTTGATTGCGCCGATCGCAAGCGGCTGTCGAAGCGATTTCTGCGAGGCAACGCCTTATAGCGCCTTTGCTGTGGATCGCGCAAACCGCTTCGCCGCACCCGACTGTCACACCTCTTCGAGTTCGATCAACGTGCCGTGGAAATCCTTCGGATGCAGGAAAAGGACCGGCTTGCCGTGGGCTCCGATCTTCGGATTGCCGTCGCCCAGCACACGTGCCCCCGCCTGCCGCAGCCGGTCGCGCGCCGCAAGAATGTCCTCCACCTCGTAGCAGATGTGGTGCATGCCACCGGCCGGATTCTTCTCGAGAAAGGCGGCAATCGGCGACTGATCGCCGAGCGGCTCCAGCAGTTCGACCTTGGTGTTGGGGACCGTGACGAAAACGACCGTCACGCCATGTTCGGGCAAAGCCTGCGGCTCGGTGACCGTTGCTCCGAGGGTGGCACGATAGTTTTCGGCCGCAGACGCAAGGTCCGGTACGGCGATCGCCACGTGATTCACTCTGCCGAGCATCGAACCTCCTCCCCTTCAGCGCCGTGCGGGCTCCGACCGGTTTACACCGGCCCGCCGGTCGGGCCAATCAGACTTTGGTGACAAAGACCGTGACGATCGGCTTCTTGCCCCAGATCTGGTTGGCCGTGCTGCGCACCGCCCGCCGGACCGCTTCCTGCAGCATCGCCAGATCCTTGCGCTTGGCGCGCGGGATGCTTTCCACCGCCCCGAGCACGGCGTCATAGAGCACGTCGTCCATGTCGTCGCCCTCGTCGTCGAACTGCGGAAGCCCGATCGGCACGACGTCCGGGTCGCCGAGGAAGTCGTAACGGTTGTCGAGCACGACGTTGACCGAGACGTGGCCGGCAAAGGAGAGCTTGCGCCGTTCCCCAATGCCCATTTCGTCGAAATCGCCGATCAGCGTGCCGTCCTTGTAGATGCGGCCGTGCGGTGCCTCATCGATGACCTCGGCGGGACCGGGCGCCAGGCGCAGCATTTCGCCGTTGCGCAGCCGCGGGACGCTGGTGATGCCCGAGTTGAGCGCAAGCTCGGCATGCGCCGTCAGATGCGCCGCCTCGCCATGCACCGGCACGACGATCTGGGGCTTCACCCATTGATACATCTGCTGCAGTTCGTTACGGCGCGGATGGCCGGACACATGCACCAGCGCCTCGCTGTCGGTGATGATGTGGATGCCCTGCTCGATCAGGCCGTTCTTGATGTCGTTGATCGCCTTTTCGTTGCCGGGGATGGTGCGCGACGAAAAGACGATCGTGTCGCCGGCCGAAAACGCCACATTGCGCATTTCGTCCCGAGAGATCTTGGCAAGTGCAGCGCGCGGCTCGCCCTGGCTCCCGGTGAGAATGACGACCACTTTGTCGCGCGGGATATAGCCGAACTCGTCCTCGGCCAGGAACGGCTTCAGCCCCTCCATGATGCCGAGGTCCTTTGCGACGTCGACGACGCGCTTCATCGAACTGCCGAGCAGGAGCACTTCGCGGCCTGCGGCCTCCGCGGCTTCGGCGACCGAGCGGATGCGGCCGACATTCGACGAAAAGGTGGTGATGCCGACGCGACCCTCGGCATTGGCGATGATCTTCGCCAGGCTCTCCGATACCTCGCGCTCGGACGGCGAAACGCCGTCGCGCAGCGCATTGGTCGAGTCGCAGACGAGCGCCAACACGCCCTCTTCGCCGATCTGACGAAAACGCGCTTCGTTGGTGATCGGGCCGAGCGATGGCTCCAGGTCGATCTTCCAGTCGCCCGTATGCACGACGGCGCCGAGCGGCGTGCGGATGACCAGCGACATCGGCTCGGGAATGGAATGGTTGACGCCGACGGCCTCGATGCTGAAGGGGCCAACATTGATGCGGTCGCCCGCCTTAAAGACGGTCACCGGTATTTCGCCGCGGCTCTTTTCGAAGTCGCGCTTCGCCTCGAGCATGCCGGCCGTGAACGGCGAGGCATAGACCGGGACGTTCAGCCCCGGCCAGAGATCGTTCAGGGCGCCGTAGTGGTCCTCGTGGGCGTGGGTAATGATGATCGCCTTGAGATTGCGGCGCTCCTCGGCGAGGAAGGAAATGTCGGGCAGGACGAGTTCCACGCCGGGCAGTTCCGGACCGGGAAAGGTCACGCCACAATCGACCATGATCCATTGGCGGCTGCCGGGGCTGCCATAGCCGTAAAGGCCGAGATTCATACCGATCTCGCCAACGCCGCCGAGCGGCAAGAACACCAATTCTTCTTCCTGCGCCATTTTGCGCTGCGCCTCTATTCTTGTTTATCCGAGAAACACGTCGCCGGCGGCGATTGCCAGCGGCGCACCGGAGCCCGTGTCGAGCAGCAGCCGGCCGTCTTCGTCGATACCGACGAAGCGGCCGCCGAGCGAACGGTCCGGCAGGTTAACGGTGATGGCCTCGCCAATGCCCTTCGCGGCGGCCTTCCACTGATCGATGATCGCGGCAATGCCGGCGCCTCTATCCCAAATGGAAAGCGCCTCAGCCATTGTCACGAACAGGTGAGCGAATAGTTCCTCGGCCGAGATCGTGGCGCCCTCGCGCCGAAGCGAGGTGACCGGGTAGAGCCCCGTCTCCGGCATGACCGCTACGTTGACGCCGCAGCCGATCACCAGAGCGTGGCGGCCATCCGGAAGCGCTTCGCCCTCGAGCAGGATCCCGCAGGTCTTCCGGCCATCGATCAAGATGTCGTTCGGCCACTTGATCGCCACTTCCGGCGAACCCGAAGGCATGACCCTGCGAATGGCCCGATGCACCGCAACGGCTGCAGCGAGCGGCAGGGAATGCAGGTGCTTAACCGGCGCCGGATCGATGAGCAGCAAGGATGCGTAAAGATTGCCGGGCTCGGAAAACCACTCGCGGCCGCGTCGACCGCGGCCGCCGGTCTGGCGCGCCGCGGTGATCCAGAGATTGCCCGGATCACCCTCTCGCGCCCGCGCCAGGCATTCGCTGTTCGTCGAGACAGTTTCGGCAAGCGCTATGTGCCGGAATTCATCGGGCGAAATCCGGCCGCTGCCCTGCCCGCCGGTCAAAAGAATGTCCGCGCCGCCGCCTCGGCGGCATTACCGAGCAGGCCGCCGATCAGCACATAGCCGAGCACGAAAAGGCCGGAAAGGCCATAGACCAAACGCAGTTCGCCCGACGTGCGGGCAAATTCGCCCTTGGCCTCGTCGAACCACATGACCTTGATGACGCGCAGGTAATAGTAAGCGCCGACGACGGATGCGAGGACGCCAATGATCGCCAGACCATAGAGCTGGGCTTCGATCGCGGCAACGAACACGAAATATTTCGCGAAGAAGCCGGCAAGCGGCGGGATCCCGGCAAGCGAGAACATCAGGATCGTCAGCACCGTCGCCATGAACGGATTGGTCTGCGACAGGCCGGCGAGGTCATCGATGCCTTCGACATGCTCGCCATCCCGGCGGCGCATGGCGAGAATGCAGGCGAAGGTGCCGAGCGTCATCACCATGTAGATCAGCATGTAGAGGATGACGCCGCGCACGCCGGCCATGGACCCGGCGGCAAGACCGACGAGCGCATAGCCCATGTGGCCGATCGAGGAATAGGCCATCAGCCGCTTGATGTTGCGCTGGCCGATCGCCGCAAAGGAGCCGAGCAGCATCGAAGCGATCGAGATGAAGACGACGATCTGCCGCCAGTCGGCGACGACCGGCTCGAAGGCCTCGATGACAATGCGGACGAGCATCGCCATGGCCGCAACCTTCGGCGCGGCGGCAAAGAAGGCCGTCACCGGCGTCGGTGCGCCTTCATAGACGTCCGGCGTCCACATATGGAACGGAACCGCGGAGATCTTGAAGGCAAGGCCGGCAAGGATGAAGACCAGGCCGAAGACCAGGCCGAGCGAGCGGCCTTCCGCGGTAAGCGCCGCGGCAATCTCGTCGAAACCGGTATGGCCGGTGAAGCCATAGACGAGCGACATGCCGTAGAGCAGCATGCCCGAGGACAAGGCGCCGAGAACGAAATATTTGAGGCCCGCTTCGGTGGACCGCACGCTGTCGCGATTGATCGCGGCCACGACGTAGAGCGCCAGCGACTGCAGCTCCAGCGACAGATAGAGCGAGATCAGGTCATTGGCCGAGATCATCAGCAACATGCCGAGGGTTGCGAGCAGCAGCAGCACCGGAAACTCGAAGCGGTCGATCTGCGCGGCGCGCGCCTGACCGATGGTCATCACCATGACGGTGACCGAGCCGATCAGCGCCAGAACCTTCATGAATTTCGCGAAGGGATCCGAAAGGAAGGCGCCGCCATAGGCCTCGCCGTCGCCGGTGTTCAGAACGAGCCACAGCCCGGCAATGGCGAGCACCGCGATGGAGAGACTGGTCACGACGGGGGTCGCGCGCTCGCTCGAATAGACGCCGACCATCAGCAGCACCAGCGCGCCGACCGCCAGGATCAGCTCGGGAACTGAGAGTTGCAGGCTTGCAAAAAGGGTTTCAGCAGTCATGTCCAATCACGTCCTGTGGTCAGTGCACCGAAAGCGCAACGTCTTGCGCTGCCTGCAGGGCTGCGGCGTAGTTGTTGACGAGCAGATCCACGGAGGCCGCCGTCGCATCGAAGACCGGCGCCGGATAGACACCGAAGAAGATCGTAAGGATCACCAGCGGATAAAGGATGACCTTCTCGCGCGTCGACAGGTCGAGCATCGCCTTGAGGCTATCCTTCTCCAGCGCGCCGAAGATCACCCGGCGATAGAGCCAGAGGGCATAGGCGGCCGACAGGATAACGCCGCTGGTCGCAAAGAGGGCAACCCAGGTATTGGCGCGGAAGGCGCCGACCAGCGTCAGGACTTCGCCGACGAAGCCCGAGGTGCCCGGAAGACCGACATTGGCCATGGTGAACACCATGAAGGCCACGGCATATTTCGGCATGTTGTTGACGAGACCGCCATAGGCCGAGATTTCGCGCGTGTGCAGCCGGTCGTAGACGACGCCGACGCAAAGGAAGAGCGCGCCCGAGACGATGCCATGCGAGAGCATCTGGAAGATCGCGCCCTGAACACCCTGGACATTCGCAGCAAAGGTCCCCATCGTCACGTAACCCATGTGGGCAACGGAGGAATAGGCGATCAGCTTCTTGATGTCGCTCTGCATCATAGCCACCAGCGAGGTGTAGATGATCGCAACGATCGAGAGCGTATAGACGAGCGGCGCGAAATAATCGGACGCCAGCGGGAACATCGGCAGCGAGAAGCGCAGGAAGCCGTAGCCGCCGAGCTTCAGGAGAATGCCGGCCAGGATGACGGAGCCCGCCGTCGGCGCCTGGACGTGCGCGTCGGGAAGCCAGGTATGGACCGGCCACATCGGCATCTTCACCGCGAAGGACGCAAAGAAGGCAAGCCACAGCCAGGTCTGCATCTGGCGCGGGAAATTGTACTTGAGCAGTTCGGTGATGTCGGTCGTGCCGGCCTGCCAATACATCGCCATGATGGCGAGTAGCATCAGAACCGAGCCGAGCAGCGTGTAAAGGAAGAACTTGTAGCTCGCATAGACGCGGTCCCTGCCGCCCCAGACGCCGATGATGATGAACATCGGGATGAGGCCCGCCTCGAAGAAGACGTAGAAGAGCACGATGTCGAGCGAGACGAAGACGCCGAGCATCAGCGTTTCCAGGATCAGAAACGCGATCATGTATTCCTTCAGGCGCTTCTCGATCGTGACCCAGCTCGCCAGCACGCAGAACGGCATCAGAAATGCCGTCAGCGGCAGGAACAGCACCGAAATACCATCTATGCCGAGATGGTAGGATATGCCGGTGCCGAGCCACTCATGCTTCTCGACCATTTGGAAGCCGGGATTCGACGGATCGAACTGATACCAGACATAGAGCGACAGGCCGAAAACCACGATCGTGGTCATGAGCGAGATGTTCAGGATGTTGCGGCGGCCGGCGGCGCTGTCTTCCCGCATCAGCGGGAGAAGCAGGGCGCCGACCAGCGGCAGGAAGGTGACCGCGGAAAGTACGGGCCAATCGGTCATCAGAAGGAACTCCCGAGCATCATCCAGGTAACGAGCGCCGCAATGCCGATCAGCATGACGAACGCGTAGTGATAGAGGTATCCGGTCTGCAGCCGGACGACGCGATCGGTCACGTCGAGAACGCGCGCCGCCACCCCGTTCGGCCCGAAGCCGTCGATGACGCGACCGTCACCCTCCTTCCAGAGGAAGGTACCGAGACGCTTGGCGGTGCGGACGAAGAGGAAATCGTAGAGCTCGTCGAAATACCACTTGTTGAGCAGGAACTGGTAGAGACCGCGATGCTGCCGGGCGAGGTACTTCGGCGTTTCCGGCGAACGGATATACATGTACCAGGCGGTAAACAGGCCGAGCGCCATGGCAACGAACGGGCTCCATTTCACCCACAGCGGAACGTGGTGATACTCCTCGAGGATTTCGTTCTCGGCCGACGTGAAGAGCGCGCCCTGCCAGAATTCGGCGTAGTGATGGCCGAAGAAATAATCGTGGAACAGGAAGCCGGCGACGAGCGCACCGAGCGCTAGGATATAGAGCGGCACCAGCATGACCTGGGGCGACTCGTGGACGTGATGCATGACCTCGTGCGACGCGCGCGGCGTGCCGTGGAAGGTCATGAAGGTGAGGCGCCAGGAATAGAAGCTGGTGAACAGAGCGGCGATCACCAAAAGCGCAAAGGCGATACCGGAAACGACGCTGTGCGACGCGAAGGTGGATTCGATGATCGCATCCTTCGAGAAGAAGCCTGCCGTGCCGATGACCGTGCCGGGAATACCGACGCCGGTCAGCGCGATCGTGCCGATGAACATCATCCAGTAGGTGACGGGGATATGGGTGCGCAGGCCGCCCATGTAGCGCATGTCCTGCTCACCATCGACGGCGTGGATCACCGAACCGGCGCCAAGGAACAGCAGCGCCTTGAAGAAGGCGTGCGTGAACAGGTGGAAGATCGCCGCGCCGTAAGCGCCGACGCCGAGCGCCACGAACATGTAGCCGAGCTGCGAACAGGTCGAATAGGCGATGACTCGCTTGATGTCGTTCTGAACCAGACCGACGGTCGCGGCGAAGAAGGCAGTGATCGCACCGATCAGCGTGACGACAGTCAACGCATCCGGCGACAGTTCAAAGAGCGGCGACATGCGGGCGACGAGGAAAACGCCGGCGGTCACCATTGTCGCGGCATGGATGAGGGCCGAAACCGGCGTCGGGCCTTCCATGGCATCCGGCAGCCAGGTGTGCAGCAGGAACTGCGCCGACTTACCCATCGCGCCCATGAAGAGCAGCAGGCAGGTTGCGGTCAGCGCATCGGCCTTGTCGAGATGCATGCCGAAGAGCGTGATAACCGCCTCCCCTGCCACTGCGCCTTCAGCCGGAATGTAGCTCTGGGCGGCGGCGAAGACCGTTTCGAGATTGATCGAGCCGAAGAGGACGAAGACACAGAAGATGCCGAGCGAGAAGCCGAAGTCGCCGACGCGGTTGACGATGAAGGCCTTGATCGCCGCGGCATTGGCCGAGGGTTTCTTGTACCAGAAGCCGATCAGCAGGTACGACGCGAGGCCCACGCCTTCCCAGCCGAAGAACATCTGCAGCAGGTTGTCCGACGTGATCAGCATCAGCATCGCGAAGGTGAAGAGCGACAGGTAGCCGAAGAAGCGCGGACGATGCGGATCGTGGTGCATGTAGCCGATCGAATAGATGTGCACCAGGGTCGAGACCGTGTTGACGACCACGAACATGACGGCGGTCAACGTGTCGACGCGGAAGGCCCATTCGACGTCGAAGCTGCCCGACTGGATCCAATGGAGCACCGAGACCTTGATCATCTCCTCGTGGCCGAGTGCGACGTCGAAGAAAACAAACCAGGAGAGCGCCAGCGCAATCAGCATCAGGCCGCTGGTCACATATTCGGATGCCTTGGCACCGATCTGCGTACCGAGCAGGCCGGCGATCAGAAAGCCGATCAGAGGCAGAAAGACGATAGCCTTGATAATGGTGTCCATGGCCCTGTCAGCCCTTCATCATGTTGACGTCTTCGACGGCGATCGAGCCGCGATTGCGATAGAAGACGACGAGAATTGCAAGCCCGATGGCCGCTTCGGCGGCCGCGACGGTCAGAATGAACAGCGCGAAGACCTGGCCCGTAATGTCCTTGAGAACCCACGAGAAGGCGACCATGTTGATGTTGACCGCGAGCAGGATTAGCTCGACCGACATCAGGATGATGATGACGTTCTTCCGGTTGAGGAAGATGCCGAAGACGCCGAGCGTGAACAGAATGGCGCTGACGGTGAGATAGTGGGAGATTCCGATTTCCATATGTCCGATCCCTCGACCTCGCGTCCCGATTAAAGGCCCTGCCCCGGCTTGACCGTGACCACCTCGACGGCGGTCTCGGGCGAGCGGGCAACCTGGCGCGGAATGCTCTGGCGCTTGATATTTTCACGATGACGCAGGGTGAGCACGATGGCGCCGATCATGGCGACGAGCAGCACGAGCCCGGCGATCTGGAAGAAATAGATGTAATGGGTGTAGAGCACGTCCCCGAGTGCCGCCGTGTTGGTCCGCTCGGTAGCCGCCGGGATCGGCATGGAAATGCCCTTGGCGATCTCCGGCGAGAAGGTCGAACCGCCAACGACGATGATCAATTCGGCGGCGAGGATCAGACCGATCAGCGCACCGACCGGCGCGTATTCCAGCACGCCCGCCCGCAGTTCGGCGAAGTCGATGTCGAGCATCATGACCACGAAAAGGAAGAGAACCGCGACAGCGCCGACATAGACCACCAGCAGGATCATCGCCAGGAACTCGGCGCCCGTCAGCAGGAAGAGGCCGGCCGCATTGAAGAAGGTCAGGATCAGGAACAGAACCGAATAGACCGGGTTCTTGGCCGCGATGACCATGAATGCTGACGCCACCGCGATGAAGGCGAAGAGATAGAAAAAAAGAGCCTGCAGACCCATGATCGGTGCCTTTTTCGTCTTGCTCGGCGTGAAGGCCGACCGCCCTCACTCCATGAGGCAAAGCCGGACGTCTGTCCGGCCAGTGCCAAAACCGTTCCGCATGTGCCCCTTGCGAGCGGCGCGATGCGGCGTTTACGCAAATGGCCTCAGCGGTAGGGCGAGTCCATTGCAATGTTGCGCGCGATTTCCCGCTCCCACCGGTCGCCGTTGGCGAGCAGCTTTTCCTTGTCGTAATAGAGCTCTTCGCGCGTCTCAGTGGCGAATTCGAAGTTAGGCCCTTCGACGATGGCATCGACCGGACAGGCTTCCTGGCAGAAGCCGCAATAGATGCACTTCACCATGTCGATGTCGTAGCGCACCGTGCGGCGGGTGCCGTCGTTGCGGCGCGGGCCGGCCTCGATGGTGATGGCCTGGGCAGGACAGATCGCCTCGCAGAGCTTGCAGGCGATGCAGCGTTCTTCGCCGTTCGGATAGCGGCGCAGCGCATGCTCGCCGCGGAAGCGCGGGCTGACCGGGCCCTTTTCAAAGGGATAGTTCACGGTCGCCTTCGGCCGGAAGAAATACCGCATCGACAGCAGGAATGCGCCGACGAATTCCTTGAGGAACAGCGAGCTGACGGCTTGCGAAAGACCGGCCATCATTTACCTCCAAATTTGCCGGCCTGGGAGGGGCCGGCGGTATGCAGCGAAGCGCGGGCGGGCATCATGCCCATCCCATGAGCTTCAGAACGAATGCGACGATGACGACCATCGCCAGCGACAGCGGCAGGAAGACCTTCCAGCCGAGACGCATCAGCTGGTCGTAGCGGTAGCGCGGGACGAAAGCCTTGACCATCGCGAACATGAAGAACACGAGCGAGGCCTTCAGCACGAACCAGATGATGCCCGGCACCCAGTTCAGGATCCAGATATCGACCGGCGGCAGCCAACCGCCGAGGAACAGGATCGTCGTCAGCGCGCACATCAGGCAGATCGCAGCGTATTCGCCGAGCATGAACATCATGTACGGGGTGGAGCCGTATTCGACCATGAAGCCGGCGACGAGTTCGGACTCGGCTTCGGGCAGGTCGAAGGGCGGACGGTTCGTCTCGGCGAGCGCCGAGATGAAGAACACGATGAACATCGGGAACAGCGACAGCCAGTGCCAGTCGAGGAAGGAGGCCGGCAGGCCGATCATCGTTCCAAGGCCGTCCGACTGCGCATTGACGATGTCCGTCAGGTTGAGCGAACCGACGCAGAGCAGCACCGTGACAATGACAAAGCCGATCGAGACTTCATAGGACACCATCTGCGCGGCGGAGCGCAGCGCGCCGAGGAAGGGATATTTCGAGTTCGACGCCCAGCCGCCCATGATGATGCCATAAACCTCGAGCGAAGATATGGCAAAGACGAAGAGGATGCCGACATTGATGTTCGCGATCACCCAGCCCGCATTGAGCGGAATGACGGCCCAGGCGGCAAGCGCCAGCGTCACCGAGACGAGCGGCGCGAGCAGGAAGATCGTCTTGTTGGCGCCGGCCGGAATGACCGGCTCCTTGAAGACGAATTTCAAAAGGTCGGCAAAGGACTGGAAAAGTCCCCAGGGGCCCACCACGTTAGGACCGCGGCGAAGCTGCACGGCGGCCCAGATCTTGCGGTCGGCGAGCAGGATATAGGCGATGAAGACCAGCAGCGCGACCAGAAGCAGCAGCGACTGGCCGATCATGATGGCCGTGGGCCAGACGTAGCTCGAAATGAAAGCGTCCATGATGCTCTATTCCCTCGCGCTCATTCCGCGGCAGCTTTGAAATTGTTGCGCGCCAAGGCCGAGCATTCGGCCATGACGGCGGATGCGCGCGCTATCGGGTTCGTCAAATAGAAGTCTTTGACCGGAGACGCAAACATGGATTTGCCCATCTCACCGGCTTTTTGCGCAAGTGCGGCAATTTCGTCGCTGCTTCCTGCGGCGATGCTGTCGACCTCTGCGAAATGCGGATGAGCCGCGTAGAGCTTGGCACGCAATTCCCCAAGCGAATCAAACGGCAGCCTGCGGCCGAGCACGTCGGAAAGGGCGCGGATGATCGCCCAGTCCTCGCGCGCGTCTCCCGGTGCAAAGCCGGCGCGGTTGCCGACCTGGACGCGGCCTTCGGTGTTGACCCAGGTGCCGGACTTCTCCGTATAGGCGGCGCCGGGAAGGATGACATCCGCCGCATGCGCGCCATTGTCGCCGTGCGAGCCGATATAGACCGTGAAGCCCTTACGCGCCGAAAGATCGATCTCGTCGGCGCCGAGCAGGAACAGCACCTCTGCGCTGCCGGCCATCTGCGCTGCCGAAATGCCGCCCTTGCCGGGAACGAAACCGAGGTCCAGACCGCCGACGCGTGATGCCGCCGTGTGCAGGACGGCAAGGCCGTTCCATTCTCCGCCGGCCGCACCGACCGCGACGGCAAGCTTTGCGGCATTGGCGAGAACGGCAGAACCGCCCTCCCCTGCAAGCGCACCCTGGCCGACGATGATCAGCGGCCGCTCGGCATTCTTGAGCGTCTCGAAGAACTTGCCCTTGCCGGAAACGAGCTCAGCGAGCGTCTCCGTGCCGGCGCCGAGATACTCATAGTCGTAACGCAGTTCACCCCGCTCGCCGATCACCGCGATCGGGAACTTGCCCATGCGATAGCGCTTGCGGATGCGCGCATTGAGAACCGAAGCCTCGAAGCGCGGGTTGGAGCCGATGACGAGCAGCGCGTCGGCGCTCTCGATTCCCTGGATCGTCGGATTGAACAGGTAGCTTGCGCGGCCGAGCGACGGATCGAGGGCTGCGCCGTCTTGGCGGCAGTCGACGCTCTCAGAGCCCAGCGAAGTGATGAGCTCCTTCAGGGCGTACATCTCCTCGACGGAGGCGAGGTCGCCGGCAATCGCACCGATCTTGTCGCCCGAGGTCTTAGCGACGGCAGCCTTGATCGCCTGGAAGGCCTCGCGCCAGGTCGCGGCCTGCAGACGGCCGTCCCTTCTCACATAGGGCCGGTCGAGACGCTGCGTCTTCAGCCCGTCCCAGATGAAGCGGCTCTTGTCGGAAATCCACTCTTCGTTGATCTCCTCGTTGACGCGCGGCATGATGCGCATCACCTCGCGGCCGCGGGTGTCGACGCGGATCGCCGAGCCGACCGCATCCATGACGTCGATCGATTCGGTCTTGTTGAGCTCCCACGGACGCGCCGTGAAGGCGAAGGGCTTCGAGGTCAGCGCGCCGACCGGGCACAGATCGACGACGTTGCCCTGCAGTTCGGAAGTCATCGCCTGTTCGAGATAGGTGGTAATTTCGGCATCTTCGCCGCGGCCGATCAGCCCGAGTTCGGCGATGCCCGCCACTTCCGTCGTGAAGCGGACGCAGCGCGTGCAGTGAATGCAGCGGTTCATCACCGTCTTGACGAGCGGACCGATATACTTGTCTTCGACGGCGCGCTTGTTTTCCTGATAGCGCGAACTGTCGATGCCGAAGGCCATCGCCTGGTCCTGCAGGTCGCATTCGCCGCCCTGGTCGCAGATCGGGCAGTCGAGCGGATGGTTGATCAGCAGGAATTCCATGACGCCTTCGCGGGCCTTCTTGACCATCGGCGTCGTCGTGAAGACTTCGGGCGCCTCGCCATTCGGGCCGGGGCGCAGATCGCGCACGCCCATGGCGCAGGAGGCGGCCGGCTTCGGCGGCCCGCCCTTCACCTCGATCAGACACATGCGGCAATTGCCGGCAACCGAAAGCCGCTCATGGAAACAGAAGCGCGGAACCTCGGCGCCGGCCTCTTCGCACGCCTGAAGCAGCGTGAAATGATCCGGGACCTCGATCTCTTTTCCGTCGACTTTCAGCTTTGCCATCTTCGTACTCAATCCTGTCTTCCGTCCGGCTGCCTTCTGCGGCGCCGGACAATTCCTTCACGGCTCTTCCGGTATGGTAACGACCGGGCGGCCGTCACGTTATCTCTTGCCGATCAGCGTCTTTGCCTGCCCGATCCAATCGTCCCGCAGGATGCGGCCATCGAGCGCGAACTCGGCATCGAGCCGCGCGACATCCGCCTCGCTCAGAGCCGCGATGTCGGCGAACCGACGAAGGCCGTGGCCATTCAGCACCTGTTCGAGCTTCGGGCCGATCCCGGAAATTTGCTTGAGATCGTCGGCGACGCCGCCCTTCGGCTTCGCTGCGACGGGCTTCCTGGCGGCGCGCGCCTTGGGCTTGGCGACGGCAGCCGGTGCGGGCCGAGCCTCGCGGGCAGCCGGAGCTGGCTTGGACTCGCGGGCGACCGGAGCCGGACGGTCCTCGCTGGCCGCCGGCGCCGGCGAAGCCCGCTGCGTTACAGGCTCGGGCTTTTCGACGGTCGGTGCCGGTCCGGCAATCTCCGCCGGTTCGGCCACGCCGGCGCTCTTCTGCAGAGCGCTTGCAGCCCCCTGCATGGCGCCGAACATGACGCCTGCGAAGTGGCTCGACAGGCCGAAGCCGAGCGCCGTCGCCGCCGCTACGGCAGCCACGGGATTGGCCATCAGCGGAACGGCCGGCATGGTCTTCATCCATTCGGCCATGCCGAACGGATCGGCCGAGCCGGCGCCCAAGGGCCGCACAAAAGGAATGACTGCCGCCTTCATGCCCTGTCCTTCATTGCGCGTCCCGGCCATCGCTCGTTACTCCGCTGCTTCCAATACGGCGCCGTGCGACGTTGCATTGCGCGTATATTCGTCGATCCGCTTTTCCATTTCCGGACGGAAATGCTTGATTAGGCCCTGGATCGGCCAGGCGGCCGCGTCGCCAAGCGCACAGATCGTGTGGCCTTCGACCTGCTTCGTCACGTCGAAGAGCATGTCGATCTCGCGCTTCTGGGCGCGGCCCTGCACCATGCGCTCCATGACGCGCATCATCCAACCGGTGCCTTCGCGGCAGGGCGTGCACTGGCCGCAGCTCTCGTGCTTGTAGAAGGCGGAAAGCCGCCAGATCGCCTTGATGATGTCGGTCGACTTGTCCATGACGATGACGGCCGCCGTTCCGAGGCCTGAGCCAAGCTCGCGCAGGCCGTCATAGTCCATGATGGCGTCCTTCATCTGCGCGCCGGGCACGCAGGGAACCGACGAGCCGCCGGGGATGACGGCGAGCAGATTGTCCCAGCCGCCGCGGATGCCGCCGCAGTGCTTGTCGACCAGCTCGTGGAACGGGATCGACATGGCGTCCTCGACCGTGCAGGGACGGTTGACGTGGCCGGAGACCGAATAGAGCTTGGTGCCATGGTTGTTCGGGCGGCCGAAACTCGTGTACCAGCCGGCGCCGCGCCGGAGGATGGTCGGCGTGACTGCGATCGATTCGACGTTGTTAACGGTCGTCGGGCAGCCATAGAGGCCCATATTCGCCGGGAACGGCGGCTTCAGGCGCGGCTGGCCCTTCTTGCCCTCGAGGCTCTCGAGCAGCGCCGTTTCCTCGCCGCAGATATAGGCGCCGGCGCCGTGATGGACGAAGACGTCGATATCGTAGCCGAGCTTGTTGTTCTTGCCGAGCAGGCCGTATTCGTAGCATTCGTCGATCGCGGCCTGCAGCGCCTCGCGTTCGCGGATGAACTCGCCGCGCACGTAGATGTAGGCGGTGTGCGCGCCCATAGCGAAGCTTGCCACGACGCAGCCCTCGATCAGCGTATGCGGATCGTGGCGCATGATGTCGCGGTCCTTGCAGGTACCGGGCTCCGACTCGTCGGCATTGACGACGAGGTAATGCGGCCGGCCGTCGCTTTCCTTCGGCATGAAGGACCATTTGAGGCCGGTCGGGAAGCCTGCGCCGCCGCGGCCGCGCAGGCCCGAGGCCTTCACCTCGTTGATAATCCAGTCGCGACCTTTCTCGAGCAGCTCCTTGGTGCCGTCCCAGTGGCCGCGCGCCATCGCGCCCTTGAGCGACCTGTCCTTGAGGCCGTAGATATTGGTAAAGATGCGATCTTCATCTCTCAGCATGGGTCACCTCTTTACCGCGGCTTCTTCGCCGGCTTGGACTTGTCGACCGTCTCGCCTTCGGCCTTGGCGTTCTTCGCCGCCGCTTTCCTCGCGGTCGCCGGGGTCTTCAGCGCCGGATTGGTGACGTCTGCGGCGGTCTCCGGTTTGGCGGCGTTCGACGGCGGCACACTTACCGCTTCTTCAGCCTTCGCCTTGCTGGCGCGGGCCGGCGCCTTGGTCTTTTCAGGCGCTTCCACGAGCTGCAATGTCGTCAGCCCGCCGGCCGGTGCGGAAAAGATGCGGTCGATCTGGGGGCCGGGCTCGATTTCGGCACCCTTGCCTGCGTCGAAGCCGTCGATGATTTCCTCGAGCCGCTCGGGCGTCAGGTCCTCGTAAGAGTCCTTGAAGATCATCACCATCGGCGCGTTGACGCAGGCGCCCTGACATTCGACCTCTTCCCAGGAGAGCGTGCCGCTCCTGTTCAGCGTGAAGGGCTCGGCGGCGATCTTCTTCTTGCACACCTTGATGAGGTCTTCCGCACCGCGCAGCATGCAGGGCGTCGTGCCGCAGACCTGCACATGGGCGCGCGATCCGACCGGCTTCAACTGGAACTGCGTGTAGAAGGTCGCCACTTCGAGGGCGCGGATATAGGCCATGCCGAGCATGTCGGCGATCGACTCGATGGCCGCCCTCGTCACCCAGCCGTCCTGTTCCTGGGCGCGCATCAGCAGCGGAATGATCGCCGATTGCTCGCGGCCCTTAGGATATTTGTTGATCGTTGCCTCGGCCCAGGCCGCGTTCTCCTTGCTGAATGCAAAGCTCGCTGGCTGGACAGTGTCTTCGGCTAGTCGACGAACGGACATTCTAGTGGACACCTTATCAATTAATCGAACCGCACCGCGATTTCGTCAGCGTGACGAATTCGCAGGCATAGGCGGACTGGTCTTTCTGCATGAACACGATGTAGCGCGTGCCGTTGGCGACGGCTGCCTTGATCTCGTATCCCTTCGACAGGAGCGCGGCCATGGAGCCGCCATGCAGCCCGGAGGAGGACGTGCTGGCGACATCCTCCTGAGCGACGGCGGCAGGGCTCAGCGCGAGAAACCCGAGAACGGCAAGCGGCGCCAGACGCATCAGCGATCCACCTCGCCGAACACGATATCGAGGGAGCCCAGCACGGCCGAAACATCGGCGAGCTGGTGTCCGCGACAGAGGAAATCCATCGCCTGCAGATGCGCATAGCCCGGCGCACGGATCTTGCAGCGATAGGGCTTGTTGGTGCCGTCGGAGACCAGATAGACACCGAACTCGCCCTTCGGCGCCTCGACCGCGGCATAAACGTCGCCGGCCGGCACGTGATAGCCCTCGGTATAGAGCTTGAAGTGGTGGATCAGCGCCTCCATCGAGCGCTTCATCTCGCCGCGCTTTGGCGGCACGATCTTGCCGTCGAGCGAAGAAACCGGTCCGACCTTAGCGTCGCCGAGCAGGCGATCGACGCATTGCCGCATGATCCGCGCCGACTGGCGCATTTCGATCATCCGGATCAGGTAGCGGTCGTAGCAGTCGCCGTTCTTGCCGATCGGGATGTCGAACTCCATGTCGGAGTAGCACTCATAGGGCTGCGCGCGGCGCAGATCCCAGGCGGCACCCGAACCGCGCACCATGACGCCCGAGAAGCCCCAGGCCCAGGCGTCCTCGAGCTTGACGACGCCGATATCGACGTTGCGCTGCTTGAAGATGCGGTTGCCGGTCAGAAGCTCGTCGATGTCGTCGACCGTCTTCAAGAACGGATCGATCCACTTGCCGATATCGTCGACCAGTTCATGCGGCAGATCCTGGTGGACACCGCCTGGACGGAAATAGGCCGAGTGCATGCGCGCGCCGCAGGCCCGCTCATAGAACACCATCAGCTTCTCGCGCTCCTCGAAGCCCCAGAGCGGCGGCGTCAACGCACCGACGTCCATGGCCTGGGTGGTGACGTTGAGGAGATGCGAGAGGATGCGGCCGATTTCCGAGTAGAGGACACGGATAAGCTGGCCGCGGATCGGCACTTCGGTGCCCGTCAGCCTTTCAACGGCAAGCGCGAAGGCGTGCTCCTGGTTCATCGGCGCGACATAGTCGAGCCGGTCGAAATAGGGCACCGCCTGCAGATAGGTCTTCGCCTCGATCAGCTTCTCGGTGCCGCGGTGCAAGAGGCCGATATGCGGATCGACGCGCTCGACGATTTCGCCGTCAAGCTCCAGCACGAGGCGCAGAACGCCGTGCGCGGCCGGATGCTGCGGACCGAAGTTGATGTTGAAGTTCCGGACGTTGTGTTCGGTCATACCGATTGCTCCAGGCCGGACGGGATCCCCTCGGGATCGCCGCGGGCCGACTTATCTCACCGTGCCTTCGCCTTTTCATCGCCGGGCAGCACGTATTCCGTGCCTTCCCAGGGCGAAAGGAAATCGAAGTTGCGGAATTCCTGTCTCAGTTCGACGGGTTCATAGACCACCCGCTTAACTTCATCGTCGTAGCGAACCTCGACGAAGCCGGTCAGCGGGAAGTCCTTGCGCAGCGGATAACCTTCGAAGCCGTAGTCGGTGAGGATACGGCGCAGATCCGGGTGGCCGGTGAAGAGAATGCCGTACATGTCGTAGGCTTCACGCTCGAACCAGTCGGCGCCAGGGTAGACGGAGGTTGCCGACGGCACGGGCTCGCCGTCGCCGGTCGCGACCTTGACGCGGACGCGCAGGTTCTGGCGCGGCGACAGCAGGTGGTAGACGACATCGAAACGATCCGGCCGCTGCGGATAGTCGACGCCGCAGACATCGATAAAGCTCACAAAGCCGCATCGCGGATCGTCGCGCAGGAAGGTCAGGAGTTCGATGACGTTGTCGGCCGTCGCCGTCAGCGTCAACTCGCCATATTTCATCGCCGCGTCGGCAATCAGCGATCCGCGTGCTTCCCGAAGATAGGTCGCAAGCTCGTTCAGGGCTTCACTCATTGAAAAGAACCCCCTGCCTTAGCGCTCGATGGTGCCGGTCCGGCGGATCTTCTTCTGCAGCAGAAGCACGCCATAGAGCAGCGCTTCTGCCGTGGGAGGACAGCCTGGCACGTAGATATCGACGGGCACGACGCGGTCGCAGCCGCGCACCACCGAATAGGAATAGTGATAATAGCCGCCGCCATTGGCGCAGGAGCCCATCGAGATGACGTAGCGCGGCTCGGGCATCTGGTCGTAGACCTTGCGCAGCGCCGGCGCCATCTTGTTGGTCAGCGTGCCGGCGACGATCATGACGTCGGACTGGCGCGGCGAGGCGCGCGGCGCGAAGCCGAAGCGTTCGGCATCGTAGCGCGGCATCGACATCTGCATCATTTCGACGGCGCAGCAGGCGAGACCGAAGGTCATCCACATCAGCGAACCGGTGCGCGCCCAGTTGATCAGCTCGTCGGTCGAGGTGACGAGGAAGCCCTTGTCGGCGAGCTCGTTGTTGATCTCGCCGAAGAATGCGTCATTGCTGCCGATCGGCTTGCCGGTCGCGGGATCGATGATGCCCTTCGGCTGCGGCGCAATGAGCGTGGTGCCGGATGCTAGTTCCATTCCAGCGCTCCCTTTTTCCATTCATAGATAAAGCCGACCGTCAGGACCAGGAGGAAGACCATCATCGACCAGAAGCCGAACCAGCCCATCGCCTTGAACGAAACCGCCCAGGGGAAGAGGAAGGCGACTTCCAGGTCGAAGATGATGAAGAGGATCGACACAAGATAGAAGCGGATGTCGAACTTCATGCGGGCGTCGTCGAACGCATTGAAGCCGCACTCATAGGCCGAGAGCTTTTCCGAATCGGGCGCCTTGAAGGCAACTGCGAAGGGAGCGATCAGGAGTGCGAGACCGATCACAAGAGCGATTCCAATGAAAATCGCGATCGGAACATAGGAACCGAGAAGTTCTGTCATTGTTATCCGTCCCTGCCTGCGAAGCGCCTTGGGAGAAGCGCTCGAACAACGAATGCCGCAGGCCGAAAATCATGTTGCAACGCCAGAGTGGTTAGCGCAGGCCGCGCCCATGCGCAAGCCTCGACGAGGCATTTAAACCGGTTCGCGGCACAGGTTTGAACGGCACTTTCTCACAGTTGACACAGTGGAACACGGAATCCTGGGAACCGGTCGCCCCTCCCCGCAAGAGCCATGCCGAGACCGCATTGCGGCAATGCAAAAACGGCCGACTGACACTGAAGCATGGTGTGAGGAGAAATGGCGCGAGTGACGGGGCTCGAACCCGCGACCTCCGGCGTGACAGGCCGGCACTCTAACCGACTGAGCTACACCCGCGCATCATGGCCATGGCAGGCCATTATCTCACCATCGGCACTCCTTGAGGATGCCGATGCACCAGAAGAAGAGTGGCGCGAGTGACGGGGCTCGAACCCGCGACCTCCGGCGTGACAGGCCGGCACTCTAACCGACTGAGCTACACCCGCTTCTCTTGACTGGCCGGGGCGCTCGCGCACCCCTTTATCAAAGCGGCCCTGCCGTTTCGATGAGCGGCTAACTAAGCGGTTCGCCCTGGGGTGTCAAGCGTGTTTGAAGACAAATCCGTGACGGAGAGAATTTTGACCCACAGGCTGCCCAAATGAGAAAATCCGCATAGGGCGGGACGGTCGAAGCCCCCTCTCTCGCTACCCGGACGCCGCGACGTCGCTACCGTCGGCGCCGCCCCCCTCTCCTGTCCACAGCGCCGGCAGCGCCCGATCCCGCGCTCGCCGACCCGCTCGCAAAAAAATCAAAAAAATCGATCGAATGCTCTTGCGGTTTTTGCCGGTTGCGCATAGATCACGCCCACCGACGCGGCGGACAGCGGTCCGGCACGCGAAAGGGCGATTAGCTCAGTTGGTAGAGCGCCTCGTTTACACCGAGGATGTCGGGAGTTCGAGTCTCTCATCGCCCACCATTATCCAAAGCATTAGCAATTCACCGTAAGTGGCTACGATCGTTGCCATTCGGCTCATCACCCCCCGCGAGACTGCTCGTCCGTCACATGCTCCAGCCAATCGACGACCTTGCCGTCGAGCGCCTCCTGAATGGCGATATGGGTCATTCCCGTGTCGGCGGCGGCGCCGTGCCAGTGTTTTTCGCCCGGCGGGAACCAGACGACGTCGCCGGCGCGGATTTCGCGGAGTTCGCCGCCCCAGCTTTGCGCAAGGCCGCGGCCGGCGGTGACGATGAGCGTCTGGCCGAGCGGGTGGGTGTGCCAGGCGGTGCGGGCGCCGGGCTCGAAGGTGACCGTCGCTCCTCTTACCCGGGCCGGCGCGGGTGCCTCGAAGGCCGGGTCGATGCGTACGGATCCCTGAAAATAGTCGGACGGTCCGCGCGACGAGGGTCTCGAGCCACACTCAAAGATTTCCATTCGAACCTCCTCTTGGCATACGCGTGAAATCACGTCGCGCACCATGCGGGCGCAATCGGAAGCACCTTAGCGTTTTTCCGCCCAGTCGCTACAGCCTGTGAAGTCTTACCCCGGGGCAGGCGCTGCGGGCGATGTCGCAAAGGTGCTCGTGGTGCGTCAGATAGATCACCTGGCCGACGCGGGCCATCTCCGCCATCAGATCGAAGGCGCGGCCAGCGCGGTTGTCGTCGAACGTTTCCATGATGTCGTCTGCGATGAAGGGCAGCGTCTCGCGGGCCGCGGCGACCTCGTGGTAGCCGGCCATTCTCAAGGCAAGGTAGAGCTGGAAGCGGGTGCCTTTCGAGAGGTCGCCGGCGAGCTTCGAGCCGCCCGCCGCCGTGTTGGCGATCAGGAATTCCTGCCCCTTTTCCGCCTGGGTCGAAAGCCCGGCATATTCGCCGCCGCTGATATGCGAAAAGGTCCGCGAGGCGCGTTGCATCATGGCACTGCGATGGCGCTCGCGAAACAGCCTCAGCGCGTGTTCGGCGGCAACGACGCCGGCCTTGAGCCGCAGATAGCCGACCGCCTTGTGCTCGATCTCGAGCAGGATGGTTCGCTGCTTCTGCTCGAGTTCGGCCACCCGGTCGCCACCCTCGATCTCGGCAAGCGCCCTTTCCTTGTTTCTGACTTCCGCGTGCAACTCGCTGACGTCGCGATCGATGACGTCGATCGCTTCCTCCAGCCGGGTGAGTTCAAGCCTGAGCTCGGGCTCGTCCACGCCAGCGAGGATGGATTCGGCTTCTCCGGTCGTGGCAGTGCCGAGCCGGGTCAACAGATCCTGTTCAAGCTCGGCGCATCTCAGCCGTTGCCGCTCCTGCTCGCGAACGGCCTCCAGGCGAAGTCCGGCCTCCTCCAACGTTTCGCATCCGAAGAAGTCGAACATCACCTGCTTCATCGCCAGGTGCTGCCGCTCCTCGCTGCGCAGCAGCCGAAGCGCCTCCTCTAGACGTTCGATGCTGCCCAAGGCTTCGAGGCGGCGCTCTTCCTGGCGCTGTGCGGCGGCGATGCGGTCGCGCAGCGACGCATAAAGCGCGAGCGGATCGCCCTGCTCTCCGGCGTCGTGGGCGAGATCCACGATCGCCTCGGCAAAGCTCGCCTGGTCTTTCCGCATGCCGGCAATGCGATGGTCGAGCTCGCCCTTCTTCTGCATGAGCTTGTCGAAGTCCTGCAGGACCGCGAGCACCGGGCCGATTTCGTGCGGAGCCGGCCGGTCGGCGCGGCCGGCAAGCCAGGTCGCGGCGAGCGCCTCCGCCCACGCCTCTTCCCAGCGGATCATGGCGGCCTCGGCGGCGGCGAGAACCGTCTCCCGGTTTTCCATAGCTTCCGTGGCGCGGTGAAGCTGTGCCACTGCCGTGCTGTGGGCCGCCGATGCCGCTTGCGCGCGGGAGACGACCCGTTCCGCAACAACGAGGAGCTCGTCAAAGCTGTCCGGCAGGTGGTCCGCCGCGCCCAGGCGCTCCAATTCTCCCCGCAATGCGCGTGCCGCCGTCTGTTCTTCCGACGCGGCCCGGTCTTTCGCCTGGTGCGCGGGGCGCAGCTCGGCGCGAAGCGCCAGCGCCGCGGCTCGCGCGGCAAGCCAAGCCTCCAGCTGCGATATTTGCCTGACGTTGGGTAAGCCGCTTGCACTTGCGGCAGCGGCCACCGTTTTGTGCAGCCGCTGGCCCTCTTCGGAGAGCGCCTCCCGCTGTGCTTCGAGCGCCTGCAGTCGCGCGCGCCTTTCGGAAATCGCCAAAGTGAGGCCGCGCATCTCAGCCAGCCGCTCGGCATGGGCGAGGCGCAGCGCCGCGGCGGCATCGTCCTCCCGCAATGCCGCCTCGAAGGCGCTTGCCGTCCGCTTGTCGAGGCTGGTGCGATGCACTTGCCAGGCGAGGTCCCGGCGCCGGCGCAGCTCGCCTGCGGTCGCATCGTCCACTGCAGCGCCGTCTGCAGCGAGTGCGGCAAGCCGCGCCTCGTCTGCCGCCTGGCGCGCGCGCTCGTCGCCGATCCGGTCGTCGAGCCGCAGCCGCCGCTCCGAAAGAGCGGATTCCTCCGCTTTCCACATGGCGACCACGCCGGGCGCGGGAACGGGCAGCGTCGCCAGTTCATCCGCATCGCCGGCGAACGGCCGCAAGCCGTCCATGGCATCGGCAAGCGCCGCCGCCAGCCGGTCGACCTCCCTGGTCGCGGCCTGCTGGCGCAAAAGGCAATCGCTCTGCCGCAGCACATGCAGCCGTTCGGCCAGAATGCCCGTATCGGCGACACCGTTGCCGAGCCGCTCCGCATCGCGTTCGGTCTGAGCACGATCGCGTCTGGCGCTGTCGAGCTCCCCGCGCGCCGACGCCAGCTTCTCCGCGAGGCCCGCGTGCTGGCGAACCAGTTCCTGCAGCCGGGCAGCGCGGGCAGTCGGCAGCACCAGCGAAACGGGATCGGCATTGTCCGCCTCGCCGAGACGGATGAGGCAGGCACGAATCTCGGCGGAGACCCTTGCCAATTCGTCGAGGCGCGACGGCATATCGCGGGCGGCCGTCTGGTAGCGGGCGTCGAGTGCCGATTCGCGCAACGCCTCGAAGCGTCCCGCGAGCGCAAGCGCCTCTTCGTCCCGCGGCAGATCCTCGAGCTCCGCCCGGCGCTGCGCCAGTTCCTCGTCCAGTTGCCGGAGCCGGGTAGCGATTTCGACCTCCCGGCGGCGGAGGGCCGGCAGATCGTTCCACCATTCCTGCGGCGGCACCGGCAAGGCCTGCCTGCCGGCAAGCTCTTCCCGTGCAAGGTTGAGCCTTGCAAGGAGCGGCAGGGATTCGAGCTCGGCGCGCAGCCGATCCCGGCGCACGCGCAGTTCGGCGCGCTGTCGCGCTGCTGCATCGTGGCGGTCGCGGGCTTTCGTCAGCGTCTTGCGAAGTTCGGCATATTCGCGCGCGTTGACGTCCACTGCTTTGCGCTGGGATTTCAGGGCATCGAGCTCCGCCTTCAGCTCCGCAAGCTGATGCTTGCGCGCCTGGGGGCGAAAGAAGGCGTCCGCTTCGGTGCGCAGATTGGCAAGCACCGCACTGCTGTCCGGCAGACCCGAACTTGCCGAGAAGAGCAGCGACCCGAGTTCGCCTTCGCTCTTTAGGATGGCTTCCCCGCCTTCCTCGATGCTGTCGTCGTCGAGCGAGAACATCATGCGGTAGGTATCCCGGTCGATCGATCCGAGCGCCGAGGAGAAGAGGTTGTCCGGCAGCGGCTGCTCGTCGGGACCGACAAGGCTGTTGGCGTTCCGCTTGATCCTATAGGCGTGATGTCTCTTGCCGCCAGCCTCGACAACGCCGCCGATCCGCATTGTCTGGTAGGGATGCAGGAAGCCGTAGGGGCTCATGCGTTCGATGCCGAAGAGCAGGTCGAGGAAGCCCGAGAACAGGGTCGATTTGCCCGCCTCGTTCGGGCCGTAGATCAAGTGGAAATCTGGCTCTCCCCGCTGGGCAGTGCCGAAATCGAGGCTTCGTTCAGTGAACTTGCCGTAGCGGACGAGATCCAGCTGTTGCAGCCGCATCAGTCGATGCCCTCGACGAGGCTGCGGCCATGGAGATGCGACAGGACATCGGCGCTACCTGAAAGCGCGGCATTCTCCACCAGCTTGTCGAGCATGCCCTCGTCCCCGGCAAGCAGATGCCGCAGTTCGACAGGCAGATGCGGCAGCAGCTCCTCGGCGACGGCGCGCATGTCGGCGCGGTAGGCGAAGGCCGACAACACTTCGGTCTCGACGAGTGCCGTCAGTTCGCCGATCGGATCGGCAGCGATAGGCCCTGCATGCTTGCTGCAATTTGCAAACTGGGTCTCGATCTTCTCGACCCAGCATCGGCCGAGCCCGGCGGCGATATTCGCCAGCTCTCCCTGCAGCAGGTCGAAATCCCGCCGCAGCCGCCAGGAAAGCGGCGTCGTACCGTTCAGCGTGATCCGCAGGATGAGATCGGCTTCCGGCAGACCCTTTCGAATCAGACCGAGCTGCCGGCCGGCGACCTCCAGCATGTCGCGCCAGTCCGCCGTCCCGGTCAGGTCGATCGACACGCGCTCGAACACAGCCGCACCCACCGCCCGCTCTTCCAGCGTCACCTCACCGTCGTGGTCGATCGTGACAAGGGTGACGCCCTTCACGCCCGATTCGTTGATATCCCGGCCCTGCGGCATGCCCGACATGACGATGCATGGTTTGACGCCGTGGACCTGCCGCTGGTGCACGTGTCCGAGAGCCCAATAGTCATAGCCATGCCGCTCCAGATCGGCGACGCTGCAGGGCGCATAGGGGTCGTGCCCCGCCGAGCCGGCGAGGCTCGTGTGCAGCATGCCGATGTTGATGGCATCCGCGATGGGAGGCTGGAAATGCGGCAGCAGGCTTTCCGGCGCGTGCGGGTCGGCAAAGCTCATGCCGTGAATGTGAACGGCTCTGCCGTTTTCCAGAGTCTTGGCGAGCACCGGCTTGCCGCGGCCGCTGAAGACATGCACCGACGCCGGCAGCGTCAGCTCGCGCGTCACCTGCGACTGGGCATCATGGTTGCCGCGGATGATGAAGGTGCGGATGCCCGCCTCGTCGAGACGGCGCAGCTCACCGGCGAGGAAGAGCGCCGTGTTCATCGACGTCTGATTGCCGTCATAGAGATCGCCGGCGATCAGCAGCGCGTCGACGCTTTCGGCGATGCAGAGATCGACGATACGCACGAGGGCATTGCGGGTGGCACCCCGCACGATCCCGGCGAGCTCCTCGTTGCGGAGCGCCAGGCTGCGCAAGGGCGAATCGAGATGGAGATCTGCGGTATGGATAAATCGGAAAGGCATGACCGACCATGGCCGGCCCTGCCCCTGCCGTCAACGACGCGGGCTGACGGGGCCCAACTGAGTTGTGGGCAACGTCGCGCAGCCGTCCGAGAGCGCCGCTTCAGCATCCGCCGGGCTCGCCGATTAGCGGTTTTGTAACGCCTTGCTCGGTAGTTTTCGCGATGGAAACGCATTGAGCATTTTCAGCACCGGAATGATTCCTGCTTCTGCATCCGCTCCGTCATGACGATCAAGAGCCGGAACAGTTCACCCCAAGTTTCGCGGACGCTATTCCGGAGTTGTCCATGTCCCGCCTGAAGATTTCGCATACGCTGATCGGTCTTTTCGTAGTGGTCGTCGCCATCGTCGCAGCGCTTGCCCTCTCCTCGATGAACAGCATCCGCATGCTGAACGAGCGGAACAACGAACTCGCCGCCAGCTGGCTGCCGCGCGTCTCGCTGGCCCGGGCGCTGGAGACTCAGCTTTCGGACACCCGGATGGCCTTCGCCCGGCACCTGATCTCGCTCACTCCGTTCGAGAAGAAACGGGCGGAAAAGGTGATCGGCGAAACTGTCGCAGGCTTCGGCAAGCTTTCGGAAGACTATGCGGTCCTTGCGACATCGGATGCCGACAAGGAGGCGCTCGCAAAGGTGCATGCGACCTACCAGGCCTATCTGTCGGACGCCGATGCCATGCTGAAATATTCCAACAACCTCGAGAACATGAAGGCCCAGAGCGTCTTCAAAGTCGAGATGGCGGCAGCCGAAAAGAAGGTCGATGCGGCGATCGACGACGTGCTTGCCGCAAATCTTGCCGGCACCGGCGCCGCCGTCGCCGCCAGTGCCGCAACGCACAAGGAAGCCATGACCACCGAAACCGCGGTCATCGCTTTCGCTGCCCTCGTCATTCTGGGCGCGGTCGCCTACGCCATACGCGGCGTCGCACGTCCGATCCGGATCATCACGGCGTCGATGGCGAAGCTTGCCGGGGGCGATACGGCAAGCGGCATCCCCTATGGCGGCCGGAAGGACGAGATCGGTGAAATGGCCCGCGCCGTCGAAATTTTTCGGCAGGCTGCAATCACCAACCAGAAGCTCGAGGAGGAAGCCCGTATCCAGCGCGCCGCATCCGAGAGCGAACGCCAGAGAGTGACCGAGGAGGCCGAAGCGGCGGCGCAGCGGCGTCTCGAAGAAGCGACGGCCGGGCTTGCAAGCGGACTGCGGCGGCTGGCCGGCGGCGACCTCGCCTTCCAGCTCGACGAGGCTTTTGCGCCCGATTTCGAGCCCCTTCGGCACGACCTGAACCAGGCGGTCGCCCAGCTTGCCGACACGCTCTCCGCCGTCGCGACGAGTTCGAGCAGCATCGACGGCGGCGCCCGTGAGGTGAGCCACAGTGCCGACGACCTGTCGCGACGGACCGAACAACAGGCGGCATCGCTCGAGGAGACCGCCGCCGCGCTCGACCAGATCACCGTCAATGTCTCCAACTCCTCGAAGCGCACCAACGAGGCCCGCGCCGTGGCGAGCCAGGCGAACGAGAGTGCACGCAAGTCCGGCGCGATCGTCTCCGGCGCCGTCGACGCGATGGGGCGAATCGAGCATTCCTCCAGCCAGATCTCCAACATCATCGGTGTCATCGACGAGATCGCCTTCCAGACCAACCTTTTGGCGCTCAATGCCGGGGTGGAAGCGGCACGCGCCGGCGAAGCCGGCAAGGGCTTTGCCGTCGTTGCACAGGAGGTGCGAGAGCTCGCCCAGCGCTCGGCCAAGGCGGCCAAGGAGATCAAGGAACTGATCCGCAATTCGGCGAACGAGGTCGAAAGCGGCGTCCGGCTCGTGCGCGAAACGGGCGAAGCCCTGCGCACCATCGAGAGCCTTATCGTTACGATCAACGAACATATGGACGCGATCGCCGTTTCGGCCCAGGAGCAGTCCGCAGGGCTTTCCGAAGTCAACATGGCGGTCAATCAGATGGATCAGGTGACGCAGCAGAACGCCGCGATGGTCGAGGAAGCCAATGCGGCCAGCGCGACCCTGGCACAGGAGGCGGGTCGTCTGCGCGAATTGATCGATCGGTTCACTCTCGCCGACGCGGACCGCGCCGGCGCTTGGGCGTCGCGGCCACGCCACGCCGCTTAACAGCAGGGACAGCAGTTCTTCGCCTCGGAAAGATCAACGGCTCTCGGATTCGGGGGCCGTTTCTTTTCAAAGGACGTCGACCGTAAGAATCAGGAGGTTTTTGTCGACAAATACCGCGGCCGTCACTAAATATAGTCTAACTGCCATTTGACATGGCACCTCACCATATCGCAACGGCTTTCATGAAGAACACATTCGAAGTCTCCGACAAACTGTTCGAACTCTACCATCGCGTCCATCGCCTGGTGAACGAGTCGATGACCGAGGAAGGTGTGTCACTTGCCCGAAGCAAGTTCCTGTTCTTCCTGAGCAAGCTCGGCCCGTGCCGCTCGACCGACATCGCCTGCGCGTTGAACTTCGCCCCCAGGACCGTGACGGAGGCGATCGACGGGCTGGAGCGCGATCGCCTGGTGATGCGCAAGCCCGATCCGGACGATCGCCGCGCCAAGATCGTCTCGATTACCGAGACGGGCCGTGCCGTCCTCCAGGCGGCGGAACATCCGCGCAAGCAGCTTATCGAGGAAATCTTCTCGGCGCTCGACGACGAGCAGCTCGATCAGCTCTACGACATCGTCAGCAGGCTCGTCGACAAGACCGACGAGATCCGCAAGCGCAAGGAAGCGAAGGAAGAGGCAGACATCGCTGCCGCGCGGTAACCCCGCAGGCACAACCGAACTTGGTACAAAGGAAGAGGCCGGGACGTCATGCCCCGGCCTCTTCCGTTTTCTCCTGGCCCGACGCTTACATCGCGTTGATTGCGCCGATGGAGAAGAACAGGGTCTCGCCGGACGCGTCGTCGACGCCGTCATTGTCGGTAACGACATAGCCGTTTCCAGCGGCGTCGACCGTGAAGCCCTCCACCTTGTCGACTACATAGCCGTTCAGCGACTTCAGGTCAGGAATGAGGTCGCGCACCTCTTCCTTTTTGACGGCCGGCAGTTCGCCGCCGAGCGCAGCGGGCTTCAGCTCGGTGAGCGCCACACGATAGAGCTTCTTGAGCTTCGCGGCTTCGCCGATCAGATTGTCGCGCTCGATCAGATAGGCATAGTCGCCGTGGACGGAGATCTCCGAAAGACCGACCCAGCCGGCTTCGGACTTGTCGAGCGGATAGCGCACTGCGCCCCACTCTTTCGTCGCCGGCTTGTAGGCGACGAGCTTGACGAAGCCCTTCTCGTCGTCCTTCCACTCGCGCTGGACCGCCATCCAGAGCGTGAGGCCGTCGCCTTCGCCGACCGCGGTGATTCCTTCGAAGCCGGAGCGGATTTCGTTGGCGCGCAGCTCCGCCGGAAGAGCGATCTCCTGTTTGATTTCGCCCTTCTTGTTCACGTGAAGGAGTGCGTGGCTGTAAAGCTTGTCCGAGTCGCCTTCCGACGCCAGCCAGAAGCCGCCTTCGCCATCATTGGCAATGCCTTCAATATCGAGCTTTTGCGCGGCTGCGCCATCGCGGGTGATCGGCAGTGCCTCGGTGATCACCGCCGGCTTCTGCGTCGCGTCGATCGCAAAAATCGTCGGCTGCGACGAAAGAACGGAGTCGTTCACCGCCCGCAGGAAGCCCGGCTTGTCGCCGACGGCCGCCAGGCCGGAAAGGGCGCCGAACCCGATCGGCAGACCGTCCTTCTCGGCGGAGCGAATCTGCGGGTAGATGGCCTCCCCCTCGCCGCGCGCGTAAATCATCACATGCGCCCGCGCGCCGCCGTCCTCGACGAGATCGACCTCGTTGGCGGTGGCGAACAGATTGCGGCCGGGAATGGCGACCGCGCCCTCGGGCGAAACCCCGGACGGCAGCAGCTGCAGCAGTTGCGGCTCGGCACCGGTGTCCTTGTAGACGCCGACGATCGAGGCGCGCTCGGAAAGCACGAAGAACAGCTTGTCGTCGCCGTACTGCGCCGTTTCCATGCCTTCCGGCTCGATGCCCTTCGCCGAAGAGCGCTTTTCCGGGTAGTGGCCGACGGCAGCGATGGCGTGCTCCAGGCTTGCACCGGACTCGAACAGCACCTTGCCGGTGACGTCGAAGATCGTGAAGCCGCGCGAGCCGCCTTCGTAGTCGCCCTCATTGGCGACGACCAGACGGTTGTCGTCGAGCCACTTCACGGCATCCGGCTCGCGCTTGACGCCGGTCAGATCGCTCGCAAACGAAATGGCGCCGTCACGCTTCGCGTCAACATTCTTGAGGTCCGCCGTACCGGCGGAAAAATGCGCCCTCACGGCCGCTGATTTGCCGTCGATGATCACGATGTGATTGTTTTCCTGCAGCGTCAGCGCAATCTCGGCCTTGCCGTTGAACGCGACGAATTCCGGCTCCGGATCGTCGCCGGCGACTTCGGCAAGGCCGGTGAGCGTCACATGCTTGATCGTCGCGCAATCGGCAACGCCGTCCTTCAGCGACAGGATCACGAGATCGCCGGCCGGCAGCTGCGGGATCTCACCGTCGTTGACGTCCTCGTCGCGCTCGTTCTCGATGGCGATCGCCGCCAGCGTCCGGTCCTTGTTGACGGTGACGGAATCCGGCTGGCCACCGAGATCGCAGGTGGCGTCGATCTTTTTCGTCGCGACATCGACGACGGCAAGCAGGCCGGAGGTCTTGGTGAAACTTTCACGGGTGTTGACGGCGACCAGCGCCTTCGGGCCGGCGACAGCGACCGACGTCGGCTCGCCCTCGAAGGAAACGATGCCGCCGGCCTTCGGCGCGCGGGCGTCGGTGATATCGATGAAGCCGATACGCTTGCCGGGGCTGTCCGTATAGATGAGCGTGTTGCCGTCCTCGCTGGCGGCAATGATTTCCGCTGAGGTCGGTGCCTTTTGGTCGGCGCCTTCGGGCAAGTTGCCGGCGACCGCAAAGGATGCAATGCGGTTAAAGACCTGTTCGGCCTGAGCGGCCGGCGCCGTCGATGCGGCGAGTGCCGCCGCCAAGGCGGCTGTGATGGAAAAAGCCCTCATTTATCCCTCCTGTCGCGGCGCGCGCCCGGAGATCAGGCCTTCCGACACCGCGTTCGCGTCCGGAGTCGCAATTCGTCCACCTCCGGATGGGAGGCTTGTGCAACCGTCCTGTAACAGCCCGATGACAGCGGAGGTTAAATGAAAAGAGGCCCGGATCGACCGGGCCCCAATCAACCTGCCGGCGATCCTGGA
This sequence comes from Sinorhizobium fredii, assembly GCF_002944405.1. NCBI lineage: Bacteria > Pseudomonadati > Pseudomonadota > Alphaproteobacteria > Hyphomicrobiales > Rhizobiaceae > Ensifer > Ensifer fredii. The sequence continues at coordinate 1,381,918 of NZ_CP024307.1, read as the reverse complement.
AGGAAGGCGGCAGATGGAACATGAACTTGCTTGCGGCCTCTTTGGCGTCGCCGCCGACCCGGACCGCGCGGCATCTCGAGGCCCTTTCGGACCTCGACACGTCCGATTAGTTGACGGCGTCCTTCAGGCCCTTACCGGCCGTGAACTTCGGCACGTTGCGTGCCGGGATGTCAACTTCCGCACCCGTCGACGGGTTGCGGCCCTTGCTCGCTTCGCGGCGGGTCACGGAGAAGTTGCCGAAGCCGACGAGACGAATGTCGCCGCCGTTCTTCAGTTCACCCTGAATGGTCTCAAACACTGCATCAACAGCGGAAGACGCATCGGCCTTGGAAAGACCGGCCTTCTCGGCAACGGCAGACACGAGCTCATTTTTGTTCATGTTTCCACCCCTTTCATATTGGTTCGAAACGACTGTCTTCTTAAGCCGCGGCCGCTTGCGCACAGCCACGTCTTGCCATTCCCAATTGCGCCGAATCCCTTGAAATGCAAGGCTTAGAGGGTGCTTTTACAACAGAAAAGACCGGCAAATGGCCGGTCTTTTCCGTTTTTTTGGCAAAGGGCGCAACGGGGACACAGTCCCTCCCCTATTTGCGCGTCCTCAGTGGGCGATCGAGGTGCCCGCCTCGTCCTGCGAATCGACCGGCGAAATGGTGCCGGCATGGCTTGCCGGGTCCCATTCAATCGGCTCGGGACGCCGCGTCAATGCGTGCTCGAGCACCTCGCCCATCCGCGAAACCGGGATGATTTCGAGGCTGTTCTTCACATTGTCCGGGATCTCCGCAAGATCCTTGGCGTTCTCTTCAGGGATCAGCACCTTCTTGATGCCGCCACGCAGAGCCGCCAACAGCTTCTCCTTCAAGCCGCCGATCGGCAGGACACGGCCGCGCAGGGTGATCTCGCCGGTCATCGCCACATCCTTGGAGATCGGAATGCCGGTCATCACCGAAACAATTGCCGTCGCCATGGCGACGCCCGCCGACGGGCCATCCTTCGGCGTTGCACCTTCCGGCACGTGCACGTGGATGTCGCGCTTGTCGAAGAGCGGCGGCTCAATGCCGAAATCGATCGCACGCGATCGGACATAGGAGGCCGCCGCGGAAATCGATTCCTTCATGACGTCGCGCAGGTTGCCGGTGACCGTCATGCGGCCCTTGCCCGGCATCATCACGCCTTCGATCGTCAGCAATTCACCGCCCACCTCGGTCCAGGCAAGACCCGTGACAACGCCCACCTGGTCGTCGCGTTCGGCTTCGCCATGGCGGAAGCGCGGCACGCCGAGATAGTCGGGGACGTTCTCGGCCGTCACTTCGACCTTCTTGGTCTTGCCCTTTAGGATCTCGGTCACGGCCTTGCGCGCAAGCTTCATCAGCTCACGCTCGAAGTTGCGAACGCCCGCCTCGCGCGTGTAGGTCTGGATCACCGCCATAAGCGCGCCGTCGGTCACGGAGAACTCGTTCGGCTGCAGCGCATGATCGCGAATCGCCTTCGGCAGCAGGTGCCGCTTGGCGATTTCCAGCTTTTCCTCTTCCGTGTAGCCGGCGATGCGGATCACTTCCATGCGGTCCATCAGCGGCGCCGGAATGTTCAGCGTGTTCGCCGTGGTGATGAACATCACGTTCGAGAGGTCGTACTCGACCTCGAGATAGTGATCCATGAAGGTCGAGTTCTGTTCCGGATCGAGCACTTCGAGAAGCGCCGAGGACGGATCGCCGCGGAAGTCCTGGCCCATCTTGTCGATCTCGTCGAGCAGGAACAGCGGATTGGACCGCTTGGCCTTCTTCATCGACTGCACGACCTTGCCGGGCATGGAGCCGATATAGGTGCGGCGGTGGCCACGGATCTCGGCCTCGTCACGCACGCCGCCGAGCGCCATGCGGATATATTCGCGGCCGGTCGCCTTGGCGATAGACTTGGCGAGCGAGGTCTTGCCGACGCCCGGAGGGCCGACGAGGCACAGGATCGGGCCCCTGATCTTCGCGGAACGGGCCTGCACGGCGAGATACTCGACGATACGCTCCTTGACCTTGTCGAGACCGAAGTGATCGGCGTCCAGCACCTTTTCGGCGTGGTTGAGGTCCGTCTTGATCTTCGACTTCTTGCCCCAGGGCAGGCCCAGGAGCCAATCCAGATAATTGCGCACGACGGTCGCTTCGGCCGACATCGGGCTCATCTGGCGCAGCTTCTTCAGCTCCGCATCGGCCTTTTCGCGCGCTTCCTTGGAGAGCTTCGTCTTAGCGATACGCTCCTCGATTTCGGCCATCTCGTCGCGGCCGTCTTCGCTGTCGCCGAGCTCCTTCTGGATCGCCTTCATCTGTTCGTTGAGGTAGTACTCGCGCTGTGTCTTCTCCATCTGGCGCTTAACGCGCGAACGGATGCGCTTTTCCACCTGCAGAACCGAGATCTCGCCTTCCATGAAGCCGAGCGCCTTTTCAAGGCGCATCTTCACGCTGGTCGTCTCGAGCATTTCCTGCTTCTCGACGATCTTGATCGACAGGTGAGAGGCAACCGTGTCGGCGAGCTTGGAATAGTCGTCGATCTGGCTGGCGACGCCGACGACTTCCGGCGAAATCTTCTTGTTCAGCTTCACGTAGCTCTCGAATTCGGACACGACCGAGCGGCTCAGCGCCTCGATCTCGACCGGGTCCTCTTCCGGCTCGCGCAACACATGGGCGACCGCTTCGTAGAAGTCGTCGCGGGAGGTGTAGCGATCGATCTCCGCCCGTGCACGCCCCTCGACGAGAACCTTGACGGTGCCATCGGGGAGCTTCAGGAGCTGCAGCACGTTGGCGATCGTTCCGACGCGGTAGATCGCGGAGGGTTCCGGATCGTCATCCGTCGCATTGATCTGGGTCGCCAGCATGATCTGCTTGTCGGTGCCCATGACCTCTTCAAGCGCCCGGATGGACTTCTCGCGGCCGACGAATAGCGGCACGATCATATGCGGGAAGACCACAATGTCGCGCAACGGCAGAACCGGATAGGTCGCGCTTTCGGCCGGAGACGTTTTGTTCGTCATGTCTTTTCCTTTCCGTCCCGATTTCGGGCCCGTTCCCGGGAGCCTCAGCGGCACTCCCGGCTGTCAAATTTCCTTCACGAAAGTGGAGTGCAACAGGGGCCATTTCAAGGCCGGGCGCAATCTCCGCCTCCGTGGACAATTCTTGTTTTCTACGCTGAGAGGCTGATGCCGGCCTTACGTGGCCCCCCGACTCCGGCACCCAAACGCGTTCATTGAATCGTCGTATCATCGCGTTGTTGCGGAGGTTTCGCAATATTCTATTCGATTGACCCCAATCATTTTGGGGCGAAATTGCGAAGGGCTCGATCCGTCCTCATGAACGCCGCGGATGAGAAATGGCCGGGCCGGCGGCTTCACATCTTCGCGAGCAGCAAAAACCTGCCGGCGCGCACAAAAAAGCCCGCACTAGGCGGGCTCTCCCTGCACCGTAGAGTGCTACTGCATGTGTCCTTAAATCGTCCTCGATTTAAGGACACAGACATGCAGCAATTCAACGTGCGACAGCGGCCTTTGCGCGTAAAGACGCGCGGCGCTGTAGGTAATCAAGCCGAGACGTTGGTCTTCTCCTCGGAGCGATCCGAGTAGATATAGAGCGGTCGTGCCGTTCCCTTGACCACTTCGTCCGAGATCACCACTTCGCGAACGCCCTCAAGCGTCGGCAGTTCGAACATGGTGTCGAGCAGGATCTTTTCCATGATCGAGCGCAGCCCGCGCGCGCCCGTCTTGCGGACGATGGCCCTTCGGGCGATTTCGCGCAGCGCGTCCTCGTGGAAGGTCAATTCGACGTCTTCCATCTCGAACAGCCGCTGGTACTGCTTGACGAGCGCGTTCTTCGGCTCCGAGAGGATCTGTATCAGGGCATCCTCGTCCAAATCCTCGAGCGTGGCGAGAACCGGAAGACGGCCGATGAATTCCGGAATGAGGCCGAACTTGACTAGGTCTTCCGGCTCGAGATCGCGCAGCACTTCGCCGACCCGGCGATCTTCCGGTGCACGAACCGTGGCGCCGAAGCCGATCGAGGTCTTCTCGCCGCGGGCGGAGATGATCTTGTCGAGGCCGGCGAAAGCGCCGCCGCAGATGAACAGGATGTTCGTCGTATCCACCTGCAGGAATTCCTGCTGCGGATGCTTGCGGCCGCCCTGCGGCGGAACGGAGGCGACGGTACCTTCCATGATCTTCAGAAGCGCCTGCTGGACGCCCTCGCCCGAAACATCGCGGGTGATCGACGGGTTGTCTGACTTGCGCGAAATCTTGTCGACCTCGTCGATGTAGACGATGCCGCGCTGGGCGCGCTCGACATTGTAGTCGGCGGCCTGGAGCAGCTTCAGGATGATGTTTTCGACGTCTTCGCCGACATAACCCGCTTCCGTCAACGTCGTGGCGTCGGCCATGGTGAAGGGAACGTCGATGATACGGGCGAGCGTCTGCGCCAGATAGGTCTTGCCGCAGCCGGTCGGGCCGACGAGCATGATATTCGACTTGGCCAGTTCCACGTCGCTGCTCTTTGCCGCATGGGCAAGGCGCTTGTAGTGGTTGTGCACGGCGACCGACAGGATGCGCTTCGCCTGCTGTTGCCCGATGACATATTCGTCGAGAACCTTGATGATTTCCTGCGGCGTGGGAACGCCGTCGCGGGACTTGACCATCGAGGTCTTGTTCTCTTCCCGGATGATGTCCATGCAGAGTTCCACGCACTCATCGCAGATGAATACCGTGGGCCCGGCAATCAGCTTGCGCACTTCGTGCTGGCTCTTGCCGCAAAACGAACAATAGAGGGTATTCTTCGAGTCACCGCCGTTGCTACCGCTGACCTTGCTCATTTTCACTTCCTTCCAGCACGCCGGACACCTTCGGAAAGATATCACGGACCAGTCAATTCGCCTTGCGCACAGCAAACAGCGCCGCGCAAGGTTCCTGGGAGTACTCACCGCCTCAGGGCAATGCCTGATTTCGGTTGCAACGACTCTCCCGTCGAAATCCGAATGCTATACCCTAAACACCGGCACAGCATTAACGGTTCATATTAACGGCTTTGCCCTTCCGATAAAGCCCTCAGCCGTTACAATTGTGTCACATTCGCGTCTGCGGCGGCAGACGCGCCTGGCTTCAACCCTGTTCGCCGCCCTCCGCGGCTTCGCGCGAGGTGATCACCTTATCGATCAGGCCCCAATCGAGCGCCTCGTCGGCACTCATGAAATGATCGCGATCGAGCGTCTGCTCGACTTCCTCATAGGTGCGGCCGCAATGCTTGACATAGACCTCGTTCAAGCGGCGCTTCATCTTGAGGATGTCTCTGGCATGCCGTTCGATGTCGGAAGCTTGGCCCTGGAACCCGCCGGAGGGCTGGTGCACCATGATGCGCGCATTGGGCGTCGCAAAGCGCATGTCCTTGTGGCCGGCCGCCAGCAGCAGCGAGCCCATCGACGCTGCCTGGCCTATGCAAAGCGTCGAGACCGCCGGCTTGATGAACTGCATGGTGTCGTAGATCGCCATGCCGGCCGTGACGACGCCGCCCGGCGAGTTGATGTAGAGGGCGATTTCCTTCTTCGGATTTTCCGCTTCCAGGAAGAGCAATTGCGCGCAGACGAGCGTCGCCATGTGGTCTTCGACCGGGCCCGTAAGGAAGATAATGCGCTCCTTGAGCAGCCGCGAATAGATGTCGTAGGACCGTTCGCCGCGGTTGGTCTGCTCAACAACCATCGGCACAAGAGCCATGGCCGTATCAACTGGATTTCTCATATCGAACCTTCATAGTCGGGCCCGCAATCCCTTCGCGGACCGGGAATCATCGGATAAGCCTCAGTCCTTACATAGAGTGTCAATGCCCTTCACTTCAAGTCGCGAACATTCGATAAGCTTAATGGTCGCAGCGCTTGGAACCAACGTTTTTCATTGACCCCGTCGTCCTGCCGATAAAACACTTTTCCAGGTCCGCCACCCGATGGCATCGCCATTTCAGCCTTGCTCACAGGCATTCGCGGCGTCGGGGTAAACGATCCGTAAAGCTGATGCCCCGGCTGTCAGAGTTGGGATTCGAGCGGCAGGAAACGGATCGCTCCGGCAATCAGGCGACGGTGGGCGCCGGCGTCGGGCTCGCGCGCGAGCAGCCGGATCGCTCCGTTCGCCCGGTCGCGCCAGACGAGCCTTCCGCCTTCGAGTGCCAGCCGATAACTCCTCTCCGGCAGCGTCTCCTCGTCGAAGATGGACTGGAGCTCGTCGGCGAGCGCCGCGTCGGAGAAGATCACTCCCATCTCGGTGTTGAGGGAAGCGGAACGCGGATCGAAATTCATCGATCCCACATAGCCGAACCTGCCATCGACGACGAAGGCCTTCGTGTGCAGGCTAGCATTGCGGGCGCCGAACAGCGACATGCGATGGCGGTCGATCACCTCGCCGTATTCCTTGAGTTCATAGAGCTCGATGCCCCCCTCAAGCAGGCCCTTGCGATACTTCATATAGCCGCCGTGGACGGCTGCGACGTCCGTTGCGGCAAGCGAGTTCGTCAGCACGGCCACGCGCACGCCTTTCTTCGCGAGCGCCGTCAGCTGGCGCGTTCCCTCAGCCCCTGGAATGAAATATGGCGACATGATGCGCAGGTCGCGCTCGGCGTCGTTGATCAGCGGAAAAAGCTCGCGCAGCAGCCAGTTCTGCCGCTTCTGCAGCAGGGCCTTTTCGGGCGGGTCGAAGGCGAGCCGGACGCCGTCGCTCCGGTGAAGCCTGCGGCCGCCCCAGTAGAGATCCGCTCCGGCGTCGGCGTCACTCACTCTTTCCAGATAGAAGCGTGCCGCCGCGGTGCGCGCCAGCGTATCGAGTGTTTCGCAGAGCGCCGGCAGGTAGTGCTTGCGCGGCGTCCGGAGTGCTGCGATCGGCAACACGGATGCGCTGTTCCAGTATTGGTCGAACATCGCCGTGGCCTGATCGGCGACGGGTCCCGTGAGCCAGACATCCAGGTCGCGGAAATTCGACAGTTCGGCCGCATCAAAATAGGCGTCGCCGATATTGCGTCCCCCGGCGATCGCTACCCGGCCATCGGCAATCCACAATTTATTGTGCATGCGCCGCGTCGCGCTCAAGGCGCGCACCGCCATTTCAAAGCCGCGGCGGAACCGATCGGTGCGCGCCCGGCTGGGATTGAACAGGCGCACGTCGATATTCGGATGCGCGTCGAGCGCTATGCAGAGCCGGTCGTGGATGCCGGCATTGATGTCGTCGAGCAGCAGCCGCACCCTCACGCCCCGGTCGGCCGCCTTGATGATCTCGCGGGTGAGGAGAAAACCTGTCAGCTCGTCCTTCCAGTAGTAATATTGCAGGTCGAGACTGCGGCCAGCGGCGCGGGCGGAATGGGCACGCGCGACGAAGGCCTCGATGTTGTCCGAGATCAGCGCAACGGCGCACTCGCCGGGACTGGCGGAAAGAAGCGAAGCAACGCTTGCATCGATCCGGGTCGGCTTGCCGCCGACAGGCAGGGCGAAGGACCTGGGGGCCTGCGGACGGCGCCCGAACACGCCGTAGACATATAATGTCGCGGCGGCGACAAGAACCAGGAGAACGGCAAGAAAGAACGCAATCCAGAAGAACATCCACGCCGTCCACAGCATCGGCTGCGTCCTCAGACGCGCCGCGGCTCCTTTAACATCTTGGGTTCTCGACCAATTCTACTTGAAATCGAACCCGATTTAAGAGGCTGTTCGGACGGCTTCACGCCGACGCCAGGTCGATCAGCCCTGCCCGGTTGTCGGTGCCGCCGTCCTTGAGAGCAGCCTTGAGATCGATCGACGCCTTCACCGGAAGGTGATCGGACGCCACCCGCGCCAGCGGCGTGTCGTGCACCGACACCGACGTCACGAGATGATGCGGATTGCCAAGCACGCGATCGAGCGGCAACAGCGGGAAACGCGATGGAAAGCTCGCAACTGTCGCATGGGTCGGGTCGAAAATGGGACTGAGGAAGCTCAGCGAAGAACGTCTACCCATGCGCCACTCGTTGAGGTCGCCGATGAGCAGCGTCGGCCGGCCGACGCCGTCGGCCGCAACCCGCAGGATACTCTCCGCCTGCCGCGCCCGGGAGTGGCGCAACAGGCCGAGATGGGCGGCGATCACCCGCAGCGGTCCGGCCTTGAGATCAAGATCGACGACCAGCGCGCCACGCGGCTCGACGCCCGGAAGATTGAGCTGCCGAACGTCGGATACGGCGCCTTCCCTGAGCAGGAGGACATTGCCATGCCAGCCGTGCCCCTTTTCCGAGAAAGGGGAGATCGGCACCGAAACAAGATGGGCCTCGCGTCGCAGATGCTCGAGATCCAGGAGCCCGGCGCGTTCGCCAAACCGCTGGTCGGCCTCCTGGAGCGCGACGATATCCGCGCCGATCTCGGTGATGACCTGAGCGATGCGGCCCGGATCGAAGCGCCCGTCCGTGCCTACGCATTTGTGGATATTGTAGGAGGCGATCACGATATCGCCACGGCTCACGGCCGCGTCGCGATTGACCACGGTCGGCCGCCGTTTCCGGATCGCGGCCATGATGCCCGCGGAAAAACTGCCTTGCGTTTTTGCCATGCCGCTCCCTGCTGCTGCCGCATCATGCTCAATGAGATCAATCATTGCCACTGAAAAAGTCGATATTGCGGATGTTGTTCCTTGAGGCCGATGCCGATCGATTGCTCTTGCCGCAGTCCCGCCCGGCGCAATAGAGATGGGGGTGGAAGCATCAGCCTGCCTATTTATCGAGAGCCCGATATCATGTCTCCAGCCCCCGGCATTACCATCGACGGCCCCGCGCGGCGCGTTTCTCTCGACGTTCGCAACCCCGACTTTTTCCGCAATCCGCTGCCGGCCTATAGCGCACTCCATGCGCAATGTCCGGCCTTCTTCTGGGAAGAACCGCAACAGTGGTATTTCGCAGGCTACGACCAGGTGAACGCCCTTCTGCGCGACCGGCGCTTCGGCCGGCAGATCCTGCATGTGGCGACGCGGGAGGAACTCGGCCTGCCCGCACCGAAATCGCATCTCAAGGATTTCGACGCGCTCGAAGAACATTCGCTGCTGGAGCTCGAGCCGCCGGCCCATACGCGGTTGCGCACGCTCGTCAACCGAGCCTTCGTTTCGCGGCAGATCGAGCAGCTTCGGCCGGATATCGAAACGCTCTCGCATGCGATCATCGACGGCTTCGAAAAGGACGGCGAGGTCGAACTCTTGAAGACCTACGCCGAGACGATCCCGGTCACCATCATCGCCCGCATGCTCGGCATTCCGGTCGAGAGCGCTCCTCGCCTCCTCGACTGGTCGCACCGGATGGTGAAGATGTATGTCTTCAATCCAAGCTTCGAGACCGAACTCGACGCCAACCGGGCTTCCACCGAATTTGCCGCATATCTGAAGGATATCATCGCGGAGAAGCGCGTCAGTCCGGCAGACGACCTGCTGACCCATATGATCAGCTCGGAGAAGGACGGCGAGCGCCTCTCGGAGGCCGAATTGATCTCGACGACGGTGCTGCTTCTGAACGCCGGTCACGAGGCGACCGTGCACCAGATCGGCAATGCGGTCAGCACCATCCTGAAATCCGGCCTTTCTCCCGACACGCTGTTTGCGAGCGAGGAAGCGACGGCTCGAACGGTGGAAGAATGCCTGCGCTTCGCCGCGCCGCTCCATATCTTCCAGCGCTACGCCCTCTCGGATATCGGACTGGAAGACGGCATCTCTCTCAGGAAAGGCGACAAAATCGGCCTGATGCTCGGGGCGGCCAATGTCGATCCGCGCAAGTTCACTGCCCCGGACACGTTCAGGCCGGACCGCAACGAGGGCGCCAATGTCTCCTTCGGCGCCGGCCTGCACTTCTGCATCGGCGCGCCGCTCGCACGGCTTGAACTCAATCTTTCCCTGCCGATCCTGTTCCGCCGCCTGCCCGGGCTGCGGCTCAAGCGCGAGCCGCCGGTCAAGGACAGCTTCCACTTTCACGGGCTGGAGCGGCTGGATCTCGTCTGGTAGCCGGAAAGGCACACCTTCGTTCAGAGTCGATTAAGCATAAGGCCCTATTCGGCTCTGAACGGAACCGTCACAGGAGCCTGCCGATGTCGCCGATCAAGTTCACAAGCCTGGTTCTCCTCAGCCTTGCCTTGAGCGGCTGCCAGAGCGAGCTGGCAACAGTTGCCGACGCAGCTTTCAGGAATCCGCCCCTGGTCGCGCAACCTGACACGGGCCGGCCAACCACGCCCACAACGCCAGCCGACCCGCCGACACTTCCCTCCCCTCCGCCAGTCGAGACTGTCGATGCCAAGCCGGGCTGCGACGCGGAGGTTCAATCCAAGCTGAAGGCGCCCGGAACCAATCCGGTGACACTTGCCTGCAGCCTTCGGCTGACCTCTGCCGATGTCATCACCCATCCACTGGTCTTCGAGGGAAGTGCCGCGTCCGGATCGGTGCTCGACTGCGGCGGCGGAACGCTCGGTGTCAGTGCAGGTCAATCGCGCAAGGAGAAGACCGCTGTCGCCGTTCGCTCCAGGAAAGCGGGCTCCGGCCCCTGGGATGCGCCGTCGAACGTGACGATCCGCAATTGCAGGATCAAAGGCTTCGTCCGCGTCTACGGCCTCGGCGAGAACGCCAACGGCGGGACCATGAAGGCATCATCGCGCAACCCCGACCACACGGCTTTCGCCCAGGCATCGGCTCCGAGGAACGTGCGGCTCGAAAACATCGCCTTCGACGCTCCGGATGGAATACCCTTCTATGTGGGGCCCGGCGTCACCAACGCGGCTCTCGTCAACTCGCAGATCGACGGCCGGTCGACGGCCGTCGCCGTCTATCTCGATGCGGAGTCCGCCAACAACACGATCAGCAACAACGTCTTCGGGATCTCCACGGAGAAGCGCGAATTGATCGCCATCGACGGCTCGGCGAACAACCGGATCACCAACAACATCTTCGAGCGCTCCGACAATGGCGGCATATTCGTTTACCGTAACTGCGGCGAAGGCGGCGTCATCCGGCACCAAAAACCGCAGCACAATCAGATCGTCGGCAACACCTTCCGCTACCGGTCCTCATTCCTCGCCCGGCCGGCGGTCTGGTTGAATTCCCGCAACGGCAGCAGCAGCTATTGCTTCACGGACCCGGCCTACCCCTTCGGCAGCAGCGCCAGCAATCGCGATTTCGCGCAGAACAATGTGGTGCGCAACAACAAGCTCGAAGGCGGATCGGACAGCCTCATCCGCAATGACGATCCCACCAACGACATCGGCGCGAATACCGCGACCGGCGGATAGGCGGTCGAAAACCGCCGCGCGTCAAAGCCGGATCACGTAATCCTTGCGGGTCGTCTCGACGACCTCCCAGGTTCCGGCAAAACCCGGCCGCAGCACTAGGCTGTCGCCGGGCTTGAGGTGCATCGGCCCGCCGCCGTCCTCCGTCACGACCGAATGGCCGGAGAGGACGTGGAAATACTCCCATTCGTCATAGACGATACGCCACTTTCCGGGTGTCGCCTCCCAGATGCCGGCATAGAGCCCGTCCGGCGCTTCCTCGAAATTCCAGGTGCGGAACTCCGGGTTTCCCGAAATCAGCCGATCGGGCGCCGGGGCACCGATTTCCGGCTCAACCGAAGCAAGGTCGAATTTCAGCACGTAACTCATGAGCCCCCTCCGTCGCAGCGGCGCGTCCGTCGCCGGTTCAAATTGCAGTTCCTCGCATACGACGCGGCCCGATCCTACGACGCTGAATTCAAATGCAGGAATATGCTTCGTTCACCTGCGCTCATGGCAGGCTCGGCGGCGAGATGAACTGATAATAGGCCCACACCAGGACCAACGCGGCTATAACCGCGATCCAGATAAGCGCTTTCCGCTGCAGTGGGCTGGCAGTCCTCTGCTCCTGCTTTGGTTTCCGTCGTTCGAACTTAACGATATTGTCGTGGCTCATGTCATACCCTCAGTCGGCGGTGAATCTCGTCAAATTGCTGCAAGCGCCTGCTCCAGGTCGGCGATGATGTCGTCGACATCCTCGATGCCGATCGACAGCCGCACGACGTCGGGACCCGCCCCGGCCGCGACCTGCTGTTCGGGCGTAAGCTGCCGATGGGTCGTCGAGGCGGGGTGAATGACCAGCGAACGGGTGTCGCCGATATTGGCAAGATGCGAAAACATCTCGAGGCTCTCGACGAAGCGCTTTCCCGCCTCGTACCCGCCCGCGAGACCGAAGGTGAAGACCGCGCCCGCCCCTTTCGGCGAATAGCGCTTCTGAAGCGGATGGTTCGGGTCGTCCTCGAGCCCGGCATAGCGCACCCACGAGACTTTTTCCTGCCGCTGCAGCCACGCCGCGACGGCGAGCGCATTGTCGCAATGGCGCTGCATCCTCAGCGGCAATGTCTCGACGCCGGTCTGGATCAGGAAGGCGTTGAAAGGCGAGATCGCCGGACCGAAATCCCGAAGTCCCAGAACACGCGCGGCGATCGCAAGGGCAAAATTACCGAAGGTCTGGTGCAGCACGATCCCGCCATATTCCGGACGTGGCTCGGAGAGAAGCGGATATTTCCCGGATTTCGACCAATCGAACGTGCCGCCATCGACGATGATCCCGCCCATCGAGTTGCCGTGGCCGCCGATGAACTTGGTCAGCGAGTGGACGACGATATCGGCCCCATGCTCCAGCGGCCGCACCAGATAGGGCGTCGCCATCGTGTTGTCGACGATCAGCGGCAACCCGTGCCGACGCGCGACTTCGGCAATCGCGGCAATATCGACGAAGATGCCGCCGGGGTTGGCAAGGCTTTCGATGAAGATCGCTTTGGTCTTCTCGTCGATCTGCGCCTCGAAGCTTTCGGGGTCGTCGCCATCGGCCCAGCGCACCTGCCAGTCGAAGGACTTGAAGGCCTGGCCGAACTGGTTGACGGAGCCGCCGTAAAGCTGCCTTGCGGCGACGAAATTGTCGCCCGGACTCATGATCGCATGGAAGACGAGAAGCTGGGCCGCGTGCCCGGAGGCGGTGGCCAGCGCCGCCGTGCCGCCCTCGAGCGCTGCGATGCGCTCCTCCAGCACCGCCTGCGTCGGGTTCATGATGCGGGTGTAGATGTTGCCGAATTGCTGCAGGCCGAAGAGCGCCGCCGCGTGATCCGCGTCATTGAAGACGAAGCTCGTCGTCTGATAGATCGGCGTCGCCCGCGCGCCGGTCGTGGGGTCGGGCTGCGCTCCCGCATGGACGGCGAGCGTGCTGAAGCCGGGGCCGGTCTTCATCATTCCTAACTCCATGGTTGGCGGGTCAGCCGATCAGGCGCGGATATTCGATCGCCGGACACCGGTCCATGACCACGTTGATGCCCGCCGCCTCTGCCTTGGCGGCCGCCTTGTCGTCGCGGACCGACAACTGGCCCCAAATGACCTTGGGCAGATTCGGCAGCGAAAGAATTTCGTCTACCAGTGCAGGCAAGGCGTGGGCGGCGCGGAAGACGTCGACCATGTCTACAGGCTCGTCGATATCCGCGAGCCGTGCCACCACGGTCTGGTCGAGGATCGTCCGGCCCGCATGGCCCGGATTGACCGGGATGACGCGGTATCCCTTGCGCAAGAGGAAGGCCATGACGCGGTGGCTCGGTCGCTCCGGCTTCGGCGACGCGCCAACGAGAGCAATGGTCCTGGTCTCGCGCAGGATGTCGGCGAGGTAGTGATCCGGGTAGACATCGTGGTTCATGCTTGCGTCCAAGTATTGTTGTCGTTGCCGCGCGATAGTTGGGGCGGCGCGGCAACGAGTCAACCAAGGCTGCGTTCGCATCCGGCCCTATGCACCGTTTCGTAGCCGTGAGCGCTCTCTCAACGCCAGTTCTCCAAATCCGGTTGCATTTCGGGGGAAGCAAGGCGACAAACGCGGAGAATTCCCTCCAAGTCGCCCGTAGAGGTTCACCTTGCCGCTTGATGTCATCGCGCTCGTGCTCTTCGGGGCGCTGCTGCACGCGATCTGGAACGCGCTGGTCAAGGCGGGCGCGGAAAAATCGCTGGATGCCGCCATGATCGCGCTTGGCGCCGCTGTCGTGGCGCTGCCTTTCCTGCCGTTGCTGCCGCTGCCCGACGCCGAAGCGTGGCCCTATATCCTTGCTTCGGCAGTGCTGCAGTTCGCCTATTTCCAGCTCGTGGCGGCCGCCTACGGCGCCGGGGACATCGGCCTCGTCTACCCGCTGATGCGCGGCGTGGCGCCGCTCATCGTCGCCGCCACCAGCAGCATCGTCGTCGGCGAGCATCTTACCGGCGGCGCGCTCGCCGGCATCCTGACGATCTCGGCCGGCGTGCTGACGCTCGCCTTCGAATCGCGCAAGGGCGGCAAACAGGCGATCGGGCTGGCGCTCTCAAATGCCTGCGTGATCGCCAGCTACACTTTCGTCGACGGTATCGGCGCGCGGGTCTCCGGCAATGCCATTTCCTACACGCTGTGGATGGCGCTGCTGCCGCCCGTCCTGCTCTTTGCTTGGGCCTTCGCCAGCCGCGGCGTCAAGCCCGTGCTCCGCCACGTCCGGCACCACTGGTGGCGCGGCCTCATCGGCGGAGCGGGCTCGATCGGCGCCTACGGACTGGCGCTCTGGGCCATGACCAGGGCGCCCGTCGCGACCGTCGCGGCGCTTCGCGAAACGGCGATCCTTTTTGCGGTGGTGATTTCCGTCGTCTTCCTCAAGGAGCGCGTCAGCGTCTGGCGCATAGCCGCCGCCGGCGTCATTGCCCTTGGTGCCTTGCTCCTAAGACTTGCCTAGTCTTCCTTCCACTCCGGCATGCGTTTGCCGATAAACGCGCCGATCCCTTCCTGCGCATCGCGTGCCAGCATGTTCTCGACCATCACGCCGACCGCATAGTCATAGGCGTCGGCGAGCGGCATCTCTGCCTGGCGGTAGAAGGCCTCTTTGCCGATCCTCAGTGCCTGCGGCGACTTCGAGGCGATGACGGAGGCATACTTGTCGACCACCTGACGCAGATATTGCTGCGGCACGATCCGGTTGACGAGGCCGAAGTCCTTCGCGGTCGAGGCGTCGATCGTTTCGCCCGTCAGCAGCATTTCCATCGCCTGCTTGCGATGGGCCGCGCGCGACAGGGCGACCATCGGAGTCGAACAGAAGAGACCGATATTCACGCCCGGCGTGCAGAAGGTCGAGCTGTCGGTGCAGATGGCGAGATCGCAACTCGCGACCAACTGGCAGCCGGCCGCGGTGGCGAGACCGTCAATCTCGGCGATGACCGCCTGCGGCAGCTTCGTGATCTTCAGCATGATGTCGGCCGCCAACCGAACGGCACTCTCGAAGAAGGCCCTGCCGCCATCCTCATCGGCGCGATTGCAGCGTCATTTCCTTCAGGTCGTGGCCGGCGGAAAAGACCTTACCCGTGGCCGCGATGACGACGACCTTGATCTCCTTGGCGCCGGCAGCGGCGTCGAGTTCGGCCGCAAGCGCCTGCATCAGCGCAATCGACAGTGCGTTGGCCGGAGGGTTGTTGAGCGTCAAGCGCAAGACCGGACCGTTCGTCTCTCGCAGCAAAGGCCCGTTCGGCTCTTCCTTCTTGAATGCAACGACATCCGCCATGGTCTTCTCCGGTTCGCCGTAGGTCGGCCCGTGGTACGCCGCCGCTACCGCTCTTTCAACCCCGGGGCAGCATCTCCGGCTAAGACCATTTTTCGGCTTGCGCGGCGGGCTCGGACGTCCTGTAACGGGTGTAAGCAATGGAGGGATGCGCATGAGCTTGCAGCCGATCATGACCGTCGAGGAGCTCAATCGCTTCCTCGACACGGATTTTCCGCAGGTCCATACGGACGGCAAGGTCTTCGCCGTGACGGCGACCGGCCCCGGTTTTGCGACGATGCGGCTTGACCCGAACGAGCGCCACATCCGCCCGGGCGGCACCGTTTCCGGGCCGACGCTGTTCGCGCTTGCCGACGTCTCGGCCTATATAGCACTGATCGCGCATATCGGTCCGGTCGCGCTCGCGGTCACCACGAACCTCAACATCAACTTCCTGCGCAAGCCTGAGCCCGAGCCGCTCGAATGCACCTGCCGGATCCTGAAGCTGGGCAAGCGGCTTGCGGTCCTCGATGCCTCAATTGCGCCCGTTGGCGGCGACGATCTGGTGGCGCATGCCACCGCGACGTATTCGATTCCGCCTCGCTGAGATGTGGTATTATAAAACCATAGTTCTAAGGATTTGATTTTACATAGAAATCTTTTAGGATCTCAGGAACGTGGCACTTGACCTAACTTTTGCGCTTGCGTATAAGCTGCCCCCAGATCGCGGTCCATTTTGGGCCGCCTTCTTTTTTGGCCTCCTCAGAGCCAAAGCAAGCAACAAGAAACGCCCGGCTCGCTTCCGGGTCCAACGAAAGAGTTTAGATATGGCAACCTTCGTTCAGAAGCCTGCAGAGGTGGAGAAGAAGTGGATCCTCATCGACGCCGAAGGCCTCGTTGTCGGTCGCCTCGCTTCCATCATCGCAAACCGCCTGCGCGGCAAGCATAAGGCCACCTTCACGCCGCACGTCGACGACGGCGACAACGTCATCGTCATCAACGCCGAGAAGGCCGTTCTCACCGGCAAGAAGTACACCGACAAGAAGTACTACTGGCACACCGGCTATCCCGGCGGCATCAAGGAGCGCACCGCTCGCCAGATCATCGAGGGCCGCTTCCCGGAGCGCGTCATCGAGAAGGCCGTCGAGCGCATGGTTCCGCGTGGTCCGCTCGGCCGTCGCCAGATGAAGAACCTGCGTGTCTACGCCGGTACGAACCACCCGCATGAAGCACAGCAGCCGACCGTCCTCGACGTCGCCAAGCTGAACAGCAAGAACACAAGGAGCGCCTGATAATGGCTGACCTTTCCGCTCTCAAGGATATTGCCACGACCGCGGAACCGGCCGCTCCGGTTCACGTCAAGAAGGTCGACGCGCAGGGCCGCTCCTACGCGACCGGCAAGCGCAAGGACGCCGTCGCCCGCGTTTGGGTTAAGGCCGGCTCCGGCAAGATCACCGTCAACGGCAAGCCGTTCTCGGCCTACTTCGCCCGCCCGGTCCTGCAGATGATCCTGCAGCAGCCGATCGTCGCCGCTGCCCGTGACGGCCAGTTCGACGTCGACGCGACCGTTGCCGGCGGCGGCCTCTCCGGCCAGGCCGGTGCCGTTCGTCACGGCATCGCCAAGGCGCTGACCTACTTCGAACCGGGCCTGCGCTCCGTTCTGAAGCGCGGCGGTTTCCTCACCCGCGACAGCCGCGTCGTCGAACGCAAGAAGTACGGCCGTGCGAAGGCACGCCGTTCGTTCCAGTTCTCCAAGCGCTAATCGCGCTCACGGATTACGAGATCGAAAGGCGGGGCTTTCAGCTCCGCCTTTTCTTTTGCGGATCGGTCACGGGAGCGTCGGATGCCCTTCGCCAAATTGCCTGCCCCGCCCTACTACGTCGTCTGCTTCTCTTCCGCCCGAACCGACGGCGACAACGGCTATGGAGACATGGCCGACGCGATGGAGAAACTGGCGCGGGAGCAGCCCGGCTTTCTCGGCCTAGAGAGCGCCCGCGGCAATGACGGCTTCGGGATCACCAATGCCTTCTGGCGCGATGAAGATTCCATCCGAGCCTGGAAAAGAAACGTCGATCATCTCGCCGCGCAAAAGCGCGGCCGTGCCGAATGGTACAGCCACTATGAGGTGCGCGTGGCGCGGGTCGAGCGCGCCTATGGCTTCAGCAAGACAGAGGGTTGAAGATGGCTCCGAAATCCATCGATCACGCGATTACCGCCGGTTCGCTGCACGGTGCCGCCACGGACCCGACCCATGCCGGCGTGCTTTCCTTCATGCGGCGCAAATATTCGAAGCGGCTGCAAGACGTGGATGCCGTCGTCTGGGGCATTCCTTTCGACGCCGCCACCTCGAATCGCCCCGGCGCGCGTTTCGGTCCGCAGGCGATCCGCCGGGCGTCGGCGATCTTCGACAACGATCCCCAATACCCGTTCCAGCGCGATCTCTTCGCCGACATGGCGACGATCGACTATGGCGACTGCCTGCTCGACTATGGCAACCATGCGAAGACCCCAGCCACGATCGAGCGCGAGGCGGCGAAGATCCTGAGGTCGGGCGCCTATCTGCTGACGCTTGGCGGCGACCATTTCGTCACCTATCCGATCCTCAAGGCGCACGCAGCGCTCCACGGCCCCCTCGCGCTCGTGCAATTCGACGCGCATCAGGATACCTGGCCGGATGAAAAGGGCCGTATCGACCACGGCTCCTTTGTCGGTCGGGCCGCGCGCGAGGGGCTGATCGACGTCGAGCGGTCGATCCAGATCGGCATCCGCACGCATGCGCCGGACGACTGCGGCATCCGCATCGTCCACGGCTACGAGGTCGAGGAGATGCGCGCCGAAGAGGTCGCCGACACCATCGTCCGGCATGTCGGCAGCCATTCGGCCTACCTGACCTTCGATATCGATTGCCTCGACCCGGCTTATGCTCCGGGCACCGGCACGCCGGTTGCGGGCGGTCCGTCCAGCGCCAAGATCCTCTCGGTGCTGCGCAAGCTGGGAGCATTGCATATCGCCGGCAGCGACGTCGTCGAGGTGGCGCCCGCCTATGACCATGCCGACCTGACCGCCATTGCTGGCTCGACCATCGCCATGTATATGCTGGGCCTTCGAGCCGAATGGCTGGCGGAACGGCGCGGCTGATCGCCGCCGCTCAAGAAACTGATTCAATTCTATGCCAGATTGAATCCGGAAACCCCGGTAACCATCTGCAGGAGCAGGAAAATCATGAAACCGAAGATCTTCATCGATGGCGAACACGGCACGACGGGCCTGCAGATCCGGACCCGCATGGCCGGTCGTTCCGATCTCGAGCTCCTGTCGATCCCGGAAGCGGAACGCCGTAACGCGGCGATGCGTGAAGACCTTCTGAACAGCGCCGACATTGCCATCCTCTGCCTGCCGGACGACGCCTCGCGCGAAGCGGTCGCCATGGTCGCCGGCAACAATCGGGTGCGGATCATCGACACATCGACAGCGCACCGCGTCGCGCCCGACTGGGCCTATGGCTTTGCCGAGATGGACAAGGCACAGCCCGCCAAAATTCGCGACGCGCGGCACGTCTCAAATCCCGGCTGCTATCCGACCGGCGCCATCGGCCTGATCCGGCCGCTGCGCCAGGCGGGCGTCCTGCCGGACGGCTACCCGGTCACCGTCAACGCCGTCTCCGGCTATACCGGCGGCGGCAAACAGATGATCGCGCAGATCGAGGACGAGAACCACGCCGACCGCATCAGCGCCCCACACTTCCTCTACGGCCTCCCGCTCAAGCACAAGCATGTGCCGGAAATGAAGATGCACGGTCTGCTCGAGCGCGCGCCGGTCTTCTCACCCTCGGTCGGCAAGTTCCCGCAGGGCATGATCGTCCAGGTGCCGCTTTATCTCGACGACCTCGCCGCCGGAACGACGCTCGAAAGCATCCATGCCGCGCTCGCCGCGCACTATGCCGGCCAGTCGATCGTCGAAGTGGTTCCGCTTGCCGACAGCGCAAAGCTTGCCAGGATCGACGCCACCGAGCTCGCCGGCAAGGACACGATGAAGCTCTTCGTATTCGGAACCAGCGGCGGTGCCCATGTGAACCTCGTCGCCCTGCTCGACAATCTCGGCAAGGGCGCCTCGGGCGCGGCCGTCCAGAACATGGACCTGATGCTGTCTGCCTGACAAAGGCTCAGGAAACAAAACCCCGGCAGTCATCGCTGCCGGGGTTTTTCTTTGCGCCTTTCGAGCCGCGGATCAGTTGCGGATTTCGATCGCCGTCGGTCTCGGATATTCGCCGACGAAGCCGCGCCAATGGGCGATCGCGAAGCCGAGCACGACAAGCGCGCCTGCCTGGTGAAGCACGCCCCAGCCGATCGGCACCTGCAGAACGAGCGTCGTGATACCGATCGCGGCCTGGATGGCTATCAATGCAAGGAGAAGCACTGAACGGCGTGCATGCGTCGTGCCCGGCGCGGCTCGAAGGGAGGCGACCATGTGCACGAGCACCAGCGCAAACAGCAGGTAGGCGCCGGCGCGGTGCAGGAACTGCACGGTCTTCGGATTCTCGAAAAGGTTGATCCAGGCGGGCTGCTGCACGAAGAGATCCCCCGGTACGAGGGCGCCATCCATCAGCGGCCAGGTATTGTAGCTCAGGCCGGCGTCGAGACCGGCGACGAGCGCGCCCAGATAGATCTGGAAGAGGCTGATCACTGCGATGATGGCGGCCATCATTCGCGACCTTTGCGTCGGCGCCGCATCGCCGGAATGCGGCGAAAGCCCGCGATAGATCCACATGCAGGCAGCAAAGATCAGACAGGCGATCACCAGATGCGTGGCAAGGCGGTACTGGCTGACCTCCGTGCGCTCGACGAGACCGGAGGAGACCATCCACCAGCCGATGAAGCCCTGAAAGCCCCCGAGCGCCAGAATGCCGAGGAGCGGCAGCCGCAATCGCGGCTCGATCCGCCGGGTCAGCCAGAAGAACAGAAGCGGCAGGGCGAAGACCACGCCGATCCCGCGCGCGAGCAGCCGGTGCGCCCATTCCCACCAGAAGATCGTCTTGAACTCCTCGACGGTCATTCCCTTGTTCATCTGCTCATATTGTGGAATGCGCTGGTAAAGGCGGAACTCCTCCTCCCATTCCTCCGCGGACAGAGGCGGAACGACGCCATGGATCGGCTTCCACTCAGTGATCGACAGGCCGGACTCCGTCAGGCGCGTCGCACCGCCGACAATCACCAGGGCGAACAGGGCGAACAGGACGACCGCGAGCCAACCGCGGATCTGCCGGCGATTGCGCTCGGCTCTGTCGATCTCGCGCCGCAGCGTCTGTTCCGTTGCCAGTTCGGCATGCGCCATGACGTCTTCCTCGTTTGTCGGCGACAACCTTGTAGGGACGGGTTGCCGCCAAGCGTTCGAAAGCCGTTGATTTGCACCAGAGCGGCGTGCAAAACAAGGCCGAAGCCTTTGCGGCATGCCGTCGCGGCCAGTTCCAGGTTGAAGCGGGATGCAGGGAGCCGCAAGCAATTCTCCCGATCCGGCGCGGCTGCCGCCATCCGAAAGACATCCAATGCCCCTACGCCTCAGAAAACTCATCGGCACCGTCCTCATCATCATTCTTGTCATCGTCTATGCGCTGGCGGCAGTCACCTTTGCCTCCCTGCTACTCGGCGCGTCGCCCTGGTGGGTGCATCTTCTCTATTTCTTCTTCACCGGGCTCCTGTGGATCCTTCCGGCGATGCTGATCATCAAGTGGATGGAAAAACCGGCAAACAATCGCTGACCGGCTGAGGTGCACCCATGAAGATCGCCGTCATCTCCGACATTCACGGCAACGACCTGGCACTTGAGGCGGTGCTGGCGGACATCGACGCCCAGGGGATCGACGACATCGTCAATTTGGGTGACCACCTGAGCGGACCGCTCAATGCCGCCCGCACGGCGGACCTCCTGATCGACCGCGGAATGCCGGCGATCCGCGGCAATCACGATCGTTACCTGCTGACGCTGGAGCCGGCCAAAATGGGGCCTTCCGATCGCGCGGCCTGTGACGAACTCGAACCGCGCCACAAGGAATGGCTGGCTGCGCTCCCGGAAACGCTCGTCCATCGCGATACGTTCTTCCTCTGCCACGGCACGCCCACGAGTGACGAGACCTACTGGATGGAGGCGCTGACAGCCGATGGCGTCGTCCACATGGCTGCGCGAAAGGCGATCGAGCGTTTGGCCGATGGTGTCGACTACCCGGTGATCCTCTGCGGACACACGCATATTCCGCGCGCCGTGCGGCTGGCGGACGGGCGCCTCCTCGTCAATCCCGGCAGCGTCGGCTGCCCGGGTTACGATGACGATCAACCCGTGGCGCACAACGTGGAAACCGGCGCGCCGGACGCGCGCTACGCTATCGTCGAATGCACTTCTGACGGTTGGACTGTCAGCTTCCGCTGCCTGCCCTACGACCACAGGGCAATGTCGCGCCTCGCCGCCGAACGCGGCCGAGCCGACTGGGCAGCCGCGCTGGCGACCGGATTTCTGGACTGAGGCTACTCTGCGATTTCAAGCGCCCCAATGTCCGCGCCGGTGATCGCCGCGATGTTGCGCGTCACCTTGTCGGCCGGCCAGTTCCACTAGGCCACCGCCTGCAAGCGCTCGACGATCTCAGCCGGGAACCGCATCCTGACGACCCTTGCCGGGTTGCCCGCGACGATCGCGTAGGGAGGAACGTCCTTGCTCACAACGGATTTCGCCGCCACGATCGCGCCGTCGCCGATGGTAACGCCCGGCAGAACCGTCGCCTCCCTGCCGAGCCAGACATCGTTGCCGACGATCGTGTCGCCGCGATGGCCCGTGCCATAGGCGGACGGATCGAAGCCCTCGCGCCAGGCACCGGGGAAAATGCCGAAAGGGAAGGTCGAAAAGCCGGACAGCGCGTGGTTGGCGCCGTTCGTGATGAAGTGGACAGCGGTCGCCAACGCGCAAAACCGCCCGATAACCAGCCGATCCCCGACGAAGTCATAGTGGTAGAGGACGCACTTCTCCTCGAAACATTCGGGGCCCTCGGGATCGTCGTAGTAGCTGTACTCGCCGGCTTCGATCAACGGCGACCGCACCAGGTTCCTAAGAAATCCTATCCGCGGAAATTCCGCGACCGGAAACTTGGCGTCGGGGTCCGGCAGGGCATGGCTCGGCATCATCAGCAGTTCCGCAGTTGTTTCTTCATGACGTCGTATCGGCCGCGAGATGTAACGCCGCGGCGGCGATTTCCAAGCCGCAGACAAACCAGTCGCTTCACGCTTTGCTAACCGCATTTGCCGATCGCAGGGTAGGCAGCGGCGGATTTAAAGAGGATGTAGCAATTTTTGCCGTCTTATCGATACGCGACGTATGCCGGATGATCCGAGAGATGGCCAATTTCAATTTCACCCTTGCCGCGCCAGAGGGGCAATCCTGGCGCGACCTTTCGATGCGCCCGGCTGCCCATAATCCTTACGCCGACCGGGTCACGCTTTCCGTGCATCGCGATATGGCGGAACTGGAGGCGGACTGGCGTGCGCTCGACGCCAACAATCTCAACTCCCTGCATCAAAGCTTCGACTGGTGTGCCGCCTGGAAGAGAGCGCATGACAGCCAATTGCTGGTCGTGCGCGGCGCCATTGCCGAGCAACTGCTTTTCCTCCTGCCGTTCGAGGTCGAACGGGGCCAATTCTTCCGGACCGCGCGACTGATCGCGACCGGGCACAGCAATCTCAACACCGGCTTGTTTGCTGCCGAGATCGAGCGCGTGCCACGGGACGACCTCGTCCGCTCGCTGAGCGAAGGAGTCCGCCAGGCGCTGCGCGCGCATGCGGATGTCGTTGCCTTCGAAAGGACGCCGGCAGTTTGGCGCGGCCTGCCCCACCCCCTCGCCGCCCTGCCCGGGATCGCCAATCCGAACGCCTCTTTCCAGCTCGGGCTTGCCGGCGACATGGAGCGGACGCTCGCCCAGCTCAATGCAAAACGCCGGCGCAAGAAGATGCGTCTCTCCGAAAGGCGTCTCGCCGAAATCGGTGGCTATGACTATGTGGTTGCCCGTGAGGCGGCGGAGGCGCAGGCGCTGCTGGAGACGTTCTTCCGGCAGAAGGCCGCGCGGCTGGAGGCCCAAGGCTTACCCGACGTCTTCGACGAGCCGGAGACGCGCGCCTTCTTTCGCCTGCTGATCGATCGCCATCGCGCCGGCGACAGGCTGCTCGAACTCAACGCGATCCGTCTCAAGGGCGAGCACGAGGGGCGGATCATCGCCGTGACCGGCCTGTCGCGCAAGGGCGACCATGTCATCTGCCAGTTCGGCTCGATAGATGACACGATCGCCGCCGACAGCAGCCCGGGCGAGTTGCTCTTTTACCGGGTGATCGAGCGTCTTTGCGGCGAAGGCGTCGTACTCTTCGACTTCGGCATCGGCGACCAGCCCTATAAGCGATCGTGGTGTACGATTGAGACCGTCTTGCGGGACATCACCCTGCCGCTGACGCTGCGTGGACATGCGGCAGCCGGCCTGCACCGCGCCGCGGTCCGCGCCAAACGCGCCATCAAGGCAAACAAAGCCCTTTATGCCCTCGTCCAGCGACAGCGGCGCCGGCTGCGGACCACCACGGAAATCGCAGCCGATTGAAGCACCTCACGCCGCGCGGCGGTCGCGAAGCTCGGGACCGCTTTCGCCGCCACCGGTCATCAGCAGGATGTCGCGGTAGCCGCCCTCCCCGAAGCTTGTCAGTGCTTCGATGATCCCGTCCTCGCTGACCGACGGCGCCGAAACGATAATCTCGACCTCCTCGCGCCGCGCCACCTTGGCGACGGAAGCCGCGTCCGCGGCACCGCATTCGACCAGCACAAGATCATAGGCGCTTGTCAGCGCGTCGATGATCATCTGCAGACGCTCGATGCCGCGCATCGCCGTGTGGGGATCTGCGTCGCCCTGCGGGATGATGTGCGCCTCGGAAAACCTGTCCGCATGGATCGTCTCGGTGAAGGCAACCTCGCCGGACAGGAGGTTCGTAATGCCGGGCAGATGCAGCGCCTGGGCCATCAGCCGCGTCGGGCAGGCCGATCCTGAAAGGTCGATGAGCACGACCTTGTGTTCCTCTTCTGCAAGCAGACGCGCCAGCATCACCGTTGCCGTCGATCCTTCATCCCCTCCGGGCGAGACCGAAACGGCGACCCGGACGGCGTTGTCGAGCAGATGTCCGGCCACGGACTCGATCGAGAAGTCGTGCTCTGCTGCGATGCTCGGCTCCTGCTCCTCTCGTGCCCGCTCGTCTTCCGGCACGGCAACGGTTGCCGGCACCTCGTCCGGGACAGTCGTACCAGCAGTTTCGGGCATCCTTCCGGAACCGGAGACCGGCCTCAGCGCCCTGCCGCTGAAGAGTTCGCCGAGCATGATGACGACGCAGCTGATCAGGAAACTCGCAAGCGCGGCGACGATCGTGATCGGCACCACCTTGGGAAAGCTCGCCAACGTCGGCACCACGGCATTGGAAATCACCCGCGCGTCCGCCGGCGTCGCATTCGCGACGGTTCGCGATGTCGCTTCGCGGTAGCGGGCCAGATAGGTCTCCAGGAGCTGGCGTTGGGCCGCCGCCTCGCGCTCCAGCGCACGAAGCCCCACCTCTTCCTCGCCCGCCTGCGCCGATTGCGCCTTCAGCGCGTTCAACTGCTGCAGCAATTGCTGTTCGCGAAGCTGCCCGACCTTCGCCTCGTTCTCGAGACTGGAGAGAATCTTTCGCGTTTCCGAACGTATCTGCTCCCGAATACCTTCGAGCTGTGACTTCAGCCCCTTCAGCCGAGGATGCCCGTCGAGCAGCGAGGTCGATAGATCGGCGATCTGCGCCTGCAGAGTGGCCTGGCTCTCCTTCAGCCGCTGGATCATCGGTGAGCCGACGATATCGGTCAGCGTTTCGACCGGGCGGCCATCGGCAAGCGCTGCGCGCACGCCTTCGGCGCGTGCCGCCGCATTCGCCCTTTCGCCCCGGACCCGCGCCAGCTCGGTCGAAATATCGGTGAGCTGCCTAGTCGCGAAGTTCTCCGTTTCGCCGGTCGGGAGCAAACCGGATTCGGCGCGATAGGCGGCGACCTTGGCCTCCGCCTCGCGAACCTTTTCCCTTAGATTGGCGATCTCCGGCTCCAGCCAGCGGCTGGCTTCCGAGTTGGAGTCGAGCTTCGCACCGCTCTGCAGCGAGAGATAGACCTTGGCCATCTCGTTCGGAATGGCAGCGGCGAGTTTCGGATCCTTCGACGTGAAGGCAATGGCGATCACGCGTGACTTCTCGACCTGGTAGACTTGCAACTTGGTATTGAACTCTTTGAGGATCCGCTCTTCCGGCGGCAGTTCGAGCGGGTTCTTCTTGAGCCCCAGCATGACCAGGAGATCGGAAACGGCCGAGGGATGCGCCGACGGATCGAATTCCTCCAGCTCGTGCAGCTTCATGTTGCGGGCGACCTGCTTGATGAGGTCGGCGGAGCGCAGCACCTGCACCTGGCTGGCGATGCCGGACTCGTCGAAAATTCGGTCCGAACTCGTCTGAGACGCCTGATTGGGACCGCTGAACTCCGGCTCGCGCGATTCGATCAGGACACGCGTTTCGCTTTCATAGCCGGGCGCGATCATCTTCGCCGCGCCGAAGGCAAGCACCGTGGCCCCGACCGTCGCAAGCAAGACACGGGTGCGACGCTGCCAGATGGCGCGAACGAGCCTGCCCAGATCGATATCCACATCCTGCTGACCGCCGACGTCCGACATGCCGCAACCCCAATAGCTTCCGCATTCAGCCGGAAGGTAAAGGAACATGGTAACGCAAGTGTTAATTGCAGGCACAACCGTCGGATGCCGGTGCCGCGGAAGGGTGCGGATCGCCGCCGGATCGGAATTCTACCGGAGTTTACCGGCTATTAACCCTAACGGATCGATAACACCACCGAGAGGTATTCATTTCCGGAGCCAACGAGAACCCGCATGTCGATCGCAGGCACAAAGGCAGCACGCGCTTTCGCCGTGGCAATATTGTCGGCGCTGGCCAGCGGTTGCACGAGCTATCAGCCGGCTCCCAAGGCCTTCAGCGAGGCGACTATCCAACCCTACCGGCTGGACAGCGGCGATCGCCTTCGCGTCACCGTATTCGAACAGCCGGGCCTCAGCGGGACCTACACTGTCGACCAGGCGGGCTACGTCGCCTTCCCGTTGATCGGCGCAGTGCCGTCGCGCGGCCATACGCTTCCGGAACTCGAAGGGATGATCGCGGCGAAGCTCCGCGAGGGCTTTCTGCGCGACCCGGACGTGACCATCGAAATCGATCGCTACCGTTCCGTCTTCATCATGGGCGAAGTGGGCCAATCCGGCCAGTACAGCTACGTTCCCGGAATGACCGTGCAGAACGCGATCGCGGTTGCCGGCGGCTTCACCCCCCGCGCAAACCAGGCGAATGCCGACATCACCCGCAAGGTCAACGGCCGTATCATAACGGGTCGCGTGCCGATCACCGATCCGGTGCTTGCGGGCGACACGATCTATGTTCGCGAACGGCTGTTCTGACGCCATGTCGAACGAGCGGCCCCTGCGCATTCTCCATTGCTTCAGATCGCCGATCGGCGGCATCTTCCGCCACGTTCGCGATCTTGCCGAGGCGCATGCGGCAGCGGGCCATCAGGTGGGAATTCTCTGCGATAGCACCACGGGCGGCGCCTACGAGGATGCCCTCTTCGACGAGATCCGCCCCTTCCTGGCGCTCGGTGTCGTCCGCACGCCGATCCATCGGACGATCGGGCCTTCGGATTTTGCCGCGCTCTGGCGCAGCTACAAGCAGATCAGAAGCTTGCAACCGGATGTGTTGCACGGGCATGGCGCCAAGGGCGGCGTGCTCGCACGCATCATCGGTTCAGCGCTGCGGGTCAACAAGTATCGCGTAGCCCGCCTCTATTCGCCCCACGGGGGCAGCCTCCATTATGAACGGAAGTCGCTCGCCGGCGGCGCCATCTTCCGGATGGAGCGCCTCCAGGAGCGTCTCACCGACGCGCTCGTCTTCGTCTGCGATTTCGAGCGGCAGACCTATTTCGCCAAGGTTGGCCGGCCCGCGGGGCGCAACGAACTGATCTATAACGGCATCGGAGACACGGAGTTCGCGCCGATCGCCGAAAGTCCCGGGGCGGTCGATTTTCTTTATATCGGCATGATGCGGGATCTGAAGGGGCCGGATCTCTTTATCGAGAGCTTCGCCAAGGCCGAAGAACTTGCCGGGCGGCCGCTTTCGGGCCTGATGATCGGCGATGGTCCGCAGCAATCCCGGTATGAAGAAATGATAGCGCGCATGGCGCTTGGCGATCGCGTCAGGATGCGCCCGGCAATGAAGGCGCGCGCGGCCTTCGCGCTTGCCCGGACAGTCGTCATCCCCTCTCGCGCGGAGTCGATGCCCTATATCCTTCTCGAAGCGCTCGCCGCCCGAAAACCGGTCATCGCGTCCCGGGTGGGCGGCATGCCGGAAGTGCTGGGCGCCGACAGCGGAGCGCTCGTCCAGCCCGCAGATGCAAGGGCGTTCGCCGAAGTCATGGCGGCGGCCGCCGTCGACCAGGACTGGGCAGTCCGCACGATGCCCGATCCGGAGGGCTTCAAGTCGCGCTTCTCGGCTGCGGTGATGACCAGGCGCGTGATGCAACTCTACGGTGAACTTACCGAGGAATCGATCTTCGCCGAGGCGCGACTTCGCACAACGTAAGCGTTTCTTAGTGGCTTTCTGCTATCCGGGCGTAGCGGACAGCGCCGGAAAGCCACCATGAACAAGTTTGACAGGCCCGAGACCTTCGATACCGAGGCGCTTCGCAAGAAGGTCTCCGAGATCCGAACGACCGCCGACGGGAAAAAGGCCGGCGACCCTACGCCGCTCAATCCGCTGGCGCGCCAGATCGCACTCCAGTTCCGGGCCGATACCTATTCCCCGTCGATGATCACCGGTCTCATCCGGCTGCTCGACCTCTGCGCGCTGTTCGCGATCGGCTATGCCATCAATACGCAATATGTCCGCCCTCCGCTCCAGGACCTGCCGGTCTACCTCGCCATTCTCGCCTTCGGTTCGGCGCTTGCCGTGATCGCCATGCAGATCGCCGATACCTATCAGGTGCCGGCGCTCAGGGCCTGGCTCCGGATGACGCCGCGCATCCTGGCCGCCTGGACTGCGACATTCGGCACCATCGCGCTCGTCCTGTTCTTTCTGAAGTGGGGCCATCTCTATTCGCGCGTCTGGGTCGGCGGCTGGTTCGTCGCCGGCGCGCTCTTCCTGGTCGCCGAACGCGCCTTCATCGCCTATTCGATCCGGCATTGGTCGCGCAACGGCACGATGGAGCGCCGCGCGGTGATCGTCGGCGGCGGTGCCCCGGCACGAGACCTGATCCGCACGATTGAGCACCAGCCGGATAACGACATCCGCATCTGCGGGATCTTCGACGACCGCGACGAGCGGCGCTCGCCGCATGTGATCGCCGGCTACCCGAAACTCGGAACCGTCGACGAACTCGTCGAATTCGCCCGGCTCGCCCGCATCGACATGCTGATCTTCTCGCTGCCGCTGACGGCGGAGAAGCGCATTCTCGAACTCTTAAGGAAGCTCTGGGTGCTGCCGGTCGACATCCGTCTCGCCGCCCATGCCAACAATCTGCGCTTCCGCCCGCGCAGCTACTCGCATGTCGGCGAGGTGCCGATGCTCGACATTTTCGACAAGCCGATTGCCGATTGGGATTCCGTCGCTAAGCGGTGCTTCGACGTCTTCTTCAGCATCGTGGCGCTCGCCCTGCTTTGGCCGGTGATGCTCGTCGCCGCGCTCGCGGTCAAGCTCACGTCGCCTGGGCCGATCATCTTCAAGCAGCACCGCCACGGCTTCAACAACGAGATCATCGAGGTCTACAAGTTCCGCTCGATGTACACCCATTTGAGCGATCCGAGCGCCCGCAACGCGGTCTCCAAGGGGGACCCCCGCGTCACCCCCGTCGGCCGCTTCCTGCGCAAATCCTCGATCGATGAGCTGCCGCAGCTCGTGAACGTGCTGAAGGGCGAGCTCTCGCTTGTTGGGCCGCGCCCGCATGCCGTTCTCGCGCAAACGCACAACCGCACCTATTCGGATGTGGTGGAAGGCTATTTCGCCCGCCACCGGGTCAAACCTGGCGTCACCGGCTGGGCGCAGATCAACGGCTGGCGGGGAGAAATCGACAACGACGAGAAGATCCGTTTCCGCACCGCCTTTGACCTCTACTACATCGAGAACTGGTCGCTGCTTCTGGACCTGAAGATCCTGTTCCTGACGCCTTTCCGGCTGCTCAATACGGAAAACGCGTATTGATCGCCACCACCTCCCAGCCGGCCATCATCCGGCCCCAGCTCGCCGCGGTTTCGATCATCGGCTCCGGCCTGGTGACGATCGGCGTTTTCCTCTCGGGCTTCGTCATCGCGGAGCCGGCGCCCTACGAGGTCTTCATGGCGGGCCTCATCGGTCTCTGGTCGCTCTTCGGGCTGAGGATTTCACGCCGCGTCGCTCCCCTCCTGGCCCTGCTCGTACTGTTCATGGTCGGCGGCATGCTGTCGCTGACGGTGATGACCGAACTCGCCACCGCACCGATGTACATGGCGGTCTCCGGCTTCCTGGCACTGACCGCCGTCTTCTTCGCTGCGATCATCGAAGACCGTCACCAGCGACTGCGGTTGATCTTCAATGCCTGGGTCTCGGCTGCCGTGCTCACCGCCCTTCTCGGCATTCTCGGCTATTTCGGCGCAATCCCGGCGGCGGCAAACTTCACCCTCTACGACCGCGCCAAGGGTGCCTTCCAGGACCCGAACGTCTTCGGGCCGTTTCTCGCCGCGCCGGTGCTCTATCTGGTACACAACCTGCTGACGGAACCGATCCGGCGTGCTCCGCTCAAAATCGCCGGCCTGCTCGCCCTCACGCTGGGGGTGTTCCTCTCCTTCTCCCGCGCAGCCTGGGCGCTCAATCTCTTCTGCGTGGTCGCGCTGGTCTTCGTCATGCTCCTCAAGGAGCGCAGCGGACTATTCCGGCTGAGAATTCTCGTGCTCGCACTCTGCGGCGCCCTTTTCGTCATGGCGGCCCTTGTCGCCGCCCTGCAATCGGAACAGGTGGCAACGCTCTTTTCAAGCCGCTCCCAACTCGTTCAGGATTACGACGGCGGCCACCTCGGGCGTTTCGACCGGCACCGGATCGGCTTTATGATGTCGATGGAGAGGCCGCTCGGCATCGGCCCGCTGATGTTCGGCGCGATCTTCTTGGAGGACGAGCACAATGTCTGGCTGAAAAGCCTGACGTCCTACGGCTGGATCGGCTTCGTCGCTTATATCACGCTGATCGCGTGGACGCTCACGCTCGGGTTTCGACTTCTTCTGCTCGACCGGCCTTGGCAGCCCTATCTGATGATCGCTTGGGTGACGCTTATCGGCCATGTGGGCATAGGCAACGTCATCGATACCGATCACTGGCGGCATTTCTATTTGCTTCTCGGCATCGTCTGGGGGTGCGCCGCACTCGAATATCGCAATCGTCGGCAGGCCGTGCCGATGAGATCACCTTCGCGATGACGAAACAGGCAGATGTGGGTCTGAGACACACGGACGCGGTCGACGCAGGAAAGCGTCGTCGGCAGATCGCATGTTCGAGTCAAGGCGGAAAGCGGGCCTCGAAGGCAAAGACGCCCGGCGAGACCCGCATTCGCCGCTCTCCTGGCTTATTCTTCGGCGGTCGGTTCGTCTTGCTGCAGCTTCCGCTGCTGCAGGAGAAGCTCGTCGGCCGGCTTGGACTGTTCGGTCTCTGTCACGCTGGCTGTCGTGATCTCCTTGTCCACCGGATCCGCCGAGGCTGTGGTGTTGTGGCCGAGGCACGCGGCTGACGCTGCGGTCGCAGAAAGCGCGAGGGCGGCTGCAAATACGAGGATGCGCTTCATAGGGCTTCTCCTGTTGTTGCAGGCCGTAGTGTATCTGCGCCCCTTGCGCCGACCAAATCACAAAACCGTTCGCTCCACTGCTTTCGGCGGATCCCCAGTTTCTCAACAGCTGCGGAAGGACCGGCGAAATTCCATTTTCCCCTTGCGCCGCTCTTATGTTCCGACTAATGAGAGCGGGCTTGTAACGAAGCGGGTCGGAGCGTAGCGCAGCCCGGTAGCGCACTTGACTGGGGGTCAAGGGGTCGCTGGTTCGAGTCCAGTCGCTCCGACCATTTATTTCCTAAAAATCAAGGCTTAGCCTGTCCCTGCCGCAGTCGCCCGTTGCAAGGACAATGGCTGTCGCGGCCCTCATATCGAACGGATTGCCAGCGAATTCAGCAGCCAAGCCGAGTCGATCGAGATATCGATGCTGACGTCATTGAGCAGCGCCCAGATACGATCGGCAATGCCGACATAGACCCAGAGTTCGCGGCCGGCCGGGAAGGCCACGTCCGTGAACAGGTTGATGATCCGTCTTTCGCCCGGGAGTGCCTGGACGCGGGTGCCGGGGAAGCTCTCGCCGTCGCCGCGGCAGTCGAGACCGGAAATGAACCATTGGTCGCTGACCTCGTTGGCCGGATCGATGTCGTCCCAGTTCCAGAACACCGCCATCACGAGTCTGCCGCGCGTCGTGGCATGGAAGTCGGACCATCCGAACTCGTCATAGGTCGAGATATGATGGCGGCATACGAGGGCCGTGAGGTCGGCCTTGACCTGCAATATGCCGGTACGAAGTGTCTTGAAGGGAACGAGATAGCCGTTCTCCCGATAGGTGCAGAGGAGGTCCACGTCGGACGCGTCGTCGTTGCGGGCGACGAGCTTGGATCCCATGCGGGCGGCGCAATCGAGATAGGACCTGTTCTCGACGATCGCTCCGTCGCCGGTTGCCTGGTTCTGATCAAGCCGGTCCCAACAGCCGCCGAAATGCGGGTAAAACAGCTTTTCCTTGTCCGGATCGGGAGCGACGTAAACGATCGGCGGCTGGACCAATGCGTCAGCAAGGCTTCCGACCACCGATTCATGGAAGTGAAAGGCACTGTAGCCCTTCACCAGTTGACCGAACTTGTCATAGGCCCGGTCATGCAGCCCCTTGACCGCCTTCAGATCGACCTCGGCGTTTCTCGCCTCGATCAGCGACTTGTATCTTAGTCCGGGCCCGCGGGGATCATCCCGCCTTCCGCCCCGTGCAGAGCTTGTCAGCCTGTCGCGCAATGCGGCCGGAAAGACCTGCCGCCGCTCTTCGCTGAACGACTGCCGCAGCGCATCCAGCCTGTCCACCGTCGCGCGCCACTCGTCCTTCTGACGGCGTTGATAAATCGCCTGAAGCCGATCCAGGACCTCCGGCGCCGACCGATCCGGTCTCGTGCGTTCAATGTGGTCAGCTATTTGCATGGCTTCCTCCCATGGTTGCGAATGCCGGCGCCGCCCGACCCGCGAGAGGTCGGATCGGCCCAGTGTATTTTGCCATGGAGTGCCCGCTTTGCGTGTTACCTTTGGAACCCCGCTTGCGGGCCGGCGGATCCCGTCATTTCCGCGGCTCGGGCCGCGACGCGATGAATGCGCCCAGTGCGAGCATGATCGTCGCAACGACGGACGCAATCGGCATGGAGGGTTGGGCGCGGAGCCAGAAGAATGCGAAACCAAGTGCCATCAGCGACAAGGCACACATCTTTGCCCCACGCGATATCGCACCATCCTCTCGCCAATCGCGCAAAGGCTGCCCAAACAGGGGATGATCGAACAGCCATTGTTCGAGACGCGGAGAGGATCGCGCAAAGAGCCAGGCGGCCAGGAGCAGGAAGGGTGTCGTCGGCAGAAGCGGCAGGAATATGCCGACGACGCCGATGCCGACCATGACCCAGCCGAGGCCGAGAAGAACAGGGCGCATGGGAAGGTTACTCGCTTCTCCTTGTCAGGCCATCAACCTGCGGGAGATTTTCTCGGCATCCTGTGGGGTCGGGGCCGGCCTGTCAATGCGAGAGGATTGCTATTGCCGCCGGACCGGTCGCCGCGCAGCCTCGGCCAGCAATTCGCCGACGCCCTAGTGGGAGAAGATCGCCTGTACCTCGGCGCTTTTCTCCGGCTCGGCGAGTGACGACGACGATGCTTTGGTCGGCCGACAACGTGCTATCGCACCTGGTCGAGCAGGCGCTTGCACTCCAAAAGATCGTAGAGCGCTTCCTGCAGCAGCGCCCTGTCCTCCTTGCTGACGGAGGTCTTGCCGATCGAAATCTCCGCATCGTCGCTGCTGGCGCCGAAGGAGAAGAAGCGCCGACTGGCTGGGGCCTTGGGGCGGCCGACGATCTGATCCTCGTCGGCGACGCCGACCTTCGGCGCCGGCGGTTCTTCGTGGCTGGAGGCGGCGAGCGCCTCGACGGTGGCGAGATCGCCGCTCGCGATCGCGGCGACGAACTTGTTGCCATTGGCCTTCAGAAGCTTCTGCACGCCCTTGATCGTATAGCCGTGGTCGTAGAGCAGGTGGCGAATGCCCTTCAGCAGATCGACGTCCTCGGGCCGGTAGTAGCGCCGGCCGCCGCCGCGCTTCATCGGCTTGATCTGCTGGAAACGGGTTTCCCAGAACCGCAACACATGCTGGGGCAGGTCGAGTTCGTCGGCGACCTCGCTTATGGTGCGGAAAGCGTCCGGGCTTTTTTCCATATCGTCCCCATCCCCATATTCATGCGAAGCAAGCAGCCGCATCACTGGACAATTGCGCGATGATCGCACGAATCAGGCCTGTTTCAATGGCTTATGGATGGGTTTTCAACCACATTTGTGATTGTGGCCGTGCCTCAGGAGCCCGCTCCGGCCTGCTTCTGCTTGGCCTTCCGGCTGAGATGCGCCTTCAAGACCCGCTGTTTCAGCACATTGGAGGCCTTGAACGTCATCACCCGGCGCGGCGAGATCGGCACTTCCTCGCCCGTCTTCGGGTTCCGGCCGATGCGCTCGTTCTTGTCGCGGACCTGGAAGGTTGCAAACGAAGACAGCTTCACGCTCTCGCCACGCACGATTGCGTTGCAAATCTCGTCGATGACGGTCTCCACCAATTCGGCAGACTCCGTCCGAGACAAACCGACCTTGCGAAATACCGACTCAGCCAAGTCTGCTCGCGTAACTGTTTTTCCGCTCATCTTCCCCCACCGATGTCTGGCTCGCCGATCAGCGATGAAAGACTATTGCCCTTGCCTTTTTCGGTCAAGCGCCTGCCGTCATTCAATTTTTTTACCAGCGGATGAGAACGGAACCCCAGGTGAAGCCACCACCCATGGCTTCGAGCATCACCAGGTCGCCCTTCTTGATGCGCCCGTCGGAGGCGGCGGCGTCGAGGGCTAGCGGGATGGATGCGGCGGACGTGTTGCCATGCAGATCGACGGTCACCACAACCTTGTCGTTTGGAATGCGGAGCTTCTTCGCCGACCCGTCGATGATGCGCCGATTGGCCTGATGCGGCACCAGCCAATCGACGTCCTCGGCCGTCATTCCCGTGGCCTCGAAGGCGGCCTCGATCACGTCGGTGATCATGCCGACCGCATGCTTGAAGACCTCGCGCCCCTCCATGCGGAGGTGGCCGACGGTGCCGGTCGTCGAGGGGCCGCCGTCGACATAGAGCTTGTCGCCATGGATGCCGTCGGATCGCAATTGCGCCGTCAGCACGCCGCGATCGGCATTTGTGCCCTCGCCCTTTTGTGCTTCTAGGATGATTGCGCCGGCACCGTCGCCGAAGAGCACGCAGGTGGTGCGATCCGACCAGTCGAGGATGCGCGAGAAGGTCTCGGCACCGATCACCAGAGCGCGCCTGGCAAGGCCGCCGCGGATATAGGCGTCGGCCGTCGCCACCGCATAGACGAAGCCGGAACAGACCGCCTGCAGGTCGAAGGCCGCCCCGTGGCGCATGCCGAGACGGTTCTGGATATTGACCGCCGTCGCGGGGAAAGTGTTGTCGGGCGTCGAGGTCGCGACGATGATCAGATCGAGATCATCGGCGGTCATGCCCGCCCTCTCGAGCGCCGCGCGCGCCGCTCCCTCGCCGAGCGAGGCGGTCGTTTCGCCCTCGCCGGCAATGTGGCGCTGGCGAATGCCGGTCCGCTGCACGATCCATTCGTCGGACGTCTCGACCTTGGATTCCATTTCCTTATTGGTCATCACTCGCTTCGGCAGCGCTGCACCGAAGCCGCGAACGACAGAACGGATCATCTAATCAAACCTCTTCAATCATGCCGGCGGCAGGGCTTCGGTCGGCTCGGCGCCGTGATAGCGTGCGAGATCGGCCTCGATCTTGGCCTTCAGGCCGTTCTTCACCATATCGTAGCCGACGTCGATCGCGGCGGCGAAGCCTTCCGCATCGGTGCCGCCGTGGCTCTTGATGACCACGCCGTTGAGCCCCAGGAACACGCCGCCATTAACCTTGCGCGGGTCCATCTTCTCGCGCACCCGATCGAAGGCAGCCTTGGCGAAGACATAGCCGATCTTTGCAAGAAGGGTGCGCGACATGGCGGAGCGCAGATATTCGGCGATCTGGCGGGCCGTGCCCTCGGCCGCCTTCAGCGCGATATTGCCGGAAAAGCCTTCGGTGACGACGACGTCGACGGTGCCGCGACCGATGTCATCGCCCTCGACGAACCCGTAATACTCAATGCCCTCGATATTGGCCTCGCGGATGAGCCTGCCGGCTTCCTTGACCTCCTCCTGGCCCTTGATCTCCTCGACGCCGACATTCAGCAGGCCGACGGAAGGACGTTCGACCTCGAAGAGGGCGCGGGCCATGGCGCCGCCCATCAAGGCGAAATCCATGAGTTGCTGCGCGTCCGCGCCGATCGTCGCGCCGACATCCAGCACGATGCTCTCGCCTTTCAGCGTCGGCCAGATGGCGGCGATCGCCGGACGCTGAATACCTTGCATGGTGCGAAGGCAGAAGACCGACATGGCCATCAGCGCACCCGTATTGCCGGCCGAGACCACCACATCCGCCTCGTCGGCATTGATGGCGTCGATCGCCCTCCACATGCTCGACTTGCCGCGGCCGCGCCGCAGCGCCTGGCTCGGCTTCTCGTCCATGCCGACGGCGATTTCGCAATCGTGAAAAGTGCTGCTTGCCTGAAGCTTCGGGTACTTGGCCAAGAGTTCGGCGCAGCGCGCTTCCTGGCCGAACAGGACGAACTTTATATCCGGGTGACGTTCGAGTGCCCTGGCAGCACCCGGGATGACGACCTCCGGACCATAGTCGCCCCCCATAACGTCAAGTGAAATTCTGACCACGCGTGTCTTATCCCTTCTTCCCGCCACGCGACGCATTCCGCCCCTGCGCAGTCCCTACGCAACGGCGATTCGTCCTTCCCTCTGACACTTGGGCCAGCATGCAGCGTGTCGGCACCACGGCCCCCTCGGCTGAAGTCGGGCCAAAATACTGCTTTTCGTCTGCGTGACAACCGAATTGTAAGCCCGGCCGATTCCGTTTCAATCCTTTTTAAGATCCTTGAGGACCGCGAACGGGTTAGGCCGCTTGTCATCGGCCGCCGAGCTTTCGATGCGCTCGCCGAAGACGGCCCCGTCCTTGCGGGGATAGGGGTCGATCGCAAGCGCCACATGCTCGCTGACGACCACGCCCACGTCGATCGTGTCGCCGGTGAAGGTATCGGGAATGTCCGGACCACCCGGGTCGAGGATCATCTCGCCGCCGTCGTTGTCGGCTTGGCGCGCCAGGCGTGAGCCCTCCGGCACGAAGATCGCCTCAACCGGCTCGGAGATCCCTGCGGTGACGGGCTCGAGCGTGACGACGCAGGTCTGGACGAGTTCGGCCTGCACCTCGCCCTTGATCTTCACGCCATCCTTCTTCCAGCGTCCGATCTGCAAGTCCGCGACCAGCGAACGGACCTCGTTGACCTTCCAAAGTTCCGCCAGCGCCCGCCGCTCGGCGTCGTTGGCGGACAGGCGGACGCTGACCGGATTGGCCGAGATATGCCCTACCCTCACTGGGTAGGAAAATGCCGGTTTGCTTTCGTGCTTCATGACAAGATCCTTCCTGCAGCGCCGCGTCCTTACCGATGCGCAGATGCCGCTGCGTTGGGGGACGCCTATTGGCTCCCGGCCGGCGGTACGCGCAACTGCCCCGTTTCGACCAGCTCTTCCGGGACTTTCGCGAAGGCGGCCTCTATGGACATCAGGTAGCGCGCCAAGCCTGTCATCGCCGGCGCATTGTCTTGCTGCGGATGAAAGTTGCGCTGCAATGCATTGGCAAGCGCGTGCCTGTCGCCGCCGTCGAGCGCCGTCGCATAGGACTCGAGGCGTCCGTAGAACATGCCGGCGAACTTCTTCATCTTCTTCGGCACGCTGACGTCGCCGACGCCAAGCTCGCGGATCGAGTGGTCGACATCCTCGAAGAAGGCATCGACGATCTCCTGGGCGATTTCCTGGCCGGTGCGGGCCGAGGCGCGGGTCCGACGGAAATAGAGAATCAGGATCGCTGACAACATCTCGAAACGGCCCATCACCGTATCGGGCACATCGAGGTCGGTATAGAGAAACGGCTGGCGCGCCGCCGCGGTCAGAAGGCCATACTGGCGCTCCACAATCGCAATGTTGCCGCTTTTTTTCTTGAACAGTCCAAAAATCATAATAAAGCCCAGCCGTGGCTTTCTCGAATCCGTGGGCACGCGCCCATGACGTTATTGCATGATAGCCGAAGCTGGTTTACCGAAGCAGGCACGAATTGCAATGGCGCATATGCCATCGTTACTCCAAGGGGAGCAGTCGTTGACGAAGCGGTATCTGACAACAAACCTGAAAGTTCTTGGCCGTGCCGTGGTCGTGGCTTCCCTATGCACTGCAGTGCTTGCCGGCTGCCAGGCGGCGAATGTCGGTGAAGTCCTGCACCAGGGCTATGTCGTCGATCAGGAAACCCTCAATCTGGTTCCCGTCGGGTCGAGCCGCGAACAGGTGCTGCTGTCGCTCGGCACCCCCTCGACGACGGCGACCTTCGACAACGAGGTGTTCTACTACATCTCGCAGAAGCGAAAGCGTCCTGTCGCCTTCATGAAGCCCAAGCTGATCGACCAATCGATCCTCGCGGTCTATTTCGACAAGGAAGGCGTCGTCAGCCAGCTTGCTCATTATACGATGAAGGACGGCAAGGTCTTCGACATGCTGTCGCGCACGACGCCGACGGGCGGCAAGGAGACGAGCTTCCTCGGCCAGCTCTTGACCGGCCCAGGTGCCGGACAAGCCGCGGCGCGCAACCTGTTCAAGAACTTCGGCAACAACTGACGGAAATCCCGCTCACGCAAAAGCCCGCGGAACTCAGTTCCGCGGGCTTTTCGTTGAAGGCTGATACCGTCAGGCAAGCACGGCGAGCAGCAACAAGGCTACGATATTGGTGATCTTGATCGCGGGGTTGACGGCCGGACCGGCCGTGTCCTTGTAGGGATCGCCGACGGTGTCGCCGGTGACCGAAGCCTTGTGCGCCTCCGAGCCCTTCATGTGGCGCGTGCCGTTCTTGTCGACGAAGCCGTCCTCGAAGCTCTTCTTCGCATTGTCCCAGGCGCCACCCCCGGAGGTCATCGAGACCGCCACGAACAGGCCGTTGACGATGACACCGAGCAGCGAGGCACCGAGCGCCGCGAAGGCCGAGGCCTTCGAGCCGGAAATCAGCAGCACGCCGAAATAGACGACGATCGGCGCCAGCACCGGCAACAGCGACGGAATGATCATTTCGCGGATCGCCGCCTTGGTCAGCATGTCGACGGCGCGGCCATAGTCCGGCCGATCCTTGCCTTCCATGATGCCCGGCTTCTCCTTGAATTGTCGGCGCACTTCCTCGACGACGGCGCCCCCTGCCCTGCCGACGGCGGTCATGGCAATGCCGCCGAAGAGATAGGGAATGAGACCGCCGAATATCAGGCCGGCGACGACATAGGGGTTCGAAAGGTCGAACGAGATCGTGCCGACGTCGGCGAAGTAGGGATGCTTGTCGCCATTCGCCGCGAAAAACGCCAGATCGTTGGAATAGGCGGCGAACAGCACCAGCGCACCGAGCCCCGCAGAGCCGATGGCGTAGCCTTTGGTCACGGCCTTCGTGGTGTTGCCGACCGCGTCCAGGGCGTCGGTCGACTTACGCACCTCGGGCGGCAGGTGCGACATCTCGGCAATGCCTCCTGCATTGTCGGTGACCGGTCCGAAGGCATCGAGCGCCACGATCATGCCCGCCAGGCCCAGCATGGCGGTGACGGCGATCGCGGTGCCGAAGAGACCGGCGAGCTGATAGGTGGTGATGATGCCGCCGACGATGACGATCGCCGGCAGGGCGGTCGATTCGAGGGACACGGCGAGACCCTGGATGACGTTGGTGCCGTGGCCGGTCACCGAGGCTTGCGCAATCGAGTTCACGGGCCGCTTGTTCGTGCCGGTATAATATTCGGTGATCACGACGATGAGCGCGGTGACGACCAGGCCAATGATGCCGCAGACGAACAGCGCCCAGCCGGTGACGTCCTGACCCGCAACGGTTCCGATCGAGCCCCAGCCGATCGTCAACGATGTCGCTGCGCCGAGGCCGAGGATCGACAGTGCGCCGGTTACGATCAGACCTCGATAGAGCGCCCCCATGATCGAGCCGTTGGTGCCGAGCTTGACGAAGAAGGTGCCGATGATCGATGTGATGATGCAGGCGGCGCAGATCGCCAGCGGATAGGTCATGACCGTCGCGAGCACCGGCGCACCGGCGAAGAAGATCGATGCGAGCACCATGGTCGCCACCACGGAGACCGCATAGGTTTCGAAGAGGTCCGCCGCCATGCCGGCGCAGTCGCCGACATTGTCGCCGACATTGTCGGCGATCGTCGCCGGATTGCGCGGATCGTCTTCGGGAATGCCGGCTTCGACCTTGCCGACGAGGTCGCCGCCGACATCGGCGCCCTTGGTGAAGATGCCGCCGCCGAGACGGGCGAAGATCGAGATCAGCGAGGCGCCGAAGCCAAGTGCGACCAGCGCATCGATAACCTCGCGCTCGGCCGGTTCATGGCCGAGGCCGACGGTGAGAATGAAGTAATAGACCGAGACGCCCAGCAGAGCGAGGCCGGCCACCAGAAGACCGGTGATGGCACCGGATTTGAAAGCAATGTCGAGACCGGAGGCGAGACTGACCGATGCGGCCTGGGCCGTGCGGACATTGGCCCTGACCGAAACATGCATGCCGATGAAGCCGGCCGCGCCCGAGAGCACCGCGCCGATCAGGAACCCGATGGCGGCCGCACTCGAGAGCAGAACCCATGCGGCGATGAAGACGACGACACCGACGATGGCAATGGTTGTGTACTGACGAGCGAGGTAGGCCTGTGCCCCCTCCCTGATAAAACCTGCGATCTCCTGCATGCGGGCATTCCCCTGGTCGGCGGCCATCACCGACTGTGTCGCCCAGATGGCATAGGCCACTGAAAGCAACCCGCATGCGATAACGCCCAACAATATGGTCATTTCGCATTATCCTCCGTTAAAACCCGCGGCCTCAACTCCCTGCCGCCGGCCCCTCTTTTCCGCGAATCGCACGCGCCTCCTCAAGCGGCATGCTCCCACGGCGCGGCCAGAGTGCGGTTGCGAATGTGGATCGTCAAGCCCCTGAAAATGCGAAAACATCGGGGTCGTGAGGCTCATGTTTCCCGGCGAAGGACAGCGACTTCAGGCTGCGGCCCTTTTGCCTGCACGCATCAGGAGAAAGAGAAGCACAAGGCAAAAGCCCGCCACCGGCCAAATGACGGCATTGAGCATGTCCCAGCCGTAGACGGCCAGAACCTTCCCGGAGGCGAAGGACGAGCCGGCAACGGTGGAAAACAGCACGACGTCGTGGAAGCCCTGGACCTTGTCCGCCTCGTGCGGACGGTAGCTCTGGGCGACGATCGCCGTCGCGCCGATGAAGCCGAAGTTCCAGCCAAGCCCGAGGAGAACGAGCGCGCCCCAGAAATTCCAGAGCGCCACGCCTAGATGAGCGACGGCCGCACAGCCCATGAGCAGCAGGAGACCGCAGGCAACGACGCGCTCCGCGCCGAAGCGGCTTATCAGCCAGCCGGTGGCGAAGCTTGGAGCGAACATGGCAAGCACGTGCCATTGGATGCCGAGCGTGGCGAGATCGCTCGAAAAGCCGCAGCCGACGACCATGGCGACCGGAGCGCCGGTCATCATGAAGGTCATCAGCGCATAGGAGGAGATGCCGCAGACCATGCCGGTCAGGAAGCGCTGGCTGCCGGCGATCTCGCGAAGCGGGCGGGCGGGTAGGCCTGCTTGCACAGACGCCGCCGCCGTCGTTTTCGGCAGCCGCAGCGGCATGAAGAAGAAAAGGGCGAAGAGGCAGATGGGGATCAGCGCGACGAAAGCGCCGGCGAACCACACCGGTGCGAAGTAATCGCCGGCGAAGATGACGATCTGCGGTCCAAGCACTGCCGAAAGGATGCCGCCGCCCAGAATCCAGGAAATAGCCTTCGCCTTGTAGAAGGAAGGCGACGCATCCGCGGCGGCGAAACGCAATTTTTGGGTAAAGCCGTTCGAGGAGCCGAGCATGGCGAGGCCGGTGGCGAACAGCCAGAAACTCTCGCGGAACAAAGCCGCGGCGGTAACAATGCCGCCTATCGCGGCAATCACCGCGCCGATCATGAAGGCAAAGCGCCGTTCGACCGTGCGCGACAGGATCGCCACCAGGATGACGCCCATCGCCATGCCGACATTGAAGGTGGTCAGGGGCGCGGTCGCGAGCGACTTGTCGTCGCCGAGCAATTGATGGCCGGCAACGCCGCCGACGGCAAAGCTGATCGGCCCGATGACGCCGAGCAGCGCCTGGGCGACAGTAAGCAAAAGGACGTTGCGGCGGGCTTCGCGAAGGACGGTTCCGATGTCTTCCGAAGCCGCAACAAGCATCAGGGCTATTTCCGCCGCTCGCCGCGGATCTGCTTGGCGATCCTGTCGAGAACGGCATTGACGAGCTTCGGCTCCTCGTCCTCGAAGAAGGCCTTGGCGATCTCGACATATTCGGTGACGATCACCGGCACCGGCACGTCCTTGCGCTCCAGCAATTCGAAGGTGCCGGCGCGCAGGATGGCGCGGACGGTGGAATCGAGCCGCGACAGTGCCCAATCGTCCTGAAGGGCCGATCCGATCAATGGGTCGAGCTTGCGCTGGTCGCGCACGACGCCGGAGACGATCGCGCGGAACCAGGAGGCGTCCGCCTTCAGGTAGGTCTCGCCGTCCAGTTCCTGGCCGAGGCGATGCGCCTCGAACTCGGCAACGATCTCGAGCACGCCGGTTCCGCCGACTTCCATCTGGTAAAGCGCCTGAACGGCCGCAAGACGCGCCGCGCCGCGCTGGTTGACCTGCTTCAGCGGCTGATCCGGGGGTGTGTTCGTCACTGTTCTGCACTCAGCTTGTTTTTCAGTTCGATCATGGTAAGCGCGGCGCGCGCCGCAAAGCCGCCCTTGTCGCCTTCCGACCGGCGGGCCCGCGCCCAGGCCTGCTCCTCATTCTCCACCGTCAGAATGCCATTGCCGAGCGCCAGGCTCTCGCTGACCGCAAGATCCATCAAGGCGCGCGCCGACTCGTTGGCGACGATGTCGAAATGATAGGTTTCTCCGCGGATCACCATGCCGAGCGCGACGAAACCGTCGTATTCGGTGCCGCCTTCGTCGGCGCCGTCGAGCGCCATGGCGATGGCCGCGGGGATTTCCAGCGCCCCCGGGACCGTGACGATGTCATAGGCCGCACCGGCTGCGTCGAGCGCATGTTTCGCTCCGTCGAGCATTGCATCCGCCATATCGTCATAGAAGCGCGCTTCCACAATCAGGATGCGGACGGGCTTGGTCTTCGCCATGGATCACCTGTCTTGAAAATATCGGCCGGCCTTGGCCGGCGCAGGCGGCGGTCAAACCACGGCCTGCACAGAATGGCAAGCAAATTCCTCTATCAGGAGGCCATTTGCCGCGCCATGTTCCTCTTTGGACTATCCCGATGACAGTTCCGACATATACTAGCCCTAAAACCTCAAGTATATTGCGGCCGATTCTACAAGGTGAAGCTGTTCATGCTGCGGAAGGCCGCCGCGGCCGGGAGGAGAGCCATGACGGAAGACAGAAAACCGATGGTCAGCCTCAAGGAGCTCGCCCTCGACCATTGGCGCCGCGGCTCCTTCTTCGAATCGCGCGACGCTTCCTTCGGCGCGCTTCTCGGCCTGAAGGAGCTCGGCATCAGCTATGGCGAGGTGCCGCCCGGCAAATCCGGCTGCCCCTTTCACAACCATCATGTCGAGGAAGAACTGTTCGTCATTCTCGAGGGAGAAGGCACATACCGCTTCGGAACGGAACGCTTTGCCGTCGGGCCCGGCGACGTGCTTGGCGCACCGGCCGGCGGCCCCGAAACGGCCCATCACCTGATCAATACCGGGACGCTGCCGCTCAAATATCTGTCGATCTCCACGATGGCGGCGACGGAAATCTGCGAATATCCCGATTCAGGCAAGTTCCTGGCGAGAACCCGGCGGCCCGGCACGGGCGAGGCTTCGTTCGACTTTATCGGCCGCCCGCATTTCGTTGTCGACTACTGGGACGGGGAGCCCGGGGCTCAGGTTCAAGATCCGATACCATTTCCCCCATCAGCCAAACCGGAGTGAAAATGCATCGTGTGCCCGTGATCGAGACCGAGCGGCTTCTTCTGCGTCCCTACCGTCGGGACGACTTTCCTTCCTACAACGCGCTCTTTTCAGACGAGGAGGTGACACGCTACGCGGGCGGCGTTCCCTACACGCGTGAACAGTCCTGGACGCGCTTCTTGCGTCAGGTCGGCATGTGGCACTATTTCGGCTTCGGCTTCTTCGCCCTCCAGGATAAGGAGAGCGGTGCCTTTATCGGTGAGGCCGGCTTCCATGACCCCCACCGCCAGATCACACCGTCGCTCGAGGGAACGAT
This sequence comes from Sinorhizobium fredii, assembly GCF_002944405.1. Taxonomy (NCBI): domain Bacteria; kingdom Pseudomonadati; phylum Pseudomonadota; class Alphaproteobacteria; order Hyphomicrobiales; family Rhizobiaceae; genus Ensifer; species Ensifer fredii. Next base: position 1,337,481 of record NZ_CP024307.1, on the reverse strand, counting down.
GGAGATGGGCTGGGCGCTTTCTCCAAAGAGCCATGGCCGCGGCCTTGCGTCGGAGGCCGTCTCCGCCGCGCTGGCCTGGGGCGACCGAGAGTTCCCCGCCCTCAGAAAGACCTGCATCATTGAGCCCGGCAACGAGGCCTCGATCCGGGTCGCGCTCAAGCACGGCTTCAGGGAATTCTGGCGGACGACCTATCACGGCAGGTCGATGCTCATGTTCGAACGGCGGTGGACGGGCACGGTCTGAAAGCCCACTTCTTCGCCGGCCTCCTCAACTCGGCGAACATGAAAAATTTTTAATGATTTTTCAGTGACTTACGTCATGGAAACGGCCACATTCCGGCCCAGTTTCCTAACCGTTGGCACGGCGCGGCACCCGAGAGCAAAAGGGCAAACGCCGCCTCAACCAGTCGAAACAGTCCAGCACCCCTTCGCTGCGGATGGTCCCACCCGCAAACGGCTTGTGCTGGCCATGCGGAGCTCGTCAGGACGGCTCGGCAATCGCAACGGGTCATGCGTTCGATTGCCGGTCCGGGCAGCAGCCGCGAACCAAAGGAGCGTGACAATGAACCGCTTTGCGACTTTTTCCGTCATCGCCGCCCTCTCCACATTGAGCTTCGGCGGCATCACCTATGCCACCGACGCCAAGATGAACTGGCCGAGCCACATCGACCAAAGCGTTCGCGCCTTCAAGGGCGACAATGTCAGGATCATCGACATCGACACTTTGAAGCAGGAAAGCCAGACCCGAATGTGGATCGATGAGGCATCGGCGCAGCAACGGGCCGCCCTGTTTGCCGCAGTCGAAGCCAACAAGCCGCTGGCGACCAAGCTGAAGGCGCAAAATGTCGAGATGAACAACATCGCCGGCGCCGAGGAAGCCGCCGACGGCGGCCTGACGATCTACGTACGCTAAGCGAGCACCCGAGAGAGCAGGCTAGGCAAGCATGTCCGGTTCTTGCCTGTGGCCCGGCTCTGTGAATGATCCCGGGTCGTTTTTCGACCCGGGATCATTCACGACGCCAGTGCGAAGCTTGACCTCTTACCCCTGCCGTTGGATTTTTCCAGACACTTTCCAATTGTGCAGCGGGCAGAGTATAGTTCGCCAGCAGCTCGACTGCTGAGAGGGGAGCGCCAATGAGTGGAAAGCTTGGGCAGCGCTTGGGCAGGTTCGTGGGGCTGGATCAGCCTCCTACTCTCACCACTCGTTATTTACAGTTGGCAGAAATCTCCGGCAGCCGACACTGTTGGGACGGCTCCGAGGCCGCAGCGCCTGTCCGAATGGAAACCAGCAACGGCTACCTGCTTTGTCTTCAGCGGCGCGAACTGCCCGCAATCCCCTATTGGGTAAACGGAAAGCCGGTGTCCATGATGCCGCTAAATCGAGGGCAGTTTCTCTTTCTCGATCTGAACGAGGAGCATGCCTCCGTAACGCGTGGCACCGTGGACTGCGTCTCAATGTACGCGCCGCGTGCAGCGATCCGGCAGTTCGAACACGAGCACGATATGAAGTCGGTGGGCGAGCTTAGAACGGCCAACGGCGTGGCCTTTAGCGATAACGTCATCAGACATCTCGGAGCATGCCTTGCACCTGCATTCGAGCGCCCAGAGACGACGAGCCGCCTTTTCGTCGATTACATCGCTTTGGCGCTGCTCACGCACATCACCACCCACTATGCAGAGAATCCTGCCGTCGCGCGTCCGATAGGAGGACTGGCACCGTGGCAGGAACGCCGGGCAAAGGAGATGTTACTGGCCCATTTGGACGGAAAGATCGGCCTTGATGAACTCGCCCGCGCCTGTCGGCTCTCGCGCAGTCATTTCGCCCGCGCCTTCAAGGCCACGACAGGATCGTCTCCTCTGCAGTGGCTGCTCGGCCGACGCATAGAACGCGCACAGGAACTCCTCGTCAATTCAGAGTTGCCGATCGAGCAGATCGCAAGTCGCTGTGGCTTTACGGATCAAAGTCATCTCACCCGCAGTTTTGTCAAAGCCATGAATGTAACGCCAAGCCATTGGCGCCGCCTGCGTCTCGCGTAGCAAATCGAGCCTTTGGCTTATGTGCTGCTATCGGGGCGGTACTTCGCACGGCTCGGAGACAGCACTCTCGTGCAAGAAACAGCACTCCGATCACTGGCGGGCGTCAAGGAAACGAATAGCTTTTTCATCCGAAGCCGCGGGGATCGCGGTTCAGACCTGCATGTTCATAGGATCGCAGCCGTTTCACGGCATTCTCAGGAGAATCTGATGATCAATCGGCAGCCACCATCAACCAATGCAGAAGCAGCTTCGCCTCCCTTCCCGGCCATCGTATCGCGCCGGGCGGTGCTGCAAATGGCCGGAGGCGCCGCTTCGCTCGCGACGATTTCCACTGTCGCCGCCCAGCCCGCTCCTCCCCCAGGCCAAACCGGCAATGCACTCGAGCGGGTCCGTTTGGTCGTCAATGGCGATGCACGAGAACTTGAGCTCGATCCTCGTCAGTCGCTGCTTGATGTCCTGCGGGAAACTCTTGACCTGACCGGAACGAAAAAGGGCTGCAACCAGGGCGCCTGTGGTGCCTGCACTGTTCTTCTCAACGGCAGGCGGGTCGTTTCCTGCCTGACGCTGGCCGCCATGCACGACGGCGCCGAGATCACAACAATCGAGGGTCTTTCCAGGGGCGAGGAGCTTCATCCGCTGCAGGCAGCTTTCATCGAGCATGACGGGCTGCAATGCGGCTACTGCACACCCGGCCAGATCATGTCGGGCGTCGGCTGCATCGCGGAAGGCCACGCCGGCTCGCCTGAAGAAATCCAGTTCTGGATGAGCGGCAATATCTGTCGGTGCGGCGCCTACCCCGGCATCGTCGCGGCAGTAGCGGATGCTGCGGAGAGGAGCTGACCATGTTCCCCTTCACTCTCGAGAAGGCGAGGACAGCCGAACAGGCGATTGCCGCCGCCGCGGCGGGCTCCCGCTTTATCGCCGGCGGCACGACCCTCATCGATCTCATGCGCGAGGAGGTGGAGCGCCCCGAACAGCTCATCGATATCAACGCACTTCCCCTGGCGGAAATCCGTGTGGAGAACGACATTCTTGTCATCGGTGCACTCGCTCGCATGGCTGATGTTGCGGCTCACCCGGAGGTGCAAGCCCGGCAGCCGCTCATCGCCGAAAGCCTGATCGAGGGCGCCTCGCCGCAACTCAGGAATATGGCCTCGATCGGCGGCAATTTGCTCCAGCGCGTCCGCTGTCCCTATTTCCGGATGCTCGACGCGCCGTGCAACAAGCGCGATCCGGGTTCGGGCTGCTCGGCAATCGACGGTCTCCATGCCGGCCACGCCATTCTCGGCACGAGCGATCACTGCATTGCAACGCATCCTTCCGACCTCGCGGTCGCTCTTGTCGCTCTCGATGCGACAATGCGGGTCCTTGGTCCGCAGGGGGAGCGCAGCTTTCCGGTGGAGGACCTCTTCCGTCTACCGGGCGACGCGCCGCATCTCGAACACACTTTGCTGCCCGGCGAACTCATCATTGACGTGCAGGTCCCAGCGGGCGCCTATAGCCGTCGCGCGCGCTATCTGAAAGTGCGCGATCGGGCTTCGTACGAATTCGCGCTCGTCTCGGCAGCGGTCGCACTGGACACTGAGAGCGGCCAGATCCGTCAAGCGCGGATTGCCACCGGCGGCGTGGGGACACGGCCGTGGCGCATGCGCGCCGTGGAGGAGGCGCTGGCGGGTAAGCCGCCACAGCGCCAGGCGTTCGAGGCGGCCGCCCAGTTGGCGGTGCGAGAGGCCCGGCCGCTGAGAGACAACCACTATAAGATGGAGCTCTTGCCGCGGACGATCGTCCGGGCACTTGAATTGGCAGGAGAAGTCGCATGACAACGAGCGTCATCGGAAAACCGCTGCCGCGAGTGGACGGACGCGCCAAGGTCACCGGGGATGCGCGCTACGCCGCGGATTTCAATCAGCCGGGCCAGGTCTATGCGGTGATCGTCAGCGCCACTGCCGGCCTTGGCCGCATCGCCGGTGTCGACAGCGCCATGGTGGAGTCCATGCCCGGCGTCATTGCGGTGATCACGCATCGGAACGCACCACGCCTGCCCTATGGCGAGCATAAGAGCTACATCGACCCGGCTGTCGGCGAGCGGCTGCATGTGCTGCAGGACGACCGCGTACGCTTTTACGGTCAACCCGTGGCGATCGTCGTTGCCGACACGCTCGACCGAGCCGAACGGGCAGCCTCATCGTTGAAGCTCGCGTACGAAGCGGAGCGGCCGATCGTCGATCCCGCGGACCCGACAGTGGAAGCGATCGCCCCGGCAGCGGGACACGCGGACACTTCACGCGGCAACGCCGACGCGATGCTGGCCAGCGCACCCGTAAAGGTCGACGAAACCTATGACATCGCACGGGAGAACCACAACCCGATGGAGCCGCATGCGACGATCGCTGCCTGGAGCGGCGATCGTCTGACGCTTTGGAGCAAGAGCCAGTTCGTCGTTAATGAACAGGCGGAGATCGCGGCAATATTCGGCATTCCTCCCGAAAACGTGCAGGTGGTCTGTCCTTTCATCGGCGGCGCCTTCGGCACGAGCCTCAGGACATGGCCGCATGTAACGCTTGCTGCCATGGCCGCGCGGCAGACCGGGCGGGCCATCAAGCTCGTGCTGACGCGCAAGCAGATGTTCTTCACCACCGGTCACCGCCCGCGCACCCTTCAGCGGATCGCAATCGGCGCAAACGCGGACGGCAGGCTGACAAGCCTCATCCATGAAGGCGCTGGCGAAACCAGCCGCTACGAACAGTTCACCGAGGCGCTCACCAGCGCCAGCGGCTACATGTATTCCTGCCGGAACGTGCGTACGCGGTACAGACTGCAGCAGCTCGACATCAGCACGCCAAACCATATGCGTGGACCGGGCGAGGCGAGCGGCATCTTTGCGCTCGAATGTGCGTTGGATGAGTTGTCCTACAGCCTCGGGCTCGATCCCATCGAACTGCGGCGGCGAAACGAACCTGAGATCGACGAGAGCGAGAACAAGCCCTTCTCCAGCCGTTCGCTGATGAAGTGTTACGACCTGGCCGCGGGCCACTTCGGCTGGTCACGCCGAACTCCGGAGCCGCGCTCCATGCGCGACGGCCGCCTCCTGATCGGAATGGGGGTGGCCTCGGCCACCTATCCGGCTTACCACGCGCCGTCCAGCGCACGCGTGCGCCTGCTCCCCGACGGCACTGCCGAAGTCGCCGTCGCGGCGAGCGACATGGGTCCCGGGACCTATACGTCGATGACACAGGTCGCCGCCGAAACGCTCGGCCTGCCGGTGGAACAGGTGCGCTTCAGCCTCGGCCGCTCTGACTATCCGCCTGCTCCCTCCCATGGAGGCTCATGGACCATGGCCTCTGTCGGCTCGGCAATCCGCGCCGCCTGCATCGCGGTGCAGGAGAAGGCTGCACAACAGGCTGTTGCCGACCAGCGCCTGCCAGTCTTCGGAGCGGCGCTCGATGCGATCGAATGGACCGGAGGCCGGCTGCGTCGCCGTGGCGACCCGTCGCCCGGCCAGTCCTATGGAGATGTCGTGTCGAGCCTCGGGACCCCGATCGAGGTGGAGGCGTCTGCGCAGCGTGATCCGGACGTTGCCGAACGCTATTCGATGCATTCCTTCGGAGCCGTGTTTGTCGAGGTCGCCGTCGATCCGGACGTCGGGACAATCCGCGTGCGCCGCGCGGTCGGCGCATACGCTATCGGCCGCGTCGTCAATCCGCGCCTCGCAGCAAGCCAGTGCACCGGCGGCATGATTGGCGGCATCGGCATGGCGCTGATGGAGCGAACCGTCCTCGATCCGCGCGACGGGCGCCCGGTCAACGCCCACATGGCCGACTATCTCGTGCCCGTAAATCTGGATATCCCGAAGCTGGAGGCGCATTTCGTCGAAGAACTCGACCCGCACGTCAATCCGCTCGGCGTCAAAGGGCTTGGCGAGATCGCGCTCGTCGGCATGGCCCCGGCGATTGCCAATGCGGTCTTCCACGCGACCGGCAAGCGCGTGCGCACCCTGCCGATCCGAATAGAGGACGTGCTGACCGTTTAGATCAGATGGCTCCGCCAGTCGACCATCATTCCCCCTTCGGAGCGGGAAACTCGGCAAGCCGGGCCGCATAACGCGCTATCGTATCGACCTCGAAATTGACGAAATCGCCGGCCTGGCGTTCACCCCAGGTGGTGACCTCGAGCGAATGGCGGATCAACAGCACGTCGAACTCGGCGCCATCGACCCGATTGACCGTCAGCGACGTCCCGTCGAGCGCCACCGACCCTTTTGGCGCGACGAAGCGGGCGAGATGTTCCGGTGCCCGGAGCCGGAAGCGCACCGCATCGCCCTCCGCCTCGACGGCGAGGATTTCCGCCTGGCCGTCCACATGGCCGGAGACGATATGCCCGCCGAGCTCGTCGCCAATCTTCAGCGAGCGCTCGAGATTGATACGCGTCCCCTCCCGCCAGCCCGAAACGGTCGTCAGTCTCAGGGCCTCCTCCCAGGCCTCGACCTCGAACCAGCGCTCGTTGCTGCCGGTCTCCGGCAGTGCCGTCACCGTCAGGCACACGCCGGCATGGGCGATCGAGGCGCCCATGTCGATCGTCTTCGGATCATAATTGGTGGCGACGCGAAGCTTGAGGCCCTCTTTGAGCGCCGTGATCTTCGCCACCGTACCGATATCGGTGATTATGCCTGTGAACATGCGGTATCTCTTTCGTAATCGTCGAAAATATCATCGCCGTAACGGGCGCTGCGCTTGAGCGAGAACCCCGCGGGTACGGTCGTCCGATCAAATGGGGATCGAATGCCGCCTTCGCCAATGGCCGACGGACCCGAATAGAGCAGGATGCGATCGACGAGATCCGCATCGAGAAATTGCCGCGCCGCCCGCGCCCCGCCTTCCACCAGAAGCGAGGAAATGCCGCGCGAGGCAAGGGCGGTCAACAGATCGGAGACGGTATCGGCGTTCAGCACCTCCACGCCCGCGGCTTCGAGAGCCGCGCGGCGGATAGCCGTATCACCCCCTCTCCCCGCGAACGGGGCCGGGGTCAGGGGCAATGGAGCAAGTTCGACCTGCCCCTCATCCGCCCTTGGGGCACCTTCTCCGCGCTCGCGGGGAGAAGGAAGGCCGGCGTCACCTGCGACGATGATCAGTGGAACTTGCCGCGCCGAGCGCACGAGCTTGGAGTTCAACGGCAGATCGAGACGGCGATCAAGGACGATCCGCACTGGCGAGCGCTCTTCAAGCCCGGGCAACCGAACCGTGAGTTCCGGATCGTCGGCATTTGCCGTGCCGACCCCGACGAGGATCGCATCGGTCTCGGCTCGTAATACCTGGACCTGGGCGCGCGAGACCGAACCGGTGATCCTGACCTGCCCTTCGCCCTTTCGGCCGATCATGCCGTCGGCAGAAACTGCAAGCTTCAGAGTCACATATGGGCGTTTCATGCGCTGGCGCATGAGGTAGGCCTCGAGGACGCGCTCGCCTTGCTCATGGAGAACGCCGATGTCGACATCGATGCCGGCGTCGCGCAGCATCACCCCCCCGCGGCCGGCGACCCGCTCGTCGGGATCGACAAGGCAGACGACAACGCGAGCAACGCCCGAGGCAATCAGCGCATCGGCGCAGGGCGGCGTCCTGCCGTGATGCGAACAGGGCTCGAGGGTGACATAGGCGGTCGCCCCCCTCGCCTGCTCGCCGGCATCGGCGAGTGCTTGCGTCTCGGCATGCGGGCGTCCGCCCGCCGCCGTCACGGCCCGCCCGACGATCGTTCCGTCCTTGACGACAAGGCAAGCGACGGAAGGATTTGTGGAGGTCAGACCAAGATTGCGACGGGCGAGGCGCAGCGCCGCCGCCATGAATCTCTCGTCCTCACGCGTCGGCCCGCCCATGCGCTTCTCCGCCAGAGCTACTCGCTCGGATCGCGCGCGATCTTGGCGCTGATCTCGGCAATGACCTTTTCGAAATCCTCGGCGTGGGAGAAATCCCGATAGACGGATGCGTATCGCACGAAGGCGACGTCGTCGAGGCTCTTCAGGGCCTCGAGCACCTGGAGACCGATTTCTTCCGAGGGAATCTCGGTCTCGCCGGAGCTTTCGAGACGGCGGACGATGCCGGATACCGCCCGCTCGATACGATCGCGATCGACCGGGCGCTTGCGCAGCGCGATCTCGAAGGATCGCAACAGCTTGTCCCGGTCGAAAGGCACCTTCCGACCGGTCTTCTTGATGATCATCAGCTCACGCAGCTGCACCCGCTCGAAGGTCGTGAACCGGCCGCCGCAGTCCGGGCAGATGCGGCGGCGGCGAATGGCGTTCCCGTCCTCGGCCGGACGGGAATCCTTCACCTGGCTGTCTTCAGAACCGCAATAGGGGCAGCGCATGCAACCTTCCGATCACATGTAGCCGTACATCGGGAAGCGGTCGGTAAGCTTCACCACCTTTTCGCGGACGGCGGCTTCGACGGCGGCATTGCCCTCGTCGGAGTTTGCGGCCTTGAGGCCGTCAAGCACTTCGACGATCAATTCGCCGATTTCCTTGAATTCCGCCTCCTTGAAGCCGCGCGTCGTGCCGGCCGGCGCGCCGAGGCGAACGCCCGAGGTGACGAAGGGCTTTTCCGGGTCGAAGGGGATGCCGTTCTTGTTGCAGGTGATGTAGCCGCGACCGAGCGCCGCCTCGGCACGCTTGCCCGTGGCATTCTTCTTGCGCAGGTCGACGAGCATCAGGTGGTTATCGGTGCCGCCGGAAACGATGTCGAGGCCATTGGCCTTCAGCGTTTCGGCGAGCGTACGCGCATTCTTGACGATCTGAGCCGCATAGTCCTTGAAGGAAGGCTGCAGCGCCTCGCCGAACGCAACGGCCTTGGCGGCAATCACATGCATCAGCGGACCGCCCTGCAGGCCCGGGAAGACGGCCGAGTTGATCTTCTTGGCGATGTCCTCGTCATTGGTGAGGATCATGCCGCCGCGCGGGCCGCGCAGCGACTTGTGCGTCGTGGTCGTCGCGACGTGGCAGTGCGGGAACGGCGAAGGATGCTGGCCGCCGGCGACGAGGCCGGCAATATGGGCCATGTCGACCATCAGCCAGGCGCCGATTTCATCGGCGATCTCGCGGAAGCGCTTCCAGTCCCAGATGCGCGAATAGGCGGTGCCGCCGGCGATGATCAGCTTCGGCTTGTGCTGGCGGGCCTTCTCGGCGAGGTCGTCCATGTCGAGCAGGTGATCGTCTTCGCGCACGCCGTAGGAAACGACATTGAACCACTTGCCCGACATGTTGACGGGCGAACCATGGGTCAGGTGACCGCCGGAGTTGAGGTCGAGACCCATGAACGTATCGCCCGGCTGCAGGAGCGCCAGGAACACCGCCTGGTTCATCTGTGAACCGGAATTGGGCTGTACGTTGGCGAAATTGACGCCGAACAGCTTCTTGGCACGATCGATCGCCAGTTCCTCGGCGATGTCGACATATTGGCAGCCGCCGTAATAGCGCTTGCCCGGATAGCCCTCGGCATATTTGTTGGTCATGATCGAGCCCTGCGCCTCGAGCACGGCGCGCGACACGATGTTCTCGGAGGCAATCAGCTCAATCTCATGGCGCTGGCGGCCCAGCTCCTTCTCGATCGCACCGAAGATTTCCGGATCGCTATCGGCGAGAGAGCGGGTGAAGAAGGCGTCATTGGTCTGTGGAAGCATGGGCTCGCGGCTCCTCTCAAGGGTGGCTGTTCCTTTAGCTTCCTCGCACGCCGAGAGCAATATCCGCTGTGCGGTTTGCGTCATTTCCACGATCCGCCGCGCCCAAACACCGCTGGCGCCAATCATGCAAAAGGCCGCGCATCCTGGAGATGCGCGGCCTTTGCAATTGAACGCGGGACTTTGCTTATTGCGGCAGGGCGTCGGCGTCGATCGGGCCCGGCGATTGCTCGACTCCGGTCGTCGTCTGGAGGGCGAGCTCCGCCGCGCCGTCGCGCTGGTAGATATCGTCGCGGAACTGGACGACACGGTCCTTTGCCGACCAGGCGGTGATGTAAGTGAAATAGACCGGCACCTCTTCGGCAAGCTTGATCGGCGTGTTGACGCCCGACTTGATGGTCGCCTCGATCTGCTGGCGCGACCAGCCGGGCGTTTCCTTGAGCAGCCAGGTGGAGAGGTCGCGGACATTCTGCACGCGCACGCAGCCCGACGATTCGAAGCGCATCAGCTTGTTGAACAGGCCCTGCTGCGGCGTGTCGTGCATGTAGACCGAATGCTCGTTGTGGAAATTGATCTTGGTCGAGGACATGGCGTTGATCTTGCCCGGGTCCTGACGGAACATCAGGTTCGGCGCCTTCTCCGCATTCCAGTCGACGGTTTCAGGAGACACCTCGTTGCCGCTGCCGTCGAAGAGGCGGATGGCGTTGCGCTCGAGATAGGTCGGGTCCTTGCGCATCAATGGCATGATGTCCTTCTGGACGATCGATCGCGGCGCGGTCCAATAGGGATTGAGGATAACCTCGTAGATCTTCGAATTGAGGATCGGCGATTGGCGGTCGATCTTGCCCACGACCGCAGCATGACGCAGCACGACGCGACCGTTCTCGACCGCCTCGATATAGGCGGCGGGAATGTTGACCATGACATAGCGCCGACCGAGATCGCCCGACATCGACTGAAGTCGCACGAGGTTGGTCTCGAGCTGGGCCAGCCGCGTCGCGGCGTCGACGTTCAGGGCCTTGAACGTATATTCGCCGATCACGCCATCCGCCGGCAGGCCGTGGCGTGCCTGGAAGCGCTTGACCGCGCCGTCGACATAGGAGTCGAAGGAGGAGGAAATCCCGGCGGACTGCGGCAGGTCGCCGGAGATCATCAGGCGCTGACGCAACTGCTGCACGGAGGGATCGGTGACGCCGAGCTCCAGCTTTACCCCGGTCTGCGGAACCTGGGGCCAACCGCCGGCGGCAACGATCTGCTGATAGTCGAAGATGGCCTGCTGCACATGGCCGATGGTCTGGGGGCCGAAAACCGGCGTGTTGGAGAGGACTGCCGTCGCGGTGCGAGAGGCCTTGGCGTCAAACTGGTCGTCCCAGGAGCCGCGGCGCGGCGAATTGATGAGCTCGCCCAGGGCGTCCTGGGCACTCGCGGAGCCTGCCCATGCGGCGGCACCGATCGTAGCGGCCGAACGCAGAAACGCGCGGCGCGAGAGAGCATCAATTCCGTTCTTTTTCGACATAGTCCCTACCATCTCAAGGCGCTGAAGCGCGCGCTGCCCGAGCCCTAGCACAAACGTGGTTAACAAACGTAAACCCGCGTGCCACCCCGGCCCTCAAGTTGCCTTCACGATCGTGCGAGCGAGAGCCATTCCAGCAGGTCGGACGAAAACGAATCGCCGCGATAAACGCCATTGCGCACCTGCCGCATCTTAAGCGTCGCTGTCATAGCAATATGGCCAATTCGTGTCTCGGCACTGCCGGGCGACCTGCGGGCAGGCTTTGCTACGACAATTCGGCCGGGAAAAGTCGGCAAGGATCGGACACGCAGGGATTGCGCCCGACCCTTGAAACTGGAGGTTGTTATGCCTGCAGTTACAGGCGATACATGATGCTGTCGTTCCAGAAGCGATCGAGGCGCTGCAGGAGCTTGTTCATCTGAGTGAACTCATCAGAACCGATGCCGCCGACCTTGTGGATAGAACCGATATGGCGCTCGTAGAGCTTGGCAACGGTTTCGGCAATCTCCTGGCCGTCTTCCGTCAGGCTGATGCGCACCGAGCGGCGGTCGATGCGGGAGCGCTGATGGTTGATGAGGCCAAGATCGACGAGCTTCTTGACGTTGTAGGATACGTTGGAACCGAGATAGTAACCACGCGAACGAAGCTCGCCGGCGGTCAGTTCGGAGTTGCCGATGTTGAACAGCAGCAGCGCCTGGACGGCGTTGACGTCGCTGCGGCCCTGCCGGTCGAACTCGTCCTTGATGACGTCGAGCAGACGGCGATGCAGACGCTCGACGAGGTGAAGGGATTCCATGTAGAGACCACGGATCGTCTCTTTCTGCGGGTCCCGTGGTGCAGCTACCTGCGGCTTCATCTTGGTGTTCATTTTCGTGCCTCACTGTTTCGTTTGGCGGTGTTTCTTTGTCTTCCCGCCTTGAGTGAGACCCTATCGAATACGTATAAAATTCTACTTAAACCGCAGCCTTAACATGTACTTACCATCCGCGGAGCCTGTCTCAGGGTGAATCAACCCTTACCTGCCGCGCCTGGCGCAGGCGCTGCCAGAAGAGCGCCGCACGGAAAAGAATGAAGGTCGCCGCGACCGCCCCGTGGAGCAAGAGGAGCAGCGGACGGGCCCCGAGCATGCCTGGATAGAATTCGAGCATGGCTACCTCGATGGTCGCCGCGAGCACCCAGATAACCGGTCCCCAGGAGACGAGCAACCAAAGCCCGATGGCAGCGACCGGATAAAGGACGGCAAGCGCGGTCGCGGCGGCGCGCCACTCTGGCGCCAGCAAATCGAAACGCCCGGCGCCGCCGTGGGAAAAGCCGATCAGCATCGCCCAGTAGTTCAGCGCAAACCAGAAGCAGGAGGCCGAGACCAGTCGCAGGAACCAGCCGAACAGCACTTCGGTGAGCGATGGCTTCGGCACATGAGCAGAATCGTGAAGCATGGCCGGCAAGATAGGCCGAGTGCCGGCAATCCACCAGCGCAAAGCAGGAGAGTCCGCCCCGAGCGGCTCACTCGCGGGAGGAAATGCCGCAGCCGTCCTCCCGCAACGCCGTTTTCAATCGACCGGGGCGCATGATAAACCGCCTTCGACCAACGCAGTGAAAGAAGAAGGAAGCGGGCGCGATGAACGACAGGACAAATCTTGTGGACAGGATCACTGGACACCGTCGCATGCGCCGCAACCGCAAGGCGGACTGGACGCGCCGCCTAGTGCAGGAGAACCGCTTGACCGTGGACGACCTGATCTGGCCGATCTTCATCGTGCCGGGCAGCGGCATCGTTCAGCCGATCGACGCGATGCCCGGCGTCAACCGCATGAGCGTCGACAAGGCCGTCGAGGCGGTGAAGGAGGCGGCCGATCTCGGAATTCCCGCCGTCGCCACCTTCCCGAACATCGAGATGGAGCTCCGCAACGAAACCGGTTCGAACAGCCTTGCCCCCGACAACCTGATCAACCAGGCGACGCGGGCGATCAGGAGCGCCGTTCCGAATATCGGCGTCATCACCGATGTGGCGCTTGATCCTTTCACCAGCCACGGTCACGACGGCATCCTGCGCGGCGGCGAGATCGTCAATGACGAGACGGTGGAAGCGGTGGCGCGCGCGGCAGTAATGCAGGCGGATGCCGGCTCCGACATCATCGCACCTTCCGAAATGATGGACGGACGGGTCGGCGCCATCCGCGAGGCGCTCGATGCGGCAGGCCACCAGAATGTCGGCATCATGTCCTATGCGACGAAATTCGCCTCCGCCTTCTATGGCCCCTATCGCGAGGCGATCGGCACCGGCGGGCTGCTGAAGGGCGACAAGAAGACCTATTACATCGATCCGGCCAACGGCACCGAAGCGATCCGCGACGCCGCGCTCGACGTCGAGGAAGGCGCCGACATGCTGATGGTGAAGCCCGGTCTGCCCTATCTCGACATCTGCTGGCGGATGAAGGAAGCCTTCGGCTTGCCGGTCTTCGCCTACCAGGTCTCGGGCGAATACGCGCAGATCAAGGCGGCGGCGGCGAATGGATGGATCGACGGCGAGCGCATCATGCTCGAGACGCTGCTTGCCTTCAAGCGCGCCGGCTGCGACGGCATTCTCAGCTATTTCGCCGTCGAAGTGGCAAGGATGCTGGCAAAGCGATGAGCGGCCGGTTCGCACGACAGACGCATTGTTTTGTCGAATACGGTCCCCATATGTGAGCGAAACGATGCGAGGCTGACATGAGCATGCATAACCAGGAACTCCGACTTCCGAGCCAGGACTGGCGCGCTTACCAGGGTGTCCTGTCGCGCCGGGTGTTCGCCTTCATTGTCGACTATCTGATTGTCGCGCTCCTGTGGATCCCGGCTGCGGTCGTCGTCTTCTTTTTGGGCATCCTGACGCTCGGCCTCGGATTCTTCCTCTATCCGGTGCTCTTCGCGCTGGTGGCGATGCTGTATTTCGGGCTGACGGTCGGCGGCCGCGAGCAGGCATCGCTCGGCATGCGGATCATGGGCGTTGCGATCGCCCGGACGGACGGCCGGCCGATGGATTTCCTGACCGCAATCGTACATCTCGCGATCTTTTGGATCGCCAATGCGCTGTTGACGCCGCTCGTCCTGCTGATCGGATTGTTCACGGATCGCGGCCGATTGCTGCACGACCTTCTGATCGGCACCGTCGGCGTCCGCCGAGACATGTATTGACGGTGGCGGGACGAGAACACCGTTTCAACGTCGAATTGAATTCAGGCAGAGCCGAATCGACGTCCCCAGAAATTGTTGGCACTTGCTCGTTCCTCGCCGAACGCGTGTGTTGACGTTTTTCATTCTTCGGCCATCCTATTGCAGAGTAACCTCGCGAAGAGTGATCCCCGCGCTCGATGAACACGCAGACCACACAGTCTCCGCAATTCTATCTGACCGCGCCGGCAGCCTGTCCCTATCTGCCCAGCGAGATGGAACGGAAAGTCTTCACGCACATGGTGGGCGAGCGCGCACCCGAGCTGAATGATCTTCTGACCCAGGGCGGTTTCCGCCGCTCGCAGAACATCGCCTACCGCCCGGCCTGCGAAACCTGTCGCGCCTGCATCTCGGTGCGCATCCTAGCCAACGAGTTCATGCCCACCCGCTCCATGCGCCGGGTGCTCGCCGCCAATCACGACGTGGTCTCGACCGAGTACCCTGCCGAGCCATCGAGCGAGCAATACAACCTCTTCCGCCGCTATCTCGATTGCCGGCACCAGAGGGGCGGCATGTCGGACATGTCGGTGCTCGACTACGCGATGATGGTCGAGGACACCCATGTACACACGAAAATCATCGAATACCGGTTGCGGTCCGAGGGCGACGGCATCAGCGAGAAGGCCAAAGGTCCGCTGATCGCCACGGCGCTCACCGACCGGATGGGCGATGGGCTGTCGATGGTTTATTCCTTCTTCGACCCCGGTTTCGCAAACCGTTCGCTCGGAACCTTCATGATTCTCGACCATATCCGCCGGGCGAAGGAACGCGGCCTTCCGCACGTCTACCTCGGATATTGGGTCAAGGGCTCCCGCAAGATGGGGTATAAAACAAAGTTTTTGCCGCAGGAGCACCTTATGGCCCGCGGTTGGGAGCGCTATGCTGGCGGACAAGACCTCCCCGAAACCGCCACGGATTAAGAATTGACCCCCTCCTCTGACGCCGCGCGGCACCGACGCGGCCTTGCCATCACCGGCCTCGGCGGCCTTGCGCTTTCCTTCGACATCCCGCTGATCCGTTCCGCAGACGGCGAAGTATGGTCGATTCTCGCCGTGCGCAGCCTGTCGACCTTTGCGGTGGCGATCGCCGCCTGGTTCTTCATCAATCGCATCCTGGGCCGCCACATTGCCTTGATCCCCGGCAAGGCCGGGCTGATCGCCGGCCTTTTCTACGGCATCAATTCCTTCACCTTCCTGCTCGCGGTGTTCACCACATCGACGGCAAACGTCGTCTTCATCCTCGCCTTCACTTCGATGTTCGCGGCAATCCTTTCCTGGATCTTCCTAAAGGAGCGGCCATCCAACGCCACATTGCTGACGATGGCGATCATGCTGCTCGGCGTCGGGGTGATCGTGCAGGACGGACTTGAGAGCGGGCACCTGTTCGGCGACGCCATGGCCGCCTGCTCTGCCTTCCTGTTGGCGAGTGCCATCACCATCAGCCGCGCCGATGGCAGGGACATGGCGCTGGTGCCGCTGACGACGGCGATCTTCCCGGCGCTCGCGGCGCTCACGCTTTTGCCGGCGAGCGGAATCGCGATCGCCGCGCCCGGCTACATTCTCTTCAACGGTCTGGTGATGATTCCCGTCGCCTTCTTCTGCCTGGCGACCGGGCCGCGTTATCTCTCGGCACCGGAAGTCGGGATGTTCTACCTGCTCGAGACGATTCTAGCGCCAATTTGGGTGTGGATCGTTTTTTCCGAGATGCCCACGTTCCAAACGCTCGTCGGCGGCGCCATCCTGATACTCGCTTTGCTCGGCCATTCACTCTGGCAGATGCGCAGCAAGGCGGCAAAGGCTCAGATTCCCTGTGCTGAATTGCCGTTCACCGGGTGACGTCGATCTGCCGTCCGGTCACTGCGGACTGACGGGAGCGGAACCCGTGTCCTCGATCTGCGAGCGCATCGCCCAGAGTTCGCGATTGGTGTTGATCCATTCCGCCGCGACCTCCAAAGGGGTTGGATCGGCGGCGATAAACTCTCCGTTGTCCTGGCGCCGGCGGGTAATCAGCCCCGCCTCCTCCAGAATCACCACATGATTCGACAGCTCGTCCTGTTCGGCGCCGACCGCACTGGCCACGTCCGCAACGGAGCTTTCACCGGCAAACAGGACTTCGAATATGCGGCGGCGTGTGGGATCGGCAAGTGCCAACAAGGTATCGTCAAGGGCCGAGATCATCGCATTCCTCTCTCAGGCGCATCATTGGGCAAATCGCGGCCGATTTAAGGAAACAGCAAAGAGTTGCAGCGGCTGGTGGAAAAGACCTGAAAGCTGTGGATAACCAAGCCGCCGAACGAACGATCCACTGGCCAGGTCCGGCAATCAGCCGCTGAACCGGCCACTCCGCGGGAAGCCCTTCGGCACGACGCGTCCGGCGCCGGCGCGGTCGCCCTGCCACTCCATCAACTCGTCCTTGCTCTTCGTGAAGACACGACCGGCGCTGTCTTCCCAGGACAGCCCCTCGGCCATGGTGAAGCAGCGGATATCGGAAATGCCGCCGTCCTTGTAGCGCTGCAGGCGCACGCCCTTGCCGCGGGCCATTTCGGGTATCTGCACCAGCGGGAAGACCAGCATCTTGCGGTTGTCGCCGACGACGGCAACGTGATCGCCCTTGACCGGGACGACGAGCTTTGCCTCGTCCGGCATCACGACGTTCATCACCTGCTTGCCTTTGCGGGTATTGGCAACGATGTCGCTTTCGATGACGACGAAGCCGTTGCCGGCGGCGGACGAGACGACAAGCTTGCGGGCCGGATCGTGGACCAGAGCCGTCAGCACGTCCTGGTCGTTTTCCATATCGACCATGATGCGCAGCGGCTCGCCATGGCCGCGGCCGCCCGGCAATTTGTCGCCGCCAAGCGTATAGACCTTGCCGCCGGTGGTGAAGACGAGGATCTTGTCGGTCGTCTGGGCCGGAAACGCCACCTTCAGGGCATCGCCGTCCTTGAACTGCAGCGCAGACGTGTCGGAGATGTGCCCCTTGAGCGCGCGGATCCAGCCCTTTTCCGAGATGACCACGGTGATCGGTTCCTTCTCGATCATCGCCTGCTGGATAGCTTCCACGTCCGCGTCGGGCGCGTCCGCGAAAGTGCTGCGGCGCTTGCCGAGCTCGGTCGCCTTGGCGAACTTCTTCTTCACCTCGCCGATCTCCCAGGCGACCGCCTGCCACTGCTTGTCATCGGAAGCGAGCAGCCCCTCGATTTCCGCCTTCTCCTTCGACAGCGCGTCGAATTCGGTGCGGATCTCGAACTCCTCGAGCTTGCGCAGCGAGCGCAGACGCATGTTGAGGATTGCTTCGGCCTGGGCATCGGTCAGCGAGAAACGCTCGATCATCACCGCCTTCGGTTCATCCTCCTCGCGGATGATCCGGATCACCTCGTCGATGTTGAGATAGGCGACGAGATAGCCGCCGAGGATCTCGAGCCGCCGGTCGATCGCGGCAAGCCGATGGCGGGAACGCCGCTGCAACACCTCGCGGCGATGTGCCAGCCATTCGCTCAGCACCTCGTTCACCGCCATGACGCGCGGAACGCGGCCCATCGACAGCACGTTCATGTTGAGCGGAATGCGGCTTTCGAGCTCGGTCAGCTTGAACAGCGATTCCATCAGGATATTGGCATCGACGGAGCGGCTCTTCGGCACGAGCACGACGCGGACGTCCTCCGCCGATTCGTCGCGGATGTCTTCGAGCAGCGGCAATTTGCGGGCGATCAGGAGCTCGGCGATCTTTTCGATCAGCCGCGACTTCTGGACCTGATAGGGAATTTCCGTAACGACGATCTGATACCCGCCGCGCCCCAGGTCCTCGACACTCCAGCGGGCGCGGACGCGGAAGCCGCCGCGGCCGGTGCGGTAGGATTCGAGCATGCTGGCGCGGCTTTCGACGATGATGCCGCCGGTCGGAAAATCCGGCCCCTCGATGCCGCCGCGCTGCGGATTGGCCGGATCGAAGAGCAGTTCCTCCACCGTCGCCTTCGGATGACGGATCAGATAGAGGGCCGCATCGCAAAGCTCATGCGCATTGTGCGGCGGAATGGATGTCGCCATGCCGACCGCGATGCCCGATGCGCCGTTGGCGAGAAGGTTCGGAAAGGCGCCGGGAAGGACGACCGGCTCCTGATCCTCCTCATTGTAGGTCGGGCGGAAATCGACCGCATCCTGGTCGATGCCCTCGAGCAGCAGGGCCGCGACGTCGGTCATCTTCGCTTCGGTGTAACGATAGGCTGCGGCGTTGTCGCCGTCGATATTGCCGAAGTTGCCCTGCCCGTCGACGACCGGATAGCGCTGCGAGAAGTCCTGGGCGAGCCTGACCAGCGCATCATAGACCGACTGGTCGCCGTGCGGGTGGAACTTGCCGATGACGTCGCCGACGATACGGGCGCATTTCTTGAACGAGGAATTGGGTCGCAAGCCCATCTCGCTCATCGCGTGGATGATACGGCGATGGACCGGCTTCAATCCGTCGCGGACATCCGGCAGCGCGCGATGCATGATGGTCGACAGTGCGTAGGCGAGATAGCGCTCCTCGAGCGCCGCCTTGAGGTCAACCGGCTGAATGTTGTCGTTCCCGCCAGACGGCGGCAAAAGGCTTTGTCCCATGCCTCCTTGCTACCGCAACCGGCCCGCCGCGGCAAGAATCGGGGCCCACCACGCTGTGGAGAACGCGCCTCAGGCACTTGCCTAAACCTCGAGTTGCAACCATGGATTTCCGCAGGTAATTTTCCGGAAAGCATGATCCGCGGGGAACATCCGCCATGCGACTCGGCGATATAAATTCGCCCGGTTTCGTATTAGGGTCGCACGGCAATTCGGTGGGTTGAGGATGGGGATCGATGCAAGAGCTCGTGCGCGGGGAGGCAGCGTCGCAGTTCCGTCTGCCGCGCAGCGCTTCCGATGAGCTCCGCGACGACCGCCAGAAATCACCGCAGCAGGCCTTGCAAACAACCAGCAGTCCAACATTTCTCACAAGGAACAACGCAATGATGCATACGCGCAAGATCCGCCTGATGATGGCCAGCGCCGCCCTCCTCACGCTTGCCGGCCCGGCCTTCGCCCTGGACGGCGCGGACATGATGAAGAAACTGAGTGCCGCGCTCGAGGTGAACGGTACCTCGCTCGCCTTCGACAAGGCCGAGGCGGACGGTGACGTCGTGACGGCAAGCGGCGTCAAGCTTCAGGTCGTGGCACAGCCAGGCGAAACGGTCGACATAGGCGATGTGACGTTCGAAGGCGTCGAGGAGACCGATGAAGGAGGCTACTACGCCGAAACGGTTTCCTTCGCGGATGTCAATGTGAGCGAAAAGGAGGACAGCGCCTCCGTCAAGAATATCGCGATCGGCGGCCTCTCCATTCCCGGTAATGCATCCGGCGGCACGATCGACGACATTCTGCTCTATGAGTCGTTTGGCACTGGGCCGGTAGAGGTCAAGGTCAAGGGCAAGGACGTCTTCAAGATCGCCAGCATCGAGAGCAATCTCAGCCGGCAGGAAAACGATGCGGGCTTCGACTTCGACGCGACGATGGCCGGGCTATACGCTGATCTCTCCGAGGTCGAAGACGCCAAGGCGAAGGAAGCAATCGAGAAGCTCGGACTGAAGCAGATTGATGGCCAGGTGACGATGAAGGGAAGCTGGGAGCTGGAGAGCGGCAATCTCGCCGTCGATGAGTATGCCCTCGACTTCAAGAATGTCGGCCGGCTGAACATCGCCATGGATTTCTCAGGCTACACGCTCCAGTTCCTGAAGTCGCTGCAGGAGGCGAACAAGGCCGCGCAAGCCAATCCGAACAAGGAAGAGGCCAACCAGGCAATGGGCCTTGCCATGCTCGGCCTCATGCAGCAACTGACGTTCAACAGCGCCTCGATCCGCTTCGACGACGCCTCGATCACCAAGAAGGCCCTCGACTATGCCGGCAGCCAGCAGGGCGTCACCGGCGAACAGATGGCGCAGTCGCTAAAGGGCCTTGTGCCGATCATGATGGCGCAGTTGAACCTGCCGGAGTTGCAGAACCAGGTGTCGGCCGCGGTCAACGCCTATCTCGACGCGCCGAAGAGCCTGACGATCAGCGCCGAACCGGAAAAGCCCGTGCCGTTCCCGATGATCATGGGTGCCGCGATGGGCGCGCCGAACACCATTCCCTCGGTTCTCGGCGTCAAGGTGACGGCGAACGACTGACGCTTCCCGAAGCGCCACAAGCCGACGCAATGCGTACGGCTTTCGAATTCGAGCCCGGCGGATCCCGCCGGGCTTTTTTTTGCCGCCGCGATCGATGTTATGATGCGACGCTTGATGCTCGCATGCGCCGGCCTATCTATTTCGACAGCCGGCAGTTTGTGCATTCCCGACCGTAGAAAACCGGAAGGAGGACGCAATGGGACTGAAGCATTCGGATATCACCGCCATACTCGGTCCGGTCGACGAGACCCTGATGGCCGAACTTCTGGCGACGGGCGCGACCGCGAGCGAGCTTGCCGAAGCGATCGCCTGGGTCAACAACGACGAGGCGCTGATCGGAGAGGGCCGGCATCTTCCGGCCGGCCGGGTTGCCGCCCTGATCGACATTCTGACACCCGAGGTCGACGAGGAGTGACGGCCGAAGCTTTCGCCCGCAGGTGCCGGCGTCAGGTCCGGCCGCGGACGGCCGGACGAGTGAGTATCTGATTTATCGTGTTGAGGGAGGGATACATGGCTGCCAAAGATGTCAAGTTCAACACCGATGCGCGCGACCGGATGCTGCGCGGCGTCGACATAATGGCCAACGCGGTTCGGGTCACCCTTGGCCCCAAGGGGCGGAACGTCGTCATCGACAAGGCCTTCGGCGCACCGCGGATCACCAAGGACGGGGTCTCCGTCGCCAAGGAGATCGAGCTGGAGGACAAGTTCGAGAATATGGGCGCGCAGATGCTCCGCGAGGTCGCCTCGAGGACCAGTGAAATCGCCGGCGACGGCACGACGACCGCGACGGTGCTGGCGCAGGCCATCGTCCGGGAGGGCGCGAAGGCCGTCGCCTCCGGCATGAACCCGATGGACCTGAAGCGTGGCATCGATCTCGCCGTCGATACGCTCGTCACGGAACTGAAGGGCAAGGCAAGGCAGGTTTCCAAGAACGAGGAGATCGCCCAGGTGGCAACGATCTCGGCCAATGGAGACGCGGAGATTGGGCGCTACCTTGCCGAGGCGATGGAGAAGGTCGGCAATGAGGGCGTCATCACCGTCGAGGAGGCCAAGACCGCCGAGATCGAACTCGAGGTCGTCGAAGGCATGCAGTTCGATCGCGGCTACCTATCGCCCTATTTCATCACCAACCAGGACAAGATGCGGGCGGAGCTGGAGGATGTCTACATTCTCATCCACGAGAAGAAGCTCTCCAACCTGCAGGCGATGATCCCGATTCTCGAAGCGGTGATCCAGGCCGGCAAGCCGCTGCTGATCATCGCCGAAGACGTCGAGGGCGAAGCCCTTGCGACGCTCGTCGTCAACAAGCTGCGCGGCGGGCTGAAGATCGCCGCCGTCAAGGCGCCCGGCTTCGGGGACCGCCGCAAGGCGATGCTGGAGGATATCGCCATCCTGACCGGCGGCACGGTGGTTTCGGAGGACCTCGGGATCAAGCTCGAAAACGTGACGATGGAGGCTTTGGGGCGCGCAAAGCGCGTCATGGTGGAGAAGGACGCGACCACCATCGTCGGCGGTGCCGGCGCCAAGGAGGATATCAGCGGCCGCGTCGCCCAGATCAAGGCGCAGATCGACGAAACCACATCGGACTATGACCGCGAGAAGCTGCAGGAGCGGCTTGCCAAGCTCGCCGGCGGCGTCGCGGTGATCCGCGTCGGCGGCTCGACGGAAATCGAGGTCAAGGAGAAGAAGGACCGCGTCGACGACGCGCTGCATGCGACGCGTGCCGCGGTGGAGGAAGGCATCCTGCCGGGTGGCGGCGTCGCATTGCTGCGCGTCGTCAAGGCGCTTGAAAACGTGGCGACGGCCAATGACGACCAGCGTGTCGGCGTGGAAATCGTCCGCCGCGCCGTCGAGGCGCCCGTGCGCCAGATCGCCGAGAATGCCGGCGCCGAGGGCTCGATCATCGTCGGTCAGCTCCGGGCGAAGACCGACTTTGCCTATGGCTGGAATGCCCAGACGGGAGAATTCGGCGACCTCTTCGCTATGGGCGTCATCGATCCGGCAAAGGTCGTGCGCGCCGCGCTACAGGACGCAGCCTCCGTCGCCGGTCTTCTGGTGACGACGGAAGCGATGATCGCCGAGAAGCCGAAGAAGGAAAGCCAGGCGCCGATGCCGCCGGCACCCGGAATGGATTTCTAGTTACCGGCTTAACAGCGCCGGCGCAGCCGTCGTCGCAAGGCGCCGGCCGCGCGCCGGCGCCGTCCCACGGGCCCGCCTCCGTTCAGCCTGCACGGGCCGCCGCCTGCCCTGCCTTTGCCCTCCAAGAAACTTGCGATGGTAAGTGTCCCCGCGACATCTTGCTGGCGGTTGATTAGATCAGATTTTTTGATATGCATTATCCAATTGCATTTCACTCCCGCCGACCGGAGCCCCATGAGCCGTAATTTTCTTGTCGTCGACCCCGAGGAAGGCATGCCCGTACTGAAAGGGCTCGCGTCGCCGGCAAGGGTCTCGGTGCTCAAGCTGCTGCACGAAAAGGGACCGCTGAACGTCAACGAAATTGCGGATGTTCTTGATCTGCCGCAGTCGAGCGTCTCGACCAACGTGCAGATATTGGAAGAGGCGGGACTTATCCGCACGGAGACACAGAGGGCGCGCAAGGGAAACCAGAAGGTCTGCCGCAGCGTCTATGACGAGATTCTCGTCGTCTTCAAGAATGAAATCAAGGAAACTGAACCGGACGCGATCGAAGTGTCGATGCCGCTGGGGCTCTATACGAGCTTCGAAGTGACTGCCCCCTGCGGCCTCTGCTCGGTTGACGGCATCGTCGGACTGCTCGATGTGCCCGACACGTTCCTCGATCCCGACCGGATGAAGGCAGCACTAATCTGGTTCACCCGCGGCTATGTGGAGTATCAGTTTCCGAACAATGCGCGCCTGGCGAACACCGGCATTCGCGAGGTCGAATTCGTCATGGAACTGAGCTCCGAGGTGCCGGGGACCAGCGCCGACTGGCCGTCCGATATCACCCTCACGATCAATGGGGTGGATATCGGAACCTGGACTTCCCCGGGTGATTTCGGCGACAAACGCGGCGTTTTCACCCCGGACTGGTGGAAGCTCAAAGGCTCGCAATACGGCAAACTCAAGAGTTTTCGGATCAATGACGATGGCTCCTTCGTCGACGGCCTGCGGATCTCCAACGTGAAGCTCGCCGAGCTGAAGCTCGAGCAACATCATTCGATCCGGCTTCGCGTCGGCGTCCGGGACGATGCCCGCCATCCCGGCGGCATCAACATCTTCGGCCGAGGCTTCGGCAACTACGATCAGGACATCGTGTTGCGCCTGAAGACGCGCTGAGCCCGCCCTGCCTACAGAATCTCACTACTTGACCTCCGGCCTCGCTTCCGTTTTACTCATCCCAATTTCTGATATAAATCATAAATCAGGATTTAGTGGAGGAAGCCATGAAGGCCGCGGTAACGGTGCACAGCAAGTTCACGATCTCGGACATCGATCCGCGTCTCTACGGGTCCTTCATCGAGCACCTCGGCCGCGCCGTCTATACCGGCATCTACGAACCCGATCATCCGACTGCCGACGAAAACGGCATGCGCCGGGACGTGATCGAACTCGTCAGGGAACTCAATGTGCCGATCGTGCGCTATCCGGGCGGCAACTTCGTTTCCGCCTATAACTGGGAAGATGGCATCGGCCCGAAGGAGAGCCGCCCGACTCGCCTCGATCTCGCCTGGCACACCTCGGAAAGCAACCAGGTCGGCATCCATGAATTCGCCGAATGGTGCGCGGCCGCCGATACTCAGATGATGCTCGCCGTCAATCTTGGCTCGCGCGGCCTCGACGAGGCCCGCAACTTCCTCGAATACGTCAACCACCCGGGCGGCAGCGAATGGAGCGACAAGCGCCGCGCCAATGGCCGCGAAGAGCCCTGGGATGTCAAGCTCTGGTGCCTCGGCAACGAGATGGACGGCCCCTGGCAGATCGGCCACAAGACGGCCGACGAATATGGCAGGCTGGCGCACGAGACCGCCAAAGCGATGCGCGCCTTCGACAACTCGCTCGAGCTCGTCGTCTGCGGCTCCTCCAACGCGCATATGCCCACCTACCCCGAATGGGAGGCGACCGTCCTCGACCACACCTATAACGAGATCGATTTCATATCGTTGCACATGTATTTCGAGAACCGCGCCAAGAACACCGCCAATTATCTCGCGCGCAGCATCGAGCTCGACAACTATATCGGCACGGTGGCCGGCGTGATCTCCTACATCAAAGCGAAGAAGCGCTCGACCAAGGAGGTCTACATTTCCTTCGACGAGTGGAACGTCTGGTACCACTCCAAGGAGCGCGACAAGGCGACCCTTGCGGGCGCCCATGGCTGGCCGCATGCGCCGGCGCTGCTGGAGGACGACTATAATTTCGGGGACGTGCTCCAGGTCGGCTGCATCCTCAATACCTTCATCAACCGCGCCGACGTGGTGAAGATCGCCTGCATGGCGCAGCTCGTCAACGTCATCGCCCCGATCATGACGGTGCCGGGCGGCCCTGCCTGGCGCCAGACGATCTTTTATCCCTATTATTTCGCTTCGATCTATGGCCGCGGAACGGCGCTCAAGCTGCTGGTCGACAGCCCCGCCTACAGCGTCGATGGCCTTGGCGAGGTGCCTTATCTCGATATTTCCGCCGTGCACGATGCACACAGAAACGCCGTGACGTTCTTCATCGTCAACCGGAATGACAGCGAAGCGATCGACCTCGACGTCAGCCTCCTCGAGTTCGGGACAATGAAGATCATCGACGACCAAGTGCTCGCCCATTCCGACATCAACATCACCAATACCGCCGAGCAGCCCGCCAATGTGGTGCCGAAAAAAGGAGAAGGCGCCACCTCTGCCGATGGAAAGCTCTGGGCGAGGATTGCGCCGCTGTCGTACCGGATGATCCGGCTGAAATCGTAAGCAGACTAAATCACATTTTTCGATACATATCGAAAATATATTGACAGAAGAATTGTATACCTTAACGTCGCGACACCGCTTCGACGTGCCGCTGGGAGGAAGAGATGGGAGCAAGAGCTTCTGTTTTGGCACTATCGTTGGTCAATCTGACCTCGCTGCCCGGGGGGAAAAAGCGCCGTTTTGCAGGAGGCCGGCCGAGCGTCGCACTCCGCGTTTGCGGTTCTGAAACCGGGCCCGGAGCCGCCGGATGACCGCCCATATCGAAATCCAGAATGTCAGCAAACGCTACGGCTCGCTGACCGTGCTCGACGGACTGTCGCTGACGATCAAGGCCAACGAGTTCATGGTCTTCCTCGGCCCTTCGGGCTGCGGCAAGTCAACGCTTCTGCGGATGATCGCCGGGCTCGAAAGCGTCGATGACGGTACGATCTCGATCAACGGCGAGCGCATCGACAACCTGCCGCCGGGCCAGCGCGACATCGCCATGGTCTTCCAGAGCTATGCGCTTTATCCGCACATGACGGTGGCCGACAACATGGCCTTCGGGCTGCGCAACATAGGCCTGCCGGCCGCCGTCATTTCCGCCCGCGTCGCAGAAGCCGCGCGCATGCTCGAAATCGGCCATCTCCTCGACCGCAAGCCCGGCCAGCTTTCCGGCGGTCAGCGCCAGCGCGTCGCGATCGGGCGCGCCATCGTCAAGGAGCCGAAGGCGTTCCTGTTCGACGAGCCGCTGTCGAACCTCGATGCGGCGCTGCGCGTGCGCACCCGTGTCGAGCTTGCCCAGCTTCGCAACCGGGTCAGATCGACGATGATCTTCGTCACGCACGACCAGATCGAGGCGATGACGCTCGCCGATCGCATCGTCGTGATGAACAACCGGAAGATCGAGCAGATCGGCACGCCGATGGAGATCTACTCGCGGCCGGCAAGCCGCTTCGTCGCCACCTTCGTCGGTTCGCCGACGATGAATTTTCTGCCGGTCGGCCTGTCGGGCGAGAACGGCTTCGCCCGCGCAAGGCTGCCGGACGGCACCGAGCTGCAGACGGCGATCCGTCTCGACGGCATCAATGGCGGCGAGCATTCGCTCGGCATCCGCGCCGAGGCCGTCAAACTCTCCAACGGAACCGCCGCGACGACGACGGGAAAGGTCGAGGTGATCGAGCGTCTCGGTGACCGCACCCTTCTGTATACGCGCCTTAAGGAGGGAAGCCTCATCATCGCCGAGGATGCCGGCAACAGCCGCGTCGCGATCGGCGACGAGGTCGCCCTAGCCCTCGATGGCGCCCGCTCGCACCTCTTCGACGCCGAAGGCCGGGCTCGGCACAACGAGGGCGTCGGCCATGGCTGAGGCGACACTTCCCGGCAGCGCGTCGGCCGCCAAGGCGGCAGCCCGGCAGGCGGTGCAGAACATCAATGCCCCGCTCTGGCGCAACGCGGCTTTCGTCGCGCCCTATCTGTTCTTCTTCGTGACGCTTCTTCTCGTGCCGCTCTTCTGGAGCGTATGGCTCAGTCTTCACAAGGCAGATGCCTTCGGAGTCGGGCGGTTCGTCGGTCTCGACAATTACCTTCGGCTCTTCCGGGACAAGATCTTCATCCAGTCGGTCGGCAACACCTTCTACTTCGTTTTCCTGACCGTCCCTGCCCTCGCCCTCATCGGCCTTCTGCTGGCACTCGCCCTTAATCGCAAGACAAAGTCTGCGGCCGCGCTCCGCGCCGTCTACTTCTCGTCGTCGGTCCTCTCCGTGACGATCGTGACGCTCATCTGGCGCATCGTCTTCATCGGCAATTTCGGCCTGCTCGCGACCATCTACGGCTGGTTCGGAGCGACAGCGCCCGCCTTCCTGTCCGACCCGAAGCTCACCATGATCGGAATTGCGATTGCGACCATCTGGTGGTGCATCGGGCTGCCGATGATGCTCTTTCTATCGGCCCTGCAACAGGTGCCGCAGGAAATCTACGAGGCTGCGGCGCTCGACAATGCGAGCCGGTGGCGAACCCTCTGGCACATCACCCTCCCCTCGATCCGGCGCACCTTCATTCTCGTGATCATCATCGAGATCGTCCTGCAGTTCCAGCTTTTCGGACAGGCGCGGCTGATGACGCAGGGCGGCCCGAACAACGTCTCGAAGCCGATCGTGCTCTACATCTACGAGGCCGCCTTCACCAAGTGGGACCTCGGCCTCGGCGCCGCGGCGTCCGAAATTCTCTTTATCCTGATCATGATCGCCGCCATGGCGCAGTATTTCATCTCTCGCCGCAGAGGAGAGGAAGGATGAGCTCCATGTCTTCGGACCGGATCGTCGGCCGCTCGACCGGCGACCGCATCATTCTCGTCCTGGTGATCGTTCTCGCGCTGGTCATGATGGCACCGATCGCCTGGGTCATAGCGCTGTCGCTCAAGGACAACAAGGAACTGATGACGGACATGAATTCCGTCTTCCATGCTCCCTATACGATCCACAACTACATCAACATCCTGGCGACGTCCTCGGTCTTCCGCTGGATCCTGAACAGCGTGATCGTGTCGGGCGGCCTCACCGTCATGACACTGGTTCTGTCGTCGCTCGCCGGCTACGGCTTTGCGCGGCTGAATTTCCCGTTCCGCAATGCGCTGTTCATCATCGTGCTGCTCGGCCTTGCCGTTCCGGAACAGGCGGTGCTGATCGCCCGGCATCAGCTCTTCAGCTGGCTGAAATTCCACAACACCTATCACGGGCTGATCCTGCCGGGCCTGGCCGCTCCCTTCGGCGTGTTCCTGATGACGCAATATTTCCGCGCCATTCCGAAGGAGCTTGACGAGGCGGCACTGCTAGACAATGCCAGCCGCTTCAAAATCTTCTGGAAGGTGCTCTTGCCGCTGACGATCCCGGCACAGGCAACCCTCGGCATCTTCACCTTCCTGTCGTCCTGGAACGACTATTTCTGGCCGCTGATCTCCGGCACCAAGAAGGAGATGTACACGCTGACGATCGGGATCGCTTCGACGCAGACGAACTTCGCACAGTCGGAAGGCCTCGGATTTCTAATGTCGCAGGCGGTCTTTGCAGGAGCACCGATCCTTGTTCTCTACCTGTTTTTCCAGAAATACATCGTGACGGCCGTCTCCGGCGCCGCCGTGCGCTGAAGCCACCACCCATAGTGTCGCAATCGGCTCTCTGGGAGGGGAGCCAAGCCAGGGGCGAGGCCCCATGAGGAGGAGATAACATGACGCATAGCCTGAGGAAGTACATGCTGGCGGCCGCCTCGGCGCTCGCGCTCGCCGTCGCCACGCCTGCCCTGGCGGCAACCGAACTTACCGTGCAGCGCTTCTTCGGCGCCTGTGACGCGGAGTTCGGCACCAATACCGACGTCAGCAAGGCCGTCGGGGAATGCGGCATCATCACCTCGCTGATCAACAAGTTCAACGCCGACAACCCGGATGTGCATGTGACCGTGACCACCGTCGAATGGCCGGGCTACGACCAGCTGACGGCGCAGTTTGCGGCCGGCGACCCGCCGGACATCGTCACCGTCCACCACTCCGTGCTCGGCGACTACCAGTCCAAAGGCCTGTTGATGCCGCTTGACGATCTCCTGAAAACCGTTGGCGTCTCTCCCTCGGACTTCACCGACGCGAGCCTCAGCGGCGTCACCAAGGACGGCAAGATCTATGGCTTGCCGATCGAC
Source organism: Sinorhizobium fredii (assembly GCF_002944405.1). Taxonomy (NCBI): domain Bacteria; kingdom Pseudomonadati; phylum Pseudomonadota; class Alphaproteobacteria; order Hyphomicrobiales; family Rhizobiaceae; genus Ensifer; species Ensifer fredii. The sequence goes on along the minus strand of NZ_CP024307.1, from coordinate 1,308,302 downwards.
AACTGGACGATGCTGTTCCACATCAGCCTGGACCTCTTTAAGAAGGCCGGCCTCGTCAATGCCGACGGCACGCCGAAGCTGCCGGCGAGCGTCGACGAACTCATGGCACAGGCCAAGCAGTTCAAGGAAAAGACCGGCAAACCCTATTTCGTCCAAAATCTCGCGAACGAAGTCGCGCTCTACACGCGCAACCTCTACACCTATCTTTTCCAGCAGGATTCCGATTTCTTCGCCGATCCCAAGCAGGTCAAGATGAACACGCCCGAGGCCAGGAAGGTCCTCGAGATGTACAAGGCGATCTACGACAACGACGACACCACGAAAGACCTGGACTACGCCGCCAGCATCAATGCCTTTCTCGCAGGAGAAGGCGGCGTGCATTTGAATGGAACGTGGGTGATCGGCGACTATACCGCCTCCTCGGAAACATCCGGCACCGCGCTCAACGCCGGCGGCTACGCGGTCTACCCCTATCCTCAGCTTTTCTCGGGCAAAAAGGCCCAATATGCCGACGGCCACAGCTGGGCCGTTTCGCAGAAGGACCGCACGCCGGAGGAAGAGGCGGCGATCGGCAAGTTCCTGAAGTTCTTCAACGACAATGACTACGAATGGTCGCGCACCGGCCACCTTCCGGCGGTAAAGGCCGTGCTTGAGTCGGACGCATTCAAGAAGCTGCCGCATCGCGATACGATCGCGCCGATCGCAACACTCGGCACGCCGCTGCCGTCGACCGTGCAGCGCCAGTTCGCGATTCAGGACATCATCGGCCAGGAAATGAATGCGGCGATCACCGGCCAGAAGGAGATCGACGCCGCTCTGGCAGACATGGAGTCCCGCATCAACGAGTTGCTCGCGAATATCTGAGGCGCGTTGCCCGCAACGCGGGCGCCTCGGACGGTCGCTATGGCATCTTGAGCTGCTGCATGCGTTGTCCTTTGTCGGTCCTGATCGGGGGAACCATGCAACAGCCGGAGCGGGATGGGGAACTCTTTCCGCCTCATCCCGCTCTGATCTGTTGCATGTTCATCGGCCGCGATTGCGGCCGGAATGGCCAAGGCTCGACAAGGACCTCACGGTCACGCGGGTTCCGTATCGATACCGGCGTCGGCCAGTTCCTTGAAGCCGCCGATGTTGAAAACCGCCGTATATCCCATCTCCTGAAGTGTCTTGCCCGCGAGTGCGGACCGGCCGCCGGAAGCGCAATGCAGAAGGACGGTCTTGTCCTTCTGAAAGGCCGGGTTGTGGTATTGGCTCTCCGGATCTGCGCGAAACTCCAGCATGCCGCGCGAGACGTTCAACGCTCCTTGATCCTGCCGGTCTGCTGGACTTCCGTCGGATCACGGACGTCCACGATGAGCACATCACCGGCGCGCATCTTCGCGGCGGCTTCGGCGGGAGACAATTTCGGGACTGCACTATTTGCTTCCGCCAGCAGATCCTTGACATTCCTTGCCATCATTCTTCTCCCATTGACGCGCTGCTACTGCATGTCTCCTTAAATCGACCTCGATTTAGGGACGAAGATATGCAGATTCAAAGTACTACAGCGACCTTTGCGCGTCTCGTAAAACGCGCGGCGCTGTGGTGAGCAGCGGCATAAGGGAACGCCTCAAGAGAATCCCTGTCAAGGCGAGCGGCCGGACGGCGTAGTTTCCCAAAGAAAAACCCGGCGAGTCGTCTCGCCGGGCTTACTTCGCTTCTTCTGGAGCTCAGTCCTTTTTCTGCGGGATCGGCCGGATCGCCAGTTCGCGCAGCTGCGCCGGCGTTGCCGGCGACGGCGCACCCATCAACAGATCGACCGCCTGTTGGTTCATCGGGAACAGCGAGATCTCGCGCAGGTTCTTGGCTCCGACCAGCAGCATGACGATTCGGTCGATGCCGAAGGCCATGCCACCATGCGGCGGGGCGCCGTATTGGAAGGCGCGGTAGAGACCGCCGAACTGCGCTTCGACATCCGCCTGACTGAGGCCGACATTCTCGAAGGCCTTGACCATCAGCTCCGGCGACTGGTTACGGATCGAGCCGGATGCGATTTCGAAGCCGTTGCAGACCATGTCGTACTGGAATGCCTTGATCGACAGCAGGTCGTCGCCCGAGAGCGCCTCGAGGCCGCCCTGCGGCATCGAGAACGGGTTATGGGCGAAGTCGGCGCGCTTCTCGTCCTCGTTCCATTCATAGAACGGGAAGTCGACGATCCAGCACAGTTCGAAGCGGTCGCGATCGACGAGGTTCAGCTCCTCGCCGGCCTTGGTGCGGGCTTCGCCGGCGAATTTGTAGAACTTGGCCGGCTCGCCGGCGACGAAGAAGCAGGCGTCGCCATCCTCGAGGCCGAGCTGCGTGCGGATCGCATCGGTGCGCTCCTCGCCGATGTTCTTGGCGAGCGGGCCTGCCCCTTCGAGCTTCTCGCTTTCCTTGCGCCAGAAGATATAGCCGAGGCCGGGCTGGCCCTGGCTCTGGGCCCAGGCGTTCATGCGGTCGCAGAAGGCGCGGCTGCCGCCGGTCTTGGCCGGAATAGCCCAGATTTCCACCTTCGGGTTGGAGGCAATCATGTTGGCAAAGACCTTGAAGCCGGAGCCGGCGAAATGCCGGGTGACGTCCTGCATCTCGATCGGGTTGCGCAGATCCGGCTTGTCGGATCCATATTTGCGGATCGCCGTGTCATAGGGAATGCGCTGGAACTTTTCGGTGACGGGCTTGCCGCCGGCGAAATCCGAAAAGATCGCGCGGATCATCGGCTCCATCGTGTCCCAGACGTCTTCCTGCTCGACGAAGCTCATCTCCAGGTCGAGCTGGTAGAATTCGCCCGGCAGCCGGTCGGCACGCGGGTCCTCGTCCCGGAAGCACGGCGCGATCTGGAAATAGCGGTCGAAGCCGGCAACCATCAGGAGCTGCTTGTACTGCTGCGGCGCCTGCGGCAGTGCGTAGAAAGTACCGGGATGAATGCGGCTCGGCACGAGGAAGTCGCGCGCGCCCTCCGGCGACGAAGCCGTCAGGATCGGCGTCGTATATTCGGTGAAGCCGATGTCGGTCATTCCCCGGCGCATGGCGGCAATGACCTCGGTGCGCTTGATGATATTCTTGTGCAGCGTCTCGCGGCGCAGATCGAGGAAGCGGTACTTGAGGCGCACGTCTTCCGGATAGTCCGGCTCGCCGAAGACCGGCAGCGGCAACTCCTTGGCGGCCGACAACACCTCGATCTCGCGGGCATAGAGCTCGATCTCGCCGGTTGGCATGTTCTTGTTGACGGTCTCGTCGGTGCGCGCCTTCACGGTTCCGTCGATGCGGATGACCCATTCACCGCGCACGGTTTCCGCCATCTTGAAGGCGGGCGAATCCGGATCGGCGACGACTTGGGTGACGCCATAATGGTCGCGCAGGTCGATGAAGAGCACGCCGCCATGGTCGCGGACGCGGTGAACCCAGCCGGAAAGGCGAACGGTGGAGCCGACATCCGACTTGCGGAGAGCGGCACAGGTGTGGCTGCGGTAACGGTGCATCGTCTGGTCCTGGAATTGCAAATGGCCGCGCGAGGCTCGCCAAGGCGGGCGCGGCGGCATAGCCAAAGTCGGGCGGAAAAGCGCATGATGCGCCGGATTTGTCAAGGCCGCGGCGCTCCCGCTGCCCGTCCGATCGGCACTGTCCATCGCAACGTCGCTGCGACTATGCGCCCCTCGGCGGGGACGACACCCGAAAAGGTCACAAATCGCGACTGTCCCCGCCTATCCCGGATCGCTAAACAGAAGAAAGACCCACCCGCTCACGAGTCGCCGCCGTAAAGCCGGATGCGCCATGTCCCAGATTCGCCCGCTCATCCCCCTCCTCCTCACCGCCGGCATCCTGATCGGCGGCAACGGACTGCAGGGCACCTTCATATCCTTGCGTGCGCTGGAGGAAGGCTTTTCGACGTCGCTGATCGGCCTCGTCGGCGCCGGCTACAATATCGGCTTTGCGATCGGCTGCGTCTATGTCGCCCGCATCCTTCGCGCCATCGGTCATATCCGTACCTTCTCGGCAATGGCGGCAATCGCCTCGGCGGCAGCAATCGCGATGGTGCTCGTCATCGATCCGGGCTTCTGGTTCCTGATGCGGCTCGTCGCCGGCATCTGCTTCGCCGGCCTTTTCGCAACGGTAGAAAGCTGGCTGAACGCCAGCGTCACCAATGCCAGCCGGGCCCGCACGCTGTCGGTCTACCGCCTCGTCGATCTCGGCTCGGTGACCGCCGCGCAATATCTGATACCCGGCGTTGGGATCGGCGGCTTCGAGCTCTTCGCCATCATCTCGATGGCGCTGACGCTCTCGCTCGTACCGATCTCCTTTGCCGACCGGTCGAGTCCGATCGCACCGGAGGCGATCCGCTTCGACGTCAAGGCGCTCTGGAACATCTCGCCGCTCGCCACTATCGGCTGCATCGTCGTGGGGCTGACCAATGCCGCCTTCCGTTCGCTCGGGCCGATCTATGCGCAGGAGATCGGGCTTTCGGTGACCGCCATTGCGACCTTCATGAGCGCCGGCATCATCGGCGGCGTGGTGTTGCAATATCCGCTCGGGCATTATTCCGATCAGATCGACCGGCGGCTGATCATCCTCATCGCCACTTTCGGCTCACTTGTCGCCGGTCTCTTCCTCGCCTTCGGCGCCGGCAGCGACGAATGGCTGAATTTTGCCGGCATCTTCGCCTTCGGTGCCTTCGCCATGCCGCTCTATTCGCTCTGTTCGGCCCATGCCAACGACCACGCCGCCGAAGGCCAGCATGCGCTGGTCTCCGCCGGCATGCTGTTCTTCTGGTCGCTCGGCGCCATCATCGGACCGCTCTTCGCCTCCTTCATGCTCGACCTTTTCGGACCGCGGGCGCTCTTCATCTATACTGCTGTTATCCTTTTCCTCTTCATGCTCTACACGCTGCAGCGCATGACGGCGCGGGAGGCCGTGCCGGCCGGCGAGCGTGCGATGCCGTTCCGCAATCTGCTACGCACCTCGTCCTTCTTCAACAAGCTGGCCGGCGGCAGTCAGCAGCAAGATCGCCTGCGGCAAGATGCACGGTCTCCGCGAATTGCTGAACGCGAGGATCAGGTTTAAAACGGCGCCATTCCCGAAACGCTGCGGGCAACGCCATCGCTCTGCCGCCCGCCTTTTTCGAATGTGGACGCCATGACCCCGATGCTGAGCCGCCGCAGTTTTCTTCAGGGCTCGGCGGCGCTCGGCGGCGCCTTTGCGCTCGGCGCCGGACTTGCAGCACGCGCCGGAGCGACTGCCGAACCGCAAGTGCTGACGGCACAGCTTGCGCAAGCGCAGATCGCGGCCGACGGCGTGACGCCCGTCATGACCTACGGGCTCGGCGATGCGCCCCATTCCGGCATGCCGCCGGTCTTGAGGATGCGCAAGGGCGAGGCCTATGCGGCCAGGCTGGTGAACCGGCTCGATGAACCGACAACGATCCATTGGCACGGCTTGCGGGTCGCTAACGCCATGGATGGAGTGCCGGAGATGACCCAACCTTACGTTTATCCCGGCGATCACTTCGACTATGTCTTCACCCCGCCCGACGCCGGCACCTTCTGGTACCATCCCCATTGCAACACGCTGACACAGATGGGCCACGGCCTCACCGGCGTCATCGTCGTCGAGAATCCGGCGGACCCCATTTACGACGCCGAGATTGTCCTCAATCTTCGCGACTGGCGGCTTGGCGCCGGGGGGAAATATATCGACCCGTTCAAACCGCGGGATGCGGCGCGGGGCGGCACCTACGGAACGGTCAGAACCGCCAATTGGCAGAAGGAACCGGTTTACGACGCGCCCGCCGGCGGCCTCGTCCGCGCCAGGATCGTGGCGACCGACGTGACGCGGATCTATACGGTCGGTGTAGAGGGCGCAAAGGCGAAGGTGGTCGCGCTCGATGGCAACCCGGTCGAACATCCGTTCCTGCTCGACCGCTTGGATATCGGGCCGGGGCAGCGCGTCGATCTCGTCCTGCGCATGCCCTATAGCGAAGGGGGGCGCGCGACGCTTGGCAACTTCCGCGGCTCGAACCCTTGGACGATCGCAAGCTTCCGGGCGGCCGGACCTGCCCTGAATCGGGATCTTGGCGACGTCGCTCCCCTCCCCGCCAACCCTGTCGCCGAAGCCGACCTGTCGACGGCGAAACGGATTCCGCTCGAGCTCACGGCGACCGCGGAACACAAGGCGACGCCGTCGATCTGCGGATCGCTCGGCTACACCTTCTGGGCGCTGAACAAGGTTCCGTGGCCGGGGGACACGCCCGAGCCGATTGCGCCGATCGAGGAAATGAAGCTCGGCAAAAGCTATGTGCTCGAAATCGCCAATCGCACGCCGCATGCGCACCCGATCCACCTGCACGGCTTGAGCTTCCGCATCCTCAGCTCAAACAAGCGGAGCTTCCTGCCGCCGCCAACCGACACGATCCTGCTCCTGCCGGACGAACAGGCGGAGGTGGCGCTCGTGGCCGACAACCCCGGCGACTGGGTGATCCACTGCCACATCATCGAACATCAAAAGACCGGGATGACCGGCTATTTCAAAATTATCTGACATTTTCGATTGTTACCGCCGCAGCGAAACGATAGAGGGAAGGCTCAAGCCTCATTTTCGCCATAGTGATTTCAGTCCCGATGATTCAGACGACAGTAGAACTGGAGGCCGCCTGCCAAGAGCTGGCCCGCTCGAGCTATATTACGATCGACACGGAATTTCTGCGCGAGACCACATTCTGGCCGGAACTCTGCCTGATCCAGATGGCGAGCCCGGATGCGGCGGTGATCGTCGATCCGATGGCGCCGGGAATCGACCTCGCGCCCTTCTTCGCGCTGATGGCCAATGCCGACGTCGTCAAGGTCTTCCACGCGGCGCGCCAGGACATCGAAATCATCCACCACCTCGGCAACCTCATTCCGCATCCGCTTTTCGACACGCAAGTGGCGGCCATGGTCTGCGGCTTCGGCGACAGCGTCTCCTATGACCAGCTCGTCAGCCGCATCAAGAACGTGCAGATCGACAAGTCGTCGCGCTTCACCGACTGGAGCCGCAGGCCGCTCACCGACAAGCAGCTCGAATATGCGCTGGCCGACGTAACGCATCTCAGGGACATCTACCATTACCTCAAGGCGGAGCTCGAGCGGGAAGGACGCTCCTCTTGGCTGGCCGAGGAAATGGCCATTCTGGAGAACCGGGAGACCTACGATCTTCACCCGGAGAATGCCTGGCAGCGCCTGAAGATGCGCGTCAGAAAGCCGATCGAGCTGGCGGTGCTGCAGAAGATCGCCGCCTGGCGCGAGCGCGAAGCACGGTCCCGCAACGTGCCGCGCGGCCGGATCATCAAGGACGACGCGATCTACGAGATCGCCCAGCAGCAGCCGAAGGATGCGGAAGCACTCGGCCGGCTGAGGACCATTCCCAAGGGTTGGGAGCGTTCCGCTGCCGGGACCGCGATCATCGAGGCGGTCACCGAGGCGCTGGCGCTTCCGAAGGCCGATCTGCCCCGCCTGCCGCGCCAGAACCACGCGCCGGAGGGCGCTGCGGCAGCGGGCGAGATGCTCAAAGTGCTCCTGAAGCTCATCGCCGAAAAGGAGGGCGTGGCGGCCAAGATCATCGCCAGCAGCGACGATCTCGATCGGATCGCCGCCGAAGGCGAAAAGGCCGACGTCGCCGCGCTGCACGGCTGGCGCCGGGAGCTTTTCGGCGACATGGCGCTGAAGCTTATCAATGGCGAGGTGGCGCTTCGCTTCGTCGGAAAGAAGATCGAGGCGATGGAAATCGGCGGTTGAACGGCGGCAGCCGCCAACACCTTTCCGCCCGAATCCGGTCTTAGCCAGACGAATTGAAATGCTGATCCGACTCAACGGATCAGGTGTTCGCACTGCCGCGAATGAGACTTCCGCAGGCGCGGCCATTCCTTCCGCTGTTTGATTCCCGAGGCCATCGCGCATGCGCTGGAGATTTTCCACGCTCGAATTCATTTTCCTGCTTCTGGTTCTTGCCGGCAGCGGCGTGGCCTATGCATGGGTCGTCTATGGCGACGGAGCGCTGATCGGCGCGACCTTTGCGGTGTTCATCTGCATGCCGGTCCTTGCCTTTGAACGCCGCATCATCCTGCGCCGCCTCTACAGGGCGATCCACAGCCTTCCGACACCAGCCTTTCTCCTGTCCTCCATCGCCGTCTATTTCGCCGTCGAAAATCTCGGTTTTGTGGCGGCGGGGGTGGTGCTGAAGACGACGGGCGTGCTGCAGCAGTCCTGGAGCGAGGCGATGGTGCCGTCCTTCAATGTGCTCGTCTATGCGCTCGTCGTTTCCGGTCCGATCATTTTCGTGCTGCGGGTGCGGGAACTGCTCGGCCGCGACGTCTTCCTGAGCTTGCTTATGGGACGCTACCGCAAGCCGGTGCAGGAGGAACGCGTATTCCTGTTTATCGACGTCGCCGGCTCGACCGCCTATGCCGAGCGCTTCGGCGACCTCAGGATGCAGGAATATCTCGGCAAACTGTTTGCGGAGCTCGCCGATCCAGTGCTGCGCTATCGCGGCTCCATCGACGACTATATCGGCGACGCCGCGGTCATCACCTGGCCTTTCGACCGAGCCGTGGCCGACGCCGCCTGCATTCGCTGCGTCTTCGACATTCTCGACCAGGTTCAAGCTTCCGCCTCCCGCTGGCACAAGGTGTACGGCGAGGTCCCACGCCTGCGCGCGGCCCTCCACGGAGGAACGATCGTTGCCGCCGAAATCGGCGTCGACAGGCACAAGATCACCTATTTCGGGGACACCGTGAACACGACGGCGCGTCTCGAAGGTCTCTGCCGAACGCTCGATCGGCAGGTGCTGATTTCCGCCGATCTGTTGCGGCGCATGCGCCTGCCGACCTTCGTCAGAAGCGAGGACCTGGGAGAGCACGAGATCAAGGGACGCGGCCAGAAACTCGGGGTATTCTCGCTGCGCGCCGTGCAACTGTAGCGCGCGCCGGGAGGCACCGTCTTCGCTCCCCTGGGCGGCCGGTATGGCCGTCATCAAAGCTTCACCGGCCTGTCAGAGAAGCGTCAACTCGCCGTCATCAAAGCCGCCTATCGGGAAGCGACACAGCTCGAACCCAACAGCTCGAACCCAGGTGAATTTGATGACGAAATCCATCCTCGCCGTCGCCTTGACGCTCCTGTCGGCGACCGCCGCGCTCGCCGATGAAAAGGCCTTTCCGGCGACACTGAAGGCCCATGCGGTCCTGCGGGCCAATACGATCATTGCCGCGCCTGCGGATGCGGCGGAATACCTCATGACTTCGGGCAAGTTCTCGACCGTCGACCGCAAGCGCGCGACGGAGCTCGGCAGCGTAGCGGGCAAGGACGGCGTCCGCCCGACCGGCCTTTCTCTCCCCTTCAACGGCCAGCCGATGCAGGGCTTCTCCGGCATCAAGGCGATGCCGGACGGCACTTTCTGGAGCCTTTCGGACAATGGCTTCGGCAACAAGCTCAATTCGACCGACGCGATGCTGATGCTGCATCATCTGAAAATCGACTGGGACGCCGGCAAGGTCGAAGCGTTGAAAACCGTCTTCCTGTCCGATCCCGACCGCAAGGCGCCCTTCCCGATCGTCATGGAAGGCTCTGCCACACGCTATCTCACCGGCGGAGACTTCGACGTCGAGTCGATCCAGCCGGTCGCCGACGGCTTCTGGATCGGCGAAGAATTCGGTCCCTACGTGCTGAAGTTCGACACGACCGGCAAGCTCACCGACGTGATCCCGACGACGGTGGACGGCAAGCCGGTGCTGTCGCCGGACAATCCGACGCTGACGCTCCAGGCGGACCCGTCGAAGAGGGCGCCCGCTTTCAACCTCAAGCGCTCCGGCGGCTATGAAGGTCTGGCTCTGTCCAAGGACGGCACCAAACTCTACGGCCTGCTCGAGGGGCCGATCTGGACCGACGGCGAAACGGTCGAACAGGCGGATGGCCGCCCGGCGCTCCGCATCGTCGAGCTCGAGGCCGCAGCCAAGGCCTGGACCGGGCGTAGCTGGCTCTATCCGCTCGCCGAAGGCGGCGAGGCGATCGGCGACTTCAATATGCTCGACGAAAAGTCGGCGCTGGTAATCGAGCGCGACAATGGTGCCGGCACCGTCGACAAGGCCTGCGTCGATCCCAAGGATCCGAAGCCGGATTGCTTCGCGGTCGGGTCGAAGCTGAAGCGCGTCTACAAGATCGCGATGGACGATGAGTATGTCGGCAAGGCCGTGCGCAAGATCGGTTACATCGACCTCCTGAAGATTTCCGATCCGGACAACAGGAAGCGCCAGGGCGGCGACGGCTATTATGACATGCCTTTCGTCACCATCGAGAACGTCGATCGCGTCGACGACGCGCATATCATCGTCGGCAACGACAACAACCTGCCCTTCTCCGCCGGACGTGCGCTCGACAAGGCAGACGACAACGAATTCGTGCTGCTCGAAGTCGGCGACTTCCTGAAAGCCGAATAACCGAACGGTCGCGCGTGGAGACCCGCGCGCGACCGTTCCCACCATCTGAAACGACGCCGCTTGGTGACCGCTCAGCTCTCGAAGTGGAAAGCGAGCTTCTTGCCCGTCAGCCGGCTCAGTTGCTGCAGGCGGACGTCGAGACGTTCGCCCTCGAAATCGAGATAGGCCGCGGGCACGACGAATTCGAGATCGACCTCCGGCCGCGGCGACGGCCGCAGGGTCAGATGGCGCGCGACGCCCGGCATCGAGGCGGAGAAGAGATAGGCAACCCGCAACAGGCCGCCGAGCAGCTTTGCCAGTTCGAGCAGGCGCGGCGTGGTGATGCCGGCGAGCGGGCTGGTGGCGCCGTCGTCGTTGAGCCCCTCGAAACGATAATAATTTGCAAGCGCGATATAGGCGCGGCCGGCATGGGTAATGCCGGTGAAAGCGGAGTGCGCGATGATGTTCAACGCCTGCAGGCCGCGATAGTCCGGATGCGCGCGCCAGCTGATATCCGCCAGCAGGCAGGCGGCCTCGCGGTAACGGCGCTCCTCCTCGGCTTCCTCGATGCCGAAATGCGGCACCATCCGCCCGGTCCACTCGGCAAGCTCGCGCGCATGTTCCGGGGAGCGGGCGCGCAGGATGGCGATCTCGTCGGCAGCGGTCAGTAACGGGTCCTGAAGGCGTTCGTCGTCGGAAAGGAGCGAGTAGAGGTAGCCTTCGCGAACGCCAAGCGCCGAAAACGAAATGCGCTCGGGCTTCATGATCGAGATCGCCTCCTGCATCGTCACGGCGCCGAATGGCAAGAGGCTGCGACGGCTCTTGGAAATTGTCGCGAAGGCGGAGGGCTTCAGGGTCTTGGGCTCGATCACTTCGGCCAGGATCGCCATCGCCTCGTCATAGGAGATCTCATAGCCCTGCATCATGTGCAGCGGATAGCCACGCATTTCCATCTGCAGCTTGGCGATGGCGCGCCAGGTTCCGCCAACGGCGTAGAAGGTGCGCCCGGTACCCCGCCCCAGTACATCCGCGCCCTTCATGAACTTCCGCACCCAGGTGCGCGCCCGGCTCAGGGAGCCGTTGCTGTGCTCGAACAGCCGGATGCCGCCGAGCGGCAAGGTGATCCCGTTGCCGATGCGCCTGCCCTCGACCTCGACCAGTTCGAGCGAACCGCCGCCAAGGTCGCCGACGATGCCATCCGGATCGTGATAGCCGCTGACGACGCCCATGGCCGAGTAATAGGCTTCCTCCTCGCCGGTGAGGATCCGAACCTTCTGATCGAGAATGGCTTCCGCCTTCTCGATGAAGACGGCGCCGTTCGAGGCCTCGCGCGCGGCGGCCGTCGCCAGCACATACATTTGCGTGGCGCGGGCCTGGTCGGACAGCGCACGGAACCGGTGCAGCGCTTTCAGCGCCCGCTGAACGCTCTCCTCCTCCATCCGGCCGGTGGCGTCGATGCCCTTGCCGAGGCCGCACATCACCTTCTCATTGAAGAGCACGGTCGGGGCACGGCTAAGCCCCTCGTAGACGACGAGGCGAATGGAGTTGGAGCCGATGTCCACGACGGACACCGGGCGTATGCCGGGCAGACGCCCCTGCGCTTCAGATTCGACCATGCGATTCCAGTTTACTTGCGCCAACCGCTATTCCAGCCGGCAATCAGCTTCGGTGCACTGGACTTCAGAGCCTCACCCCGGCCCGAAAGGCTGGGATTGGTCATGAAATAATGCTGCGCGTTGAACGGCTCGGCGTCCTTGTCGACTTCCATGCGGCGCGAGGTGCCGTCCGGAAGAATCTCGTAGCTCTGCTGGTTGTCGATGAGATTGCCAAGCATGATCTGCGAAAGAACCTGTTCGTGCACAGTCCGGTTGATGAGAGGCACGAGCGTCTCGACCCGCCGGTCCAGGTTGCGCGGCATCATATCCGCCGAACCGATATAGACAAGCGCATTTTCCGAAGGCAGGCCGTGGCCGTTGCCGAAGCAGAAGATCCGGGAATGCTCGAGGAAGCGGCCGACGATGGACTTGACACGGATGGTTTCGGAAAGCCCGGGGACCTGGGGCCTCAGGCAGCAGATGCCGCGAACGACGAGATCGATCTCTACGCCTGCGCGGCTTGCCCGGTAGAGAGCATCGATGATTTCCGGATCGACGAGCGCGTTCATCTTCATCCAGATCGCCGCCGGCCGACCCGCTTCGGCGTGCGCAATCTCCTCCTCGATGTGCTTGAGGATCCGCGGGCGCATGGTGTGCGGCGAGACCGCGAGCTTCATCCCCGCCTCCGGCTCGCCATAGCCGGTGATGAAGTTGAAGATGTTCGCCATGTCGTGGGCGATCACCGGATTGCAGGTGAAGAACGAAAGATCGGTATAGATCTTCGCCGTGACCGGGTGGTAGTTGCCCGTGCCGAGATGGCAATAGGTCCTGAGCTTGCCCTCTTCCCGCCGCACGACCATCGACATCTTCGCGTGGGTCTTCAATTCGATGAAGCCGAAGACCACCTGGACGCCGGCGCGCTCGAGGTCGCGTGCCCAGCGAATATTCGCCTCCTCGTCGAAGCGGGCCTTGAGCTCGACAAGCGCGGTGACCGACTTGCCTGCCTCGGCGGCATCGATAAGCGCGCGCACGATCGGGCTGTCGTTGGAGGTACGATAGAGCGTCTGCTTGATCGCCAGCACGTCGGGATCGCGCGCCGCCTGCAGCAGGAACTGCACGACGACGTCGAAGGACTCGTAAGGATGGTGGACCACCATGTCCTTCTCGCGGATCGCGGCGAGGCAGTCGCCGCCGTGCTCGCGGACGCGTTCCGGGAACCGTGGATTATAGGGCTCGAAACGAAGGTCCTCGCGCGGCGCCTTGGTGATTTCGGAAAGCGTGTTGAGCGCCAGCAGCCCGGGCAGCACGGCGACGCGGTTGTCCGGAACGCCGAGTTCGTGCACGACGAACTGGCGCAGCGACGCCGGCATTTCGGAATCGGTTTCGATGCGGATCACCGACCCGCGGCGGCGGCGCTTCAACGCCGTCTCGAACAGCCGGACCAGATCTTCCGCCTCTTCCTCGACTTCGATATCGCTGTCGCGGATGATCCGGAACGTCCCCGAACCCTGAACCTCATAGCCCGGGAACAGGCGGTCGATGAACAGGCCGACGACATCTTCGAGAGTGATGTAACGGATGACGTTCTTGACGTCCGGCAGGCGGACGAACCGGTCGAGTGCCACCGGCAGGCGCAGGAGCGCCGTCATCGGCTCGCGGCCGGTCTTACTGACGAGTTGCAGGCCCATGGAGAAGCCGAGATTCGGAATGAACGGGAACGGGTGCGCCGGGTCGATCGAAAGCGGCGTCAGGACCGGGAAGATCGACTGGTCGAATTCATTGGCGAGCCAGCTCTTGTCCTGCGCCGAAAGAGAAGCCGGACGCACGATCAGAATATCTTCCTTGGCGAGATATTGCTGGAGGACTGCGAGCGATGCCTGCTGCTCCATCTGGAGATTGTCGATCTCCTTCAGGATCTCGTCGAGTTGTTCGGCCGGCGTCTTGCCGTCCGGGCTGCGCAACGAAACGCCCGATCGCACCTGGCCCTCGAGGCCGGCGACGCGGACCATGAAGAATTCGTCGAGGTTGGCAGCTGAAATCGACAGGAAGCGGACGCGCTCCAGGAGCGGATGCGCGGTGTTCAGCGTCTCCTCGAGTACCCGGCGGTTGAATTGAAGCCACGAGAACTCGCGGTTGATGAAACGCTCGGGGCTCGTCAGAAGGTCAATTTGCTCCGCCGGCGCCCTGTTTTCGGTGATTGCAGACGTCGCGTTATCCATTCCCATCAGACCCCATTGCTCCGGATGAACGAGCTATCCCACTTTGACGACGGTTCTGTGACAGTCAATCGGGCCGGCGGGCAATTGCGAGTTCTTCCAAGACTTCCGCCGCAAGGGCCCGCGTCAACCGCGTGCCGCGGGCAAGCGCCAGATGGTCCATCCGCTCGACAAGGGTCTGTGCAGCCTCTAGCGAGCGCTCCATCCGATTGACTATATAGGCCACGAAACGCTCGTCGACGAGCAGCTGGCGATCGGCAAAAAGCTTGAAGAGCACCTGCGTCAGGAGTTCGTCGTCCGGTTCGCCGATCTCGACAACGGTGGCGGCCTTGAGGCGCGACTTGAGGTCTGGAAGGGTCACCGGCCAGGACATCGGCCACAGCCGCGAGGTCATCAGAAGCGCCGTACCGTTCTGGCGGACGCTGTTGATGACATGGAATAGCGCCGTGTCGTCGAAACCCTTTCGGTCGACATCCTCGAAAAGCACCGGCTTCGAAGCGGCGACGTCGGCGGCGTCCGTACCGGCAACGGGATGGATCGGTTCGGCACCCGACGCCTCTCGCCAGATGCTGGCGAGGTGCGACTTCCCGGAACCGACCGGACCGGCGATGATGACGACCGGCGACGGCCAATCCGGCCAATGATCCACGATTGCAATGGCCGCGCTCAGGCGATCGGAGACAAGCAGATCCTCCCGGCCGGTTGACGGGTCGTGGCCGAAGACGAGCGGCAGTTGTTCGTTAGGACGTCTTGTCATGCTTTGCTCTGGAGGACGGCATAGGTCGGCTGGGCTCCTGGCCCTCCGACTGCTGGTTCGCGGCCGCCCTATGCCCATGATAGAGGTCGCTATCAAGGTATCGCTGGATGCCGAAACGGACAAGCACTCCGACCGCGGCAGCCGCCGGCACCGCGACGAGCAGGCCGACGAAGCCGAACAGCGCGCCGAAGGCAAGCAGCGCGAACATCAGCCAGACGGGATGGAGGCCAACGCTCTTGCCGACCAGCTTAGGCTGAAGAACGTTGCCTTCGAGGAACTGGCCGGTGAAGAAGACGGCAAGGACGAGCAGGATCCAGAGATAGTCCGGCCAGAACTGGACGATCGCCACGCCGACGGCAAGAACCAGGCCGACCAGCGAGCCGACATAGGGGATGAAGCTGATCATACCGGCGAAAAAACCGATCAGCAGTCCGAAATTCAGGCCCACAAGCGACAGGCCAACCGCATAGTAAAGGCCGAGAATGAGGCATAACGAGCCCTGGCCGCGAACGAAGCCGGCGATCGTCGTGTTCATGTCGCGGGCGATCTGGCGCACCACGTCGACATGGTCGCGCGGCACCCAGCTATCCACCTTCTCGACCATGTGGTCCCAATCGAGCAACAGATAGAAGGCGACCACCGGTGTGATGATGAAGAGCGACAGGATATCCAGGAGCGCCATGCCTGAATTCCAGAGCTGCTGGAACAGGGTGCCGAGAAAGACTGCCCCCTGCTCGAGAAGCTTGGCGGAATTCTCCTTGATCGTCGCCATTTGCGCCTCGAGCCAGTCCGGCACGAGGGTCGACTGGGTGGTATCCGCCACGAAGGCCTGAAGCCTGGCGACATAGCCGGGCATCTTCTGGATGAAATCGGCCGCTTGGGTGAAGATCAGCGGGATGACGATGATCAGCGACAGCGCAAAGAGAAGAACGAAGGCGACGAGAATGGCGATCGTCGCCATCAGGCGGCTGAGGCCAAGGCGTTGCAGCCGGTCGGCGACCGGGTCGAGGAAATAGGCCAGCGCCATCCCGGCGAGGAACGGCAGGAGGATGGAACTGAAGACCATCAGGAAAGCGATGAAGGCGGCGAGCACGAGCAGCCAGAAGAAGATCTGGCGCTGAAGTCCTAAACCGCTGATCCGATTGCCCATGGTGTCCCCGTCCCGCGATCGTCGCACGGTGCGCGCCCGCATCTTCGTCCGACGAGATAGGGTGCAGCGCGCGCGCAGGTCAAGCCCGGCTGCCTTCAATCCGCTCCGTTCGCGCCTGAAGGCGATGAGCGAAGGCAAAAACGTGAAAAAAGGCCGCAAGGCCCGGCCTCTCCGCTTGCACTCCTTAGCTTACCGTGCCAATCGCATCCGCAAAATACGACGAGCCTTGGAGAACGAGCATGAGCCAGTCGGGAAAGAACGGCCTCACCTATAACGACGCGGGTGTGGATATCGATGCCGGCAATCTGATGGTCGAAAAGATCAAGCCGCATGTGCGCTCGACCCGGCGTCCCGGAGCCGACGGCGAGATCGGCGGCTTCGGCGGCCTCTTCGATCTCAAGGCGGCCGGCTTCACCGATCCGGTCCTTGTCGCCGCCAATGACGGCGTCGGCACCAAGCTCAAGATCGCCATCGACGCCGACAAGCACGACACGGTCGGCATCGACCTCGTCGCCATGTGCGTCAACGACCTTGTCGTGCAGGGCGCCGAACCCTTGTTCTTCCTCGATTATTTCGCCACCGGCAAGCTCGATCCCGACCAGGGGGCGGCAATCGTCGCCGGCATCGCCGCCGGCTGCCGCGAGGCGGGCTGCGCGCTGATCGGCGGCGAAACGGCGGAAATGCCGGGCATGTATTCCGGCGGCGACTACGATCTTGCCGGTTTTGCCGTCGGCGCGGCCGAGCGCGGGCAGTTGCTGCCGGCGGGCGACATTGCGGAAGGCGACGTCATCCTCGGCCTTGCCTCCTCCGGCGTGCATTCGAACGGCTATTCGCTGGTCCGCAAGATCGTCTCGCTCTCTGGCCTTTCCTGGGACACGCCGGCGCCCTTCGGCGAGGGCACACTTGCCGAAGGGCTGATGACCCCGACCCGCATCTATGTGAAACCGCTCCTGAAGGCAATCCGCGAGACCGGCGCGATCAAGGCGCTGGCGCACATCACCGGCGGCGGCTTTCCGGAAAACATTCCGCGCGTGCTGCCCAAGCATCTCGCCGCCGAGATCGACCTCGACGCCGTCAAGCCGCCGGCGGTCTTCTCCTGGCTGGCCAAGACAGGCGGCGTCGCCGCCAATGAGATGCTGCGCACCTTCAATTGCGGTGTCGGCATGATCGCCGTCGTTCCGGCAGCGGAAGCCGACAGGGTCGCGGCGGTGCTTGCCGGTGAAGGCGAAACCGTCTTCCCGCTCGGCCGCATGGTGGCGCGCGAAGAGGGTGCCGCCGGCACGATCTACAAGGGCAGCCTCGCCCTATGAGTCTATCCCCGGCCAGGAAGAAAAAGGTGGTCGTCTTCATCTCCGGCGGCGGCTCCAACATGCTGTCGCTGGCGAAAGCCGCGGCCGAACCGGATTTTCCGGCCGAAATCATTGCCGTCATTTCCGACAAGGCGGAAGCCGGCGGCCTTGCCAAGGCGGCAGCGCTCGGCATCGCCACAGCCTCGTTCGTGCGCAAGGACTTCCAAAGCAAGGAAGATCACGAAGCGGCGATCCTCGCCGAGCTCGACCGGCTGCAGCCGGACATCATCTGCCTTGCCGGCTATATGCGCCTGCTGTCCGCCGCCTTCATAAAGCGCCACGCAGGCCGGATCCTCAACATCCATCCGTCGCTGCTGCCGCTTTTCCCGGGGCTGCATACGCATCAACGCGCCCTCGAGGCGGGCATGAAGCTTGCCGGCTGTACGGTGCATTTCGTCACCGAGGGCATGGACGACGGCCCGATTATCGCCCAGGCCGCCGTCCCGATCCTTGCCGGCGACACACCGCAGACGCTCGCCGCGCGCGTCCTGACGGTCGAGCACAAGACCTATCCGCTGGCGCTCCGACAGGTCGCCGAGGGCAAGGTCACGATGCAGGATGGGCGGGCCGTCAGCCACACGGTCGGCGATGCCTCTGGCGCGCTGATTTCTCCGGCGCTTTGAAACAGGGCAAAGTCTCTTACCCGAGGAGTTCAAGCACCTTCGGGAACCGCGCATGTTCTCGGATGGGATCGAGGTCCGAGTCGTACTTCACCCATCGTTTTGTTTCGTGGGTGGCGCGCGGGAGAAGCTCCACGAGCAGATCGATTGCCCGGTCATGTTCACCCTCGAGCGAGTAAAAGCAGGCCACGTTGTATTTCGCCAGACGATCGTCGGGATCGATGGTCAAGGCGCGTCCTGCCCATTCCTTAGCACGGTCGTGGTCTCCAAGCGCCGCGAGACCCAAGGCTCCCAAATAGGCGGGTCTCGCATTCTCCGGACGCAGCCTGAGCTCACGCTCGGCCCGCGCAACACCTTCCTGTGCCGCCATCCTCATTTCCTGATCGCGCCCGAGTGATCGGAGAATGTTAACGAGCACAAGCAAGGCTTGGTAATCATCCGGCTTGAGTTCTGCGGCGCGCAGGAAAAGCCGGGCCGCTTCATCCAGCTTACCCTGCGTAAAGCAGGCACGGGCATAAAAGTAGTAAGCTTCGAAAAGATTGGGATCGAGGGCGATCGCCTGCTCAAACTCTGCCATCGCTTCCGAATGCCGCTCGCGAAGCGAGAGGGCGAGGCCACGTGAAGCATGCGCTTCTGCCAGGCCGCTCTCAAGGTCCAGCGCCTTGGCGCTCGTCGCCAGAATGCCGTCAATCGAGACATCGGCGTTATAGTGAAGGAAGAGGAAGGAATCGCAGTCCGCGATTCCCGCATAGGCCCGCGCATAAAGCGGGTCGAGTTCGACAGCCATTGCGAACATGCGCTTCGCAAGCACGTAATGCGATTTGCAGTGCCAGTGCAGAAAATGCCGACCCCTGAGGTAATACGCATAGGCCTCGAAATTCCCCGTCGGGACTCGACCGATGACTTTCTTCTCCTCTGGCAGCAGCTTGACCTTCAGATGGTCGACGATGGTATGGGTGATCTCGTCTTGCAGGGCGAATATGTCGGTGAGATCACGGTCGTAGCGGTCGGCCCATACATGACCACCACCCTTGCCCTCCACGAGCTGCGCGGTAACGCGCACACGCGACCCGGCCTTGCGGATGCTTCCCTCCAGGATAAAGTTGACCCTTAGATCCTGGCTCACCTGCTGCACCTTCACCGGTTTGCCCTTGTATGTATAGGCAGTATTGCGGGCGACGACGAACAGGCCGGATATTTTCGACAAATCGGTAATGATGTCCTCGGTGATCCCATCGCTGAAATACTCCTGCTCTGGGTCACCGCTTATGTTGTTGAAAGGTAGAACCGCGATCGACGGCTTTTCGATCTCCCAAGGATCTTGCTGGCTAGAATCCGAACCGGTCGTTCGGAGAGCCGTAGGAAAGTCCAGGGTAATGCCATAGGCGCGCACCGGACGGTCGATGTTCTTGAGTGCCTGCTCGCCCATATCCTCGAATCGAAGATCGAGCCGATTGCCGACGTTATCTCGAACGGCTGCAGAGACCGCGATCCCGCCGGGCGTCGCTATGCTTTCAAGTCGAACCGCCACATTGACGCCATCCCCGAATATGTCATCGCCCTCGACGATCACGTCCCCGAGGTTGATGCCCATCCGAAGCTCTATCCGGCTGCGCTGCGGCACACCCGCATTGCGTTCCACCATACCCCGCTGGACCGTGGCCGCGCAGGTGACAGCATTTACAACACTTGGAAATTCCGCCAGGAATCCGTCGCCCGTGAGCTTCACGATGCGACCCTCATGCTCGGCTATCTTGGCGTCGATCAGTTCCCGGCGGTGCGATTTCCATGCCGCGTGAGTGCCTGCCTCGTCCTGGCCCATGAGGCGGCTGTACGTCACGACGTCTGCAGCGAGGATGGCCGTCAAACGTCTGTGCACCGTCGGATCGTTCATGTGACCACCCAGTCTTCGTGTACTGCCACTCTCGGGTGCCAGAATTCCAGGCCGACCCAATCATACCCCAGCGGCCAGCGAATGTCTCATCTTGTGCGGCCAAGACCGCCCACCTTCCGATCAATTGTGGAGGGGTGGTCAATTGGAAGCGCCGGCTCACTTCGCCTGAGCGAGCCGCCGGTCTAGGCCGTCGAGAACGCGACGCGTCAGGGCCGGATAGTCCTCGTCGAAATGATGGCCCCCTTCGATAGCGACAACATCGGCGCCGGATGATTTCAGTTCCGGGCAGGCATCGTCCTCTTCCTCGGTTCCGTAGAAGCACTGGAGCAGCGACGGATCGATCGCCTTGATGTCGTCGACCGGGTCGCCCGCGCTGCCCGCCCCTTCCGCGCCGAGCCAACCGAAGACCGAGATCTTGAAGTCCGCCTGATGCGACAACGCCATCAGCGTCACCTGGCGGACGCGCGCCCGCTCTGCGGGCGGCAGCAGGTTATAGATGCGCGGCAGGATATCGGCGCCGAAGGAGTAGCCGATCAAGAGCACGTTTCGGACATTCCACCGCTTGCGATAGTAGTCGATGATCCGCTGAAGATCGTTGGCGCTCTCCTGCGGCTGGCGCTCCGCCCAAAAATAGCGCAGCGAATCCACGCCGACGACGGGAACGCCCTGCTGTTGCAGGACATTGCCGACCTCCCTGTCGATATCGCGCCAGCCGCCATCGCCGGAATAGATCACCGCCATCGTATCGCGGCTCGGCTTGGCGTCGAGGACCGTCAGCGGCAATCCGAACGGATTATCCGCTTCGTCATCCTCCCCTAGATAATCCGACAGCGCGTCGGAGAGCGCCTTATAGGCTTCGTCGTCCGTCTCGTGGGTCTCGATTTCGGAATGCTTCTCGACAAGCGCAGCGACATGGTCTCGACCTGCCGCAGACGCTGCCGGAGAAAAGGTGACGGATACCGGGTCGGGCAAGGCTCCGTCGGTCAAGCCGTACACCATGCGGTCGTTCTTGCGGCTCTTCTCGGCCGGCGTGCAGAGCTGCTTGGTCAGAGCGATTCCTTCTTCTGGATCGACTGCAAGCGTCCTGCCGATCGTCGCGGCGGGGGATTGCGCGGCGATCGCCAGCGCCATTGCGCCGCCGGCGCCGACACCGGCAATGACAGGCGGGCGATAGGCGCCGCTGCCCGCCGCGCGCTGCACCTGCTGGCTCAAGGATTCGAGGTCGGAGACCGTATAAATGCAGTCACCGTCGTCCTTGGCGAGCGACGCCAGATAGGCCTTCAGGTCGATGCCGATGACGATCGCGTTTTCGTCGGAAAGCGCACGAGCCGCGGTATCCTCCCTCGCCGTCCATCCGCCGGCATCCGAAAGCAGCACGACGAGTCCTGCCGCCTCTTGATTGGGGAACAGGATATGCGGCGACGGGATCATCCCTGTGTCGAACTTCTGCGCGTCCTCGGCCGCGGCCGAGAGGTTGGCCGCCCCGAGGACAAGGGCCGCGAGGATCGCGGCTTTCCGAACTTTGCCCATGACTGTCATTTCCTTATCACTCCCTTGAGGCCGCCGCCGATCAGGAAGGTCGCGTCCATCAGCGCCAGGATCGGGTTGAGCCCGCCGCTCGCTACCAGATAGCGTGGCTGCCAATGCGGATGGAACTTGGACTTGAAGGCGCGCAGGCCCTTGAAGTTGTAATAGCGTTCGCCGTGCTCGTAGAAGGTCCGTCCCGCACGGTCCCAAACCGGGGCCAGCCGGCGAGAGGACATGCCGGAAAGCGGCGCCATTCCGAGATTGAACCGACGATAGCCCTGCGCCTTCAGATATTCCATCAGCTGCGCGAACAGGAAATCCATCGCGCCCCGGGGCGCCTCCGGCGAGAAGCGCATCAGATCCACGGATCCCTCTTCCTTGGTGCCGGTCACAAGGATGTTCGCGAAGGCGACGATGCGGCCATTGCATTTGAGGATCGCCACCGGCTGTTCCGCAAGATAACCCGGATCGAAGGCGCCGAGCGAAAAGCCCTTCTCGCGGGCGCTGTGGTGCGCAAGCCAGGCATCGGATATCTGCGCAAGTTCCGGCAGGATCGCCGGCACATCGGCGGGCATCACCAGTGAAAATTCCAGCCCATCCCGCTGGCCGCGGCTCACCTGCTGGCGCAGGTTCGCCCATTTGCCGCCTTTCATCTCGAAGCGCGCAAGGTCGACCTCGGCGAGCTCGCCGAGGCGGAAGGCCCTCAAGCCCGCATCGGCGTAGTAAGCTAGGCCCTTGGGCGAGACCTGATAGAAGACGGCACGGCAGCCGTTGGAACGCGCCGTCTCCATGAACTGCCAGATCAAGTCCGGCCAGGCATCCAAGGGCCCGACAGGGTCGAAAAGTGCGATCCAGGAGCGCGCCCAGCGGCCATACATGATGAAGGCGCGGCCGTCCGCCGAGAACATGATGCTCTTGTCGCCCATCCGCACCAGGTTGGCATCAGACATGTCCTGGGCGTCGAGAATGGCGATGGCGCGCTCGAGCTCCTCCTCGGATGCGGGCGCCACTGCCGTGGTGGCCGGCCGCATGAGGCTCCAGATCGCCACGGCGGTCGCGCCGATCGTCACGCCCAGCAGCGCGCGCAGGCCGCGCGGCGCCTCCGCCGAAAACTCGAACTGCCACCAGAGCTCATGGCTGTAATCGACGTTTCGATAGACGAAGAGCAGAACGACATACGCACCGAGGCAGATGACGCCCATCGCCATCAGCCAGGGGGCTGTCAGCGCCTGCCCGAACAGCGAAGCGGGACGGACGAAAAGCCGGCGGCTCGCGAGGAGGCCGAGGATGAAGAAGGCGAGCATGCCTGCTTCGACGAGCGCCACCGCCTTGACGAGCGAGAGCAAAAGCGCGGTGAGCGCGATGACGACCGATGCCCACCAGGCGCCATCGAGCCGCAGTGCCAGCCCGCGCGCGACGATGACCAGGGCCAGGCCCAGCAAGCTTGCCAGGAAATGCGCCCCTTCGACGATCGGCAGGGAGACATGGTCGGCGAGGAAGGCCAGGTTCTCGTCCGGCGTCGGCGTGACGCTCGAAAGAACCAGCATCAGGGCGAGCACGAGAGCGAGTGTCGCAAGCAGCAGCGGCGTCATCCGTCCGCCGGCGCGGCGCAGGCTGGACGCGGCCGGATGTCCAGCGAGCTGGCGGAGCTCCATGCCGATGATCACAAAAATGGCGATCAGCAGCGGCAACACATGGTAGATCACACGGTAGAGGACCAGTGCGCCGAGGACCGCATCGACATCAGCGGCCCGGCCGAGGGTCGCGACGATCACCGTTTCGAAGACCCCCAACCCGGCCGGGACGTGGCTCAGCACGCCGAGGCCGACCGCGACGGAATAGATCGCCAGGAATGCCGGCCAGCCGATCGTGCCCGACGGCAGCAGCACGTAGAGCACCGTAGCGGAGGCAGCGAGATCAAGCGCCGTTACCAGAAACTGACGCGACGAGGTCCTGGTATCCGGCAGGCGCAGGGTGACGCGGCCGATGCTCACCTCATGACCGCTCCGCGCCGCCACCATGACCGCGAGCATGGCGGCAAGCACGAGCATGGCGATTGCCCGCAGCCAGAACGGCTCGATCCCCATCAGCGGCGCAACATATTCGGCAACGGCGAGCAGGCTGAGGCAGGCGACGGCGGCAAGGCCGAGGCCGAAGGTGAGCGTGACGAAGGCAATGACCCGGCCGATTTCATCGGGCTCCAGGCCGAGACGGGAATAGGAACGGTACCGGATCGCGCCGCCGCTCAACGGTCCGAAGCCCGCGGTGTTGCCCACAGCATAGGCACAGGATGCCGTCAGAGCGACGTCGACATAGGGGAGCTTGCGTTTGACGTAGTCGAGTGCGCCGACGTCGTAGAAGGTAAGCGCAAGAAAGCTCAGACCAGTGAGCAGAATGGCGGTTGCCACCGCGCTCCAGCTCGTGCCTGCCAGTGCCGCCACCACATCCTCATACTGCACTTCGGCAGTGAGGTGAAAAATCGCCACCCCGAAGAGCGCGATCATCAGGAGGATGCCCAAGGCGGAAAGATAACGTTGATTGCGCCTCAGGAATGGCCGCCACCCGATCTCGGCCGGTTCTGGCTGCGCTTCAATCTCGTGGGGGGTAGAAGGGGACGTCATGGATCGCCCGTGTCGTTGGAGTAGACACGAGGGATTTACCTCAGCGCATCGCCGACAAAAAGTGAATTATCGGTAATGTATGCCGTATCAAGGGGTTAGCCCGCGAGCGCCGCCCGGTTCAGCACGGCCCATTGCAGAAGCATGATCGTCTTGGCATCGCAGATTTCGCCGGTGCCGATCATTGCGACGGCGTCGTCCAAGGCGATTTCCAGCACCTCGATGTCTTCGCCCTCATGCGCCAGCCCGCCGCCGGCGGCCACCTTCTTGGACGTATCGATGCGGCCGAGGAAAAAACTCGTCCGTTCGGTTATCGAACCGGGGCTCATATAGGCGTCGAAGAGATGCATGGCACTCTCGATGCGATAGCCGGTCTCCTCCATCGCCTCGCGGCAGATCGCCACTTCCGGCGCCTCGCCGTCGAGCAGGCCCGCCGGCGTCTCGACCAGATAGGCGGGCTCCCCCTGCAGCAGGACGGGAAGGCGGAACTGGCGGACGAGCACGACGATCTGGCGTTCCGGGTCGAAAAGCAGGATCGTCGCTGCCCGGCCATGATCGTGCACCTCGCGAACGAGGCGGGCAGTCCTGCCGTCGGACATCTGTTGCTCGAGGGTGACCTGCTCGAGGCTGATGAAGCCCTTCCAGAGAGACCGGCGGTCGAGTATCCGGATGCGCGGGTCTTCATGCTGCGTCATGGGTGATCCTTGATGAAAGCGTTTTCACACGCATGCTGCGCGTGTCGAACATGGCTGCTCAGGCCCGGCGCATCCAGACCCGGTTGTCGTGGAAGGCCGCCCCTCCATAGGGTGCGACCGCGTCCGCACCGGTCAGGATATTGATCCCCTCGCCATCGAGATGGGCGCCGTTCGGCCAGAGACCCTCGGCAATCACCACGCCGCGGCGCGCACCGCCGCCGATCCTGGCATGAAGTCGGATCTCGCCGCGGTCGTTACCGAGCCGGACGATATCGCCGTCGGCGATGCCGAGCCCGGCTGCGTCCTCCACATGGATCATGACCTCCGGGCGCCCCTCCTTCTCGATCGAAGAGGGCGTCTCGGAAAACGTCGAGTTCAGGAACGAACGCGCCGGCGAGGTCGCCAGCCGGAATGGATGACGGCCGTCGGCGATTTCGATCAGATCGACATGGTCGGGAAACTCGGGGAGGCTGCCATGCGGTCCCTGCGGGCCCATCGATTTCGGCGGCCGGTTCGGTGCGGGTGTTCCGGTCCAGTCCGCCTTGAAGCGGAACTTGCCGTCCGGGTGCCCGAAACCCTTGAGGAAATGCGCTTCCTCGAACCCGGGCTGGCAATCAAGCCATTTCCGCTCCTTCATTTCTTCGTAGCCGAGGCCGTAATTGGCGAGCAGCCTGTCGATATGCTGCCGCTCCGAGAGGCCAAAGCCCGTTCGATCGGCAACGCCGAGGCGCTTTGCCAGTTCTTCGATGACGAACAGGTTGGTGCGCACCGTCGACGGCGGTTCGACGATCTTCGGGCCGATCAGAATGTGCTGGTGTCCGCCGCCGCGATAGAGATCGTCATGCTCCAGAAACATCGTTGCCGGCAGGACGATGTCGGCAAGCCGGGCGGTGTCGGTCATGAACTGCTCATGCACGGCGACGAAGAG